>JBCLQJ010000002.1:0-477481 GCA_041223545.1 Lachnospiraceae bacterium 62-35 | reverse complement strand
TCTGCTTCCGACTCTTCTTTTTCCTTTGAATTTTCAGGGTTTTACATACTGTTTAGTCTTCAATTTTCATGGTGCTCTGCTGACTCTCTCGCAGCGGCGTGTTATATATTACCACGCTTCCTTTGCTTTGTCAACTGCTTTTTTTGATTTTTTATGACATTTTTCAAGGCAATTTTTAATTGCCAGCGCAGAAGGAGGGATTTGAACCCTCGCACCGCTATTAACGACCTACTCCCTTTCCAGGGGAGCCCCTTCAGCCTCTTGGGTACTTCTGCATATACAAGCTTCTATTAGCTGATTTAAAATCTATATTCTATTATTCCACTGGTTTTACTTTTGTATATTCACAAAACCAGAAACGGAGAGAGTGGGATTCGAACCCACGCGCCCTTTCGGACAAACGGTTTTCAAGACCGCCTCGTTATGACCGCTTCGATATCTCTCCAAAACTCATTCACCGAACGTGCTTTATTATTCTATATAAATAAATGATTTTTGTCAAGCACTTTTCTACTATTTTTTTCATTTTTTTCTATGACTTTGGAAAAATCGATGCCAGAATTTTCTGGTTATAAAACTATCTAAATATTCTGGCACCTTTTTGTCGTAATTCATTTGCCACTTAACACCTTCTGTTACAAAAGTACATTATTATTTAGGGCGTTGCTGAGTTATGATATTAATATGCCATTCTTCGAAATGCACCTTCCTGAAATATGTATTCAGGTGTCTCAAAAGGCCATGTAAGCTCTGAAGTATAATACCAGGGGTCGTCTTCATGGGCCGGATTTTTTAATACATGAAACTGCTGAGCCGGCATATATCCCTGTGCCAGTAAAAATGCTTTCCCTTTCGCTTCCTCTGATGAAGGTTCACATACGTCTACCACCATAACCACATGCCCTGGGCTGCCGCCATAAAGGAACACATCTCCGATTTTCATATCCTTTATATCCACAGCTTCTGACTCTCCCTTCATGGAAAAAGTCCCGGCATAGGCGAATACGGTATTTAAGTACTGTTCAAATCCCTCCCATGAACTGTCCGGAGCAGATTTTTTGACCCAGCTTGTCTGATTTCCACTTACTGCCACCCGATATCCCTCCATCCATTTACGATAGGAGCAGAAAAACCCATTTACAAAGTGAAAACCTATTTTATCATACTGCCCGTTTTTCCAGTAATATTCTCCATAGACTCTCATGACAGAATCTGCGCACTGCTGAAGATCCCGGTTAGAAAGGGCCATATCAAAAACTGCCGCATGGCATGTCTGTATCTCTTTCCTTTCTCCATTATAAAGAAGGATAGGACTTCCCTCAGGAAGAAGGGGGTAATCTCTTATAAAAGCACCTAGGGTTCCCTCGCCTTCTTCTGTCCGTTTAAATCCTTTTGGAGCTGGAAAGCGGCTTTTTAGGGTGTTTTTTGCTGCTCCTATACCTTCCTGTTCCAATGCCCCACCTGCTTCTGCCTCTCTAATCAATCCCTCTTTTCCAGATAACTCATCTTTTCCTGCGTCTGGTTGACCTTCTATTTTTGCTATATATTCTTCTGGTCTTGCTGCTGCACTATTTCCCATCCCGGCACTAATCACTCCAAAAAGCAATAAGCCCGTGACTAGCAATCCCCCTTTTTTTCTTCTTCCCATTTTCCCCTCCCTTCCTTTAAAAAGACTTCTGCCAGAACCATATCTTCCGGAGTAGTAACCTTAATATTTCTGTAATCCCCTAAAATAAGCTTTACCCTGGCATCTGTCATAGCTTCTACTACCATTGCATCATCTGTTATTCCTTTCTGATGTTCTGGATTTGAAAGCAGTTTTTCATATGCCCTGCGAATCAGACTATAATCAAATGCCTGTGGAGTCTGCATCTGCCATAACATACTCCGCTCAGGAGTTTCTTTTACAAAGCCATTTTCATCTGCCATTTTAATCGTATCCTTTACTGGCATTCCCACTGCGCAGGCCCTAAATTGTCTAGCTGCCTCTATTGCTGTCTGTATCATATTCTCTGTAATAAAAGGTCTGGCACCGTCGTGGATCAGAACAATGGAGTGTTCGCCCTTGGCTCCCTCCAATTCTTCGGCTGCCTTCAACCCTTCATAGACTGAATGATATCTCTCTTTCCCTCCGGCAACAATCCTTCTTATCTTTGAAAAATGAAAGGGAGCTGCGATTCTCTCCTTACAATATTGAATCTCATCTTCACTTGTTACCAGGATAATATGGTCAACCATACTTTTTTCAAGCTCAGCCAAAGCATAATAGATCAGAGGTTTTTCCTGCAAAAGCATAAACTGCTTCTGGATGCTGCTTTTCATACGCTTTCCCTGGCCGGCTGCCAGAACTATAGCTACTGTCCTTTCTGCTGCTCTGCCGTTCATTTTTCCTGAGTCCTTTCTCTCCAAACAGGTTTCTATCGTTCTCCAAGCTTTAGATTTGGCACTGCATTTAAATCCCATCCTGAACGGCTGCCCTTCCTATATTCATAATAGGCAGCTGCTCCAATCATAGCAGCATTATCGGTGCAAAGAATCGGTGAGGGGTAATAGAGCGTTAAATTCTCTTCCTCACATGCATTCCTCATTGCTTCTCTCAATGCAGTATTGGAAGCAACGCCTCCAGCAAGAGCCAGCTTCTTATAGCCATATTCTTTGGCAGCATTTACTGCCCTTGTTACCAGGGATTCTACAACTGCATTCTGAAAAGAGGCGGCTAGATCGGGAACATTGATTTCCTGCCCTGTCATCCGAACGTGATTAATATGATTCAACACAGCTGATTTCAAACCGCTAAAGCTGAAATCATAAGGAGCATCCCCTACCTTTGCCCGTGGAAATTCAATAGCATGTCTATTGCCCCCCTTTGCTGCCTTATCAACCTTAGGGCCTCCCGGATAGCCCAGGCCTATGGCTCTAGCCACCTTATCAAAGGCTTCCCCAGCTGCATCATCTCTTGTTCTCCCAATAATTTCAAACTCTCCATAATCTTTTACTACCACCAGATGAGTATGCCCTCCTGATACAATCAGACATACAAAGGGGGGCTCCAGTTCTGGATGTTCGATAAAATTAGCCGATACATGGCCCTCTATGTGATGCACTCCTATCAGTGGTTTGCCAGCAGCATAAGCAATTGCTTTTGCTTCAGCTACCCCTACCAAAAGAGCTCCTACCAATCCTGGTCCATAGGTTACAGCAATCCCATCCATATCTTCCAGGCCTGCTCCTGCATCAGATAATGCCTGTTCGATTACCTGATTAATCTTCTCTATATGCTTGCGCGATGCGATTTCCGGAACAACTCCGCCATAAAGAGTATGCAGCGCAATCTGAGAAGAAATCACATTGGACAACACCTCACGGCCGTTTTTGACAACCGCTGCTGCTGTCTCATCACAGGAGCTTTCAATTGCCAATATAAAAATGTCCTTGTCCATCCTCTGTTCCTCCCGTCACCATATATTTATGGAAATATCTACGCCAGCAGACATGTCAATCCATGATAAAATGCTTTCTCTCTTTATTCTCTCATTCATCTTTATCAAATTCCAGCTCCATAGTAAATCCGTCCCTGGCAGCCTTGGCCCGAGGGAAAATTTTTCGTACCTCATCAATAAAATCCTCTGGTCTTGTAAGGGAGGGGCTATAATGGGTCAGCCACATTTCCTTTGGTCCTGCTGTTTTTGCCAAACGGGCTGCCTCATACATAGTCATATGCTTATATTCTCTTGCCTTTCCCTCTTTTCCATCCTCTCCATACATGCCTTCACAGATAAATAGGTCAGCCTCTTTGGCATATTCTCCAATCACCGGAACTGGTCTTGTATCCGTACAATAAGCAACCTTTAAACCTCTCCTTGCAGGGCCAAGTACCATATCTGGAGTAAATATCCGCTCTCCATCTTGAATGGTTTCCCCTTTCTGAAGCCTGCTCCAAAACTTTTGAGGCACTGCCTGTTCCCTTGCCCTTTCCACATCAAACCGGCCATTCCTTAAAATAGAAACTGCATATCCATAGCAGACTACATTATGATTCACTTTATATGCATCAATAACAAAAGGGCCTATTTTTATCTGCTCTCTTGGCTCTGAAAACTCAATAAAACGAATTGGAAAGGGCAGCTCTGGTGCAATAATCCTCAAAGCTCCCACCACCCGTTCCAGTCCCCTGGGGCCCATCAGTAACAGTGGCTCTGTCCTTTCTGCATTTCCCATAGTCAGCAAAAGGCCAGGAAGGCCGCTGATGTGGTCTGCATGATAATGGGTGAAACAAATAATATCAATGGGCTTAGGACTCCACCCCTTTTCTTTAAGCGCCACCTGGGTTCCCTCTCCGCAGTCAATAAGCAGACTGCTTCCATCACAGCGAGCCATCATGGAAGTCAGCCACCGATAAGGCAGTGGCATCATCCCACCTGTTCCCAACAGACAAATATCTAGCATAACTATCCTCATTTCATCCAGATTTCGTCCTCCTTCCATAATTTTCAAAGGAAAACGTCTGTCTAAAATCATAGCACAATTCCATTGGGAGAATCAACTAGAAACGAAAAATAACAACATGAAAACAGGGGAACCCCTGCCCTTTATGCAGTGGCTCCCCTATTTTCCAAAACAGCCGGCAACATGCTTCGTCTCACATTCTGCCGGAGCTCTCAGAGCAGCTCTGCCTGCTCCTCTCGTTCTGCCGGAATGCGGAATTGGCTGATTACATCGTCATAACAGCTTTCACATAAATCAAAATGATGGACTTCTCCGTCTTTTTCTGAAAAGAAATCCCAAGCATGATGGATGGAAATCACGCCTTCCCGCACAATTCCGTCTTTTACTGCCAGCTTTTTTCCACACTGATTGCAAATTACGGACTCCAGCACTCCTCCGTTTCCGTACCTCCTCATTTTATCCTCACCTTTCTTTTTCCGGCCGCTCTGCCTGTTCCCTGACTGATTGGGGAACCAGGGCATATCTGCCCGGGTACCCCTACATTATAATCGGAAAAACGGTGATTTTAAGTGGTAAATGTTTCAAACAAGGACAAGCCTCATGAGAACTGCATCTTCCCTTGGATTCTGATAATAATTCCTTCGAATTCCCAGCTCTTGAAATCCCCAGGATTTATAAAGCATTCGGGCTCCTTGATTGCTCTCACGTACCTCCAGAAAAATGCGTTCTCCCTGATTTGCCCTGGCATAGCCTTCCATGGCTTCCAGCACTTTACTCCCCAGTCCCATTCGCCTCTCTGAAGGCAGGACCCCTATCCGCAAGACTTCTCCCTCTCCTGCAAGCAGCTGAAAGATTCCATAAGCCACGGCCCGTTTCTGTTCCTCCAGTACGAAGCAGACATTCACAGAACTTTCCAAAGCTTCAGATAGCAACCCCTCAGACCATGGTACAGAAAAGCAGAGCCGTTCCAGTTCTGCTATCTCTTCAATATCATCCTCTCTCATTCTTCGGACCCTGTCCAACTTCTCATTTTCTTTTTTTACCTGCTTTTCTCTTTCCATCCTTTCTTCCATATCCGGTCTTTTCTCTTTCTTCCGCCTTCCTTTGAGCCAAATTGTTTTTTTGTTTTAGACTGCATCCCCTTTTAAGGTGTTTCCCTCCCGCTCCCGCTCTGCCTGGGATTTTCTGAGATAATCGGGTCTGTGCTCCGCTGCTGTTTCCACCATTCCATTTTCATAATAGATAGCTCCCAGAGCTGCTACAGCACCAGCTCTCTGCCTGTTCATATGAGCTGGCGCAAACTCATAGGGAATAACAAGGGTTTCTTCTATAATAGGCTGGCACACTGGGACGCCATCTCCCAAAAATACTGTTCTTTCCCCCAGCTGATTCAACTCCCTTGCCAATTCCTCCATATCCATAGGGCATTGTGCTTTCACAGTTTCCATTCCTCCCATAGAGCTGGCAGTGTCCTTTTTAGGAAAACGATAAATTCCAGTATATACCTGATATCTCCTGGCATCCATAATCGGACATACCAGACCATCATATCCCCACATATTATATGCCATAGCATCCACTGTAGGCACATGAATCAAAGGCTTTTTCAGAGCCAATCCCAGCCCTTTAGCTGTAGCTGAACCAATCCGGAGGCCTGTAAAGGAGCCTGGTCCTCCGGAAACTGCAATGGCATCGATTGAATTCAGATCCAACTCTATCATCCGAACCACTTCATCTATCATGGGCAGAAGGGTCTGTGAATGGGTCTTCTTAAAATTAACCGTATATTCTGCTGTCAGCATATGATCGGTTACCAAAGCTGCTGATGCCACAAGGGATGAGCTTTCAATTCCTAAAATTTTCATTCCTTTCCCTCCACTGTCACCTTCCGATAATCGAAGCCCTTTTCCATATCCTTTTCGATTACAATACGGATTGCCTGTTTAGGAAGAAGCTCTTTAATCAAAGAGGCCCATTCGATCAGGCTCACCCCTTCCCCATAAAAGCAGTCTTCGTAACCGACCTCTTCCATTTCCTCCACATCTCCAATCCGATATACATCAAAATGATACAATGGAAGGCGGCCTTCTTCATACTGCTGAAGAATTGTAAACGTAGGGCTGTTTACTGGCTCTGTAATTCCCAGGCCTTTTCCAAATCCCTGGGTAAACACAGTTTTTCCTGTTCCCAGATCACCGTCCAGACAGTATATCTCTCCGGCCTTTGCAGCTTTTCCCATTTTTTCGCCAAGGGCAAAGGTTTCCTCCGCCCGATATGTCTCAAATACCATCTGTTTCAATTCCTTTCAGGGATTATTTTTCCAGAAGCATTGTGAGTGAAATTCTCTTTTTCCCTTCATCTACTGCCAGAACTTTAACCTCTACAATATCCCCTACGCTCACTACCTCCAGGGGATGCTTAATATAACGCTCTGCCATCTGGGAAATATGCACCAGGCCATCCTGATGGACTCCGATATCCACAAATGCCCCGAAATCAATTACATTTCTTACCGTTCCTTTCAGCACCATTCCTGGTTTTAGGTCCTTCATTTCCAACACATCCGTACGGAGAATCGGTTTTGGCATCTCATCTCTTGGGTCCCGTCCTGGCTTTTCCAGCTCTTTCACAATGTCCCTTAATGTAATATCACCGATATCCAGTTCCTCTGCCAGCTTTTTATAGTCATGAATCTTTTTTTCCAAGCCTTTTAAGCCCCCAGCTGCAATATCCTCTGGCTGATATCCCAGCCGTTTCAGTAAGGCTGAGGCAGCTTTATAGCTTTCTGGATGGACTGATGTCCCATCCAGGGGATTTTTACCCCCTTGGATCCTGGTAAAGCCTGCGCATTGTTCAAAAGCTTTTGGTCCCAGCTTTGCCACTTTGAGAAGCTGTTTTCTGTCTGTAAACGCTCCATTTTCTTCCCGGTAAGCTACAATATTTTTTGCAATCGTTTTATTGATGCCTGAAATGTACTCTAAGAGGGAGGCAGAAGCCGTGTTCAAGTCCACTCCAACCTTATTCACGCAATCCTCTACAACCCCTTGCAGAGTTTCACTTAAATGCTTCTGATTCATATCATGCTGGTACTGGCCTACTCCTATGGATTTGGGCTCTATTTTTACCAGCTCTGCCAACGGATCCTGAAGCCTTCTCGCAATGGAAACAGCGCTCCTTTGGGCCACATCAAAATCCGGAAATTCTTCTGTTGCCAGCTTGCTTGCAGAGTACACGGAGGCGCCGGCTTCGTTCACAATGACATACTGCACTGGCTCAGGAATTTCTTTCAAAAGTTCTACAATAATCTGTTCAGATTCTCTGGATGCCGTACCATTTCCCACAGAAATCAGAGAAATGTGATATTTATTAATCAGCTTTTTCAGAACCTTTTTAGCCTCTTCCACCTTATTCTGGGGCGCTGTAGGATAAATGACAACTGTGTCCATAACCTTTCCCGTATCATCCACAACCGCCAGCTTACAGCCAGTACGGAAGGCAGGGTCCCAGCCTAAGACCACTCTTCCCGTAATCGGGGGCTGCATGAGAAGCTGTTCCAGGTTTTTTCCAAATACCTTAATCGCTCCATCCTCTGCCATTTCTGTCATTTCATTTCGGATCTCCCGTTCAATAGCCGGAGCAATCAGCCTTTTATAGCTGTCTTCCACAGCCCCCTGGAGAAAGGGAGTTGTATGGGGATTATCTCTAAATATCACCTGTTTTTCCAAGAATCTAAGAATCTGTTCTTCAGGGGCTATAAGCTTTACCGTCAGCACCTTTTCATTTTCTCCCCGGTTAATGGCAAGAATCCTGTGGCCGGCACATTTCTTTATCGGTTCTTCATAGCTGTAATACATCTCATATACAGATTCCCTGCCTTCCTCTTTTGCGGCAGACTGGATTGTTCCCTGTGTACATGTTACCTTTCTGATGTAAGTACGGTATTCCGCATTATCGGAAATCCGTTCTGCCAGAATATCCCGAGCTCCCTCCAGGGCAGCCTGTGCGCTTTCCACACCCATCTCCACAGAAATATAATCAGCAGCCGTCTCCTCTAGCGGTGCCTTCGCCATCTGAAGGGTGATGTAATCCGCCAAAGGCTCCAGGCCTTTTTCTTTTGCAATCATTGCTCTTGTCCGGCGCTTTGGACGATAAGGGCGGTATAAATCGTCCACTGCTACCATTGTCATAGCATTTTTTATCTTTTCCTCCAGCTCAGGCGTCAGCTTCTCCTGTTCTCTTATAGAGGAAATCACCTGCTCCTTTTTTTCCTCCAGCCCTCGCAGATATTTTAATCTCTCGTCCAGGCTGCGGAGCACTTCGTCATTTAGAGAGCCAGTTGCTTCCTTTCTGTAACGGGCAATAAACGGAATCGTATTTCCCTCATCTATAAGCTTTACCGCTGCCTCTACCTGGCCGCGCCCAATCTGCAGTTCCTTCTGCAATATCTCTATAATATCCATTCTTTACCTCCCATGGCCTTTTCATCTGTTATTAAAGCATATCTTAAAACTATGCTTAAAATAAAAATACCGCCTAGAACATCCTTTTTCTTAAATTTTTATACAGGACTCAAGTGTCAAATCTACTGAAGCAGAAAACGCGTCAGAATGTTTTGGCACCAGAATCATAGATTTTAAAAATAAGAAAACATGTCTGAACTGTTACATAATTATATAGCGAAACGTTCTCTACGTCTAGACAATATTTCTTTTTCGTGATAAGATGGAATCGTGTCGACTTTATGGGACACTCATAAATGGAGGAATTTACATGGAATCAGCAAACAATCATTATGAAAGGGAACCCCATTCGGAAAGTTCAGCAGTAAAAAAAAGCCCGACTTCCAAAATGGCTCTGTTTTCCCTGATTTTTGGCATAGTCAGCGTTGTTTTCTGCCTTTCTCCATTAATACAGCTTCCCCTAGGAATCACTGCTATCACTCTCGCTTATGTTGCCAGGCAGCAGGGAATCCGGAATGGGCAAACAGTTGTAGGAATGGCAGCAGGCATCCTTGCAGTTATCTTAAGTCTGGTAATATTTGGTATGATCATATATGTTTATCAGGTACTTTTGAATGATCCGGTCCTCGGTCCTGTATACAATGACATGTATCGCCAGATCATGGACTACTGGGGGCAACTTCCCGCTTAAATCTTTATGCACTAAGAGGCAGCTGTATCAGCAGCCTCTTTTTTGTGCGGAGTATAAGTGGCTCTTGTCCACTTCTTTACTGTGAAAATACCCTTTTCTGCTCAGCAGAAAACTGAATTCAGGGATAAGAAATGGGCTGGATGCTTTCATTCATGGTGATGCGCTGGCCTTGCGCATGAAGGTTTAGGGAAGAAGATCAATTCCACAGACAATCAGCATATAGTTCTTGTAGATCCAATTGATAAGAATAATTGCCGCTCCTATATAAAGAAACAGACTGGGCCGCAGGGGATACAGATCGGGTTTTTTTAATCCTTTCGATACCATCCAGCATATTCCCTGAATCAATGTTACAAGGGCTGCATACAGAATAATAGGATTATAGCAAAAGCTTTTCCTCCATTGCCCTCGCAGGAAAAAGCGAAAAGCTCTGGTTCCTCCACAGCCTGGACAGTATAAGCCAGTCAATAGATGAAACAGGCAGGGAAATCCCTGCCTGACAAGACGGATTACTGCCGTCCACATATTACAGCTCTGCCCGGATAACCTTAGTTACCGGCAGGTCCCCCTTTGCTCTGTTAAATGCTTCCTGAGTCATTTTTCCTGTAAGAAAGGCAAACTCATTGTCCACTCCAATATCTGCTGTCTGGATATTGACAAATACTTTTTTCGCTTTCTCCCCTTCTCTTTCCATCGTCCCTTTCATTCTGACAAAATAACGGCAACATGCTGTATTCATAGATGCAATTGCTTGTTTTCCTGTTCCCCATCCCATAGGGATATTAGAATCCATATTCTGTGCTGCTTCAATCATATCTGCTACCACAGCGCTTGCTGTAGGCAGCTTTCCTGCCCCTCTTCCATAAAACATAGTGGTTCCCAGCATATTTCCCTTTACCATAATACCATTGAATACATCATTAACAGAGAAAAGAGGATGAGACGGCCCGATCATCACCGGTGCAACCCAAGCATGTACTGCTCCACCGTCTATCTGGCTGGAACCAAAAAGCTTAATAGAAGCTCCAAATTTATCTGCATACTGGAAATCTTCAGCATCTATCTTCGTAATCCCTTCTGTATAGATATCCTCATAGTTAACTTCCTTTCCTGTTACCATAGCAGTAAGGATTGCCAGCTTGCGGCAGGTATCATGACCCTCTACATCTGCCTCTGGATTTCTTTCCGCATATCCCAAAGCCTGTGCTTCCCTTAACACCTCATCAAAAGAAGCTCCTTCCTGGCTCATTTTTGTCAAAATATAATTTGTCGTTCCATTTAAAATTCCTGTAATCTCTTCTATCCGTTCTCCCATCAGACAGCGATAAAGAGGCCTGATAATAGGAATTCCCCCTCCCACACTTGCCTCAAACAGGAAATTTACCTGCTTATCCCTGGCAATCTGGAGAAGTTCCGTACCATGGGCAGCCACAAGAGCCTTATTGGAGGTTATCACATGCTTTCCTGCCTCTAGACATGCCTTTACCCAAGGGTATGCTGGGTTCAGACCTCCCATTGTCTCAACTACAATTGATACATCCTCATCATCAATAATTGTAGAAAAGTCGTGAACTACTTTATTTTCCACAATCGTACCTGGAAAATCTCTCAGATCCAGAACATACTTTACTTCAATTCCCTGGTCTGTCTGCTCTGCCACCACATCCTTATTCTGCTCCAGAACCTCTGCTACACCGGAGCCAATTGTTCCATATCCCATTATTGCTGCATAAATCATTGTCATCTACTCCCTGGATAAAATTTTTACATAGTCTACATTTTTCTTATCTTCAATTTCTTCCACCATTTTTGACAGATTTCCTGTATCTGACCGCACCTCCACACTCAAAGTCACCGTAGCCACACCGCTTACTGGAATGCTCTGATGGATTGTCAGAATATTGGCCTTATAGGCGGCAACTACATGGAGAATCTCTGACAAAAATCCTGGGTTATCCTCCAATTGGATCATCAGTGTGATCGTCTTTCCCTTGGCGTTATCATAAAAGGGGAAAATGTCGTCTTTATATTTATAAAACGAACTCCGGCTAATACCCACACGGTCAGCAGCTTCCTGTACTGTGATAGCACGTTCTGTCTCCAAAAGCCTTTTTGCTTCCACTACCTTTTGCAAAACCTCTGGAACTGCTTTCTGTTTTACCACAAAATACTTACTCTTGTCTTCCATAGAATTCCTTTCTGTTCGTTTCACAAATACATTTGTGTTTGTAGAAAAGATATTATCACGATTAGAGGGGAATTGCAATGGATTTTTAGGGTTGTTTTAGAAAAAGTGCACGAAAGGCTTTTCTTGTGCGGACTCTGTGGGAAGAATTGTAGATGGAAAAGTGTCAGAATGCTTTTTCCTAAGCTAGAATTTTTGATGCCAAACTCTTAACAGAAGAAAAAGGCCGGCCTAATAACTCCTGTTATTCAGACCAGCTTTTTATTATTATGTTTATGCTTTTTTATAAGCCACAGCACTAAAGCAAAATAAGGTGTGCTATTATAAATTACAGATTATCGTCCGACTTGCCTTGGTTTTCTCCCCCTAAACTCTGCCATTTTAAATATGCACTGATAAAAGGATCCAGGCCGCCGTCTAACACAGACTGAGCATTCCCGCTTTCTGTATTGGTGCGGTGATCCTTCACCATGGTATATGGCTGGAGGACATAGGAACGAATTTGGCTGCCCCAGCCGATTTCCTTTACATCTCCGCGGATATCAGAAATCTTTTCTGCATTTTCCTGCTGCTTTAGCATATAAAGCTTTGCCTTCAACATCTGCATAGCCTTATCCTTATTCTGAAACTGAGAACGCTCATTCTGGCACTGTACCACAATTCCTGTAGGAATATGTGTAATGCGGACAGCAGATGACGTCTTGTTAATATGCTGACCTCCGGCGCCGCTGGAACGATAGGTATCAATGCGCAAATCGTCTGCATTGATTTCTACATCCAGATCTTCTTCAATATCTGGCATGACATCACAGGATACAAAAGAAGTCTGCCTTTTTCCCGCTGCATTAAAAGGAGAAATCCTTACCAAACGGTGGACACCCCTCTCTGATTTCAAATATCCGAAGGCATTGTCTCCATTAATCTGCACAGTCACAGATTTAATGCCTGCCTCATCTCCGTCAAGGAAATCCAAAACCTCTGTGGAAAATCCTCTGCTGTCCGCCCATCTTAAATACATGCGGTAAAGCATACTGCACCAATCACAGGATTCTGTACCTCCAGCACCTGCATTCAAGCGGAGAATCGCATTGCATTTATCATATTCACCGGAAAGAAGAGTTCCTATACGCATATTTTCCAGCTTCTCACTGAATTCCTTCATCATTTCCTCGATATCAGGAATCACTGATGCATCGTTCTCTTCATTGCCCATTTCAATCAAAAGCTCGATTTCCTCATAGGCTTCTTCCAGCTTCCGGTAATTCTCCACTGTATCCTTTAAATTCTTTGCCTCTTTTACAACCCTGGTAGAACGTTCATTATCATTCCAAAAATCCGGTTCTTCCATGGATTTATCCAATTCGTCGATTCGCTTTACCTTATTATCCAGGTCAAAGTGAATCCCTCACTTCCACTAATGGTTTTTTAAATGTAGATAAGGTATATTTGAATTGATCCAATTCAACCACTGTGTCACCTTCTTTCATCATTTTTAGATTATTTCATTTCTATATCTCGCAAAAAACCTCAAGGTCAAGCCCGCCTGAGCTTAGCAGCCCTATACTCACCTGCATATGCTTTACCAGCTAAGAACAGGACTCACTACAAGCTTTTTTCTCTCAAACGAGGGAACCTTAAGCGGGCTTTCTGCCACAACACTGCTTATATTTTTTGCCGCTTCCACAAGGACAGGGGTCATTTGGATAAACCTTTTTAACCTCACGGCGCTTTGGCCCCTGTACGGCAGTATTATCCTTATTGGTTCCTGTCACCTTGGCCGCAGGCTCTCTTTCTACCTTCTGTTCCACGCGGATATGGAACAAAATCCTTACAGTATCCTCCTGAATTGCAGCAGTCATGCCTTCAAACATTTCATAGCCGCTCATCTTATATTCTACTAAAGGATCACGCTGGCCATATGCCTGCAGACCGATTCCTTGACGAAGCTGATCCATATCATCTATATGGGACATCCACTTATTATCAATTACCTTCAGAAGGATTACTCGCTCAATCTCACGAATCTGCTCTGCATCTGGGAATTCAGCTTCTTTTGCTTCATAAAGCTTAATTGCCTTTTCCTTCAGCATATGCTTTAACTCATCCTTCTTCATAGCCCTGATCTCATCTGTAAGGGAAAGGGGTTCCAGAGGAATGATTGGGAGAAGAAGGCTGTTAAGCTCCTTCAAGTCCCAGTTTTCCGCTGCCTGCTCATCGGAAATGCACATATCTACTGCATTTTCCACCAGATCTGTTATCATCTTTAAAACAAGCTCGCGCATATTGCCGCCGTCAAGCACCTTTTTCCTCTCAGCATAGATGATCTCACGCTGCTCATTATTAACCTCATCATATTTCAGAAGCTGCTCACGAATTCCATAATTGTTGTTCTCAATCTTCATCTGAGCTTTTTCGATGGCATTAGAAAGCATCTTATGTTCAATCTGCTCTCCCTCTGGAACTCCCAGAGCATTAAACATGCTCATAAGCCTTTCTGAACCGAAAAGCCTCATTAAATCATCCTCCAGGGAAATATAGAAACGAGACTCTCCCGGATCTCCCTGACGGCCAGAACGGCCGCGGAGCTGATTGTCAATACGTCTGGACTCATGGCGCTCTGTACCAATAATTTTTAGGCCTCCAAGCGCTCTGGATTCGTCATCCAATTTAATATCCGTACCACGGCCAGCCATATTGGTTGCAATGGTGACTGCGCCATGAACACCAGCATCTGCAACGATCTCTGCTTCCAGCTCATGGTACTTAGCATTCAATACCTTATGAGGAATACCCCGTTTCTGCAGCATACGGCTCAGCATCTCAGATGTCTCAATGGTAATGGTACCTACAAGAACTGGCTGTCCTTTCTTATGGGTTTCAGCAATCTCGTCCACAACTGCCTTGAATTTTTCCTTTTTTGTCTTATACACACCATCTTCATGGTCAATACGGATTACTGGCTTATTGGTAGGAATGGCAATGGCATCCATCCCATAGGTATTGCGGAACTCCTTTTCTTCTGTAAGAGCAGTACCAGTCATACCTGACTTTTTCCTGAATTTATTAAAGAAGTTTTGGAAGGTAATGGTTGCCAAGGTCTTGCTTTCACGTCTTACGTGTACATGCTCTTTCGCCTCAATCGCCTGGTGGAGACCATCTGAATAACGCCGCCCTGGCATAATACGCCCTGTAAATTCATCTACAATTAAAACCTCATCGTCCTTTACCACATAGTCCTTATCCCGGAACATCAGGTAATTAGCCCGAAGAGCCAGAATAATATTATGCTGAATTTCCAGATTTTCCGGATCAGCCAGGTTTTCAATATGGAAGAATTCTTCCACCTTTCTCACACCATCTGCGGTCAGATTGACAATCTTATCCTTTTCATTGACAACAAAGTCTCCCTCCTCCTCGATCTCCTCGCCCATAATCGCATTGATCTTGGAAAATTCTGCAGATTCCTTGCCCTTAATCAGCTGACGGGCTAAAACATCGCATACCTCATATAACTTGGTAGACTTTCCGCTCTGTCCAGAAATAATAAGGGGCGTTCTTGCTTCATCGATCAATACAGAATCCACCTCATCGATGATCGCATAGTCCAGTTCCCTTAAAACCATCTGTTCTTTATAGATAGCCATGTTATCTCTCAGATAATCAAAGCCTAATTCATTATTGGTTACATATGTGATATCACATGCGTAAGCAGCCCGCCTGTCGTCATTATTCATAGAGTTCAGAACTACGCCTACTGTCAGGCCCAGGAACTCATGAACCCGTCCCATCCATTCTGCATCTCGCTTTGCCAGGTAATCATTGACAGTTACGATATGCACGCCCTTTCCGGCAAGAGCATTCAAATATGCTGGAGCTGTGGAAACCAGTGTTTTTCCTTCACCAGTTCTCATCTCAGCAATTCGCCCCTGATGAAGAACAATGCCGCCGATCAGCTGTACGCGGTAATGCTCCATATTGAGCACTCTTCTAGCTGCCTCCCGGACCACGGCAAAAGCCTCCGGGAGGATATCGTCTAATGTCTCTCCTGCAGCAAGGCGCTCTTTAAAGACTCTGGTCTTATCACGGAGCTGTTCATCGTCAAGCTCCATCATCTCTGGCCTGAGGCTTTCTATCTTGTCCACAATAGGATTGATCAGCTTCAGCTCTCGCTCGCTGTGCGTACCAAATATTTTTTCAACAATATTCATAGAGTCTCTCCTGCTTCTTCTCTCTTCTCTTATCTCTTACTATTCTCTCCATATTTAACCGTACAATCCCGTATATTGTATCACCTTCTTTCTTTTTATTCAACTCGTTAACAAAAATTTAATTTTTCTCAGCTTAACATAATCGGAAAAATTATGGTTAACCTGACAAGTTGCACAAAAAATATGTTCTCTTTTACATTTATCCACATTATCCACAAAAATCATGTGTAAACATGCCCCTTTTTATCCCCACAGGAAATGCCCTGTTTTAACAGAAAATCCACTTATACACCAAGTTATCCACATTATCCACAGTCTTCTTCCCCACGGTTCCCATTTTCGACAAAAAGTTTTGTCTTTTTCCATTTTTGTACACTTGTCATAAACTTTTATATTTCGACAAAAAGAACATAATATCGGTTGACCTAAAGAAAAGCAAAACTATAGTTACTCAACGACTCTCTAATTTTTAAGAAGAAAATTTTTATAAATAATCCTCAATAATTGTCGAAAAATTCAATCTTGTCCTGTTGAGTTTTACAAATTTATGTGATATAATTCTGTTATATCAAGATGAAAAGGAGCTGATGGTTTATGCGTTATGTGATTACAGGTAGAAATATTGAGGTAACTCCTGCTCTGAAAGCAGCAGTGGAAGACAAGATTGGAAAATTGGAGCGTTATTTTACTCCTGATACCGAGGTAATCGTTACCTTAAGCGTGCAAAAGGAACGCCAGAAGATTGAAATAACCATCCCAATGAAAGGCAACATCATCCGTGCGGAGGAATCCAGCAGCGATATGTATGTTTCCATTGATTTAGTAGAGGAAATTATCGAACGTCAGATTAAAAAATACAAGAAAAAATTGATTGATAAGAAGCAGTCTGCCCTTTCCTTCTCTGATGCCTTTATGGAAGAGGAAAATGAGATAGATGAAGATGTTCGTATTGTAAAGACGAAACGATTCGGCATTAAGCCTATGGATCCAGAGGAAGCCTGTGTGCAGATGGAGCTTCTAGGACACAGTTTCTATGTGTTCCTCAATTCTGAAACTGATGAGGTTAATGTGGTGTATAAGAGAAAGGGCAGCACCTATGGCTTGATTGAGCCAGAATTCTAAACTAAAACGTGTTTTAAAAGAATTTGAGTCTAAGGGTAAATAAAAGAGCCGGACAGCATATCATTTCAAAGCGCTGTCCGGCTCTTATTGACTAAAAGCCGATTCCTCTGCCTGCGGCTTTCACAATCAGCACACCACAGAGAATAACAGTATTCTAACTCCTAACATACCTAAATTCGATTTTCTTCTACACAGAAAAAGAGACTTTCACAGGAAACCTTCATGCGCTTAAGCAGCGTACCATAATGAATGAAAGGGCATTTCCTGTGAGCCAAAGGATGCACACAGAATGCAGACGCAGCATTCTGGCACTGTACGGACTGCGCAGCAAGTGCCCAGTCCTACTGTAAAGATTCGAAAATTTCCCAGGAAATATTTAATTCAAGAAAGTCACTGCCTTACATGGTGTCCTGTAATTCGAGTTTGAAATAGTAACTCCTGTTTTAGGATTGCTGGAATGGATAATCTGGCCTCCGCCAATATATATCCCAACATGATTGATATAATCTCCGCTGGAATAGAAAAGCAGATCTCCCGGCTGCACACTGTACACAGGAATTTCCTTTCCTTGGGCTGCCTGGTCTCTGGAACTTCTTCCCGTAGAGATACCAAAATGGCTGAATACGCTCATGACAAAGCCAGAGCAGTCTGAACCTCCTGTCAAACTGACTCCTCCATATACATAGGGACACCCTAAAAACTGCTTTGCATAAGCTACAATCGCAGCTCTTGCAGCAGTCGTAACTCCATCCGATGTATAAACGCCTGGGCCTAACGGTCCCTCCCCACTGACTACAGATGAGTTTCCTCCTGCTGGGCTTACTGGCACATTCCCTTCTGACCGGGAGGCATTTCCGCCTGTAGAAGGAGGCGCAGATGAGAGAGAGTCCCCCTCTCCCTCCGGATTAGCCTCAATAAAGCCAGAGGATGTATTTCCATTCCCCTCTTCGGCTTTTTTTCTGGCATCCTCCAGCTTCTGAATTGCCTCGTCTGCTTCTTGCTTCCTTTTCTGCTCCTCTGCAATTGCAGCAGCTTCCTCTTCCAAAGAAACAGCCTGACGAAATTCCACTGTAATTTTTATGTAATCAGTCGACACATAGCCTTCCAGATCCGTATCGATCTGCAGCTTTGCAAAGCCATCCTTTTCTTCCGTCACCTGATAGCTAGTGCCCTGGGCAAGGAGGGTAAGAGTCTTGCTCTCCAGGCTTGGCTGTTCATGAAGCCTTAAATTAGACGCATTTACAATCGTAGCATAGGTAGTTCCTACTTGTCTCGCTATCTTCCCAGCCTCTTCACCTGTAACAAAATATTGAGCCTTAATATAACCCTGAACCGTACCAGACTGCACCTGATACCATTTTCCGCCTTCTCCATCCACCGTATTCAATATGGTCGCAGCGCACTCATTGTAAATTTTTCCCACAATCGCACTGCTAGTATTCGCCTCTTGGCGTACATTCACATAACCGCTGACCTGTGAAATCGCTACCGTATCATAGGATTCCTCTGTCGCTGTAACTCTTGGAATACCTGTTCTTTTTTTCCGATCCAAAACTTCCGGTAAATCTCCAGCTTTTTTCTCAAAAAAGGAAGCGGAAAACGCTGCTGCCCCTATGTCTCCATTAGAAACAAAAATGGCCTGAGTTGCTGCTGTATCGTTCCTGCCCGTATCAGAGAGAGAAAGGAATGGCAAGGCAATCCCGGCTGTCAATAAACCTGCTGCTGCCAAAAGCCCCCATGTTTTCCACCGAAGGCACTTTCCCATCATGAACCAGCAATTCTTTCCCATCTTCTTTGAAAGCTCTCTTCCCACTGCCTGGATTTTCTGTATTTTAAAAGATGAAAAGGCATGCTTCTTTTTCATTAGAATCTCAGCCTCCTACTCTTGTGTCAGGTAACGTTCCACACTGGATATTGCATTAGCCCCATCTGAAACAGCTGTTACGATCTGGCGGAGCTGCTTTGTCCTCACATCCCCAGCAGCAAATATACCAGGGGCAGAAGTGCAGCAGTCTTCTCCTGCCTTAAAATAGCCATTTTCCATCTCTGCTAAACCCTCAAACTTTTCACTTCCAGGGGTAATACCCACTGCAATAAATACTCCGTCTACTCCTATCTCCCGTTTCTCTCCTGTCTTTACGTTTGCTGCCAATAGAGCTTCCACATGACTGGTCCCCTTTATCTCATGGATGACCGTATCCCACACCAGCTCTACATTATCCAAAGAAAACAGCTTCTTTTGAAGGCTTTTTGCTCCCCTCAGCTCATCCCTTCTATGAATGAGATAAACCTTCTTACATAGCCTTGACAGGAAAATAGCATCCTCAATCGCTACATCTCCTCCGCCTATGACGGCTGTTGTTTTATTTCTGAAAAAGGCGCCGTCACAGGTGGCACAATAAGACACTCCCAGACCTGCCAGCTCCTCCTCTCCTGGCACTCCCAGCTTCCTGTGGCTGGCTCCGGCTGCTATGATTACCGTTTTTGCCTCATAGGTATTATTTTCACAGATAACCTTTTTCACCGGACCGTCCTCAATGGACAACACCTCATCTTCTGCAAAAACTGCCCCCAGACTATCTGCATGTTCCCGAAACTGCATCCCTAAGTCAAAGCCGCCGATTCCCTTAGAACCAGGATAATTATCCACCTCATAGGTAGTCATTACCTGGCCGCCGCTGACTACATTTTTTTCTATCACAACTGCCCTTAGCTCTGCTCTCTGTGCATAAATAGCAGCAGCAAGGCCTGCTGGACCTGAACCGATTATTACTGTGTCAAAAATATCTGCCATATGATGTCCTCACTCCTTCTTCTTCGGATTATGGGCATCCAATATTCTGAAATGCCATCTGTTATAGTATAGCACAGCATTTTAAAAGAATACAATTGCTTCTACAAGACTGTAATAAATATTTAAGAAAACTGGCAGCTAAATCCATCCCCCATCTAATCCAATAATCTGCCCTGTCAGATACTCATTTTTACAGGCAATCTGATAAACAAGACTGGCAGCTTCTTCTGCCCGCCCTAACCGTCCTGCTGGTATTTCCTCTACCAGGCTGATAAGCTCCTCTTCCTCCATCCATTGATTCATCTCCGTATCAATTGCCCCACAGGCCACTGCATTGACCTGAATATTGCTTGGAGCAAGCTCCTTTGCCAGTGCTCTGGTTAATGCATTAACACCTCCCTTAGTGGCAGAATATGCTGCCTCACAAGAAGCCCCTACCACTCCCCATTGGGAAGAAATATTAATAATTTTGCCTGACTTTCTCTGCACCATATCTGGGATTACCTGGCGACAGCAGTTAAAGACAGAAGTCAGATTTGTCCTAATCATTCTATCCCAGTCCTTGTCTGTCATGTCCTGAAGAAGGCCTATATAAGAAATACCAGCATTATTCACCAAGATATCCGGTACCCCCAAATTTTTTTTAATTCTTTTATAAAACTGTGCACATTCGCTGCTATCTCCCATATCCCCCAGGTATGCAATACACGGAACCTGATATGCTTCAAGCTCTTTTTTCGCCTGCATAAGGCGTTCCTCACTTTTCACACAATTAATCGCTACCCGATAGCCCTTTCTGGCAAACTGGACAGCAATTGCTTTTCCTATTCCTCTGGATGCCCCGGTTATCATCACTGTTTTTCCTGCCATATCAACGCCCCCTTCTCAACCATTCATTTTCTCTAGTTTCACATATATTTTATCATATATTTTTCTTATTTTTAATGCTTTTTATGGTTTCGATGCTAGGAATATTCCAGCATGTCTCTGGAAAATCATAAAAGTCATTTGTCTCATCAGCCTCTTTTTTATCCCCTTGATTCCCCGCTCTATAAAAACCGCTAAAATTCTACACTCCGCTTGCGCTCTGTCTAGTCTGTAAGCCATTTCGCGCTTTCACGTTCAAGTATTTTTTATAAGATAGATCACATAAAAAAATGTATAGACTGCCATAAGTCCAGAAACAGCCGGCGCAATGGCACCAATAATCAAAAGGTTATCCGGACAATGGGTAAAGGTAAGATAAATAAAAGGCATACGGAGAACCAGGGCTCCAAAACATACGCTGACCATAGTAAAAATCGTTCTGGAACACCCGTTCAAATACCCATTTAGGCAAAACACAAAGCTGACCGCCAGATAATCATAGCTGCAGGAACGGAAGAACGGAATCCCTGCCTGAATGATTTCCCTGTCTTTTGTGAATATTCCAATCATCGTCTCTGGTGAAATCTGTGCCCACAGCCAAAAGAAAGAGGACGCAAGAACTGCAAATCCCATTCCAGCTGCCAAGGATATCCTTGCCCGTCTAGGCTTTCCAGCCCCATAATTCTGAGCAGTGATTGCTGCTAATGCACTGGCTATTGATGTCGCCGGAAGCATAGCAAATACATCGTATTTGCTGGCAATGCCTACAGCTGCTGCCGCATGGACTCCTAACCGGTTTGTCACAGAGGTCAGGTAAAGAAAGGACAGGCGCACCATACACTCCTGAAGGGAAATAGGAATTCCTACGCTGGCCAGCTCTCTGGCCCGTTCCCTGTCTATCCTAAAATTCTTCAGCTGAAAAGTAAAAATAAATTTTTTCTTATTGAGATATAGGATAGCAGAAAGCATGCTGACTGCCTGGGCTGAAATCGTAGCCAGAGCTACACCTGCCACTCCCATACGGGCATATTTTACCAAAACAATATCCCCAATTATATTCAATACACAAGCTATAGCTACAAATATCATAGGCCGTTTTGAATCTCCATAGCCTCTTAATATTGCACTAATTCCATTATATCCACAAGTAAAAAAAATCCCATAAGAACATACCATCACATACTGTTTTGCCAGGGCAAATGCTTTCTGAGGCGTTTTCAGCGCATTTAGTATAGGATCTGTAAACAAAAGCATAAGAATTGTCAGAATTCCCGCTGTAATGGCAAAAATTGTCAACGTAGTGCCTACTGTTTTCTTTGTCTGTTCTTCATCCCCCATCCCAGTGTATTTTCCTACCATAATCGTTCCACCCAGGGTAAGGCCTGTTACCATACTCGTAATGATCTGAGTGACTTGGGTTCCGGTAGACACGGCTGCCACACTCTCGGGCGAGCAGAATCTTCCGATTACCATTAGATCTACCGCACCATACAAGGCCTGAATGATATTCGCAATAAGGAATGGAATGGAAAATGTAAGAAGCCTTCTTAGCACATTTCCTTCTGTAAGTCTGTTTTCTAATTCCATATGTTTCATACGCTCCTATCCTAAAAATATCCCAAGACATAACATAAACCCTCCAGTTCATGGAGGGTCAAGCATATTTTTAAGATTTTTCTCTTATAGGCAGCTGAAGCTCTGTAATAAATTTGTCCGTATCACTGGTAAACCCAGAATCAATGAGCGTGATTTCCACCGAATCCCCACAGCATTCATATCCTTTCTGTCTAATATATTCCAATAGCTGGACATAATATTTTTCAGCTTCCCTGTGTGTTCCTGAATAGCGGATTATCACATAACAGCCCTTTGGAATACATTCCTCTTTTCCTTCAAACTCATCCTCTTTTTCCAAAAATACAAAGATTCCAGAAAAGCTGTGAAACATTCCAGACAACACATTTTTCCTCGAAATAGAAACTCCTACTTTCCCTAAAAACATTACTGGGCTTAAATGATTCTGCTTTTCCAGCTCCCGAATCGGATACTCCAGATCTTCCTCCAAAGGAATCTCTTTTCTCAAAAATACAATTTTTCTTTCTGGTATAAATATTTCCCTGATTTCATTCAAGCGAGAATCCATGGCAGATGATAATTGGACAATTCTTGCTTTTAATTTCTTTTCTATTTTTTCTAGACGGCTTTTTAGAATTCTGGTCTCCTCCTGCTGCTCCTTTAAAAGCTCCATAAGGGTATCAGTATCCTTATTCTCAAAAAAGCGTATGATCCTTTCCAAAGGCATATCCAGAGCCCGAAGATATTTAATTGTATTAAGGCGTTCAAATTGTTTTGTAGAATAATATCGATAGCCTGTTTTTTCATCCACCTTTTCCGGAGGCAGCAAACCTATTTCGTCATAATACCTAAGGGTACGGATATTCACGTCAAATAAACGTCCAATCTCTCCTACTGTAAATAATTCCTTCACTGCTTCTTGATTTCCTTCTTTTATTCTTTTGAGCATAATGGGCTGAATCCAGTCTGCCTGGTTTCGACATTCTTTTGCGCAACAGTTCATGTCCAGCATGGACTGAAGATACACAAATAAAAATTTTCCCATATAAGGTACCGCCTAACTTGTGTGCGCTGCAAATCGTCTCTTTTTCTTACTGTGAAAGTACCCTTTTCCGCAAGGCCGAAAACTGAGTTCAGGTATGCCATATGCTTTCATTCATGATGATGCGCTGCCCGCTGGCCTTGCGCATGAAGATTTACTGTAGAAATATCTTTACTGCACAGCAGGAAACTGAATTCAGGCATACCATATGCGCTGGAATCTTTTCATTCATAGCAAGGGGCTGCTCATGCTTATGAAGATTTGTTACAGGGTATTTAGCCTCTTGTACTTGTTTCTCTCTCTAAAACGCAGCCATGTCTTTTTTAAGAATATGATCCAATAAAGCCTGGCAGCCTTCCACAATATCCTCATAGGTAATATCGAAATCGCCAGTGTACCATGGGTCTGCAATATCTCTGGGCCTATTTGAAAAGTCCAGAAGGCGTTTTACCTTGTTCGCCGGATCCTTCCGCAGTATTTTCATCATATTTACTACATTCCATCGTTCCATTCCAAGAATGTAATCGTAAGTATCGTAATCCTTCTTTTTTAACTGTATTGCATATTTTCCAGCTGTGGATATGCCATAGCAGCGGAGCTTCTCTCTCGTTCCCCTGTGAACCGGATTACCGATTTCTTCCATGCTGGTGGCCGCAGAAGCCACATAAAAACAATCTCCTAAGCCTCGCTTTTCTACCATATCTCTAAAAACAAATTCTGCCATGGGGGAACGGCAGATGTTGCCGTGGCAGACGAAAAGTATCTTAATCATATCTTTTATATCCCTTCATAAGCCTTCAAACCTTGATATTACGGGCTTTCTGGCGCTTTTTCATTTTTTATTTTTGCTCCAAACTTTATTCATTTGTAATACTGGATGCTGCATAGAAAAAATTTCTTTCTGACGCTCAATCTCTGCTTTCAACTGCTCTTTCGTACGCAAATAAGTCAGATATTTTGACATAAACAATCGGTCATTATCATGAAGTACCGAATATCTGGCAATATCCTCGTCTGTTTCTGAACACAGCAGAATCCCAATGGTGGGGTTATCTCCCTGCCCTCGCTTTAAATCATCATACATGTGCACATACATATCAATCTGTCCCACATCCTGATGAGTAATTCTGCCCATCTTCAAATCGATTAAGACATAACACTTAAGTTCAATATTATAAAAAACGAGATCTAAATAGTAGTCCGAGGTTTCCGTTACAATATGCTGCTGACGAGCCACGAACGCAAATCCTCTACCCAATTCCATCAAAAAATCTCTAATATGTGAAAGAATGGCAGATTCTAAATCTCCTTCTAAATAGGTATCCTCATTTTTAAAACCAAGAAATTCTGCGATCACCGGGCTTTTGATAAGTCCAAATTGATTCTTTTGAAATTCCGCAGTTTTCTGCTTCATTTCTTCAACTAAAGCCTCTTTTTTTGGTGCCTGAAGCAGCCTATGATAATATTGTGTACTGATATTACGGTCTAAGGTTCTTGAACTCCAATTCTCGTCAATGGCCTCCTTCATATACCAATAGCGTGCATTTTCATCCACAACATGAAGAAGGCTCCTAATATGTGTCCAGTTAAGATTGTGAACGCATGCGTTCACAATCTGCTCATCAGGAAAACACTGATAAAACTTAATCTAATAATGCAGATTTCTTATGGAATAATTTTTGCCAAATTCCTTTGTCAAATCTTCTGCCAATGCAGAAATTAAACCTTTACCATACTCTGCACGTTCACTGCCACCCATTTCCTGCTCTACAATTCGTTTTCCGATGTTCCAATAAGTAAGCAGCATTGCCTTACTAGAAGCGCTATAGGCTGCTTCTTGTCCAGAAGAAATAATACTTTTAATTTCTGTAATAACTGATTGGTATGGCGTCAAATGATTTTCCATCATATCACCTCGATTTTCCATCATAAATATATTTTAACTTTCTTTTCCTGTCACATCAAGGCTCTTTCAAAAATGGTGTAGTAGTGGTGTAGTAAACTCCTTTCGTAAAGCAAAAATATGCTGTGTTTTTTCCTGTGAGGCATCATATTCTTCTACCACATTGATAAGTCCATTATGCTTCTTACTGATAAATCCTTCTACGCGGCCTCTTTATATCGTGTATAAACATACTCATAAATCTGTTGGCGGTACACTGAAATGCTTACTTCGTCATAACATTCCGGCAGCTGTGCCCAAAGAGTATCACGAATCAGATTATCTACGGCTGCTTTCGTTTCCTGTTTATCTGTCCAATGATCCAATTCCGAAATCTTTGCTTTGATTTTCTGAAGCAAAGCAGCCGTAACCTCTTTCAATTTCTTGATATCATTCTTGCTCAAATCCTCTCGGAACAGCATATCGTAGAGTGAAAGTTCCTCATCACTGGCAAAACCTTCACGAACATATCTCTGTTCTTCCTGGTTCATACTGTTTGCCAGATCCATCAAATCCATGAAGGTCTTTTCGATCGTTGCCCTGTCCTGTTCACGGTTGTAATCGTCAATAATCTGCTGGTATCGTTCATAATAATTGATACGTTCCGGATTGGAGAACAGCATCTTATCCAATTTCATCCGGATAAGTTCCTCCAAATCCTTTAATACTAAATTCTTTTTCTTAACCTTTGCAAACTCTCTGCGAAGCAAATCAAAGTCAATAGCGCTGATATCAAAACGGCATGGTTCTTCACATATCATCATCGGCGTATGCTGAATTTCAACATATGAACTGATAATTGTATTGATCTGCACCATCAAATCTGTTGTGTTAACATGCTTACGCTTTTTCTGCAATTCTGCATAAATAGCTGCTATTGCTTCATATTCCTTGCGAGTATGGTCCGTAATATCATCACGGTCAATATATTTCATAAGTCGATTCAGCTCTGACGCATAGGTGGCAAAAGTTTTCTTATCTTCAATCGTTCCGCAAACAGCATTCGCAGCTTCCTGCAGATAAGACAACTTCATAAAATTATAGGCATCCATCAACATCTGCAAAGCAAAATCATTTTCTGACAAAAATGCTTTTGCTTTTGTGATCGTTTCAATGATACGAGCTATCAGTTTATCTTTGTCTACTGTAGGATCTGTTCCGCCATTTCCGCCAACATTGGCTGTATAATCCGCTAATGCTTTTCTGAGTGCCTTTACGATACCTATATAGTCAATGATCAAACCGTTGCTCTTGCCTTCACTGACACGATTTGCACGAGCGATTGTCTGCATCAGTGTATGTGCCTTCAACGGCTTATCCAGATATAAGCAGGACAAACACTTTACATCAAATCCGGTGAGCCACATGGCGCAGACGAAAACCACACGAAGCGGATTTTGGGAGTCTTTAAATTCTTTATCCAATTCACGCTTTTCCATCTTTGCTCTGTGATATTTAATATCTAAATCCCACTTTTTAAAAGTTTGGATTTCATTCTGCTCCTGGCTGATCACTACAGCCATTTCTGTTTCCTGCATCCACTTCAACCTACGTTCCAGTTCCTGTGCTTCCTGCCTGGTGGCTGTTTTTATTTTCGCTTTCAGCTTCCCTGTTTCTTCTTTCCAGTATTCCTGCACATAATTGTACATACGGACACAGGTAACCTTATTCAGACAAACAAACATAGCCTTTCCGCTTGTCCACAAATCGGAATAATGATTTACAAAATCACGGGCAATCGATTTTAATCTCGACTCTGCTGTCAAAAGATGTATCTCTTTCGCAAATTCTGCTTCCAGTTTCTCCTGCTGGTCTACATCAAGATCCGCATTTTCAATGGCATCCAGAATCTGTTCTGTGATTTTCGGGTTATGTAAGTCCGCGATCTTTTCGCCGCGATTTTCATAATACAGAGGAACCGTAGCACCATCTTCTACCGCTCTTTTGAAGTCATAAACAGATACATAGCCGCCAAATGTACGAGCGGTAATATTGTCACTGGACAACAATGGCGTTCCGGTAAATCCGATACGTGCTGCAGTAGGCAGTAATTTCATCATATTATCTGCAAAGATGCCATACTGGCTGCGGTGAGCTTCGTCAGACATAATGATAATATCGTGATCCGGATAGATCGGTTCTGCACTTGGCTTGTTAAACTTCTGAATAAGCGTAAAGATAAAGCTTGGATTGCCTTTCAGTTTCCGCACAAGATCATCCCCGCTTGTGGCAATAAACTTTGCCGCTTTTGTCTTACCAAGCAAGCCACAGTTTTCAAACGTATCACTAATCTGAGAATTCAATTCTTCACGGTCAGTAAGAATCACAAACGTCGGAGAACCTTCAAATTTTCTGCGCACTTTCTGCGCAAGAAATACCATAGAATAACTCTTGCCTGAGCCTTGTGTATGCCAAAATACTCCCAGCTTACCATCATTGAGTTTCCTTGCGGCATACGCTTTTATTGCCTCATTTACACCGAGATACTGATGGTTACGGGCAAGAATTTTAGTTGTATGTCCGCCGGAATGGTCATATAGAATAAAGTTTTCAAACAAATCAAGGAAGTTCTCTTTTCTGCAAATGCCGCGAAGCATTGTTTCAAGAGCTACATTCCCCTGCTCCTTTTCTGCAAGACGCTTCCACTCATGGAAAAACTCATATTTACTGCCAAGAGTACCAATCTTTGCCTCCGTACCGTTAGACAACATAAGAAACGCATTATAATAGAACAGATGAGGGATGGTATCCTGATAATCTGTATAGTTATCATCATATGCATTTTGTACATCAACCGTATTCTTTTTCAGTTCCACAAAAAGCAGTGGAATGCCATTCACAAAACCCACAATATCTGTTCTGCGACGATATAAATCACCGTGAATTTTCAATTCTTTCACAGCAAGAAAATAGTTGTTATCCGGATTTTGGAAGTCAATTACAGCCGCTTTCTTCGTCTCTGTCTGTCCATTAGGCTTCTTTACCGTAACCGGAATGCCGTCACGAATAAGGAAATATTTTTCTTCATTCACCTGTAAAGGAGAGGAGGTAGAAAGTCTGTTTTCCAATGCTTTCTGTGCCTCGGAAATCTGACCTTCATTTATCCACGGATTCAGCGTCTTCAGTGCCTCATGGAAATAACGAAGCAGCAATATTTCTTTATAGCTTTCTCTGCCGAAAGTACCGTCTTTCCCTAAAGCTTCTGTATTGTAAGCGAACCGGACATCCCAGCCCAGTTCGTCACGGAGCAGATTACCGGCACTTTCTTGAACAAGTATATTTTCGGAATAATCGTAGCTCATACCACCATCCCCTTTTTTATCTCATCATGTTTATAGTTTCAACAAATTTTTTCAATTCCTTATAATTTTGAGAAATCAACTCATATGAATCTCCCTTAGTATACTGAATTACAGTATTTTTATTCTTTCCATGCATCCAATACCATGTAAAAATAATAACACCATATAAACTGCCTTTACTCGGCAAAACATAACTACGGGGCTCATCTTTAAAAGTATGACTACTCTTAAAAGATATCTGCTCAAATTTTCCCTTGAAAAAAGTCGAAAACGCCGGTTTGTTTTTTCCTTTAGATGATGTAAATGCACTTTCCAAATTATTCATATCTACTGTTTTTTCAAGAAAATTTGCATCTTCATTATATATAAACAGCATAACTGAAAGTATCAGTTCCATGCACATAAAAGAGTAGTCTTTCTTATCTATGTACAATAATTTGTGAGTTAATATTACCTTTTTGAAAATCTGTTCCTGTGTTCGTATATCTATATCTTTAAAAATATTTTGCAAGCATTCCTCTATCGAATCATCAAATGGGAAAATTTCCTTATCAAACAAATCTATGTATGCAGCATATTTCTCGACTATTTTTTCTGAAGGCATTCCATAATCAAGTTTTATTTCAAAATTAAAAAATTTTTCAAGATACTTTTCTGGGCTTTCAAAACCAAAAATTTGCTTTACACTGGACATTAATTGTTTTTTATCAACTGCAGTAATCATTATTGTGTTGTTATTGTTTTCTGTTAAATGATGGAGCCTTTCTAATATTTTTATAGCATATTCAGGTAAGCATCTATCAAGTTCATCCACAATAATTGCAACTGTATACTTTTCTGCCAACTCTTGCAAAAGTGCAATTAATTCATCCATTACTTTATTGAAACCAAAATAAACATCATACTCATGCATTTCTTCATAAGCCTCTGCACCGTCTTTTTTACCTTTTAAAACAGTTTCATATGCTTTCTGAAAATCCATTCCTGTTTTTTCTTTTACAACTGCATTCCCAAGGGAAAGCAACGAAACACCCGCCGCTTTCAACATACCAAGTATTTCTCGTTTTTCTTTACAATCCGGAAAAAGTTTTATTTTTTCCTCAACCGCAGAAATCATTGTTGCCACAATTGCCACAAGCGGTTCTTCATAGTAATCATATTGCCAACTATTATATCGAATAATAAAATATTTATATGTAGAAGTTTCTTCAGATTGAATTTGACCCAATTTTTCTTCAAACATATCTAATACAAAGCTTTTACCGCTTCCCCATGCGCCATTTAATGCAAAACAAGTAGACGCTTTATTATCAGAAATATTTTCCATTACCCGCAAAAGATCATCCACGAATTTATCTCTATTTAAAATATCAATCTTATTCATTGCTTATACCTCAATTTCTCCGCTCATCAGTTTTGGCAGTAAACGGTCACGAGCTTCTTTTGCTTTTTCAATTTCAACTGATTTCGTTAAAATCATATGATACAAATTTGCCGATAAAGAATTATATTTTAACAATAGTTCATTAGTAGGTATCAGAATTGTTTCCTGTACAAGAAAATCTTTCCACCTGTAGTTAACAATGCTACTCGCACTTTTCTTATCATATTCCCCTGTTTTTCCAGAGTATCTCATATATTGAAATGTATCAAACAGTAGCTGAGAATATTGTTTTTCATTTACCCGAACAAGTTTACAAAAACTCGCACACATAACTGGTGCTCTCAAAAATTCAAGTACCGTATCACGAATTAAAACAGTCCTTGCAACACCTTCTGCTTTGCTGCCACCAGAAACTTCAAATATAATATCGCCATCCTCAAGTGCTCTGGCTTCTAAATTTTTATTAGCATGATACCTATATGGAATCCCTGAAATATTACCATTTGTTATGCCGTGTAAATCAGTCCCTCTTATTACATAAGCTGGCTTATCACATTTCTCTGTGACAGAGTCCTCCCCCCAGCCTCCACCAATTTCATAACCTACTACTTCAGTAAGAAATTGGCAGTTCCACCCCTCCGGCACACCATCAACAATCTTCACATCTTCATATCCTGGAAAACGAAGATCAACAAACCATTCTTTATAAAGACGTTGTGCCGCTTCTTCGATGAGTTTGATTTGCTTTTGGTTATTATCAATTAGATTATCAAAAGATTCCAAATAGTATCCAATCCGTCTTTGGACATCCAATGGTGGTTTATCTATTACAACTTCTTTTAACTTTTGACCAGGCATGTGCATTATTGTTGCACCTGTGTAATACTGTTTAAGAGCGCCCTGTTTGCCAGCTAAAAGAAACCAATAATAGACATATCTATAGTCCATTTCTTCATTTACTCTTACACGATGTAGAGCCTTTTGAATTTTCATATTTGGAAGTTCTTCTTTCCAAATCGCACATCTTCCAGGTTCTCCACCTTCACATATAATCAAATCTCCATATTTTATACCATATCTTTCATCCTCATCATCTTCAAATTTCATTTCCTGGAGATTGTCCAAATCAAAGGAGCCCCAACGCACATTAACATTTGCAAGATATGGCTTATATGTCCCCTTATTTTTCCTTTGATCTAACATTTTTCCCAAGCAAGATTCAGATACATCACCTAATTTTACCTTCTCCCAACTCATACCCCCATCTCCTTCATATTCTTAGAGATAGTTTCCATCAAGTCATTTGATTCTGCCTGCAGAGATAAAAGCTCACGATGAATTTCAGCCATCCGCTCTTCAAAATCCACCCCGTCATCTTCTACAGGTGCAACGCCAACATAGGCTCCCGGTGTCAGAGACCAACCCTTTTCTTCAATACTGATTCCGCCTTTATCTTCGCCCTTAGCGATATCTGTTGTATAAGCCACCTTACAAAGACCGGGAATATCTTTATATTCACCGTCGCCAAATTTTTCATACAGCCAGTTTGCCTCCTTTGCAACAGTGACTTCATCATTCTTACTGGCAATCATTTCGTCATATTCAGCCTGAATACGTTTTTTATCGCCTCGCCCTGCGTGTTCCACTTCAATTTTTGCACGCTTCTGCAGGTCTTTCAACTCCTCTTTCAACTGATGAAGAATATCTTCAAAATTGCCATTTCCTAATACAATTCTATATTCATCCAGTAACGCTGTGTATTTTTCTGTTTCACCACGATAGAGCCATACAATAGCATTTAAATTTTTAAGCTGCCATTCTGACCATTCATTCAATGTACGGTCAACAACTGTATAATAATTTCTGGCATCAATAAACAGAACTTTATTCTTGATTGCTTCGTTTTTATTTTTATCAAAGAACCACAGAGAGCAGGGCAGAGATTTTGTGTAAAAGAAGTTATTTCCCACGCTAATCATTACATCTACATGGCCTGTTTCTACCAATTTCTGACGAATATCTTTGTCTTTGCCCTGGCTGTCTGTTGCAGACGAAGCCATGACAAAACCGGCACGACCCTTTTCGTTCAAATAGCTGTAGAAGTAAGAAATCCACAAATAGTTTCCGTTTCCCACTTCTTTATTTTTATTAACACTTGACATACCAAAGGGTAGACGTTTTGCACTTTCACATGACTCTGCTTTCACTTTATCCACATTAAAAGGCGGATTTGCCATTACATAGTCACAGCGGCCGTCAAGGTTATGAGCATCATGATAGAAGCTGTTCGCTTCATCTCCCGATTTAATAACACCGGTAAGACCGTGAACAGCCATATTCATCAGGCATAGCTGCGCATTATATTCCACCTTTTCCTGCCCATAGAATGTCATTGCACTATTCGCATTCATACCGGACTGATTTACAAAGTCGCCGGACTGAATGAACATACCGCCTGAACCACAAGCAGGATCAAGCAAAATACCACTTTTGGGTTCGAGAATATTTACAATCATTTTTACCAAAGATTTCGGTGTAAAGAAGACACCATCATCCGATGCAATATTTTTAGCAAATTTATTAAGGAAATATTCATAGATACGCCCAATAATATCGCCGCCAACTTCATCAAGTGCACTGTTGTTAAAAATACGAAGAAGTTCTGATAAAAGTTCGTCCGAAAAATCAGTATAACTTTCAGGCAATACACCTGTAAGCTGTTCGCTTTGTTCTTCTATCAGTGCCATTGCGTTATTCACTACTTCACCAAGGCTGGTCATTGTCTGTCCGTCTCGGTTCACTAACCCTGCAGACGCAATATCGTCCGGAAGATTTAATAAATAATCGTACTGTGCTTCTTTTGGAAGAAACAGTGCACTTTTAGCTGCAAAGTCACTTGCTTCTACCGGCATTACTCTGCCGCCACGAGACGGACGATTTTTGAGAATTTCCACCTCTGCCATTTTAAATCGGCTGTATGCATAACGCAGAAAAATCAAGCCAAGTACCGGCATACAGTACTGGTTGGATGTCAGCTTTGAACCTGCACGAAGCAGGTCAGCTGATTCCCACAATTCTGCTTCTAATTTACGAATATTAATCATTGGTTTTTCCTCATGTTTACTTCTTAGTGATTTTTAAAATATACTGGTATGAAAATTCAATACCCTTACAAGTCAGATTTTCACACATATGGGGCGGGTCGTTTTCTGAAAAACCTGTAGGGCGTAATTCAAAACATCTTAATGAGCCAAATGTACTGTCAAAAACAGACGCAAAATCATAACAGGCAGATACAATTTCAGTTTCTGTTTTTCCCAGTGTATGAAGATAAATTCCTATAAACATAAGCGTCCCTTCGACTAAACCACATTGCGCCCTGTACCCGCCTGCACCATGCAATCCAACCGCAGACCAAATTACCTGTGGTTCAATCATGGTTTCAAATAATTCACTCAGACAAATGATTGCTGTCCCTGCGCAGTTTATATCATCATTCCAGTACAATTCATGTACTCTGTTCTTTATATATTCCTGCATCGTATGCCATCTCCTTGATGCTCGATTTTCCAGTCAGGCAAATACGAATTATCATACGCCGCTTTTTATAAACTCAATCAATTTTTCTAAATCATTAAAATTATCATAATCTCCAATCAATCCTTCCCGATGATAAATAACTCCATTTTTCTCATTCCTTTCAAGGCAATCAAGTAATGCCTCAAGCCCATACCTTTTAGCAAATACTGTGAATCCGTATGGCTTCATTTTTGATAATAGCCCTTTATGGCAGTCATTTTCACATATAAAACAGTTTGATATTTCTTTTTCATATAGAACATTTTCGATTTTCACACCATTCTTTATCTCTGCACTCATCAGAGTTGCAACCATTACAAGTAATATTTTCATGACATAAACAGCAGGCTAATCCACATCTTGCAATTCCAAGTTCTCTTTTCACTTGATTTTTCTCCTTAATCTTTATATTGCTTCTCTCATAATTCCTGTTTGTTCTCGGATTCATTATACTGCAAGGAAGCTATACTTCATCATAAACATGTTTTTTCAATTCATCCATTTTGTTAATCTCCTCATTCTGGTTTAATAATTGCAAATCGGACTCTCCAGAACTATTGGTGAATCATTGGTAAAGTTGAGTAAGAAATACCAAAAACCTTTGATTTATAAGCATTTTATCATGACCAACAAATCCTGCCGCGGCAGACGAATAGTATCTTAATCATAATAAAAATTCCTCCTAAAATGCGATGATTTGCCGTGTTTTGGCACGCTTTGCGAGGTTTATTTTTTCAAAGAAAGTTGTTAAAAAAGTCACAGAATGAGCAAAATGGGACAAAATGTGGCAAGTTGAAGCCATGAAACGTAGTAAAATCGTAGTAGGAACTGGAGGTTTTTACTACTTTGATATTTGAACACAAACCTATGCTCCAAACAATGCAGCAGCCGTTCTGATATTAATAGAGTGTTTTTAAATGTTATACCCTGTTCTAATTCTTCACTCCACCGCCCAATCTTCATCTAAAAAGTTTGGAATTTCGTCCATTTGTATAGGTTGATACTTTATTCCAAAAAAGTTATCTGGTCCTAAAAACCCAAGATTTGGATAATCTGTATTTTCCTGAGCAAGTTGTATCAACTTTTCATTCGACTCTATCTCTGACTGAATTGTTTTGGAAATAAAATAATTCTCTGCGTATGCAAATACAATACAATTCAAAAACTGGTTTGATCCTTTCCACATAAAATACATTTTCCTGGCTTTGCGTTATTTCTTGCTTTTGAAAGTAATTTATTCATTTTTTTACGAACGTCAATTGCATCCGTTCCTTCAGGTATATCAATTAACTTGGGCATAAACTGTCCTTTCTTATCCTTCACGATTTTTCACAACTCTTTCTAATTACTTATTATAAAGCGTCTACCCGATATGTACAATAATATCTCTTTACTATTTCATCAAATAACGCCCAGCCGAAGCAGAGCGTCTTACCATCCCCTATTAAATTGCCCGGAACATTTTCTGCGATACAGGCTTTTCACCCTTCGCCTTTTCCAGTTCCTTCCTCGCTATTTCCAAATCCTCCATCCGCTTTAATTCATCAGCAGCATCCTCCGTCATGGGCAGTTTCCTCGTTCCCACATTTGTCTTCGTGGATTCAATCACCAGCTTCATATTCGCAGTCCGCTGGAGCTGGGGGCAATATTGAGGATTTTGTTTTCCAGGTCAACATCCTGCAAAGTCAGCTCGCAAAACTCCGAAATCCGCAGCCCCGTATGGAAAAGAATATAGACCACTTCATAATATTTACAGTAGACATTGTCATCATGAATGAACTCGAGAAATTTCCTCATCTGTTCCTTCGTGACCGCCTCCCTTGTCACGCTGTCATTCACCACCACCGTTGCCAGTTCAAAGCCGAATGGGTTCTTATACAACACATTGTTCCCGCTTCCGCAGTGCCATCCCCGGTGGTTCCACGGGAGCGTCTGGTAGGCCGTGCCATCGTTCCCGTCAATATATATGTAATGGGAAAATAATTATTGCACACCTGTTTTCACAATATCAAACGCATCATTAATAACCTGTTTTCTAAATTTTTCTCCAAATCCTGCACCATGCTCGCTCTTGGAAAAACCAAGATTTATCCCATTAACTTCGGAAAACTAAAAGAGGTTAAATGTAGATTTATACATTTTGTCTCCTTTTGAGTCAGATGCGTTAAGGAGTGTGCTATTTTACTAAAATGATCATTTATACTCTGATACGAGCCTTGAAATTCCGGGATATTACATGCCTTCAATCGCATTAAATTTATGAAAAAAGGACTGTCTTTGTCTAAAATACAATCAAATATCTCTTTCTTATCAAATTCATCACCTAATCCAAAGTATTCTGAAACAAACATGCATATTCCTCCCTCGTATAGTTACTTTTCCAGCATCATCAAGTAACTGTCCAGCCTTGCATTCACATAACCCGCAAACAGCTTTTCCATTGCACCAAGATTATGCTTTACATGGTATTCGTCAAATGCATTGTAATACGAAATACGGTCTGCAAACTTAATGTCAATTGGCGGATATCTTGCTTTCATCAATTCCAAATTTATAAGCAGCCTTCCGGTTCTGCCATTTCCGTCAATAAAAGGATGAATCCCCTCGAATTCAATATGAAACCGTGCAAGCCGGGGAATGATATGATCTGTACTGTTCCTATAAGTCTCCAGCAGCTGTTCCATCTCAGGCTGGATTAAATATGGCTGAACTAGTTCATGCTTCGCACCCATAATCCTGACAGGGACTCTCCTGTAAACACCCCTGTCCTCCCGTTTATCCGCCAATACAAGATAGTGTATCTGCTTGATGATACTCTCTGATAAAGGAATCTGTTCTTTTACCAAATCCCACACAAAATCAAATGCCTCTTTATGCCCGACTGCTTCCATATGATCTTTTAACGGCTTTCTGTCAATCGTCAGACCGCGCAAAACCATATCCGTTTCACGCAGGGTCAGAGTATTTCCTTCAATTGCATTGGAATTATAAGTATACTCAATAATGAATTCCTCAGTCAAACGTTCCAACTCACCCTCAGTCAGAGGGCGTCTGGTATCCAGTTCTCTTTTCTTCCTGTCTATCGCTGTCAGTAAACTTTCTGTTGTTTTAAAACGTCCATCCTCCGGTTTTTTCGCATTTGATGGGATCATCCAACTACGCCCTTCCCGCATGACTCCTGAAATCTTTCCTTCCGAGCAAAGTATACGCACCCGCCTGTCAGAAATCCCCCATTTTTCTGCTGCCTGCTTTACCGTTATATACATAAAGACCGCACCTCCCTTCTCTCAATAGTATATTCTAATTTCGGAATATTATTAACAAAAAAGGAATAATATTTTGTTTTTTTCGGAATAATAAAAGGCCCAAAAATGCAATAACAGCACTTCGAGCCTTGTTTTCTACACTTTCAGTTTTAAGTTTCCTCAATCGTAGTACCCCACTTTCCCCATTGCCACGATTTGCTCCATTCATATAGAGAAGCCCTAGTGCAATATTGTGATACCACACCCAGGGCTGTTTTTCCATTGATATTTATCTTTCTTCCATGTCTATATTGATGTGGTCTGGTTTAAAAAATCCTCAAACATTTTATGCTTTATCATAGTCCCTCCACCATGAGGAATTGGATATATTGCTCGTCTGTAAAATGTTCCTGATTGGATAATTTTATTTTTAATCGGTTTAATACTTGCATTGTTAAACTCCTTTCTTCATACTAAACAGGCATTAAAAAGGGACTACGGTATTGTCGTAATCCCATTTTAGATATAACTCATTTATTTGTACTAAATAGCCATTAATCTGTTCTCATCGTTCTTTCCTTGGATTTTTTGGCACTGATTCCATCCTAATTAAGCAGTTTTTCCTGAAGTCCGATATCTGTTTCAGTATATCTCTAACCTCTAAAATTGTCAATTAATCGTGTTTGTAAACACTATTTTTTTATTTGATTTTCATAAATATTTTTCTATATTTCATTAATCAGCGCAGCCAGCGAACATGTTAGAATAGAGTGGAAAATATAACTTTTCCACTCTACATATCTGAAATGTTTTTATATTGTTTACAGCCTTTTGTACACTAAAGATAAGGTTCAACCATTCATTTGTTCTAATACATTCAAAAACTGCCTATACTCCTGAAAATATGAAGATTTTTTTACATCTACATCTGTGGCCGATTTTGCATATTCATACCAGCTTTTATAAGACTCCAAACCTCCAACCCCTAACATAGTTCCTAATCCTCCTATACTTCCAAACACATGATTTGTCTTTCTAGAATCATCGCATCTTGTCAAAACGCCTTCTGGCTTTGTGGGATTGATTTTACTGACATCCAGCGGAATTGCTCTACAGTAAATATCCCTCGCCGTACTGATAGACATAATTCCAGCCTCTACAAGTTCTCCGAACAAAGCCACTGTATCTTCCTTTGATAGACTTGAGGAATTATATTTTTTCTTTAATGCTTCTATTTCCTGTTCAGAAAGTTTATCTCTTTTTGAACCTTCCACCCATGTTTCCGCCTGTTGCTGAAAATAAGAAGGACGATATTCTACTTCTTTTCTCGTTACTGCATATATCGGAAATCCATTCAACATCTTAATTGTCATAATCCTATCACTCCTTATGTCTAAAATTATGGTTCCCCTGTCGTTCAGAACCATTTATGCTTTCTTAATCATAAGTCCAAGCATATTACCATTTCATATTCTTGTATTTTCTGTCTTTTTATTCTGCTGATAAAAGAACAGGAACCTCTCTAATTGAAGTTGATATAAGTCTACACTAGATTGATTGCCGCCTTGCTGCTGCATGGAAATATATTCTTTGTAATACTGTTCATAATCCATTTTGGAATTAACGCCATTTCTGCCAGATACCCATAACGCAATCGGATTTTCCGTATGATTACTATCCTTCTTTGATAAATGAGCATTCAATGCTATCATTTCTGCCGGAGTTGCTTGACTGGGATTGATGTCGTTTAAATGAATGAGTTTTTTATATTCCTTCCCATTCCAATCCGTTCCCCATATAACAGCAACTGGATCTTCCTCTGTTGAACTTTCGTGATATTTAGCATTTACTGTGCCGCCTGTTCCTCCTACGGAAGCCAGCATATCATTCTCCCAATGCAGATCTCCTTTTTTTCCGTCAGATGTTTCAAAGTGCATAACCATGCTTTTTTCGTGAGCAGGACTTTCTTTTTCAGAAACAAGTTTTTTTCCTGCGGCCTTATTCAAAGCACTTTCCATTAATGAATCCACGGAACAGCTTCCTGATACTGAAGATTTTTTTGCTTTGTACCCAAGAGAACTATGGTCTCCTGGTATTTTTAAGTTCAAATTTCCAAGCATTTCCCTTTTCCTTTCTTTTATATTTAATCATTTTTGATATGTATTCCTAGTTTTTACATAGCACTCACCTCCTTATTGGTTTGAACCATTATTTTAAAGCAAACAAAATTCACGCTTGCTAATATCAGATTCATTATACCTCTATTTTCTGATTTAGGAAATCGTTTTTTCTTGAAAATGTTGAACTGTAATGTTTTGTAATGTAAGGGATACTTATCTAGCAAGTCCCCTCCCCAGCCTTCCTATTCAACCAATCTGTCTCATAACCATACCCCCCAATCGCCATAATCATATGTACCGCTTCCATGATGGAGTTTTCCTTCTGCCTTGAGTTGTCTGAATGTTTTTTCCATGCGAGTTAAAATCTCTGGCTGTATATCCAACGAATGGTGTGCAGGAAATACCTTTTTTACAGGCAATGCCGCAACTTTTTCCAGCGAAGCAAGATATGCTTCCGGATCAGTAGAAGGATAATAAGCAAACAGGATGTCTTTATAAACCAAATCGCCGGTAAACAAATATCCTTTATCTCTTTCCCAAAAGCATAAATGCCCTGGTGCATGCCCAGGAGTGTGCAGCACTTCGATTTCCCGGCTGCCAAGGTCAATTACATCATGATCATTTAACAATCTTGTTGGCATGCCTTGAAAAAACACATAATCGTTCACATCAAAACCTTCAGGTAAATCACAACGGTCAACAACCATTTCTTTAATTGTTTCAATTGATAAAGGAAACTTGCCATTTAACCAATCCAATTCCTCAGAATGTGCGTAAAAGTCTGGGAAATGTTTATGTCCCCCAATATGATCCCAGTGAATATGAGTGGCAATCGCTGCAACCGGCTTATCCGTAAGTTTTCGTACTTCATCATATATATTTGAAATTCCAAGCCCTGTATCAATAAGCAGGCTTCGCTCACTTCCATTCAGAAGATAGCAATGCGTCTCTTCCCAATGCCGATATTCACTAATGATATATGTTTCCTCATCAATTTTGTCTATTGTAAACCAGTGATTCATTGTCCTACATTCCCTCCAACTACGATTTATATGCCTTTATAGATTCAGCCTTAACCTTATCGATCGTTTTACCACTTTCAACTATAAGGGTATATTCTTCCTTGAAATTCAATTTGTTGCTGGCTTTATTATACTGCAATAGCAGCCCTTGTCTATACTTATTTTTCATGGTCTGCCACAAGTTAATCCTTATGATAATAATTCTGTTTTATTTTATTGTTTCTCTTTAACATGATATGGCTTATCGCCTTTTTACCCGTTTAAGATTTGATTTTTTATATTCTTCTAAAAATTAGTGCCTTTCCCATGGTTCCTGAATGCGTTTTTCATATTTTACAAGGATTTTACACTACTAAGATAATGGATTTGATATATTCGCTGTATGATACATCCATAACGAAAATTTGAAAATCCAAATTAAGGGAGAATAATAAAATGAAAACTACAAAAAAATTCATTACATTTGGTCTTATGGGAACCATGGTATTGTCACTGCTTACCGGATGTGGAAACAATAAAAACAGCGGATTTGATGCTTCAAAAGAAATCAATGTCATCTCCCGCGAAGATGGTTCAGGAACCCGGGGAGCATTTGTTGAACTCTTTGGCATTGAGCAAAAAAACGCTGCTGGAGAGAACGTAGACTATACAACAGATGCAGCAGCTATTACAAATTCTACTGCAGTTATGATACAGTCTGTTGCTGGAGATCCACATTCCATTGGCTATATCTCGTTAGGTTCCATGAATGATATGGTTAAGGCGGTTAAGATTGATGGTGTGGAAGCAACGGTTGATAATATTAAAAACAATGCTTATAAGATTGCCCGTCCATTTCATATTGTCCAAACAGACAATATCAGCGAGGCAGCCCAGGACTTTATGGATTTTATTATGAGCGCTGACGGTCAGGCAGTAATAGAGGAAAACGGATATATTTCCGTGTCTGATGCAGATGCCTATTCAGGTAAGATGGAATCAGGAAAAGTTGTGGTATCAGGTTCAAGTTCAGTATCGCCCGTAATGGAGAAATTAAAAGAAGCTTATTTGAACATCAATCCTGATGTGAATATTGAGCTTCAGCAAAGTGATTCTTCTACAGGTATATCCAATACGATTGACGGCACTTGTGATATGGGTATGGCATCTCGTGAATTAAAAGACTCAGAGATTGAAAAAGGGGCAGTTTCTACTGCCATTGCAATGGATGGCATTGCAGTAATTATAAATAAAGAAAATGAGATAGAAAGTCTTACAAGCGAGCAGGTAAACGATATTTTTACCGGAAGCGCAGCTATCTGGAATGATATCACTGAAAAATAAGACAGGGGAATGTTCTTATGATAAACTTGAAAGAAAGACTGATGAAGATTGCTTTTTTGATGACAGCTTGTGTTTCCATTGCAGCAGTTATACTAATCTGCATCTTTCTGTTTGTGAATGGTGTTCCGGCGATTTCAAAAATAGGTATTTTCCAATTCTTGTCTGGAACAACGTGGAAACCTGCCAACAACCTTTATGGTATTCTGCCAATGATTGCAGGCTCTCTTTATGTAACTGCAGGCGCACTGCTCTTTGGTGTTCCTGTCGGCATACTGACAGCAGTATTTATGGCAAGATTCTGCCCTCCATGGCTGTATAAGATTATGAAATCAGCAGTTAATTTAATGGCCGGGATCCCCTCTGTAGTATATGGTTTTTTCGGACTTGTGGTTTTAGTGCCATTTGTGCGGGAAACATTTGGAGGACGTGGAATGAGTGTGTTGACAGCCTCTATCCTGTTGGGGCTTATGATTCTTCCAACCATTATCAGCGTATCAGAAACTTCCATACAGGCTGTACCGCAAAGCTATTATGAAGGCGGGCTTGCATTGGGTGCTTCCCACGAGCGGACTGTATTTTATACTGTGCTTCCTGCTGCAAAAAGTGGTATTTTTGCCGGAATTGTATTAGGTTTGGGGCGGGCAGCAGGCGAAACAATGGCAGTGATGATGGTGTCGGGAAATCAAGCAGTGATTCCAGAAAAGATAACTTCAGGGGTCAGGACATTAACAACTAATATTGTCATGGAAATGGGATATTCTACTGATTTACACAGGGATGCATTGATTGCTACAGCAGTGGTATTGTTTGCCTTTATTTTAATCATTAATTGGTCCTTATCCCTACTGAAACAAAAGTGCTGAAAAATGGGTAATAAATAGGAATTTTATAAGCTTTGCCCCTCTGGGATAAGTTATTTCAAAAGCTAAGAATACATTGGAATGAAAAAGAAAGGGTAGAATAATTGAAAACTATGATAAAGCAAAAATGGAAGGCATATAAAAACGATCCAAAATCTTTCTTATTATTTCTTGTAGTATGCCTTGCAATGGTTCTTACCATGACCGCCCTCCTGTTTGTAATTACTTATATTCTTATAAAGGGTACCCCGCATTTAACACCTGCCTTATTTGCAAGAGACTATTCTTCCGAAAATGTATCGCTTCTGCCTGCATTGATTAACACTCTGTTTATGACAGCGTTATCTCTTTTATTTGCAGTTCCTGTTGGGATTGGCGCGGCAGTCTATCTGACAGAATATGCGAAACGCGGAAACAAATTAGTCGTTTTTATAGGAATGACAACAGAAACCTTGTCGGGCATCCCTTCAATCGTATATGGATTATTCGGAGCATTATTTTTTGTCAAGTATATTGGGTTTGGTCTATCCCTTCTATCCGGTGCGCTGACTTTGAGCATTATGATTCTTCCTCTTATTATGCGGACAACAGAGGAAGCACTTCGGGCAGTTCCGGACAGCTATCGTGAAGGGAGTTTTGGCCTAGGGGCAGGAAAACTCCGCACTGTATTTAAAATTGTGCTGCCAAGCGCAGTTCCCGGAATCCTCTCAGGCGTTATTTTGGGTATTGGAAGAATTGTAGGGGAATCTGCTGCCCTGATTTTTACTGCAGGAACAGTTGCAGAACCAGCATCAAGCGTTCTTGACTCTGCCCGTACATTATCCGTACATATGTATTCCATCTCAGGTGAAGGGCTTTATATCGATCAGACATATGCCACGGCTGTTGTACTGCTTGTTGTGGTAATTATCATCAATACACTGTCTGGCAGCATTGGGAAACGATTTGGAGGGATAAAGATAAATGGATAAAATAACCGTAGAAAATCTGGACTTATTTTATGGAAATTTTCAGGCTTTGAAATCAATTACCTTACATGTGCCAGAGAATGAGATTACAGCGCTGATCGGCCCTTCTGGCTGTGGGAAATCAACCTTGCTGAAAAGTCTGAACAGAATGAATGATCTGGTGGAAGACTGCCATATGAAAGGAAGCATCCAACTGGATCATGTGGATATTTATGGAGATATAGATATTAACCTGCTGCGCAAGCGTGTAGGCATGGTATTTCAAAAGCCAAACCCGTTTCCAATGAGTATCTATGATAACATTGCTTTTGGGCCGAGAACACATGGAATCCGTTCTAAGGTAAGATTAGACGATATTGTAGAACGCTCTTTGAGAGATGCAGCAATTTGGGACGAAGTAAAGGACAGGCTGAAGAAATCTGCCCTCGACATGTCGGGCGGCCAGCAGCAACGGCTTTGTATTGCCCGTGCCCTAGCAGTAGAGCCGGAAGTGTTGTTGATGGATGAGCCAACCAGCGCCCTTGATCCTATTTCTACTGCAAAGGTGGAGGAACTTGCGATAGAATTGAAAAAACACTACACAATCGTCATAGTAACTCATAATATGCAGCAGGCAGTCCGTATTTCTGACAAAACAGCGTTTTTTCTCCTTGGCGAAATGATTGAATTTGGCGAAACAGAACAGATATTTTCTATGCCAAGGGATAAACGTACAGAGGATTATATTACAGGGAGGTTTGGATAAGTGAGAGCAAGATTTGACGAACAGCTTGGTGTGCTGAATAAGGAGCTGATTACAATGGGAGCATTATGTGAAAATGCAATTGCAAATTCGGCAAAAGCCCTTGTGGATGGAAATATCCATATGGCAGAGTCTGTTCCAGAGCTTGCTGTCCGAATAGATCAGAAGGAACGTGAGATCGAAGCCTTGTGCCTCAAGCTTCTTTTGCAGCAGCAGCCAGTGGCAAGTGATCTGCGAGTTATTTCCTCTGCGCTTAAGATGATAACGGATATGGAACGGATTGGAAAACAGTCTGCAGAGATTGCGGAAATTGTAACGCTGGCAAATATTAAACACACAGACGACACAGATGATATCCATGATATGGCAGTTGCCGCTATTAAAATGGTAACAGACAGCATTGATGCCTTTGTAAAAGAAGAGGCCGCTGCCGCAAGGGCAGTCATAGATTATGATGATGTAGTGGATGGTTTTTTTGATAAGATAAAAAGGATGATCATTGTCCATTTCAGCAGACCAGACTCTGACAGCGAATATGCCATAGACCTTTTAATGATTGCAAAGTATTTGGAACGCATCGGGGATCATGCTGTTAATATCGCAAACTGGGTACTGTTCTCTATCACCGGAAATAAGGAGGGATAAACGCAATATGATTTTTTGTGTGGAAGATGACAGCGCAATCCGGGATTTAATGATTTATACATTAAATACTACAGGGTTTCAGGCAGTTGGTTTTGAAGACAGCATATCGTTTTGGAAAACAATGAAGCAGCAGAAACCTACGTTGATTATACTTGATATTATGCTTCCTGGAGAAGATGGGATTTCTATTTTGAAAAAATTGCGCTCACAGACAGAGTTTGCAGAGATTCCTGTTATCATGGCCACTGCAAAAGGTACGGAATACGATAAGGTTATGGGACTTGATATGGGGGCAGATGATTATTTGACAAAACCTTTTGGCATGATGGAAATGGTTTCCCGTATCAAAGCAGTACTGCGGCGGATAGGGAAAAAGGAAAATTCTAAAATTCTGCGGATAGGGAATTTGGAATTAAATGAAAATGAACATACTGTTTTTTCGGATGGGGAGCGTGTCAGTCTTACGTTGAAAGAATATGAACTTCTCAATCTGTTTATGAGTCATCCGGGAAGAGTGTTTACTCGAGAGCAGCTTCTTGCACAGGTTTGGTCCTCGGATTTTGTTGGGGAAACAAGAACTGTAGACGTGCATATTGGAACTCTGCGCATGAAACTTGGAAACTGTGGAGAATATCTTAAAACGGTTCGTGGTGTTGGTTATAGAATGGAGGGAAAGGGTTGAAAAAGGACTCTTTCAAATGGCTGATTAATATACGTGCTAAAGCGCTCAGAGAGGTATAAAAATGATAAAACGTATTTTTCGCTCTATCTGCTTTGCAGCATTTACAGTGTTTATTGCATCACTTGTGCTGATTATAGGGGTTCTGTATGGTTATTTTTCAGATGAAGCGCAGAATCAGCTGAAAATGCAGACAATACTTGCCGCACAGGGAGTATCACATGAAGGGATGGATTACTTTAAACATCTCGAAATACGCAATTTCCGTATTACATGGATTGATGCAAATGGAAACGTTTTATATGACACCAAATCAGATACATCACAAATGGAAAATCATTTAGAACGGGAGGAGATTAAAGAAGCATTTTTAAAAGGCTATGGCGAGAGCAGCAGATATTCTGTAACTCTAATGGAGCGTCTGCTCTATTATGCACAGCTTTTAGATGATGGTACAGTGCTCCGGCTCTCCACATCGCAGTACACCATATTAACGCTGATATTTGGCATGGCACAGCCAATTTGTATCATTTTTCTTGTTGCAATCATTCTATCGGTTGTGTTGGCTGTAAGGTTATCTAAAAAAATTGTAAAACCATTGAATGAGTTAAATCTGGATGAACCACTCAGAAATAAAGAATACGATGAACTTTCACCGCTTTTAAGGCGTATAGCTCATCAGCAAATACAATTAAAATGTCAGGAAGAACAGCTGCATCGAAAACAAAAAGAATTAGATGCGATTGTTGGAAATATGAAAGAAGGAATGATACTCTTAAGCCACAATGGGAAAATTATCAGTATTAATCCTTCTGCTGAAAAACTGTTAAATACGAACAAATATTGTATCGGAAAGCACATTCTTGCAATCAGCAGGAACCTAGTGCTTCAAGAGGTTTTTAGCAAGGCTTTAGACGGGGAAGCTGCTGAACAGATTGTCATGCTGCATGAAGGAACCTATCAGGTAGATGCCAGTCCGATTGTTTCAGAAACTTCTGTATCAGAAACAGTATCAGGGGTTGCAGTATTGCTTCTTGATGTGACAGAAAAAGAAAAAGCGGAGCAGATACGTCGTGAATTTACAGCAAATGTTTCCCATGAATTAAAAACACCTCTCCATGCTATTTCTGGCTATGCAGAGTTACTGCAGAATGATATGGTAGAAAGTAAGGACATCATACCTTTTGCAGGAAAAATTTATACAGAGGCACAGCGCATGATACAGCTTGTAGAGGACATTATCAGTCTCTCTCATTTAGATGAAGGTGCTGACGATATGAAATATGAGAAAGTTGACCTCTATGTATTGGCAAAAGCAGTGATTCTTAGTTTGGAATCTGAAGCAAGGGATGCAGGAATCTCTTTGGAACTGTCAGGTGAAACTACTATAATAAATGGTATCCCACAGCTTATACACAGTATTATATATAATCTTTGTGATAATGGGATCAAATATAACCACAAGGGGGGCAAGGTAACTGTTAAGGTAAAACGTGATGGAACGTCGGCATTGTTTTTTGTAAAGGATACTGGAATAGGGATAGATCCTGAACATCAGGACCGTATCTTTGAGCGTTTCTATCGCGTAGATAAAAGTCATTCAAAAGAAGTTGGCGGTACAGGGTTAGGGCTTTCCATTGTAAAACATGCTGCCAAAATCCACAATGCTAAGATTGAGTTGAATAGCATAAAGGATTACGGTACTACAATTATTATAAAATTCCCAGGTAATTGAATATTCAAATCAATAACTGCCTTAAAGCGGATTTTAAGGGTAGTAAGCGCATTGAAAATCTCTTTCTGTATCTTCCCTGATCCCTGAGACTATCCTTATGAACTTGAAAATGCTTCAGTATAATCCTTAATCGGCACATTTATGTAATTCCATTCTAACACTGATATACTGATTCTGGTAAATTTTTTTGATTTTTGGCAGGAAAAAGGGCAGAACGTGTGACTCTGCCTGAAAGATATTTCTTGCCTTTCACTAATGGGAGACTTTGGGTGGGGCAATCGGAACTGTTTTAATAAAGTGACTGTAAATAAAAAGACTGCAAGTTTTGAAAAACATAAAGGTTCTTTCTGATATTTGGGTATCTGCATATTCTCATGATTTGCTATAAGCCATCAAATTGGCTTAGTAAAACAAAATGAGAATAACAGAATTGCCCAAACATCAGAAAGAACCCCAAAAACTTGCGATCCTTTTTTGATTTACTTAAATTCTTGCACTAGAGTTTCTATTATCTGGGAACCTTTTGCTGTTTTCCCAGTTCCTCCTAAAGAATAATAAATTTCATAAATATGGCTACAATATTCAGATATGTCTCTATCAGTTAAAATATCTATATCAATGGATTTAACATCGTTTGGCGATATTTGAGGTGAGTTGTTTTTCTTTGCAAAGCTATAATATAAAGCATAAAAAAGTAAATCGCCTTGTTGGCTCGCATTATATAATCCGCATTGACGTAAATGATTTTTAATGCGATTGGACCAAATAATTATTTTATAATAGACAATTAAATCAATGTCGCCTTTATACAGAAAATCATAGTATTCATCATTTGTTAATAGAGTAGATGGTCGTGCACGTGAATAGTTTGGTTTTTGTAAAAGTACAGCAATAGATTGTTCAAGTGTATCACTATTGTTGGTTATGAAATTATAATACTTTTTTAGTGAAACTAAAGCAATATAATCTTTGTTGACTCCTAAGGAAATTGGGTTATCGGCAAGTGAAAGTTTATAGTCTTGTACAGATGGGGTATTAAGGATTTCCATTTCATTATTGTATCTTCTTTGAATGAGGTACTGGTTTTTGATTGAATTACTATCATTTCCAGTGTGCTATCAGAAAGAATTTCTCTGTTTTCTAAAAAATCTTCTTTAACGAGTAAACCGTTACAAAAAAAATATATAGTCACAGCCCCCGTCGTTCCTAGAACCTTTTATTCCTTGTAGAATTTCTTCGTCGCTTAACATATATGATTTTAGGACTGTTTTTGCTGAGAAAAATTCAAAGAAATCTTCGATTGTAGTAAATCCCTTGCATTTCATTTTTTTAGTGTTTTATACTTACCAAATAAGATATTGAAGTTGATTTGCGGAATAACTTATAGGCAGGGTTTTGGTTTGGCATATCTATGAAATCTATTCTATCATAAACAATATAGGTTTTAGTGAAATTAATCCACGTTTCGGGGGAAACGGAAAAGCTAGCAGGAACAATAGCAGATGTAACAGGAGGAAGCTTGTTTGAAATAAGACCGGAAAAGGCATATACATCTGGTGATTTAAACTGGCACGATAAAAAAAGCCGCAGCTCAGTAGAGATGAATGACAAAGGCAATCGTCCTGCCATAGCCGGAGAGGTTGCGGATATGGACCAGTATGATACAGTGTTTGTAGGCTTCCCCATTTGGTGGTATGAGGCCCCACGGATTATTCAGACATTTTTAGAAAGCTATGATTTTCTAGGTAAAACAGTAATCCCCTTTGCGACTTCAGGTGGAAGCGGCATGGGCAAGACAGACGACATTTTGAAAAAGTCCTGTCCTGCTGCAGTACAGTGGTGTACAGGAAAACGCATGAGCAGTAATGTAAGCACCAAAGCAGTTCAAGAATGGATAAACACATTAAATTTATAAAAAAGTGTGCGTCTTGATGCACACTCGCGCCGGATCACAGCCGCAGCAGCCATTTCCCTCTTGCGCGGTCTGCGATAAAAAGCAGCTGAGCGGTAGACCACGAAGATATTTGCCGCACGAATGGAGTGTAATGGTGATTTGAGATTTCCAATGTTTTTATAGAATCAGAATCAAAGAGAATAAAAAAAGAAAGGACAATAAATATGGCAGTAAAACAGACAGCGGGCAGAAAGGACCTGGGAGAATTTGCCCCTAAATTTGCACAATTAAATGATGATATATTGTTTGGCCAGGTATGGAGCAGGGAAGATAAGCTCTCATTACGTGACCGCAGCTTAATAACAGTAGCAGCTCTTTTGTCACAAGGGCTTACAGACTCTTCTTTTCAGTATCATCTCATGACTGCCAAGAACAATGGAATTACCAAAACAGAAATCGCAGAAGTCTTAACCCATGCAGCGTTTTATGCCGGATGGCCAAAAGCATGGGCAGCGTTCCGAATGGCAAAGGAAGTGTGGGCCGAAGAAACGGATGGTAGTGCGAAGATGAAACATGAACAGGCAATGGTATTTCCTATTGGAAATCCGAATGATGGTTTTGCGCAGTATTTTATCGGACAAAGTTACCTTGCTCCCCTCTCTACTTCTCAGGTCGGCATTTTTAATGTTACCTTTGAGCCGGGATGCCGCAATAACTGGCATATCCATCATGCGGATCAGGGCGGCGGCCAGATACTTATCTGTGTGGCAGGGCAAGGCTATTATCAGGAGAACGGCAAAGAGGTACAAGAGCTTCACCCAGGCGATGTGGTGAATATTCCTGTAGGTGTGAAACACTGGCATGGGGCAGCACCAGATAGCTGGTTCTCCCATCTAGCAGTAGAGGTTCCAGGAGAAAACAGCTCCAATGAGTGGCTAGAGCCGGTCATGGATAAAGAGTATTTGCAGCTGAGGGTAAATATCTCATAATAGAACAGTACTAGAACGATATAATGCTAAATTTTTCTCGGCAGCTGTCAGAGTCATATAGGCATGGCTCTGGCCGATTGCCCATAAATCTTCATGCGCATAGTTAGGGTATCACCATAAATCAAAGGATTTGGCGCATTTAATATACTTGAACTCCGTTTTCTGCTGCACAAAAAGAGTACTTTCACAAGAAACTCCCATGTCCGCCATGCAGACATCACCATAAATGAAAGAATCCAGCACATTTGGCATACCTGAATTCAATTTTCTTCTGCGTAGAAAAGGGTACTTTCATAGTAAATAGCGAGGTAATAAAATGAAAAATATTATAAGAATCTTGAGTACTATATGTTTACTTGCAGTGCTGTTTTGCATGACAGCCTGCTTCTCTTCCACTGCAAGAGGTGAAAGCATCGGACAGACAGAGCTAAATGCTACAGAACAGATGAAAGAAACAGAAAAGGAATATACTCCTCAGATGAAAGCAACGGAAGGAGAAGAAACACAGGAAAAGGCTTCTAGCGAAAAAATGCCAGGGGAAAGAGGAAACATACTTGTCGCATATTTTTCCGCAACAGGGACCACAAAGGCACTGGCAGAGACAGCTAGTGATATTCTTAAAGCAGATTTATATGAGATCGTTCCAGAGGTGCCTTATGCGAAAGCAGACCTGAATTATAGCGACAACAGCAGCCGTACCAGTGTGGAAATGAATGATTCATCAGCCCGTCCAGCTATTTTGGGCAGTGTGGAAAACATGGAACAGTATGACATTATTTTCCTTGGGTACCCTATTTGGTGGGGTGAGGCCCCCCGTATTATTGACACTTTTATGGAAAGCTATGAATTTAGTGGTAAGACAATTGTACCTTTCTGTACTTCTGGCAGCAGTGAAATTGGTTCCAGCGCGGAAAGTCTGCATGGACTCTGTGCAGAGGATGTCATATGGCTTGACGGGACACGATTAAGCAGCGGAATTTCCCACCAAGATATGGCAGATTGGATTGGAAGTCTTGGGCTGGATGTAGAGGCAGAATAAAACAAAGGGCGTTGATAAAACCGATTAAAAAACGGCTTTTGGCCCATATTCTATGAATTAAAGCATGTAAGATAAATGTCTTGAATGTCTGTACAATAACATACTTTAAGATAAATATGGCAATAGAGCTGAGCGAAGCCTAAAAACTTCGTTCGGCTCTATTTTCAGAATACTGTGCGAATCAATCCGGCAGTGGCAGGAGATTTAAAGACAAATAAGCGCTTATTTCTATATATTATAAATTACATATATCGCCACTAAAGCTCCATTATTGGCATTACCTACCAAATTATGTTTGGCGGAAAAATGACGGTCAATATTAGTATGAGTATTCCTCTGATGATTATAATACCGTATATCGCCACAGTAACCCAGACCGGGTCGTTATCCTTTCTACGAAAGGACCGTAGTAATTGGGAAAAAATATATCCTGGAATCACAAACTTAATTAGTCGCAAGTAACGAGATGCCACCAAAGGCGGTTGAAAGATATTGGAAATAAGTCTCTCTCCAATTGGAGTTAAGGCGTGGTTTTATGTTTGTGGGTACGCAGCAGTCTATCATCCTGAATCCTATCTACTACTATATCAATATAGCATTCAGCGGCTACGTTCTTTGGAACTTTCACCCAGGGTTTAGGATATGCCCGTCATACTAAGAAAACCCTTGAAAATAGAACTTTCAAGGGTTTTAATAATATCATTATTCTGCTTGTAATTATCTCTTTGAGAACTGTGGAGCACGACGAGCTGCTTTCAAGCCGTACTTCTTTCTCTCTTTCATTCTTGGATCTCTAGTTAAGAAGCCTGCCTTCTTCAAAGTCGGCCTATAGTCTCCATCTGCCTGAAGCAAAGCTCTGGAAATTCCATGTCTGATAGCACCAGCCTGACCGGAGAAACCGCCGCCATGAACATTAGCCAATACATCGAACTTATCTACAGTCTCTGTTGCAACCAGAGGCTGGCGAACGATTACCTTTAATGTTTCAAATCCAAGATATTCGTCAATGTCTCTTTTATTGATTGTAATTTTGCCTGTACCCGGTACCAAATATACCCTGGCAACTGATTTTTTTCTTCTTCCTGTTCCATAAAATCTTGCGCTAGCCATTTTTGTTTCCTCCTTTCAAGACCCGATTAAAATGTTAAAGCTTCTGGCTTCTGTGCTGCCTGCTCATGATCAGGTCCCGCATATACGTGAAGCTTGTCGATCATGCTTCTCCCTAAAGGTCCCTTGGGAAGCATACCCTTAACAGCTAACTCGACTACTCTCTCAGGCTTTTTCGCCATCATTTCTTTTAATGTAGTCTCTTTCATACTTCCAACATAATTAGAATGCTTATAGTAAATCTTCTGGTCTAACTTTTTACCTGTAACAGCTACCTTATCAGCATTTACAACAATTACATAATCACCGCAGTCCATATGAGGTGTAAAAATCGGTTTGTTCTTTCCCCTTAATACCTTAGCCACTTCAGAAGCTAAACGTCCTAATGTGCATCCTGCGGCATCAACTACATACCACTTTCTATCAATCGTCGATGGACTAGCCATAAAACTCTTCATTGGTTAACCTCCTGTTAAAGTCAATGTTATCATAGCTATAACTTATATCGTAAAATGCTTACTCCGGGGCCTTGGTTAAGCATTTTCCTCTAACGTCACAGTTATACATTATATAATACGAGCTGACTTGTGTCAACCTGTTTTCCATAAAATTCTAAGGAAAATCAGGAAAAAACAGCCTTTCCCCTCTGTTCCCAGTGTCTTTTGTCCATCTAAAAACATATTGGAATTTCCTATGTCCATTGAACTCTCAAAAATGCCTCAAAGGAAAGGAACGAAATCAGTTTCCCACATAAACAGTTTTAACGTTTCAATCCTATATTGCTAGAAAAAATGCCGATGTCTCCGGTAATTCTGGGATTTCCCTCTCCTCCTCATCCTCAATTCCATGGAAGAATTCTGATTTATCTTTCAGTCTCTGAAGCTGATAAAATCCATACTTTTTTCCCTCTTCAGCAATATTGCCGGATAGATCAGCAAGATAAATTTTACTGGCTCCATTCCGATATGACTGATGGATGACTCGCTTTAACAGGCCTTCTGCCTCCTCCCTTTCACAGCGGCAGAGGAAGATAAACGCTCTTCCTTCTGATTTTATATGGGATTGAAGCGCTCTCCAGCTCCAGTGTCTATTTTCTCCCATAGCCCAGCGAGACAGCTCCTTTTCATATTCCAGACCTATCAGTGTCAGGCCTCTGGCAGGCGCTGTCGTGCCGGCAAGCTGCCGGTTCCTTCCCTCTAGGATATACTCCACGTGTTCTGGCGGATATACCCCCATTCCCACTTTAAGCAAAGTTCCAGCAATAATCCTTACCATGTTATAGAGGAATCCACTTCCGCTTATCCTTATTGTAATCATATCATTCCTGTCTCTGTCCACTGTCAGGCGGTAAATCGTACGAACCGTTTCTTCCGTCTGACTCCGAACAGTACAAAAGCTTTTAAAGTCATGTTCTCCTATAAGATAGGAGGCTGCCTTCCTCATTTTTTCCACATCCAGCTGAAAATAGCAAAAGTGCGAATACAACCGCCATACTGGCATGTTGATCTTTCGGTTAAGGATTTTATATTCATAGGTTTTTATACAATTCTGCTTTCTTGGATGCCAATCTAGTGGAACCTCTTCCGAACTCTGGATACGTATATCCTCTGGTAGGCGCTGATTCAGAGCAAAACATATTTTATCCCCTGGCATACGGTTTTTCGTGTCAAATACAGCCACATTTCCCATGGAGTGAACTCCAGAGTCCGTTCTGCTGGCTCCGATAACAACAATAGGCTCTTTCAGAAGTTCTGAAAGAGCTTGATTTAATACCTCCTCAATTGTCACGCCATTTGGCTGAAGCTGCCATCCACAATAATTGGAACCGTCATATGCAACTACCAGTTTTATACGCTTCACGGCTTATCCTCCATTTTTAATTTTCAGCACATCACTTCTGCTGCCCTATACTGTTAGGCCTAGCTTTTTCCATAAGATTTCAGCCAGGCATTGAAATGGCCTGGCAAGGCAGTCTACCCTTCCTCATAGGCGAAATCCTAGATAGGATTCAGGCTTCAAAACTTCCATCCTGGAAGAAATATCAGAATTTCTCGGCTCTAAAACCTCAAAAATATTCTGACATTTCTCCGCTTGTGCTCTTTTAACACCAGAATCATGATACAAAACAGGTCCCGGCGGCGGCAGCAAGATAAAGCCATAAAATTGCATAGGCTCGTCTGTCCCTGCTTTCATACTTAAGAGGCTTCATTTTCGTTCTGCCTTCACCTCCACGATAGCATCTGGCTTCCATTGCCATAGCCAGGTCAGTGGCTCTGCGGAACGCAGAAATAAAAAGAGGCACCAATAAAGGGATCATGCTCTTTGCTTTTTGAATCAGGCCTCCGCTTTCGAAATCAGCGCCTCGTGCCATCTGGGCCTTCATGATTTTATCGGTTTCTTCTACTAAGATAGGGATGAAGCGCAAGGCTATAGACATCATCATAGCTATCTCATGTACAGGAACACCTATCTTTTTAAGAAATCCCAGGCCCTTTTCCAGTCCGTCTGTAAGCTCATTAGGCGTAGTAGTCAGTGTCATAACGGATGAACCGATTACCAGATACACAAGACGGAGAGCCATAAAAAAGGCCATTCGGATACCCTCTCTCGTAATCTTTAAAAAGCCCATTTGAAACACTGGCTCTCCTCCTGTCAAAAACAGGTTAAAACTTACACTGAATAAAAGGAGGATAAAAACTGCTCTAAGCCCTCTCACCATAAAAGAAAACGGGACTTTTGATATTCGGATCACACATACAAGAAATAAAGTGGCCAGCAGATATCCCCACAGGTTATCTGCAAGAAACAGGGAAACGATAAAAATCATTGTCCCAAACAGTTTTGTCCTTGGATCCATTCGGTGGAGCTCAGAATCCACCGGATAATATTGTCCGATTGTAATTTCTCTCAGCATGTCCTCTCCTGTCCTTTAAGTAATTGCAGTATTGCATCCCTTGCCTCTTGTACGGTTATCAAATCACTGGCTATAGGAATTCCGGCATCTTTTAAGGCATGGATGATATAGGTAATCTGAGGCGCAGCAAGCCCCATTCCCTCCAGCTCTTTATAATGGCTGAATACCCTTCTTGGTGTATCATCAAATACCTTTTCTCCCTGATTCATCACAATAATGCGATCTGCATATTTTGCCATGTCTTCCATGCTGTGAGAAACCAGAATAATTGTCATTTTTTTCTTTCTATGGAGTTTGGCAATATGCTCCAGTATTTCATCCCGGCCTTTTGGATCTAAGCCTGCTGTAGGCTCGTCTAAAATCAGCACCTCAGGCCTCATGGCCAGGACGCCGGCTATAGCGGCTCTCCGCTTCTCTCCACCGGATAATTCAAAGGGAGACTGTTTGTAATAGCTTTCATCCAGACCTACCATGTCTAGAGCTTCCCTTGCCCGTTCCTCTATTTCCTTCTGAGACAGCTTTTGATTCTTAGGCCCAAAACACACATCAGTAAACACATCTACCTCAAAGAGTTGGTGTTCTGGATACTGGAAAACCAGTCCAACCTTGCCTCTAAGCGCCTTCATGTCATATCCATCCTGGTAAATACTTTCACCATTATAGAAAATTTCGCCTCTATCCGCTTTTAAAAGACCATTTAAGTGCTGGATCAAGGTGGATTTTCCCGATCCTGTATGTCCGATCAAACCAATGAACTGCCCATCCTCAATCTCCATATTTACATCTTTCAGGGCATACTGTTCAAAGGCAGTTCCCTTCCCATATATATGAGTTAAATTTACAACTCTGATTGCCATGCCTTGCCTCGTCTTTCTTAACATCTGTGATTCCAGTGTTAAACATGTTTCCGTTTGCAGCCTTTTGACACCTGAATCCATCTATGCAATATTCTGCCTCTGCACTCTGCCCTTACAAAGTTTTTTCCTCCGCATTCTATCTTTACAGAGCGTTCGCCTTTGTATCCTTTCCCAGCTTCTCCCTCATGTAGGGAACCAGCTGAGAAAGAAGCTCGTCCATGCTTAATATCCCACGATTTAGGGGAATGCCTGCATCTGCCAGCTCATCTGCCAGTTCTGTTACCTGAGGAACATCCAGACGATACTCTTTCAGCTCCCTTACTCTAGAAAAAATGTCTCTAGGCGTCCCGTCCATCACAATATGCCCGTTATCCATCACAATAACCCTGTCTGCGTGAACCACTTCTTCCATATAATGTGTAATCAGAATAACCGTTATCTTTTCTTTTTGATTAAGCTCTCGAACGGTCCGGATCACATCCTTTCTTCCATTGGGATCCAGCATGGCTGTAGGTTCATCCAATATAATGCAGCGAGGCTTCATAGCCATAACGCCTGCAATAGCAACCCGTTGCTTCTGACCGCCAGAAAGCTTATTTGGCGACTTCATCCGATAAGCTGTCATTCCCACTGCCTCCAGACTATCATCCACCCGTTTCCATATCTCATCCGTAGGTACACCCATATTTTCAGGGCCAAAGCCTACGTCCTCTTCTACTATATTTCCAATAATCTGATTATCCGGATTTTGAAAAACCATACCAGCTGTTTTCCTAATATCCCAGATATGGCTTTCATCCCTTGTATCCATTCCGGAAATCCATAAAGTCCCTTCCGTAGGCAGGAGAATTCCATTTACATGCTTTGCAAATGTAGACTTTCCCGAACCATTATGCCCTAAAACAGCGACAAAATCCCCCTCTCGAATATCCAGAGATACATCGTCAATGGCCCTGTTTACCTCCTCTACCCGTTCATCTTCATCTCTCTTAACATAATCAAAAATCAGCCTGGCTGCTTTTATTATTCCCATTATAACCTCTCTTTCATGATTACCCCATCAGTATACAGGAGCAGCGTCTGTTCTGCAAGAGAAACTTTATCTGCTAGCAAAACACAGTGAAATCCTTAATCCTCTCTCATCATGCGATCCACTGTATAGTAAGCCATACTAGGAAAGTCATAAATCTCTGTATGTAAAAAATAAGAAGTGCCAGAATACCTTTGCAGTCCTGGAGTTAGAACTCTGTAAAACTCCTGCAAATAATTGCCTGCTTACCGTCTTCATGCAATTATTTGCTATGCAAAAATAATCTGACACATTTCTCTAATGAATCCTTTTAACGTGTGAAGTCTATAAATCCACATGTGATGCCCATATATAGCATTTCCTTATTTCATCTTCCAGACTCCATTATGATCTACGTAAAATCCATCTACAGTGGTATTCACTGCCATGGAACCATCACTCGGGTAAAAGTAGTAATAACCTTCACCAATTTTATACCAGCCTTTTACTTTCGCTCCACTGGCATTCATATAATACCTTTTCCCTCCTATTGTCAACCATCCAGTTACCATGGCACCTTCTGGGCCATTTACATCTGGGTTCAGATAATAGGCCGCACCATCAACATCCAGCCAGCCGGTCGCCATAGAACCCTTTGGACCTCCGTCATTCGGCCTCAGATAATACCAGATGTTATTGGACTTCTGCCAGCCAGTCAGCATGTATCCATTGGAATCAAAGAAATACCAGCGCCCATCCCATTTCAGCCAACCGTTTTTATGATAATTCCCATCTGGGTACTTAAAATACCAATTATTCCCATCTTGAATCCATCCTACCTGGCCACTATATCCTTCGGACGAATTGTTTCCAGGCTGGCTGCCTCCATCATTGGTCTGGCCGCTTCCATCAGACACATCCTCTTCTGCAATATATTGTTCATCTGAGCTGGCCCAGTCACTTTTTTTCCCATACTTCTTTTCTTCCGATGTCTTCGGCACAGTTCTCACCTTAAAGCTATAGGTCCCCTTTTTCGTCATATAGGGATAAAAATCATAAGATGTAGATTCAATCTCCTCTACCTTTTTAATCAGGCTGCTTCCACGATAAAGATATACGTCATATGCGCCGCTGCTGCTATTGCCTCTGGTCCATCTGGCCTTTCCCATACCATTTTCTCTCCAGTAGGCCTCCTCCGGCTCATCATAAGTGCCCTTAATCGGACTGATTTTTATAGTGACAACCAAATCTCCACTATCCTTTTTCGCATCTACAAAGCTGCCGCCGCTCACTGAAACATTGCTGGAACGGTAGGTTCCTCGAAAATAATAATCATCATCCTCAGAGGTAAGCCATACCTTGAGCTTGGGTTCATCGCCTACCTTCATATCTTTTGACTCAGAAGTGACCCATTCTGCCTCACGGATACTGTATTTATCTGACGCAGTATATACATATACCCCTCCGTCATTATCTCCGGAAGATTCCCCATACGACAGAGCGGGCAGATGCTCTCCCACCTCCACATCCTTTGCCTTGACCTTGATACTGACAGATGAAATCGTGTGAGATGCGGCAAAGGTCGGCATACACATAGACACCGCAAGAACTACGACAAGAAATAGCGCCCCTAACCCCTTTCTGTTATTTTTCATTTCCAATCCCTCCTGATTTTCTTGATGGTATATTTTCTTTTTACCTCATGTCAGAAAATATTACCACTTATCTGATTTTATTATACGGGTTCATCTCTATGTTCGTCAACTTACATTATTCTTTCGATTTTCTATAGGAATTGTAATGGATTTTTCTGGAAATTAGCAGGAAATTCGAAGAACTATCCTTATTTTTCTAATAGGGTTCAGATATTAACCAAGAAAAAATCCTGCTTGGAGAGCTTTTATCATATAGAAACTTCCATGGGATTTTCTTATATAAAAATAAAACTGTCAGAAGAATTCTCCTCTGACAGTTTATCACTCATCACTTGTTCATTCAGCAATATTAAAATTATACCAGCTCCAGAAGAACTTCCATGGCAGCATCTCCCTTACGCAGACCGATTTTAACGATCCTTGTATAACCACCATTACGGTTTACATACTTGGGAGCGATTTCATCAAACAGTTTTGCAGGAAGGTCTACAGATTTTGTGTTTTTCTTCCTTCCAGCTGCTTCCTTGGGAACTTCTGTCACTCCATAAAGAACCTTTAACATCTGTCTTCTTGCATGAAGTCTAGATGGCATATCCTTCTTAATTTCCTTCTCTACTTCATCATAAACAGTAACTCTTTTTCCGTCCTTTACTTCTTTTACCCGCTTGCCGTCAGCATCTTTACGGGGTACCTTAGCGGTAACCTTAACCGTTTCAAAGTTATCCTTTTCCTTTACAGCCAAAGCGATCAGATGCTCTGCTATCTTACGCACTTCCTTTGCTCTTGCCTCTGTAGTGGTGATCTTACCATTGTATATCAGAGCGGTTACCTGATTTCTGAGTAATGCTTTTCTTTGGCTGGAAGTTTTTCCCAGCTTTCTATATCCTGCCATTTCATTTTCCTCCATTTGTGGAACACCCTGCCATGCTTCTTCGGTCTTACTGACAAGGCGCCTTATCTCCATAAATTAGCGGTGACTACTGCTCCTCACTCTAACGGGAACCTCCTTGTCCCTAACGGTACAAGGAGTATCACCCAAGTTCGTCGCTACTGCTCCTCACTTGGGTTCAGCTGTAGTCCCAGTTCTTTTAATTTGGCAAGCACTTCCTCAAGGGACTTGCGGCCCAAATTACGAACTTTCATCATATCCTCCGGTGTCCTGTTGCACAGCTCTTCCACTGTGTTAATTCCGGCACGTTTGAGACAGTTATAAGAACGAACCGATAATTCCAGCTCGTCAATATTCATCTCTAAGACCTTCTCTTTTTCATTGTCTTCTTTTTCCACCATAACCTCTGCGGTTTTTGCGTTTTCAGAAAGATCAATAAATAGATTTAGATGCTCACTTAAAACCTTGGCGGCAAGACTTACTGCCTCATCCGGATCCAGGGTTCCATTTGTATATACATCCAACGTAAGCTTATCAAAGTCAGTAATCTGACCAACTCGTGTATTTTCAACCGAAAGATTTACACGTTCTACTGGTGTATAGATAGAATCCACTGCAATAACACCAATAGGTAAATCTTCACTTTTGTTCTTTTCTGCGCTTACATATCCCCGGCCCTTTGTAATCGTAAGCTCCATATAAAACTTACTGTCCGCACCGCCGCTCAAAGTGGCAATGGGCTGATCTGGATTAAGGATCTCAATATCCGCATCAACCTGGATATCAGCGCCGGTAATCAGGCCCTCGCCCTCGAATTCGATATATGCAATCTTAGGCTCGCCACCGTCACTGTTGTTCTTAATTGCTAAGTTTTTGATGTTCATAATAATCTCAGTTACATCTTCCTTGACCCCAGGAATCGAACTGAATTCATGCAAAACGCCATCGATTTTCACTTGGCTGACTGCAGCACCAGGCAAAGAAGAAAGCATGATTCTTCTCAGTGAGTTTCCCAGCGTAGTACCGTAGCCTCTCTCCAGAGGCTCCACTACAAATCTGCCGTATCTCTTGTCTTCTGAGATTTCCGCAATCTCAATGTTTGGTTTTTCAAAATCGAACACTAATAAGCCCCTCCTTTTGGGAATGATATCGAGGGTTATTCTGTACTCTTTCAAATATTGGACGAGAGAAGCTACAGTATCCTATATGCTGCAATCCGGCATAACAACCTGCCAAAGCAAGCTGCTATGTCGGAATAGTACCAGGATATTTCCTGCAGCATTCCCTGCCGATTAAACCTGTTATTTGGAGTACAACTCGACGATAAGCACTTCGTTTACTGGAACATCAATCTCGTCTCTGGTCGGCATCTCTTTTACAGTGCCGCGAAGGTTTTCCTGGTCAGCCTCTAACCATGCTGGAACCATTCTTCCTCCTGTTACTTCCAATGTATCTTTATATCTCTGAGAAGATTTATGCTTCTCTTTGATTTCAATCACATCACCAGCTTTTACCAGGTAGGAAGGAATGTTTACACACTTGCCGTTTACTAAAACGTGCTTGTGGTCAACAATCTGTCTTGTTTCTTTTCTTGTACGTCCGAAGCCCATGCGGAACAATACATTATCAAGTCTTCTTTCCAGGAGGATCATAAGGTTTGTACCAACCATGCCGTCCATTCTGGAAGCTTTTGCATAATAATTACGGAAAGGTTTTTCAAGTACTCCGTAGATAAATTTTGCTTTCTGTTTTTCTCTTAACTGAAGGCCGTATTCACTAACTTTTCTGTTTGCTCTTTTTAATTCTCTGTTTGATTTTTTATCAATTCCTAAATAGATCGGATCAAGACCAAGGGATCTGCATCTTTTAAGAACAGGAACTCTATCAACTGCCATTTTATTTCCTCCTAATTAGACTCTTCTACGCTTTGGTGGACGACATCCGTTATGCGGAACTGGTGTCACATCTTTAATACTTGTTACTTCTAAGCCGCATGCCTGAAGAGCACGAATAGCCGCTTCACGGCCTGAGCCAGGACCTTTAACCATAACGTCTACGGATTTCAAACCATGTACAAGAGCTGCCTTAGTTGCAGTTTCTGCCGCCATCTGAGCTGCATATGGAGTAGATTTCCTTGAACCTCTAAATCCCAGACCGCCTGCACTTGCCCATGATAAAGCATTACCCTGTGTATCAGTTAATGTAACGATTGTGTTATTAAAAGATGACTGGATGTGCGCCTGTCCGCGTTCAACGTTTTTCTTTACACGCTTTTTTGTCACTTTCTTGCCAGTGGACACTTTTTTAGCCATTTTAAACTAACCTACTTTCTCTCAATTACCGAATCTTCTGTTTCCTGTTTTTAAAACATGCAACGTGATTCTGTTTTCGTGTTTCTTCATAATTAAAGTTATTTGTTACTGTTATTTCTTCTTATTTGCTACAGTCTTTCTCGGACCTTTACGAGTTCTTGCATTGGTTTTTGTCTTCTGTCCGCGAACCGGAAGACCTCTTCTATGACGAATTCCACGATAGCATCCAATCTCCTGAAGCCTCTTAATGTTCATAGCGATTTCTCTGCGCAAATCACCCTCTACCATCTGGGTTTCGGCGATTACAGCAGAAATTCTTTTCACTTCATCATCGGTCAAATCTCTGACGCGTGTGTCAGGATTTACACCGGCTTCTGCAAGGATACGGTTTGAACTTGATCTGCCGATTCCGTAGATATAAGTCAAGCCGATTTCAACACGTTTTTCTCTTGGTAAATCAACACCTGAAATACGAGCCATTTGTGTAGTACACCTCCATTAATTATTAGTAAATCTTAACCTTGTCTCTGTTTGTGCTTTGGGTTTTCACAGATTACTCTGATACTGCCTTTACGCTTAATGATTTTGCATTTTTCGCAAATCGGTTTTACTGATGATCTAACCTTCACAGCAATTCTCCTTTCCTTGGCCGGATTCACTTTTGGGCAAAGTTCACCCAGCATTCAACAAAGTCGCTAGAGCATTATACCACTTATTCCTATATTATGCAAGCGATTTTTACTTATCTCTCCAGATAATCCTGCCTTTAGACAGGTCATAGGGAGACAACTCAATGGTTACCTTGTCGCCCGGAAGAATACGGATGTAATTCATGCGGAGCTTACCGCTGATATGTGCGAGCACCTGATGGCCGTTTTCCAGTTCTACCTGGAACATAGCATTCGGGAGCTTTTCTACAACTGTTCCTTCAATTTCAATAACATCAGCCTTTGACATGCAATTTCCTCCTACAGCTTTCCCCTGAACGCAAAACTAAGGGGACTTTCATTTATAATGATGTCTGCCTCTGCAGACATGTCCGTTATTATGAATATATCCTGATAAAAGCTTTAATTTCCACATCACTTATTGGAAGCCCGGACAGCAGCTTTTTGCTTATATCCTCCTGCTTTTTGTAAATGATCTGTATATGCTTTTTCTTTTTCTTTTTAGGCCTGTCTATTGTACGGTTTTTTCCGTCTGCCAGATAAACGTATTCGCCTTCTTCCCGTAATATGACAAAGATATGATCTTTATCATGACCGGCCAGGCTTTTTGCCAGGCATCCCTGCACGTATTGGCTGGCGCCAGGATAATCAAAGCCTTCTTTTCCTGTCATTTTCCACCTCGTCCTTTCCTGTCAGCGCGGCAGCGACAGAATCTCCGGTTCTCCGTCCGTAATAAGGATCGTGTTTTCATAGTGGGCGGAAAGGGAGCCGTCATCTGTTACTACAGTCCAATCATCATCCAGATATACTACATCATACCGTCCGGCATTGATCATAGGCTCCACTGCCAGGGTCATGCCAGGGCGCAGCTTAATCCCCTTCCTGTTCTGGGAAAAATTAGGAACCTCTGGATCTTCATGCATCTCTGTACCAATTCCGTGGCCTACCAAATCCCTTACGATCCCATAGCCAAACTGGTCCACATAAGCTTGGATTGCAGAGGAAATGTCATTTACATGATTTCCAGGTTTTGCAAATTTAATCCCCTCAAAAAAAGATTGTTTCGTAACACGGATCAACTGCTCTGCATCTGGGCTAATCTTTCCTATTCCATAGGTTCTAGCTGCATCGGACTGATAGCCCTTGTAAATAACGCCTGCATCTAAGCTGACAATGTCTCCCTCCTGGAGAAGCCTTCCCTTTTTTGGTATCCCATGAACCACCTCATCATTGACAGAAACACATACGGAAGCCGGAAAGCCTTGATAATTTTTAAAGGAAGGAATACAGCCATAGCCTCTGATAATTCGTTCGCACAGCCTGTCAATCTCCCAGGTTGAGATCCCAGGCTTTAAAGCTTCTTTTAGCTCCTCATGAGTGGCGGCGAGGATTTTCCCCGCCTCCCTCATCAGTTCAATTTCCCTTTCGGATTTAATTGATACCGCCATTATGACTCTCCTAAAATTCCAACAATACTCTGGAATACCTCTTCCAGATCCATAGTGCCGTCAACCTCTGCAAGGCAGCCGGCCTTTTTGTAATAATCAATTAATGGCTGTGTCTGCTCATGATAAACAGTCAGACGTTTCTGTACAGTCTCCGGCTTATCATCATCACGAAGTACCAGCTTGTCGCCGCAAGTATCGCAGATCCCCTCGGTCTTTGGTGCATTGTGTACAATATGGTAAGTAGCGCCACATTTTACACAGGCCCTTCTTCCTGACATCCTGGATACAATATTCTCATCTGGAACGTCAATATTAACTGCATAATCAATTTTGCCGCCCATATCTGCTAATGCCTTTGTAAGGCTCTCCGCCTGTGGAATAGTTCTTGGGAAGCCATCCAGAACATATCCGTTCTTGCAATCCTCTTCCCTAATCCTATCCAGCAGCATACCAATGGTAACTTCATCCGGCACCAGCTGTCCCTGGTCCATAAAAGCCTTTGCCTTCATTCCCAGCTCTGTACCGCCCTTGATGTTTGCCCTAAAGATATCACCAGTTGAGATGTGGGGAATTTGATATTTCTCCGCAATCTTCTTTGCCTGTGTGCCCTTACCGGCTCCAGGAGCTCCTAACATAATAATCTTCATTACAACTACCCCCTTATTTATTTCTCATTAAAGACCAAAAGAAACACGCCGGACGTGTTTCTTCCAGTAATTAATCATTTAAAAAGCCTTTATAGTTGCGTACCAGCATCTGGGACTCAACTGCCTTAATTGTTTCCAAAGTAACCGATACAATAATAATCAGAGAAGTACCGCCAAAGGATAAGTGGCCAATATTGAATAGGCCAGAAACCATAAATGGAATGATACATATGATAGTAAGTCCTACTGCACCGATGAAAACAAGATAATTTAAAAGGTTATTTAAATAATCAGAAGTTGGCTTGCCCGGGCGCACGCCTGGGATGAAACCACCCTGCTTCTTCATATCATTTGCCACTTCCAGGGGATTAAAGGTAATGGACGTATAAAAATAAGCAAAGATAATAATCAGCGCAACATATACGATCAAACCGATAGAGTAAACCGGCTGTTCTACCTTAAACCAGGAAGATGTATTAAGCATAAGAAGGATTTTTCCGCCGATTGTGCTGTAATCCACATGGAAAAACTGTGCGATAACAACCGGAAACGACATGATGGAAGAAGCAAAAATGACCGGGATAACACCTGCCGTATTTACCTTTAATGGAATATGGGAGGAGCGGCCCCCAACCATCCTGCGTCCTTGCATTTTCTTGGAATACTGTACAGGAATTCTTCTTTCCGCATCCTGAAGGATAATGACAAATACTACAATTGCAACAATAAGTGCAATAATAATAATTGCTGCTGTCACTGCAATCGCAACAGAACGGCCTCGCATAAATACTGTATAAAGTGTATTCGCGTCCTCCGGAATACTGGAAATAATGTTAAACAACAGGACAATGGAAATGCCATTTCCAATGCCATTTTGTGTGATTCTTTCACCAATCCACATAAGAAGTGCACTTCCTGCCGTCATAGCAGCCACAGCTACCACTATCATAGCAGCCTTGCCTGCACCTGTTTGAGCATTATAACCGATCAGAAGTCCGCGGCTGCCAAATCCCACTGACATAGCAGTTGACTGAATCAGGGCCAGGACAACTGTCAGATAACGAGTATACTCAATAATCTTTTTTCTTCCATCCTCTCCCTCCTTCTGCATTTCCTCAAGCTTTGGAATTGCAATGGTAAGAAGTTGAATGATAATGGAAGATGTAATATATGGAGTAATACTCAATGCAAAAATTGACATATTGGTAAAAGAGCCTCCTGTCATTGCATTAAAAAAGCTGAACGCATCTCCCTGCTGCCTTTCAAAGAAATCCCTGATAAATGACGGGTCTACACCCGGAATCGGCAGTTGAGAGCCAAACCGGATGACAACCAGCATCATAAAGGTATAAATAAGCTTTTTTCTAATATCCGGAATCTTTAATGCATTCTGGATGGTTTTTAACATATTAGATCACCTCGCAGGTTCCGCCTAAAGCTTCAATCTTAGCTTTTGCTCCTTCACTGAAAGCATTGACTTTAACAGTAAGCTTCTTAGTAAGCTCTCCATTGCCAAGAATCTTAACGCCGTCACGCGGATTCTTAATTACGCCGCTTTCAATTAAGGTTTCAACGGTAACTACTGCGTCGTTATCAAATCTCTCAAGAGTGCTTACATTAATGCTTACGATATCTTTTGTATTTCTATTTGTAAAGCCTCTTTTGGGAATACGTCTGTATAAAGGCATCTGGCCGCCTTCAAATCCCGGTCTTGTAGCTCCGGAACGGGCTTTCTGACCCTTATGACCCTTACCTGCGGTCTTGCCATTACCTGAGCCATGGCCGCGTCCTTTCCTGAAGTTATCACTGTGTTTGGAGCCTTCAGCAGGTCTTAAATTGGATAATTCCATGATCACACCTCCTTACCGGTTGATTAGATTTCTTCTACTTTTACTAAATGTCTGACAGTCTGGATCATACCTCTTACTGCATTATTATCAGGCATTTCCACTGTTTTGTGAAGCTTTCTCAAGCCCAGCGCCTCAACAGTTGCTCTCTGCTTCGGAATAGCGCCGATTGGAGATTTCACCAATGTGATTTTTAATTTCTCTGCCATTTTGTTCTCCTCCTTAGCCTAAAATCTCTTCTACAGATTTGCCGCGAAGCCTTGCAACCTCTTCTGGAGTCTTCATTGCACACAGCCCCTGGAGAGTTGCCAGAACAACATTGGTCTTGTTGTTGGAGCCAAGAGATTTTGTACGGATATTCTTAATACCTGCCAGCTCCAGTACATTACGTGCCGGGCCGCCTGCGATAATACCAGTACCTTCCGGAGCCCTCTTCAGCAGTACATTGGAGCTTCCGAACTTTCCAATAAAATCATGAGGAATACTGTTGTTCTCATCCAGCGGAATCTCCACCAGATTCTTTGCGGCAGCTTCTCTGCCCTTGCGGATTGCCTCCGGAACCTCGCCTGCTTTACCAAGGCCTGCGCCTACATGTCCATTGCCGTCGCCTACAACTACTAAAGCGGAGAATCTCATGGTACGTCCACCTTTAACAGTCTTAGATACGCGCTTGATTGCAACGACTCTGTCATTTAATTCAAACTGACTTGCATCAATAATTGTACGTTTCATGCTGTCTTCTCCTCTCTACTAGAATACCAGGCCAGCTTCTCTGGCAGCCTCTGCCAGCGCTTTTACCTTACCGTGATATATAAACCCGCCTCTATCAAAGACAACTGTGTTAATACCCTTTTCCAGCGCTCTCTTGGCAACTAATGTACCTATATAAGCTGCAGCTGCTACATTATTTGTAGATTCCAGCTCTTCTCTAACTGTCTTTTCTACTGTTGAAGCAGCAACTAAAGTATTACCAACTGTATCATCAATAATTTGAGCATACATATGATTATTGCTTCTAAACACTGCCAAACGCGGTCTTTCTGCGGTGCCGGAAAAACGATTACGCAATCTGGTGTGCTTTTTAACGCGAACTTCGCTTCTTGATTTTTTACTAACCATTTTTACACTCTCCTTAATTATTTCTTACCAGTTTTACCAACTTTACGTCTGATCACTTCATCAGCATATTTAATACCTTTGCCCTTATACGGCTCAGGTCTTCTCTTGTCTCTGATTTCAGCAGCGTACTGGCCAACCTTTTCTTTATTGATACCTCTTACCATAATCTTATTCTGTCCATCCAGAACCGTCTCAATACCTTCCGGATCTTCCATTTCCACTGGATGGGAATAACCAAGGTGAAGTGTCAGTTTATTGCCCTGCTTCTGTGCTCTGTAGCCAACACCGTTAACCTCCAGAACCTTCTCATACCCTTCTGTAACACCATGAACCATGTTGCTTATCAGGGTTCTTGTAAGGCCGTGAAGAGATTTCATTCTCTTTAAATCACTTGGCCTTGTAACTACGATATGACCATCTTCTTCTTTGATTGTCATTTCTGCCGGTAACACTCTCTCAAGAGTTCCCCTTGGACCTTTTACAGTCACCTTGTTGTCATCTGCGATTGTAACAGTTACACCTGCCGGAATCGCAATTGGCATTCTTCCGATACGTGACATGCCATCTACCTCCTACTTAGATTTTCGGAAAGGGCATCTGCGCCCCTTCTGTTTTCAGTTATCTACTTTTTACTCATACGCAGGCTGCCAAAAACGGCATTTCCTGCTGCATGAAATTACCAGACAAATGCCAGAACCTCTCCGCCAACGCCAAGCTTTCTAGCTTCCTTATCTGTAATAACACCCTGATTGGTGGAAACGATTGCGATTCCCAGGCCGCCCAGTACCTTCGGCATATCCTGGCTGCCCGCATATACGCGCAAACCTGGCTTGGAAATCCTCTTAATGCCTGTGATGATTTTTTCGTTCTTATCCTTACCGTATTTTAAAGCGATACGGATTGTCTGGAACTTGCCATCTTCTACCAGGTCATACTTTTTAACATACCCTTCTTTTACCAGAATATCCGCAATTGCTAATTTCATCCGGGAAGAAGGTACGTCTACTGTATCATGTTTTGCAGTATTGGCATTACGGATTCTCGTAAGCATATCTGCAATTGGATCGCTCATTGTCATTTTGAGATTGCCTCCTTTTTTATTTCAGTTGTGTACTTCTATCTGAAGTCTATGATAAACGACTTTCGCACGAAACTTAACAAGACCTCGTTAAGTGCCCACGGGATGTTCACTCAACTAAGCTCAGCTGTCGCCTGCGGCTCTTGCTTCTCTAAGGTTCGTGAACGACTTTCGCACTAAAACTCGACAAGACCTCGTTAAGTGCGAAATGTCACCAGCTTGCTTTCTTTACGCCTGGAATCTGACCTTTATATGCCAGTTCACGGAAGCAGATACGGCAGATTCCGTACTTTCTCAAATATGCATGTGGACGGCCACAAATTCTGCATCGATTGTATTCTCTTGTGGAGAACTTTGGATTGCGCTGCTGCTTTACTTTCATTGAAGTCTTAGCCATTGATAAATCCTCCTAATTATTTTGAAAATGGCATATTGAATAATGTCAAAAGTTCACGAGCTTCCTCATCTGTCTTCGCTGTTGTAACGAAAATGATGTCCATGCCTCTTACCTTGTCAATCTTATCATATTCAATCTCAGGGAAAATAAGCTGCTCTTTAATGCCCAGCGCATAGTTTCCTCTGCCGTCAAACGCATTAGGATTAACGCCTCTGAAGTCACGTACACGGGGAAGCGCCAGATTGATTAAACGATCAGCAAATTCATACATTCTCTCGCCGCGGAGAGTAACTTTACAGCCAATCGGCATACCCTCTCTGATTTTAAAGTTAGCAACAGACTTCTTAGCTTTTGTAACAACTGCATGCTGTCCAGAAATAACTTCCAGATCTCTTACAGCCGCATCCAAAACCTTAGCGTTGTCCTTTGCTTCGCCTACGCCCATGTTAATCACGATCTTATCCAGCTTCGGTACTTCCATGGGGTTTTTATATCCAAATTTTTTGATCATTGCAGCAACGATCTCATTCTGATATGTCTCTTTTAACCTAGCCAATTCTCTGTTCCTCCTCTCTTCTATTATTCAATCACCTTACCGGTTGCTTTGGCAATACGTACCTTTTTGCCATCTTTTATCTCAAAACCTACTCTTGTAGCTTTTCCATCAACAACCAGCATAACATTGGAGATATTGATCGGAGCTTCCTTATGGATAATTCCGCCCTGCGGATTACCTGGTGCCGGTTTGGAATGCTTTGTTACCATGTTGCAGCCTTCCACTAAAACGGTACCCTTCTTTGTATCTACATGAAGGACTTTGCCCTGTTTATCTTTGTCCTTGCCTGTAATAATCTTTACCAAGTCATCTCTTCTGATCTTATTCACAGTGGACTCCTCCTTATAATACTTCTGGAGCTAAAGAAACAATCTTCATAAACTGTTTCTCTCTCAACTCTCTAGCAACTGGCCCAAAGATACGGGTTCCTCTTGGGGTCTTATCTTCTTTTATAATTACTGCAGCGTTCTCGTCGAACCTGATATAAGAGCCATCTTTACGTCGTGCGCCCTTAACAGTACGTACAACAACAGCCTTTACAACATCGCCCTTCTTTACAACACCGCCTGGTGTTGCATCTTTGACGGAAGCAACGATAATATCACCAATATTAGCATACCTTCTGGTAGAACCGCCCATAACACGGATACAAAGAAGCTCTTTAGCACCGGTATTGTCGGCAACCTTAAGTCTGGTTTCCTGCTGAATCATGCCTGATACTCCTTCCTGGAATTAGAATATATTATTTAGCCTTCTCAATGATCTCAACAAGTCTCCATCTTTTATCCTTTGATAATGGTCTTGTTTCCATCACCTTTACGATATCTCCCTTAGAGCACTCATTGTTTTCGTCATGAGCCTTTAATTTATAAGTCTTTTTTACAATCTTACCGATTACAGGATGCTTTACGTGGTTTTCAATAGCAACTACGATTGTCTTATCCATCTTGTCACTTACCACCTTACCTGTACGTGTTTTTCTCAGGTTTCTTTCCACGGTAGATGTTCTCCTTTCATTTCAATCGCCCTGTTAAATATCTGGACACCAATATACGCAAACGCACGAAGTCCTGTTAAGCTAATTTAGCCTTCTCTGTAATAACAGTCTGGATTCTAGCGATATTTCTACGGACCTCTTTAATTCTGCTTGTGTTATCTAATTGGTTAGTTGCGTTCTGGAATCTTAAATTGAAAAGTTCTTTCTTTGCAGCTACTAATTCTTCATTTAACTCTGCAGCTGATTTCGCCTTTAATTCTTCTATATACTTATTAGTTTTCACTGTTATCACCGCCTTCTAAATCTGCTTTAGAAACAATTTTACATTTGCATGGTAACTTGTGCATAGCAAGACGTAACGCTTCACGAGCTGTTTCTTCTGGTACGCCAGCGATTTCGAACATAACACGACCTGGCTTAACAACTGCTACCCAGTACTCCAGAGCACCCTTACCAGAACCCATACGAGTTTCTGCAGGCTTTGCTGTTACTGGCTTATCAGGGAAAATCTTAATCCAAACTTTACCACCACGCTTAATATAACGAGTCATGGCAACACGGGCTGCTTCAATCTGGTTGGACTTAATCCAACATGGCTCTGTAGCGACTAAACCATACTCACCGTTGGAAATCTTATTGCCTCTCAAGGCCTTGCCTCTCATGCTTCCACGGAACTGTTTACGACGCTTTACTCTTTTAGGCATTAACATTATTTATCGCTCCCTTCCTTATTTCCCTTCGTAGGAAGTACTTCGCCTTTGTAAATCCAAACCTTAACGCCTAACTTGCCGTAGGTTGTATCTGCTTCAGCGAAACCATAGTCAATATCTGCTCTTAATGTCTGTAACGGGATTGTTCCTTCGCTGTAAAACTCTGTACGAGCCATATCAGCTCCGCCAAGACGGCCTGCAACTGCTGTCTTAATTCCCTTTACGCCAGCTTTCATAGATCTGGACATGGTAGACTTCATTGCGCGGCGGAAAGAAACACGATTCTCTAACTGCTGGGCAATAGCCTCTGCTACCAGCTGGGCATCTCTGTCTGGCCTTTTTACTTCTTTGATATCGATGAACAGCTTCTTATCTGTCAGCTTCTGAACCTCGCCTTTTAACTTCTCAATTTCTGCGCCGCCCTTACCGATTACAACGCCAGGCTTTGCTGTATAAACAATTACTTTAACTCTATCTGATGCGCGTTCAATTTCAATTTTGGAAATTCCTGCGCTGTATAATCTCTTTTTAAGGAATGTTCTGATTTTGTGATCTTCTACCAGACAATCTGCAAAATCAGCTTCAGCATACCATTTTGAGTCCCAGTCTTTAATAACACCGACCCTTAAGCCGTGTGGATTAACTTTCTGTCCCATATTTGCCTCCTATCTTTCATTCAGCACAATTGTGATGTGGCTCATTCTCTTTTCAATTCTATAAGCCCTGCCCTGTGCCCTTGGTTGAATCCTCTTCATGGTCGGTCCCTTGTTTGCGTAGCATTCCTCTACATACAGGTTCTCAACATTCATGTTATTATTGTTTTCAGCATTTGCGATAGCTGATTTTAATAACTTTTCAATCAAACTGGAAGCATATCTGGGATTGTAGGTTACAATGCCAAGTGCAGCCTGCACATCCTTGCCTCTGATGGCATCTAAAACAAAGCATGCTTTCTGAACAGATACTCTGGCATAGGATAACTTTGCTCTTGGCCTTGTATCTTTTTTCGCATTTCTTTCTCTTTTAATCTGACTTCTATGTCCTTTAGCCATTGCTAAAACCTCCTTTCAAAGCAAACGGATTATTTACGGGCTGACTTCTTCTCGTCTTTCCCGTGTCCTCTATAGGTTCTGGTAGATACAAACTCTCCCAGCTTATGTCCGACCATATCCTCTGTAACATATACTGGAACGTGTTTCCTGCCGTCGTGAACTGCAATTGTATGTCCAACCATCTGCGGAAAGATTGTAGAACGGCGAGACCAGGTTTTAATTACCTGCTTCTGTCCCGCTTCGTTCATTGCATCAATCTTTTTTAATAAATGAGCATCTGCAAATGGTCCTTTTTTTAATGAACGTGCCATAGGTGTGCCTCCTTCAATTATTTAATGGCTTTGCCATCGCGTCTTCTTACGATTAACTTGTTAGACTGTTTGTTCTTCTTTCTCGTCTTCAAGCCAAGTGCCGGTTTGCCCCATGGTGTAGATGGACCAGGACGTCCGATACCAGTCTTTCCTTCACCACCACCGTGTGGATGGTCATTGGGGTTCATTACGGAACCGCGTACAGTAGGCCTGATACCCATATGACGCTTTCTTCCTGCCTTACCAATATTAATCAGGTTGTGATCGCCATTGCCTACTACGCCAATGGTTGCGCGGCACACGATCGGAACCATTCTCATTTCACCTGAAGGAAGCCTCAATGTAGCATATTTGCCTTCCTTTGCCATAAGCTGTGCTGCATTTCCTGCTGAACGAACCAGCTGACCGCCCTTGCCCTGATATAATTCGATATTATGAATCTGGGCACCAATCGGAATATGACTTAATGGCAGACAGTTTCCCACCTTTGCTTCTGCTGTCTCGCCGCTCATAACCTTCATGCCTACGCTCAGGCCTGCCGGAGCAATGATATAAGCCTTTTCACCGTCTGCATAGCAGATCAATGCGATATTAGCAGATCTGTTTGGATCGTATTCGATTGCAGTAACAGTTGCCGGAATACCATCCTTGGAATTTCTCTTAAAATCAATAATTCTGTATTTTCTTCTGGAGCCACCGCCGTGGTGTCTTACAGTAATTTTACCCTGATTGTTACGACCTGCATTCTTTTTTAAAGAAGTAACCAGAGACTTTTCCGGCTTGGTTTTCGTGATTTCAGAGAAATCAGAACCCGTCATATGTCTTCTGGAAGGTGTATATGGGTTATATGTTTTAATTCCCATGATTTAACTCCTTTCACACAACGGAGCTTCAACGCCCCCTGGTGTCTCTTAGTTTGATTTATCACGACTTCTGTCGTATAGATGCCAGATAGGATTTCCTGGCTAAAGGGCTTTCGCACTAAACTCGACAAAGCCTCGTTAAGTTCCCTTTGGATGTTCACTCAACTAAACTCATCTCTTCGTCTGCGGCTCGGATTCGTTAAGGTTCGTGAACGGCTTTCGCACTAAACTCGACAAGACCTCGTTAAGTTCCCTTTGGATGTTCACTCAACTAAACTCATCTCTCGCCTGCGGCTCGGATTCGTTAAGGTTCGTGAACGGCTTTCGCACTAAACTCGACAAGACCTCGTTAAGTGCTCAATGCCTATAATCCTTCAAAGATTTCGATTTCTTTGCTGTCTTCGGTGAGCTGGACAATCGCTTTCTTTCTCTTTGCTGTCTTTCCATAGGTTGTCCCTCTTCTCTTGGTTTTTCCATCCAGATTCATAGTGTTGACTCTGGCAACCTTGGTGCCTGGGAACATTCTCTCAACAGCTTCCTTAATCATAATTTTGTTTGCCTCTGGATGAACCAGGAATGTGTAATTCTTGGTTGCCATGGCATTCATGCTCTCTTCTGTAATAACCGGTTTGAGGATTACATCATAGTATTTAATATCTGCCATTATGCATACACCTCCTCGATAGCAGCAACAGCTGCCTTATCGGCAACAACTGTATTATATTTTAAAATATCATATACATTGATAGAATTAACGCTTGCAGTCTTAACATCTGGAATATTTCTTGCAGATTTTACTACATTATCACTCTTTTCACCAAGAACAACCAGCGCTTTGTTAACCTTCAGGTTATTCATAACCTGAACAAAGTTCTTTGTCTTAATTGCTTCAAACTTTATTTCGTCTACAACGATAAACTTATTCTCCTGCACTCTGCTTGTTAAAGCGGATTTAAGAGCAAGTCTTTTTTCTTTCTTGTTCAGTCTGATTGTATAATCTCTTGGAACTGGTGCGAATACAACTCCGCCGCCCTTCCACTGTGGCGCCCGGATAGAACCCTGCCTTGCATGACCGGTTCCCTTCTGCCTCCAAGGTTTTTTGCCGCCGCCAGAAACTTCAGAACGAGTCTTTGCTTTCTGTGTTCCCTGGCGTTTATTTGCCAACTGGGCAACAACTGCTGAATGAACAAGATGTTCGTTTACTTCAACACCAAACACAGCATCATTCAATTCCAGTGTTCCAACTTCTTTGCCTTCCATATTGTAAACAGCTACATTTGCCATTTGTGTGTTCCTCCTTTCCTATAAAAGCTTATTTACCAGCCTTTACTGTTTCCTTCAGTGTCACCAGAGATTTCTTTGGTCCTGGCACAGCGCCCTTAACAAGGATTAAGCTGTTTTCAGCATCTACCCTTACAACTTCAAGATTCTGAACCGTAACCCTTACATGGCCCATATGTCCTGGCATCTTCTTGCCCTTAAACACGCGGCCTGGCGTTGTTGCTGAACCATTAGAACCCTGATGGCGATGGAACTTGGAGCCATGAGTCATAGGTCCGCGGTGCTGTCCATGTCTTTTGATTGCACCCTGAAAACCCTTACCTTTGGAAATAGCCGTAGCATCAACTTTGTCTCCAGCTGCAAAAATATCTGCTTTAATTTCATCCTTCACAGAATATTCCTCGGCGTTCTCCAGACGGAATTCTCTCACAAATCTCTTATAGGAAACGCCTGCCTTGTCAAAGTGGCCTTTCATCGGCTTGTTCACTAATTTTTCTCTCTTGTCAACATAGCCAACCTGTATTGCTTTGTAACCATCATTTTCTTCTGTCTTTACCTGTGTTACCACACAAGGACCAGCCTGAAGAACAGTTACCGGAACGAGCACGCCGTTTTCACCGAAAATCTGTGTCATTCCAACTTTTGTAGCTAAAATTGCTTTCTTCATTTTTTAACCTCCTGTTTCTTTTCTACAGCGGAACATCCTGATTGGATGTTCATCCTAGAACAGTCCAGAATCTATCCAAACCCTTCAGGATTTTACCTTATTTGTTTTTCATCTTGATATCAATATGAACACCTGCCGGCATTTCCAGTCTGGATAATGCATCGACTGTCTTCTGGCTTGGCGTGATGATATCAATAAGCCTCTTATGAGTCCTCTGTTCGAACTGCTCTCTGGAATCCTTATACTTATGAACAGCTCTTAAAATTGTAATTACTTCCTTCTTTGTCGGTAACGGCACTGGCCCGCTCACCTGTGAACCTGTCTTTTTTACCGTCTCAATAATCTTCCCAGCAGACTGGTCCACCAGCTGATGGTCATACGCTTTTAATGTGATTCTCATTACTTGACTTGCCATAAAAAAAGTCGCCTCCTTTTCGCACTTTTGCAGTACGACAAGCGGTGACTGTACACGTTTCCGTGTGTGTCATTCAGACTCACACATCATTCCCAACTTATCCTAAGCTTAAATCAGAAATATCGCTATATTGTACAGTGACTTGTCGCCAGTTTCCTAACTTGACATTCGCTCCACGGAAAACCTGTCTAATCTGACAGCAACCTCACGCTTCAACGCTATCATGCCACAGCTTCATTAGCTTAGCATATTTTTTTTAGAAATGCAAGGAGTTTTTTCTTGATTTTTCAAGTTTTTACAAGCTATCACTCATAATTAGGGATTGGCCTGCAGGATATTAAAAAATCGTAAAGTGGCAGCCCTGTAAATTTTTGCTTAGAAAAAGAGCTGCACACTAATTGCTTAGTGCGACAGCCCCTTGTTTTTCTATTCTACTTTTCTATCACAAGAAGGTACCCACATTTTTAACCTGCACCACCCCTGCTTTTTTCCCTAGAAAACAGAAATGCTCCTACAAGACTGGTACACATCAGGCCTGCACCTACGATATAAATAGGAACGCGGTTAACCAGAACCAGAGCCGCAGCAAAAGGCTGGATCAGAAAATTCCAGAAAAACACAGCATTATAAACTCCTAATGCTTCAAAGATACATGACTGATTGTTTGGATCCACAGACCGAACCAAGGCAAAACCTTGAGGATTTGATCCCGTTGCCATACCATAAACCATCAGCCCCTTTTCAAACCATTGAGGATGTCCAATTTTTTTCATCCAGAAGAAAACAAATCCAAAGGTCAGGCTGCAGAAAATCAATGCATGGAGAAGCAGGGGAGCAAAGAACCGGCTCACAATATCCAGCTGGATAGTTGCACAAGCTCCTAAAATAATCATCTCCAGCGCCAGATTGCTAATTTGGGTAATGGTTGGCTTATCTACATATTTATCCAGCTTCACTGCGTTCAGAATCGGCCATATAATAAGGCCGCCGATAAGACCATAAAGCATAGGGCTTACTCTAGCTAAGAACGGAATGAAAAGTATGAAAACCTTAAAAAGAAGTTCACCAAATTTATAGCAGACTGCCAAAATACCAAGCTGAAAAGCAAATCCAGTAACATTACTAGGATTGACTGTTGTTTTTCCAAGAGCTTCTCTCTTGTCCTCAGGGAGTGTACCGCGATAAAAATATTTTGGCTGAGCTGTGAGATCATGGGTAAAAACAGCCCATCCACGGCGAGCGCCGTAATTAGCCATAGCCATACCCGGAATAATTGCAAAAAGAACGCCAAGCGTAGCCAAAACCATGCCAAGACTTTGAGCTCCCAGTTCGCCAGTAGGATCAATCACCTCAGAAACCACAGGAATGTTGCCATGAGAACCAAAATAAGCAGCTACTCCCATGAGCCCCCACCCTTCTGGAAGTCCAGGCCATATAGTACAGAACAAAGCGCCAAGTAAAACACCGAATATCATCTGGAACCCATATAAGGTCATATTTGCAAAGGTAAAATCCAGATGCTCATAAATACGTTTTGCTGATACGCTGACTCCAATCGGCACACACGTCATAATAATTCTCATGCCAAAGGAAGAAATCTCGCTGAATGCTGTAGGAATTTCCACAACTCCTAATACCTGCTGACCTAAGATTAAGCCAAAAAATCCGCCGATAAGACTGGCAGGCAGCAGAAACTTTTGAAAAGGCGGAACCAATTCACGGATGATTACCCCTGCAACCAGCAGCAATCCAAATAAAATAAGCGCATTAAACATATCTGCCATATTATATCCTCCTTTCGACTCAGGGGAATTAAGCAAAATCCCACACTATAGAGTTTTTCTAAGGAGTACCAAGCAAAGCCTGACAAACTCTCTAGAATGTACTCGGAATTTTTCTGATTTTCCCCATTCGTCCCTGTAGTAAACGCGAAAATATATCACTTTCCATCAATTTGGCGGCTGGCATTATGGAAAAATGACAATTTTCCTCCATTACTACAGCACTATTTTGTAATAATTTTATGATATATGAAAAAATGATATTTTAAAAATACAAAAATCGAAAGGATTCTATAACAAAAAGATTATGAATTATCTGCCCCCCGTTTTGACCGCCTTAAAAATCCAGATAATTGAAGTCCAGTGTATCAAGAAAATTTTTTGCTGCTATTGAAAGTTCCCTTCCCTGAAGCCTTACCAGGCATCGATGATAATCTACGCTGTCATCCGAAATCCGATTGCAAAGCATATCCAGACTTTTCAAAGTCTGTTTTCTCAATGCCAGGACTGCCGTTATATTTCCAGCGCGGGCCAGATCAAGGGTCGCGTGCCGAGAATCGCTGATTGCTTTCCAAGAGGGATTTACTCCAAGCTGCTGGCAGCATTCATCAATATATCGGTATATATTCCTGGGGGCGCTGATCGGAATATGATTCAATTCTGTCAGACTCACAGCCTGTCCTGGCTGAATATGAGTAAACCATGGACTACCTTCTTTCCGGCAGACATACAGATGGCCCACGGAAGAAGCAACTATCTGAAATTGTGGCGGAAGCGGTCTGGAAGAAACTACCATAGCCAATTCAATCACTCCGGCTTCCAGTTTGGAAAGAAGGCTTAATGTATTTTCCTCATAAAGAGAAATAGCTGCTCCTGGGAATTTTTCATAATAATTTTCCAATATCATCTGGAAGCCCCTATCTGGTAAAAACAGCGTAATCCCTATATTCAAGGGTCCCCCCCCCGTAGTAAGATTTTCGATCCCAATACGAGCATTTTCCTCTATCTGAAGAATGCTTTTCGCAGATTGATAAAAAATCTTTCCAGCTTCGGTAAGCTCTACAGAACGGGGATGACGGATAAAAAGCGGCAAACCTGTCATTTCCTCCAGTCTCTTAATCTGGCTTGTAAGGGCTGGCTGGGCAATCATCAGCTCTTTGGCTGCCAGAGTGATACTGCGGCACTCTGCCACTGTAACGAAATTCTGATATTGTGTAGTAGTCATAAATCCCTCCATATATTTATTATTATGGATTTTGCTTAAATTTTATATTTTCATTATATTTCTAATTCATGTATAATTCAATTAGAATATAAAAATAAACGCAAAGGAGTGGAGTCATATGTCATTTATGGATTGTGAGAAACTATTAGAGGGATTTAAGCCCAGCTTTGAATTTGTTCCGCCCAAAGCAATTCCAGAAGAAGAATTTTTAAACCGGGTTGCTCATATCCGCAGGGAAGCTACAGTTGCAGAACACGATGTCACCCTTGTTAATGCAAACGGCATTTTAAACTATCATGTTACAAATAAATATTTAAGATATCTGTGTGACTGGAACCGGGAAGGAATCCTTATTATTCCTACAGACAGCAGGAAAGGCCTGCAGCTCTATTCTTTCTATACCCAGTCAGTTATTCTTCCGCCTTCCTGGGGTGAGGCAGTAGGTATTGAAAAAATCTATCAGGTAGGCGCTCTGGGCAGGGAATATTCCGGCCGCCCTGCTTCTTCTGATGAAAAGCTGATTGAGGGCGTAGTTCAGACTTTGACAGACTTAGGTTATGCTTCTGCAAGCATTGGCCTTATTGGTGATGCTACCTCTGCCAAACATTGGAATGCTCTTCAAGCTGCGCTGCCTAAGGCCAAGTTTGCTAATGAAACGCATACGATCCTGATTATGCAGCGTCTGCGCAGCCAAGCTGAGATCGATCAGATCCGCGCTTCTGTTCAGCTGATGGAGATTGGCTTTGAAGCTGCCTGCCATGTGTGCAGACCTGGCGTTACAGACTGGGAATTATATGCGGCATTTACCTATGCTCAGCTGGCAAGGGGAGGTGAAAATGCAGATGGCTATCAGATCGGTGTAAATCAATGGGGAACTCATTGCGGGAAGGCTTACGGTCATATCATAGAGCCGGGAGATTTGATCAACTTCTATGTTTCTGGCATTTCCTATCGAGGTTATACCGGACAGATTTCCCGTATGATCGCAGTAGGCGAAATTACAGCGAAACAGGAAGAGGCCCTGGAAGTCTGTACAGAATCACTGCGCCGGGCAGAAAAGGTAATCCGCCCAGGAGCACGTATCTGCGATATTAATAAAGCGGGATTCGAACCCTTTATTGAACATGGATATGTTAAGGATGATGTTACTGCCACCATGCCTTATAACTGGGCTCCCAATGACGATCTGTCTGCGGTTGAGATCCCACAGCAATATATTCCTGATGAGGGGCTGGAGCGCTATGGCCGCAAGCTGATGCATATGTATCCTCCTGTTGCTGGTCCTCATAATCCAAATCTTGGACACGGTGTCGGTATGCAGGGAAATCCTGATAAATTTAATGTTACTTCTCACAATACTGACATCTGCCGCCCTGGTCTGGCCTTTGTACTTCATCCTCAATGGCTTGTACCTATGGAATGCGGTGCAAATATTGGTAATTGCTATGTAGTTACAGAAGATGGATATGAAAATCTATCCTGCCATACCCCAATCGAGACAATCCGCATCAAAGGGTAATCCATTTTCTGTAATTTAAAGGGAAAAGGGGACGCGCATCCCCCAAAGTTTTCTTCTTTACCAGGAGGCAGTTTCCCATAAAGATTCGGATGTCAAAGCTGCCCGTCCACGCCCCTTCTGACACCCGCCCCCTATGAAGTAAAAAAAATGCAGCTGCCCGGCTGAAAACATTTAGCTGGACAGCTGCATTTTTTTGAAAATATCTTATTTTGTTTAATAAACTGCCTCTAACAGCCCATTTAGATGCTATCTTTCTTTTAAACTTACCCTTCGTCAAACACCGGCTCGATTACACTTTCATAGCTGTCGTTGCCAGCTGCTTCACCATCAACTTTCTGAAGGATACCGTTGGCTCCTGTAGTATACTTCACGCCATCCTCATCCTTAACAGTCTTATTGCTCTCCAGCTTACCGTTTTTATTCACTACATAATTTTTATTGGACCCGCCTTCAGGAATTGAAACCACTGTATATTTGGCGCCTGACTCTGGCTTCTGCAGCTTGCCCATATAATAGAGATAGCCGTCTTTGGGACCTGTGTAGCCCTTGCCATTATCCTGGAAGTAAAATTCACTTACCGTACCGTCGCCTTCCTCCACTTTTACCTTTCCTTTTTCCATGGAACAATTATTTCTGTTTTTCCCAAAATAGTAGGCAGTATACTCGCTGCTGTTCTTGCTCGTATAAACTTTCTGAAGTCCATATACCGGATTGCCGCGATCATTGAACAAGTATTTCTTCCCCTTGATCGTCTTGAAATCATTCGCTGTAGCTTCTCCGACCTTTGGTCCTATCTCCGGCTTTCCATCTTTTGAAAAATAAAACCACTCCACATCTCCATCATAGCCGCTTATATCTTCTGGAGGCTCCAAGGACAGCCATCCGCTTCTTACCTTTCCATCTTCTCCAAAGTATCTGTAATCAGAAAAATCTCCATTGGCGCTGCTGCTTCCGCTCATATCTGTCCAGCCTGTCTGCATTTCGCCATAGCCATTAAAGCAGTAGTTTACACCATCCACTTTACGCGTATCGCAGGCTTCTCCAGAAACGCCGTTAGGAACATATTTTTTGCCATTTGCGGAAAAATAGAACCATGACTTTTCATCGTCATCATCTCCATCTCCTGGACTCTCATTGTCATTTTCATATTCATCTGAATCCGGCGGATACAGCTTTTTCCATCCAGTCTGCATTACTCCGTTGTCTCCACAGTAATACATGTCATCTAGAATCCATCCTGTCTCCATCTCCCCGTCATCATCAAAATGATACCATTTTCCATCTATCTTTTTCCAGGCATCATTTGCCATTTTCCCGCTGCTTCCCAAATAATACCATACATATCCATCGACTGCATTATCCTGATCTGATTCAATCTTAAGCCATTTATCCGATACCATAATACCATCGGCATCCACATAATATTCATCATCAACCCATTCATTAATCGCCATTTTTCCATCGCTGTTCAGATATCGCCATTTATTGTCTGCGCCCTTCCGCCAGGCATCACGCATTAATTCTCCTCTGGCATTATAATAAACCCAATTATCTCCGGACTTCGCCCATCCCTCTGCTGCCAGGGAGGAAATCCCCATCCCTATTGATGCGGCTGCTGCCAGCGCAAACACTGCCCAACCTTTTCCTTTCATACGTTCTCTCCTTTATCTCCTCCGTCATATACCTATCATACATTGTAACAATAAGACCAGAATTATTCAACTGATAAAATCTTTCTTTTTCTTTACAATTCCAGTTTAGGACAGGGATTCTTGCATTCAATACCAAAAATCTATCACGCTTTCCACATTGGCAGCCTTGACGTCTGAAACCTGTCATATAAAAAATTCTCTTTCTTTATAGGAAAGAAACTCTTGACACTGCCAAGAAATTACATCACAATAAATCAAGAAAGAATTCTGCTTTGCAGGATTCTCCGCCTGCGGCGGGCCCCATGAGCGGCATCACTCCTTTCTGCCGCAGTGCGATCCTGCCTGGAGGGCTTTTTATTTCATAGGAAAGCCAGGGACTCTGACACTTTATAGTAACAAGGTCTTTCCTATGAAAGGACAAATACTAATCAACAGAGAGGGCTGAAAGAGATATGTGGATTGCAGACGGTTGGAAGGATTATGAAGTCATAGACTGCTCTAAAGGAGAAAAGCTGGAACGATGGGGAAAATACATACTGGTTCGTCCAGATCCTCAGGTTATCTGGGATACTCCCAGGACAGAAGCCAGGTGGAAAAAAAAGAACGGCCATTATCATAGAAGTGCAAAAGGCGGGGGAGAGTGGGAATTTTTCAATCTGCCAGAGCAATGGATGATTCATTATAAGGAGCTGACCTTTCATCTAAAGCCTTTTAGCTTCAAGCATACTGGGCTTTTTCCAGAACAGGCTGCCAACTGGGACTGGTTCAGTGAAAAAATACGCGAAGCCAAACGGCCTATTAAAATACTGAATCTTTTTGCCTACACAGGGGGCGCTACTTTGGCAGCGGCAAAGGCTGGCGGGGCTGTTACCCATGTGGACGCTTCGAAAGGCATGGTGTCCTGGGCAAAAGAAAATGCTAGATCCTCCGGGCTGGAAAATGCATCTATCCGCTGGATTGTAGATGACTGTGTAAAATTTGTTGAACGGGAAATCCGGCGGGGCAATCATTATGATGCGATTATCATGGATCCCCCATCCTATGGAAGGGGGCCAAAAGGGGAACTATGGAAAATTGAGGATGCCATATATCCTCTCGTCAGACTGTGTGTACAGCTTCTTTCAGATAATCCTTTATTTTTTCTCATCAACTCTTATACCACTGGACTAGCTCCCTCTGTTCTCTCCTATATGATCGGAACAGAAGTCTGCCCAAAATTTGGCGGCAGCATACATTCTGATGAAATCGGGCTGCCAGTAACCCGAACTGGGCTGATCCTCCCCTGTGGAGCCTCTGGACGATGGGAAGCTTGACCGGATCTTTGCACATCAAAACCGTCACGGACGAATTGATATCTTATACGTTTTCCGTCCGTGACCTTTTTGACATTTACATTTTCACTAAATTTAGGATCGTGATTTACAGTATATCAAATCTAGCAATAAGGCTTTTCTCCATCTGCTCCTACATATATCCGCCTCCAGTGTCACCATTCCATGCTTTATACCGGCAGATTTTCCAACACATTTTTAAGCTTCTCCAGATTCCCTGTTTCATAGCAGTAACCCCTCATCCCACAGGCAATGGCTCCTTCTATATTAAGCTCCAGATCATCAATGAAAAAACATTCTTCCGGTTTTAAAGAAAACCGTTCAAAAAGCCTCTCATATATTTCCTTTTGGGGCTTCATGCATTTTTCCGGAGCAGAAAAAAGAATGCCATCAAACAGGTCAATTCCTGGAATCACTGTTTTATAGCATAGCAGAAGGCGTACAGAGGCATTCGAACATAGATAAATCCCATATCCCTTTTTCTTCAAATCCCTTATTAATTCCTCCATCCCTTCAGCCGGCCACATATTATACTCATGCCAGTGAAAAAAACACTGCTTTGCCGCCTCTTTCTCCTCTTCTGATGAAAGCCTGGCAATCATCTGCTCCAGAGCTCTGTCCTCATCAATCACTCCCATATCCAGGAGTACCCACTCCGGAGATAAAAATACAGCTGTCTTTATCCTATCCCGTATAGCCTGATCTGCGATAAAATGCTGACACACCCGATCCGCATCATACTCCACCAGTACATTCCCCATATCAAATACAATATTTTTAATCACCTTTGTTTTCCTCTTTCTTTCCTAATTCCCTCCTGCCGGTAAATCCCCATCTTATGATGACCTGTCAGACGGGAAGTCCACCTGTCCATTCACACTATAAAAGTCAATTGTTCTGCCTGCGGCGAGCCGCATGAACAGCATAATTCTTTCCGCCGCAGTGTGATAAAAAAGGACTCTACTCCAGCTATGCTGCAAAGCAGAATCCCATTTCATTTTATACCTCTGGCTTCTCCACCTGGACAATAGCGCTTTTCTGCATTGGAATGCGGCAGTTCTTATTGCTTCCAAACTCGACGATAACCGTATCATCTGTCATATCAATAATCACTCCATAGAAACCGCTGCTTGTCAAAACGCTGTCTCCCACTGCAACCGCAGACAGCAGTTCCTCTCTTTTTTTTCTTTCCTTCTGCTGCGGTCTGACAGCCATGAAATACATCAAAGCTCCAAAGAAGATCACATAGCCCAGCACAAACGTCATGTTATTCATATATTTCCTCCTTAATTGCAGCCCTTTCATTCCTAAGAGCTCTTTAATCCCATCCCCTCCAGCTTTGCAGCCTTATAATCAGAATAGGAATGATTTTCTATTGCTTCCCGAATCTCTTCCATCATTTTATTATAAAAATACAAATTATGCAATACACATAATCTCATACCCAGCATTTCTTTTGCCTTCAGAAGGTGACGGATATATGCCCTGCTGTAGGAGCGGCAGGCCGGGCAGCTACAGCCCTCTTCTATAGGACGGGAATCCAGCTCATACTTGGAATTAAATAAATTAAGCTTTCCCCTGTTTGTATATACATGACCATGGCGGCCGTTTCTGGAAGGATAGACACAATCAAAAAAGTCTACCCCCCTGTCCACTGCTTCCAGAATATTAGCAGGCGTTCCCACCCCCATCAGATAAGTCGGCTTATGCTCTGGAAGACAGGGAACTGTTTCATCCAGAATATGATACATCTCCTCATGGGTCTCTCCTACCGCCAGGCCTCCTACCGCATAGCCGTCTAAGTCCAGCTCCGAAATAGCTTCTGCATGAGCCATACGGATATCTGGAAAAATCCCGCCCTGATTAATTCCAAAGAGAAGCTGCTCCCGATTCACCGTATCTGGCAGCGCATTCAGCTTTGCCATCTCATCCTTACACCTTACAAGCCATCTGGTAGTACGGGCCACTGACTTCTCTACATAATCCCTGGCAGATAAAGCAGGAGCGCATTCATCAAAGGCCATAGCAATGGTAGAACCTAGATTAGACTGTATCTGCATGCTTTCCTCTGGTCCCATAAAAATCTTATGGCCGTCGATATGGGAATTGAAATACACGCCCTCTTCTTTAATCTTTCTCAGGCCTGACAGGGAAAACACCTGAAATCCGCCGGAATCCGTGAGAATCGGCCTGTCCCAATGCATAAATCGATGGAGGCCGCCAAACTCCCTAATTAGCTTATCTCCAGTACGTACGTGGAGATGATAAGTATTAGAAAGCTCTACTTGGGTTCCTATTTCCTTCAGATCGTCCGTGGATACGGCGCCTTTGATAGCGCCTACCGTACCCACATTCATAAATACCGGCGTCTGTATGGTGCCATGAACTGTTTTCATTTCAGCCCTTTTCGCCCGCCCGTCTTTTGCAATAACCTTATACTCCATCTTTCTTACCACGCCTTTTAGCTGCCTTGGCTTCTGTCTTTTCTCTTGCAGCCTGAGCCTTTGCCTCTGCTTCCCTGCTCTGCTGCTTTTTTGTCATGACATACCATAATCCACCAGTAATGCATACAGACGAATAGGTTCCACATACAATACCCACCATTAAGGGAAGGGCAAACTCACGGATTGAGGATACGCCCATAAGGAACAATACAAATACCATGATAAAGGTAGTAAGAGAGGTGTTGATGCTTCTTGTAAAGGTCTGAGTAATACTCTCATTTACAATCTCAGCCAGGTCTTTTCTGTTTCCCGCCAGTTTCAGGTTTTCGCGAATCCTATCAAAAATAACAATGGTAGCATTAATGGAATATCCAACAATTGTCAGCATACATGCAATAAAGTTAGAACCTACTGACCATTTCAAAACAGCATAAAAAGTAATTACTACTAACACATCATGGACAAGGGCCAATACAGCACTGGCAGCAAAACGAATATTCTTAAAGCGGAACCAGATATAGACCAGCATGGCAATCGTAGCAATCACTACAGCTACAAATGCATCTTGCTTCATCTCATTGCTGATTGCTCCGGAGATGCTTTCTGCTGTAATCTTTTCTGCATCCACTCCAAAGTTCTCTACAAGGGCACTGTCCAAAGCCTGACGCTCATCTACTGAAAGGGTTCTGGTTTTAATAATAACCTCTGTAGTGCCTTCCACCTTCTGAGTCTGTGTTCCTGCTTCTCCAGTAACTTTCTCTACCACAGGAACTACTTTGGAAGAAATGTCTTCCAGAGACATATCCTCATTAAATGTAACATTCGTAGAGGTACCCCCTCTGAATTCCATGCCATAGTTCAAAGCGCCTTTCCCTGAGGAAGCTCCCATTGCCATAGCGCCAAGACCCACTGCAATCACTGCAAGGGAAAGGATAAAATAGAGATTTTTCTTTCCTAAGAAATTAACGGTCTTCTTTTCCTTTCTTACACCATAAAATCTGGCGTCCTCAAAGCCTGCATCGTATAAACAGTTCAAGATGATTTTTGTGATAAACAAGGCTGTAACCATAGATAGTACAATACCAAGAGCCAAAGTTGTAGCAAAGCCTTTTACGGTACCAGAGCCTCTCCAGTAAAGCACAACCGCTGCAATTAATGTAGTAATATTACCATCTACAATTGCAGATAATGCTTTGGAAAAGCCTGTTTTAATCGCTGACTTTACAGTCTTTCCTACCCCTATTTCTTCCTTAATTCTGGTGAAAATAATAACATTAGCATCCACTGCCATACCAATGGACAGGATAATACCTGCAATGCCAGGAAGAGTCAAAGTCACCTCAAATCCAGCCAGAAGAACCAGCATAAGGCCTACATAAAGGCTTAACGCAAGCACAGCAGCAAAGCCGGGAATGAGATATACAGCAATCATAAAGACTGCTACAATTCCAAATCCGATTGCCCCTGCCTTTAAGCTGGTGGAAATTGCCTGTTCTCCCAGCTTGGCACCTACTACATTAGAGCGGATTTCCTGAAGTTCTACAGACAGGGAACCAATACGAATCGTAGAGGCAAGAATGTCTGCTGCATCGTAATCTTCCATACCATCAATGGTACATTCTCCTCCCGTAATCGGCTCCTTTACCCTTGGAGCCGAAATCATCTCCCCATCATAAATAATGGCAATCTGCTGGCCTACCATCCGAGTAGTGGCATCTGCAAATGCCTTTGCTCCCTCTGGAGTAAAGGTAAGGCTGACAATATATTCTCTCACCCCGTCCTTTTCTATGACTCCGGGCTTTGCACTGGATACCTGATCTCCTGTCAGGATTGTATTGCCCATCATATCGGAAAAAACCAAAGAGCCTGGTTTTCCCAGCTCCTGGAGGACTGCATTTGCATCTGACAGGCCGGGAATATCAATATTAATCCGGTCGCTGCCCTCCAGATATACCTCAGCTTCCGTACTATATCCTTCTACCCTTTTCTGAAGCTTATAGCGAGTATCTGACATCTGTTCTGAAGTAGGTGTCTGGCCTACTGCCTGATAAGTGATGCTGACGCCGCCGTCCAGATCCAGGCCAAGCTTAATCTCGTCCATGGTGTCATATCCGAAAAAGCCAAATACGACAACAGCAATAATTGCAATCAGCAGGCCTAACAGGCCCTTTCCTCTGTTACTTTTCATGGTTATATCTCCTTTATTTATTTTCATCAGCCAAAGCTGCTTTTATCATAATGGCACATTCGATCCGTTTCTTGTGCATCTCACAGCCAATATCATATGCGTCTGTAATAGAGCCATGAAACTTATAGGAATTGGCCCCGCATCCTCCGCTGCAATAAAATCTTGCAAAGCAATTCCTGCACTTCTCCTTCCCATAGACATTACAGAGCTTAAACTCATCGCATACAGCCTGGTTGGTAATTCCATCCTCCACATTTCCAAGAAGAAATTTTTCGTCCCCTACAAACTGATGGCAGGGGTAAAAATCCCCCCACGGAGTAACTGCCAGATACTCGGTGCCTGAGCCGCAGCCAGACAGGCGCTTTGCCACACAGGGACCCTGGTTCAGATCAATCATAAAATGGAAAAAAGTAAACCCTCTTCCCTCTTTTTTCCTTTTTACATACTCTGCTGCCAGCTTGTCATACTCTTCCATAATCAATGGCAAATCCTCTTCCCGAATGGCAAAAGGATCCTCTGGCAAGGATACTACTGGCTCAATAGACATGTTCTGAAAGCCTAAATCGGCAAAGTGAAGAACATCCTCTGCAAAATCCAGATTTTGTCTGGTAAAGGTTCCCCTCACATAGTAATCCTTTCCCTCACGGCTTTTTGCAAACTTCTGAAATTTGGGAACAATTAAATCATAGCTTCCCTTTCCATTGCGGAAAGGCCGCATAAAGTCATTTACATCCTTCCGACCATCAAGGCTCAAGACCACATTGCTCATCTCCTGATTGCAGAATTCCATGATTTCATCATTCAGAAGAACTCCATTCGTAGTAAGGGTAAACCGGAACTTCTTATTATATTCTTCCTCTTTCTCACGGCCATATGCAACAAGCTGTTTTACAACTTCCCAGTTCATGAGCGGTTCGCCGCCAAAAAAATCCACCTCCAGATTTCTTCTGCTGCCAGAATTAGCAATCAGGAAGTCCAACGCTTTTTTCCCCACCTCAAAGCTCATAAGTGCGCGGCGGCCATGATATTCTCCCTCTTCTGCAAAACAATATTTGCAAGCCAGGTTGCAGTCATGGGCAATATGAAGGCACAGAGCCTTCACTACTGTCTCCCTCTTTTTAAAATCAGTGATATATTGGTAATAGATATCTTTAGTAAAAAGCTCCTCTCTATCAATCAGCTCCTGAATATCAGAAAGCCCTTCCTTAATATCCCCTTCTCCATACCGCCCTTCCAAGGCAGATCTTACCCAGCAGACAGCTTCCTCAGAAAGCTTTTCCGGCTTTTCCATCTCTGGAAGCTTCTCGGAAAGCACCTCTATCATATCATATATTAAATCATCAACCACATGGACGGAACCGCTGTTCACATCCATAACGATATTATATCCATTGTTTTTATACTGATGAATCACTGATGTTCTCCCTCTTCATTTTTTCTATCGTAAATATCCAGGCTTCAAAACCACCTGTCTAAAAAAGCGTTGGAATATTTTTATATTGAAAGATTTTTATCATATAGGAACATCCAAAAAATTTCCTAATATCACAAGAAATCTGGAATTTTTCAGAAGATAAAGAAATGCGAGGGTGTTGCAGAATGCAACACCCTCTCGCTCTTATCTGCCTTTTTCGTTCTTAACGGCTGCTGTTCTCACAAGTCTGATTTCCTACGGTACAGGATGTCTTGCACGCTGACTGGCAGGAAGTCTGGCATTCGCCACAGCCGCCCTTTTTCATTGTATCTTTTAAGGTGTTGGAATTTAAGGTCTTTACACGTGTCATACCGCTCATCCTCCTGAAAAAATATTGAATTTCCATGCGATTATAACACATGTTTTTCATCCGCGCAAGGTTTTTTGGCATAGCTGGAGGGACAAAGGAATATACTGCACCATAAGAAACAAAAAGGGGATATTACATGAACAACTTACAGGTAAAAGCGGTTCTCCGCTCACTACTCATATCCTACAGCTTTACGGCCGTACTCCTTGTCATCTTGGCCTTTCTTTTATATCAGTTCCATCTGGGTGAAAAGCAGATCGGCCTGGCTGTGGATGTTATCTATGTCTTCACCTGCCTCATCGGAGGCTTCATTGCAGGCAAAACAGTCCGGCAGCGCCGTTTTCTCTGGGGTATCCTTGCAGGAAGCCTGTACTTTCTCATCCTGCTAGCTGTATCCTTTGCCCTTCAAAAAGGATTTGCCTCCGATACCTCCGCCATGATACGGGTTCTGGCAATGTGTGCTGGAGGAGGGATGATTGGGGGAATGATTTCATAAAGTCATCCTAAGAGGAAAAGAACCGTGGGAGGAAAATGTCAGAATATTTTTGACATTTTCCTCCCACGGTTCTTTTCCTCTTTAAGCCTTATAATATAAATATGATATAAAAAGGCATTATTGCAGAGCAGCGGTTTTTACTATGATATAATGTAAAAATATTAACCCCCCTGCCATAGGCTGAATCAGAAATCCATCTTGCAGCAGCCCCTCTTAGCCAGAAATCTTAATATTACACTGGCTTAAACTTATTTTTCCCCCAGGCCCCGTCATCGGCCAGAAGATTCTCCAGAATATTTTTATTCAGCTCAAAAAAGCTCCACTGATTTTCCTCGCTGTCATGGTTGCGATATCCGAAGTAAGCGGCTCCGCACAAACAGCTGATTGCATATTCCTCCCAGGTGTGAAAGGCCTGACGGGCTTTCTTTGCCAGAGGAACCGTAAGCTCTATAAAACGCTCCTGAGAAATCAAGCCACAGGCATACACCTTACGGCACATACCAATCTGCTCATTAATATCCCATGCCAAAAATCCATTCTTCCCTACTATAGGAGAAAGCTTTTCTGCGCAGGCCTTGGCACTTTCAAAGGCGCTTCTTCCTCTTGTTTTTAAAGCTGCTGTATCAAAGGCCGGATGGCCTTCCCAAAAGCTCTCAAACTGACGATAATCGTGATTGACACAAATCCCCCACAGAGTTTCCTTCATAGAGTCCTCATCATGGATATTAAATACCTCTTCCAAATGCTCTCTTGCAGCTTTCACATCCTCCGCACTCTGGCACTGATACAGCCCCCTATACCCCATATGTTGAGGAATACCTGGCATACGGCGGCAAGTAGAGATACCGCTGAGAAGGCATATGAATTCTCCCTTATCAATATCTCTTTTTTGGCTGTCTTCTCTTTTTTCCCTGCGCACTTCAAGCTCTTTCTTATATTCTTCAATGGCCTTTGCAATCCTATCCATCACCTCAGGCACAGAAACCGTATACTCTACTGCTTTTTCCTTTTCTATACTCTCTGAATTCCGGCTCTTTCTCGCTGCCTCCAGGCTGATAATGTCTTCTGCCTTTTTATTGTCTTCTTTAGCTGCCATATTTTCTCCCTCCGTTATGTTTTCTGTCCCTCTTTACTCATTGCTTTTCCATCCACGCTTTCTTCCTCATCTGGTTCCAAAAGGTACAGATGGATTTTATCAATCCTGTTTTTCTCCACTGCTTCCACAACCAGGCGGATATTTTTATGGACCACCTCTTCTCCCTTTTCCGGAAGATGTTCTAAAAGGCCGATTACCAGGCCGCCGATAGAGTCATAATCCTCTGATTCTAGATTCAGATCCAGGCTGTCATTGATATCATCCAGCTTCATGGCACCCTCTGCCAGATATTCCTTTTCTCCTATCTGAATCAGATCTTCCTCCTCATCCTCGTCATATTCATCTCGTATATCGCCCACAATTTCCTCCAGCATATCCTCTAGAGTAACCAATCCAGCTGTGGCTCCATATTCATCCAGGACGATTACGATATTATTATTCGTCGTTTCCCGCATTTCTACCATGAGCTCTGCTATCTTTTTAAACTCATAGGTATAAAGAGGCTGTCTCATAATACTGCGGATCGAAAATTCCTTCTCATCATCAATCAAAAGCAGGTCCTTCACATTCACGATTCCAATTACATTATCCGTTGTCTCTTCATACACGGGAATCCTAGTGTAACGTTCACGCCGAAATATCTCAAGAAGCTCCTCATAGGTGGCATCCACATCAATAAATACCATATCAATACGAGGAACCATAACGTCCTTAGCTCTGGCATCTCCAAAGTCAAACACATTGTTAATCATCTTCTTTTCTTCTGACTGGATCACACCCTCCTCATGGCTGACCTCTACAATGGTTCTAAGCTCATCTTCTGTAATAGATTCCTGCTTTTTATCTGGATCAACCCGCAAGAGGAACAGCACACCCAAGGACATTTTATTTACCAGAATAATGATTGGGGTTGCTACAGTCATAAGCATATATATGGATTTTGCATATTTCAGCGCAATCGTCTCAGAATGAATGGTGGAAAGTGTTTTGGGTGTAATCTCGCCGAATACAAGGATTAGCAAGGTCAAGATACCGGTAGCAATGCCAACTGCCTTGCTCCCCCAAAGCTCCATTGCCAGGGATGTGGACAGAGCGGAAGAGGAAAGGTTGACAATGTTGTTGCCGACTAAGATTGCAGAAAGCATCTTACCCGGGTTTTCAATTACCTTTGTGAGGATGACTGCCTGCCTGTCTCCAGCCTCTGCCATGGTCCGTATCCTCATCTTATTCACCGTCGTAAGGGCTGTCTCTGCAGATGAAAAGAATGCTGAAAGGCCTAATAAAACTACTAATACAGCAAATTGTATGACGTTCGCGTCACTCGAATCCAAAAAAATCAACTCCTAATTCTCATATTTTCTACTGATTTTACAATAGATGCGAACACTTGTCAATACAGCCAAAAGGCAGGATTTCCCAGTTTTACAAGGTTTTAACACCCTGGGATTCCCACCTTTTTGTTCAGCCTCATCCTATTTACTTTTGTTTTCTTCTTTTTCTTCCTCCTGACCGAAAGGTTTCACACAGTTGACAGGCCACAACCATCAGGGCGCCTGCAAATATCATCATATCTCCCAAGTTAAAGATCACCTTTTTCACAGGCCTCCAGTTAACTGAGAAATAATCTACTACATAATGGCGTGTGAGCCTGTCATACAGGTTGCTGAGCGCACCGCCCAGGGTAAGGGAAAATGCCAGCTTTTCAAAGAAATGACCTCTTTTTTGAAGAAGCCAGAACAGAACGCCTCCCATAGAGGATACCATGATGATTGGTATCATTTTCACCGCTTCCTGATACTTCTTTAGGAAGCCAAAAGGAAGTCCTTCATTGTGGCTTTTATGGAGTGTAATCCATCCCTTTCTATCCAGCCTTCTGGGAAATTCCTCTCCATCCCGGGATTCAATCTCAGCCTTAATAAGCAGATCAGCCGCAGCCAATACGGCAATCAGTACGATAAATACCATAAACCTCCTCCTTCCGGTTTTCCTATTTTCATTTTACTCTTCTTTTCCCCGGTAGTCCAGAGCAAACCAAAAGTTTAGGGAAGAAATTTTCTACTTCTGCATATAATTCTAAAAAACGAGGTTTTTATGAGTCAATGCAGCGAAGGGGCAGGTTCTGAAAATTATGCCGATTTTATATTCCGCCATGCCAACTACACTCCAGGTACCCTTCAAGAAATGCTAAAAACAGATTGTATCAATTTTGCAAGCCGGGAATATGGTATCGTCTACCTTCCCTTATCTCATGTACTTCCACTGTCCTTCAGTAAATATTCTTACAGTTCCATCCCAAAATTATACGCTCCTGTGGATACTACTAGTATGGAAGCTTCCGGCATCACACCCACCTTTTCCCGGCCTATATTAAATGCCAGAGGAGAACATACTTTGATTGGGATTATTGATACTGGCATTCAGTACGAAAATCCTTTGTTCCGCAATCCAGATGGAACTACACGGCTTTTAGGAATCTGGGATCAGACAATACCGGGAAATCCCGTTCTCCCTAATCCCTGCCAGAAGGATCGTGTCCTTCTGCCAGCTGATAAAAATCTGCTGTATGGCACTACCTATACCAGCGAAGATATTAACCTAGCTCTTGCATCTCCCTCCCCGATAGATATTGTCCCTTCTACGGATACCGTAGGACATGGAACCTTTCTGGCTGGCATCGCCGCTGGAGGGGAAGCAGAGGATGGATCCTTTACCGGCGCAGCACCTCTGGCAAATATTTGTGTAGTAAAACTCAAGCCGGCCAAACAGTATCTCAGGGACTTTTATTTGCTCCCGCCTTCCGCTGAAGCCTATCAGGAAAATGATATTATGATGGGAATTAAATACCTGCAGTTTGTAGCCTCCCATTTCAATCTGCCTCTTGTCATCCTCCTAGCAATGGGAACTACATATGGCAACCATGACGGCACTTCCCCTTTAAGCCAGATGTTCCGTCCCATATCTAATTATTCTGGCCTTGTATCTGTAGTGGCCGCCGGAAATGAATCTGGCTTCCGCCACCACTTTCTCGGAAATATCCAGGAATCCGAAGAATATGAAGATGTGGAGATCTCGGTTGCTCCAAACGAAAGGGGATTTATCGTGGAGCTATGGTCCAGGGAGCCTGAACTTTATACAGTAGGCTTTCTCTCTCCCACAGGAGAAACCATATCCCGAATCCCCCTTACTTTCCAAAATGATAATAAAATCAGCTTCCTTCTGGAGAGCACTGTCATTACGGTCAACTATATCAATGTAGAATCCGCCTCTGGCAATCAGCTGATCGTAATGCGCTTTGAAGCCCCTGCCGAAGGAATATGGCACATACGGGTATATAACAGCCTGTATATTAGCGGTCATTTCCATATGTGGCTTCCTGTCCATACCTTTCTGTCTGATGATACTGTATTTCTTAGGGCTAACCCGGATACCACAATTACAGGTCCTGCGAATGCTCCCTATGTCATCACGACAGGAGCCTATAATCATTTAAATGATAGTATCTATATCCATTCCAGCCGCGGCTTTGCTATGAATGGAGGCATCAAACCTGAGCTTGCTGCCCCTGGAGTCGATGTATACGGCCCTGCCCTCATGCAGCAGTCACCTCCAGAAGAGGAAAATCGTCTTCCTATGACCAGGAGGTCAGGCACATCTGTTGCAGCCGCCCATACTGCTGGCGCAGCAGCTAATATCCTGAGTCTGGCTTACAGGGACAATATGCTGGGACTGATTACCGGGGCTTCTGTAAAAGCCATATTAATACGGGGAGCTGACCGGAATCCGGCCTACTCCTATCCATCAAAGGAATGGGGCTATGGAAAATTGAATCTCTATCAGTCTTTCCTCCGGATGCGAGAATAATCCCTAGGAGGGATACCTTAATCCTGAAAAGAAAATCTTTACTGCAGATGCATCAACTCAATGATATTTTGCCTTTGTATCTGCCTATGCCTTGCCCAGGAAAAGTGTGCGCTTTGACGCACACTTGCACTGGAGCGTATTATGGAAGCAGTCCTTTCTCTTGCGCAGAGCGTGCCTCCCTTGTCCTAAATAGTATCAGCAAAAGCCTAGCGGATACCTTAGGATCCTTGAGCCAGGCTCTTCAGCTTCTCATCTGAATCATAGGGCCGCCTTTTTTTTCTAGATAAGGACGGGTAATCACCACAGAACCAATATCAGGATCTTTAGGAATTTCATACATGATATCAAGCATAAAGTCTTCCAAAATTGCTCTTAAAGCCCTTGCACCTGTATCCCTTAAAAGGGCTTCTCCTGCAATCCATTCCAAAGCCTCTTCTTCAAATACCAGCTTGACCTCATCCAGCTCCAAAAGTTTTACATACTGTTTCAGAATCGCATTTTTAGGCTCCTTCAGTATTTTAATAAGAAGCTCCTTTGTGAGCCGATTTAATGTAACCATGACTGGAAGCCTTCCTAAAAACTCCGGTATCATGCCAAAACGGCGTAGATCCTCATTTGTCACCTGTTCCAGAATACTTTGATCTCCATCATATTTATCCTTTAAATCTGCCATAAAGCCCATAGAGGATTTTTTTGTAAGCCGTTCCTTAATAATATCTTCCAAATCAGGAAACGCACCGCCGCAGATAAATAGGATATTATCCGTATTGATCGTCTGCATGGGGGTAAGGGCATTTTTTTGATTAGAGCCTACCGGAACCTCTACTCTGGCTCCTTCCAGAAGCTTCAGCAGTTCCTGTTGGACAGCCTCTCCGCTCACATCCCTGGTATTTGTGTTTTTCTTTTTTGCTATTTTATCAATCTCATCAATAAAAACAATCCCATGCTCCGCACGTTCCACATCATTGCCTGCTGCAGAGAGAAGCTTGGAAATTACACTTTCAATATCATCTCCAATATAGCCTGCCTCTGTCAGGGAGGTAGCATCGGCAATTGCCAAGGGCACATCCAAAAGACGGGCAAGGGTCTTTACCAAATAAGTTTTTCCACTCCCTGTCGGTCCGATCAGAAGAATATTGGATTTTTCAATTCTGATCTCCTCTAAAATTTCCTCCCCTTTGTTTTCAGCCTTTCTATTTTCCAGATACATTCTTTTATAATGATTATAGACAGCTACAGAGATTACCTTTTTTGCCTTTTCCTGGCCGATCACATATTCATCCAGTTTCCGTTTTATAATATGAGGGGCTGGGATATCCTTCAGGTTAATTTCTGCTTTTTTGTCTGCTGTTTTTTTCTTCACTTTCTGTTTTTTCGGAATCGCGGCATCAGGGATATTCGTATTCGCCAAATCATTCAAGTTCATGTTCATATATGGCATATTCTGAATTTTAGACCAATCCAGGCTGCCGTTTGTGACTGAATCAAAGGCTTTCTGCATACAGTCATGGCATAGATGCATGCTGCCGGGCATGGTAATCATTTTTCCCGCCTTACTTTCTGTCCTGCGGCAGATATAACAGATTTTTTCATAATCATCATTATCATCGTCCGTGTTCGTTTCCGGCCCTGCAGCTCTTGTCTCTCCTTCCAGACCATTCTTTTCTTTATCTTCCAACTTGTTCTCTCCTTCATATGTTATCAACTTAGTATCTCTATCCTGTATCTACTGATTATAAGCTATTTTTCCTCACCACACAAGCAGGGAAAGAATCTGTCATAAAAACGATTCCTCACAGGTATATGGCAGAAATATTTTGATTTTCCTTCCATATATCGTATAAAGAATTGTTTTTGACAGCTCCTCTCCCTGCTATTGATAACCCATCAAAATGCTCCATTATATTCAACTGTTAAAGTTACCAGCTTAGAAAAAAGTCAGAATTTTCTGACTCCAAAACCTCATAGATATTCTGACTTTTTTCTATATTTAATTCATTTAATTCGCTGCTTCCGGCCTGCTTCCCAGTACGAGACTTACCTTTCTCTCCACATATTTTCCATTCTCCAGGGATTGAACTGTCAATACCACTTCTGTTCCGCCTTCATAATAACTAAGCATTGCTCTCAACTCCTCCATGCTTCTTACGCTCTGGCCGTCAAATTTGGTGATGATATCATTTTCCCTAAGTTCTGAGGAATCTGCAGCCGCACCTCCAATAATTTCTGTTATATAAATACCCTTAGGCATACCAAAGGCTTCTGACATCTGTTCCGTAACGTCTTCTCCTCTGATACCTAGATAGCCCTGCTTCTCCTGTGCCACTTCCACTCTTGTCTTCTTTGTCATCAGGTCGCCAATAATGTCTTGAACCTTGCTGATAGGAATCGCATAGCCCATCCCCTCTACGTCAGTGGAAGAATATTTTGCTGCATTGATGCCAATTACTTCTCCTTTCATATTCAGCAGAGCGCCGCCGCTGTTTCCTGGATTAATGGCTGCATCCGTTTGAAGAAGGTTTTTGGCATCGCTGTCTCTTGTCTTTACCTCACGGTTTAAAGCACTGACATATCCTACGGTTACTGACTGCCCATATCCAAGGGCATTTCCTATGGCAATAACTCCTTGCCCTACTTTTAAATCATCGGAATTGCCCAGTGTAGCTATGGAAATCTGGCTCATAGTATCAGATGGGATATCCTTTAATGGTACAGCGATAACAGCCAGATCATTTTCTGCATCTGTTCCCTTTACCGCTGCCTGTACGGACTCATTATCAATAAATACAACCTGAAGATCCTTGGAATTTTCCACAACATGATTGTTCGTCACAATCAGAAGCTCTTCATCGTTCTGCCCTACAATAATTCCGGAACCACTGCTGGGTACCTCATAAGTCTGGCTCGAACCAAACCATGACTGGCTCTGGTAGAGAACTGTATTGTTGATTGCTACTACAGACGGCATGGCTGTCTCTACAATCCCCGATACATCCATGGCCAGGAGATTTCCTACCCCCTTTCCTGTCTCAGAAGGTCTTGTAACCTCAGGCAGGGTTACTGCCTGGCTCTCCTCTGTCTCTGGCACTGGTTCTGCGCTGCTGGTCTGGAAATGCTGATTTCCATTTAAACGGTCTGCCAGCATATTCACTCCAACCATAGTTCCTCCGGAAACTGTACCAAACAAAAGAGCGGCAGCTGTAATTCCAGCAACTCTTTTTGCTGTCTTTCCATTCCTGCCTTTCTTCTCAGGCTCTTGCGGAATATAGGGTCTCTGTCTATTTTCAAAGGTTGTCTGCACATCGCCCTGGGAAGGATTGCTGCCTTCATGTTCAAAATTATTATACATAAAACATATCCCCTTTCATTAATAAAGTTGTCTGCCTCAACAGATTGTTTCCTTTGTTATGGCTAAAGTCTATCAGTGATTTGTGACTAAATTGTGATTAAACTATTATAAAACTATGAAAAGCAGTGGAAATCAAAACCACCGCTTTTCATGCCTGTTCTGTCTGCTAATTTGGACCATCCATACTATTATCTCCTGGGCTCATCGGACCGCCTGGAGCATCAGGCCCTCCTGGGCTGCTGTTTCCTCCGCCTCCTCCTACAGGCGCTGGCGCCACATGGCTTCCTCCAGAAGGACTATTGTCCCCTGGGCCTCCTCCTGGAGCATTGACACTCGTATCAGAGCCAGCCCCTCCTGGGCCATTCCCTACCCCTGCAGTTCCGGTAACTGCTGTACTAGGTCTGCTTGGTGAAGAATTGCCTGTACTGTTTCCAGAAGAAGATTCGGCAGGATCTGTTCTGCTTGGCTGTGAAGTCCCAGTTCCTCCAGGACGAGCAGCGCTGGTTCCATCTGGACGAGTACTGCTGGTTCCTCCAGGGTGGGCAGCGCTGGTTCCATCTGGACGGCTGCTGGTTCCTCCAGGGCGGGAGGCGCTGCTCTCATCTGGACGGCTGCTTCCGGTTCCCCCAGGACGAACAGTGCTGCTTCCTGGTTCTTCTCCATGATTATCTCTGGAGGAAGACTCCAGCATACCTGGATGGACTGGATTGCCGTCTTCATCTGTAGGCCAGTTAGACGGATCATCCCAGAATTCTTCATCGTTATAATCAATATCCGGCTCTCCATCTCCGTCTAGGTCAATACCACCCTCTACAACCTCTGCTTCTTTTGTCTCTTTCGTTTCTTTTGTTTCACTCTTCGTATTAGAAGCTGCTTCTGTCTTCTTAGGAGTAGTAATCACTCCTCCCTCCGTAGATACATGGCCGATAGATTTTCCCTGATTATACAAGCCGGAATCGTTAGAAATCTTCGCACTAATCTTCTTTACAGAATCCGTAGGCACATAATTTTCATCCCCAAATAGAAACTGATGAAGCTCTGTTACATTGCCTTCCAATGTTTGGGGAATTACACAGGCCCCCTTCTTGCCCATATTTACATCCCCTCTGGCAAATGGAAACCCTCCTGTTTCCCCCAGATGGTACTTAGTAATCTTCTGAGCCACACGGATAAAATCAGGCGCTGTCATACTGGAGGAAATATTGGGGAATACCACCTCTATAATCTGATTCAGCGTTCCAATATCCGCTTCCTTTGCCTTGTCAAAAGCAAGCTGAAGGATCTTCCTCTGACGCTCTGTCCTAGCATAATCCGTATCCATTAGGCGGAGACGGCCATAGGCCACGGCCTGTACACCGTCCAGGTGATTCATGCCTGCATGAGTCAGATGCTTTGTATAAAGGCCGGTAGCCTCTGCTGTTTCTGAAATAAAGGAATTAATATAGTGGAACTCAGCCTTGCTAAGCTCAATATCCACACCGCCAAGAATATCAATTCCCTGAGCTACTGCTTTCCAGTTAAAGGTAACATAATCCGTAATATCCAAATCCAGGTTTTTATTGAGGGCCTTAACTGCCTGAGTAGGGCCTCCACGGAAATACGCCAGATTAATCTTATTGTAGGAGCCCTCATCGTCAATATTCAGATAGGAATCGCGGAACACAGATACAATTTTTATCTCTCCTGTATCCTCATTAATATTGCATATCATATTAACATCTGAATGAGTCCCCTTCTCCACATTAGCGCCCCTGCTGTCAACACCAAAAAGGGCAATCGTCCAATATCCTTCCATCTTTTCCAGCGTATCAATAGTCAGGTCGCTCCTGACTGCCTCTGCCTTAAAATCATCCGCACGCTGTATGGTACCCATGGTCTTCATATAAAACGCATATCCGAAAATAAACACAAGAGCAAAGCATTCGGCTATGATCATCATAATGATCCTCCGCCTTCTCTTTGACTTTTCTGACCTTGCTTTTATCCTAGAGGACGTTTGAGATGTCCGGGGAGGCGTATATCTCTTTCGGGCTGCCTGTGTTCCCTGTCTTCCAGCTGCATTGGATGACAGGTTTTTCTGCCCCTGGCTGCTTCTGGTATCTGTCCAGACTTTTAAATCATCGTCTTCATCACCATCCTGATATACAGGCCTTTTTTCCGTCTGTCTCTTTGCTGTTGTATGGCCAGTCCCGGCTTTCTCATCCAGACTGCTCTTCCTCCCTCTTTCCGAAACATGGCCCGTATCATGTGCAGACGTTTTTTTGCGGCTTTTTGCACGGGAACGCCCTATCTCATCTTCATAATCACGATTCATCTTTCACCCTCGCTCGTTTTTCTTGCGTGTTATATCCTCTAATACGCATTTTTATTAATAAATCCCTTGAAAATGGTTAAGAAAAGAATCTTAAAATCAAATCCCAAGGTCCAGTTTTCAATGTAATACAGGTCATGTTCAATCCGCTTTGTTATGGACGTATCACCTCGGTATCCATTAACCTGCGCCCAGCCTGTCAGTCCTGGCCGAACCTGATGCTTTACCATATACCGCGGAATCTCTTCCTTAAAACGTTCTACAAAAAATGGTCTCTCTGGCCTAGGCCCTACCAGACTCATATGACCAGTCAGCACGTTAAAAAACTGAGGCATTTCGTCGATGCTGGTTCTTCTGATAAGCTTCCCTACCGGCGTTACCCTCGGATCATGAGGTGTCGTCCAGCGTCCCTTTTCCTGTGACGCCGTCTGTACCTCCATAGAACGGAACTTATACATTTTAAAGGGGCGGTTATGAAGCCCCACTCTCTCCTGGCTGTAAAGGACTGGCCCCGGAGACGTAGCTTTAATTAAAACAGCAGTCAAAAGCATAACCGGGGAAAACAAAATAATTGCCACCACTGCACCAAAAATGTCCACTGCTCTTTTTACAGCCGCATTAATTCCCTGAGCCAGAGGCACATGGCGGATATGGATGACCGGAAGGCCCAAAAGATCCTCCATATATGGTTTTGTAGGAATAATATTATTATAATCAGGAATGAATTTCGTATGCACACCTGATTTCTCACAGGCTGATACAATCTTCTCCAAATTGTCATATTCATTCAGGCTTAATGTCACAGCAATCTCATCCATCACATTCATATCTAGAATAGACTGAAGCTCCCAGGTAGCGCCGATGATCCGCACTCCCCTGTATTCTGTCCCTCTCTGCCTGTGGTCATCCAGAATCCCAGCAATCCGGTACCCCCACTCTGGATTGGAAAGCACTCTGTCAATATAGCCTTCCGCAGCCCGGCTGTAACCTACCAGCACAATGTGCTTCTGATTATACCCCTTAGAGCGCATGGAACGCAATACCATTCGAATGGCATTTCTTTCCAGAGTTTCCAGCGTAATATTAATTACGAAGAAATATAATACCATGGGCCGGGAAAAATGAGTCCAGAATACATCCTTACCCAAAAGGTACAGTACCAAAGTAAAGATTAAAAGGCCGATTCCATTGGCTTTGCATATATTGGCAAGCTCCAGACGGCGCCCCTGCACCCTTTTCGGCGTATATAGATGGAAAATTCCATATAAAAGCAGATAAGACGGTATAATAACAACAAGAGCTAGTAAATAATACCTCGCCTCCAGGGTAGGCCCCTTAGATGGGACGAAGCCATTTATCATCAGTAACCATGAAAGCCCATAAGCAGCCAAAATTACTACTGCATCCAGGACTACATGAAGCCTGTTGAATTCCCTCTGATGATCTTTAATCATAGGATATCACCTCAACATCTTATCTATTATACATGAAACCTCAGCTCTCTGTCATTACAAATCTCTTACAATATTGGAAATTTTTTCAGCTGTCTTTTAGAAAATTCGTATATATATATCATAGTTCCCACAAGCATTTCCCCCTGTATCGCCAGATAATACTTCGAATTCTTTGGCCTATAAGGCACCTTCTGACATTTCCCCAGGGTTTCAAAAGCTTCTTTTAAACCAGCTAGATAATCTTTCTCAAACCCTCTTTTTTTAAAAAACAGATATTTTATCCATATTCCAAGGGCCAAGGGAAAGCCATTGAATATAAGCTGAAAGATAGGCATATTCTTATAATTTAGATAAACGTTATTTCTTGCAGCCAGCCTTACTTTAAAAGAGTTATATTTGGAACCGCTGGTCCCACTGCCTACATGGTACACTTCAGCTTTTGGACAATACAGATTATCGTAGCCTGCTATCCTGGCCCGAAAGCCGATATCCATATCTTCCAGATATGCAAAATGCATTTCGTCAAAATATCCAATTTCATCAAAAACCGCCCTGCGGTAAATTGCAGCTCCAGCACAGGCAGAAAATATCCTCCGAGGCTTTCTATATCCCTTTACAGACTGTCCTGTCCCTCTTTGATAAGCCCATCCCATCAGGCTGTACATGTCTCCTGCGTCGTCAATCAGACTTGGGTTAGAGGACTGTATCATCCGGCTGCTAACAGAAAATATTTTTGGAGAACGCTCCATGCACCGTACCAGCTCCCTGACATAATCCGGCCGTACCTGTGTATCATTGTTCAGAAGAATCACATATGGCGTCTTTGCAGCACGAATTCCCCGGTTGACTGCCCCAGAAAAGCCTGTATTCTCATTTAAGAAAATAGTGGGAATTTCCCTCTCTTTCAACCACTCTACGCTTCCATCCTGTGATCCATTATCCACTACTAGGACATCAAATCCCTGATAAGTCTGCTTGTCCAATGCTTCCATACATGGCTCCATAAAAGCAAGACCATTATAATTGGGAATCACAATTGTTACTTTTTTTTCCATAATCCCTTTTCTCCCATTTTTTATCTCCCAGCTTTACATGAGGCCGCTTCTATCTCCAGTCTATAGGGTTCTCCGATTTTTTCTTTCTTTAAATCCCTTAAAGCAAAATTAGATTTTCTTAAGGTCAGATTCGGATTATAATAAGGATCTCCATTTTTCAGGATATCCGGCCATTTTCCCGCAAAAATAGCGATTTCCCGATTAAAACGCGCCACCTTTTCCGGCGTATCCTCCAATCCCCTCGACTTAGACTCGTAATGGTAAAGGAGGGCATATGGATTATAGACGATCAGCTTACCTGCCTGCCGTATTTTCATACACAGATCAATATCATTAAAAGCTACAGCCAGCTCTGTGCTAAAGCCGCCCACCTGATGGAATACATCTCTTTTTACCATCATGCAGGCTGCTGTAACAGCACTGTAATCCTGAGCGCACATAGCTCTGTGAAAATAGCTGTTTTCACTTTTGTGAAGTCCAATAAAGGTATGCCCTGCAATTCCTCCAAAGCCTACCACTACTCCTGCATGCTGAATCGTATCGTCCTGATACAGAAGCCTTGCGCCTACTGCGCCTACATCCTTTCTCTGGCAATAACCCAGCATCTCCTGGATACAATCCGGCTCAATGATTTCTGTATCATTGTTCAAAAAAAGGAGGTATTCCCCATGGGCAAAGGTTTCACCGAAATTATTGATTGCAGAATAGTTAAATTCCCTTTCCCAGGTAACTACATGGAAATTGTCCCATTCCTTTTCCATTTTTTCATAATACTCAAAGGTTTCTTTTTCTGTGCTGTTGTTTTCCACAATAATGTATTCCAGATTTTCATAGGTTCCCTTTTCCATTAAGGAGCGGACGCAGAGATCCAAATCCTGATGATGATCCTTATTAGGGATAATGACTGATACCAAGGGCTTTTCCTCTATTGCGAACCGAACATGGTATTTTCCATAGTCCACTCCCTTTTCAATGGATTCCACCCCAATCCCCAGCCTGTCAAAATGAGCCTTGATTGCTCTTGCTCCAGCTTCAAAGGCATATAGCTTGCTTTCTGGATTGCTGGCTGTAGATTCCTGATGGCAGCGCCAGTGATACAGAACTTTAGGGATATGATATATTTTTTTTGCCTTTTCTGTACAGCGGAAAATAAAATCATAATCCTGGGCCCCGTCAAATTCATGGTTAAACTGGCCTGTTTCCTTTACCAGCTCTCTTTTCACTGCAAACAGATGGCAGATATAGTTTGTGCTTGTCAGCAGATCTGGATTAAAATCCGGCTTGAAATGGGCTTCAAATAATGCCCCTCCATCCATATCCAGCTTATCTTCATCGGAATAAATCACCTCATTGGCTTCATCCAGATTTACTGCCTGGGCCAGTTCATACAGTGCATTTGATGTAAGGGTATCGTCATGGTCTGCCAGGACAATATAATCCCCTTCTGCCATATCCATGGCTGCATTGGTATTGCCTGCTATTCCTCTGTTTTCACCTAGGATCTCATATCGTATCCTTTTATCCCTCTCTTGATAAGCTTTCAGTACTTTCTCACAGTTTTTTCCCTTAGGACTTCCGTCTGCAATACATGCCTCCCAATTGCTATAGGTTTGGGCTAGAATGGAGTCCAACATTTCCCGAAGGTACTTTTCAGGTGTTTGAAATACTGGAATCACAATGGAAAATTTAGGCTGCACCAGAAGGCATTCCTCCCTCTGACGCTCCAGCTCTTCCTCCGAAGGCTTGGTCAGCTCATACCATTCCCCATAATCATAATCATTGTCAATTCCCTCCAGCTTATGCCTGGATTTTACAACAAGGGCGCGGAAACCGTTTTCCTTCCAGAAATCCCAGGCCACCCTCACTGTTTCCATATTCATTAAATCCTTAATCTTTTCCCTGCGCTTATGGGCAACACTGGAACGCTTTGCAATCAATACCTCATTATATTTGATCCGCACCTTTCGTCCATCACAGAAGATAACCAGATAATAGTCCTCTCCTCTGTCGTAGGCAAACTGGATATCAAAGCCAAAATCTCTGTCATATTCCTTTCCAAAATAGATCTGGCTTACATCGTCTCTTCTGGTGGAAACATATTTATGCTCCATGGGCTTATGATTTTTATCCTCTATGGAAAATTCCACTTTAGATTCAGGTGTTTTTCCAATGGCCCATCCATTAAGGGTAATGGTATTTTCCCTGATCCTTACAATATCTACCTTATATCTCATAGCTGCTCCTGCTCGCTTTTCCTTTTCTTCTGCATTTTTCTGCTGCCCTTTCCCCCATAGCCAAGTTTCATTCATAATACCGCACTAAGTATGGGCATGAGGGTTTACCATAAAACTCTATCCTATATTTCACTGATGGGGCTGCCCTTCTTCTCCCTCTGGAAAATTTAAACGCTCCTCTTCTACCACGAGAGGGCGTTTCATAACCCTTGCGTTAATGCTCAGGATATATTCTCCCACAAGGCCAATAAAAAATATCTGTACCGATCCTAGAAAGCACATGCCAATCAGCATAGGAGCCATGCCAGCCGGAAACCTGTCCCAGTACAAAAGCTTCATAATCAGATAGACCATTGCCACTATAAGGCTCACCACTGAACAAAAGCTGCCAAAAATAGTAGCCAGCCGCAGCCCCACCTTTGTATAGGAGGTGACGCTCAACATAGCGGCATCGTAGAGACGGTAAAAATTATTGCTGGTTTTTCCTGCCCTGCGTTTGGGCTGCTCATAAGGGATTTCTTTTCTCCGAAATCCTAGCTCTGCTACAATTCCTCTTAAAAAAGGCGTGGGATCATCCAGCTCCCTTAAAACTTGGATAAAACGCCTGTCATATAGTCCGAATCCAGTAAAATGCTCGATCTGCTCTATATCGGAAAGCTTTTTTATCACTTTGTAGTAACAGCTCCTAAGCCCATACATCAGCTTATTTTCCCTGCTGGATTTCTTGATGCCAATTACAATCCGATAGCCCTTTTCCCACTCTTTTACATATTTCGGTATCATTTCTACTGGATCTTGGAAATCAGCAGCCATCAGAATGGTACAATCTCCTGTCGTCTGGAGCATTCCGTAATAAGGAGAATTAAACTGTCCGAAGTTTTTGGCATTGAAAATTCCCCTGATATTGGCATTTTCCCCACAAAGCCGCCGGATAATCTCTCTCGTATGATCTCTGGAATCATTATCTATAAAAAGAAGCTCATAGCCATAATCCGAAAGCTCTCTTCTGAACATTTCGATGATTGCCTGGCTTAGGGCCTCTACATTCTCTTCTTCATTATAGCATGGTACTACAATACTTACCGTTTTCATTTGTTACCTCTTTTTCTGCTGCCAGAACAGCCATTGATCATAGAACAACCATCACTTTGATTAAATCCTCTGGCTTCTCCCTCATCATATATAGGGCCTGCTCCACCTCATGAAGACCTGACAGGCGGTGAGTCACCAGCTTTTCAGGATGAATCCGTCCATATTTCACCATAGCAAGCAGACGTTCTATCCTAGCGCGGCCTCCCCTGGCAAGTTCTGTATGAATAGTCTTGCCTGCCATCCCCCGCCCTCCGGAAAATTTGGGAAAACTCAGCATGCCATCTCCGCCATAATAATTCACATTGGAAATAGTCCCTGTTCCGTATCTTACCATATCTACTGCCTGTGTAAATACCTCGTCCCCTCCCCCACAGAGGATCACAGAATCAGCACCTATATTGTCTGTCATATGGAGCACCTGTTTTACCACATCCCCATCCCTGTAGCTTAAAAGGTCTGTTGCCCCGAATTCCATTGCCAGCTCCCGGCAAAGCGGACGTGTCCCTACAGCAATAATCCTAGCAGCTCCCAGGTGCCTAGCCCCCTCCACAGCCATAAGACCAATAGGGCCAATCCCCATCACCACAACAGTGTCTCCGATTTTAATATCTGCATATTCTGCTCCTGTAAAGCCAGTCGTTACCACATCCACACACATAAGGGCTTGCTCTAAGGTTACTCCATCTGGTATTTTCGCCAGAGTCGTATCTGCATCCCTGATTAAAAATTTCTCCGCAAATACCCCTGGCTGGCTGCGGCCCAGCTGATGGCCGGAAAAAGGAGCTGAAGCATGTCTGTCATTTCCCTCCTGAATTGCCTTTGCACGCCAATCTGGAGTAATGGCAGGCACAGCTACCAGCTCTCCTGCCTTAAAATCCTCTACCAGCTCCCCTACTTCCAAGATTTCAGCCACACATTCATGGCCAAGAATCAGATTAGGGGCTTTTCTGGAACCGCTGCCAAATACTGTATGAACATCTGAGGAACAGGGTGTTACTGCCACAGGCCTTAAAATCGCTCCATAAGGAACCAGCTCTGGCTCTGGCGCATCATGCCATCCTGGGATTCCTGGCTCCTTTAAAACAAATGCTTTCATAATCTTTCCTCCTAAACTTTCATACGCACAAGCAGCGCACTGCCCTGAATAAAAGTATTCTGGCGCATTTTCCATAGCTGAGCTCTATTTTTATCTACATTCTTTCCAGATGATTGGATTTTAATGTCAAAATCTCCGGCCTGTCGCCATTTTCTTTTATTAACGTTTCCCGGATGATTCCTGCGATCTCATCCGTATATCCAGGGGCCACAATCAGAATCGCCTCTACCGGCTCTTCCCTCCAGTAGTCTGGAGAAACAATTTTAATATGAGAGGCCGGAGCAAAACGTCCCTGTTTAAACGGAGCGGAATCTATGATATAAGAAACTCTTTCTCCCAGCCTTGTAGTCGCAGCCAGGGTAAAGCCCTGGTGGCCGGCTCCCCAGATTGCCAGCCGCTTTCCTTCCTTTTGAAGGCTGTCTATCAGGTCGTTCACCTCCTTGGTAATCCTATCCCGGCTTTTCTTTAAATCGGAAACATCCAGAGGAAGTATTTCCTTCCCCCAAGACTCGCCTTTGCTATTAACTGCAACATTGATGTTTCCCACGGGCCTTTTTTTCACAATCATGGAAAGAGTATCCCGGTTGATGATCTCCTTTTCTAGAACGGAAAAACCATTCTTCTCCATCAGCCTTTCCAATGTGTCAAAGGTATAATACGCAATGTGATCACGAATCAGCTCGTAATATCCATCATGCTCCAGGATATATTCCAGGCCGGGTACTGTAATAAGGCCCATGCCCTCTTCTGTCAAATTGTTATAGATAGCCTGGAGCATAGTATTGGGATAAGGCTGATGTTCCAGAAAATTAAAGGACAGAAAGCAGTCAAAAGGAGCCCCAGGAATCACAGTCTCTTCCGTTTCCGTAAAGCCTTCTGTCACATTCAGTCCCTGTTCCCTAGCAATGGCTGCTAGATCCTTCCTATGCTCAATCCCATAAGCCTTTACTGGAAATTCCTTTAATACAGAAAGGAACTCCCCTCTCCCACAGCCTACCTCAATAAATTTCCCACCCTCCAAGCGGTAGGTATTGATTAAATGCTGGTACTGCTCACGGCGCAGATTAACCATAGTAGTGGAAAAGCCTCCTGCCCGGATAACGTCCCGGTAATAGTCAACCGGCTCACAGTCAAACTGTACCAAGCCGCATTTTCTGCACTGGCACAGGGACAGGCTAACCCCCTTATCTGTCTTTACCGCTTCTCCATCCGGAATGTTTTGGGCAGAAGCAGGCATGGAGTCTAAATACAATAAAGGGCTGTCAAACAGCTCTCCCCCACAGGCAATGCATCTCATATCAGGCTCCTCCTTGTCTTTTCAATTCCTTCTCGAAAGGAGACGGCAGGCCTCCAGCCTGTCGCCTGTTCTATTTTATGGATATCTGGAATCAAGGAAGCCGGCCCCTCTGCATTGAAAGGCCTTTTTCCATAGGAAAAGCTCCCTTTTTTTCCACATATCTCATAGACTTCTTCTACAAATTCCCTAAGGACACGGGTATCTCTTGCAGCAATATTATAAATCCCCTGTATTCTCTCCTTCTTCAAAAGAAGGGCAGCAATCGCCTCTGCCATATCGTCAATATAAAGAAAATTCCACTGCTGCGTACATTCTCCCAGGTCCATATGACCGCCTGCCTCAAAAGTTTTAAGACAGCTATTCACCAGAGACCAGGGGTGATCCCCTGGTCCATATACGCTGAAGATTCGGCAATGGACATATTCCATCTTTAAGGAAGAAAGCTTTTGTCTCTCCGTCAGATCTCCTGGCTGGCTTCCCTCTCCTTTCACCTCCGGTTTCAGGCAGGAATCCAAGGCAGACTGTCCGCATGCCTTCGCTGCTCTTCTGCCAAATTCCAGCTTAGCCCTTCCATACTCAGACACTGGATGACAAGGCGTCTCCTCTGTCGCAGCGGCCCGATGAACACCATACTCTGCCTGAGAACCGCTAAATATAAAGCGGCAGCAGCAAAGCTCTTCTGCTGCCTTCAGGGCTTTCATAGAGTTTTCAATATTTTTTTCCTGTATCTCCCTGTCCATCCGTCCGGCACTTCCTATGCCATCCCAAGCCATATGAAGAAATACCCTGCCGTGGATAGCTCTATATGGCTTATCTTTATTCTGCTCCAAGGAACCTTGTCCCCCTCCAGCTGTAGAATGATAAGTTGGAAGAGACTCAAGAAGCGGGGCTGTTTCTGGCAAATTCGCCAACTGATCGATATACTCCAGGCTGCATGGAATGATATGGACTCTTTCATCCTTTGGAAGTTTATCCCGATTGGCTGACTCGGGCCTTACTATGGCCCATATGTGATGCCCTTCTCCAATCATCCTTCGTATGACTGCCAGCCCGATAAAGCTGGTTCCACCTGTTATAATAATATCCATTCTTCCTTTAATCCTTAATTCTGGGAATAATCATCACAGCATCCATCTCTTCATCCGGAAGGAATGGCGATAAATCCTCCAAAGGCGGCGATACAATCGTTCCATCGGGAAGACGCTTAGCCGATGATTTTGGCTCAAAAACCTGATTCCAAGTTACAAATACTTCACATATAATAGGTCCACTCACGGCCAAGGCTTCTTCAAGCTTTGCCTCCAACTCTTTATTATTGCGGATACATACATAGGGATAGCCATAAGCTGCTGAAAGCTTTGAAAGATCAGGAAAGCTCAGATCATGGCTGTCTTCACCGATTCCCACAAGGGGTTCTCCGAAAAAGTTCTTCTGCGTCTGACGTATGGAATGATAGCCTCCGTTATTAATGACAAATATCTTAATGGGCAGTCTGTGATGGATAATCGTCTGAAGCTCCTGGATATTCATCTGCATACTTCCATCACCAGTAACAAGAACCATATCTCTTTTTCCGTCAGCCACACAGGCACCGATAGCAGCCGGAAGGTCATAGCCCATGGACGCAATGGCGGAATTGGTAATAAAACGCTGATCCTTTTTCAGCACATAAGCATGACCGCCTACCACACAAGCGGACCCATTGCCTACTACTGTCACCTTTCCTTCTGGGAGGCGGCGGCTCAGCTCTTTAATAAAGGCATATACATTAGCCGCATTTTCCTCTCCCCCTTCATAATGTCTGGGAAGGACAACTGGATATTTCTCTTTCCACATCTGGCATGTCTCCTGCCAGGTCATGCCGGGAAGCCCTTCCCCACCCTTGAAAACAGGGAGTTTTTCCTCTTCTTCTAAGATCTCCTCCATAACCTCCAGAAGCTCCTTTGCATCTGCATGAACTCTCATATCCGCATGGACACTAGGTTTATGAAGCTCTTCCCAGTCAATATCATTATAAATAACATAAGCAGCTCTGGCCCATGTCTTATAATTATAGCCTACCTGACGGAGACTGAGACGGCTTCCTACTGAAAATACAAGATCACTGTTTTGTACTGCAAAATTGCCAGGGCGATCTCCGAAATTGCCGGGGCGTCCTACGTATAATGGATGAGTGTCCCACAGGCAGTCCTCAGAATTCCAGCCGGTCACCACAGGAATCCCTAGCTTTTCCACAACTCTTAAAAATACTTCATGGGCTCCGCCCAGGCGCACTCCGTTTCCTGCATTTAATACGGGTCTGCTGCTTTCCTTAATCTTCCCAATAATAGCTCTGGCAGTTTCCTTTGCCACTCTCGGCGGAAGCTTTTCCCGAAGCTCTCCATGGCCTGCACTGTCCTCAGGTATTTCCGCTTCTGACTCTGCCGCCCATCCAGTTCCTCCAGCTTCATAGTCCTCTTTGTCAAAGCCGATCAGTTCGTCCGTGTCAATATATGCGCCCTGTATGTCCAGGGGAATATCCAGCCACGTAGGCCCTCGCCTTCCTCTATAAGAAAGGTACAATGCTTTTTCTATGCAGAAACGGATACGTCTAGCATCGATCACCATTTCGCTGTATTTTGTCATACACTCTATAGCCTTTACAATATCAAATTCCTGATCTCCCATGGCTCGGATTCCTACGCCTGACCATCTGGCAGTCGTGTCATAGCGCACCTGGCCTGATACCACAAACATAGGGATGGAATCCAGCCATCCGCCTACGACTCCGGTAATCGCATTGGTTCCGCCTGGACCTGTGGTGACACAAAGAGCTGCTATCCTATTATGAATTCTTGCATAGCTCTCTGCTGCAATGGCACTGGCTTGCTCGTGATGATTATATAAACAGGTAAGGCCCTCCTGGTGTCCCAGCGCATCATTTAAATGCATAGCGCCGCCGCCTGTCACGGTAAACACCTGAGTGATTCCCTCATCCACTAATTTCTGCGCAATATAGTTGGAAACCTTCATTCTCATAAATGCTGTTCTCTCCTTTTCCGCCCATTAATGGTATAAGCATATCATACTTTTCCCGAAAATCCTACATAAAATTCCTTACATTTCCATGAGGCTTTCAGCCATAGCATAGAAAATCCCCTCATAAAGTCTTAATTTTTCAAAATCTCTTCAAAAGATTTCCCGTTTTTCTCTTACTTTATCCCTCTTCCCTAACCCCTGCTTTCTTCTCTTTTTCCTTTCCCGGCACATCCTCCCAAATCTGCCATCAACCTGCACTAGATTTCTTTTTCAGACCACGTTATAATCATGCTCGTAATGCAACGATGGATTTTCGGCCACAACATCACACACCAAAAAAGGAGAGAACATTTTATGAAAAAATCTACAAAATTACTGGCTGTATTATCCGCTGCGGCAGTTATGTCAGCAGCAGCCCCTGCATTCCTTACAGGTGCAGGAACTACCGTATTTGCTGCAGGAGCTGGATGGGTAGAAGAAGATGGAAGCTGGCGCTATTATGACGATGACAGCTACTATCTGTCAGATACCTGGAAGAAGAAAGGAAATGATTGGTATTATTTAGACTCTGACGGTTATATTACAACAGAAGAAGAAGTTGATGAATACTATGTGGATAGCGAAGGTAAGAGAGTCTATAACACATGGATTTCTGAAGATAATGAAGACAGCTGGGGAGATGATGACGCTCCTGAGACCTACTGGTACTACTACGGAAACAACGGAAAAAAGGTGGTTTCCAAATGGCAGTCCATCGATAATAAATGGTATTACTTCAACGAAGACGGTTATATGCTGACCGGAAAGGTTGAAATCGAAGGCGCCACCTACTATCTTGGCGAAGAGGGAGACGGCGCTAGAAAGACTGGCTGGATCCAGCTGGAAGAAACAGATGATAACTATGAAGACGAATATTCCTGGTTCTATTTTGAGAACAGCGGGAAAATGGTTGACAATTATGTAGATAAAAAAATCAACGGTGATTATTACACCTTTATCAACGGCCGTATGCAGAAAGGCTGGGTACAGGTAGAAAAACCATCTGCTACTGCATCCGAAGCTGCTCACCCCATGGCCGGATATCAGTACTATGAAGAAGAAAACGGAAAGCGTGCCAACGGCTGGTATGAAATCTGTGGAGTAGAGGATATCAGCGATGATGGTGAACTTTACCGGTTCTATTTCAAGAATGGAAAGCCTTACTATGCAGAAAAAGGCGTTCAGGTATTTACCGTTGATTCAAAAAAATATGGTTTTAATGAGAAAGGAGAAATGCAGACAGACCTTCAGGTAGTAACCTTAGATGACGGTACTACAGCAAATTACTACTTTGGAGATGACGGTGTCATGAGAACTGGAAAACAGACAATCTTTAATGAGGATGACGGAGAAGAGCAGACATGGTTCTTCTATACAGACGGTACTAGAAAGGGACAGGGCTACAATGGTGTCCGTGACAATACTCTCTATATCAGCGGCCGTCGTCAGGAAGCAGATGCTGACTTGCGCCTTGCTCCTGTAGAATTTGAAGGAAACCGTTACCTTGTAAATGTTGTCGGAACTGTGCAGAAAGCATCTTCTTCCTCTAACTCCAAGACAAGACCTGAGCTTGGCGATGGATTTAAGGATTATAAGGATGACAATGGCACAATCTGGGTAGTAAATACCAGTGGTATTATCCAGTAATCCTTCATGCACTGTGCAGCTCGCTGCCATGAATGAAAGAGAGTTTCCTGTGAGCCTTATGCGGATGCACACAGAATGCAAAAGCAGCATTCCTTGTCATATGGACAGCGCAGCGAGTGCGCAGTCCTGCCGCGAGGACTCGAGACTTTCACAGCAGCCAACAAAAGAGAGCATTTCATCCGTTCAAGTCATATTTCTTTCAAAAGATAAATAATATTTTAATCTGACTCCGGCTGAAACACAAGTCGACATAAGCCGGAACATATAAATGAAAATCCCCTCTGCCTCTCGGTTTTGCCAGAACCATTGGCAGAGGGGATTTTTTTACTGCTTCTTTTCCCCTTTTCTTAAAACTACACCATTTCGTTTTCCTGTATGCTTTCCTCCTTTTACTGTGACTGCACCATTGACAATCACATATTCGATTCCCTCTGGGTACTGGACCGGATCGGTAAAAGTCCCTTTATCAATCACTGTTTTCGGATTAAAGATACAGATATCTGCATAATTCCCCTCTGCCAGCTCTCCTCTTTTTATTATATGGAAAGTCTCTGCCGGCTTCTTTGTCATCTTATATATCGCTTCTTCTAAGGTCAGGGCCTTATCTTCTCGGACGTATTTTCCTAAAATCCTTGGAAAAGCCCCAAATACCCTTGGATGAGGCTTTCCCCCTAAAAGTCCATCCGTACAAGCGTTCATTTCTGGACGCTTCATAAATGTCTGTACATGTTCTTCTGTTCCATAGAAATCCACCATGCCCACTGCATTTTCTTCCTCTAAAAGGAGGTCAAAAGCAGCTTCATAGGGATCCTTTCCTCTCAACTCTCCCAGCTGAACCAGGCTCAGGCCTACTGCATCCTCATTTCTTTTGTTTTTCACGCTGGTAACAAATATCTGATCCAAGCCGGCAAACTCTACAAAGTTGTCCCATCCAGGAATGCCATGCTCAATATCATATACCATCTTCTTTCTAAGCTCTGGATCTGCCAGCCTTTCCAGAACCTTATCTGTACCGCCGTCGTGAACCCATGGTGGAAGAATCACTCCTAACATGGTACTTCCTGCCACATAGGGATATTGGTCAAAGGAAACCTGAATCCCCTCTGCCTGTGCTTTTTCTAAAAGCTCAATCACCTTTTCAATCTTATCCCAGTTCTTCTTTCCGCACACTTTAAAGTGAGAATAATGGATTCTTACGCCGGATTCACGGCCAATCTTAATTACCTCTTCCATGGAATCGAGGATCGTATCTGCTTCACTCCTCTGATGAATTACAAAGCAGCCGTCATATTCTGCTACAACCTTGCACATTTCAATGATTTCCTTTGATTCCGAATATGCACATGGCATATAGATGAGGCCTGTGGAAAGGCCTACAGCCCCTGCTTCCATTTCCCTTCTTGTAATCTGCCTCATCCTTTCCAGCTCTTCTTCATTTGGAAGCCGGTTTTCCAGACCCATAGCTTCCATGCGGATATTTCCATGGGGAACTAGATAGCACTCGTTGATTCCAGGTCTTACCTTATCAATCATCTTCAGATAATTTTCCGTTGTTTCATAATTCCAGTCAATCTCATCCGAGTCTCCGTCAAGGCCAGCCAGGTTCTTTCTCCATGGGCTGATATACTGCTTTGGCAAGGGAGCCATGGAAATTCCATCCTGCCCTAAAACCTCTGTTGTGATTCCCTGCATAACTTTCGGCATGACCTCTGGCGCAGTCAGTATCTGAAGGTCGCTATGGCTGTGGGTATCAATAAAGCCGGGAGCTACCACAAGTCCAGAGGCATCTATAATTTGCGCTCCCTCTTCCTCTCCTTTATCAAGCCTGCCGATCTTAACAATTTTTTCATTTTCAACAACCAGATCTGCCTCATATCCTGGCTTTCCACTTCCGTCTACAATAAAACCCTTTTTTATTAGTACCTTCATAAAGTTCCCCCTCTATATCCTATAACCTTATCTTTATCTTCTTATTTTAATAATGCCTTCATAACTCCATAATAACACTCCGTCACCTTTGCCAGCTGTTCAATTTCAATATATTCATTCACAGTATGAGCCAGATTTTCCTTAGAAGGTCCTAAGCCAAAGGTTTTAATTCCTGCTTCTCCCGCATAATGGCTTCCATTGGTACAGAAATTATACTGGGTGATTTCTGGTGTGTATCCCATGGCCCTTAATTGTCCATATACTGCCTGGACAAAATCAGAATTCTCATCATACAGCCAGCCTGGGAAAAACCTTTCTCCCTCTATCTCATTACCTGTATGGCACTTCTCCTTTCCTATTGCATAAGAAGCTTTTACCTTGAGCTGCTCATCCTCAGCCATCAATCTGTCAAGCAGTTCCTGGATGGGAGCCAGTACACTTTCTTTTGTTTCCCCTACCAGAAGGCGCCTGTCGTAGGTTGCCCGGCAGTATTCCGGGACAACAGAGGCGCCAGGGTATGGGGAGGATTTAATATCTGTCAGCTCCAGAATCCCCTTTCCTAGTACTGGATGGCTGGAGGGTTTCAGGGTTTGGATTGCTTCTATCACCTTTGCCATTTTATAAACTGCATTCACACCTTTTTCTGGATTGGCAGAATGACAGGGTACGCCAAAGGTCTCTATCACGATCTCCGCGCGGCCTCGCTGACCGATTTTCAAATTCAACTGGGAAGCTTCACCAATCACTACATAATCCGGCTTTACGGCCTCGCTGATAGCCCTTGCCGCTACACCTTCAAAACATTCCTCATGTACAACACCAGCAACATAGATTTCTCCTGCAAAATCCCTGTTCGTATCCTTTGCAAAATCAGCGGCTGCGCATGTCATGGCTGACACAGCTCCCTTCATATCACTAGTGCCTCTTCCATAGATCCTTCCTTCATGAATTTCTGCTGCAAAAGGCGGATATTTCCATTCTTTTTCCTCTGTAACCGGAACCGTATCAATATGTCCGTCAAACAGGATTTTCTTTCCTGGCCTTTTTCCTTTGATACAGCCAATAATATTTCCGTAATGGTCTACCTGCACCTCATCAAAGCCCATGGCTTCCATATTTTCTTTTAATACATTTACAACTCCCTGTTCCTGTCCAGAATAGCTTCTCTCCCTGATTACTTTTTGGCACAAGCTTACTACTGCATCTCTTCTCTTCTGATCCAACATCCCCTTTATACCTCCTAATTTCCTTCTGCCTGACCGGATGGATATTTTCCATCCCATACCACAGCCTTATAATTCTCTTTATCCGTATCTCCCTCTGTGCTGAAAAATAATATATTAGATGCCCCATCTAACTTTAATTTCTCTTTTAATGGTTCCAGCTTTGGATTTGTCATAATCTCTGCCACACAGCCCACACATGCTGCACCGCTTTCTCCAGATACAACCCGCTTATCCTTTCCTGCTGGACTGCTTAAAATCCTCATTCCCTTAGCCGCTGCATAATCAGGACAGGAAATGAAATTATCTGCATAGCTTCTTAATACCTTCCATCCAATGCTGCATGGCTCCCCACATGCCAGGCCAGCCATAATGGTATCCATATGTCCTGTTACAAAATGGAGCTGTCCATCATCTGCCTCTGCAGTCCGAAATAGACAATCTGCTTTATTTGGCTCCACAATCGTAATGATTGGCTTTTCTTCTCCATATAGGTTAGCAAAAAATCCAGCAATCGCCCCTGCCATAGAGCCTACACCTGCCTGAAGGAAAATATGGGTCGGCCTTTCTGGAAGCTGCTCTGCTGCCTCATAACCCATGGTTCCATATCCCTGCATAATCCATGTGGGAATATCCTCATACCCTTCCCAAGCCGTATCCTGCACCATTACCCAGCCTTTTTCCTTTGCCTGGCTGTCTGCCAGACGAACAGCGCTATCATAATTCAGGTCTGTAATAGAAGCTTCCGCACCCTCTGCCTGGATATTTTTAAGCCTTTCTTCAGCGCTCCCCTTAGGCATATATACCACTGCTTTTTGTTTTAACTGGTTCGCAGTCCATGCAACTCCTCTTCCATGATTTCCGTCTGTAGCTGTAACAAAGGTAATTTCCCCCAGTTTTTTTCTCACTTCATCTGATATCATCTTATCATAGGGAAGCTGACTGATATCCACTCCAAGTTTCTTTGCCAGATAATTCCCAATCGCATAGCTTCCACCCAGCACCTTAAATGCATTTAAACCAAAACGATAGGACTCATCCTTTACATACATGGCTCCTATACCAAGAGCTGCTGCTGTATCTGGCAGAGAAACCAGCGGTGTTTTTTCATATACCGGAAAACTGGCATGAAACTGCTGCACCTTTTTCGCATTTTCCTTTCCAAGAAAGCTTATATCATATCTCTTCCCCTGTTCTTTTTTTAGTTGGACAATTTTGAATCCTTCTTTCATATTAGTCCCCTTTCTTTCCCGATCTTTATAATAATCAAAAGCAATTTCTATGCCAAACTTCTATCTTTTTTCCAAATATATCTCACTTTGTTCTTTTCATAGCTTTGTTCTTAATTCTATGCTGGATTTTCCTTTATTTTTAAACAATTATAAAAATTCTGTCACAGAACTTTCGTTATTTTTCTGCTTCAACCTCTACAGTTTGATCCTTTTCTCTCTTTTATTGCACCTATTTATTCTCAATATAATAATTTTTCTCAAAACAAGAAAACCTATTTCTCATATTGAGAACACCTCTACTCCATTACCCCTCAAAAAAATCCTGCTTAGTAAAATTCTCCGCCTGCGGCAAGCTGCATAAGCAGTATAAAAAAAGAGCCAATAACTGCAATTTTCGCTCTACACGTTATCGGCTCTATCTTCTGGCATCCTTTATTTGGAAAAATGCATATAGTCTGGCTCATTCACCCAGTTTCCACCCCAGGTAAATCCATACTTTTTAAACACCTGGCAGCAAAGGTCCTCTTCCTCTATTTTATAAGGGAATTCCCTGTTTCTATCCATGTACTCTGTCCCATTCGCCGGGGAACAATTTACCTTTCCATCCTTTCCCCTGGTGATGTATGGATTGTATAATGGATTCACATCAATCGCCCTGCCATAGGCATGCTTTGACATGCTGGTCTTTCCTGGTACCCTGCGGAAATTAAAACAGGACGTATTATTATCGCCGCTGGAAGCTTCATCATCTGCATCGTATTCATCCACTAATACCATACTTTCAATGGGATACTCTGCCTGATATAGTTCTTTAAAAATATTCAGCAGGTCATCACTGATTTCCTTGCTGCAAATCAGCTCTCCAATTCGGATATTCCCGTCAAAATCATAATGAGCTGCCAGAAGGTACCGCAGCTCTTCCCTGGGGATTGTACAGTCTGGTTTATAGGACTTTCCATAAATCCTTTGAAACACCTCATCGCTGATTGGGCTTTGCTGGAAAAGTCCCTCCAATCCCTGCCTGTCCGCTTCTTCCTCCCTAAGAGTCACACCTGGGCTCAGGATAAAGTCCTTCTCTTTCCCTGCCATTTCTTCCCCACCTGTTTTTGTTTCTTCTCCTAAAAACCCATCTTCCCCTTCCTCTAGCTCTTTCTCTATATTCCTTCCATCCGTTCCTTCTCCACTTGTCTGCTTAATATCTCCTGATATTTCCCTGGCTGTTGCCGCCTGTTTCCCGTCAGAACCATTTCCAGCCTTTTGTCCATTTTTCTTGTCAGGCTGATTTACAGCCTCCTGGATCTGTTCCTTTTCTATTTTATCTTTATCCTCAGATTCCCTGTTTCTCCCACAGCCTGGCACTGCCAGCACTGCTGCGGCTACTACAATTATACATACCCGCTTTCTTATCTCATGTATTTTCCACATACAGTTCCCTCAATTTCTTTCTGTCAATTTTACCATTGGCATTTCTCGGCATATCCAGGAGATACACATATCTGCCTGGAAGCATATATTTCGGAATTCTCTGAGATAAGCCTTGGGAAATTTCTTTTTTGTCTATTTCCTTTCCTGTATAGAAAAGAAATATAGTCTGCTTTTTAGAATGATAGACACAGGCACAAGCTTCAATTCCTTTGACGCCTAGGGCTGCTGTCTCAATTTCTCCCAACTCTATCCGATAGCCCAGACGTTTAATCTGAAAATCCATCCGGCCATGATACAATAATTCCCCATCCTCCTGATAGCTCACCCAGTCTCCGGTCCGGTAAATTATTTCTGGATAATGGCTGTTCATCGGATTTTGTACAAACCTTTCCGCTGTCTTTTCCCTATCGTTATAATATCCAGACGCCATAGCACAGCCACGGATACACAGCTCTCCCTGCCTTTCTGTGCCTGGCAGAACCAGCTCTTCCTTATCATCTAAAACCAGAACATCAATATTACTGCATGGTCTCCCAATAGGAAGTCTTTCCTCATCACCATATTCTCGGCTCAAATTATAATATGTACAGACATGGGTCTCTGTGGAACCATACATATTGACATACAAGGCATCTGGAACATATTTTCTCCAATAGTTCAGCGGTTTTACAGGCATTTCCTCTCCTGCAAAGAAAACAAACCGCAAATACTCTGGCGCTTGTATCTCCAGGGCCTTCAGAGAAACTGCTGTTATCAGAGCAAAAGGCGCCCAAAAGATTGCAGTGATGTGATGTTCATTTAAAAATGGGATTAATTTTATTGGAAAAACGAAATGTTCCCCAGGAATGATTACTGTACTACAGCCGAATTTCAGCGGACAATAGATATCATGAACAGATATATCAAAGTAAAGAGGAGCCTGATTGCCCAGCACGTCATTCGCTGTAAAACAATATTCCTTCTCCAGCCATTCCATATTATTGATAATGACCCGATGGCTCATCCCCACTCCCTTGGGCACTCCGGTGGACCCGCTGGTAAAAAGGACATAAATCAAATCCGTATCGGTGCTTTGTCTTCTCACCTCCATCAGACGCATTTCATCCTCCGGCTGGCGGCACAGCTCTTCAAACAGATAAACAGGACAGCCTAACCCTAGGCTTTCTGCCAGCTCTTTTAAAGCTTCCTCTGTCAGAATTGCCCCTGGCTCCAGCAGAGAAAGAGCAGCCTGTATCCGTTCTAGCGGCATTGTGACATCAATAGGACAATAAAAACAGCCTCCATAGAGAATCCCCAAAAATCCGGCTATCATAGATGCACTCTTTTTCATCAATACAGCCACAGGCTTTTTATAAAGTCCAGCTTTACAGATACCGCTTCCTATGGCCTTGGCCACACGGCTGACCTCTTCAAACGTATAGCTTTTCGAAATATCCTCATATGCCCGCCTAGAGGGATAACGCCTTGCTGACTCCTCCAGATATTCCAGAACATGCTTCTTCATATCAATCTCCATTCCAGCGCCTCTGGCTGGCGGCACACATAATTATGAAAGCCAGCTTTTCTTCGCATTAGTATCTCCTTGCTATTTCGTCACAATCAGATACTCAACTGCATCCACAACCTGATTGGTCGTATAAATAACCAGTTCAGATTTTCCTGATATATAATGGTAAATACCGTACTCCTCTTTATCGGCCTTCCCATATGTATTAATAATATCCTGCTCTTTAGAACCTATTTTAATCCCCTCTGGCGTTACTGCTGTGTTATCCAGAAAATATACAGAAGCAATACACTCTTTACCGTTTGCCGGATATGTGCTGACTTCAAATCCTTTATAGGTATACACTTTATCTTTTCCCTGATAGGCACAACTATCCTGTTCAAAGGTCTTCTCTGGGGTCCCTAAAGCCTGAAGCACAGGCGCTGCCTCAGCCCCTAAAGCTATGGTTGTCTTATCGTATACAAAATTGTAATCCTTCTCCTCCGCGGTTTCCTTTCCACTTTTCCATCCAAATGCATAAGCTGTTACAGGCATGGAAAAAGCCAGCACAGCAGCCCCCATTGCGATAAGATATTTTTTTACCTTGTTCATAGTAATTTCCTCCTTACTTTCCCCCTATTTTTCTTCTGTATAAAACTGTCTTAAATATCCTAATCGGGCAAATTCTTCTTCCTGCTCTGCCTTCATAGAATCATAATACGTTCCCTTTTTCTCCCATCTGGCAGATAGCTCTGGTTCTGTCCTTTTATCCGTCACACCAGGAATCTCTTCCAGAATCTTTCCAAAATATCTTGACATTTTTTCGGCCCCATATACATTCATATGCAGACCGCCATCATAAGTATCCTGAGAAAAGTCAATTCCAATCTCATCAATGTCTGCCAGACAGTTTACATAGGTCAGCCCATGCTCTGCGGCATAGTTTACAATCTGCTCTTCCCACTGTTCATACCAAACTGGGTACAGGGACGGCGCCTTCATAAGAAGGAATTCAATCCCATTTTTTTCACAAAGCAGGCGCATCTTTTCCAGATATTCCCATGCTCTTTTATCAAAGGAATAATCTCCCCGTCTTCTCTCTGTGGGAAAATCTCCAGCTGGCCTGATATCTGCCCTCATATAATATCCATTGTGAGAAACCTTCCTTTTCTTCCAATAATATTGGAAATCATCTTTTTCCAAGTCCTTCCAACGGTCATGAAAACGGAGAATAGGAAACAGATACTCTATCATATGCTCATCTTCCATGGCTGTTTCCTGAATCGCGTTCCATTTAGAGAGGGACCATCTCATTCCATCCAGAGTCATCCGGTTATAGGTTTCATTTTCCTGTTCATACTGCTGCATAGCAGAAATGCTAAACACTACCGCTTTGGGATTTTCCCGTTTTAAAGCGTCCTCTAAAAGATAATAGGACTGTGGGATAACCTGATTAGCGCTTCCCCGGATGTAGCTGGTAATCCCAAACTCCCTCCACAAGACCACAGGAGACAGATTTTCATAGGCCTCGCAATTCCCCAGAAACAAAACATCATGAGAAGTGTTTTCCTTATAATACTCTTGAATAAAAGCTCCCTCTACCACTCTTCCCATATATTTCGGCATTAAAAGGCGCTGAGTTCCGGATATAGCAGCTCCTGACATCAACAGAATCAGAAGAACTCTTATAATCTTTTTCTTCTTCATATGCCCGCCTCCTAAAACTGGTTATAGATAAACTGGCTTGCGTCATAGCCGCGCCCATAGACGCCGGTCAGGAGAACAAGCATAAAAAGGCCAAACCATATGAGATAGCGGAACATCCATGGCTTTTTTTCTATCATTTCCCTTATACTCCCGTTTTTTTGAAGGCTGCTCACAACGGCCATTCCTCCAATGCCTGCAGCGAGAACGATCCAATCGGCTCCCGACAACCCAAGCTGCATAAATCTGCCATCCTGAAGCTGGGAAATCCTGAAGTCTGTCACCATACTGCCAAGCATAGAAAAAACCACAGGCAATGGATAATATTCAAACATTAACAAGAAGGAAAACAAGAGGCTGGTTCGGATATTCTGCACATATTGATACCATGGCTTATTGCTAAAAGCAAACCTGTCGTGGAATTTCCGGTAATGCCCTATTAGCTCCTGAGAAATAAGCATAACAATACAGTTCGCCATGCCCCAGGTAATAAACTGCCAAGAGGCACCATGCCAGATTCCAGTTATGAGCCATACTGCAATACTTCCTATATATACAGGAGCCTTGTTTCCTGTTTTCTTTCCCAATAGCTGTCCTGTCCCATCTGCTATCCTGCGGCTGAAGCGGCTTGTGGATACTGGAAAAAATATATATTCCCGAAACCACTGCATCAGCGTCATGTGCCATCTCCGCCAGAATTCAGCCAAAGATCTGGATGAAAATGGATGGTCAAAATTTTCCGGAAGGGTAACTCCCAGGATTTCTCCTACGCCGATAACAAGATCCATTCCGCCTGAAAAATCTGCATACAGCCATATCGTATATCCGATCATTCCCAGCAATGCATATGTGCCATCATATATTCCTGGGGCCCCTGTAATGATAGCAACTGCTGGCCCCAGCCGATCTGCGATTACCAGCTTTTTAAAATATCCCCAGAGCATCCGTTCTGCTCCCAGCTTCACCTTTCTTCCATCAAAGGCATGAGGACTAAAAAGTTCTTCCTTCATCTGTTCAAAACGGCAGATAGGCCCTGCGGTTACTTGGGGGAAAAAGGATACAAACAGAGCAAATTTTGCCAGATTTTTTTCTGGTTCACATTTTCTCTGATATACATCAATCAGGTATCCCATGGATTGAAACGTGTAATAGGAGATACCCAACGGCAGAATCCAGTCCACAGGAGTAAATTCTCCCTGACTCCCAGCTGCATGAAGAATGCCATTGACATTCATTAATAGAAAATTTGTATACTTCAATACAGCAAGAACTCCGAAATTCAGCAAAAGGCCTGTCTGCATAAGGCGGCGCTGCCGTTTTTTTACCTGTCCATTATATTCCTTCTTCTGGTTTCGGTCTAACCCCTTCTCTTTTACATATTCCTTTGCCTGTCTAGTTGTCTCTCCAATCCTTTTGGCTAGAAACCATGTAGTTAATGTGGTAATCAGAGGATACAAAAGGTAGCCAATACCACCGCAAGCATAGAATAAATAGCTGGCAGCCAGCAGTGCCATCCACTGAAGCTTTTCTGGAATTACATAATATATCACGATAAGAAGAATCAGAAATGCTGCAAACCCATAAGAAACCAGAAGCATAAGATTACTCTTCCTCCAGCCTTTCGATCAATGCATAGATACTGGTCGCAGAATTAAAGTTCTCCGGTACAATCCTGTCTGGCGGCACATTTACTCCAAACACATCTGCTATCTGAGTTACCAGATTCACCAGTTCAAAGGAAGTCAGAATCCCATCATCTACCAAGGCCTTATGGGTATGATAATCAATATCAGGGTTCATATCTTCCAAAATCTCTATCAAGTCTTCCATATTAGGTCTTTCCTTTCTACAAATAACAATATATTTTCCTAATGAAAGCCCCTTCGTTTGCACAACAAAAAACCGAATCCAAATATGCCAAGCGCTGGGACACTTTCATTCACATGGCTGTGGGCAGGTTATGGCGCATAACCAATTAAGGCGTAGGCGGATAAAGAGAGCGGTCAAAATCAAAGCAGCCATTATGCCTTGCCGAATAATCCAGCATCTGAGCGTCCGTCCACAGGCAGAAATATCCTCCCACTCTCCTTGGCGTAGCATCAAAATGATACCATCCATCCTCCAGGTGGATCAAATTCCAATAATGCCCGTTATTCCTACGGCATATCTCAATTCCCTCGATTCCACAGCGTGTCAAGAGCTCATGGGATACAGAAAAATATGTATAGCAGTCTCCATGCCTTCTGCGGAGTCCTTGATAGGCTTCCTCACCCCAGTCTCTTGTAGCAGAGTGTCCGCTATAACGCAAGCTTCCTCTGACCCATTGATAAATAGCCTCTGCCTTCTGCCTCTTTGTCATACTGTCATTCACAATAGAGGTCAGTATCTGGTCTGCCATCTGATCCGCCATCTTATGGGAAGCACTTTTCTGATTCTCTGGCGGAACTGCCAGAATCGGCTTATAGGGCCAGCTGCAAGCTCCTGTTTCGTCAAATGTATAGGATACTCCGCCGATAACTCTGGAATCATTTCTCAGCATTGCACCATTTTTTTCCAGATAATACATGTTTCCCTGATCTTCAATCAGGCCGGTTCTCATATAGCCGCTTTGGTCAAAACAATACCATGCTCCGTTTATTTCCTTCCAGCCATCTGTTACAAAGTATCCATCTGGCATACGGTAATACCAATTTATATCATCCCTCATCCAACCGCTATACCGGTCTGACAGCCTGGTGCTTACGCCGTCTTTATCAAAGTCATATACATGGCCGTCCACTGTGACAGTCCTGTCTGCAAACATCCTGCCATCCCCATCCCGGAAGTAATAGGTCTTTCCATTTTCTGAATGCCAGCGTTCCTTTGCGTATCCGTTGCTGTCAAAATAGTACCAATTCCCACCCTCGTCCTGGAACCAGCCAGTTTTTCGGGTTCCATCCTCATTCTGATACCAGAGGCCAGTCTCATCTCGCCTCAGTTCTCCTGCCCATATGGGAACTGAGCAAGCTGCTGTCAGCAATGCAGCTGTTAACATAACTCTTTTTTTCATCAATTGGTTCCCATTTCCTTTTTTTAAATAATTTTACTTCCTTCCACAAAGCAAGTCAATCTTTTGTGGTAATTTCATCTCTTATCCAAACTTTTGTATGATATTGAAACTATATTTTCAGGAAACGCATCAGACTTTGTCCATGCTAAAACCGCAAAAATATTCTGACACGTTTCCCTCTGTGACACTTTTAACTCAGATCAAACTGCTTCAGAGGCGGACTTTTTTACATTCCCCTCCTAAAGGCCAGATCCATCAGATATTTCTTTGTATTATGCTCTGGGAATTTCAACACATCCTCCAGCAGCCGTTGAAGCATTTCACCTATTTCCTTTCCTGGCTTTAAGCCGGCTTCAATCAAATCCCCTCCTGTAACAGCCAAATCCCTCAGGCACAGGCAGTCTCCTGCCTTTTTGATTTCTTCCTTAATTTTTTCTATAGCATCTAGATCAGCCAGACAGGCCTCTGCCTTTTCTTTCTCTGAGCCCTCCTCCAAATCTGCTAGAATAACAAAGCGTTTCAGATAAAGCAAGTCATCAAAAGCTTCTTTTATCCGGCTCATTGCCTGTCTTACTCCGGTATGTTCCGCCTCAATAGGCAGGTAGCACCATTGCACCAGTACTTTCACCCTTCCAATGGTGTCATTGTCCATCTTAAGGCTCCTGAGCACTTCTGCCGCTCCCTCTGGTCCGGAAAAGCGGAGAAATGCCGCCCAGCGCAAGGCTTTTTCATGCTCTAGCTTTTCTGTCTTTTTCTTCAACAGCCTCTTTTCGGCTTCCGCCAGAATAAACCACCCTCTTTGACCGGCCATCTTTCTATCCTCGTCTACCTGATAAAATCTGGAAGAGATATAAGGCGCGATCCCTCTCTCAAATACAAGGCTGATCTTTTCTGGGTGATCTGACAAAAGCAGTTTGGTAAGCTCTGTCTGAATCCGTTCCTTGCTCACCTTTGCCATATTAGGGGCAATAATACGGATTGCCTGAACAGTATTTTCCTCAATCTCAAATCCCAATTGAGCAGAAAAACGGATTGCCCGGAGAATCCGCAAAGCATCCTCTGTAAATCGGTCAATAGGATTTCCCACACATCGGATGATCCTGTTTTTCAAATCCTCCATGCCCCTGAATTCATCTACGATTCCCCGTTCATGACTGTATGCCATCGCATTAATTGTAAAATCCCGGCGTTTTAAATCCTCTGTCAGGCTTGCAGTATAAGCGACTGATTTTGGATGGCGTCCATCCTCATATTCTCCATCAATCCGGTATGTGGTAATCTCATAACCCGTATGGTTATCCATCACAGTAACCGTACCATGCTGGATCCCTGTATCAATGGTTCTTGGGAAAATCCCCTTCACTTCTCTTGGATGAGCTGATGTCGTAATATCCCAGTCCTCTGGAAACCTTCCAAGAAGAGTATCCCTTACACAGCCGCCTACTGCATAGGCTTCAAAACCATGCTCACCTAGTCTTTTTATAATCCGGTCAACTGCTGGTGGAATCAGGATCGTCTTATCGGCTATTTTATTGTTTCCTTTCTCTGCCTTTTCATCTGTTTCCCTAAATGCTTTCCCAGCCTCTTCCTGTTTCATTTAATACGCCCGACCCCAGTAAACCATTTTTTTCGCTGGCTTTCCACAGCACACACATGTTTCTGACAGCTTCTCCTGGACAAATGGCATACATCTGGAGGTTGCTCCTGTCTCCTCTTTAATCTTATCCTCACACTCCTGGCAGCCACACCACATTGCCTTTACAAATCCCGGCTTTTCATTTATTGTTTTTACAAAATCCTCCCGCTGAACTGCTTCATAGGTATGAGAAGCCATATGAGCACGTGCTCTCTCCAGCATACTCTTCTGGATTTCGCCTAACAGCTCTTCTGTCTTCTCTCTGATTTCATCCAGGGAAACCGTAAGCTTTTCATGAGTATCACGTCTGACAAGAACTGCCTGTCCTGCAGCAATATCCTTTGGCCCGATTTCCACACGAATCGGAATCCCTCTCATTTCAGACTCGCTAAACTTCCACCCTGGGCTCTTATCCGAATCATCTACCTTTACCCGGAACCCGGAAAGAACCTCTTTCAGCTCTGCTGCTTTCTCCAAAACTCCTTCTTTCCGCTGCTGAATCGGAACGATCATTACCTGAATTGGCGCGATCTTCGGCGGAAGGACAAGGCCGCTGTCATCCCCATGTACCATAATGATTGCTCCAATCATACGCGTTGTCATTCCCCAGGATGTCTGATGGACATACTGAAGCTTATTTTCCTTGTCTGCATACTGGATGCCAAAGGCCTTGGCAAATCCATCGCCGAAATTGTGGCTGGTTCCTGACTGAAGAGCCTTTCCGTCATGCATCAATGCCTCAATGGTATAGGTTGCCTCTGCTCCTGCAAATTTTTCCTTATCTGTCTTACGTCCCCTTACTACGGGAATTGACAGAACCTCTTCACAGAAATCCGCATACACATTGAGCATCTGAATTGTCCGCTCCTCTGCCTCTTCTGCCGTAGCATGGGCTGTATGGCCTTCCTGCCACAAAAACTCTCTGGAGCGGAGGAATGGCCTTGTGGTCTTCTCCCACCGTACAACGGAGCACCACTGATTATACAGCTTGGGCAGATCCCTGTGGGACTGAATATCCCTTGCATAAAAATCACAGAACAGAGTTTCTGAAGTAGGTCTTACACAAAGCCTCTCCTGAAGCGGCTCCAAGCCCCCATGAGTCACCCATGCAACCTCTGGCGCAAATCCTTCCACATGGTCTTTCTCCTTTTGCAAAAGGCTTTCTGGAATAAACATCGGCATATATACATTCTGCACCCCAGTTTCCTTAAACCTTCTGTCAAGCTCATGCTGAATATTTTCCCAGATTGCATATCCGGCTGGCTTAATCACCATACATCCCTTCACACTGGCATAATCCACCAGCTCTGCCTTTTTTACAACATCTGTGTACCACTGGGCAAAATCCACATCCATTGACGTGATTGCTTCCACTAATTTCTTATCTCCTGCCATAATTTTCCCTCCTGCTCTCTTAATTTCTTTCTCACATGGATTATGCCAAAACTACTATCTGGGAAAAAAGTCAACATTTCCCAGCTTCGAAACTGCAGAAAATTCTGATATTTTTTATCCACAGCCTATTTGACATCCCGATTCCATACAAAAAGGGCAATCCGATCCCCTCAAAAAAGGGACCGAATTGCCCGGCGGTACCACCCAATTTAGCTGTTTAAATGCAGCTCTCTTTCTCTCCGTTAACGCCGGAAACACGCCGTATTTTCTTCTGCCTTCTCTACCTTCCCCTCACAGGAAAACATCCTTTTTTTCTGTCTGGCAGAATATCTACGGGACTCCAAGGCAGGTTCAGTATCCAGTGACCCAAAAGCTTTCACCAGCCGCTTCCTCTCTGAAAGGTATGCATACCTACTAACCCTCTTCTCCGTCATGTCTTATCATTCTGATTATTATGAGAAATAAACATTTCTATAATTAGGTTGATTTTACGCTACTTTCTACTTATTGTCAAGAACACAGCACTTGTGAAATTTAGCTTTTTACATTTTTACAATGCTCTTCAACTCTCCATACAGCACTTTACCAGTTTCATTCTTAGGCATCCGGTCAGAAGGAAACAAAAGAAATGCTCTGCCGTTCAGCTGTAGGGCTTTTTCCAGAAAGGGAATGATATCTGGCAAACTCTCCCGATTTTTACAGACTGTAAATACACAAAGCTGATCATCCTCTCCAACACACGCAAATTCGCTTTCCTGAAACTGTTCCCGTAATATCTCCTCCACATCATCCAAATTGATTCTATTCCCAAAAATTTTAACAAATCTCTTTTTTCGTCCTTGGATATAGTAAAGCCCTTTTTCATCACGTCTCGCTATATCTCCAGTATATAATTTTCCCTGCCTTTCATCTCCTTTTGCCATATCCTCTTTTCTCTCTGCATATCCCATAGTGACATTTTCTCCATAATAAACCAATTCTCCTGCCCTGTTTGGTTCCTCGATTCTTTTATTTCCTTCATCTACCAGCTCAAACTTTCCCCCTGGAATAGGAATTCCGATACTTCCCCAACTGCCCATTGCTGATTCCCAAGGCAGATAGGACATGCGGGCTGTTGCCTCTGTCTGCCCATACATAACAATAAACTTTTTTCCTCTTTCTATGGCATATCTGGTAAATTCCTCCTGAAGCTTTTTATCAAGCCGGCCTCCAGCTTGTGTCATGGTACGAAGCCATGGAAGCTCCATCTGGAAAAACGAAGCTTTTTCAACATCTCATAAGTATAAGGTACGCCTCCAAATGAAGTCGCTTTCTCCTCCTTGAAAAAATCCCAAAACCTCTCCGTCTCCTCCCTGTTTCTTTCAGACACCCTCACAATATTGGAATTTCCAGCCAGAAGCCCTATGGCTGCAGACCAGGCAAATAATCCTGGCACATTGGATGGCGCAATATGGAAAATCCTGCCCAGCCCCAGCCGTTCTCTATCCTGTCCATAGACTTTTTTAAGCTGCATGAGATGTTGTCTCCTGCACCAGAAGCCAAACGCCCGCAATCCCTCATTTCCACCTTGCCCATTCAGATTTTTGATATATTCAGATACTTTTTCCAAAAAAGCCATTGTGGTATCTGAAAAAGGAATCACAGGCCTGCTGCCAATATTATTCAGATCCCCTAAAAGGCAGGAAATCCCTTCCCCTTTTTCTATATTCATTATTTATCTCCATTCCACTGCTTCTCCTTGCCAGTATCTGTAGTAATACCAGTCTTACCAGTCTTCTTTTTTCACACTAGGATTTTGCTCCTTCATAGACATCACTGCATCCTCTAATTTCTGCCTTTTGGATTCTTCCTGTTATTTTAAAATAAGTCCCTTTTCTTCCACAGGGGCAGTCATCTCTACCAAGAAAATATCCTTTGTCCTCTGTCAAAAGGCTATGTCCTTTAACACAGACTGGCTATCCAGAATCAACATAGGAAATCTCCCTTTTTCCGAATCAGAAGCCATAAAGCCTTTGACAATTTTATATAATATCTGCTGCTGCAGATCTGCTGTCCGGCTATCCAATGTAATCCTGGCCGGAAACTGCCCAGTTGTTCCTGATGAAGACAAGATTTTAAATACTTGCTCTTCCTCTACACTGGACAGATCAAATTCCTTAAATAGAGACACTGGAATCATAGGAAGATCGTACAATCTTTTCGTCTGTCTATCTTCATATTTCAGTATCTGAAGAATCCTGCCATAACTCTTACAATGGTTACGATGATACTCTGTCAGCCTTTTCATATAAGGAACATATCTATTTTCCTTTTCTTCCCAGCTTATTCCAAAAGCTGATAGTTCCAGAATCCTTCTACATGCCTCTTCCATATTCTCTATCTGTTTTTCCCTAAGCATATCTTACATCTCAACCCCGTATTTCCTCAGGATTTCCTTTCCCTTTTCATACGAAGAGAAGCCAAGCATATCAGGCGTTTCCATAGAGATATCAAAGGCTTCCTCTAAATCTGCAATCAAATCCATATGTCCTACAGAATCCCAGGCCGGAAGCTTTCTGTATTTCAGCTCTGAAAGCTCTTCCTCTGATTTTTTAAAGTTTGTCATAAATATGTGATTATATTTTTCCAGATTTTTACTCATATTCTCTTTCCTCCAGCTTCTTTTCTTTTACAAAAAACAAATTTTTCATCATCATCTGGCGGCAGTGGGCCTTCACCACCACTTCATCCCTTTGATTTTTACAGATTCCTTCAAATTCTCCTATATAGCACTGTCTCTTCTCCTCTGCTCCAACCATCTTGACTTCTGCTCTCACTGTATCACCATAATATACTGGAGCCAGAAACTTAACCTTCTCTTCCATAAAAATAGTGCCTTCACCAGGAAGCTGCATTCCCATAATTGTAGAAATCAAGCTGGCTGCCAGTACACCATGGATAATCGGTCTGCCAAACCACTGCCCCCTGGAAAACTCCTCATCCAGATGAAGCCTGCTCCTGTCCCCCGTAAGACTAGCAAAGGCTTCCACGTCATCCCTATAAAATGTTTTTTCCATAAAAGCTGTGTCTCCAATGAAAATAGTCTTCCGAAAAGAAGCATTTCTCCTTTCTTTGTCTCCTTCATCCCTTTTAATCCCTTTTATTCCCATTTTATCTAAGTCAGAATCCCATTTCTCCTCATGGTGCTTTTCCGCCAGCTCTGCTTTTCTTATATAATCTGCGATTTCATCAAAGCTTCTTTCTCCCACAGCCAAGAATTTTTTCTTATCAGCCTTTAAATTTCCATCATCTGCGCACGCCCTTTGACAACCACATACAATAATCCAGATATCGCATCGCTCCCTATCCTGAGCAGTCACATATTCGTGACAGGGAAACTGCTCCTTCAACCGATTCACTGCCCACCCCCTTTGATATCTGGAATTACAGCCTCCGCAATATTTCAATCCTATTATCATTTTTTACCTGCCTCACTCTCCCCTTCAATCCTCTCGTGATTTAAAATCTGTCTGGCAAAATCCAGCAATTCCTTATTAACCTCATGAACAAGAATCACATCCTTAACTTCTGGCAGCTTCTGCTTTATCTTCCCTGCTATCATTTCCTCTGTAGTGATTCGCGCTGACGGACAGCCCGAACATCTCCCCAGCAGGCGAATCCTCAATATATAATTTTCATAGGAAACTACAGCTGCATCCCCTTCATGCTCCATCAAGGCCGGCCTTATCTCCTCCTCCAAAATTTTCTCAATCTCCTCAACCTTTCCCCCCTCTTCCAGTGTTTCAAACTTTCCATCCCCTCCCTTCCAGTTCTCACCCAGCATTTCTCCTTTTTCCATGTCTTTTCTAAATTCATATATATCTTTCATCTCTTATCTCCTCTCCCACTTCAGAACACACCTAAATGCCCCTTTCTCCTAGCGACACGCTCTAACACCAACATATACGATAAAAAATAGAGCAATTTTAATGCCAATCACATGTTTCCTCCCACCCTTTTAACATCCAAACTTATACAAATAATGTTAAGTTCAAAATAACCTTAACAAATAAATTATATTTCTTATTCTCATATTACATAGGTAAAACTTCTCATATTTACACAAAAATACCTCCCCAACAAAAAATCAACTACAATACACCTATATTCACAAATAATTGCTTCAATTAGATTTAGATCCCTTATTTACCCTAACATCATGCACATTATACTGTCAAAACAACCACCTTAGGAAAAGTGCCAGAATATTTTTGCATTTGCAGGAGCCTTAGAAATTCTTAGTTCGCAAAAAAGTGCGTTATCCACCAAAATCCACTTGTTTGAGCGTAGTGAGTTTGGATTTTGGCGGATGTTTTTAGCAATTTTTTGCAAACTTAGAATTTCTTGGCTCCGAAACCGCAAAAATATTCTGGCACTTTTCCGTTTGCGCTTCATTTAATATCCATCCCCTACCAAAAATTCCTCTAAATCTCGCATTTTTATTTATACTTTTTTTATTTTTCTATAATTTTCTTTATTTTTGGTGCATTTTTGCACCATCGCAGCCTCATTCGGTGCATTTCCGTACCACTGTTTGTCCATTTTTCCTATATTTTTATCAATTCCATTCTCTAATTCTGACTTTTTTCATAATTCCAAAATATCCTATAGCCACTGTAATCCATTGTAATTTGCCTCAGTTCGCTATGATTTCTTCTATGCCTCTCTATATTTCTCCGGATTCTTATGAATCCTGGCATAGTTATTGCTTCATATATCTTTAAGACATATAGCACAGACAACATTTCGAAAAACCTATAAAACAAATCTCAATAAACTCAATAAAGAAAGGATGTAACATTATGGCTTTAATGACAGGAGAACAATATGTAGAAAGTATGAGAAAACTAAATCTTCAAGTTTATATGTTTGGAGAGAAAATCCAGAATCCAGTAGATGATCCTATCCTTCGCCCATCTTTAAATTCTGTAAAGGCCACTTATGACCTTGCTCAGATGCCGGAATATGAAGACTTAATGACAGTCACCTCTTCTCTTACCGGCGAGAAGATTAACCGCTTCTCTCATATCCATCAGAGCAGCAGCGATTTAATTAAAAAGGTAAAGATGCAAAGGCTTTGTGGTCAGAAAACAGCTGCCTGCTTCCAACGCTGTGTAGGCATGGACGCATTTAACGCTACATACAGCACTACATTTGAAATTGATGAAAAATACGGCTCCCATTATCATGAAAATTTCAAAAAATTCCTCTTATATGTTCAGGAAAATGACTTAACCGTTGATGGAGCTATGACAGATCCTAAGGGCGATCGGTCCCTAGCCCCTCATGCGCAGGCAGATCCGGACCTTTATCTTCATGTGGTAGAACGTCGGGAAGATGGTATTGTTGTCCGTGGTGCAAAAGCGCACCAAACGGGTTTTGTTAATTCCCATGAGGTTATCGTAATGCCAACTATCGCTATGGGTGAGGATGACAGGGATTATGCTGTAGCATTTGCATGTCCTACGGATGCAGAAGGTATTTTCATGATCGTAGGCCGCCAGTCCTGCGATACCCGTAAATTAGAAGGTTCAGAGATTGACGTGGGAAATTCCCAGTTTGGCGGAATGGAAGCCCTGGTAATTTTTGATAATGTATTTATTCCAAATGACCGTATCTTCTTAAATGGCGAATATGAGTTTGCCGGAATGCTGGTAGAGCGTTTCGCAGGATATCACAGACAGTCCTATGGCGGATGCAAGGTAGGCGTAGGAGATGTTTTGATCGGCGCTGCTGCGGTTGCTGCTGATTATAATGGAGCTCAGAAAGCTTCTCATGTAAAGGATAAACTGATTGAAATGACCCATTTAAATGAGACTCTTTACTGTTGTGGCATCGCATGTTCTGCCGAAGGAACACCTACAAAATCAGGAAACTATATCATTGACTTGCTCCTTGCCAATGTGTGCAAACAGAATGTAACCCGTTATCCCTATGAAATTGCTCGTCTAGCAGAGGATATCGCCGGCGGCCTAATGGTTACTGCTCCTTCCGAAAAGGACATGAAAGATCCAAAACTGGGAGCTTATATTGATAAATATCTTCGCGGCGTAAGCACTGTTTCCACGGAAAACCGTATGAGGATTCTCCGTTTAATCGAAAACCTTACCTTAGGCTCTGCTGCCGTAGGCTACCGTACAGAATCCATGCATGGTGCTGGTTCTCCTCAGGCACAGAGAATCATGATTTCCCGCCAAGGTAATCTTGCTATGAAGAAAAAGCTGGCAAAGGCCATTGCCAAAATAGAAGACTAAGGGACAGGGGGAAACGTACATGGATTGGAATGAATTATACCAAAGCCGCAAAATGGATGCAGACAATGCCCTTGATCTTATCCATTCCGGCGATCGTGTTGTGGTCGGTCATGCATGCGGAGAGCCTTCTTACCTCCTGGATGTCCTGTCAGAAAAGGCCAAACAGTACCAACAGGTAGAACTGGTACATATGATTGCCATGGGAAGGGCTCCCTACTGTTTTCCGGAAAACGCAGAGCATTTTCGCCACAATTCCCTGTTTGTAGGCAGTACCACAAGAAAGGCTGTAGCAGAGGGACGGGCTGATTATACCCCTTGCTTTTTCTATAAAATTCCCTCTATGTTTACGAATGGAAGCCTGCCAGTAGATGTATGCTTGATCCAGGCGGCTCCGCCTGATGAAAACGGCCTTTTAAGCCTGGGAGTCTCCGTAGATTATACTCTTCCAGCAGTTAAGGCAGCAAAAATTGTCATTGTACAGGTCAATTCCTGGATGCCTAGGACTAATGGATGCAGTACGATATCTATAGAGGAAGTATCTGCCTTTGTCGAGCACAATGAGCCCTTAATTCAGCTTCCGCCGCCCAAAATCACTGATGTGGAAAAAGCCATTGGGGCTAACTGTGCAAAGCTTATTCAGGATGGTGATACCCTCCAATTAGGAATCGGAGCCATCCCGGATGCAGTTCTCCTTTTTCTGAAAGATAAGAGAGATTTGGGAATTCATTCTGAAATGTTTTCTGATGGAGTGGTAGAATTAGCTGAGGCAGGTATTATTACAAATCAAAGAAAAACCACCCATAAAGGCAAATTTGTAGCATCCTTTCTCATGGGGACCCAACGCCTTTATGACTTTGTGAATAACAACCCTGATGTAGAGCTATATCCTGTGGATTATGTAAATGATCCTACGGTTGTTATGAAAGAGGATAATATTGTTTCCATTAATTCCTGTGTACAGATGGATTTGATGGGGCAGGCAGCCTCTGAATCTGTCGGCCTTACACAGATCAGCGGCACTGGCGGACAGGTTGACTTCATTCGCGGCGCTGATATGGCGAAGAACGGCCGCTCGATTCTGGCCTTTCCTTCTACTGCAGCCAAAGGAACGATTTCAAAAATCGTCCCTCTTTTGGATGAAGGGGCTGCTGTCACCACATCCCGGAACGATGTAGACTATGCTGTCACCGAATACGGCATTGCAAAGCTGAAGGGAAAATCTTTAAAAGAACGTGCCAAAGCGCTAATTGCTATTGCCCATCCTGATTTTCGCGAGGGGCTGCAAAAGGTATATGAGACACGGTTTCACTGTGCTTACATAGAAGATTAGTACACTATCCATAGTACTTCTTCCTGCTGCAGAGAACTAACTGTTGTTCATATTATATTAAATTTACAGTATAGGAGGGTTATTTATGAGTGAAAAAACAAACATCGCAGTACCAGAAGGCTTTAACAGTGGAAAATTTCCTCTGACAAAACGCCAATTCGGAGAAGTGCAGCCCTATATTAAGCTGGGACCCTTTCATTTAAGGATACCACTCATCCACCATGAATGGTCATGGACAGAAATGTTTGCAGCTTTGTTTCTAGGTGTTGCCTGTCTGGGGGCTGGTACCGCCACTACTATGACAACCTTTGGTCTTGATGAGCCAGCCAATATTGCTGCTCTAGGGCTGACAGAAAATGGAGCCTTTTTAATGAGCTTAACCTTTGGCGTCTTAAATGCCATATGTTACTATCTTCCGTCCCTGCTGGGAGACCCTGTAGTACCTGGCTGGATCACACCAGCTCTGCCATTGACTTTAAGCTACCTGAGCCAATGGTCTTTACCTGACTATGCCACTGGAAATGTAGACCGCATCTATGCTATGATAGCCTTGCAAATGGTCGTCGCCCTCTGTTTCCTGGTTATGGGAGCTACTGGTATCGGAAGGAAGCTGGTAAATGCAGTTCCCACCTCCATCAAAGCAGGTATTGTCTTGGGAGCTGGTGTAACTGCTGGCGTAAACGTATTTTCCGCTCGTATGCCCAAAGCGCCTATTACTGTTGTCATCGCTGTGCTGATGTCGTATTTCTTCCTATTTAATCCTACGTTCCTGGAAGCCTCTAAAAAGAATAAGTGGCTTAATATGATTCGGAACCAGGGAGTTGTTCCTGCACAGATTTTTGCGATTGTGCTTGCGCCGTTTTTAATCCGCGAAATTGCAGTTCCACAGATTCAATGGGGTCTTACACCCTTGTCCTTTGGATTTGTTTTAGAGCATTTTACGATTTTCGGCTTGGGTATGCCTGATGTGAAATTTTTTGCAATGGCAGTTCCCATGGCTCTGACTGTTTACATCATCGCTTTCTCTGACTTTGTACTTGCAAAGGAGCTTGTTGCAGAGGCAACCGCTACTCGTGGTGATGAAACTGTTATTTTTGACGCAGGCCGCTCCAATCTGGTAAGCTTTCTGCGTAATGGGATCATGTCCCTTTTCGCTCCATGGGTTCCTATGTGCGGCCCACTTTGGGCTTCCGGCCTTTTAACCATAACGGAACGTTATAAAAGAGGCTATAAAACGCTCCACAGCTATTGGGATGGCGTGTGTACGTTCCGCGCCGCTACGGTTCTGGCCGTATTAATCCTTCCTCTCGTAACGCTGATCCGCCCTGCATTTGCTATTTTCTTCGGTATCACTATGGGCGTACAGGCATTTGCCTGTGGTAATATCGGCATGCGCATGTGTACAAATGCAAACGAAAGAGGAATTGCCTGCGTTATGGCTGCTGCACTGACTTACTATACCCCTGGCTGGGCATTGCTTATTGGTGTGGTTTTATGGGTCGTGATTGAAAGCAGTGAATATTTTACAAGAAAAAAAGAAGTTTAACGATAGGAGAATTATAATGAAGCAGTTAATGTTAAAACCTACTCTTTATAAATATGCATCCGCCAGGGAATTTGCAGAAGAATTTGCCCTAGGCGAGGGAGACCTGGTTATTACAAACGAATATATCTATAATCCTTATTTTGGAAACCTGGATTTAAAATGTGACGTGATTTTCCAGGAGAACTATGGGGCTGGCGAGCCATCGGATGATATGGCGGAAGCGATTTATAAGGATATAAAAGGGGAACATAAGCGCATTATCGCCATTGGCGGCGGAACTGTCATCGATATCTCCAAGCTTTTTGCTTTAAAGAATGTTTCTCCCATTCTGGATTTATACGATGGAAAGCTGGAAATTGTAAAGAACAAAGAGCTGGTTCTTGTTCCTACTACCTGTGGAACTGGAAGTGAGGTTACCAATATCGCAATTCTGGCTCTGAACAGCCGCGGTACAAAAAAAGGGCTTGCAGTTGATGAAATGTATGGGGATAGTGCTGTGCTTATCCCTGAGCTTTTACAGGGACTTCCCTTTAAATTTTTTGCCACAAGTTCCATTGATGCTCTGATTCATGCCATTGAATCCAGCCTCTCTCCCAAGGCATCTGACATTACAAAAATGTTTGGCTATCGGGCAATTGAAATGATCTTAACCGGATACAAGAAAATTGCTGCTGAGGGGCCTGAAGCCCGGATCCCTCTTCTGGAAGATTTTCTATCTGCCAGCACCTATGCCGGTATTGCCTTTGGCAACGCAGGCTGCGCGGCTGTCCATGCCCTCAGCTATCCTTTAGGCGCTGCTTTCCACGTGCCTCATGGAGAGTCTAATTACGCCATCTTTACTGGTGTTATGAAAAATTATATGGAACTTAAAACAGATGGGGAAATTGCTGTATTGAACCAGTTTATTGCTGATATTCTGGGCTGTGACATCTATCATGTATATGAGGAACTGGAAACGCTTCTTAATAACCTTCTTCAGAAAAAAGCCCTTCATGAATATGGAGTAACCTCTGAACAGCTTATGGAATTTACAGAGTCAGTTCTAGTAAATCAAGGCCGCCTTATGGCAAATAATTTTGTAGAACTTGATAAGGACAGGGTATATAAGATTTATAAAGAACTGTACTAAATTTCTATAATATTGATCAAAATCAGCCTTCTGCCTGGCATTTACAATTTATTTTCCTTATGGTAATCTAAAAGGAGTATGTACCAAACGGCAATTGACTTGGAAGGATGAAAGAAGGAATGAAATTGGAAAGCAGAGGAATCCCTTTTCGGGATGGCAATGCCGGAGAATGGATGGATGCGATTATTGAAAATTCATTTGATGGAATCTACATTACAGATGGAATGGCTAATACAATCAAGGTAAACCGTTCCTACGAGACAATTACCGGATTGAAGCGCTCGGAGCTTATGGGCAGAAATATGAAGGATTTAGTGGAACGGGGAATTATTTCCGAGTCTGGTTCCTTGATTTCCATCCGAGAGCATCGGCCTATCACTCTTCAACAGGAATTTAAAACAGGAAGAAAGGCACTTATTACCAGCACTCCAGTCTATGGAGCAGACGGCAGGGTGTCCATGGTTGTTACTAACGTAAGAGATTTAACAGAAATTTATAAGCTTAAGGAGGAAGTCGCCAGAAAAAGCGAGGAAGAGAGGAAACTCCGTCAGGAACTGGAACATATTCAACATAAACTAATCGGTAGAGATAACCTGGTAGCTGTAGATAAAGCCACCTTATCCGTCATACTAATGGCGGATAAGGTGGCTCCTATGGATTCTACTGTTATTCTTACAGGAGAAACTGGTGTGGGCAAAGAGGTTTTTGCCGAATATCTGTACCAAAACAGCCGAAGGAGCAGCGCTCCCTTCATACGGGTTAATTGCGGAGCTATCCCAGCTAATCTGATAGAAAGCGAATTATTCGGTTACGAAAAGGGGGCCTTTACCGGAGCCGATAAAAATGGAAAGATGGGATTATTTGAAGTCGCTGATAAGGGAACCATCTTCTTAGATGAGATAGGCGAGCTGCCTCCTGATCTGCAGGTGCGGCTTCTTCGCGTTCTTCAGGAACAGGAAGTAGAGCGAATCGGCGGAATTCGGCCAATTAAGATCAATGTCCGTGTCATCGCTGCAACGAACCGCAATTTAAAAGAAATGATGGAGCAAAAGAAGTTCCGCGAGGATCTCTATTACCGCCTCATGGTATTCCCTATCTGTATTCCCCCTTTACGTGATCGCCGAAAGGATATTATTCCCCTTGCAGAAAAATTTCTGGAGCAGCTTAATAAGAAATATGGTTTTCAAAAATATTTTTCTGAGGATACCATCCGTATCATGAACAGTTATGACTGGCCGGGGAATATCCGTGAGCTAAAGAATCTTGTAGAGCGGGCTGTCATTATTAACAGTGAGGATGAGATTTCTTCTAAAAGCATGTCTATCCTGCCTCACATGTTAGAAGAAACGGGATATGGAAATTTAAAAGAGGATGGAGAAATCGATTTGAAAACAGCCGTTGCAAGGCTGGAAGCCGAGTATATCAATCGGGCCTATCGAACCTATGGCAATGTAAGGGACGCAGCAAAAAGCCTGGGAATGACCCATGCCACCTTTGTTCGGAAACGTCAGAAGTATATGGGAAGCGTATAAGGATCTAATAGGAACCTAATCTCTGTTTTTATTTTTCTTCCATTGCTCCTGTTCTATTTTTTTCATCTCTTTTTCATAATTTCTGTTAAGGCTGCGGTACTCTTCTGCCAGGCTCCCGCTGATCCGGCTAAGCAGTGTCATTCGATGCTCCACCTGATCTTTAAGAAAGCTGTCAAAGGCTTTCTTTTTCTCCTGTGTATCGATCAGAGACAAGTTCTCGCAGCCTGTCAGAAACGTATGAGTTATCAGAAGAATCTGGTTGATCGGATCAGCAAACTGCTCTTTTCTGGTCCGGTTAATTCCTGCAGCCTTTGTTATCTTGTCAGCCGTCTCTGCCATCTGCGCAAAGAGACTTACCGATTCCTCATCATTAGCCCGGCGGATCATCTGACGAATTTCATCTGGCTGCTGTTCTTCCTCCAGGGCCTTTATCATGCCAGACTCCATCTCCTCCACTGCCAGCTCTTCTCGCGGCGGGACAGGGCTTATAAAATTTGACAATTTTACAAATGACAGCGCAAAGCCATCGCACTCTTTCCGTATATCCTTTTTCTGCTGTTTTGCCAAGACAAAGCAGAATATGATGCCAATAATCATACATCCATATGCCAGTTGTATCGGGTTAAAATCCATGATCCATCCCTCTTTTCTCTGTTCGTTTATTTTTAATCATTATCTCATACTTTAATCATATATGCAACGTCTCAATTTTTGAAAGGAGTACTCTTCATGTCAAACCAGACTACGCCAAAGCCCACTGCCCGAAACGGCCTTACCATCATCTCTTTTCTTATTGTTATCATCGGACAAGCCTATATTCTCCGCGGATTCCGGCCTGGAAATATTCCGGCTGAACTCCGTCTCCCCCTGACTCTGGAACTTATTTTCTGTTTTTTCATGGCAATCGGATGTATCATCTGTTGCTTGAAACCCATGGGGTGGACTGTCCGGGCTGGCTGCCTTACAGCCCTTTTCCTTTTCTTTCTATACGCATTCATCAACATTGTTTTCTACCCTGCCTTCTCCTCTGCCTATCTTACAGGAATCCAAACTGCCTATGCCAGTGTGGGCGGCGGTCTGGTCGGCCTTAAACTTGTCTTTTCTCTTATAGGCGTCACTGCAGGAATCCCTGTATCCGCTCCTATTGATAAAAGGGAATATGCTGACCGCCTTCGAAGAAAAGTACAGGATCAAGATGCCCAGTGGGCACAGGCTTCTGCTGAAAACGCAAAAAAAGAACTTGAAAAGATTATCTCCAATGCAGAAAATACTTCTCCATATCCGCCGTCCCATCAAGAGGTTTCTTCACAGGCTGTAACTACACAGCCCACTTCCTCTCACCCTTCCAAACAGGAAGAGCAGAAAGAAGAAACCATATCCGAACAATGGCGCGGCTGGGGCTGCGGCTAATCCATTTTAATCCTTACAAAGCAAAACAGATACTCTTCTGAACCAGCATGGGTGATACTTTCCTTTCTTACAGAAAAAACCTTTCTTTTAATTTGGGCCGTTTTGGGATCTGAATCCTATCGGACAATAAAGAGTCTTACCCAGAGGGGTTTTTATTTACTGGGAAAGTATCCTTTTCCCCATAGCGGAAAATTGAGTTCAGGTATTCCAAATACGCTGGATACTTTCATTCATGGCGGCAGGATAACTTTGTGTATGAAGGTTCATAGGAAAGCCAATAAATTTAGTACTTTAGAGTAACAAGGTCTTTTGTATAAAAATTAAAAAAGGGGCTGTCGGTTCAGTTATGCCAATACGCTTAACTTATTGACATAGGTGAACCCACAGCCCCTTTTGACTATATTTTGATATACTTGATAGAATTAGTATACTTCTACCATAACTTCAATCTCTACAGGAAAGCCTAATGGAAGAGAAGAGACACCGATTGAAGTTCTGGCAGGCACTCCATGTTCTGGACCAAACAAAATAGCCAGCAGTTCGGTGGAACCATCTGCAACCTCTGGAGGATAAATGTAGTCGTGGTTACAAGCCACATAAGCGGTCATTTTTACGAAGTTTTTAATTTTCTTTAAATCGCCATAATGCAGCTGTAATGCCCTAAGAAAGTTCATAGTACACGCTATCGCGCATTCACGGGCCTGCTCTATAGTAACTTCAATCCCGACACGTCCCTTATATTTCAGCACACCGTCTAATTCAGGTCCGCAGCCGGCTACATAAGCGAGGTTGCCGCCGAACTCTTTTACATGTATAAATATATTGTTACCTTCAGGATTTAACGGTAATTTCAGACCAAGCGCTTCCAAACGTTCATTTACGTCCATATTTTCAAAATTTTCCGGAATTTTAAATCCAAAGTTTGATAATCTATCCTCCAATGTATTGGTTTTAACCATAATTATTTCTCCCTTTCCTTTCTATAATTTACAATCGTCTTTTGCCAAAGCAAGCAGAGTTTCGCGCAAAACATCAGCGCCATCAGCACAATCATCTATTGATACCATTTCGTAAGGAGAATGGCTGATTCCGCCTTCACACCGAACAAAAATCATACCAATCGGTACTTTTTCTGCAATACGCATCGCATCATGCTGCGCTCCGCTTGGCAGATAAAAGGCTTCATGCCCTGTTATATTAAATGCTCCTTCAATCACCTTCATAATTTTGGGATTGCAAGGGCAGGGATCAAGTTTATTTAGATTTTCAACGGGTTCCATTGTAATACCAGTTTCTTTACAAACCTGTTCAATATATGTTAATACATCATCTCGCAAAGAATCTGCAGCTTCGCAATCAATATCGCGCAAATCTAAAGTAAATTCACAGTATCCAGGAATGATATTGATTGCACCTGGCTCTACTTTAATGCGTCCCACTGTTCCGACACTTACGCCATTGTGACGAGCGCGCTCATCCACATATTGGATCACTTTCGCAGCAGCCACAAGAGCATCATGGCGCAATCTCATAGGGGTGCCGCCTGCATGGTCAGCTTCTCCATGGAACCGGATAATCATCCAGGAGGAGCTGGAAATGACTGTAGGAATCCCAACAGAAAGGTTCTTATCTTCCAAAACTTTACCTTGTTCAATATGTAACTCAATAAATGCTTTCACTTCTTCCGGATTCAATTGGGCATCCATGTATTTCGCCGGGTCGTAGCCCTCTGCTTTCATCGCTTCGGCAATACTAATGCCGTCATCGTCTTTATATGCAAGGATTTCTTCTGTCAACTGCCCTGCCAAAGCTCTGCTGCCGAAAAGGTCAATGTCAAACCTCATACCTTCCTCATCTCTGATAGCAATCACTTCAATCGGAGATTCAGGAATAATCCCCCTCTCTCTAATCGTTTGAACAGCTTCTATTGCTGACAGAATACCTAAATGCCCATCAAACTGCCCACCGCACAGTACCGTATCAATATGTGAACCTGTTAAAATAACAGGCGCATCCGGGTTTTTCCCTTCTAATCTGCCGTACATATTGCCGATTGCATCTCTGCGGACCGTAAGACCTGCCTCTTCCATCCACTGCTTAACCAGAGCAAAGGCCGCTCTGTCTTCAGGAGTATAGGAGGTACGGGTAATGCCCTTACCTTCGACATATCCGATTTTTCCAAGTTCTGTAATGTGATTCCAAAGCCGTTCCTTGTTTATCATCATAATTCCTCCTTTTAAAATAAAATGCTTGCAAATAGTACTGCAAATGGGATTGCAATCAGCGTTTGTTCAAAGAATAAGAGAAGCAGTTCCCAAAACTTAGCAGGAACTCCCAACGTTAATATGACAGGGATGGTTTCCGCTAAGAATACAACCTGGCAAATAGAAACACTTGCCACAATATACCTTGACTCCGTTGCAATTCCCTGTGCAAAAGATGCCATAACGGATGTCGGCAATGTCATATCCCCGATTCCAGCTGCCAGTGAGGTTGCCACAATAGACGCATCTTCTACACCTAACACTTTCAAAACAGGAAGAAAAATATATCCCATCCACTCAAAGATAGGTGTATAATGCGCTACAACCAATCCAATCATACCAATAGATGCCAGCAATGTCATGATTTTAGGAAATACAGATAAAGTAGAAGAAACACTTAAACCAACTTCTCTTACCAGATTACTGATTCTGTCAGAAATATAAGCTTTTTTCTGTGCACGTCCAATGGCTCTGACAAAAATATTACCGCTTCCACGCTGTGCCAAAATTTCCTCTTTTGTTTGAACATGTTCGTCTATATAAACGCTGGGTTTCCCCATCAAAGGCGGGATACGGCTTGTAATTGCGCAGACACACACCAGTATCACCAGAGAAGACAGGTATACTACAACAAAATAATCTTCCAATCCTGCAATGCGAATTGCCAGATTTGCACACCCTACACTTACAGCTGAGAAACTGGTGGCAATAATGACAGCTTCTTTCTTGGTATACATGCCCTTTTTAAACTGGCTGAGTGTGATTAAAATACCGCATGTACAGGAACCAACAAATGAGACAATCGCGTTAACAGCGCTGCGGCCTGGAAGTTTCAAAAGCGGACGCATAAGAGGTTCTAACAAAGCGCCAACTGCATCTACCAAACCATAATTCAAAAGAAGCGGAATAAATATACAGCTAACGGGAATAATCCACAAACCTGGAAGTACAACTACTGGAATAATGGTGCCTGCTGTCAGAGAACCGACTAGGATTTCTGGACTCTGGAATTCTGGAATCGTTATTTGCAAGGCATATAACGTACAATAAAGGCCTCCAAACAAATATAAGATCGGGTGAATTTTCGAGTCACCATCAAAATATTTTCCCAGCCCAGAATCCTTTTTTGCAAAATAGACACCGTATATGCTCAGGATTCCCACTATGGAAAATACGACCGCGCAGGCCCAGACTCCAGCATCTCCAAGCAGTGCTACCAAAAAATTAACAACATGTCCAAATGGAATATTTCTAGTTCCGCCAATATCTATTTGAATAAAAAACACAAAAATAGAAAGCGCAGAATAAAAAAGTGATTTTACAAGGCCTATTTTGTTAGCCCTAACTGATAATTCAATTCTGTCCAAAACTGTAATATCATTGGCATTCACTTCAAGCTGTTCTTTCTGAGTTAATTCTTCAAATTTTATCATACCTTGCTCCATAGCTAAAACCTCCCCCTTCTTAAAAAGTTAAAATAACGTTTCAAAAAATTCTATTCTCTGCTTTCAATATCTCTATCCTGCCTCCTCCCTCTAAATAATCCCTGTTGCCCTATCTGTCCTAATAGTTGGTTAATCTTTCACAGATTTCCTAGCTATTTAAGCGTGAATTGGACAGATTACCGATTGAGACTTTCCGTTTTCGCAATATAATCTCCGATAGTATTGCTCCCTCCCAGAACTTTAAATATATTCAGATCCAAACGGCAGCTTTCATGTTTTACACAAATAGAAACAGCTCCCAGATTCTTCTCTAATTATGCCAAATTTGCCACCGAGCAGGACAATACCCCGGGAAACTGCCGTGAAAGAATTTCAACCTGGCAGCAGAGTCTGATTCGTATTACTTTACACAACAAAGTGCCTTTTCGTTTTTCCGTTCCATCCATACAAGTTTTAATGATTCGTTCATGTTTCACCTTGTTTTATGATGTAAATGTAAAAATAGATTGTTAGAATCTCGATATATGTATATAATATATGTGTATAATATATATATGCAATATATCGCATTAACATGTTGATTATTATAGCAAGTCATGTTAATATAGTCAATATAAAAATACCTTTTTAATAAAAATTGTAAAAATGTTACAGTAACTATAGTTATATTTTGTATAAAAAGTCAGGAGAACATTATGCCAATTCCAAGTATTCCTAAAAATACTTCTCCTAAAACTGCCCGTGAACGGGTTTACATACAGTTAAAAGAATGGATTATTTATGGGGTTTTAAGGCCAGAAGAGAAAATATCAGATCAGGAAATCGCTCAATATTTTTCTATAAGTCGAACGCCCGTTCGTGAGGCAATACAGCTTCTGGCAGACCAAAAACTGATTGAAGTATCGCCAGGGAAGGAATCCCGTATTGCTCCTATCGATTCCAAAAATGTCCGCCAGGTCTATATCATAATCTCCGAGCTCGATGCTCTCGCTGTCCGTTTTGCCGCGCCGAGCATCGGAAAAAACGAACTGGACGAACTGAATGAAGTCAATCAGAATTTTTCCCTCGCGTTAAACGAAAATGATCAAAGTAAAGCGAGACAATTGGACAATAAATTTCATGGAATTTTTTTCCGGATTGCTGCCAATGATTTTCTCACCAATTTCAATGAGGTTTTAAGAATTCATATTGAACGGATCGAAAATCTACATTTTACAGGCCAGAACAGCAACAGTACCGACTCTTTCATGCAGCACCAGACGATTATTGATGCGCTGAAAAAAGGGGACACAGAAAGAGCAATGGAAATGATTCGCCTCAACTGGATTCATACCATTGACACATTATTGAATTAAATGATTTAATTGTTTCATGAGTATATATGCATCTAGTATGGACTCTTAGATAACACCCCTGTTTTTATGTTATAAAATGACTTGTTTCTATCATTTTCAGTTCCCTGCATTGGTTTATCAAATGACCGGCAAATAATTCTATTTCAGCTTTTGCATTCTTTGGCAGTTCGGCCATTTAGAATGCTGCTCTTGCCGGAAAACCGCAGTTGTCTAAAGGAGGAGAAGACCGCTTAAAGAGAAGAGCAGTTTGAAAAGAACAGACCAGGTGAGTATTGTGCTCAAAAATAGGAGAAATTGAAGGAAGGAGAGCGTCCTGTGAAATCCAAGGCTTTGAAAAAGCTTGAATTTCACAGGACACTCTCCTTCTTAAGTGCCAGGGGATAAAATCCGTGTTAACCGACAGCCCCTAAGCTTGTTAAATTTTTACGCTCTATATAAACAGACATAAGCGAGACCATTTTTACTGCTGTTCCTCTGACACCACCAGCCCTTTCACAGCCCAGTCATAAGTCTCCATGGCCTGAAACAGTTCCAGCTCTGCCACCTCATAGGTTGATCTGGCAGAAAGAAATTCTGCTTCTTTCTGGAGAAATTCTATCCGGCTCAACATTCCCTGCTGATTTTGAATCTGTGCACCATTCCAGATTATCTGTGCGCTTTCATAAGCAGCTCTGCTTCCCTCATAGGAAGCCTTTTTCTCCATCATATCCTGATAAAGACCTGTAACAGTAATCTTCATCCGGGCTTCTGCATCTTCGATTTCACGCAGGCGCCCATTAACCGTTTTATTAGTCTTTTTTTCCAAGTCCGTATGGCGCTGTACGATCAATTCATAATTATTTCCTATTGCTGCTTCACAGTCTTTTTCCAGATTGATTTCTGACAAATGTCCTAGATCTGCTGGCGGCATCCGGCCAATCCGGACTCCAGAGGCGTATCCTTGGCCAGTCAAAGTATAAATATTTCTGGATATCTGCTCTATGCTGGAATCAATGGCAGTTAAGGACGCCTTTGCGCTTCCCAGTCCATTGGCTGAGGCCAGAAGTCCACTCTCCACTACCATCCCTTGGGAGGCCATATTTTGAGCTGCATTCAAAGCTGCCTGAGCAGCCTCTACACTTTTTTCCACTACCACTCTCTGTGACTGAAGCTGCCAATAGGTATTTACCAGCATCTGAACGTTGTAGGTCATCGTATCCTCAGTATGATTCAGCTGCCGTCTGCTGGAACTGTGGCTTTCATCCATATCTTCAGAGGCATCCTGCTGCTTTTTCGCATACTTACGCAGCTCACGGACATTCTTTTTTAGAACTCTTGCTGCTTCTTTCGCTTCTGGAGTTCCCACGTCCTCTAGATCTTTTGCCTCTTCATACAGCTCATTCGCCTCTTCCCGCATTCTTTCCGCTACTTTCATAGCTTCTTCTGCCATAATGTAGTAAGACTCATTGGCACTTTTAATCACTGGATTATACTGCCTGATCCATTCCTTAATCTGTCCATATTCTATAGTATCTGTAAGAACTACCTCTGTGCTTACAGGGGACATGATCTGTCCTCCATCCTGGCTTTCGTAATCCCCATACTCCTCAGCTTCCATCCCAGCATTTCCGCTGTTATCGCCTGTATCTGCCATAGCAGTGTCAAATGTCATACAGGATATGAAAAGCGCCATGATACCAGCTGTTATTCGGCCAACCAAACCTTTCTTCAAATACAGAGCCTGGTTCATCCTATCATTCATTTTGCAGCTTTTTTTCTGGTCTAGTCTATCATTCATTTTATTACTCATTTTATGATTCATTCTACGGCTCGCCCCATTCCTTATATCTGTTATCCTGCAGCCTCTTATCCCATTTCGCGCTTTTGATTGCTTAATTTCCTGCTGCCAGCCCTTTTACCGCCCAGTCATAATTTTCCATTGCTTGGAATAGATTAAGCCTTGCTGTATCCACAGCAGTTGCTTTCTGGAGATATGAATTCTGAGCCTGCCGATACTGAAGGGCGCTTGAGGTCCCAGTCTGATATTGAAGCTGGGCATCCTTCAAATTCACCTCTTCCAGCTGGAGGGACATCTGAGCTGTTTCATAGGAAATCCTCTGATTTAATACGGTTTCATACAAGGTTTTTACCTGATTTGTAATGTTCTCTCTAGTATTGTCAATATTAGCCTGGGCTGTTTTCCTGGAGCCTTCTTCTGTTACATTCTCCAGCTGCTTGGTATAATACCGCATATCATAGTTATTGGCTAAAGCAGACGCAGTATCAACAGATGGATTCATCCTGTCAATTCTTGACATATCCATTGCTGGAATCGGGCGGATCTCCGGACTGGCGTCAACACTCCAACCGGTCAAAAGGCACAAATTTCTTTTTATCTGTTCCCTGCTTTTTTCAGCAGACTGTATGTTGGCCTCCATATTGTGTATGTTCTCCTGGGCTTTTAGCACCTCTGCCTGAGTAGCCATTCCCTGGCTCTGCTGTACCAGAACTGCCTGGTATACAGTCTCCAGAAGTTCCTTTGAATCCTCCAGAAGGACCATGTTTTTTTCCAGCTGTTCATAGGAATTCATCATAATCTGAGCCTGCATAACCAGGGCTGCCTCCTGCTGGTCATAACGGATTCTCAGCATGGTATTATCTACAAGGTTAGATTCTGAAGTCTGAAGAGCCATCTTGGCATAATACTCCATCATGGCAGATCCATAAACCATATTTGCATAGATTCCGCCAGGAGCCATCGAATAGGTATCATCTGGATAAAGGGCATCTGCCTGTTCAAACAATTCAGAGGCCTGAGCCTGTAAAGCATCCTTTGCATCGTTAAAATCCTGATCCCTGGCTTCCTCATAGGATATCTGATTTTTATAGACCGTTGTATTGTACTCATGAATCAAATCTGCCAGTTCCCCATATTCCATCACATTGTCTCGGAGCCTTGCCCACTCCTCTTCCGTATGAGCAAACTCTGGGCTGGCAGCTGTGGGAACAGTTATTATCCCAGCAAGCACTACAGCAATTCCGGCAGAAACAAGTTTTTTTCCTCTTCTCTTTATCATATCCACCTCTTCTTTTTCTATATCCTTCTTCTTAAGCCTTTATGGACACTATATACATGCTGCAAGGAATATAAGCATTCAATGCATGGCATATCTGAACTTACCTTTCCTCCCTGCTCTAACTTTAATCCTCAATAAAATGTTCCATATGGAAATGCCTCTTTCCCATCTGGTCTATCATTCCATACAGAGTAGGAAGAAGGATCAGGGATAATAGGGTTGACGCCAGAAGGCCGCCTACATTTACCAGGGAAAGGCCCTGAAGGGTAGCGCCAGATTTACCATATCCAATAGCAAGAGGAATCATGGAAAGGACTGTGGTCAATGTAGTCATCAAAATCGGGCGCAGACGGATTGCTCCGCTTTCCACCAGAGCATTCTGAAGCCCTAATTCACCCCTCAGCTGGTTTACTGTGTCCACATACAAAATACCATTATTAACGACTGTGCCAATCATCATCAAGAATCCCAGCATAGAAACCATACTGATTTTACAATTTGCAAGAAACAGAAGTCCAAAGGCTCCAATCAAACTAAATGGAATGGTAAACATAACCATGAGGGAGAATTTTGGCGATTCAAACTGCATAGCCATAACAACGAAAATCAGAAATACTGCTGTTCCGATAGCTCCTAACAGGGCCCCCATTTCTTCCGCCATTCTTTCATCCATAGAATTTGCCTTATTGGAAACTCCAAGCGGGAACTGATATTTTGCAGCAAATTCTTTTACATCTTTTTCTGCAGTTTCTTCATAACCCTCTACCGCCTCACATGTGATTGCTACTTTATATTGTTTATCCATCCTTGTAATGGTTAAGGGGCTGTCTGCGTAATATATCTCTGCAATATCTGACAGCGGAACCTGGGTCCCCATAGGGGTGGAAAGAAGAAGTCCTTCCAACTTATTGATCGTATCATATTCATCTGGAGCAAATTCTACCTTTACCGTAATATCTTCTCCTGCGGAATTCAGAGTCATTGCCTCAACACCACTTATGGTAGAGTGAATCACGCCTCCTACGCTGGCTGGAGTCAGCCCCTCTGCTTGGGCTTTGATTGGGTCAATATTTACCTTTATAACAGGTGCTGCATTTTCTACATCTGTATGAACCTTGGTAACACTGGGCCATGTCTTTAATTCTGCTACCATATCTTTAGCCACAGCCTTGGCAGAATCATAATCAACGCTGGAAATGTCAATCTCGATTTTATCCGAATACATACTGCTGGAACCAGTACTGCTCCCATTTTCTAGAACAATGGTGCAGTCTGCCATTTTCTGTGTAGTCTTTCTCCACTTTCTCATAACTTCAGTGGTAGAAAGCTTTCTGTCATCCTTCAGGTAGGCGGTTAATGTACTGCTGTCTCCTCCTGACATGCTCAGCCCGCTGTCACCATATGTAAGAAGATAATGATCCAAATCTTCCTCTTCTATTACCATAGCCTCTATCTTTTTAAGGATCTCATTATTTGCTTCTACTGTCAGGCCAGGCTTGGTCTGGATTGTCATATTCACAATCCCTTCGTCAACTGCTGGCATCATTTCCATTCCCAGGCTTCCTGCCATTAAAAAGGAAAGAGCTAATAGAATAATCGCTGTCAGGATTACTGTTTTTCTCTTAGGAAGAACCTTTGCCACGACTACACGATAGCCATTCTGAAGCACCTGTACCAGCTGATTGACTGGTATCTCCGTACGCTCCAAGGGATGCATAAACAAATACATCAGAGGAACTACGATAATTGCAGAAAACAAGGAAGCCATCATACAGAATACAATGGTAAATCCCAGTGGTTTGAATAGCTGTCCAGACAGTCCCTGCATAAGCGCCAAAGGCAGGAATACAACGCAGGTCGTTGCCGTAGAGCCAACCAGAGAATTAATAACCAGCTTTGCTCCCTCAATAGATGCATTATAATAATTTCTTCCTTCCTTTGAACGGAAACAGCTTTCCAGCATCACAATGGAGTTATCGACCATCATACCAACGCCCAGCACCAAAGCACCCAGAGAAATCACATTTAGAGAAAATCCCATGGCACTCATCAGAATAAGAGACACCACTACAGACACAGGGATAGAGCTTCCTACGATAAGCGAGGCTTTCCAGTCTCCGAAAAACAGGAATAAAACGACCATGGAAAGAAGTACTGCCATAATCAGGGTCTGAAGTACATTCTTAATGGATTCTAATATCATTTCGCTGGAATCGTAGATCATCTCAACCTCTAAGGCCGGATTCTGCCTTTTCAGGCTTTCGATTTCCTTTACCACCTGCCTAGATACTTCAACTGCGCTGGCACTCTGCTGCTTCTTTACACCAACCGACACAACCTCCTGTCCATTATACCGTCCAATACTGTTTGCTTCTTCCAATGCCTCATATACATTGGCAATATCGGAAAGATGGATGGTATTGCCATCAGCCAAAGGAATTGGAATCGCTTTAAGGCTCTCAATATCATCATAATCATTTCCTACACTGACGCTTAAGGAATCCTTTCCTACCTTTGTGCTTCCTGCAGGAATGGTGAAATCAGCTGCTCCTACAATCCCTGCTACTGTTGTCATATTCAAATGATACTGATTCATCTGTTCTGGAAGCAGTTCAATTCTCACATAGCTTTCCCTTCCTCCTGCCAGGGAAATCTCACCTACGCTGGAAAGCTTTTCAAGTTCTGGTACAATCTCCTTATCCACATAATTGTACAGATTCCCCTCCGTACCGCCGCTGATTGCCATCACAATAACCGGCTGTGCATTCATATCCATTTCCAGGATATTAGGCTCCTCTGCGTCCTCCGGCAGGTTCCGCCGGATTCCATCAATTGCTTTTTTTAAGTCTAAATAAGCTGTATCCATATTGGTACCATAATTGTACTGAATCAAAGCAATCGAAACATTTTCCATCGCAATGGTGTCAACCTCAGAAATACCGCTTAAAGAAGCCACTGCATCTTCTACTTCCTTACCAATCAGCTCATTTACATCCTCTGGGCTGGCGCCTGGATAAACCGTAGCGATCAGCATGATAGGCATTTCCATCTCAGGAGTCAGCTCTACCTTGGAACCTAGCAAGGACTGCATACCAAAAAATACCAGGGTCAGCAGGGCAAGCAGGACAGTGACCGGACGTTTTAATGCAAATTTTGTTAAATTAATCATATCAGTTCCTCACCTTCTGCTCCCGCTATTCTGCTGCTCCATCCTCGGCTTTGCTTTGACTCTCCTCTGCTTGAGCCGAGCTCCCATCCTCCTGGGACTTATCCTCATCTACCAGCATAACCTCTACGCCATCAGTCAGCTCATTGCTCCAGGAGGAAATCACCTGGTCGCCAGCAGAAAGCCCACTCTTTACTTCCATGATTTCCATATCATAGATACCGCTTTCTATATCCACACGCTTTGCCATTCCATTGTTATATACATATATGTAAGGATTTCCCTCATCATAGGAAACAGCTCCCAGGGGAATTGTCATAACACTTTTTACACCTTCTCTTAATACATTTACCTTTACCTTTGAACCTGTACTCAAGGCCTCCCCCTGGTCTACTCTGGCTTTTATCTGATAGAGACCGCTGCTAGGATCTACCATGGAAGCGATTTCTGTAATGCTTCCATTATATTCCGTCCCATATTTATCAAGAAATACTGGCATTCCTATCTGAAGATTTTTCATAACCCGTTCTGGAACACTAAATTTCACCATAATCTGATCTTTGGCTGAAATCACACATACTCTTCCTGACGGAGAAATCATATCATGAGGATCAATACCCTTTGACTCGATTACTCCGCTGATTGGAGCTGTCACAGTTGTATATTTTACCTGAAGATCATATTGATTTTTTGCTGCTTCATATTGAAGCCTGGCACCCTTAGCCGCGCTCTGAGCCTGTTCCAGGGCTTGTTGGGAAATGGTTCCTCCTGCAAACAATGCCTGCATCCTATGGAGAGATGTATTCGCATCATTCATGGATACCTGGGCACTTTCTACCTGAATTCTAAGAGCTGTCAGAGCATCAGAATCAATCTTGCATAAAGGCTGGCCTGCCTCCACATACTGGCCTGCCTCAAACATCACCTCTAACACTTCTCCGCTCATTTTAGGGGATACGGAAACGGTTTCCGATGGCTCAATCGTTCCGATTACATCTGTATATAGGGTAATATCCCTTATCTCAGGATTACTGGCAACTACTGCTGGCCTTACATCCTCTTCTTCCATTGGTTTTTTACGCCCAAATGCGGCATAAAGGCCGCCTGCAGCCAGGCCGATAATCACAAGCCCGATTAGAATTGTTACTCCTTTTTTCATAATTGCTCTCCTTTTTTGTCCTTCTATTGCTATGTTTCCTTTTCTTCCTGTCTCTCCATCATCCCAGTAATCTGTCTATTTTTTCTCCATCTATTAATTTCACTTTTCCTTTTCTCTATCCTAAACCTCTCCGAACAATCTCCAGCTGTTCATATACCACCTGACTGAACTTCTCTTTTTCCGCACTCCCAAACATGTGGTATATTGCCACATTCCGAATTGCTGTTGTCACAATTATTTCCATGGTAACAGCTAACTGACGCTTATCTTTAAAAGGACACTTTTCCGGATTATTTCTCTGATAGCAGCCATCGACAAATTCTATGTACTCAGGGCTGTCGTATAAAAATGTGCCGAAACCGCAGGTTTTCATATTGGTAACAGCCCCCACATTTAAAAGAAGGTTCCGATATACAAAAGCATTGGGATACTCAAGGCCGTGTTCCATCAGGTTAATTGTCATTTTCTCTAAAGCTGTTATAAGATCCCCCCCCTCCCGTTCAATTTCTCCATAGAAGAAATTCATACAGGCAATGCGAAAATCATCCAAGAGATATTTTATCATGTCATCCTTATCTTCAAAATATGTATAAAAGCTTCCTCTAGAAATGTCTGCTGCCTTAATGATTTTATTAATGGAAATCTCAGCATAGGGGACTCTGGCACATTCCTCCATAGCTGCCTGCTTAATAATCATGCGCTTTTCCTCTTTTAAATTATAAAATCTCTGTGTCGGCATATAATTCCCTCTTTTCCGCTTAATGACATCCTGTCATTCTGGAATTATACTATGCTTAAGACTTCATTTCAAGGGATTTTCTGCTATTTTTATGTTAAAAATGACAAATTGTCACTTTGCCGAAAAATCAGACTTCTATCTTTTTAATTTCGGCAAAGTGACAATTTGTCATTCTTTAGAACATAATTTTTTTACTCTTTCTCTATCGCCTTCTCTGCTCTATTCACTCCTTATTTTTCCCAAAAAGCCTTTCTGTAAGTCTTCTGGCTGTAGGGGTATTCGCAAGTCCTCCTCTAGCAGTTTCCTTCAAATCACAGGACATGGCAGAGCCTACCTCTCTCATGGCTTCAATCACCTCATCAACCGGAATTTGAGACCTTATTCCTGCCAAAGCCATGTCTGCTGCTGAAAATGCAATCATAACTCCAGCTACGTTCCTCTTAATGCAGGGAATCTCCACCAGGCCTGCAACCGGATCACACACCAGGCCTAATTGGTTTTTCAAAGCCATGGCACATGCATCAGCTGCCTGAACCGGCGTGCCGCCCATGATTTCCACTAAAGCTGCTGCTGCCATTCCTGCTGCCGAACCGCATTCTGCCTGACAGCCGCCTTCCGCACCAGCTATACTAGCCTTCTCTGCAATAACCATCCCGAAACCTGCTGCTGTAAACATGGCCTTTACTACCTTTTCGCGCTCCGCATTTCTGTCCTGAAGCATGCTCACTAGACATCCTGGCATGATTCCGCAAGAGCCTGCTGTAGGAGCAGCCACGATCTTCCCCATAGAGGCATTATATTCGGAAACCGCCAGAGCTCTTGCCATGGCTTTTGTCATAAAGCTTCCGCTTAATCCTTGATCCATTCCGTATTCCATCATACGATATGCATCACCTCCAGTCAGACCTGAGGTGGACTTTAAATCTTTATCAATGCCCTTTCTTACCGATTCCTCCATAACCTGAAGGCGGCTTTCCATACGTTTATAAATCTCCTCCTCCGAAACCTCCATTTGCTGTGCTTGATCTTTTATAATAACAGTCCCTATTGTGCTGCCAGCTTTTTCCGCTTCTTCTATCAGCTCCCTGATCCATTGATAATCCAACATAACCCTCCTTATCTTATAAAACAATAGTATTTATATGGCTCGGAGCATAATGACTCCGATGATGTGAGGAAGCATTTTTAGCTGTTCCATAAGATTTTTAGGCGGATTTCCGTCTATTTCAATGGTCATAATGGCTTCTCCACCCTTTCTCTGCCTTGATAAGCGAAAGTTGCCGATATTCACATCAGAATATGCCATAAAATTTGTGACCGCTGCTATCGCTCCCGGCCTGTCATAATGGCGAACCAGTATGGTATTATACTGGCCGGTAAATGCAACATCCATTCCATTTACCTTATCCACCAGAATATTACCGCCTCCAATAGAGGCTCCCTCTACTGCCGCTTCTGCCCCATCCCTTCCATATAAAAGGATTCGAGCTGTATTGGGATGGGCCGCAGGAATATCTACCTTTTTAAATTGGTATGTCAACCCCTTTTTCTTTGCTATCTCAAGAGAACATTTAATGTTCTCATCATAAGAATGCATTCCCATAATTCCAGCAATTAAGGCTTTATCTGTCCCATGGCCCTTATAGGTCTGCGCAAAAGAGCCGGAAAGCTCTATTTCTGCCTTTACAGGCTCTTCCCCCAGTACCTTCCAGGCTACTCTTCCAAGCCTTACAGCGCCTGCCGTATGAGAAGACGACGGCCCGATCATAACCGGCCCTATAATATCAAAGACATTCATGATTTCTACCTCTCTTATATGCTAAAAAAATTTCGCTTTGCGAAATCCTGCGCCACATCAGCAATATCTTATATCTACATTTGCGTGTGCATCTTAGTCCTAAACTTTTTTATTATATAGGAAAATCCAATGAATCTTCCTATATGGATTAAGGCAGCAAAACTACCTGTCCAGGAAAAGTGTCAGAATATTTTTTCATTGAACGTAAACACTTGTGCATACAAGTGATTTCCTGCAGGAGTCTTAGAATTTCTTGGCTCCAAAACTGAAAAAATATTCTGGCACTTTTCCGTTTACGCCTCTCTTGGCCTCCGAATTCTATATGATAAAAAACCGCAGCGGATAACCGCTGCGGCCCATAACTCTGCCCTATGGCTGAATTACTTAAGAGTAACCTTTGCACCCTCTGCTTCAAGCTTTGCCTTAATGTCTTCAGCTTCTTCCTTGGAAGCCTCAGCCTTAACTACCTTAGGAGCTCCGTCTACTACGTCCTTTGCTTCCTTTAAGCCCAGTCCAGTTACTTCACGAACAACTTTAATAACTTTAACCTTGTTTGGGCCAACCTCTGTCAGCTCAACATCAAATTCTGTCTTCTCTTCTTCAGCTGCTGCACCTGCGCCTGCTGCTGCTACGACAACGCCTGCTGCTGCAGATACACCAAATTCTTCCTCACATGCTTTTACTAATTCGTTTAATTCTAATACGGATAATTCCTTGATAGCTTCGATAAACTCAGCGGTTGTTAACTTTGCCATGATTTTATTCCTCCTATTGATATTTGTTTTTTAAACGGCTTTGCCTGTTGATACAGGCACACAATCCATGGAAATGGCTGCCCTATCCAGGGCTTTAAACCTTTTAAGCTTCCTTGGCTTCTGCAATCTGATTGATAACCCTTGCGAAGTTGGCAATCGGAGACTGCATGCTTCCCAACAGCTTTGCAAGAAGAACTTCTCTGGACGGGATTGTGGCAATCACCTGGATACCAGCCCTGTCATAATAGGTTCCTTCTACAACACCTGCCTTTAATTCAAGGGCATCTGCTGTCTTAGCGAACTCAGCCAGTACTCTTGCTGGAGCGGTCGCATCTGTCTTTGATACAGCCAGAGCTGTAGGCCCTTCCAAATCCGGCTCCAAAGCTTCAAACACAGTACCCTTTGCTGCAAACCGGATCATTGTATTCTTGTATACCTTGTAAGTAATTCCGGCTTCTCTCAGCTTCTTACGAAGAATGGTATCCTGTTCTACGGTCAGTCCGCGGTAATCAACAACTACTGCACCCTGTGCCCCATTGAACAGCTCTGCGATTTCAGCTATAATAGGCTGTTTTAATTCAACTTTTGCCATGAATGGTTTACCTCCTTTTTAGTATGAAGTATCACCTGCGAAAAACCTCCCTGCAAAAACACAGGGAGGCTGACAATTCTCTATAATGAGTTTGTACATTTCCTCGGTAGGCGTTAATACCTTAAGCCTTACGGCACCTACTGTCTTCGGCAGTCAATACTTGATAAGTATAGCATTTTCTCTTTTATCTGTCAATGAAATTTTACATATTCTTATTTTCAGGGACCATTCCTATTATTTCTAACAATAATAATATCCTGACACCTATCGTTTCTCTTCCTACAGGCCATGGCTTCTTATGCCTTTCCTTCATAAAATACAGGAGAAATCTGCTCTTGGGCTATCGGGTCAGCCAGATATCCGCCTCTTGCCTTGCTCTTTCTGACCTTATGGGCCTCAGGGGTCTGCTCTGCCTCTATCCTTGTTATTCTGTCCTCTGAAGTCTTATGGAAATCCGCCTTCTTTAGCCCTGCAGCCTTATGAGATACTTCCCCTTTTTCTTCAAAGACATCTGCAGGCACAATGCTTTCCTCTTCTTTTGAAGGTCCGTCTTTTGGAAGCTGTTCTTCTTCTTTTTTGGAAGCTTTTGCCTCTTCTCTCTCTGCCTCTTCGGCTTCTTTCATATCCTTTTCTGCCTTAATCTTCTCTGCTTCCGTAGGCAGCTGTGCGTATTTTCCGCTCTTTACAAACTTATTTGTAGCCTTCTCTACTGCTGCCATCTTCTGCTGTTCAAAAAGAATCGCTTTCAGCTTTTCTCCACCCTTAATATTAGGATTGTTTTTTACTTCATTCACAGCCGCCAGAGAAGCTGCAGCACGAGACAGCTTCAGTCTCTGCACTTCTTCCTTCGTTCGGCAACGCTTCAGCTCTTTTTCGTAGCTGGCCTGCTCCTGAGCCACTATCTTTGCACGCTGATAGGCAATCGGATCCTTTTGCTGCAAATATTCCAGCTCTGCTTGTGACAGCTTTTTTCCAGAATAAAGCTTTTGCTGTATGGCTTTCAGCTTTTCATCTCCCTTAGTATCTGAATCGCTTCCAACAATCCCTGATTGTCCGTCTCCAGCGCCGCCTATAGGTTTCATACTAGAGGCAGTAAATTCGCCTGACTGCTTTTTCTTCTCCCATTTCATCTGCAGCTTAAGGGTCTTTGTATAACTGCCTATTGACTGAATTGACATAAAGTCCATATAATCCCCCCTCTTTAAAAACGAAATATATAATATGAACGTCAAAAATTTCATATTATAAATATCCGTACATCCACCTTACAGGGCATAATGAAGTTTTTCCGTAGCATCCGTATTATTTATAATATCGGCTAATTTTAAGGAAACTTTATTTCTTTTAGAAGCCCCAGGTCTTAAAATTCCCTGAAATTCTCTGCATATCATTCGATATGCGGCAGTTCCTTAGCTTTCACACATCTTCATATAATAATGATAAAAAAGAATAAGTTTAAATCGATTGCTGTCATTGTGAAGAGGGTCCAGATTAAATTGCAGGGATCAACAAGCATAACTACAAAAATCGGATTCATCATAACCGTATAAATATTAATAAAAGTGCTTAAACCTGCTGCTGAGGAGTTGCTGATAAAAATCCATGGGCAGGTGCGCAGCCCGATATGCCAGTAACAATACAGGTCAGCTTATGCTTCATATTCAGTAAATCCATGCATCCATAAACTCCAGGTATAATGTTATTGGTAATATTAGTAGTTACCTGGGCCAAAAGTGTAAACAACAGGGACATAACCAGAATCGGCTTATTATTAACCATAGCAGCATAAGCGTTGATAGGGTTTGCCTGTCCAGTGGCGCCAAAGGACATGACATCGATCAGGCCAAGGAGCAGTATAAGAAACATACAGGGGGCGCTGGTACCAAACCTCTGCCAAAAGTTATAGCCTGCTTTTGCTTCTCTCATAATGTCACCTACGCCGACAGCGGGCAGGATCTCTTCCTCGAAAATAGTAACCGCAGCAATCACCATAAGGCTGGTTGGCGCGGCAGACTCGGCCCAAAGAAAAGTTCCTGTACTTCTGTAGTTTACAAAGCAATTCTATAAAGTAAAAAGAATGGCTGCAGAACCATAATTGTTCTACAGCCATTCTTTTTTATTGTTATATTCTGATGCAGTCTTTTCTCATCAGCTGCTCAGCTTAGCAACGTTCAGCTTTACGCCAGGGCCCATAGTAGAGGTTAAGGTAACGCTCTTTAAGAAGGTACCCTTTAACGCGCTTGGCCTTGCCTTGATGATTGCATCCATAAGCGTCTGGAAGTTGTCCGCTAATTGTTCTTCTGTGAAAGAAGCTTTTCCAACTGGCACGTGGATAATGTTTGTTCTGTCAAGTCTATACTCAATCTTACCGGCTTTGATCTCATTAATAGCCTTTGTCACATCCATGGTAACAGTACCAGCCTTTGGGTTTGGCATTAAGCCCTTAGGTCCAAGTACACGTCCAAGACGTCCTACAACGCCCATCATATCAGGGGTAGCTACAACTACATCAAAATCCAGCCAGCCTTCGTTCTGGATCTTCGGAATCAGTTCTTCTGCTCCTACAAAATCTGCACCTGCTGCCTGAGCCTCATCTGCCTTTGGCCCCTTTGCAAATACAAGGATTCTGATCGTCTTTCCAGTTCCATGAGGCAGTACCACTGCACCACGAATCTGCTGGTCTGCGTGACGGCCGTCACATCCGGTTCTCAAATGAGCTTCAATTGTCTCGTCAAATTTTGCATCTGCCATTTTCTTTACAAGAGCAATCGCATCTGCTGCGTCATAAAGAGTTGTACGGTCTACTAATTTAGCAGCCTCAATATATCTTTTTCCTCTTTTCATTTTAAATAACCTCCTAGTGGTATTGTCGGGGATTTCCCTCCCACGTTTTCAAAAAACCATTTCTTTATTCTTCTACAGTGATACCCATGCTTCTTGCTGTACCAGCAATCATGCTCATTGCAGCCTCAACGCTGGCAGCATTTAAATCTGGCATCTTCAGTTCAGCAATCTTGCGAACCTCATCTTTGGAAATGGTAGCTACTTTTGTCTTGTTTGGCGTTGCAGAGCCTGATTTAATATTACAAGCCTTCTTTAACAAAACAGCAGCTGGCGGAGTCTTTGTGATGAAGCTGAAACTTCTATCAGCATAAACGGTAATAACAACTGGGATAATTAAATCTCCCTGGTCTGCTGTTCTTGCATTAAATTCCTTTGTAAACTGAACAATATTAACACCATGCTGTCCAAGAGCAGGACCAACTGGCGGTGCTGGCGTAGCCTTTCCAGCAGGAATCTGTAATTTAATATAACCTGTTACTTTCTTTGCCATAATTAGGCACCTCCTACATATTGTGGTATTGTCGGGGATTTCCCTCCCACCAGCCCTTTCCTAATGCAAGTCTAAATTCTTTCCTAGTATGGATAGTCATACAATCCGCTGTCTGGCAGTATGTTGTATGATATGAGCTACTATGAAATCCTCTGACCTTCATCGTATAATAAAATTCACTAAAAAGGGCCGATACGTTACATCTTCTTCACTTCTGTGAAATTAAGTTCAACCGGGGTCTCACGGCCAAACATCTCAACACTGATTGTAATGGACTTCTTTGCCTTGTTAATCGCTTTGATCGCTCCGACAGTATCTTTCCAAGCCCCTGATGTAACAACAATCAGGTCGCCGATCTCAAAGTCAACTGCAACTTCCTGGTTCTGAAGGCCTGAATCTGCATCCTCCTGGTTCTGGAAGCCAAGACCTGCAATCTCTTCTTCTGTTAGCGGTACAGGCTTGGAACCAGGACCGACAAATCCTGTCACACCCCTGGTATTTCTTACAACATACCAAGTATCGTCATTCATTACCATTTTAATAAGAACGTATCCTGGAAACATCTTTTTATCTGCCTGCTTCTCTACGCCGTTCTTTACTTCCACGACAGGAAGCATCGGAACAGATACCTCTAATATCTGATCCTGAAGGCCTCTGTTTTCAATCGTCTTTTTAATATCGATCTTTACTTTGTTCTCATAGCCTGAATAGGTATGCACTACATACCAATGCGCTTCTGCCATATCGTCCACCCTCGCCTTATCTGATCAAGATACGGTCAATGCCAAATTTGATAATGAAATCCAAAACTGCAATTATAAGTCCCAAAACTACTGATGAAATCATAACTGCAATCGTCTGTTTCTTCAATGTCTCTTGTGACGGCCAGACAATCTTCCGGTATTCGGAACGCAGCCCCTGAAAAAAGCTTTTTTTCGGAGCTTCTCCCTTTTTTACTGTATCTCCCATAATCTCACATCCTTTACTGAACCTCGGTTATTTGGTTTCCTTGTGTAAAGTATGTGTCCTGCAGAATCTGCAATACTTCTTTGTCTCCATTCTGTCCGGATGGGTCTTCTTATCTTTGGTCATGTTGTAGTTACGTTGTTTGCATTCTGTACATGCCAGTGTAATTCTTGTGCGCACGACTTCCACCTCCACTTTAAATTTCGTTATTCAGCCTCTTTTCAGCTTATATTTTTAAGCATAAAAAAAAGACCTAAGCTCTTCCATTCGCCAGTTCACTGTATCACAAATATCCTGTCCCGTCAAGGGGTTTATAAGAATTGATATAAGAAAACAGCAGTATCATTCATTCTGCAAATGACACTGCTGTCTTTTTTATATATCATACAATTTTTACAGCTTCTTTACTACCATTGTTCCTTGCTTCATAAAGGCCGCAAAACCTGTATGGTTTGCTTCGCAAATGTGCTATAGCAGATGGTTTTACATTTCACTGCTCCGCCATTGTTAACCAGACATTGATAAATCCTTAATTCACCATACCAAGAATATCGTACAGTGTCTCATCTCCATACAGTCCAGTATCAAACAAGGACTGGATAACAGCTACCTGCTGAGCAATTTCATCATCCATACCGTCAAGCTGCTCCATAGTCACTTCCTGATCTGCCATCTTGCCTACTGCAATTACCATGCTCTTTGCAATCAGAACCTTCTCTTCTTCAGATGCTGCGTTCCACTCAGCTGCTGTACACTGGAGATTTTTAACAATATCTTCCGGAAGGTCAATATCCTCAATGGAGTTTGTAGTAGAATGACCTAAATCACAGATCTCCTGTAATGTCATATCCACATTAACAGTCATGGAATTCTCGATAATAGACTGCATGGACTTAAGCTCTGGTTCTCTCTTAACAGACTCTGCTGTCAAGCCAGGCACCTTTTGATATACGATTCCATCATATAAAACATATGCAACAACAGCTTCTAATTTCTCATCATCAGATGCAGCAGTATAGTCTGCTCCCTTCCAGGACAGATACTTTTCATATTCAGCCGGAATGCCTGTAGAAGTCCCTGCGCTGCTGGCAGTCTTTTCAGCTTCTTTTGTTTCCTTTTCTTCTGCCTCTGTTGTCTCTTCCTCTTTCTCTTCTGCTTCTGTTACCTTTTCAGTTTCAGCTGATGTCCCTACATCCTTGGAACAGCCCTGAGCCCACATAGAAACTGCTGTAAGCACTGCGATCAGCCATATTAAATGTTTTTTCATTTCGTCCTCCTCTTTTTATGAAAAATATTGATACAAATTTTATTATACTAAATTAAGATTTATTGTCAATCCTCTACTTCCTTAAATTTCTCCATTTTAGCGGTCATTTAACATTTGAATGTAAGAAATTGGAACGAGCAGGTTTAAAATTATATCTATAAGCTAATGATGCCAAAAATATAAAGGCAGCATTTTACAAAAAACACCAGGAGATTTGCCTCTCTTATCTGCCATATCCAATACATATTGTTAGAAAATATATCTCATCTACTCCCTGCTGTTTTAGTGCTCTCGTACATGCCTCTATCGTGCTTCCCGTCGTATAAATATCATCTGCCAGAAGCACTCTATGTATATGGTTCGGCATACCTTCTGCTGAAAATGCCTGCTCCAGATTCTGAAGCCTCTCTTTAGGTGTAAGCTCCTTTTGGGGATCTGTTTTCCGATTCCTTTTTAGAATGTCTGTCCTTACTGGGATCCCCAGACGTTTTCCTATGATTCGGGCAAAAATCTCTGCCTGGTTAAAGCCTCTGGAGCGCAGTCTGGAGGGATGGATCGGAACGGGAATCAGTACATCTGGATCGATCCGTGTAATCGCTTTCCCATATCTCCTTACTGCCGCTTCTCCATAAAAATCCAGATACTCCCTTTTATTATGGTACTTAATCCCTGCCATGGACCTGGCCGCCGCTTCATTGTAATTAAGCAAAGCCATTCCCCTTTGGAAATGGCGGACATGACGAGAGCAGTCATAACAATATTCTATTCTCTCATTCATAACTTCTTTCCCACATTTTTTACAGCATGGGGATTTTATGAAAGACAATTCAGAAAAACATGACCGACAGATAAGTCCCTTTCCAAACGGGACAATATTGCCGCAAACTGGGCAGCGCCTTGGAAACAAAATTCTTGTTAAAAAGTCTGTGGCAGGCCCTGCTGCATATTCTATTATATCTTTTATTTTTTCCTTCACCTCTTTTCCTTATCCAACCTCAAACAATTCTGTTCTGGATCCTTATGCGCCTTTTACAGGAAACCAGTGAATCTATAACTCTAAGGAACATAGAATTTTAAACCGCAAATTTGCAATTCCGGATTTTCTCACCCTTTCAACATTCCTTAATCCGTTCTTTCAAACCAGTATACCGTTTCTGTTCCATTTCATTGTCAGCCATAGCCTGAAAGGCCTGAGGCAGGCCTACGAGACATACACAATGCTTTGCCCTGGTTACTGCTGTATAAAGGAGATTTCTTGTCATCAGCAGCCTTGGGCCGCTATATACAGGGATTACAACTGCCGGATATTCGCTCCCTTGAGACTTATGGATAGTAATGGCATAGGCCAGTTCCAGCTCATCCAGCTGTTTAAAACCATACTCTACCATTTTCCCTTCATCAAACTCTACGGTCATAATTTCCGCAAAGGAATTGATTTCACGGATAATCCCTAGATCTCCATTGAAGATCCCCAGGCCGCTTTCTATAGGAATCCCATATTTGCTCCGCGTCTCCCATTCCATCTGATAATTATTCTTAATCTGCATGACCTTATCCCCTACGCGGTAAACGACTCCTCCTGCTTCCTTTTGCTCCTTAGAGGTATCTGGAGGGTTCAGATACTCCTGAAGAATTCCATTCAGCCTGTCTACACCCAGAGCGCCTTTCCGCATGGGGGTCATAATCTGGATATCAAAAGGCTCGGCATGGACATAACCAGGCAGCTTTTCTTTTACCAAAGCTATCATAGCGCTGATAATGGCATCTGGATTTTCTCTCCGTATGAAGAGGAAATCATTACTCCGTTTCCCCAGAGGAACCTCCTCACCTTTATGGATTTTATGAGCATTAACAATAATATCACTTTGTGATGCCTGACGGAAAATCCTAGTAAGCTTCACCACTGGAAAGATGCCGGAGTCAATGATATCCTTCAGCACATTTCCAGGCCCTACAGAAGGAAGCTGATTCACATCCCCCACCAGAATCAGCCGGGTTCCTACGTTCACTGCTTTCAATAGGGAATGCATGAGAAAAATATCCACCATAGACATCTCATCAATAATAACCACATCCCCATCCAGAGGGTTCTCTTCATTTCTGTCAAAATGCATGGAAGAACTCTCTTTTTCTACAGGCGCACCGTTTAATTCCAAAAGCCTGTGGATTGTCTTTGCCTCGCGGCCTGTTGCCTCTGTCATCCGCTTTGCAGCTCTCCCTGTGGGAGCAGCCAAAAGGATTTCTAGTTTTTCTTCCTCAAAATACCGGAGGATTGTATTAATAATCGTAGTCTTTCCAGTACCTGGCCCACCTGTTATAATCAAAAGGCCGCTATTTACTGCTTCTGCCACTGCTCTGGCCTGGAGCACATCCAGCTTAATCCCCTCTTCTGCCTGAATGACCTCCAGCCTTCCAGCAATCTCTTCCTCTGCAACATTCCCCCTGATATTCAGATCAAACAGCATCCTGGCCGTGTTTAATTCCATATAGTAATATTGGGCTGCATATACCATCCGGCGGCCGTCCTTTTCCTTCACCACCAGCTTCTTGTCAATCTGCATATCCATCAGATGCTTTTCCATGTCCTCTGGCTCAACCTTTAAAAGGTCACCAGCATTGGCAAGCAGCTCTTCCTGAGGCAGATAGGTATGTCCATTTCCTACCGCCTGAAGGAGGATATATAAGAGACCGCTCTGTATGCGATAATCACTATTCATAAAGATCCCCGCTTGACGGGCAATCTCATCTGCCATTTTAAAGCCTACACCAGGAATATCATCTGCCAGACGGTAGGGATTCTCCTCCATAATTCCATACAGGCGCTGCCCATATTCCTGAAAAATTTTCAGGGCCAGATTCATAGAAATTCCATACTTCTGAAGGTACATCATAGCCTGGCGCATCTCTTTCTTTTCCTCCATCTGCTCTCCAATCGCCATAGCCATTTTTTCACTGATGCCCTTTATCTCAGAAAGCCTTTCTGGCTCTTCTTCCATTATTCGGAAAGTATCTGACTTAAAATGACGGACAATCTTAGCAGCCAGAGCCGCTCCAATCCCCTTTACTGCTCCGGAACCTAGATATCGTTCCATAGAATGGATATCCTGGGGGATCTTAATCTCATAACTTTCCACCTGAAGCTGTTCCCCGTACATTGGATGCTCTATCATAGTCCCAGAAGCTTCAATCATTTCTCCTTCTGTTATATAATGGAAAGTTCCAACCAGTATGTACTCATCATCCTCAGATACAAGGCTCAATACCGTATATCCATTATCCTCATTTCGGAACTTAATTTTTTCTACAAATCCACTGACAGCTGCCAAAGTTATTCCCTTTCTTAATTCCTTTTCCTTATTCGTTAGTGCGAAAGTACCCCTTTTGCAGCAGAAAGCGAAGTTCAGACATGCCAACTGCTCTGGAATCCTTTCATTCATGGTGATGTATGTCGTACACATAAAGATTTACTATGAAAGCCTCTACCCTTCATAGCATAACCCCTAGTCAATAGGGTATTGCAAATAGCAAGTCATTCTAAAACACTGTAGGTTCTGACCCACACCCGTACCAAAGCGCGGCGGCGACAGCAGCCATTTTCTTATTGCGCAGAATGCCCATCCTAAGTGAAACTTTTTTACTTTATAGAACACAATTTCTATAAAGCAAGAAAAATCCTGCCTTCACAGAATTCTCCGCCTGCAGCGAGCCGCATGAGCAGTATCATTCCTTTCCCCTGCGCTGGGATAAAAAAGACTGCTGCAAAATGACATATCCATACAATCTTCTCTGCTGTTCCCCGTGGAAACTTCGTGATATTGTATGGAAGCCATGTTTTTGCAACAGCCTGTCCGCCCCCTGTCAATAATCCTGTGCCTTTCCATCCCCCCCATGGGAAAACTCGATAAACCGGCCTGTCCCAATTGCAACTGCCGTAAGGGGATCCTCTGCAACCATAGTCGTAATTCCTGTCTTTTCTTCAATGAGAGCATCCAATCCACTTAGCAAAGAGCCTCCACCTGTAAGGACGATTCCTCTATCATAGATATCAGCTGCCAGCTCCGGAGGAGTCCTCTCCAACACATTATGCACTGCGTCCACAATCTGCATGGCCGGCTCACCGAGAGCTTCTAAGGTCTCATCAGAAGTAACTACTATCGTTTTAGGAAGGCCTGTCACCAGATTGCGCCCTCTCACTTCCATTGTCAAGGCTTCTGGCCTTTTATATGCAGCGCCAATATTGATTTTAATCTCCTCTGCTGTCCTCTCACCGATCAAAAGATTGTGCTTTTTTCTCATATATCTCACCAGAGACTCATCAAAATCATCTCCGGCAACCTTAATGGAGGTACTAACAACCGTTCCGCCTAATGATATTACTGCAATATCCGCAGTACCTCCTCCAATATCTACAATCATATTGCCACAGGCTTTGGAAATGTCAATTCCTGCTCCGATTGCTGCAGCAACTGGCTCCTCAATGATCGTAACTTCCCTGGCACCTGCTTGATACGTGGCATCCTCAACAGCCTTTCGTTCTACCTCCGTAGCACCGCTGGGAATGCATACACTAATGCGAGGCTTCCTCAGAGTACGCTTCCCCACTGCCTTATTAATAAAATACTTAAGCATTTTCTCCGTAATCGTATAGTCGGAAATCACTCCCTGGCGCAGGGGTCTTACAGCAATAATATTGCCCGGAGTGCGCCCGATCATAAGTCTTGCTGCTTCACCAATTTCCATAATTTTATTTGTATCGCGGTCAATGGCCACTACAGATGGTTCTTTTAATACAACGCCTTTTCCCTTTATATAAACAAGAATACTGGCAGTTCCTAGATCTATTCCAATGTCATTTGACATCATCATATATTGACTCCTCCTGTTTGTTAGTGATTTTATTATATACAATCCGCCTATTTTTTTAAAGGCTTTTTTTATTTTTTATTATCTTTATGTTTTTTTAATGAAGGGTACATATTTCTGTCACAATTATCCTTTATACTCTAAATATGTTATCCGAAAGGGTAACAGGCCTTTGTTTCAAGTAGCAACTTGAAATCAGAAAGCTTTTTCATACTCATACCGGACGGGTGACCGTCCGGCCCCCCTATAACATTTTCTTATTTATATACCTACCATTCCCAAATAGTAACAGGAAAATACCCGAGTCTCCCCCAGACTCGGGTATTTTCTTTCTTCAATTTATCTTTATCAAAAAATATATACTATAAAAACACTCCCAAATATCCTAAGGAATCCACCAGGCAAAGCCTGATGCCCCTTAGGACAAGAGACGCTCACTCTGCGGAAGAAGAATATCCTCCTAATAGAAGGCCGCTCTAGTGTGAATGTGTGCTAAAATTCACACTTTTTATTCTAGTTTAGATATCAAACATAGTCTAACACTAATATCACCTTTTAGAGGAACTCACAGACTTCAAATAAGCTTTTGCCTTCTCTCCATCTTCCAGCGGAACCTGATACTCTCTTTTCTGCTCCATATCATCCCTATTCACAACTATCATGTGGATCTGGTCATCCTGAATATAGGCCTTCTGACAGGCATATTCCGAAGCGTTGAAACCGCACTTGTCATAAAAATAATATCCGCTTCCTTCACTCAGCCGGGACACAGCAATTGCCTGCTTCTCTTTATCCTGGTGAAGAAAATAGAAATTGCCATCTCTTACTGTAATCAGGTTTCCATCAATCTCCCCCATAACCTGTATCTCCTGAAGCCTTGTATCCATGCTATATATGGGCTTTGGAAACATATCCTCATTGGTCCAGCCTTCAAAATAAAGCCGGTTATTTCCTGTATCCAGGGAAAGGGCGCGGACATGGCCATATGGAATCCTGTCTCGTCCTATGGTCTGCCTGTCACTCCCATCAAGATTAATGCTTACAAGGCTGTTCGATTTAAAGTAACTGAGCTCTGCCTTCTCCGCACCAAAATAAATCAATCTGTCTCCGGCCATGATTACAGAAGTCTGCCGCACTTCTGATGTTTCTGACCTATGGGATACCAGAAGCTTATCTAATACTTCTCTGTGCCCCTGTCCGTCCACCCGGATAAGCTCTCTCCGGAAAGGAATATAGTTTCCTTCCCCTGCCTCATTCCCTTCAAATTCCAGCAGCGCTGAGGGAAGGCTCACATAATAGTCATATCCATCCTTATAAAATAAAAACTGGCGTACTTCTTCTTGGAAAATAGTCTCTTCCCCGTTTCCATGAAATAGATAAGCCTGGGTCATGCTCTGGGTCTGGGAATCCACATCGGAAAACCATAAATCCAGTACCCTGTCTGTATAGGAATTTAACATACCCAAATGGTCCTCTTCCATCAGATAAATGCCATAATCATAGGGAATCCCTTTTTCCCTGATTTCCTCATTTTCCATGATTGTCAGCCTTTTATCCAATCCAATCTGTCCTCTGTTTCCGATTATATCCGGAAGCTTTGCCAACTCCTTATCTGCAAATAATTTGCGAGAAGAAAAATCATAATAATAACACTCTTCCCACCCTTCCGATGTCTTATTTCCTATAAAAATCCCCTGGCCGGCTGGGACTACACAGGTGTCTTTTCCTTCGGCCATATAGGTCTCATCCACCTTTTTCATATCAATGGAATGGCTCATACTCCATTGTCCATCCTTTTTCTCATAAACAAAAATCCCCCAAGGCCCATGAAAAATCAACTGTCCCTGTACTTTAGATGCATAGTCAAGATGGATGGTCTTTCGTTCTCTGTCCATCCTTGCATTTAGCAAAGACTCCATTTCCACTGGCTGAAAGGAAATTTCTTCTTTATCCTCTGAGATCTTTCCGGCCAGAAAAACTGAAGTAGGGCCATCAGCTCCTCCAATAATGGCTATGGAAGTACCCTCTTCTGGTTCCTTGGGATTCGTTGATAAGGCACAGCCCGCTAGAAAAGCGGCAAAGGTCAATATGGCTCCCATCCATGGAGCCGGCCTCCTATAGCGAAGGATGTTTTTTATCCTGATCTTCGTATGGCTTTCCCCAAAGGCAAGAGGCAGAAAAGTCCTGCTTTGCTTCATGGCAAATTTAAGGAGCACAGAGGAATAATCGGAACGGTTTTCCTCTCCTGATACATCCAATACTTTTTCATCACAAGCCCGTTCCATATCCTCGCACAAAAGGAAATAGCTGAACCATATCACAGGATTAAACCAATGGACAGCTAATGCCAGAAACGCAATCAGCTTCACTAGATAGTCCTTCCTTTTTATATGGACAGACTCATGAAGAATAACATATTCCTGCTCCTTTTCTTTCATATTGAAAGGAATATAAATAGCTGGCCTGAAAAAACCTGCTGCAATAGGAGATGAAATTTCGTCAGATTCATATATCCTCAACTTATCTTTCCGAAAATTCTCTCCTGTTTTAAATACAACTGCTGTTTTAAGCTTTTTCTTTAGTTTTATATATCTAAAAAAATTAATTAGGACAAAAAAGATACCTCCGGCCATCCAAAGGCATGTTCCTATGTAGAGCCAAATCTGCAAAGGATTGACTGAATTTTCCTCTTGGGGAGGGAAATTCTGTTCCAACATGTAATTCACTGGCTCATCCAGAAAAAATACTCCTGTATCAATACCTGGTTTCCTCTCATAAACCGCCTCAATGCCTATCGGTTTTGGCTTAACTGGCAGCACACTGAAATCTGCTTCCGGAAGAGATGGACAAAGAAGGCGTATCCCTACGGCTGCCCATAGGAAATAAGCATACCTGCCTGGAAGCTTTCTTATCACAAGTCGGACTGCCATAACAAGCAAAGCAGCAATGCTTCCGGCAAAGCTCATATTCAAAATCACGATTAACAGCTCTTCTCTCATTCTGCAGCCTCCTTTATCATCTTCATAATTTCCTCCGCTTCTTCCTGCGAAAGTTTCCGGTCTTTTAAAAAAGAAGTAAGAAATGCTGGCAGCGAATTATGGAAGCTTTTTTTCAAAAGCTCTTCACTTTCATATCTGCCCACCTCTTCTCTGGTAACAAGGGCGCGGACTACTGCCTGTTCATTTTTTATGAACCCTCTTTCTCCCAGTTTCTTCAAGACCGTATAAGAGGTGGATTTCTTCCATCCCAATTTTCGGAAAGCCTCTTTTGCTAAATCCATAGAGCGGACAGGTTCCTTTTCCCATATAAGATCCATAAAACGATATTCGCCTTCATATAATTTCAATTCTTCCATAACAATCTCCATTCTGCAGCCAGGCCCGCTATATAAATAGAATTCAGATGTCAATGTTGCCAGTCTCAGAAAAATACCAGCCTATTTCTGCCATTGAGTGCAGCCGCTTGTACCCTACATCCCTTTGTTCATTATGAGAACTGGCTGTTTCACTTTTGGTCTATTTAAATAGCCCTCTTCTTAGTCTATCATAGTAGACCAAAAAATGCAAGAAAATTTAAAAGCTGGCTGTTCCTCGTTTATCCCAATGGGTTTTCTCCCTTCCAGACATTGATTTATGCCCCTTTCAGAAGTATAATAGAACGCATAAACATGATTGAGGAGGTATTGTATGACAACATCAAAAACCTATTCCTACGACTATAGTCAATATGATGAAGAAGGAAAGGGACCCTCTACTATGATTGAGGATATCCTTACTGATCCTGAATTTCCGAATTTAACCGAGCTTATTATTGGATGCTGGGGCAGTGCATATGAAGACAGCTGTCAGGAAATCATTGATGGCCTCATCACCAATGTTTCTCGTTTTTCTCATATTGAAAAGCTTTTTATTGGAGATATGGATTTTGAAGAATGTGAGGTTTCCTGGATTGTCCAGGGAAATTACAGCCATCTGTGGACTGCTATGCCCCAGTTAAAGGAACTGACGATTAAAGGCAGTACGGATCTGGAACTAGGAGAAATCTGCCATGAAGGGCTGGAAGCCTTGACGATTATTTGCGGCGGACTTCCTTCTTCTGTTATTGCTTCCATACAAAACGCAAAGCTTCCCAAACTGAAAAAGCTTCTTCTTTATATTGGTGTAGAGGATTACGGCTTTGATGGGAATGGGGATACCATAAAAAATCTGTTGGAGCATGGCCAGTTTCCCAATCTGGAATACCTGGGGATTGCAGACAGTGAGATTCAGGATGAACTGACAGAAATCGTCTTAAACAGCCGTTTCATGAGCCAGCTTCATACACTGGATTTATCCGGCGGTACACTGACTGATAAAGGCGGCTCTCTTTTGCTGGAAAAACTTCCTTCTTACCCTAATGTGAAAAAACTGGATGTTCATTACCACTACATGTCAGAGGCTATGACAGCCAAGGTGGAATCTCTTTCTCTTGAGGTGGATGCTTCTGAACCAAATGAGCCGGATGAATACCGCGGCGAGATTTATATGAATGCCATGCTGACCGAATGAGACGGGCCGTTCTTTTAGGAAGTCCTGATACAAAAAGAACCTTGTATTTTCGAAAAGCTGCACAAAAAATGGGGCTTTCCTTTGTCTTTCTGGACTGGAGCCAATGGAGCCCCCATTTGCTTCCGAAAATGCTGCTTAGGGATGAGCTGTTTTTCAAAGTCGATCCTCCTTTATGGAAAAGCTGTTCCTTGACAGACTTAAACCAGCTAATTGCAATCTACCAGGAACAGCTTGACTCACTGGCTTCTCTGTCAGAAACCTCTTCGATTCAATTTCTTAACCATCCGGATGGAATTTCTGCTCTTCTGGATAAGAGGGACAACAAAAAAACCTTGCTATATGCCGGACTTTCGGTCACACAGGCTATGGGCGTTTTCCAGAATCTGAGGGAACCTAAGGCTTTCCCCCATCAGGTTCAGATGGCTTCCCAAGCTTCTCCCCAAAATGCAGAAGAGCTTTTATCTGTTATGGAAAAATCCCGGATGCTGCAAGTTTTCATTAAACCTGTCACCGGTTCAGGGGCAGCCGGAACAGCTGCGTTTCGCTGGCATCCGAAAACCAATCGAATGGCCTTATATACCTGTGCCCTGTATGATTCTGCTTCCTCTCTCCTGGTGAATACTAAACGGCTTCGGCATTTTTCCAGTCCAGACACCATCCTTCCCCTTCTTAATCGTATCCTAAAGCTGGATTGTATTGTGGAACGATGGTATGCGAAGGCAGAATATCAGGGCTATTCCTATGATTTACGGGCTGTTGTCCAGGATGGAAGGATGGATTTTCTTCTGGCGCGCCTTTCCAAAGGCCCCATTACCAATCTTCACCTGAATAATCACCCTATGCCAGCAGATAAACTGGGATTGCCTTCTCAAGTTCTTGATTCGATTGAAGAATTATGCCTCCAGGCTATGGCCTGTTATCCCTCTTTAAGAAGTGGGGGAATTGATATCCTGCTGGAAAAGGAAAGCCTCAGACCCAGAATTATTGAAATGAATGCTCAGGGAGATTTAATCTATCAGGACATTTATTATGATAATCTCATCTACTGCCGGCAGGCAGAGATGATTTTAGAATGGGTGAGACATATGGCCTAATTCCTTTTCTCTCAGTATGCTCCCTTATCCTAGGGGAATATAGGGTGAGAATCTGCAGATTTCAAATATTATGTTATTATAGGAGAATGGAGAATCAAATTATGAACGATTATGCTGAAAAGACCACTGGCCAAGAAGTGCCTTTCCGCCTTTTTACCTCCTCTGGGAGACCCAGAAAGCCTTCTGTGGATATGAATCAGGTGGTAGGAAGCCATGATATCCTTTTCATCTGTCTGGATACTCTGCGATATGATGTTGCGGTTAAGGAAGAGGCCGCAAACACTACTCCTGTGTTGAACCACTATGGCCCTTGGGAAAAGAGGCAGGCTCCTGGGAATTTTACCTATCCTTCCCATCATGCAATGTTTTCCGGATTTCTGCCAGCTCCCTATGAGGCCAAAAATCTGGCTGACAGAGAGCTCCTCTTTTTTCCTAAGCAAATCGGGCTGGGTAAAAAGGTCCCCGAAGGCGCCTATGGATTTTCTGGCAGCACTATCATGGAGGGCTTAGAAAAGGATGGCTATGATACATGGTGTATTGGCGGTGTTGCTTTTTTCGATAAGCGTTCTGATCTGGGACAGGTGTTTCCAGGCTATTTCCAAAAAAGCTATTGGAATCCGTCTTTTGCCTGCCCTGTAAAGGATAGTACGAAAAATCAGGTGGACTTTATCCTCAAAAAGCTTTCCTCTGTGGACAATAAACAGCCTATCTTTCTATATCTGAACGTAGATGCCATCCATTATCCCAACTATTTTTATCTGGATGGGGCATCTCATGACAGCCTGCTAAGTCATGGAGCCGCGCTTCAGTATGTAGATAAGGAGCTGGGCCGCCTTTTTGATGGCTGGAAACATATGAGAGGCAGCGCATTTGTGATCTGTTGTTCTGACCATGGCACCTGCTATGGAGAGGACGGCTGTCAGTTCCACGGCATAAATCACCCGGCTGTCAATACCATCCCTTACAAACACTTTTTTATCATATAGGAAATTCCTTTGAAATTTCCTATATGATAAAAATTTTTACTCCATTGTCACATTTAAATATTAAGGAGCTCTCCTTCTATGAATCCGTACCTTCAGTATATGTATAGCTATCCTCATAAAACAGCCTATCGTCCCCTATCCGGGATTTCTTTAAGGGAATATGCCTGCCTCCTGTCTGGCAGGGGCCAGAGCCTGTATCTCCATGTCCCTTTTTGTCAGGCGAAATGCGGCTATTGCAACCTTTTTTCTGTTACGGGTCAGAGCATACAGGAAATAGATCTATACCTAGATGGGGTAGAACGCCAGCTTAAGCAGTATCAGGAAGTATTTTCTCCTTACCAAACGGAATTCTCTGATTTCACAATAGGCGGCGGCACTCCTCTTATTCTTACAGCGCAACAGCTTTACCGCATGTTTTCCATGGTTGAATCTTATTTGAACCTTTCTCCTGGACGGGAGCTTATTATTGAAACCGCCCCAAACCAGACCACCAGAGAAAAGCTGGAGCTATTAAAAGAGGCTGGAGCCACTAGGATCAGTATAGGAATTCAAAGCTTTTCTGACAGGGAATTAAGGCAGCTAAACCGCTGCCATTCTGCCAAAAGGGCTAGAGAAGCCATGGAGCTTTTGTGCTCCTTTCATTTTCCCTGTATTAATATGGATTTTATCTATGGGATCCCAGGGCAGACTACAACTTCCCTCCTAAGTTCGTTAAAAAAGGCTCTTTCCTTTGAGCCAGATGAGCTGTTTTTATATCCTTTATATATAAAGCATGGGGCCAGACTGACTAAAGCAGTTCAAGATGGGCTGGTTCTTAATCCGGAAAGCACATTTTCTCAATATCAGGAGGCCAGCCGCTTCCTTCGTTCCGAAGGCTACCGTCAGGACTCCATGCGGCGGTTTGTACGTCAGGATCAGCCACGTACTTTTTCTGAATGCGGTTTTGGCTCCTCTTTGGCTCTGGGCTGTGGGGGAAGAAGCTATCTGGGAAAGCTCCATTTCTGCACACCCTATGGCATTACCCGCAAAGACTGTTTGGAGGAGCTTCAAAAGTTCCAGAATACCTTGGATTTTACATCTATTACCCATGGTATCCTCCTGTCCGATGAGGAATTAAAACGGCGGTATGTGATCCGCCATCTGCTGATTCTTCCTGGTCTGAGCCAACTGAGGTATCACCAGCTCTTTGGTTCTCAGCTCCTGGAAGATTTTCCTCTTCTGGACGAATGGATAGAAAAGGGCTTTCTGGAGCAGGCGAAGGAAAGTCCAAAAGCCAGGGGCTTTCTGTCCCTCACTGAAACAGGCATGGGACTTTCTGATTATCTCGGCCCTCAGCTTATTTCGTCTGAGATACTTAAAAAAATGGAAGAATGGGAGGTCTTCTATGGACAAACATATGATTTTATACCGAGGGAGCCTGAAAAGCTGTAATTATCACTGTTCCTACTGTCCCTTCTCCAAACATCCCATATCCAATCGTGAGCTTCAAAAAGACAGAGAACAATGGTTTCGTTTTGTTCCTTCTCTTATTGACAATGCTTCCTCTCTGGGTATCCATTCCCTGATGGTAGTTCCTTATGGGGAAGCCCTGATCCATTCCTGGTATTGGGAGGGGCTGGCCCATATTACTGCATCCAGCTCTATTAAGGCTGCTGGAATACAGACAAACTTAAGTTTTTCCGTTGAAGCTGCGTTGGCTTTCTTTGCGCAGGAACAGGGAAACATACATAAGTTGAGACTTTGGGCCACCTTTCATCCGGAAATGACTTCAGTCTCAGACTTTGTCCATAAATGTACTTCTTTAAAAGAGGCTGGTATTTCTCTTTGCACAGGTGCTGTAGGAGTCCCGGAACAGCTTGAACCGATCCGCAGGCTTCGAAAAGAACTCCCAGCAGATATTTATCTTTGGATCAACGCTATGGATGGTATGAAGCGTCCTTATACGGAAGAAGAAAGGGAAGCTTTTCTGGACATTGACCCCTATTTTCTTCGGGAACTGGCTCCAGTCCCGGCAGAGATTAGGCAATGCGCCGGCAGGCTTTTTGTTGAAGGAGATGGCAAAATGCATACCTGCAATATCAGTCCCATCCTAGAATCCAACTGGTATCATCTGTGCCAGTCTGGGAAACTGTTTCCCTCGCCTCAATGCCGCCGTAAGGCCTGTACCTGTTATCTTGCTTATGGGGGGCGGAGGGATTTCATGAATTACATTTTGTTTGGCCCTTATCCTCTGTTTCGTATTCCTCAGAGGCCGAAAGCTGTGTTTCTCGATATTGATGGAACCCTGATCCCAGAGAATACTTCTTTTTCCAAAGCCAAGACTCCTTTTTCCTCTCCTGACAAATCATGTCATACCATTCCTCCACTGACAGAAGCAGGCCTGAATGCACTGTTCCGTGAACATACTCTATTGTTTTTTGCAACCTCTTTGCCTTATACGGAGGCAATAAAGCGTTGTGCGTCTGTCCGTCACCTGTTCTGCGGTGGAATTTTTGCAGGAGGCGCCCATCTGGTTTTAGAAGAGAAGGATATAGTAAGAAGGAATGCTCCTTTCCCAGGCTTCTCCTCCTGTGGTGAGCCGCATAAGCGGCATAATTCCCTTCCGACAGAATATGGAGACAACAGCAGTTCTTTTCCTCCTGGGCAAAGTGCGCCTCCTTCAGAGGGTTCTTATCATATAGGAAAATCCAGGGAAATTTCTTATATAATAAAAGAGTATTTCTATCCCTTAGATGCTTCCTGTCTTCCTGTCCTTGAAAGCTTAAAGAGGAAGCTGCATTTTCGGATCCTGACCTATTGTCATGAGGATATTCTCTTTAAAATCACCCTCGTCCGTCCCTCTTCTAGACCATGGAATCCAAAAGAGGCAGAGCATGTATTTACTCTTCTCTCTGATACCTATAGGATAGCGCTCCGTTGGTTTATTGAAGGCCGCTGCCTTCAAATTGTTTCAGTACATGCAAATAAGGCTAATGGCGTACGGGAATTGTGCCGCTGGCTCCATCTCTCCCCCTCTCAAACAGCTGCCGCCGGAAATTCCGAAGAGGATCTGGCTATGCTGAGCTTGTGCGGCATGCCTTGAGTAAAAGATTCTGAAAAGTACAGGGCTGTTACAGAATGATCATTTTATACATGATATGGCCTGAAAATACTAACCTTTCTGCCATATGCTGTATAAAAGTCCATTCTGTAACAGCCCTGGAAAAATTAATTATTTTTTATTGTCTGCCTGACAGGCAGTATACACTGAGAACCGCTTTTTTACATCATGCTGTCAACCATTGCCATTACAGCAGCGCCCAGCTCTTCTGACTTCTTATCTCCATCTTCCAGACTGGTTCCCTTTACGCCATAATAGAACTTAATCTTAGGTTCTGTACCTGAAGGCCTTACGCATACCCATGCGCCATCTTCCATGTCATAATAGAGCACATTGGAGGATGGAAGGCCTGTGGGCCTTACCTCGCCGCTTGCCATGTCCTTAATGGTATCCAGCTTATAATCTCTTGCGGAAACTACCTTATAATCCCCGATTGATTCTGGTGTATTATTTCTTAAAGTATCCATAATAGACTGGATCTTTGCAAGGCCTTCAATGCCAGATAAGCCGATAGACTTTACTGCATCCTTGCAGTAGCCATACTTTTCATACATCTGAATCATAGCATCCCACAATGTCATATTCTGGGTTTTGTAATATGCTGCAGCCTCACACAGAGCTACTGTTGCAGAAATCGCATCCTTATCGCGAGCATAGGTTCCGATCAGGCAGCCATAGCTTTCTTCCATCCCAAAGAGATAATGCCCTTTTCCTGTATTTTCATTTTTAAGAATCTGCTGTCCAATCCATTTGAATCCTGTAAGGACTTCTATCAGCTCTACACCATAGCCCTTTGCAATCTCGTCGATCAGATTAGTAGACACAATGGATTTTACAACCTGTCCATCCTCTGGAATCTGGCCATTTATCTTTTTCTGACTTAATACATATTCGCAAAGGAGGGAGCCTGACATATTGCCTGTAAGGGGAATATAGCTGCCTGATTTGGAATCCTTTACGTAGACTCCCAGACGGTCTGCATCCGGGTCAGTTGCCAGTACCAGATCTGCATCCAGTTCCCTTGCCATCTTAAGACCAAGGTCAAAGGCTTCTGCTGCTTCCGGATTTGGATAGCTTACAGTCGGGAAGTTCCCGTCAGGAAGTTCCTGCTCTGGAACTACATGTACATGAGTAAATCCAATTTCCTTTAATGCCCTTCTGGCTGGGATGTTTCCGGTTCCATGAAGAGGCGTGTAGACGATTTTAATCTCATCCTGCATTTTATCAATGGCATCCTGGTTTACTACCTGTGCCTTTACATGAGCAATATATTTATCATCAATTTCTGCTCCGATAATCTGATATTTTCCTGCCTTCGCTGCCTCTTCTGCTGTAGTGGTCTTTACAGCAGAAAGGTCTTCAATGGCAAGAACCTCTTCTGTAACGCCTTTGTCATGGGGCGGCGTAAATTGGGCTCCGTCTTCCCAGTATACCTTATAGCCATTGTACTCTGGCGGATTGTGGCTAGCTGTGATGTTGATACCAGCAATACAGCCTAGTTCACGGACTGCAAAGGATAATTCGGGGGTTGGCCTTAAGGATTCGAACTTATAGGCTTTGATGCCGTTGGCAGCCAGCGTAAGGGCAGCCTCCTCTGCAAATTCCGGTGACATGCGGCGAGAATCATAGGCAATAGCAACGCCTTTGTCTGCTCCGCCCTGCTTGATAATATAGTTAGCCAGACCCTGAGTAGCTCTGCGTACTACATAAATATTCATACGGTTGATACCAGCTCCGATAATTCCTCTGAGGCCGGCAGTGCCGAATTCGAGATCCATGTAAAAGCGTTCTTTGATCTCATTTTCGTTATTAGCAATCGCCTTTAATTCTTCCTTTGTCTGGGCATCAAAATATGGGTTGGAAAGCCACTCTTCATAAATCTTTTTGTAATCCTTCATAGCTTTTTGCTACTCCCTCCTTTTTCCTGTTATGCTTTGAGCTGAGAGGGGGCGGATAGGCCGTGATTCCTTTTGAGGGGATTGGCGGAAGGCTTATCGAGTTCGCTTGCGCTCACCGATTCCGCTGAGGGGAGGTTGGTGGGGGCTTATCGAGTTCGCTTGCGCTCACCGATTCCGCTGAGGGGAGATTGGCGGAAGGCTTATCGAGTTCGCTTGCGCTCACCGATTCCGCTGAGGGGAGATTGGTGGGGGCTTATCGAGTTCGCTTGCGCTCACCGATTCCGCTGAGGGAGAGAAGGGTTGGTTGGAAACTTCTACTCCGCAGTGGACCTCGATTCCGCTTCGCTCCATCTCGGTCACGGGCATTCGCCCTATATGAAAAGGCAGAAGGGCATCTGCTTATGTGCAAGCACGACGCATCTGCCCTTCTGCCTTTTCATGCACTGCTCATTGCATATATGAACATTATACCTCACTCCCCCATAAAAATAAAGATAGAGATTGGGAAATTTTATAAGCCTGAAAACGTGTTTAAAATCAGAGCCTGCTTAAAAACTCATTTTTATTTTCCTCCTGCTCTTCCAGGCTTTTAAGCTTCTCCACATTTTTCTCAGGAACCCATGCTTTATTTGTATTATAATAAAAATTGATCTGCTTCCAATATTTTTCTGGATATAATAAGAGATAATACAATCGCTTTCTATCCTCTTTTCCAATAGGCAGTATCTGATCATATATTTCTAATATCGATAAACCAAGATTCACATTCCAGTCATGCTTTTCCATGGATTTTCGCATAAATTGGTACAGATCCTCCATCTGGAGGCCAAAATGAAGCTTATTAAACTCTATAAATGCTGTGCCTCGGTTTCCTATGAGGATATGATGTTGGTTAATATCTCCATGGGTTAAAAACCTCTCGTTTTTTCCTTCTCTCTCAATTTCCCTCATTCCCTTGTACGCTTTTTCTGCCTGCTCATAAAAATATTCAAAATTACCGATTACGCATAATTCAAATTCGCTCTTTTTTCTTTTCCCTCTGATAAAATTTTTGGCTCTTCTCAGCTCACGATTATGGCGTGCCATTTCCTGTTCTGTAGGTTCGGACAGAATAGAACCCATATTCCACTCTTCATCAAAAGGAATTTCCCTTAAGACGCGGTGGAGTTTTGCTATCTGTCCTGCTGCCTTTAATACTTCTGCAGAATCTTTAAGGCTGCATTCTTTTTCAGAAAACCAATCCTTTACAATATATCTTGTTCCATCCTCTGCCAGAGAAACAAGATATCCCTCTTTGTTACGGACATAACGATCCACCAGAGGGTAACCATGTTCCTGGACAAAAGCAAGTACATGCTCTTCAAATTCCAGCCGCCTGACCGTCCCTTTGTATTCCTTAACCAGCTTTAAGCCATGATCTGTTTCACAAATCCATGATCCCCGCCCACGGCGGGCGGATATCAGCTCCAGTTCATACTGCTCTAATACCTCCATATATTTCTCGTTCACGGCCACCCCTCCATACATCCTCTTATTCCGTCTTATCGGCTACTTCTAGGGTATGAGAAAAAGTTGCCTTTTAGAATCACTTCCTTTATAATAAAAGAGATTTCCGTTTTTCTATGAAAAATCGGGAAAATTTTATATTATAAAGGAGAATTTATCATGAAAAAAGTTGTTTCAACAGAAAATGCACCTGCCGCTTTAGGTCCATATTCCCAGGCAAATATTGTCGGCAATCTGGTATTCACTTCCGGAATGGTTCCTATCAACCCGGCTGACGGCACTATTCCTACAGATGTAAAGGAGCAGGCTGCACAGTCCTTAAATAATGTAAAAGCTGTCTTGGAGGCTGCTGGTACCTCCATGGATAAAGTATTTAAGACCACTGTGTTTATTAAAAATATGAATGATTTCGGAGCTATTAATGAAGTATATGCTACCTATTTTAATGGAGACTTCCCCTCCCGTTCCTGTGTGGAGGTTGCAAGACTTCCCAAAGATGCTTTGGTTGAAATAGAGGCAATCGCTACTTTGGATTAAATATCAAAAGGGCGAGAACTCTACGATTTGCTTTGCAAATGATGCCGTAGGAAATTGCTTTTCCTGATGGCCTATCTACTTTTTTATAACAACAGAAAAATTTTTAAAAAAATGTGACTTTTACCGCAACAATTCTCTTCTTTTTTCGTTATATCTATTAAGAAGACAAATTTCGACAAAAGGAGACTAACGAGTATGATGAGAGAAATTTCACACTGTTCCTGCCCTTATTGCGGCAATATCCTCTGTTGTTCCCGAGACTGTCAGATTGCCTCTGCAAAACATCGTTCTGCCCTTTTTGAAGCAAGAGCTGCCAGCTATCGTAAAAACATTGCGAGCCTAAATGCAACGCTGCAATTTCTGGAAAAAGAAAACCAGAAACTGCGCGAAACGGTTTCGTGGATGCATGATGTTATCTGGAAGCTGATCCGCGAAAATAGACATCTTCGCAATCAGAACTATATGACTCTTCCGCCAGCAGAAAATGTAATAAATTCGTAACCTTTTCCCTATGGAAAATCATTGGCATGGATGGTATAATTAAGACAAATAAAAGCAGGGGAGATGAATAACCGTGAAATACAGATTTGCACCTATTTTTTTCTTATCCTGTGTTCTATTTATCATAAGTGCATTTCCATCCTTTGCTGGTTCCTGGGTGGAAGAGGACGGCAGGCCGAGATATTATAATGATGATGGTACGCCTGTAAGCGGCTGGGTGGAGGAAGACGGTGCCATGTATTATACAGACAGTAATGGTTACATGAAAACGGGCTGGATTAAAGACGACCGTTCCTGGTACTATTTTACAGAAGATGGTACTATGGCAAGTGATACATGGATCGATAATTATTATGTCAATACAAATGGTAAATGGACAAAAACCCGCTGAACGATAGTATATGGATTCTTTAACTGACAGCGAAAAGGAGCTGCTGCAGAGCAACACTGCAGACAGCTTCTTTTTCATATCATCTCATCCAGATATTAAAAGAGCTGATGAGGAAAGAATATTAGATACCATCCATAGGACGAAACGAACTTGTTCGAACATGTAATGATACGCCTTCTTGCATTCAAAACACTTATGTGATATTATTTTAACACTATAAATTTCAAGGAGGTATTTTTATGTTGCTTACCAACACATGTCCTAACAGTTATTGCCATACCACTCCCCCCATGCTGCCAGAGTCTTTCCAGGAATATCTTTTAAAGCGTAACATGGCAGCTAATACTGTACTTTCCTATGTTTTTGCAGTAAAACAATTTCTGCGGCTCTATGGCCAGGTCACTCCGTCAAATCTTCAGCTATATAAAATATATCTTCTAGAGCATTATAAGCCTCAGACAGTAAACCTGCGCATTCGGGCTATTAATTGTTATATGGAAGCTGGGCAGCTGACAGACAGCCGGTTGACTATGCTGAGGGTACAGCAGAAAATGTATGCTGATCATATTATCAGTGAGGCTGACTATGAATATCTGAAGTCCTGTCTTCTCCAGGATGAAAAATATTTGTATTATTTTATCATCCGCTATATGGCTGCTACTGGAGTTCGTGTCAGCGAGCTGGTGGAAATCCAAGCAGAGGATGTAACAAGGGGATACCGGGATATCTTCTCTAAAGGTGGGAAATATCGGCGCATTTACATACCTCAAAGACTCCAGCAGGCCTCTCTCCAATGGCTGGAACATGAGAGAATCACAAAGGGGGATATTTTCCGTAATCGTTTTGGCAACCGGATCAGTACTGGAGGCATTCGTACTGTATTGAAAAATATGGCAATCCGATACGGCCTTGATCCCGTCGTTGTTTATCCCCATTCCTTCCGTCACCGGTTTGCCAAAAGCTTTATTGAACGTTGTTCGGATATTTCCTTCCTTTCTGACCTTTTGGGCCATGAAAGTTTGGAAACTACACGTATTTATCTGCGCCGTACCAGTACAGAACAGCAGCACATTGTAAATAAGGTTGTAAATTGGTGACTCCTATGAAACAGACCAGTGAAATTCTTTCTGAATTTGAAAATCAGCTGAGAAGGAAAGGATCTTCTGATAACACAATCCTTTCTTATTTATCTGCTGTTCGCCAGTATTTTTCTATGTATGATGAGCTTTCCACACAAAATCTTCGTGCCTACCGTGACTATCTTCTCAACACCTACAGTCCCAATACGGTCAATTCCCGTATTCAGGGCATTAACTGCTATCTAAAAAATTCAGCCAAACTCCCTCCTAACTTTGTTATGGAGCGTCTTGACTCATATCGGCTCCCATCTGTCCGAGAACAGCAAAAATCATTTCTGGACAATACGATTTCTAACAATGACTACAAACGTTTTAAAAATTCCCTGAAAAGGCATGGACAGATGTACTGGTATTTTGTCATCCGTTTTCTGGCTGCTACTGGCGCCCGCATTAGCGAACTGATCCAGATCAAGATGGAACATTTAAATCTAGGTTATATGGACCTATACTCAAAAGGCGGAAAGATAAGGCGCATCTATTTTCCCGACACCTTGTGCCTAGAAGCCTCTCAGTGGTTTCATTCCCAGGGAGTCTCTGCAGGTTTTCTCTTTGTAAATTCCAAAGGCGTTCCCATGTCCCCTAGGGGAATCAGCTGCCGGTTGAAAAAGCTGGCAAGGCAGCACCGGATTCCGCCAGAGACGGTTTATCCTCATTCTTTCCGCCATCGGTTCGCTAAAAATTTCCTTCAGAGATTTAATGATATCTCCCTTTTGGCAGATCTGATGGGCCACGAAAGTATTGAGACAACGCGTATCTATCTTACCCGCTCTGCTAGGGAGCAGAAGGAGCTGATTGATAAAATTGTCATCTGGTAACCTTTGCAGGTGTCAGCCTTCTTGGCTGCATGCTTTCTTTGCACCATCATAAGCTTCCACAATATCTTCAATCAGAATCAACCCCACCGGCCCTAAAACAAAACCTAAAAGGCCAAAAAGCTTCCATCCTACGTAAAGGGAAACCAGAGATTCCAAGGGAGTAAGCCCCATCTGGTTTCCCATAATCCTGGCCTCCATAAATTCCCTCAAAAAATAACAGACAATATAGATGGCCAAAAGAAAAATACCTCTTCCCCAATGTCCTTGAATCATAGAGACGGCCGCCCAAGGTACAAAGATAGTTCCAGTTCCCAGTATGGGAAGTGCATCCAAAAGCCCGATTAAGATTCCCAAAACAATAAAATAAGGGTTTTTTAAAATCCAAAGTCCCAGCATACAGATCATAATGGTCATAATCAAAATACTTCCCTGGGTTCTCAGCCAAGCCTTTCCTGCTTGAACCAAACGGTTCCCTACAATCTCATATTCTTTCCAGAAAATAGATTCTTCCCTTCTCTTTTTCAGGCTGTCCATTTCCTCTAGCGACAAAATGGTTCCCAAAAATATAATGACTCCTATCACTGCAGTCTGCAGAAATCCTTTTACAATATTCACGGAATTCATCATAAGAAACGGCATTGCAGCTTCTTTAATCGTATCCCTTAGATGAATCAACATATCCCTGATGAGACGGACCAGGCAGTCTTTTTCCAGGTACAGCAAGTCTTCTATTGTATGGCATCTTCCTGTCAGCCATTCATCTGTAGCATCAATCCAGAGAGGGAGCTGATTAGAAAAGAGGGATATTTCTCTTCCTATCATCCAAATTCCAATATATAATAAGGTACTCAGGGTTGCTACCAGAAGCAGAAATTGGATTCCCCCAATTACACCCACCGGAATTCTAATCCATCTTGCCAGCTTCTTCTGAATCCATACTGCTGATGGCCTAAGCCCCAAAGCAATAATATAGGCAGCTAAAAAGGGAATCACGAGAGGCAGCAGATACCGGAAGCCTGCATATACCATTCCCGTAATTCCCACGATTAAAAATACTTTCTTCAGTTTCTTACTTGGTTTCACCATGGATATCACCTGTTTCTGATTTGTACTTCTTTTGTACACTCCTATTATGGAACAGGTTTATAAAAATTATTCCTCAAAAAACATCTGGAATATTTTCCCCTCTGGCTTAATAGAAAACTCCATCTTCTTCCCTGTATCTGGATGATAGAAAGACAGCTGGGAAGCACAAAGGCAGAGCTGCCTTTCAGGGAAGACCCTGGAAGAATTTTCTACAATTTTTCCATATTTTGTATCCCCATAAATAGGAGTTCCATGGCCTGACATCTGTACTCGAATCTGATGATGGCGTCCTGTCACCAATTCTATTTCGACCAAAGAACAGTTATCCCCATCTACTATGCCTTTTTTCAACACCTTATACCGTAATTCTCCACGTTTCGAGCCGTTTATCCCCTTATCAACAATTTTCGAGTAATTATTTTTCCCATCCTTCAACAAGTAATCCACATAGTTACCCACATTATCCACAGGATTTCCGCACACCACAGCTTGATAGATTTTCTTTAATTTCCCCTCTCTCGTCTGTTTACTTAAAGCAGAGGCAGCTTTTTTTGTCTTTGCGTATACCATAACACCTTGAACAGGTTTATCCAGTCTGTGGATAACTCCTACATATAATTCTCCGGCAGCTGGGGATGATTTGTGGATATGTTTCCTAATTTCACTTACCATATCTGCTGCCAGTCCTCTGGCTGCCTGAGCCTCCACTCCTGAAGGTTTTTTCACTACAATAATACTTTGATCTTCAAATAAAATGGATAACATTCTTAATTCCCCTTGACATCTCTTTTGTGTTTTGTTATAGTTTAATAAAATACTTAATATAGTTTTTAAAACTACATGCCAAAATATTCAATATCACATGTTTGAATTTTCTTCATTTAAAGGAGGCTTTTATGGATTTTAAATTACGTAATCCTGGCAGCGCTATTACCCACTTTATTGCCATGCTTCTGGCAGCCGTAGCGGCTTTTCCCCTTTTAATTAAAGCAGCGAACGCACCGGGAGTCCTTCACCTAGCTTCATTGGCAGTTTTCATTATCAGTATGATTCTCCTTTATGCTGCCAGTACCATCTACCACACTCTTGATATTTCGCCTAAGGTAAATAAGATCCTTAGGAAAATAGACCATATGATGATTTTTATATTGATTGCTGGCACATACACCCCTGTCTGTCTGATTGTTTTAGGAAACCAAACTGGCTGGAGCCTGTTAGCTCTTGTATGGGGAATTGCAGCAGTAGGGATTACAATCATGGCTTTCTGGATCACATGTCCTAAGTGGTTTTCTTCCGTAATCTATATCGTTATGGGCTGGATATGTATTCTGGCTATTACAAAGATTATCCATGCTCTGCCCCATCCTGCCTTTTTATGGCTTCTGGCCGGAGGGATTATCTATACAGCCGGAGGAATCCTATATGCCCTGAAGCTTCCTGTTTTTAATTCTCTGCATCATAATTTTGGCTCTCATGAAATCTTCCATCTTTTTGTCATGGGAGGCAGCTTCTGCCATTATATCATGATGTATCAGTTTGTAGCATAAAAGGAAGGGCCGCCCCTTCCTTTTTTCCAGCCTGGCAGCATAGGCTCCTAAGCCCTGTTTCAATCTGGTCCCTTTTCACAAACCATAGGACGGATTTCCTGCTGCCCCTGGATTAGCCGAAGTTTATCCCTCCGGCTCAGCCTTTTAATTGCTGTTTCTCGTTTCATCGCCTCTTCTTTTGTCTCAAAGCCTTCTGCATAGACAAGGCGGACTGGCCTTCTGCTTTTTGTATATTTTGCGCCTTTTCCTTCATTATGAGCCTTTATCCTCTGCTCCAGATGGTTTGTCCAGCCGCAGTAAAGGCTCTTATCAGCACATTCCACCAGGTAAGTATAATTCATGATTCTGCCCCGTTATGTTTTTGTTCTTTATATTTTATCTCCTATCGTCCGACTGGTTTCTGCTTCTTTTCTATTCTATGTAAACGGCAATAACGTCTTGCAATCACGTTACTACCGCCCAGGCTTCCCTGTTATCTATATGAAACACCAGCTGGATGCAGTGTTTTCCGATAACATATAATATGACCTGAATCCTATTATGTGCAACGTTTTTTCTTTTATCCCTTTGCAATCTCTTTTACTAAAATCAATTTTTCCCCAGGATTAATATTTTCGGAAGAAAGACCATTTGTTTCTATAATATTGTCCATGGTGGTATGGAATTTTTTGGCAATTTTCCATAAAGTGTCTCCGTTCTGGACAATATATCCTACAATTCCAGGCAGCTTCTGCAGCTTCTGCACATTCATAGGCTCCTCTGCTGCACTGACGATCACAGGCTGGGACATTGGCTGAAGCACAAGAAGATCCAGATTAATCACTGCCTTAACCTCTACCATATCTCCGCCTATCATAACAGCTGTCATCTGATCCACTCCTGTGTTCATCTGAAAAATGCTGTCAGAATCAATTCCCTTTGCCTCTGCCGTATATTGGAAGGGAACCAGTTCTGTAGAGGACTGGACCGGCTCTGCATCATCTGCAGTCAGATAAAGCAGCTTTACCTCCAGGACTCCCTCAATATGCAGACCGTCATCCTTGATTTCTGTCTCGTCAATCTTCACATTTCCTTCACTGTGACAGATTTGAAGAATTCTGTCTGAATGGCTTATCTCCAGTTTTTCCGCCACCTTGCATTTACACAGATTTTTTGTGAGAATCCTGTCAAAGCATGCTTCTCCTGTCTCCAGAACAACCTCCCTGTTTGTAGAGTATAGATCGCTCAGCAGCTCAATTTCCTCTTCTTCATAAAGCTTAATATCCAGCTCTACCACTGCATCGATTTCCAGCTCCCGCATTTCCCCATCATAATCTGGCTTTGCTTCCATATCCTTATGGACCAGCCTCATGGAAATCTGAGGAATCATCTCTTCCATTGCCTCTGGAAGCTCTATTTCTCCGGAAAATGGTACGCTTTCCTCCAGCCACTGAATGGTATCTGTATCCCCTTCCCCTGCATATATGATAAAGACGATCAGTTCTCCCTCTACCCTTGCTTTTCCATCAATGGGGCGGCAGGAAGCGGAACAAAGGCGCATTTCACTCCATAGAATATTATCAATATTTGGTTTATTTCCGGATAGGGTAATGCTTTCCTTAACTCGATATGTATCCTTTCGCCGCACTGCAATGGCAGCTACTTCCATTTTTTCACGAAGAGCTTCTACCTCTGCACCTGTATCTCCTCCGGCAATATCAACAGCAGCTTCTACATCATAAAGAGTTTCTGCGGTCACATCCAGAGTTATAAGGGCTTTTACACTGAATTTCCTGGAATTAATCATTCCGACGTTTAAATCATCCAGCTCTCCTGTTACAGCTGTATAATCCCTGTCCTCCAGACTTGGAACATTAATTACTTCCTCAAAGGGCATGGAGCCTGCCAAAGCCTGCATCCCACCCTCTGCCTTTCGGTAGAGGATCCTGAAATCCAGCTTTCCCTTCACAGTTACTTTTTCTCCCTGTGCTCTGGAAGATTCAATCTGTATATCTCCTGTACTTAAAACCATCTGCTCCGCATCATCCATGGTATCTGGCACAATAAAATCATCATCCAAAGTCATCTGAGTGGCCGCATGGGTTTTCCAGCGGTTCATATGGATATTTTTTTTACTCAGCTCCATCGAAGCATACACCTTCCTTACCTGATATTATAAGAAAATGTATGCTTTCTTCCCTCTTTTTATGCGAAAATATAATACCAGGCCCACGAAGGTTTCCTTCCCATCCGCTTCCTGCTCCATCCCTCATTCTGCTATAGCCTCTACCCTATTCTCTGCCTTCCCTTTGTTCTCCTTCCTCCCTTATCCCTGCTTCTGCATCATAATTTTCCATAAAATGATGCCTTACTCCCTTCTGTACGTATCCAAGGCATGCATCCAAGTTTATATTTTCCACACTTTTAAAAATATTATTTTCAATATTAGGGTTGCGGCTGCGGAAAAGAGCGATCAGCTCCTTCATTTCCTGACGTTTGGAAGTCTTTACCTCTTCCTGCACTGCCTGTTCCTCCTTTATTTTCTCCGTAAAACGACAGGCACATTGGAGAAAGGTAAGCTGGTTTTCCTCCTTCCACGCCAGAATATCCTGTTCCTTTACGAAATATAAGGGACGGATTAATTCCATCCCTTTAAAATTAGTGCTGTGCAGCTTAGGCATCATGGTATTCATCTGGCCTCCATACAGTATGCTCATAAGAACTGTCTCAATTACATCATCAAAGTGATGGCCCAGAGCAATCTTATTACATCCAAGCTCTTTTGCCCCTGCATATAGATATCCTCTGCGCATCCGGGCACAAAGATAGCATGGAGAGCTGCTTTCATTTACTACTGTATCAAAAATGTTGGATTGAATCACCCTGATGGGAATTTCCATCAGTGCTGCGTTTTCTTCTATCATTTTCCTATTAACTGGATGATAGCCTGGATCCATAACCAAAAATTCCGCCTGAAAATCAATGTTCCCATGGCGGATAATCTCCTGAATGCATTTTGCCAGAAGCACGGAGTCTTTGCCGCCAGAAATGCAGACAGCTACCCTGTCTCCAGGTTTTACCATCCTGTACTCCTGCATTCCCCTTACAAAAGGTCTCCATATCTCTTTGCGGAATCTTTTAATAATACTACTTTCTATCTCCTGGCAGCGTGTTTTCATATCCGTTTCTCCAATTCCTTTTGCAGCTTCTGAACGGTTTCCTCCAATTCTCTGATCCTTGCCTCCATGCGGCAATAGCTCTCTTCTGATATGGAATGAGGCTCAGGCAGCCTGATTCCATCCTTTCTCACTGGGCGGGCTGGTATACCTGCTGCTGTAATATTTTCCTCCAAAGGTTTTAGAAGAACTGCATTTGCTGCAATATTGCAGTTATCTCCTACTTCAAAAGCGCCTAAAATCTTTGCTCCAGCCCCTACCATCACATTATTCCCTAAAGTCGGATGGCGTTTTCCCTTTTGTGTTCCTATACCTCCTAGGGTTACTCCCTGGTAAATGGTGCAATTATCTCCTACAATCGCTGTTTCCCCGATTACTACTCCACTTCCATGATCAATCAGGATTCCATGGCCCATTTTAGCGCCTGGATGGATCTCAATCAAAGTGAAAAACCTTGCTGTCTGAGAAATCAGCCGGGCAATAAAATACATTTTATGTCTGTAAAACCAATGAGCAAATCGATGCCAGATCATAGCATGGATTCCCTGATACAAAAGCAGGACCTCCAAAGCGCTCCTTGCCGCTGGGTCTCTTTCCTGGACGGCCTTTATATCCAGCCAAATATCTTTAAAAATCATTCTCTTCCCTTCTTAAACTCATTTTCTCTTATATTATCACATGGATACCATCCCCCCCTGGCTCTAGTATCCTCAGATGATAAAAAGCATTTTCAAACATGCTCTAGTATAGCATATGATGTTTCATTTAAAAAGATATTTCGATTTTTTTCTCGTCACTTATCGGGACATTGGAATGATACTGAAAATATCCACAGCTCTTTTCCTTCTTGCCATCATGTTATTATATGCAAGGATATAGTAATTTTTAAAGATTGGGTACTCTGGTTTTGTCTTCCAGTTATCCCAGTTAGACCAGATTCCGCTGCTGTTATAATATCCCAGTGGATGAATGACCGGGGCTTGTGCATACATAGCATCCATAAAGATCTGGAAGTCCGTAGGCTGCAGATTGGCCCTTTCTACAATAATGTTGGATAGATATGCAGCGCTTATTTTATCAATCTTTTCAGAAGGCATAGAGTAGTTGGTCCATATAAGAAAGGGTGTAATAAAGCGGCGTACATACTCCTCCTCACTTATTTCTTCCATAGGCTTTCCGTTTACTGCCTCATAAAACTCTTCTTCAATTCCAGGCTGATGGTCTCCAAACAGTACAATCATTGTAGACTCTTCAGATTTTTCATAATAATCCAGAAGATATCGCAAAGCTTCATCGGATTCTCGAACCAAGGACAGATACTGTTCTGTTTTAGGCATGTCCTTAAAATCCTCCAAATACACCTGCCCTTCATAATCCTCCTGGGTATAGCCGCCATGGTTCTGCATGGTGATATCAAAAACAAACAGTCTTTCCCCTGGCTGCTTTGATTCTGTTAAATCAATGATTTTGTCATAGGTTCCCTTATCACTTATATAACCTCGAATGGTAGGAAAATCTTTAAAATCCTCATCTGCTAGGAACAGGTCAAAGCCCATTTCTTCAAATACTTGCTCTCTGTTCCAATTCTGAGCAGGATAGGGATGTATGGCTACTGTCCTGTAACCTTGGCTTTTTAACGTCAAGGGCAGGCCATAAACAGTCTGATCTGCATACACCTGATATGGCACACTGGAAGGCGGCGCAAAGGACATGGCATTTCCTGTCAGGAACTCATATTCCGAATTACAGGTCATGGCTCCAAAAACCGGCATATACAGATTCCCTTTCATACAATTTTCCTCCAGGCTGTCATAATATTCCAAATAGGGGATATTTGTTCGGAATTCGCCATTTATGCTTAAATCAGAAAAGCTTTCATTCATAATACAGATAATATTTTCAGGCACAGCCTCTGTTTCTGGAATCTGCCACAGATAAGTTCCTTCCGGGCCAGCTGGCCGGTACTCCTCTCGGATCATTCTTCCGATATTTTGTGCCTCTTCCGGAGAGTACCCATCAGGCGGCTTCACAGATAGATAGGAAAATGCATAAAAAGTACTGAGAATATATCCATTTTCCTTGTAGGAATTCGCTGGGTCCCACATATTGATTTCAATCTGGCTGCTTTTAATCCCCTTTGTATAAAACCATATACCGCAAAGCCCTGTAATCATTGCAACAGCCAGAAAAGCGCCTCCATGCCATTTCCATCCTCGAAGCCTTGCTGGGTAAAGGATAGCTGCTATGCTTAAACACAAGGCCGAAAAAATAGCTGCTGTCAATCTGGGGGTAAGATTATATTCATAATTGGCTGATACAGTAAGTGCTGTCCGAAATGCCATAATATCTCCCAACATAATCGGCCTTCCACGGAATTCCACCACATAATATTCTGCCAAAGACATTACTGTCAAAACCCCGTTTAAAAAAGGGTAAATCAGCCTTGTGGAGCCAGCCATTGTAAAAAGCAGAATATAGATGAGATAGTAAATAGACAGATTTAGCAGTGTATATAAAAAAGAAATCCGGCTGATATTTCCAGTCACATATTCAAAAATCCCATACATGGCAGCCGGCGTGAGAAGAACAATCAGAAATCCTACAATCTTTCTAATTTTTTCTCCTGCATGATACCCATTTTCTGCGCAGGACCTGCCTGCCTGGTATGTTTCAGCCCTATACTCTTCTGTCGCGGCTCTTTCTATATTGTGCCTTTTTTCCCTATATCTCTTATCATGTTTTCCTTCGTCCCATGCTTCTGTATTATATTTCCCTTTGTCGCATTCTTCCCTTGTATCCTCTTTTTTCATATCATATCCTTTTGTCTTTAATCTTTCCTTTATCTGTTTCTTTTTTATCTGCCTTTCCTTTCTTTGCTTTTCATTTTTCTCTCTTTGCCTTATCTGCGGTCTTTTCACTTGCTGCTTTTCCGTTCCTGACATCTGTGTGTATCTCTCCTTTTGCTTCCGTATTCTTTCAGCCTTCCAGATAAAATTTCCTATAAAATGACAAAAGGTACCCATCCCCTGAAAATCACGGATGGATACCCTTATTATAATAGCATCCCTACACACTTTTCTAATTTCAATTTTATAGGATGCCTTTTGGGTTGTCAAGGAGCTTCTATGTTCCAGCCGGCCTTTTCTATTTAAACACGACTGGCTCTTCTAAAAATTCCGTTTTTACCACGATATACGGATATGATTTCTCCGTTCCCGCTGCTTCCTTATTCTCAGGCCCTAAAAGTTCCGTATCATATACAATGGAATTCTGCGTTAAATAAAGGGCCTTTACTGAAATACTATAGCCTCCGCTTGCCTGTTCGCCGTAGCCTGCTGCTATGTACAGATTTTTATCATCACTATAGGTCAGTTTAAACGGCGCTATTTGTTTTTCCTGGATAATCTGTCTCAGCTCTTCCGGAATTTCATTCTCTGCTGTTACTGTAAATTCTAAGTCCCTGACCTTTTCTTCCTGTCCGCCGCCTGCACTGCATGCAGTCAGGAAACGCACAAGCAATACCCATGCCAGAATCATCCCTAATAAAGCAATTTTTCCATTTATCACTCTTTTCATGGCAGCCTCCCCATATTCGATTATTATTATTGTATGAGGAAGAATAAAAAATATGACCTGCTTATTATTCTTTGCTGCAGATTTGCAGCCGGTGCTGATATTTCTCCTTTGTTGCCATTCCTCCACGGATGTGACGCTCTGACTTGTTCACATCCAACACGACACGAGTTCTGGCTGCCAAGGAGGGATTAATATGTTCCAGGCGGTCAGTTACATCCTTATGTATGGTTGTTATAAATTAGAGCGGTTCAAAAACAGATAGATCATGAACGCAAACAAGGAAAAGTGATTTTAAGCAGTACAACAGACACCCTGCGGTTACTTTCTGCCTGAAACAAAGCAGGAAATCAGACGATTTGTAAAAACTTTACAGAATAAGGGCAGTAAATACCGAACCCTTTAAACGGTGCAGAGAAACACAGCCTGTCTCACTTAATTATAGAGTTAGCTTCACATGTATCCAATCTAAAATTTCCAAACAGACGAAGGTAAATATCTACATTGCCGTCCTTGTCCACTTCGATTTTATGAATAATCTGTTTCAGCTTTTCATTAGTCATATCACCCACAGATGTAATATCCTCAATGCTGCGAAAGGTATTCTGGATAACCTCTTCCATCTGCTCCCTTTTGTTCAAGTTATTGTTCAACAGCTTCCGTTCATTTTCCAGTTTCTCCACTTCATCCCGCATACCCCCGATTTTTTTATTAAGCTCCTCACGGCTGATTAAATCATCCGTATACATGTCCATATATTTTTCGCGCATTTTCCTAAGTTTTGTAATCCGGTCATTCAACTCTTTTTCATAGTTTTCATCGTCACCCTTTGCCCTATAAAGCTTAGTAAATTCTTTTACTGCATAATGGATAATATTCTTCTTTCCCTTCAGAAGCTCTGCAAAGTAGTCTTCTAATGCCTGGACCAAATCTTCTTCCTCTATACTAACCGCATTTGGACAACTGTCCACACCTTTTCCATTATGGCCAGAACAAACCCATCGCACATAGGTGTTTTTATAGGTTCGGACAGTACGCCGAAAAGACCATCCGCATTCTTTGCATTTAATCAAAGTGCTAAATAGGTATTTATTGCTCTGACGTTCTTTTTTTATATGGAAAGCTTCATGCCGCTCATGTAAAATCTGTTGTGCTTTTTGAAATTGCTCCAGTTCAATAATCTGCAGCTCAGAGCGGTCTGTTATCATCCATTCCGATTCCTCCCTTTCCGTTCTTCTTCCTGTAAGGAAATCAGCTACTTCCTGTTTACCATTGATGATTTTTCCAGTATAAAGCTCATTTGTAAGAATCCGGCAGACTCCATTCTGGCTCCATCTGCAATTTCGCTTTGTCCTTAATCCACGTTCATTAAGCATTGCCGCAATCCTAGAGGCTCCATATCCCTCTTTGGTATACCACTGATAAATCTGTTGAATAATCCGGCATTCCTCTTTGTTAATTTTTAGATTAAAATAATCGCCTATCGTTTTATCGTAACCGTATACGAGATTTGGCACACGCCCTTTTTCCGCATTCATTTTTTTGCCAAATTTCACACGTTTAGAAGTATTGGCACTCTCTTCCTGGGCCAGTGCACCAAAAATTGTCAGGACAAATTCGGATTGCCCTAAGACTGTCATATTAGCTGTCAAAAAAGTGGTCTCAATCCCCAGTGCTTTTAACGTGCGGATACTCTGTAAAAGATCTACTGTATTGCGGGCAAAGCGAGAGATATCCTTTACTACTACCATATTAAATAAACCATGCCTGGCATCCTCCATAAGGCGCAGGAATTCTTTCCGGTTTTTTATTTTAGTTCCGGAAATACCTTCGTCCGCATATAAACTGATAAGGCTGTGACCGTTTTTTTCAGTGTATTCTGTAAAAAATTTCTTTTGGGCTTCTAAGCTGTTAAGCTGATCGGATTTATCTGTGGAAACCCGGCAATATGCGGCTACATTCATAGAAAAACCTTTCTGTTAAGTCAAAATTGTTCCGTTTCCTCTATATTCTATAATGAGATAATTGAAATTAGAATCTGTCTTTAAAGGGAAAACTTTTGTCTGCCACCAGATTTAATCACTTCACAGAGGTTAAAACGAGCTGCAATGGATTCTTGTTTATTTTGTTAAATGCAATTATATTTTTATTTATTGAAATTTTTTTCAAATTATGATATAACTCAATTAAAAATAATCTGTTTCACAGAGGAGCCACACACTATGAAAAATCAAGAAAAATCTACCAGAAGTAACCAGTCGGTCACCAAGGCACTGCGAATTCTCGAAGCAATGGCAGATCATTGTCACTCAATTCGTCTCAAGGATTTAGCCCAGATTGTCGGGCTCCCAGAAAGTACAACTCTCCGCCTCCTCCTTTCTCTCATGGAAAACGGTTATGTAGCCCAGGAATTGGATACCCAAAATTACCGGCTTACTTACAAAATTGTGCAGATAGGTAACTTTTATCGTTCCGGCTTTAGTGTCATTGAAACGATCCATCCTTATCTTAAAAAACTTTCAAATATTTGCGAAGAATCCACCTGCCTGGCAATCGAGCTTGCAGGAAAAGCCGTCCATATCGACAGCGTAGAGGGGCCTAATAATGTGTTAAAGACCATTCAGAAGGTAGGACGGGCTAATCCTATGTACAGCTCTGGTATTGGTAAATGCCTTCTGCTTAATTATTCGCCTCAAAAGCTGCGAGCCCTATTTACCCCTGATGATTTTGTCAAAATGACCCCCCATACCATCGATAATGTAGAGGATCTGATTCTGGAAGTTGAAAAAACCCGTCAACAGGGATATGCTATTGATAATGAAGAATTTGAACGTGGTTCCTGCTGTATCGCTGCACCAATTTATGACATGTCTAAGAAGGTCATTGCCAGCATAAGTGTTTCTGGCCCAAAGGTTAGAATGGATGAAAAGTGGGATGAGGTAAGAGAAGCCCTTCTTAAGATTGTAGAGGAGATTTCCGGCTCTCTGAATATGTATTAATAACGCACAAAAGATAGGAATAGAGGCTGCCGCAGAAGTCTGATATTCTCTGCAGCAGCCTTTGTTTTACTCTTTCCCAGGAGCAGGGAAAAATACTTCAAATACTTTACAGCCATTGGGAGAGCTAAAGGGGCCATGGGGCATAAAGGGTGGACGTATTGTCACCATGCCAGGTGAGATAACCTGCCCATTACATACCTGCTCTCCTTCTACCATAAAACATACCTCACAGTTATCGTGGCTTAATACCCGTGTATCCTGAGTACCTGGCCCCCAGATTGACATACTGACTTGGACTCCTGTTTCTGGATCTTTAGCAATAATCATCTGCTTTACACTTTCCGGATAACCTTCCGGATGCTTCCAAACACCTTTTATATTGGGGTCAAACCATTCCATTTCAATTTTAGCCATGACAAATATCCCTCCTTTATGAATCTATTAAACCATAGGGGTATACTCTACTAACCACTTATCTGCCATATTCTGCAGAGTCAGATTAGGCATATCATATACATCTCCATCCTTAATAACAAGGGCTGGTTTACGCATATTTTCAAAATCTTCCATAGGATTCTTCTCATATAATACGATATCTGCTAGTTTCCCTGCTTCAATGCTTCCCAGCTGCTGCTCAAGTCCTAAAATCTTGGCACCATTAATCGTAACCGTACGCAGACACTCTGGAGTATCCATGCCATACTGTTTCAGAAAAGCCATCTCATGGAACAGGTCTCCCATAGAGTCTGTACCGCAAGCGATAAGTACCCCTTCGTTCAGCGCATTTTTCGTGGCCGTCTCAAAAGGAGGACGCAGCTGAAGGTTTTCTGCAATCCAATCTTCTCCCCTGTCGAACACAGGATTAGAAGTATTACGGTAGGCACTGATGGTGGATACGAAAGCAATGTTTTTCTCATGCATACGCCTGGCCTGACTCTGAGACAAATATGCGCCATGATGAACAGCATCTACACCTGCACCAATAACCCGATCCAAAGCCTCTGTACCCATAGCATGAACTGCAACCTTTCGTCCCCTTCCATGGGCTCTCTTCACAACCTGAGCAATCATATCCTGGCTGAATCCAGCTTTTACAGGCTCTCCGCAGGAATCAGGTTCTACAGGCTCATCGCTGCACATCAGTTTAATCCATTCAGCGCCTTTTTCAATGTTCTCATCTATTTCCCTTTTCATCTGTTCCCAATCAGCTACTTCCTTTGCCAGCTCATTGCAATGTCCGTCGACGCTGGTCAGAAAACGGCCGCTAACCACCATACGCGGCCCTGGAATCACACCTGTTTCAATTGCCTTTCTCATGGAAAAACTAAGGTCCCGAATCGCACCAGCTTCAAACAAAGTCGTAATTCCACTCTTTAAAGAAAAAATGGAATCGCGGACAGCCCGGATACCTAAAGCCGCACCATTCATTCCGGCACAAGCACCATTTTCCCCGAATAAAGGTCCTATTAATCGCTTATAGGACTGATGTTCATGCATATTAATCAGGCCTGGCATCGCCCATTTTCCGGAAGCATCCATTTGTTCTTCTTCCTTTTGGGGCAGATTTTTACCAATTTCCACAATGCGGTTTCCATCAATACGGATATCTACATTTTCTTTGATCTTTCCTTCCATGACATCAACCAAGTTTACATTTGTTAATAAAAGCTTCATTTGTATATACCTCCTAATATTTTATTTTTATTTCACAAGCAAATTGGGCAGAAACGTTACAAAGCCCGGGATATAGGTAACGAGAAGAAGAACTACGATTAATCCAATAAGCTGGGGCCACAAGTCCTTAAACATTCCTTTCAGGGGAAGCTTGGCAATTCCACTGGTAACAAATAAGCATACTCCAAGCGGCGGAGTGCACATACCGATCGTTAAGTTTACTGCGATAACCAGGCCCAAATGTACTGGATCAATTCCAAAGTTAGCAGCCACAGGAAGGAAAAGAGGAGAAAAAATCAACACAGCACTATTGGTATCAATAAAGGTGCCAGCAATCAGCAGGATTACGTTAATCAACAGCAAGAAAAGCCACTTGCTCTTAATCGCAGAAGATAAGAAAGCAGTCAAAGCCTGTGGAATCATCATCCTGCTCAATACCCATGTAAACAGAGAAGCAAATGCCACAATAATAAGTACAGAGCCAGTTGTCCTGGCAGCTTCAAGCAAGGACTCTATAATCCCCTTAATCGTCAATGTCCGATACACAAAAGCGCTGACTAACAGGGAATACACACAGGCAATAGCTGCTGATTCTGTAGCAGTAAAGATACCTGTCATAATTCCTCCTAGAATAACTACTGGCACGAGAAGAGCCAGCCCTGCCTGCTTAAAGGCCCCTATCCGTTCCCTTCTGTCTGCCTTGACAGCTCTTCCAATATAACCTCTTTTTTTGCCAATAAACTGGCTGTAGACCATCAGGGCAACTCCCATCATGACTCCTGGAACAATCCCGCCTATAAAAAGCTTTGCCACGGAACAGCTGGCTACTACCCCATAGAGAAGTAAAGGGATACTTGGGGGAATGATAGGCCCAATAGAGGCTGACGTTGCCAGCAGTGACGCAGTAAATGGTTTATCATATTTCTTCTCCAGCATCACTGGAATCATAATTCCCCCAATAGCTGCCGCTGCCGCGATGGCTGCACCGGTCAGGGAAGCAAAAAACATACAGGCCAGGACACTTACCATCGCCATACCACTAGGCCAATGCCCCACCAGTGCCTCGGCAAAATTAATTAATCGGTCTGACATACCACCCTTCATCATTAATGAACCTGCCAGTGTAAAGAGCAGCACAGCAGTTAAGGTCGTGTTATCAATGCCTGAAAAAACTCTTTGAGTTACCATATTCATCGATGTATTCATTTGGATCAGCTGAAAGCTGGAAACGATGCCAATGCCAAACGCAATAGGAATGCCAACAAAAAACGCTGCGAAAAGCAGTAAAATGACTGTCATGTATCCATCCCCTCCTTTTTTCTCATCAGTTCTTTCAATCCGTTAATAAAATGGCCGAGGTAATAGTAAGTCATAATGATAAAGCTTACTGGTACGGCTGCATAAAACCATGTCATCTTCACTGGGAGAAAAGGGGCATTCTGATTCAGCCCTGAGACCGCATAACGGATGCCGATAACTGCTACAAAGCAGCAGAATGCTGTGACTGCCAAAAAGATTATTGTTTCCATCACTTTACGGATCCTGTCAGAAAAAAGAGACAGGACAACATCCAGATTAATATGAGAATTCAATTTAGCGCAATAAGCGGCTCCACTGAAAACTGCATAAATAAACGACATTCGGAGCACATCAGTGCTCCACCCAATGGGGAGCTGCGTAATAAAACGCGAAATCACCTGCAGAGTGGAGACAAGCATCACGGATAGAGAGCTTACTGCCATAATAATCTGTAAAATAATATCTAATGTCTTATCAATTAAATGCATGCTGGTAACCTCCATTATTCTAAGATAAGGCGAGTCCACTTCAGGTCCTTATTCTTTTGAGGAAAGATACTCTTTCACCTCGTCTACAAGGGAAATATCAAACGCTTCCTTGACTTTCTCATGATTCACAAAATCAGCAGTAGCTGCCTTGAAACTCTCCAAATCTGGGTGCTCTACAATTTCCATTCCTGCCTTTTTGCACTCCTCCAGCCGTTGCTCTGTCAGGCTGTCAACCACTTCCCGCTGTTGTTTATTCGCCTCAAAAATGGCCTCTTCCACCCAGGTACGCTCCTGATCAGACAGATCATTATACAAATCAAGGTTCATAAACACGCCGCCAGCAGAATACGTATGGCCGTCCAGCACCAGATATTTCTGCACTTCATAATATTTCTGAGCGGAAATAATCGCAATGGGATTTTCCTGACCGTCAATAACACCCTGCTGCATAGCACTGTATAGTTCATTAAATGCAATAGGAGAAGGCGTTGCTTTCAGAGAATCCAGCAGTGTTTCCCACACAGCAGCCTCCTGTACTCGGATCAACATTCCTTCCATGTCTGCTGCTGAGTTAATCGGGCGTTTATTATTCGTAAAATGCCGGAATCCCAGCTCCATAATAGCTAGATTGTGCAGGCCAACTGCCTCATAATCCTCCTGAAGCCTGTCCAGAAGGAAATTGTCTGATACATCACGGGCGTCTTCCAAAGTATCAAAGAGATAAGGCACACTGTATATCTGTCCATTGGGCACCCAACCGGCCGCTGTACCATCAATCGTACTCACCACCATGTCCAGACTTCCCATAATCGTTGATTCTACCATCTCACGCTCACTGCCTAGAATACTATTGGGAAATACTTCAACCTGAATAGCGCCGCCGCTTTTTTCTTCAAGAATCTTTTCAAAAAGACGCAGGCCCATGATATGAACGTGCTCCTCAGAACCATTACAGCCCACACTAATCGTACGAGCGTCTCCGGAGGGAGCAGGATGGGCAGCAGTGCTGGAATCGGCTTCTGTTTGAGCTGTCGAGTTAGAAGGGGCTGTTCCGCCAGAGGAACAAGCTGTCATTGTAATCAAGATCGCTCCAAACAGCAAGGATATTGCTGAATATGTTCTTTTCATATTTTTACCTCTCGTATATGTAGTAGTATTTATCGTCCCTTTCCAAGGACTTTCCTATGTGAATTTCAATGTTCCATTTTCCTGAATGTGAAAGGACCTTTTAGACTTTTATTCTGAACCTTTACAGTCTTTTTCTGTTCGTCTCATCTACTCCTCTACACCCAAATTCAATTTTTGAAAGGCCTTATCAAATCCCATGAGGTGATAAGCAGTCCCTTCTCCAGCCATAATCCGTTTTGCCAACAGGCTTTCCCGTTCCTCCCGTTTCACAACTTCTATGTAGACCTCCTCCGCAATCTCCTTCGGGATAATAATGACTGCATCATTGTCTCCATAAACAATGTCTCCAGGATGAATTACAACGTCACCAATGATAATTGGATGGTTAATTTTCCCTGGAAGACTCTTGGTAGTAGTCTGAACATTCCTTCCTGCGCAGAATACAGGAAAATCCAACTCCTTAATCAGCATAGAATCCCGTACTGCTCCATCAGTTACAAATCCTGCGGCGCCCTTTGCTTTCGCTGAAGTGGACATCATGCCTCCCCATAGACCGCCGCATCCTGTGTAGCCATCATAGGAAACCACCAAAACATCTCCTGGCTGCAGCATATCAAGCGCTTTATAAACCATCAAATTGTCTCCTGGCCTGCTGTACACAGTCAAAGCAGTACCGCACATACGTGTTCCCGGCCAAATAGGTTTGATTCGTCCTGGCAGCGCGTTTTTCTTCATTACTTCATAGATGGATGCGCTTTCTTCAACTGCCGCGAATTTATCCACCAACTCCTGCGGCGCTCTCACAATCTTTGTAATAATATCATGCATGTCATACCCCTCCTTTTTAATTATGGAAATAATTATTTTAATTATTGAAATTTAAATTCCATTTTTATTATATATAATTCTATTTTCTTTGTCAATACTCATTTTAGCTTTTGCTAGGATAAATATTTTTTATTCCATAGACGATTCGAGGAACTTTTCTATGGAACAAGAGGAAAACAGGAGCCTTTCATTTCGAAAGACTCCTGTTTTCTTCACTTTGTATTTCAATTCTGTCTGCCATTTCCTGCAATGCCCGATCAATTTTAGCTCGATTGACCTCAATAAATATCTTTACTATGTAGCTAGCGGCCTCTGCCGCTGAATTAGGATTATGAAATCGAAAATGAAGCTTTGGTTTATTAGCGATAGTGAAACCACCTCCGGCTTGCCAGCTTGTCTCTTTTTCCATAACTATGAAAATATCTATAAAAATAGTCCAATACTTTTCAATCATTTTTTACATGAAATTGCTTTTTAACATTTTTCAATCCGTAACCCTTTTAACACCCGAATCCTATATGACAAAAATGCAGGCTCTCTTGATTTGAGAAAGCCTGCATTTAAAGTTTTTTATTTTTCGAATAACGTTCCATTTTGTTACTGCCATATGTACCGTACTCTTGCTAATTCCAAATTTTTTCGCTGTCTGCCGTACCGTAGCATTATAGTCTATAATATAATTAGCTATTGCTACAGCTCGTTCTTCTATATATTCTTTCATGAGTCTACCTTAAAAAATGTTTTTTATATCTTATGCAAATCTGATTTTTATTATGAATCCCTTTCGCCTCTCCGCTGCAATATCTTGTCAAATACCCGGCATTACATAGGAGAGTCTGTCTAAATCAAAGTTAATGATCTGTTCTTTTGGAAATTCCACCTCTTTCAACATCTCTATGGAATCTTCAAATTTTCCAATATCATAACAGATATGGCTGTCTGTCCCCATAATCACCATAGTTTTATATTTTCTGCATGCCTCCAAAAGGCGGAGAATGTTTTTGCGTCCCCCTGTTCTGGCTGATAATGGATTCAATGAGCTGTTATTCATCTCCAGAGCTGTATGATTCTCTGCAGCAGCTGCTGCCAGTTCATCATGGTTAACCGGATAACGGTCATCGTCTGGATGACCAATGATGGTTACCAATGGATTCTGTATTACCCGAATGAGAGTTCTGGTATTCCCCACTTCGCCTAAATTACTATAACAAGGGATATGAAAGCTGGCAATAATATAATCCACCTTATGAATAATGGCATCATCCACATCAATATCACCGCTGCTATTATAAATATTAGCTTCAATCCCATTTACGAGACGGACTCCATCTACTTCCCTAGGAATCACCTTGAAATTTCGGAAATACATGGGATGGGAGGCTCCTGGCATAAGCCTTGCATGCTCGCTAGTTCCCAGAACCTTAAGGCCTGCCTTTGCCGCATACTCTATATTTTCCCTCAGCGTACTATAAGCATGGCCGCTGGCAATGGTGTGGGTATGAAGATCAGCCAATGGTTTTAAATGCATATTGTTTTCCTTCTTTCTATCACATAGAAACCTAAAACCTTTCATAGTATGAAGTCCATACAGTACATGGTATGACACGGTGTGTACGGTCTCTCTCTTTTACTCTTTCATGCTGCTGCAATATGGCAAGGACTACTATAGAACCCGCCTCTCTGTACAGAAAAAATTTGAATCCAGAGTACCAAATGAGAAGAAGTTCTTTCCTCCCCAGTCACACATCGCTTGCAGCCCATAAAGGTTTTCTCACAGGCTTCCTTTTTAATGATAACTGGTTAAGTTACCTTCCCTCCCAGCAATGGCTCTCAATAAAAAGATGTGTCATATTCACGTCCAGTTTTCCCTCCTTCTCTGCCATATCGGTTAATATAGCCAAAGCTTTTTTAATTGGCATACCCGGTTTATAAGGCCTGTCGTCTGCAACCAAGGCATCAAAGATGTCCAGTATGGAAATAATCCTGATTTCCATTGGAATCTCATCTCCCTTCAATCTATGTGGATAGCCGGAACCATTCAGCAATTCATGGTGGCCTGCCGCCCATTCTCTTACATGAGACAGCTCCCTTGAAAAGCTGATATTGGAAAGAAGTTTATCCGTGATAACCACATGCTCTTCCATAATCGCCCGTTCCTCATCTGAAAGGGTTCCTTTAGGAATTGTCAATGCCTTATACTCTTCGCCGGTCAGCCAGGAACCCTTTGTTCCATCTTCTTTTTGATAAGAGTATCTTTGCAGCTCATCCAGCTTCTCTGCCAGATCCGGCCCTACATAACCTGCCGTATTAGCCTGGTCTATTAGAGCCTGCGCTTCTTCTATCCGGCGGAAAGTCTCTAACCTCTCCTCTTCGCTGTGTCCTCCCTCCAGCCGCACAATTTTTTCCTGCAGGCGGATTATTTCCAGTCTGTGTCTAATATCCTTATAAAGGGAAGGCGTCAGCCTCGCCTCTTTATTCATAACCTCAAGAGGCGTGACAAGTTTTCCTATGTCATGGAGCCATATACTCATCAGCAGCTCTTCCTTGTGGTTTTGGGAAAAGACCTTCCTGCCTTTGGCTTCCATGCTTTTTTGATTCAGATAATCAATAAAGCGCTCACCATATTCTGCCATATGCCTTGTATGAGAAGCGTTATATGGTGTTCTTTCATCAATTGCAGAGGACATAACCTGGACAAAGGAATGGAACAATTCCTTTATTTCTTCAATATACCGCATATTCTGTATAGCAATTGCTGCTTGGGAGGCAACGGATTCCACTGCCAGAACTGTATCCTCTGCAAATGCACATACCGTTCCGTCGTCATTAAGCGCATTAATCAGCTGAAGTACACCTATTTTCTCTCCCTGACGGTTTCTCATAGGAACCACCAGCATGGACTCTGTATGATACCCAGTTATCTCATCATAGCGGATCGGGCCTGAAAAATCATAATCTTTACAATTCCTTACATTTTCAATGGAAATCGTCCTGCCTTCAATCAGGGCCAGAGCGCACACATTCTCTCTTTCCAGCTCTACTGGAGGAAGGTTTGTCTCCCCTCCATCCCCTCCTGTATAGGTTTTCATCGTATTATTCCGCATGATTTTAAAGTTTAGGACATCTCCGGAGCGAAGGTATAAAGTTCCTGCGTCACAGTGGGTCAGCTCCATGACCCGTATCAGAATCTCATCTAAAAGCCGGTTAAAATCCCTTTCGGCTGATAGTGAAACCCCTATTTCCAGTATTTTTCTCATATCCTCCTGTGTCATATCACGATCTCCATCCCTTCTTTGGCAAAGCAGCAGCAAGCATCCTGAGCCCTTGCCATCTCTTCCTGAGCCTTCAATATATGGTCTGCATATTCCCAGGAATAATGAATCATCATAATCCGTTTCGCCCCAGAAGCCTTACGCATCTCTATTCCCTGCTCCCATGACGAATGCCCCCAGCCTCTTTTTTCCTTAAGCTCTTCCGGCGTATACTGGGCATCCCAGATAATCATATCTGCTTCTCTGGAAAATTCTATCATGGCATTCCACATATCCTCATTTATTTCGCAATCCAGACCATAAACCAGGCTTTTTTTCTGTCCCTCCAGCCGGTAAAGGGTACTGCCTCCAGGATGAAATCCTGGTATTGCGCTGATTCGAATCCCTTGGTCTAGATTTACCTCTTCTCCAGCATTTATCTGATGGGTGTGTACCTCTGCCTGAAATTGGTCCAGTCCTACAGGCCAATATGGTTCTCCCAGGAGAATTTCTGCCTGCTTCTTAAAATCCATGCCACTTCTCTCCTCCCCATATAGATGAATCTTGTACTGGGAATCATAAAAAGGAGAAAAACCAAATAATCCTATCATATGGTCAATATGAGCATGGCTGAAAAATATATCCAGCCGTTTTTCTTTTTCCTGATTTTTAAGATAAAGCCCTAATCCAGCCAGTCCAGTTCCTGCGTCAAAGACTATCATTCTTTCTCCACAGTCTATGGAAATGCAGCAGGTATTCCCCCCATACCCTAGGTAATCTCCAGAAGCCATAGGAAAGGAACCTCTTGTTCCCCATACCTGTATCTTCCATTGTTTTTCCATATTATAGCTGTTATTTCCTCCTATAGCAGTTCTGTTTTTATTCCGCCTTTCGTCTCTTTCCCTCCATAGTCTGACGGATAATCTCTTCCATCATATCCTCGCTCAGCTGCCCGCTGATATATCCAAAAACATTACCGTTCCTGTCAATCATAAATGTTGTTGGATAAGAAGTAATCCCATAAGTATAAAAGACCTCTCCTGTTGTATCCATTAATACTGGATAGGTATATCCATTCTCATTTAGAAAGTCCCCAATACCCTGTTCTGATGTTTCACCGCTAAACCCTGGTGCAGCCACCCCCAGGACAATCAGAGCTTCTTCACCTTCTTTCTCATAAGTTTCATACAGCTTCTGTATATCTGGCATTTCTGCCCTGCAGGGCGGACACCAGGTGGCCCAGAAGTTCAAAAAAATCGTTTTTCCTTTATAATCCTCCAAGCTATGCACATTGCCATACTGATCCTTCAACTGAAAATCTACAGCAGGAATTACCTTCTCATTTTCTGCTTCGCTCTCCGTTGGATTTTCCTCTTCCGAATTCGCCTCTGAAGCTGTTCTGCCATCTTTCTCCCAATCATCCCCTTCTTCGCCAGACACTGACCCTTCCTCTTTAAATCCGTTTTCTGTCTGTTCCTTTCCCGTAGGGCCTCCGCTTTTCTCTTCTGAGCCTGTAGGGGATTCTCCTCCTGTTTGATCTGCTTTATTTCCCACGGACTCTTCTCCAACCATGGTACCTCCAGAAAGATATCCTGTCATATCATTCACCTTTCCTGTAATCATAAGGATTCCCATGCATATCATTAACACAGCTCCCAGCTTTACCGTATATTTCACAACATTTCCATGCTTTTTAAAAAATTCCAGTAACACTGAGGCAAAAAATCCCACTGCTAGAAAAGGAAGGACCAGCCCAAGGGTATATAGCCCGATTAATAGAAAACCAACTGCTCTTGTCTCAGCAGAAGCCGCCATCAGAAGCACACTTGTCAAAGCTGGACCCACACAAGGCGTCCATGCAAAACTGAATGTAAATCCCAAAAGCAACGCCGTTACAGGAGATATTGCAAGCGTATCCAGATGAATCGGCAGTCTCCTCTCCTTTCCCAGGACTGCAAAGCTTCCAAACAGCCCCAGCTGATAAAGGCCAAACAAAATCACCAGGATTCCGCCTATCCTTGCAAATATTATCTGATTCGACTTAAAAAACATACCTACTATGGAAAAACCAAGCCCCAGGAGAAAAAAAGCAAAGCTGATTCCTACAATAAAAAATAAGGTATTGATCATTACTCTTTTTCTTGCATAGGAAATCCGTCCGTCCTCTCCCCGTTTCCCGGCTCCTCCTGATAAATACCCAATGTATAAGGGAAGAAGCGGAAGGACACAGGGAGAGAAAAAGCTAAGAAGCCCCTGAAAAAACACCATTACAGCAGGTATACTCATATCAAAAGAAAATCCCATAACTCCTCCTTAATTCTCCAATCTTCTTAATATTGCCCACCCTCTTCTATACAAAAGGGCAAAAGCTCTAGGTTCTTTTCTCTTCTATCAGATAATTCCCAAACTTTCCATTGCATAGACAATCCCATCTTCTTCCACTGTTTTTGTGATAAAAGAAGCAAAGGGCTCCAGCTCTTTTGCATGATTTCCCATCACAATGCCATTGGGCGCATACTGGAACATGGGCAGATCATTCGTGCTGTCTCCAAATACATAGGCTTCTTCCAGAGCAATCCCATAATGCTCCAGCACCCATTGGATTGCTGTTGCTTTTGAATGCCCTATAGGCACACATTCGTAAAAATCATCACCTCTATCAATAATATCAAAATCTGGAATAGTCTGAAAAAATCCCTCTCTGTCACTTCCTGGGCCAGCGATCACACAAAATTTGTCAAACTCATAGTTATCCTCTTCCCAGCCTCCGGGAAAAATACAGCCGTTTTCTTCAATTAGTGTTCTCTTTACCTGTTCTACCTTGGGAAATTTCGATACATGGTTCTGAAAACATACACTCTCGTTTCCTTCCAGCCAGCCGTCCAAGCCATAATAAACAATATCCTTTTTCAGATGGATTCCTCTTTCATGAGGCATTTGATATGCATATTCTGTTTTCCCTTGTACCAGGATTCTCGTTCCACAGCCGCATAAATAGCCATCCACATCAATAAAATCATTCAGAAAATCCAGCAGGCAGTAAACTCTTCCTGAATTGATAAAAACCACATGTCCCTGTTTTCTTGCCTCTAAAATAGCCCGGACTGCGCTCTCTGGCACAGTCCGATTTATCTCACTTAATAAAGTTCCGTCTACATCAAAAAATAAAGCCTTTCGTTTCATGCTGTCCACCTTGATCCTACTTGTCTCCGCGAAATAAGATTGTCCCTTCTGCCTCATCCATACGGTCTACAATTACCAGAGATTCCAGACGGATTCCCTGTTCCCGAAGTCTGTCTCCGCCGCCCTGAAATCCTTTTTCAATTATAATTCCAGCTCCGGCAAGCTCGGCTCCAGAATCCTTTACCAAGGAAATAAGTCCTTCCAGTGCAGCTCCATTTGCCAGAAAATCATCAATCAAAAGCACCTTATCCCCTTTTCCCAGGAATTCCTTTGATACGATAATGTCAAAAATGCGGCCGTGGGTATAGGACTGAACATGGCTGGTATAAACTTCGCCGGCTATGTTTTTCGTCTTGCTTTTCTTGGCAAAAAGGACCGGCACCCCAAAAGACTGGGCTACAATACATGCGATACCGATTCCCGATGCCTCAATCGTAAGAATCTTATTTACCTCCACATCTGCAAAACGCCTTTTAAACTCCCTGCCAAATTCATTGAACAATCCAATGTCCATTTGATGGTTCAAAAAACTATCTACCTTCAGCACATTGCCTGCGCCAATTTTTCCCTGGCCGCGGATTCTGTCTTTCAGTAACTGCATGTTTATCCTCCTGTATATGGCTGCTTATTTTTCTACTGCATTGCTTTCCAGAAACTCCAGAACATTTCTGCTTAAAGCATATTCGTCTAAAATCTTGTCACCGCCCTCTCCCAGCTGCTCTAAAAGCTGATCCACGCTTTCTGCCTGATTTTCCTCTGCTACCTCCTGCCTATCCTCGTCTGTTACCTTCAGGTTTTCCAATCTGGCAATTTCCCTTAATGCTAGCTCGATCTTTATATTATTCTCCACCTGGGAGCGGAGAAAATCCTTATATTCCTCCTCACTCATCTGATACATAGCTGCCATATCTGACAGCTTCATGCCATAAATGGCTGCCATATTTTCAGCTTGGGAAAGCTGCTGCTCGAATGTCTGCTGTACTGACTCTTCAATGCCAGTAAAAACCGAACTGTCTATCACTGCCTGAATGAGCTCTGACTGTCTCATAGCTTTTCCTTCCGATTCCTTCTGTTCTTTCAGGCTGGTCCTCACATTCTCCTTCCAGTCCTCCACAGTCGTAAACTCTCCGTCAGAAATCTTTTTTACCAGATCATTGTCAAGCTCTGGAAGCTTTTTTTCCTTTACCGCATTAACTGTGACCTCAAATACAACTGCCTGTCCCGCCAGGTCTGAATTTCCGTAGTTTTCCGGAAAACTTAAATTCAGGCTCAATTTCTGCTCCTTTACCGCGCCGACCAGGCCATCCTCAAAACCGTCAATAAACTGACCGGATCCAAGGGTTAAATCATATCCTTCTGCCGTTCCTCCCTCAAAAGCTGTCCCGTCTTTCAAGCCTACATAATCAATATTAACCGTATCTCCTATCTGAGCTGCCCGATCTATCTCTATCAGCTCCGCATTCATTTCCAAAGTGCTGTCTATAGATGCTTGAAGCTCTTCTTCTGTTACTGCAGTGTCCTGCTTGGTCACTTCAATTCCCTTATACTCTCCAAGCTTTACCTCTCCCTTAACCTCCACTGCATCTGTTTCTGCTTCTGCCTGAGAAGCTTCTGTCTGAGCCTGGGTTGTCTCTGCTGTTTCTTCCTTTTTTCCGCATCCGGAAAATGCTATGGCGGCGGCCATTCCTAGAACACATATTGCTGCATATTTTTTCATAATTATTTCCTTTTCCTCTTCATTAATCTAAATCAAATTCTGTATGCCAAAGTATATCATATCAGGCTGACAAAAAAAAGCTTTTCCTAAAAATTCATAAACTTTTCACCCACACGCTGTCAGTTCCATTCTACTATGAGTGCAACAGTGCATACCAGCAGTTTTATCAGTTAGAAAGATAAAATGCCTTAAATGCCAGATATGTATGATAAACGTCCAGCTTGGAAGCCAACTCAAAGGGCGAATGCATGGAAAGGATGGGCACTCCTAAATCCACTACATCTATATTCATAGAAGCTACGTATTTTGCAATGGTGCCGCCTCCGCCTGCATCAACAGCGCCCAGCTCCCCAATCTGCCAGCACACTCCTGCATCATCCATCATCTTTACCACTTTCGCCATCAGTTCCGCACTAGCATCACTGGAAGAGAATTTTCCTCTGGCTCCTGTATATTTGGTAAGTACACAGCCCTTGTTCATATAACAGGAATTATTTGCTTCATACACACTGGCAAAGGTAGGATCAAAAGCAGCATTTACATCGGAAGACAGGCACACGGAATGGGAAAACACCTTCTTTATATCAGCTCCCTGTCCTGCTGCCAGATAGGAAATATAATGGGCCAAGTAGTCCGAATTCAGACCTGTGTTACCATCTGAACCAATTTCCTCTTTGTCCGTCAGTACGGTTACTGTCGTATGGAATGGCATCTCTGTCTCTATCTCTGCCCTCAATGCCGTATAGGCACACACCCTGTCGTCCTGTCCATATGCGCCGATTAAACTTCTGTCAAGCCCTACATCTCTAGACTTAAAGGCTGGAACCATCTCAATCTCTGCCCGAATAAAATCTTTTTCCGTAATCTGGTATTTATCATAAAGAAGGGAAAGGGTATGAAGCTTTATAGCTTCTTTGATCTCTTCCTGGCTATCCTCATCCACAAAGGGCAGGGAGGCTACAAGAATATTCAGCTCTTCTCCTTTGAGTCCCTCGCTTAAATGCCTTTTATTCTGCTCTGCAGACAAGTGAGGCAGCAAATCCGTAACACAGAAAACAGGCTCGTCCTCTTCTTCGCCAATGCGAATTGTCACTGCTTCTCCATCTTCCCGGATGATCACTCCGTGAATAGCCAAAGGGGTCGTCCCCCACTGGTATTTACGAAGTCCTCCATAATAATGGGTTTTCAAATATGCGATATCATTTTTTTCATACAGGGGAACGGGCTTTAAATCAAGCCTTGGAGAATCGATATGAGCTCCATTGATTCTTACTCCCTTTTCCAAAGGCAGTGTTCCAAAGGTCGTTGCAATGACAGCCTTTCCTCTATTTACATAATATATCTTGTTTCCTGGCTCATATCTCTTTTCTTCATCAAAAGGCTCATACCCCGCTTTTGTCAGCATTTCTATGGAAGCAGCAACACATTCTCTTTCCGTCTTTCCCATATCCAAATATCTTTTATAGCCTTCACAGAACACCTCTGCCTTTTCCCGATGTTCCGGATATTTCTTTCCAATATGGGGAAATTTCCATGTAAGCTTATCCCGAAGTTCCTTTGCTTTTGTGCTCATATTTTTTCCTTTCTTGTGTCATTACTATGAAAATACTCTTTTCCACGTAGTGGAAGACTAAATTCAGGGATTCCAAATGCGCTGGAATGCCTTTATTCATCCATTCATAAGGGCCTCCTGGCTATATGGCCCCTCTTCTTACATCATATCGCTGTCTAGCAGGATTGTAAAGGGGCCGTCATTTAAAAGCTCCACCTTCATATCTGCTCCAAAACTGCCCTTTTCCACTTTAACCGCATATTCACTGCATTTTTCCACAGCATATTCATAAAGCTTCTCTGCCAGCTGGGGGCTTCCTGCCCGGATAAAGCTGGGACGGTTTCCCTTGCGGCAGTCTGCATACAAGGTGAACTGGCTGACTGCCAGGATTTCTCCCCCCACATCTGCCAGAGATAGATTGGTCTTTCCATTTTCATCTTCGAATATACGGAGCTTCCCTATTTTACTTATCATTTTATCCGCTATTTCCTTTGTATCTGTATCTGCCACCCCGATAAAAAGAAGAAATCCCTTGCCAATCTCTCCAATTATCTTTCCCTCTACTCTTACAGAGGCATGGGAAACCCTTTGAATTATTACTCTCATACATATCCCCTTCCTTTTATCTGCTATTCCTTTTCATACTCAAATTCTGCGAAACAGGCTGTCTGCTCTTCCTTAACAGCATGAAAGGTGTTCACTTCAGAAGAAGCCTCATGCAGTCACCAACTGATTTTGACTCCACATCCCCATAGATCACTTCTCTGGCTTTTACCGGAAGGTCTGTAATAATATTATCCACCTGCAAAAGCTTCATCCGTTCCATTTCGTTTTGTGAATTAACTGTCCACACATGAACTCCCTTTCCCCTCTCATGAATCCGTTCCATCAGCCTTTTATCTACCAGAGAGGAACGTATGCTGATAAAATCAACGGCTTCCTCAGAATAATAATCTCCATATGCAGCAGAAACCACATATCCTGTCATAATATCCGGCATTCTTTCCTTTACTCTCCGTAAATAGTCAAGGCTGACAGAGGATATGACACACTGTTCTGCCATATCATATTCTTCTATCAATGCCGCTGTCTCCTCGGGAAGAGTGCTGCTTTTTCCTTCATTTTTTAATTCTATATTCAGTCTTACTTTTCCTTTGGCATACTCCATGACCTCCTGAAGCGCCGGGATTTTTTCTCCTTCAAATTCCTCTGAAAACCATTTACCCACATCCAACCTTTTTAGCTCATCAAAATTTCTGGAGTTTATCCTCCAATTCAGCCCTGCAGTCCTTTTTAACGTAGTATCATGGGATAAGACAATCACACCGTCTTTTGTCATCTGCACATCAATTTCTACAAATTCCGCCATATCATTTACAGCTTTCTGTACGGCTGCCATGGTATTTTCTGGTGCTTCTCTGGAACTTCCCCTATGAGCAGTGATCGGGATTTCTCCCATGACCTCTTCTGCCACACCCATTCCATTATGGTATACATCATAGGACAGCAAAAGATTTAATGCTGTAATTCCCATCACCGCAAGAAAAACCTTCTTCTTTTCTAAAAGCTTTTCTGTCGGATATTCAAAATCCCATCGCTTTTTTCTTACCATTTGACTGGTCTGCTGGTAATACTCCACCGTAGCAGCCCCGCAGTATACTAGAGTTGCTCCGATTCTTGCAAAAAACAACCAGAGCAGCTCCACCCTGTCTCTGATTTCCAGAAGAAGCGGCCAGGCAAGAGCCTCGCCTGCCAGGTTGACAGCCAAAAGGGCCAAGAAGAATAAAAATACCGTATAAGCAGCCACAAATAAACCTGTTACTCCCAGATAATATCCTGCCAGGGGAAACAGAGTTTTTCTCCATCTTCCCATGATGAGATAACAGCTTCTTCTATAGCTGTCTGCAAAATGCTTCTGCTCCACCATACAGCCATGAAAGGTAAAAATTCCTGGCAGAGCTATAACCGCCAGGATAACGAATACCGCTGCAAAAACAGCTTTTCCCGACCAGGAAGCAAAAAACTCATCTAAAATAAATTTAGCTGGACGGATACGAATCAGAATTCTGTATAGAAACAGAAGGTTTCCTAAAAAGCCCTGTATGAGAATCAGCCCAAACAGCTTCCAGTTTCCCTTTCGGATTTCGTCTGTTGTCTTTTTTATCCCACCAGCCAACATTTCCAGAACTCCCAGCCTCCTGTAATAAGCTGCCCCTTGGAAAGCACTGATCAGGCCGCCAAGCTCTGTCATCATAACGATAGAAGCAGTAAAAATAAGAACACAGATACTGAAAAGGGTCCATGGTTTTATCAGATAATGCCCTATATTTTCTGTTGTCAAAAAGCTGTATCCTGCCATTCGCAAAGTAAATTTAATATTTTTATTCAGGAGCCACAAATAGAATGGCACTGTCGCCCCTCGAAAAAACATTTCAAATAGTAAAAGATTCCAGCCTTCTAGCCTAATCACCTGTTTTACTTCTCTTGTCAGTCTCATCCCTTTTGCCGCTCTCTGATTAAAAAGGGGAGTATTGCCCTGTATGCTGCAAACACTCCCCTTATCCTTACGAAACGCCTTCACTTTTTGCCTTTTTATTTGCCAGAATAATCCTCTCATTAAGGGAAAACATCTTGGCATCCAGCATATCCACCATATCTGCACAGTCCTTTAATTCCTGCTGCAGATTCTCCGGTGCATCGCCTTCAAATTTATAATATATTTTATGTTCCAGACTGGCCCAAAAATCCATGGCAATTGTTCGGATCTGGATCTCAACCTTTGTTTCAACCGGCCCTGAATTTAAATAAACGGGAATTGTAACCACCATGTGATAGCTTCTGTAACCATTAGGCTTGGGATTACGTATATAATCCTTTACATACAAGACTGTCACATCCTGATGCCGGGATATCATATCCGCAATCAGATAGATATCCGGACGGAAGGAGCAGATAATCCGAATGCCGGCAATATCATTCAACATATCTACCATATTGTCGATTGTTACCTCATTGCCAGAACGCTTCAGCTTCTTCACAATGCTTTCCGGCGTCTTCAAACGGGATTTTATATGTTCAATCGGATTATAATTATTAATCTGGACAAACTCATTGCTGATAATCTCAATTTTTGTATTGACTTTCTTCAATGCCGATTCATATAAGAACATGATGGAACGCCACTGGTCTATCTGATTATTTCTGGGGATATTTACCATGTGTTCCCCTCCTTTCATGCTCCATATTGCTGTTCCCTTACAGCTTCAGCCCTTTTAACAGGGAACCAAGGCCTGTCACTGCCTCACCTGAAGCCTTATATTCGATATGTTCAGGTTCAGCTTTTTCCTTAGATTCCAGGGCTCTCATGCTCAGACTCAGCTTTCCGTCTGCCACACTGATAATCTTCACAGTAACCTTCTGGCCCTCTTGAAGAACAGCGCCTGGATGCTTGATTCTCTGAGTGCTGATCTGGGAAATATGCAAAAGCCCTGACAAACCATTATCCAGGTTTATAAATGCTCCATAAGGCTTCAAGCTGTCAACAGTTCCCTCAGCCACATCCCCAACATGACAAGAGGCAAGCTTTGCTGCCCTCTCCTCATCCCGTCTCATTTTCATAACTTCTCTACCGGAAAGTACCAGCTTCTTTGCCTCTGGATCAGCGGTAATAACAATAACCTCCAGGCTCTTTCCCTGCATATCCTCCAGCTTTTCAATATATTCTGTTGAAATCTGAGAGGCTGGGATAAAGGCGCGCAGCTCCTCTACATAAGTAACAAGTCCGCCCTTAACTGCTTCTTTAACCTTAACTTTGATAATCTCCTTTGATTCCATAAGCTGCTTTACAGTCTGCCACTTTTCTGCATCCGGGTTTTCCTCTTCTTCATAATACTGATCCTGTTTGTTCAGTGTTTTATAGGAAGCCTCCAGCTCGGCTGCATAATCTTCCATAGTTTCAACCGATTCGGCCGCTTTAAGCTCTTCTGTTTCTTCTACTACTTTGTTCATTTCTTCCATAAACTGTTTCTCCTTTTCTTGCTTCAAAATCCTGCTGCTTTCTTAATACTTAAATTTAACACATTTCTTTTTATATTTCTATAGTTTTTCGAAAAAAATTCACTAAATTTTACTAAAAGAGCGATAATTGGAACATATTTCCATATAATTAGCCAGTATCAGGATTGACAAATGCTGTGATATCTTATATTATGATTATAATAATAATTACTATTATTTATAAATATCTTAGCACAGTGGGTATACCTGAACTCAGTTTTCTGCTTCGCAGAAAAGGGGACTTTCATAGCAAACCTTCATATGCGTAATCAGCGCACCATTATAAATAAAAGTATCCGGCGCATTTGGCATACCTGCACTCAGTTTTCCGCTTCGCGGAAAAAGGTACTTTCATAGTAAATTCAGACATTTCAAATATGCCTGAATACTTTCATTATATTATAACTATTATTTTGTGATATCCCTATGGATGATTCGGAAAGGAGGCGACATGAAAAAATTAAAATATAGCCGGCAGCGGGAATCAATCAAATCCTGTCTTATGGCTCGTCACGACCATCCTACGGCAGATGACATATATATGAATATCCGCGCAGAATATCCTAATATCAGCCTGGGAACCGTTTACCGCAATTTGAACCTGCTGGTAGAGCTAGGAGAAATCCAAAAACTCACCTGCAGCGATGGAGCAGACCGTTTTGACGGAGATATCTTCCCACATTATCATTTTATCTGCCGATGTTGCGGCGCTGTTGCAGATTTACCCATGGCGATTTCCGAGGAACTAAACCGTCTTGCTGCTCTTCATACAAACGGTCGGATCGACAACCATTATACCTATTTTTATGGCACCTGTGAGGCTTGCCTAAAAAGGGAAAAAAAGGCTGATAAAATTTTTCAATAAACCATTGACAAACGGAAAAAGATATATTATATTAATATCAGTAATTGTTACTGTTATTGATTATTAAAACATCTATTCACATTTATTTAAAAGAAAAGGAGATTGATAAGTATGAAAAAATGGGTTTGCACTGTATGTGGTTATGTTCATGAAGGTGATTCTGCTCCAGAGGCATGTCCAGTATGTAAGGCTGGTGCTGATAAGTTTAAAGAGCAGGCTGGCGAAAGATCATGGGCTGCTGAGCATACCGTAGGTGTTGCTAAGGGCGTAAGCGAAGATATCCTGGCTGATTTAAGAGCAAATTTCGAAGGCGAGTGCTCTGAGGTTGGTATGTATCTGGCTATGGCAAGAGTTGCTCATAGAGAAGGCTATCCAGAGATTGGTTTATATTGGGAAAAGGCTGCTTATGAAGAGGCTGAGCATGCAGCTAAGTTTGCTGAACTGTTAGGTGAAGTTGTAACTGACAGCACTAAGAAAAATCTTGAAATGCGTGTAGATGCTGAAAACGGCGCTACAGCAGGTAAATTTGATCTGGCAAAGCGGGCTAAGGCTGCTAACCTGGATGCTATTCATGATACCGTTCATGAGATGGCTAGAGATGAGGCTAGACACGGCAAGGCATTTGAAGGCCTTCTTAAGAGATACTTCGGCTAATCAAAACGCTGGATTTTAAAGGATTTTGAAATGCAAGGGAATGAATCAGAAATGGTTTATTCCCTTTTTGATTTTCCTTTTGTTGTCCTTTACCATTTAGGATCATTCAACAGTAACTATGAATTGTCCTTTTTAGAAGTTTCGTTTAAAAAAGCATAGGCAGCAGCATTTTTTATTCCTACATTGCCGCTGCCTATGGGTTTGCTGTTTCTTTTCTCACTCTGCCATACAAACATCAATCTATGGATTGCCGCCTTTCATTCTTTTTGTAAGGCTTTTCACATAGTATTTTTGCATTTGACTGTATACAATTACATCTTTTCCAGGCTCTTTAAGAAGCTCTTTCGTATCCGTATGTATGGCATAAATAGTAATATTCGAAATTATATTGTATCCGCCTTAATTTCTTCGCTTCCTTTCCCTCTACTCTTCCACCTGATTCTTAAGGTTCCCGATCCCTTCGATGATACATTCTACCTCATCTCCTGGTTTGAGGAATCTGGGGGGCTTAAATCCCATCCCTACACCAGCCGGAGTCCCCATGGAAATAATTGTGCCTGGCTTTAATGTCATTCCTTTAGAAAGGTCGCTTATCACATAGCTTATTCCAAAAATCAGCAGCTCTGTATTGCTGCTCTGCCTTAGCTCCCCATTTACTTTAGACTGGACAGAAAGCTTCGGTGGATATTCTAGAGATTCTCTTGTTACGATCCACGGTCCCATCGGCGTACTGCCGTCAAGGCTCTTCCCATAATACCACTGCTTATGCCGGGATTGAATATCCCTGGCGCTGATATCATTTATGATCGTATAGCCAAACACATATTCCTCCGCTTTTTCTAAAGATATATTTTTTCCCTCTTTTCCGATAATAACTGCCAGCTCTGCTTCATAATCTAGTTTCTCTGTAATATCCTGGTGGGAAGGTATTGCCTCATTACAAGCCACGGCCTCATTCACCCGTTTGGAAAAATAAACTGGAAACTCTCTTTCTCCGTTAAATTCTTCGTTTTTGTATCCGGCAGACTCTCTGGCATGATCCATGTAATTAATCCCCAGGCAGATTACATCCTGCCTGGGACAAGAAATAGGGGGAAGCAGCTTCACTTCATCCAGCCTGACCGCTCCTGGAAGGGCATAGGACTCTTCCCTGTACTTATCCAGTGTGTAATCAATCAACTGTTTCTCAGAATCTCCGATTCCCTCAATCAGTGCCTGCATGTCTTTATAATCAATTCCCATAGCCTTTAAAGGATAAATCCATTCCTCATCCTTGCTCAGTACTCCAAGAAGGCTTTTGTGTCCAATCTCATACATTAGTATCTTCATCATTTCCTCCTGTTCATTATGCTTCCAGCCATATGATTTGATTATACTATACCACCAGCTGACATATTGGTAATAAGGCATACATTTTTTGCTTATACCATGTCATTAACCGACTGGTTAATGATAAGGGATACGTTTCTTTTCATTATATCATAAAAAACAGGATTCACCAAATAAATTTCCTTTATCGTTTATTCCATACTCTCCCGAATTGTTTTCCATGCTTGTATTACCGTTGTAGGTGCTAGTGCAAAAATCACTACTGTTAAAAGCTGACGTACCGTCAGATCTGCTACGGAAAACAGGTCCTGTAACCCAGGAACAAATAATACTGCTGCCAGAAGGATTACTCCGGCTTCAAATGCCATAACAGACCACAGATTGCTTTTCAATCCCAGACGGATGATAGAATGCTCACTTCTGCAGTTAAAACCATGAAACAGACGGGCCAGAGTCAAAGTGGAAAATGCCATAGTACTGGCAACTGCCTCTGCAGTTCTTCCTAAGGCATATCCAGAAGCTCCCATATCTACAGTGGCCCCTATCATGCTGGCAGCTTCTGTTAGATTTTTCATGCTGCCTATCTTCATCGCTGCCTTTTCTCCAAACCCATATCCTGTTTTCAGCCCTGTATAATAGGCCATCATCGTACAGGCAGCAATCAAAGCCCCCTGAATAAAAATTGTTGACATGAATTTCTTTGTAAGAATTCCTTCTTCTGGATTTCTTGGCGGCTGTTCTAAAAGTCCCTCTTCTGGCGCTTCCATGCCGATAGCAATCGCTGGAAGCGAATCCGTAAGCAGATTGATAAATAACAGGTGGACTGGGGCAAAGGGTACTGGAAGAGCTAATAGGGAAGTGTACAATACGCTCAAAATCCCAGCCATATTGCCGGAAAGAAGAAACTGGATGGAGTTTTTAATATTCCTGTATACATTTCTTCCATTTGCTACAGCCTGGATAATTGTTGCAAAATTATCATCTGCTAAAATCATGGAGGCTGCATCTTTGGATACCTCTGTTCCTGTCATTCCCATGGCTACGCCAATATCTGCTTTTTTTAAAGCCGGGGCATCGTTAACTCCGTCACCTGTCATGGCAACAATATTTCCCTTATTCTGCCACGCATTAACAATCCTGATTTTATGTTCTGGAGATACTCTTGCATAGACAGAAATCCTGTTTAAGTTTCCTCCAAGCTCTCTGTCATCCATATCGTCCAGCTCTGTTCCTGTAACTGCCATATCGCCCTTTCTAAAAATCCCGACTTTTTCAGCAATTGCAGAGGCAGTTATCTTATGATCCCCTGTAATCATAACAGGCCTGATTCCTGCCTTCCTCGCGCTGGCAACTGCATTTTTCGACTCAATCCTAGGCGGATCCATCATGGAAATCAAACCGATAAAGATATAGTTATCCTCTCCAGCAAAAGATAACATCTCATCTTCTTCCAGCCTGCGAAATCCAAAGGCTAGTACCCTGAGGCCGTTTTGAGAAAATTCCAGATTCTGGCTTATAATTTTCTGCCTATCAGATTCCCGGATAGGACGCGCTCCTTCCCTTGTCATGATATGTGTGGCTTTTGGAAGCAATACGTCAACAGCCCCTTTAGTGAGGAGGGTCGGCATCCCATAAATCTTGTGCTTTGTGCTCATCAGCTTTCTGTCTGAATCAAAGGGCAGTTCTCCAAGCCTTGGCAATTCTTTACGCATTACATTTTCATCAATTCCCAGTTTCTCAGCCATTTCCAAAAGAGCAAATTCCGTAGGATCTCCTATCATCTTTCCATCTGTAAATACAGCATCATTTGCCAGAACAGCTCCATAAAGAAGGTATCGTGCTACTGGATTCAGACTTTTCAGCTCCTGGGGACTTGCTTTGTGTCCGTCAAAATAGACTTGCTGTACAGTCATTTTATTTTGAGTTAGTGTTCCTGTCTTATCGGAACAGATAACCGACACACAGCCCAGGCTTTCCACTGCTTTCAAGTCTTTTATGATCGCATGTTCTCTTGCCATCTTTTGTGTCCCCATGGCCTGAACAATCGTAACAATAGAACTCAGTGCCTCTGGAATGGCTGCAACAGCTAAAGCTACTGCAAACATCAAAGAATCTAGAACTGGCATTTTCCTATAAATACTGAGTACAAAAACAAGGCCGGAAATAGCCATAATAACCATGGCAAGGCGGCTGCTAAATTGGTCTAAACTAACCTGAAGGGGGGTTTTCTTTTCCCTTGTTTCATTCATCAGGGAGGCGATTTTTCCTATTTCCGTATTCATTCCAGTTTCTGTTACAAGAACTATGCCCCGCCCTCCTGTTATAAGAGAGCTGGAAAATACCATATTTTTCCTATCTGCCAAAGCAACCTGATTGCCTTTTATAGCTTCTATTCGCTTTTCCACATGATCAGACTCGCCGGTGAGAGAGCTTTCATTGGCCTGAAGGGAGTAATTTTCCAATATCCGTCCATCTGCTACGACTAGATCTCCAGCCTCTAAAACCAGAATATCTCCTGGCACTATTTTTCTTGAATCTATCTCTACTTTCTTTCCATCCCGCATCACTCTGGCAGAAGGCGAGGAGAGGGCCTTCAGACTGTCCAGAGACTTTTCCGCCTTTTCATGCTGGACAGTTCCTAAAATAGCATTTAGAATAATCACGGCAAAAATAACCACTGTACTTTCCACGTTTCCTGACATCATAGAAATCACAGCCGCTGCAATTAGGATCAGCACCAAAAGATCCTGAAACTGCTCGAAAAACACCTGCAGCATACTCTTTTTCTTTGACTCCTTCAGCACATTTTTTCCATATTGCTTTTCTCTTTCCTCTGCCTGCTTGGATGTCAACCCTTTTTTGGAAGCCTGAAGCTGTTCCAGGGCTTCTCTCTCTGATAACTGATACCACTCTTTCATCTCGGATACTCCTCTCTCCAGAGTCAACAGACGCCAAAAGCCACATAGTGTCTATCGCCCTATTTAATATGTTATGAACGAAAAAAGACTTTTCATGCATGAATTGTACAAACCGCTGCGATTTGTTATCCATACGCGAAAAGTCTTATATGAAAAACTTTTTATTTTATGAGTCATACTTTTCTCTGGAGATTCAAGGCGCAGGAATGTATTTTAGCGTATCCGCTCCGGAAAACCTATCTTTTTCTGCACCTTTCTCAATGTCTTTGATGCAAAATATCCTGCTTTTTCCCCATTATTTTTGATAATACTGTCAATGTAATCCTTATTAGCAGAAAGCTCTTTAAAGCGATCCTGCAAGGGTTTCAGCACACTGACTGCTTCTTCTCCTACTGCCAGCTTAAATTCTCCATAGCCCTTTCCGTCAAATTCCTTCTCCACTTCAGCCGGAGTCTTTCCGCTGCATGCGCAGTAAATATCAATCAAGTTCTTAATGCCAGGCTGCTCGTCACAATACCGCACACAGGCCTCTGAGTCAGTGACTGCCCGTTTAAACTTACGAATAATGGTATCTGGGTCATCCATCAGATAAACGCTGGCATTGGCATTTTCGTCTGACTTGGACATTTTTTTCGACGGATCCTGAAGGCTCATGATTTTTGCCCCTGCCTTGCCGAAATATGCCTCTGGTATGGTAAATACGTCGCCATAAATACTGTTAAACCTCTGGGCAATATCTCTTGTAATTTCCAGATGCTGCATCTGGTCTATACCCACGGGAACCACATCGCTTTGATAGAGGAGAATGTCCGCAGCCATGAGTACAGGATAGGTAAACAGCCCTGCGTTAATGTTATCTGCATGTTTTGCTGCCTTATCTTTAAATTGAGTCATACGGTTTAACTCTCCCATATAAGTAAAGCAGTTCAGAATCCAGGCCAGCTCTGCGTGGCCCGATACATGAGATTGATAATAAATGCAGTTCTTTTCCGGGTCAAGACCTGCTGCAATGTAAAGGGTCAACAAGGTTCTGGCACGCTTTCTAAGCTCAGCAGGATCCTGACGTACTGTAATTGAGTGCATGTCCACAACACTGTAAAAAGTCTCATATTCATCGCTGATCATTACCCAGTTTTTTAAGGCTCCCAGATAATTTCCAAGAGTGAGATTGCCTGTTGCCTGCATACCACTGAATAAAATCTTTTTTCCATTTAACATTCTTTCTTTCCTCCTCAGCCATCTGCATCTGGATAAGCCAATTGCCCTTCTCCTTAGGCCGTTTCTATTTATTCTGCCCTTCTGGTTACAGATGGAATGTTACAATCATTCTTTATATATTGGTACATTTTCATCTAATTGTCAAGCAATACACAGCGATTTTTTCTTCCTATTGTAAAACATTCTGTTTTCCGTTATACTTTAAGCAATAAGTTCCTAATGTAAGGATCTGTTTTCATGTAAAGGAGATTTATTTATGGAAAATATGCAGAAAATCACAAGCTTTACCATTAACCACTTAAAGCTGCTTCCTGGTGTCTACGTATCCAGAAAGGATCCTGTCGGAGAAGCTGTTGTTACTACCTTTGATATCCGGATGACCCGCCCTAATTATGAGCCTGTTATGAACACAGCAGAAATGCATGCCATTGAGCATCTGGGAGCTACTTTTTTAAGAAACCATCCATCCTTTGGCAATAAAATCATTTACTTTGGCCCTATGGGCTGCCGTACTGGATTTTATCTTCTATTAGGGGGTGACTATGAATCCAGGGACATTATTCCCCTTCTCCATTCCATGTTCATCTTTATCCGAGATTTTAGTGAAGAGGTCCCTGGAGCTAGTGCAAAGGACTGTGGCAATTATATGGATATAAACCTGCCAATGGCAAACTATTTGGCAGACAAATTTTTAAAAGAAGTACTGGAGGGAATTGATGATTCCAGATTGTACTATCCGGAAGACTGATTTTTTTACATCCGTAACTATTTTAGCGCCAAACTCTATATGACAAGAAAGAGCAGGCGATACCGCCCTATGCGCTCATCGCCTGCCCCATATCTTCAATAATTCTTTTTACATCCTCTACAGACATATTCATTTCATCCATCAAGTTTACCAGCTCATCCAGTTCCAGACCTCTGAGCTCCTTTTCATATGCCTTTTTTTCTTCCTTCATATGCTGCAGACAGTCTTCATATTTTTGGATTGCTTCCTGTACCTCTGCCAGCTTTTCCTGAATTTTTTCCCTATTACTCTTTCTGACTCTTGCCATCTCCAACCTGTCCTTTCTAACCTACTTTCTATACTGATATGATTATATGAAAGAACTGGCCGAATTATTCCCTGGTTTTCGTCACTTTCCATTTTTTTCTTTCTCTTATGTCTATTGTATATATCCGGTCAGACCTTCCCTGTCTCCGGCAACATCAATAACAATCCTACTATCCATATGGACTTGATCTCCCAGGATCATCTTGGCTGCCAGTGTTTCCACATGTTTCTGTACATACCGTTTTAAAGGTCTAGCTCCGTATATCGGATCATATCCATGCTCAGTTACATAAGCCTTTGCCTGGTCAGTTAAAATAATCGACAGCTCTTTATCCTCCAGGCGTTTATTGATATCTGCAATCAGCAAATCTACGATATTTCCAATATTATTTTTTGTTAACGGTTTAAATAGAATAGTTTCATCCAGGCGGTTTAAAAATTCTGGTCTAAAATGAGCCCTTAAATCATTCATAACCATGCTTTCTGCTTCTGGTCTGATATTTCCATAATCATCAATTCCCTCCAGAAGATATTGGGAACCAATATTGGATGTCATAATCAGGATTGTATTTTTAAAATCCACGGTCTTTCCCATAGAATCAGTAATACGCCCATCATCCAATACTTGAAGCAGAATGTTAAATACATCCGGATGCGCTTTTTCCACTTCATCAAACAGAATAACCGAATAAGGCTTTCTGCGCACTGCTTCTGTCAGCTGGCCGCCCTCATCATAACCTACATAGCCTGGAGGCGCTCCGATTAAACGAGATACGGAGAATTTCTCCATATATTCACTCATATCAATCCGAACCATATTGGCTTCATCGTCGAATAATGCTTCTGCCAGAGCTTTTGCCAGCTCGGTTTTTCCTACGCCGGTAGGCCCTAGGAACAGGAAAGAACCAATGGGTTTTGATGGATCTTTAATCCCTGCCTTAGAACGGATAATGGCCTCTGTCACCTTTTCTACGCCTTCATCCTGTCCCACCACTCTTTTGCGGAGAACATCATCTAGATGCAGCGTTTTGCTTCTTTCGCTTTCTGTCAGCTTAGCAACCGGAATATTCGTCCAACGGGAAACAATTCTTGCAATCTCATCATCTGTCACACTCTCCCGGACGAGGCTTAAATCCTGGCTTTTAATCTGCTCTTCCTCTTCCTCCAACTGTTTTTGGAGCTGTGGCAATTTCCCATATTGAAGCTCTGCTGCCTTATTTAAATCATATCTCTGCTGGGCTTCCTGAATCTGACGATTCAAAAGTTCAATCTCTTCCCTAAGGTGAGAAAGCTTATCTACAGATGCCTTCTCATTCTCCCACTGTGCCTTTTGGGCAGAAAACCTGTCGTGAAGTTCCGCCAGCTCTCTCTGAAGATCCTCCAGACGTTCTTTACTAAGCCTATCGGTCTCTTTCTTTAAAGCTGCTTCTTCAATCTCAAGCTGCATAATTTTCCTAGAAAGTTCATCCAGCTCTGACGGCATAGAATCCAGCTCTGTTTTTACCAGGGCACAGGCTTCATCTACCAGATCGATTGCCTTATCCGGCAGGAAACGATCTGTAATGTACCGATCAGACAGCACTGCTGCTGAAACCAGGGCTGCATCTGTAATTTTTACCCCATGGTAAACCTCATACCGCTCCTTTAGCCCTCTTAATATGGAAATGGTATCTTCTACTGTGGGCTGATCTACCAAAACTGGCTGAAATCGACGTTCCAGAGCAGCATCTTTTTCTACATATTTTCTATATTCATCCAGAGTCGTAGCTCCAATACAATGCAGTTCTCCTCGCGCCAGCATTGGCTTTAACAGGTTGCCTGCATCCATAGCTCCATCTGTCTTACCAGCCCCTACAATGGTATGAAGCTCATCAATAAAGAGAATGATCTGCCCTTCACTCTTTCTTACCTCTTCTAAGACTGCCTTCAACCTTTCTTCAAATTCTCCCCGATATTTTGCACCAGCTACCAGAGCACCCATATCAAGGGAAAACAGCTTCCGGTCCTTTAATCCCTCAGGCACATCGCCCCGGACAATTCTCTGAGCCAGCCCTTCTACTACAGCAGTCTTTCCTACACCTGGCTCACCGATTAATACTGGATTGTTCTTTGTTTTTCTGGATAAAATCCGAATCACATTACGGATTTCACTGTCTCGACCGATTACTGGATCCAACTTCTGCTCCCTGGCACGTTCCACCAGATCAGCTCCGTATTTCTCCAGCGTATCATAGGTTGCCTCAGGATTATCGCTAACGACCCTTTGGTTTCCCCTGACAGCAGAGAGCGCCTGAAGGAATTTTTCTCTTGTGATGCCATAACGGCGGAACAGCTCTTTCATCGCTTTATCCGGCTGTCTCAGCATAGATAGGAATAAGTGCTCTACGGAAACATATTCGTCTCCCATAGCTTTCGCCTCATCCTCTCCATGAATCAGCACATTATTTAAATCCCCGCTTACATATACCTGGCTGCTTCCACTAACCTTTGGAAGCTTTCCAATTTCCTGTTCCACCTCATTGGCAAACATTTCCACAGAAATACCCATTCTAGCTATCAGATTTTTAATGAGGCTTTCGTCAATAGTAAGCAGCCCATATAATAAATGAGCCTGCTCCATCTGCTGATTTCCGTTTTCATATGCCAGCTTCTGACATTCCTGCACAGCCTCTATTGATTTTTGTGTAAATTTATTAATATTCATACCTCCGCCTCCTTTTACTGGTTTGTATGAAACTCTTTTGTTCTATTCGTACTATAACATATCACATATTATTAGCACTGTCAATAGTTGAGTGCTAAAATCACATGAAAATTTTATGGAATACTGATTTTATGCGGTTTCTAGGATTTATATATTACCCATTTTGACATACAATTGATATATTTTTTGAGATATCTACATGACCTGCTACTGGCAGTTTCTTTTGGATGCATAGCATAAAAATCCATTGCTGTTATTTTTTATGGTGGATTTTTTCCTGGAAATTGATTATGTTATTAATTCTCTGTACTTCCTTTTCCGTTCTCTCAAAACTGCTGGGATTATAAAGATATTATCAAAGGGAAACGTAAGATTTGGAACTTATCTTCTCGTTTTTGGTTAAAAAAATAGAAACCGGGAAATTAAGAAATGTTTATCTCCAATGTTATTAAGTTAAGAGGTTTATGTTCCCCTCGAAAAAGGGCTGTAAAAAACTTTCTCTCCCAAAAAGTACTTGAGCTGTAAATTAAAAAGAGCTGCTGCAGAATCGATCCTTTATGCAAAATATGGTAGAGATGCCAGGTCTTCTATACTATATCTTGTATTAATTAATCGTTCTGCAACAGCCCCTTTATAAGAGCCAGTTTTTGAAATTCAGAGTTTTGGCAGTCTTTTTTATGTATCAAACGCTGTCAGCGTACTCCTTAGCTGTTCCAATCCACGTCGTAGATACGCTCTACGGTAAAGCCGCTGAGATTGCCGGTGGAAATGTCAAAGTTCAGGTCATACTTGTACTCTAAACCGTAGTGCAGCCACATCACCTCATCCCCGGTCCAGTCAGGATACTTCTCTCCGGCCTTTTCCCGGGTCAGCTCGGTAACTGGCACGCCGTCAAAGGAAATCGTCTCAAGGACGCCCTTATCGTCCTCAGCAGCCATGTGCAATTCCAGCCGGGCAATCACCGCATCCCCCAGGGAAACTGCATCCTCGTCCGTTACCAAGGAAATCTTGAAGGACATATTGTCCGTCACCTTAATGCTGCCGCCAGTGTAGTAAGAATTTGCCTCCAATTGAGTGGCAGGATCCACAGTAACCCGATTATAGTCTTCATCCACCCAGGATACATCCATCCCTTCATCGAGCAATGTCTGGACGGTGGTCTCCCCCACCCGGATCTCTTTTCCGTTCACGCTGATAGGCAACAGAACTTCCTCCTCCTGGCCGCTCTCGCCGCCCTTCTGAGCACAAGCGGACAGAAACAATATGAGCACCGTCAACATTAAGCAGAGCAGAGAACGGGTCTTTTTCGTATTCATATTTCAATATACTCCTTTCTATTTCTTACTCCAAAAGGCTTCTGCCTTTTGGCAGTACTGGGCAACCAGATTCTTGGCCGTCTAGAACTGCTCCCAATTGGCCAAGCAGAGCTGTTCTGGCCCTTGTTTATAGGAAGCGATGTCTTTCCGATAGTCTGCCACCAGGAAGATCCCTACGCCAGCCTTCTAGCACACACGGATGCTGCCGATCTTGCAGCGGAGTTGCGTCTTTTCCTCCTGTACCTGGAGCCTTTCCACATCTGCCGCTTGATAAATCTGGCATACACCCCGAAAATATATTCGCTATGTGGAACGCCCCTATCACTCACGCAGGGCCGCAAAGTGCTGGTAGCACCTTGCGGCCTGCTTTTTGTATCTCTAAGACTATTTTACTCTACCGCAGGGAAAATTGCAATATCCTTCTCGTCGAAATCTGGATGCAGGATTTACACCTATCTTTTCCCATTGTAAATTGTGAAAGTCCTATCTGAAATTCTATACAAAACACAGAATTTTTGCTATAATACCATTAAATTTTTGTTATACGGAGGTTATATGATGAAAAAAAGTACCCTGATGAAATCTACTGCTATTTTGCTCTTAGCTCTTGCTCTTTCCGGCTGTGGCAAAAAGGAAAGTGATAAGCCGGCACAGACAGATTCTGCTGAAACTACTATGGAAAAAATAGAAAAAGATACCAATTCTTCCGAAGAGGAAACTCTCTCTGAGGAAGATATGGATCTAGTCAAATATAATTATTATGTAGAATTAAACAATGATCTTGCAGAGATCCTTCAGTCCATCGGCTATTATTTTCAGGTAGTCGGTGATTCCGAGGAATTTTCCCTGCTTCCGGACACTGGTCTTACATATGGTTATCGTATCTATGGTCATAACAGCGATATTGTGGATGATTGTCTGATGCTTGCAGATATGGAGCCGGACTATGGTGAACTGGATGCCTTAGTGAAGGAGATGGCTGAACCTTTGAAAAACCTGATGGACACCTTTTCCAATATCAGCAGCAGTCATGACTATGCTGCCAATCAATATCAAAAGGCAAAGGATTATCACGCAGTCGTTTATTCCACTGCTGGTACTGTTTCTACTCTTGGCCCTCAATATATGGAGGCACTTTCTGAAATGGGTAATGCCAGGACTGCTGAAGAAGAGGAAAAGATGAAGGCTGAGGAACGGTTCATTATCTATAATGCCAGCCGAGGAATTTCCATTGGAAAGCAGGTATTAGATGAAATCCAGAGGCAGGGAATTACGGATGAGACGATTACTCAGCTCGATCTTACAAAAATTCGAAGTCTCCATGATGAACTTGTAGCTGTTGTAGCTGATTTTGAGGCTGCCACTGCTGACAATAACCAGCTCATCAAAGAGTCCCTCTCCAATTCCCGCCCCTTTGACGGGCTTTATGACAGCTTGATCCAGGCTCTTGAATGGATGATCAAACAGGTGGAAAGCGGCCGTCCTCTTGATCTGAGCGGTTCAGGTGCACCTCTTGGTTCCATTGGACATTTCTCTGAGACTCTGAGCAAATGCGTAGACCGGTATAATACTGTCTTTGTTGATTGATAATGATTTTTAAAAAGCCCTGCGGCCAGGAATATGCAGCTCATGCATGAACCTGGCCGCAGGGCTTTTGCTCAAATGCAAGGGGATTTCCTATAAAAATCTGGGTGTCAAAAGGGACACAACGGAAAAATGTCAGAATATTTTTTCGGTTTCGAAGCCAAGAAATTCTAAGGCTCTGCAAATAAAAAAATATTCTGACATTTTCCCAGACTAAGGGTTCCAGCGCCTTAATCCTATAAGATAAAAATTAACTCTTAGAAATCAAAATCTCTGCGTCTTTTAGCAGTATTCTTTTTTATTGCATCAATGTTATTCTGAAGGTCTTTGCGCTTTTGTCCTGTTAAGGCTGCTCTCCTTCCCCGTCTGCCTCTTGTAAATTGCTTTCAGCTCCCTGCTGCTCTTTTGATGTTTCCTCTAAGCTCTCATCTATCTTCTCCGAAGCCTCTTCTTTATAAATGATATTCCCTTCCTCATCAATCGGAACCGCAAATACAAATGTTCTTGCATCATTAAATTCATAGCTGCATGTAATCAGGGTATAAAGAGCTTCTATTTCCCCTTCCAGTTCCACCCGATAGGAGCATTTGGAAGTCATTCTTTCAATGAATTCCTGATAAGATCCTTCTGTGCTGAATCTGGTACGCCTTGTTTCCGGGTCAGCTACCCCATAGTATGCAGCAATAACCCTTAGATGGATTTCCTCGTCTGGAGTATAGATTGTAAAATAAGGATGTTCCTGAAAGTATTTCTCATCTTTATAAGCTACCAGCGCTTTAAACATAGAGCCGTTTTTCATGTGATGACCGTACAGGATATTATTTTTTCCTTTTAAGTCAGGAGAACTCTCAAAATCAAGGAAGATGGTGCCCCCAATGCTGGGCTCTCCATTAAAATCCGTGTGAAGATATTTCTCATTATCTTCGCATTGAACGATTGGATAGTCGATTGGAGTATCGGGAACTTGAATCCAGCCTATAGTATCACTATTCATAGATGTTAAAGTTTCAAAATCAATCGGGGATATGTATCTCTCTTCTTCCGGCTCCTGCTCTTCTGTCAATTCCTCTGTGCTTTCCTCCGTAGTCTGCACAATCTCTGCCAGACGCTCATATTCCTTTTCCTCTTTGGCCCGGCTCAGGTAATCCTGCAGGACTAAGACACCGCTTATCAAAGCAACCAGCAGAAGAATCACCAGCAGAACTTTTCTGACCTTTTCCATAATATTTCCTCCTGAATCAATCTGTATTTCATTATTATAATTCTTAGAAGGCTAGGACGCAACTGCAATCTTTCATCTCATCAGCCCTAAGGAAATATCTGGTATGGCCCAGCTATCTCTTCCCTTCTATCTTATCTGCAATCTCTTCTTCATACCATTTTGGCAGCTTTTTTTCTGACTGATAAGCTGCCTCAAAGATAGGATATAATTCCTTATAGGTATGTCCAGAAGCAATGATTGTTTTCAGCTCTGTTGTCTCCACTGGTATAATTTTCATCCCTTCTATCCATCGGCTGTAATCAGAGGTATCGAAATACTGCATATATTTTCTGCAGCGGAAATCCGCCATAACATTAATATTCAGCTTGTTGCTGCTGAAAATGCAGTAAGAGTTTCTGTTTCCTGTCCGCAGCAAGTGCTGGCCTAAATGGCGAGACACTGGCTCCATCTCCATATTTCTCTGAGCAGTAGACTGGGCCAGTGTTGCCTCCAGCAACAGCGTATGGGCTGGATATATGCCAGATCTTTCCCCATATTCATAGACAATATCTGCCTCTCCGCCAGCAGCATGGGTCTTGGGAAGCAGATCTGCTTCCAGGGAAAGCTTCATATAGTCCAGGATTTTTCCCTCCCGTTCGCTGATCTTATACCAGATAATTCCAAGAATATACTCAAATATGGTTGGAATATCCGCATTATCTGTAACACAACGGCTGATATCATCATCCTTTCTTGCTTCAAACAGGTCCAGAAGGCGGATTAACTCTTTATCTGTAAACCTTGTATCAATCAGCCTGTTCAGCCTTTGGTAACGCTCCTGTTCCAAAAGTCCTCTTGCCTCATCAATTGTTGCCACACCAGCACCGAATTTCTGATTGATTCCCCGAATGATTTCTTCCTCATCAGCCGCCAGGCAGGGAGAAATATCCTCTATCCCACAGTTCGAAAACAAATTTTCACTTTTTTTAAAGGCCAATGGAAATAGATCTTTTATCCTGCTTTGGAAATAATATCCTGGTATGATATCAAAGATCACTCTACTGTCTTCAAAAAGAACCATATCTGTATTTTTAATATATCTTTTATTCAAATCCTGATAGTCAGACAGATTTGCCCTGGCCTTAAACAGATGCATAATCTGGAAAAACAGCTCCTTGAATTCCCTCTCATCTACAGCATGGCAGAAACTGTTATCTTTCAAATATCTGGATGGTTCCTTTTCAATTGCCTTTATGGAGACAGTGTCAAACAAAAGCTTTCTCCATTGTCCGCCTATTTTACTTTGAAAGGCTGTAGTACACTGATAAAGTTCTGCCGCCGCCTTTACCTTTCCTTCATGGCATACAGCATATAATTTATGGTAAAGAGGTTCGTAAGCATCATCATAAGAACGGCTTTTCCGGTTCATGCCTACTGTACGGAACAGATCCTTGGACACCGGATTTTCCAAAAAAAGCGCTTTGGCGCTTTTATAATTCTCCATATTCATTAAAACATGAAGAATGGCTCTATCGATAGAAGATTTCTTATCCTCCTGAAAAGGCATTCCTGTTTCCATATCTATAGAACTGTCACGCCTTATTTTTTCAATATAACCAGCAATCTCCATTGTCATTTCTCGATCAATGCACAGGGGAAGAAGATAAGTATATTCCTCTGCAGTCAGATATTCCAGCCTATCCAAAAGATATGCCAGCACTAAAAAGGGACGGACATGCTTCCCATCCAAGCTGCAGGATGTTTTTAAAAGCTGCTTGAAATAAATATAGCTATCCCTTGGTATCTGAAGCACATTATCTGATGAAAAATCACCCCTTCGGCTTATGGCAAGCAAAGCCTGCCCGGCTTCTGTCAAATGCCTGCCCTCAGATATCAAGCCAATATCTACCAGCCCGGAGGTAGTTTCTCTTGCATCTTTAGGTTTATTTTTTGCATCCCCAGCTACAAACCCCCTTGCCTTTATAAAATCATGATACCTGCCCTGAAGTTCACTATTTCTCTCCCAGCTCTGCCCCCTATTCTCCTTTTCCTGCCAGAATTCGGAAAGGAATTCCAATTGTCTTTCAATCTTCTGGCTGAAATTCTTTGTTCGAAAGCTAGTGGTTCCCAGGCTCCAGCAATAGCTCTTAAAAGGGATATTTTCGTAGGGCATAATAGGCTTCCTCCTGCTTAAACTGCCTTTTCTTTCTTTTTTCTCCGCGGCAGCTTATAATTAATAATCAATACTTCATCCGCATCCCTGCTTCTGTTTTTCGTCTGATAATTAGAGTTCGCATAATTGTAATCCAGATGCACTGTCCGATAGCGTCCCTTATTCTTCTTTATCCATTCCACTAAAATGGTATTCTGTTTTCCCTTGCTCTTTAACACATTAGATAGGGCAAATCGGATTCCCATGCGGTCAGCTCTATCCAAAAATTCCAGAAGGGCCTTTTCGTCCTCTTCTCCCCAGCCATCCCTCTCATTATAAGCAGCGCAGGTAATCAGATAAGGTGGATCTGCGTAAAGAAAACTTCCTGCTTCCAGGCTTTCCAGCTGAAACTCCCGGAAATCCTGAGCGATAAAGGTATAATCCAGATTCTGAAGCCTTTTTACAAATGTGGAAAGCTTTTTTTTCATTCTCTGATTAAAATCCCTTTTTCCCACAGGGAGATTAAATTCACCAGTCTGGTTAAAACGTATCTGATTATTGAAGGAAAATACGATCAATACATACATCATCAGATAATAATCTCTTTCCTTCTCATCCTTTTTATTAAAATCTGCTCTCATCTGCAAATATTTATCTTTATTATATTTTCCCACACCTGAACCGCTGCTGCAGCCATATCGCTCATAACCATATTCTCCTGTCTTTGACAGACAGTAATGGGAAATCGTCTTGTCAATATAGCTTAATATTTCTTCTTCATCCATGGTCTTTAATGTGTGGTAGAGCGCAATAAGCCTTTGATCTCTGTCATTAAATATAACCCGGCTGCAGTCGGCATTGATCCCTACATTACAGCCGCCGCAGAATAAATCTACAAACATGCTGATATCCCCTGGAAACAAAGGAAGAATCTGAGGCAAAAGCCTATATTTTCCCCCAGTATAATTAAGGGGTGACTGGATTACTTCCTTATTTTCGCAAGTACACTCACACAAGAACAGCCTCTCCTGGTTGCCGCAAATCCTGGATTTTCCTGTCGTAAATGCCTTATAATCCTCTGAAAAAACCTTTACCTTTCCTTTTTTCTTTAAAATCCTCATAATATCATCATCTGATATTTTAGCATTAGAGCGGTCATTTCCCTTTTCCGCCATATTGTTATAGGAAAGCAGGATGTATTTGGCATGGATATGCTCTACCAGGTCTTCAAAGGCTGTGGCCGCATTAGAGGTACAATAATCGCTTTTTAAAGCGGTCCTATCCATCTTCCTCGCCACTCCTTCTACCTTAGGCTTTTCCCAACGGGCTACGTTTTCCAACAGATGATAGGTATCGCAGTACTGGCGTGAATTATAGGGAGGATCTATATAAACCAAATCTGCCTCAAGCCTTCGGACCAGCCCATTCGCATCCTCATTAAAACATCGGTTGTTTTCATTGTTATGTATTTCTGGCAGAGGCATTGCAAGCTCCAGACTTTTATCAAACTCAACTCCCTTTCGATAGGCATCATAGTGGCCGCAGGTATTGGCAATTTTATCCATACCATATAAAAGGGCTGTAATCAATATAGCCCTCTCCCTTTCGTTTACTGCTCCAGCTTTATATTGTTTCTCAATGTCTTCCCGAATCCATCCAATCCTTCCGCAGTCCTTTCTGCTGAAGAAAGTGTCTGCAAAATTATCTGTCATATAATTAGCTTCTTCTGTTTCCAACTGATTATATTCTGTAATCATTTTTTCGATTTTCTCTGGCTCGTAGGCCTGCGGTCCGAACCAGGCATAATTACAGATATAATTACTGTATAGAATATCATTGGTTACTACCTTTCTTCCTGGAAAGGCGGAGGCAACAACTCCAGTTCCTGAAAAAATATCAGCTATAATATTAATATTTTTACACTCTTCATCCACTACTCTCCGAATAAAGGGAAGAAGCTTATACTTATTTCCCAAATACCGTCTGCTGCTGATTTTTAACGTTTTACAGGCTGTCATTTCAAATCCTCCCTGCCAATCGGATATGCTAGTCCACTGTCGAACATTGTATCATAAAAAAATATTCTTTTCTACTTTTTCTTATTCCTCATCACAGAAATTAGCCATAAGAAAAAGGCAGTAAAAAGGACAGGAAGGCCGATGGTTATTGTAACTACAACGGTTTCTTTTACCAGACGGTACACCCTTTCTTTTCTGGCCTTTTTCCTCTCCATTTCATCTTCTTTTTCCATTTCTGCCTCTTTAGGGGATCTTTCCATGCTGACAGAATCTGGAAGCTCCTCTACATTCTCTAACTTTCCATATCCGATTTCTTCTCCCTCTCTTCCCTCTTCCGATTCTACCCTGATTTCTCCCTGCCTGATGTATTCAGCCTGATACTGATAGCAGGTTATTGGAGGATATATGGCGGTTCCTTCATATTCTACCTGATAGTCCTTTACCTTTTTTCTCCCTTTTACTTTTACCCTGCGGCAAAGGTTTCCATCCTGGCTTTCAAAAATTTCTCCTTCCCATAAAATATGGTCGATTATAAATTCTTCATTGGATATCCCTGTTTTTTTTAACATCTCCTGACAGGCTTCCTTAGGCGGCACAAGCTCATTATATAAGATCAGCTCTTTTTCACCTGCCTCTCTGCTGCCTTTTCCAAGATAACAGACAAACGAAATTTCTTTTTCCATCCACCACTCTTCCAAAGCATATACTTTTGTCTTCTTCCCTTCTGTAATCACCTTACGCCCGGTCCGCTCGTCCACACTGCTTATCACCTTAGTATCCGATATTACTCCTGCACTTTCCAATCCATAATACACCTCTGTTTCTTTTACTGATTCCCTTCTGCCTTCTTCCTCTATCTCTTTTATCTCCCAAGATTCCAGCTGATAAACGGTACCATCCTCCTCTTCCCACATGAGCTCTGGTTCTGAAATTTGCTCTATATCATATGTTAGCTGGGAAGTAAGTATCATCCTGTCTCCATTCTCTTCCCACGCCATGCCTTCGCTCCCTTCGCCTCTATTTTCTCCCAGACAATATTCCGGGCTTCCAACCATAAAAGCTATAAAAACTACATCTATAAATAAAACTGCAATATTCCTTTTTCTTCTTTTCATATATTTCTTTCCTCCTGTTGACCTCCTATTTACAATTTTTTAATCCTTTTCCCCACAGCGGAAAGCTGAATTCAGGTATGCCAAATGCGTCGGAATGCTTTTATTCATGGGAGACGTTCCTTGTATGCATAAAGTTTTATTGTCAATGTACTAATTAAGGACCAAATGGAAAAGATAGCAGAAACGCCAGAAAAGGAAAGACTTGGATTTCTTAATAAAATAGATAATACGAAACAAAGAGAGACTGGGAAAAAAATTGATTTCCCTGCTCCAAAAGTCAAAAATTCTAATGATTTTCAATACAAGTGGAATTAAAAAGACTGCAATAAATTCATGATTTGCAAAAAAGGCGGAGAGTCTGCGGCCAGATGCCGCAGCTCCTGCTTTTACTTAGAACCCAATCATGTATACAACATGATATACGAATGATTGCTCTGACTTGAATGTCTGATATGTTAAACCTTTTTATATTCAGGAAAGACCTGGCCGCATAGCTGGACATATTCTTGATATGCAGGATACTCTGAAAGCTCCCCCAAGCCTTCTGCCATCTCCCAATAATACCAGGCATGGCTTGATTTCTTCTTCTCGTTAAAACGATTCCAGATCTCTTCTCCCAACAGAAGATAATCTCTTGCTGTACTTCTCAGATTGCTAAGCTTGTCTCCAAGAGCCAGTATTTTAATATCCCTATCCGCAGTTTTTATAAAAGCAACCTTCTCCTGCTTCCTCTCCCACCAAGTTTTAGACTTATCCTCACTTTCCGCAAGCACCAGTGAAGCAATCCTCTCTCCAAAACGCTCTTCCACCTCCTGCCCGGTTACCGGCGTATCCTCTACTACATCATGCAAGAGAGCTGCCACTATCATCTCTTTGTCATTCGTCATTGATGAAACAATAATAGCTGTTTCAAGAGGATGAACAATATACGGAACCGCTGTTCCCTTTCTGACCGTTCCTTCATGGGCTTTTGCTGCAAAAGCAACTGCTTCTTTTATCATCGACAAATCCTTTCCCGGAATGCTCGTGGAGTGGCGGACTCATTATTTCTCAGCCTTCATGCGCACGTCGGTACATCACCATGAATAAAAATATCTCACACATTGGGCATACCTAAACTTAGTTTTTCGCCGGGTGGTCGCAAATCGGCGCCGTATAATCCTATTGGGATTATAACATATACAGCCAGCAGAATCCAGTAATTGTTTTGAAATTTCATTTTTCAATGAAGTAAGTTTCTTCTCCGGCTGGTTGCTTTGGCTGTGTTATTGTGCTATACTCCTTTCGGGTATCCCTGTGTTGTGGTTGACAAATAAGATACCTTCATGCCCACGAGCAGTACACCAGTGCGAATGAAAGAAGGATTTTACAAAAATAAATTTTATTTACAATTACATTAAATTTTCTATGAAAACTTGTAAGAAGAAACATTTTCTGCTATGCTTATAAAAGTTCGGATAATACCAAATGATTGATTTCATTTCCAGGAGGATATCTATGAAAAATACCAGGCCTTACAGGCAGGAATATAAAAAATCTAATGATACAATACATCTGTTTCTATTCTATGTGCTTCCTTTCCTTGTATTTAACTCGATCCTTTTCTTCCTAGTCACAACACGTCCTAAATTTGAGATTTCTGTAGGCGAGACGAAAGATTATCAAAGCACTGTTGTTACTATTACTCAGAAATCCTTACTGCCAGTAAAAGAGATGACAACTGCTATGGAAGGGGAAGACATTGAGCTTCAGAAGGTAGGTTCCAGGCAATACGCTGTTTCTGTCCGTAAAAATGGGGCCCTGGAAGTTACTATGAAGGGCTTAAACGGCATGAGCAGAACTATTTTTGAACATATTAACATCCTGGATGATGCGCCGCCTGCTGTAAATGATTCCTCTATTGAGGAAGGAATCCTTACGGTTTTCTTTGAAGACAGCCAGTCTGGCTTGGATTATCAGTCAATTTATGCTATCAATTCCATGAATGAACAGCTTTATCCAATATCCATAGATAAAGTTACGAATTCTGTTACTTTTTCCATGGATTCTGCTGGCCTCATTGTCCATGCTAGTGATCTATCCGGCAATGAAACACAGGCAACCTTCCGTTCTCATAAAGAAGGGGATGTGGAAGTCCTTACTGATGATACCACTGGAGAAGAGCTTAAAAATCATTCCGAAGACGCTGAAGCTGCTGAGGCTTCGTCCACAGAATAGACTTTCACTGATAAAAAAATGCTTTTCTATTTCTACATAAAGGAAAAAAGAGTTCTGCAAAATCATTTATTTTGTAGAACTCTTTCTTCCTATTCGTTTTCGTATTTCCATCTTCCAAATACCCACGCCATATCCCGGCATCTGCCTGCCAGATCATGGGTGAATTCTCCTGGAAGCAGTCTCCACTTCCAGTTTAATCCAAGAGTTGACGGCTCATTCATTCTAGCCTCTCTTCCCAATCCAAGATAATCCTGCATAGGGATGATTGCCAGTCTTGCCACACTCGCCAATGCCAGCCGGATAAAATCCCAATGAATCTCCTCTCTTCTCGTATTGCCGTTTCCCAGATACCTTATAGAAAAATCTCTATCCCAGGAAGGCATGGAATTATACCAGCTTTGTAATGTATCATTGTCATGAGTCCCTGTATATACAACACAATTCTCTTTATAATGGTAGGGAAGGTAGCTGCTCTTTCCATCAGCAGAAAAGGCAAATTCCAGAACCTTCATCCCTGGAAAGCCTGTATCTTCTACCAGCTTCAATACACTGGGAGTAAGAAAGCCTAAATCTTCAGCAATAATATCCAGGTCTCCCAGCTTTTCTTTAATTACCTCAAACAGTTCCAGCCCTGGTCCCTTTTCCCAGGCCCCGTTCACTGCTGTCTCCTCACCATAGGGAATAGCATAATATTCATCAAAACCTCGAAAATGGTCTACTCTTACCACATCATAGAGTTTAAAGCTATAAGCCATCCGTTCAATCCACCAGCTGTACCCTGTCTTTTTATGATATGCCCAGTCATACAGAGGATTCCCCCATAATTGCCCTGTGGCGGAAAAGCCATCAGGCGGGCAGCCTGCCACTCCTATGGGCAGCCTGGCTTCATCAAACTGGAATAATTCTGGGTGGAACCAGCTGTCTGCACTGTCAAAGGCCACATAGATTGGAATATCCCCAATAATCCGGATTCCTTTTTTATTGGCATAGGATTTCAGCTTTTTCCACTGCTCTTGAAACTTTAGCTGCAAAAATTCATAAAAATTGATATCATTATCCAGCTCTTTTTCATATCTTGCTACAATCGCAGGCTTACGCAGGCGGATATCCTCATCCCACTCTGCCCAGCACTTGCCTTGAAAATGATTTTTTATTGCCATATAAAAGCAATACTCTTCTGTCTCTGCACCTAATCCGACCTCTGGCATCGTTCCCTTTATTTTCCATCGCTCAAAGGCCAGGCGAAGAAGACGCTGCCGGGCACGATACATATTTTCATATTCGATATACCTTGGATTCTGCCCAAAATCCATGGAATCACATTCTTCCCTTGTAAGAAGTCCTTCTTCAATCAGACTTACCAGATCAATGTAATAAGGATTTCCGGCAAATGCGCTGAAGGACTGATAAGGAGAATCTCCATAACCAGTGGGCCCTAACGGAAGAATCTGCCAATAGCGCTGCCCGGCTTCTGCCAGCATATCTACAAATTCATATGCTTCCTTTGAAAATGCTCCTATCCCATAAGGGGATGGCAGACTGGATATGGGTAATAAGATTCCGCACTCCCTCATTGTTTATCTCCTTTTTTCCAAAACATTACTTCTGAGATGATATTTGAGATACCATATGGACATCAAGCTGCTGAAAAGGAATCTCAATTTCCTCTTCATCAAATCTCAGCTTTACAGTCTCCAGTATAGCCCAGCGAACCGGCCAATAATTTTCTGTGTCAGTCCATCCTCTACCGCCTAGAATCACCGCATGGTCTCCCAATTCATCTACAAAAACATCTATGGGGTCCTCCCTCCGTATCATAGGATGGCTTTGGAAAATTTCTTTCATTATCTCTTTCGCCCTTTTCAAATCGGACGAATATCCAATTCCTACACGGATATCTATTCTCCGCTTCTCCTGAGCTGTTACATTGGTAAGAGGGGAATTAGAAAGAGTCCCATTAGGAATCACCGTACATTTGTTGTCTGGCGTCTGTAGAATCGTATATACCAGGCCTATCATGGAAACGGTTCCTTCTCCATCATTGCAGACAATATAATCCCCTATTTTGAAGGGGCGCATCAATAAAATCAGCACTCCTCCTGCAAAATTAGATAGGCTTCCCTGAAGAGCCAGTCCCATTGCTAGACCAGCAGAGCCGAAAAGGGCAATAACCGAGGAGGATTTTACCCCTATCTTTTCCGCTGCCATAAACAGTACAATACCATACAAAAGAAACTGAATCAGAGCGAGCAGGAATTTCCTTAACCCCAGCTCCATATCAATCTTTACAAAGGAACGGGCTGCCATCTTCCTGACTACTCTCGCTATCCTAAAGCCTACCGCAACAATCAAAGCCGCAGTTAGAAACCGCCCGCCTAATTCTAGCAGCCTAGGCTGCCAGCCTTCCAGCAGCTTTATCAGGATTCCTGACTGTACTTCTTCACCCATCATCATTTATTTCCCTGTCTGCTGTTTCTTGCTTTTCCTGCAGACTTTGCTCCGGCTCTTTTTGTCTTCGACTTTTCCTCTGCCTTTACTTCGGGCTTTTCTGACTTTACCTCCAGCTTCTCTGCGTTTTCTATTTCTTTTATCTTTACTTTGGACTTTTCTGCCTCTGGCGCTTTTGTCTCTATTTCATTTGTTACTTCTGTTTTTATCTCTGCTTCTTTTATCTCAGCTCTATGTGCTGTTTCCCCCTTTATCTCCTCTTTTTCCGCCTCTAGCCCGGATCTGTCAGTTTCTGCTGCTTTTATCTCTGTTTTTCCTGCTGTCGGTTTCTTTTCTTCTTTTTTTTTCGCTGCAGTCTTCCTTGCTGCTGGTTTATTTGGAGTACAGGTAAATACACAGACACTCAATGGCGGCAATGCAATCGTAATGGAATTGGGACATTCATTCGCCTCCTCCTTTTTCGAAGTCTTAGCCCTGAGATTTATTCTTCCCAAGCCACCGAACTCCTCTGCATCACTATTCAGTATCTCTTTATACTTTCCTGCAAAAGGAACTCCCACTTTATATTTGTCATAAGCGATTGTATCAAAATTACATACGAACAGAAGTGTTTCATCTTTCTTCTTTGTCTTCCTCGTAAAGATAACAATGCTTTCCTCCCAATCATTACATTCAATCCACTCAAATCCATTGGGATGATAATCCATCTCATAGAGAGCCGGATAAGAGGCATACATCTTATTTAAAGCCCTTACATAGCTTTGGGTATTACGGTGGAGCGGGTATTCCAGAAGGTTCCATTCCAGGCTGGCATTTTCATTCCACTCATCCATCTGGCCGAATTCCTGTCCCATAAACAAAAGCTTTTTGCCCGGATGCCCCATCATAAAACCATAGGCAGCTCTTAAATTCGCATATTTGTCCTCTAGTGTTGCACCTGGCATCTTGTTTGCAATGGAGCCTTTTCCATGGACCACCTCGTCATGGGAGAATACCAGGATGAAATCTTCACTATATGCATACAGCAGGCTGAAAGTCAGCTCACCATAATGATGGCGCCTGAAATAAGGATCACACTGCATATAGCCCAGAAAATCGTTCATCCATCCCATATTCCATTTATAATCAAAGCCTAAGCCGTCATCATTTACATCCCCTGTAATCTTCGGCCATGCCGTAGATTCCTCTGCAATAAGAACAGCACCATCCTTCCTTTTCTTAAAAATGGAATTTAAATGCTTTAAAAATTCTACTGCCTCAAGATTTTCATGTCCGCCATAGATATTGGCTACCCATTCTCCGTCATTCTTGCCGTAATCCAAGTACAGCATAGAAGCCACTGCATCCATGCGGATTCCATCTGCATGGTATTTTTCAGTCCAGAATAACGCATTCGCGATCAGGAAATTCACAACTTCCGGGCGGCCATAATTGTAAATCAGCGTTCCCCAGTGAGGATGGGAGCCCTTTCTTGGGTCCATATGTTCATATACACAGGTACCGTCAAACGCAGCCATCCCCCACGCATCCCTTGGAAAATGGGCTGGTACCCAATCAAGAATCACTCCGATTCCCTGTCCATGCATATAATCCATAAAATACATAAAATCATCCGGCGTGCCATAACGGCTTGTAGGCGCATAATATCCGCTCACCTGATATCCCCAGGAAGCATCCAAGGGATGCTCCATAACCGGCATAAGTTCCACATGGGTATAGCCCATTTCTTTTACATAGGAAGCCAGATCCGGAGCAATTTCACGATAATTATAGAATTCAGATCCAATGACTTCTTTGCCCTCCTCATCGACAGCCAGCTCCTTTCTCTTCCAAGAGCCTAAATGTATCTCATAAATGGACATAGGCTTTTTCTTAGATGCTGTTTTAGCCCTGGTCTCCATCCATTCCTTATCTGACCACTGATAATGGTCAATGTCCCATATGACAGAGGCTGTATTCGGCCTTAATTCCCCATAACTGGCATAGGGATCAGCCTTAAGAATGGGATCGCCATTCATTTTCTTAATCTCATATTTATAAATATCTCCCTGCTTCAGCCCCGGTATGAACAGCTCATACACTCCGCTGCCTTCATGGAGCGTCATCTGATGGCGGCGGCCATCCCACATATTAAAATCGCCTACAACGCTTACTCTCATAGCGCAAGGCGCCCATACGGCAAAAAGGACTCCCTCCACGCCGTTTATTGTTATAGGATGAGCTCCCATTTTCTCATAAATCTGATAGTGAATCCCTGATGAGAATTTCTTCAGATCATTTTCTGTAAACTGCAATGGGAATGAATATGGATCACTCAGTTCTACTTCTGCCCCATCGTGATAAACTACCAGCAGTCTATAATCCACTGTTGTCTTCCTTGGCAGAAGGACAGCAAAAAAGCCTTCATCATCAGCCATGCTCATAGGGTAGGTCTTTCCTGTGGAAACGAGCTTTACCTGTACTGATTCAGCTGTCGGAATAAATGCTTGGATCAAAAGTCCCTCATCTACCACATGAGGCCCAAGGATTTTTTCCGGATGCCTTGCTTCTGAATAAACCATCTCTTCTATTGCTGCCCAATCCATCAAATCATACAAAATTTTATCCATATACAAACCCCCTTAATCCCAAAATCTTATTATTTTCTATTTTAACATTTTACCTATAATAATACAATGAAATTCATGATTTCTTTTTTCATTTCCCTATGGCTTTCTCACGCTTCTGTAATGGGCTAGCATCAGATCCACAACCCTGCCATAGCTTTTTACTCCATCCTCCTGGCCGTTCAGCTTTAGATAAGTATCATTGACCTTATCCGCTGCTTCTGCCACCTTCCCTTCATATTTATCCCAAAATCTGTTGTTATCCCTTAAATCCTTTTTCACCTTCTCGTCTAATTTCCCATATAGCTCTATATAAGCATCCAAATCTTCTGCAGCCAGGGCATTGCCGGCATAAATCCACCCCATCAAATAACCGCTGTAGGAAAATTCTGCCTGATCTGATCCAAGGCATGCCAGATAACCAATAAAATTTGCTTCATCCTCTCTCATAAATCCTTTCAGATGAGACAGCTCATGGCAGATAGTGTGAGGAATATTGTACGCAATCATATCCTGATTGTAATTCGCTTCAATAGTAAAGGGAGAGTAAATTCCTGCAAGCTGCTGCACAGAAAGAATCCAGGAATGCTTCAGAGCTTTTGGTTTTGGATAAAAACCTCCTAAAACGAGATACTCTGTTCCCAGCTTCCTCATTGCCTCTACCCCAAATCGGTTATACTCTTCTATCGAAATCCTTTTTCCTGCCATCTCGCTGCAAAGGTTTACCTGCTCTGTCAGATATCTGCACAGATCCTTTAATTCCTCTACAGAGGATTCCCGTCTTTTTATTCGTGCATAAACAGAAAAAGGCTGCCTATGATAATTTACTCCACAGCAAGCCGTATAGGAAAATAAAAGGAGTCCTGCTAGACATACTGCCCTTGCTGCCAATCTAGCCGGCTGTCTGATAAACATAATGCCATAAACAATACAGACGATTCCAAATATGTAAAGTCCTGCTTCTGCCGCTGAAAAGGGGAAAACTCCCATAAGACCTCCCAGTCCTTTTACAAGAACAGGATATACATGGCTTCCGTACCAATTAGAAAAGCCTTGTATATACCGGGCCAGTATCTGCAGAACGCCGCTGCAAAGCAGCAGAGCAAAGCCCACCCCCAATATCCTCTGATTTCTTTTCCTCTCCTTTTCCATTCACATTCCCCTTTTCTTCCATATTTCATCAGTTTCTGATCTATTTCTTATATTTTACCTTTTTTTCCTGTTTTTTTCATCCAGCATTTTTTGGCAAATTTCTTACTTTTTATAAAACCCCTTGCATCCATTTTGATTCTCATATAAACTATATAGGATTATAGAAGAAAAAAATATTCTGACACCTTTTTGGACTAATAATTTTGATACCTGAATCTTATAGAAATTCTAGATGCATATAAAAATGAGGAGCTATGTTTTATGGATAAAGAAATCAGACCATTAGAGACAGCCGAAGAAAAAGAGGCGACATTATCCGAAGAATTAAAAGAAAGTGAGGCGCAGATCGAAACCGTTGAGGCAGCAAAGCCTCTTTCTCACCAGGAGAATAAAGTCTCAGACCACTTACAGCATATGGCTGAGAACCAGTTTGAAAATCTGACGGATAGCCCTACGGAAGAATCTGATTTAAAAGAAGAGCCAAAGCCCACTCTAATTGAGGAAATTATCAGCTGGGTTAAGGTGGTTTTTACTGCTGCTTGTATCGCCTTTGTGCTGAACACCTTTATCATAGCCAACAGCAATGTTCCTACTGGTTCTATGATACCTACGATCATGGCTGGAGACCGGGTAATCGGCTCCAGGCTGTCCTACCGCTTTTCCGCTCCAGAAAGAGGGGACATTGCCATCTTCATATGGCCGGATTCCCCTGAGGGAGAAAAGATTTACTATGTCAAGCGGGTGATCGGCCTTCCTGGAGATACAGTAGATATTATTGGTTCCCATGTATATTTAAACGGCTCTGACACTCCTTTGGATGAACCATACTTAAATGAGGAAATGGAGCCTGCCCTTGAGCCCCTCCATTTTGAAGTTCCAGAAGATTCCTATTTTATGATGGGAGATAACCGAAATTATTCCTCTGATGCCAGATTTTGGAAAAATCACTATGTGCATCGAGATAAAATCACAGCTAAGGTCCTTTTCAGCTACTTTCCACGCTTCCGTATCTTAAAGTAGTACATTCATTCAGCCTGACTATCACTATCATGCTTCCTTCACAAATATTTGGAACGAATAAAAGGCTGCTGCAAATAATATTCGCATAATATGCATTGGTGTTTCTTTATCAAACCCTATGATATTATATGAATACTATTTACAGCAGCCTTATTATTTCTTCTCATAAGCGATTATGAATAATATTTTACCAGTGCCTGCATTCCCTCTTCTCCCATTCCCTGATCCTGGAGCTTCTGATACATTTCAAGAACAGTCTCAAGAACCTGGAGCTTGACTCCAGCAGCCTTTCCTTCCTCATCTGCCAGTCCCATATCCTTTACAAAGTGCTTAATAAAGAATCCCGGACCATAATCCCCAGCCAAAATCTTAGGGGCCTGAAGGTTCATCTGAACACTTCCTGCTGCTCCAGTGGAAATGGTATCAATCATCAGGGCAGTGTCCAGACCAACCCGTTCGGCATAAACCATTGCTTCTGCAATGCCCGCCAAGGTTCCGGCAACTGCAATCTGATTGCACATCTTTGTATGCTGCCCGCTTCCGGCCTTTCCCTCATAGATGATTGTCCGCCCCATCTTTTCAAATACAGGAAGACAGGCAGCAAAAACCTCTTTATCTCCTCCTGCAAGAATGGTCAAAGTGCCATCCTTTGCTCCTTTATCACCTCCTGTAACAGGAGCATCCAATACATACAGACCTCTCTTCTTTCCTTCCTCATAAAGCCGGACAGCCAGCTTGGGACTTGTAGTAGTCATATCTGCCAGATAAGTTCCCCTGTCCGCATTCTCAAGGATACCATTTTCTCCTAAATAGACTTCTTCCACATCCTTTGGCGTGCCGATTATTGTAATCACCAAGTCCCGTCCGGCAGCACATTCTTTCACGGAATCACACCATTTTGCTCCCTCAGCAAGCAATTCCTCTGCCTTTTCCTTTGTTCTTGTATAGACAGCCACCTCATAACCCGACTTCATAAGATTGCGGGCCATGGATTTTCCCATGATTCCAATACCGATAAAACCAATCTTATTCATAAAAATATCTTCCATTTCTTACTTAATTTTATTTGTCCTCAATCGCCATAATCATATCCACACGTCTCTGATGCCTTCCGCCTTCAAATTCCGTCTTCAGCCATTCGTCCACGATCATCTTAGCCAGCTCAATTCCGATTACACGGGCGCCGAAACACAAAACATTACAGTTATTGTGAAGTCTGGACATTCTCGCTGTATAGGGCTCACTGCATACACAGGCACGCACTCCCTTTACCTTATTGGCAGCCAGGGAAATCCCCAAACCAGTACCGCAAATAGCAATACCCAAATCTGCTTCTCCGCTTACAACAGCTTTTCCTACCTTTTCCCCATAGGCTGGATAATCGCAGCTCTCTGTGCTATTAGTTCCCTCATCAATTACCTCGTGACCCTTCTCCTCCAAAAAAGCTCTGATCTCTTCCTTCATTTCCACTGCTGAATGGTCATTACCGATTGCAATTTTCATACGTTCCTCTCCTTTTCTACTATCATGTTTTTATCAATCATACACCCGATATCTGCCTTACTCCTTAAGCTTCTATCCTCTATCTCTTATCATATCTTCTCTTCCAGCCAGAGTATCCAAACTCCCCTCATCCATTCCTCTGCTTCACTTTTCCCATGGTTTCTTGAACGTCCTCTCCTCTTGAGGCCATAGCCAGCAGAAGCAGATCCGCTGCTGTCAGAGCTGCCATGGCTTCTACAACCACAACTGCTCTCGGAACAATGATTGGATCATGCCGCCCCTTTATCACAATTTCTTTTTCCTCTCCTTCTCTTGTCACAGTCTGCTGAGCACAGCTGATTGACGGAGTCGGCTTAAAGGCTGCGCGGAAAATAACATCGCTTCCATCGCTGATTCCTCCCAAAATCCCCCCGGCGTGGTTCGTTTTTTTCGTTATCTTGCCTTGCTCATCCCGGCAGAAGGGATCGTTATTCTGGGAACCGCAGGACTGTGCTGCCTGAAACCCGTCTCCTACCTCAAAGCCCTTTACTGCACCAATAGAAAATATGGCTTTTGCAAGACAAGCATCCAGTTTGTCAAATACTGGTTCTCCCACTCCTGCAGGAAGCCCTGTAATCACGCACTCCACTACACCGCCTGCAGAATCTCCCCTTGTCATGCATTCCTCCAGAAATGCCTCTGCCTGACCGGCTGCTTCTGCATCCGGCATATACAGGCGGTTTTTATCCCTTTCTTCCAGATTGAAGCGGCTCTTGTCCACTTCAATAGAGCCTATAGATTTTGTATAGGCATTGATATGAATTCCCATATATTCTAAAAGCCTTACAGCTACAGCACCAGCTGCTACCCTGCCGATTGTCTCCCTTCCAGAAGAACGGCCGCCGCCCCGATAATCACGGAAGCCATATTTTTTATCAAAGGTATAGTCTGCATGTCCTGGACGGTAAATTTCCATAATCTCGCTGTAATCATGAGAACGCTGGTCCTGATTTTCCACTGCAATAGAAATGGGAGCGCCTGTAGTTTTCCCCTCGAATACACCAGACAATATCCTTGCCTGATCTCCTTCCTGGCGAGCTGTAGTAAATCTGCTCTGTCCTGGCTTTCTTCTGTCAAGGTATTGCTGGATATCCTCCTCTCCTAAGGGAATTCCCGACGGGCAGCCGTCTATCACTACCCCCAGCCCTTTTCCATGAGACTCTCCCCATGTGGTAATACGAAATACGGTGCCAATTGTCGATCCTGCCATATATCAGTTCACCTTTACAATTACACAGCTATTAGGCTCATCCACATGGATACTCTTCCCGCTCATCACCAGAAGGCCCTTCTCATAGTCCACGCGGAAGAAGGAAATACTTCCGCTTTCATGGTTGATAGAAGCAATGTGCTGGTCATCAGGGAAGATAGCCAGATCCTTAGGATAATCTCCACTGATGGGAAGGCAGCAAAGAAGCTCTAAAAGACCTGTTTCCACATCCCTCTTATATACGCTGACTGTATTATCCCCAGCATTGCCACAGTACATATATCTTTCATCTGAAGAAAAACGCATAGAACAGGCTGCTGTAAGCTGGCTCAACTTTTTGGGCCCTGTGGTGGAAATTGTCTGGATTTTCTCAATACATGGATTCCTTTTTCCAGTCTCATACGTAAATACTTCAATAACATTTTTCAATTCATACAAGAGATAAATAAATCTGCCATCAGAACTGAAACGGAAGCACTTTGGCGCAGACTCCCTTTCACAGCGGAGAGCATCTACCAAAACCATTTTCTCTTCATTTTCATTAAAACGATAAATCTTAATCTGATCAATGCCAGAATCTGCCACCATAATATATTTTTTGTCCGGAGTCCTTCTTGTACAGCTTGCATGAGGACGGAAATTACGCTCTACCACGCTTCCCAGCCCTTTGTGGAATACACCATCCACAATCTCTCCAACACTTCCATCCTTATTCAGGCGCAGTACTGTAGATTTTCCATCATGATAGCCTGATACAAACAGGTATTTATCTTCTGCATCCGTAGACAGGTGGCAGCCTCTCATGCCCTTAATACCTGCTGTATTCAAATGCCGGATGCTCCCATTTTCATGGATCCGAAAGGAGACAACGCCTTCATCAGCAATGGAATACAGGGTTTTTGTATCGCTGGATGCAACTACATAAGAGGAATTGTTTACCTCTTCTTCATAGCGGGGGATAAAAATTCCTTTTTCCACATCTATATCATAGATTGTGATTCCCTTAGCCTTTCCCGTATAAGAATACGAGCCAACATATGCCATATATTTGCCTTTCATACCGCTCATGTCCTCCTGTAAAATTTCATTCTGTAAGCTACAGATTATCATATCACAAAATCCATAAAAAATCTATTGACAGTACAAGTTTTTTCTGTATAATTAAGCTTACGTCTTGTTTATTATTACTAAACTTTTTTATTAATAATACCTTATCCCGCAAAACGTTCTCACAATTTTTCAAAAATAGGCAGGTGATAGAATCATGGATATTGGTAACCATCTGAAAGAACTCCGTATTTTAAAGGGTCTCACGCAGGAAGAGCTGGCAAATCGAGCTGAGCTTTCCAAAGGTTTTATTTCCCAGATCGAACGAAATCTCACCTCTCCTTCCATTGCTACCTTGATAGATATTCTTCAATGCCTGGGTACCTCTATTGGAGAATTTTTTAATGAAGCTCCTGAAGAACAGATTGTTTTTGGAAAGCAGGATTATTTTGAAAAATATGACGGAGAATTAAAAAATGAGATTAAATGGATCATCCCCAATGCGCAGAAAAACTGCATGGAACCGATTCTGCTTACTCTAGAAGCCGGAGGCTCTACCTATCCGGATAATCCCCACGAGGGAGAAGAATTCGGTTACATACTCCAGGGCAGTATTTCCATACATTTGGGCAGCAAGATCTATAAAGCAAGGAGAGGAGAGGCCTTTTACTATACTGCAGACAAGCAGCATTTCCTAACCACCCGGTCAGGAGCTGTCCTGATCTGGGTAAGCTCCCCCCCAAGTTTCTGACCGCCTGGATGTCTTATGAGACAGCAGCTATTCATCCCCGGCAGTATATCTAAACCAGTACTGTGAAAGTACCCTTTTCCCGAATAGCGGAAAACTAAGTCCATGTATACCATACACCGGGATACTTTCATTTATGATGATCTCTGCATCAGCAGGCATGTCAATTTACCATAGGAGGAATTCACAATGGAACAGCCATTAATTAATTTAATCGACATTTCCAAAGGCTACGGCAGCACGATCGTGTTGGATGAGTTGAATCTTTCTGTAAAGGAAAATACCTTTGTCACCCTTCTCGGCCCTAGCGGCTGTGGAAAAACTACTACACTCCGGATCATAGGAGGCTTTGAAAGACCTGATAAGGGCAGAGTCATCTTTGACGGCCAAGATATTACTGAGCTGCCTCCTAATAAACGCCAGCTTAATACTGTATTTCAAAAATATGCTCTTTTCACTCATATGAGCATTGCGGAAAACATCGCCTTTGGCTTAAAAATCAAAAACAAGTCACAGGCCTATATTGACGACAAAATTAAATACGCCTTGAAACTGGTAAATCTGGATGGCTTTGAGGACCGAAGTGTTGCTTCTTTAAGCGGAGGCCAACAACAGCGTATTGCCATCGCCAGAGCTATTGTAAATGAACCCAGGGTTCTTCTTTTAGATGAACCTCTAGGCGCTTTGGACTTAAAACTCCGCCAGGACATGCAGTATGAGCTGATACGCCTGAAAAATGAGCTCGGCATCACCTTCATCTATGTCACTCATGATCAGGAAGAAGCTCTGACTATGTCGGATACCATTGTTGTTATGAATCAGGGCTATATTCAGCAGATGGGGACTCCAGAACAGATTTATAATGAGCCAGAAAATGCCTTTGTAGCTGATTTTATCGGTGAAAGCAACATTCTCCCTGGCATCATGCTCCGGGATGAACTGGTAGAAATTTTTGGTGCAAAGTTCGTCTGTATTGACAAAGGTTTTGGTATCAATAAACCGGTGGATGTAGTCATACGGCCGGAGGATGTAGAGTTGGTAAGGCCGGAAGATGGCATTCTTACCGGTGTCTGTACCCATCTGATTTTTAAAGGCGTCCATTATGAGATGGAAGTTACCACGCCAGATGGTTTTGAGTGGCTCGTCCACAGCACAGGTATGTGTCCTGTAGGCCAGCAGGTGGGAATTTTTGTAAAGCCCTTTAATATTCAGATTATGAATAAACCTGCTTCTGAAGATGAGGAGGCTGTGGGAGTCAATGAATAATTGTAAAAAATATCTGGCCGGCCCATATATTGTATGGATGGCTGGCTTTACCATCATACCCTTAATGATGATTTTCTTTTATGGATTTACAAACAGGAATGGGCATTTTACCATAGGGAATGTGGCTGCCATTGCCACTCCAGAGCATGCCAAGGCCCTTGGCTTGTCCTTCATTCTTTCTATAATCAGTACCATCCTCTGTCTCCTTCTAGCATATCCTCTGGCTCTGATTTTGAGGAAACGGGGTGTTGGAAAGGGAAGCTTTATTGTATTTATTTTCATTCTTCCCATGTGGATGAATTTTCTTCTGCGGACCATGGCATGGCAGACCCTTCTTGAGAAAAATGGTGTTATTAATGGAATCCTTACCTTTCTCCATATGCCTCGGCTGAATATCATCAACACTCCGGCTGCCATCATCCTAGGAATGGTATATAACTTCCTGCCCTTTATGGTCCTTCCAATTTACAATGTTCTTGCAAAGATCGATGACAATGTGATTAATGCTGCCAGGGATTTGGGGGCCAGCAGCTTCCAGGTGCTTACTAGAATTCTCCTGCCTTTGAGCATTCCTGGCATCATCAGTGGAATTAATATGGTATTCGTCCCAGCCCTTACTACCTTCGTTATCTCTACTATTTTAGGAGGAAGCAAGATTCTTTTAATTGGCAACATCATCGAACAGGAATTTACCAAGGGAAGTAACTGGAACTTAGGCTCTGGCCTTTCTCTAATCCTGATGGCATTTATTCTTATTAACATGGCCCTGACAGCCAAATATGATAAAGACGGGGAGGGAACTGCATTCTGATGAATCGAAAATATTCACGTATCAAACGTTTCATACAGGACTTTTATCTGATCTTTATTATGATTTTCCTGTATGCGCCCATCCTTATTATGATGGTTCTGTCATTTAATAGCTCCAAATCTCGTACCCAGTGGGGGGGCTTTACTCTGGACTGGTATCTGGACATGTTCCAGAATGCTACGATTATGGATGCCTTATATAATACTCTTTTAATTGCCTTTATTTCTGCCTTAGCTGCGACCATTATAGGAACTGTGGCTTCTCTAGGCATCAGCTCCATGAAACGGCTCCCAAAAACGATTGTTATGGGGGTTAACAATATTCCCATGTTAAATTCGGATATTGTAACAGGTATCTCCCTTATGCTGACCTTTATTGCATTTGGTATTTCTTTGGGCTTTCAGACCATCCTTCTAGCCCATATAACCTTTAACATACCCTATGTAATCTTAAGCGTTATGCCTAAATTAAAGCAGACAGATAAATACACTTATGAGGCTGCTATGGATCTAGGCGCTGGGCCTGTAAAAGCTTTTTTCCGGGTAGTCCTTCCGGATATTATGCCTGGCATCCTAAGCGGTTTTCTCCTGGCGTTCACTATGTCTCTAGATGATTTTATCATCACCCATTTTACCAGAGGAGCAGGAATCAATACCCTGTCCACCCTGATTTACAGCGAAGTGCGCCGGGGTATCAAGCCCACTATGTATGCCTTGTCCTCCATTATTTTTATAACTGTGCTGGCTCTTCTCCTTATCACTAATTTTTCTCCTGAGAAATCAGAAGGAAATATCTCTGCTGAGAAACCTATGGCTGATAAAGCGAGAAAACGGCGGAAAAAATTGGAGAATTTCCGCAAAGGTCTTTTGGTGGCAGCGGCCTTTCTCATCCTTGTCTCTGTTTCCATCAGTGCCTATGAACATATTCTTCGTGCTTCTTCGGATGAATTGTTTGTATATAATTGGGGCGAGTATATTGATGAAAGTGTGATTGAAGAGTTCCAGGAGGAAACTGGAATCCGGGTCACCTATGATTTATTTGAAACCAACGAAGAAATGTATCCGGTTATTGAGGCTGGAGCTGTCCAATATGATGTGGTCTGCCCCTCTGATTATATGATACAGAAAATGGCGGAAAATGACTTGTTGGCGGAAATCAATTTTGATAATATCCCAAATATCAGTGCCATTGATCCCGTCTATATGGAACGTTCTAAGAGCTTTGACCCGGACAATAAATACTCGGTTCCCTATACCTGGGGTACTGTGGGAATCCTCTATAATACCCAACTGATAGAGAAGCTTGGAATAGACCCTCCCACTAAATGGGCTGATCTTTGGGATGAACGGTATCGAGGTGAAATCCTGATGCAGGATTCTGTTCGGGATGCCTTTATGGTTGCTTTAAAGATGTGTGGTTTTTCCATGAATACCTCTAATGAACAGGAGCTTGCCCTTGCCCGCGATCTGCTGATCCAGCAGAAACCCCTGGTACAGGCCTATGTAATCGATCAGGTTCGGGATAAAATGATTGGAGGAGAGGCCGCAGTAGGCGTTGTCTATTCTGGAGAAATGCTTTATATCCAGGAAGAGACTGCTGATGCTGATTTTACTCTGGAATATGTGGTACCAGAAGAGGGCACCAATATCTGGATTGACTCCTGGGTTATCCCATCCAATGCAAGGAACAAGGAAAATGCGGAAAAATGGATCAACTTCTTGTGCAGGCCAGATATTGCCAAAAGGAATTTTGAATATATTACCTATTCCACTCCCAACAAAGAAGCTTTTCAAATGTTAGAGGAAGAAATACAGCAAAATAAAGCTGTATTCCCTGATGTGGAAAACTTAGAAAACTGCGAGGTATTCACCTATCTTGGAGACGAGGCAGATTCTATTTATAATGAAATGTGGAAGGAAGTGAAGTCGAATTAGGCTTTCACGGGTTACGACCCCTATGGGATAAAAAGGGCTGTTGTAGAATGTTTTATACAGCATATGGCAGAAAAGTTAGTATTTCTTACCACATCACGTATAAAATGGTTATTCTATAACAGCCCTTTTTCATTGTCTTATGTAAAATTTAATCTGAACGCTGCTCTTACAAAGCTCTCTACATTTAAAATGCCACTCCAGCCCGAAGAATAACATTGGGGTATGGAGTAAATTCTCCTGTACGGATTGCAAACTTTACATTTGCAGACATCTTTTTTAAGTCTGCATGGGGAATCATCTCAAAGCCGACGCCATCCAGCTTATTCTGGATATAGGAAAGCAATTCTGGATTTTTTTCCTGGATTTCCTCTGCAAGGGTATAGAATTCCACTTCTGCCTCTTCTAACACAGCATCCATTGTCTGGATAAAGGTAGGCACTCCTCCACAGAGGGCCAGATCCACAATAGGAACCCCCTTCGGAATCGGCATACCTGCATCTCCGATCATAAATGTATCCATATGTCCCAGCGCTGCAATATATCCGGATAACTGAGCATTCAAAATGCCTCTCTTTTTCATTGCCTTCTCCTTTCCCTGTGCCCATGTTTATTTTTTCCTTTTTGCTTCTCGCCCTTTTACCTGACACTTTTCCATTTATGGCTCTTGCAGCCCATGAATTCTGTCAGGATTCCGCACAGGATTTACTTGTTCTCATTCCTTGCCTTGAGGGCCATCTTTGCCTGGAGGTTTCTCTGGAACTGGTCGATAATAACAGCCAGGATGATTACCAGACCTTTGATTACCATCTGCCAGAACTCGGATACGCCGCACATAACCATACCGTCATTGATCACACCAATAACAAATGCGCCTACGATAGTTCCGCCAATGGTTCCAATACCGCCTGCCATAGAGGTTCCGCCTAAAACTGCGGAAGCAATTGCATTCATTTCCCAGGACTCACCAGTTGCCGGATGGGATGCAGCGAGCTGAGAGGACGCGATAACGCCTACTACAGCGGAACAGATACCTGAAATCATATATACTAAAATCTTTACTTGATTGACCTTTACGCCAGACAGCTTTGCAGCCTTTTCGTTTCCTCCAATGGAGAATACATGCCATCCAAAAGCAGTTTTCTTTAAAAGGATTGCAAAAATAACTGCCATGATTACTAAGATAATAAGGCCTACTGGAACTCCGAACATATTGGATCCAAAGAACCCCCAGCCCTGGTTGCCCAAGCCTTCATAACCCTTCAGGTCAGAGTAGGTAGCACCGTTAGAATGGATATTAGCAAGGCCGCGGGCCACATACATCATACCCAAAGTCGCGATAAACGGAGCTACATTGAATCTCGTAATAATCAGGCCGTTTACGACGCCAATCAAAGCACCGATCAGGATAGTAATCAGAACAACCATGGGAACGCTGAAATACAGGGTAACGCCAAACATCTTAAGTGTCAGGCCTTTCTGCAAAAGTCCGCCAGCAATCATGCCCCCCAGGCCTACGATCGCGCCTACTGACAGATCAATGCCTCCGGTAATGATAACATATGTCATACCAATAGCCAGAATTCCGTATAAGGCCACATGTTTACCGATCAGCAGGACCGTATTGACATTCAGGAAATTGTTTGCCGCAACACTGAAAAATATTAACAATACAATCAATACAATAAACGTTCTGCCCTTTAAAAGGGTCATTGTCAACGTATTATTAGAACTTTTTTTATTCACACTCATGTTTAATCTCCTTTAACCATTAATGACTATGATGGCCTTCATACGATGCCAGTACCAAAGCTTCTTCCTTAATGTCATCACCTACCAGCTCTCCTGTCTTAATCCCATTTGATAAGATTATGACTCTGTCTGCAATCGCGATAATTTCTTTTAGCTCTGACGAAATAACGATGATGGAAAGTCCTTTCTCTGCATACTGATTGATAATATCAAACACTTCTGTCTTAGCTCCAATATCAATCCCACGGCTAGGTTCATCCATCAAGAGGATTTTGGGGTCTGTCAGAATGCCTTTTCCGATTACGACCTTCTGCTGATTTCCTCCTGACAAGGATAGAATCGGAAGCCTTTTATCAGCCACCTTAATGTGAATGTCTTTAATTTCTTTTTCAACCATCTCGTTTTCTTTCTTAAAGTCAACGAATCCGGCTTTTGCATACCTGACAAGAGCAGACAGAGAACAGTTACGGCCAATATCCATGGTCTGGACCAGCCCTTCCCTCTGCCGGTCCTCTGGAACCAATGCAAATCCTCTGTCAATCTGTCCAGATACAGATTTGATATCCATCTTTTCCCCTTCCAGAATGATATCTCCTGTATGCTCTGGACGCAGACCCATGATACACTCAAAGACCTCTGTACGCCCGGCTCCCATCAGACCATAGATGCCTAAAATCTCGCCTTTTTTTAGGTTAAAGCTTACATGATTCAGCAGATAGCCGCCTCCGCTCTTTGGAAGGGTCAGATCCTTTACCTCCAATACCATGTCCTGCTTCTCCCAGTCAATTGCCCTGTCACGCTTGGGATAGGATTTTCCCTCTCCTGTCATCTGCTTTACAATCCATGGTACGTCAATGTCTTTAACATCTGCATCTGCCACATATTTGCCATCCCGGAGAATTGTCACATGATCGCCGATCTGCATAATCTCCTCCAAACGGTGAGAGATATATACAATGGAAATCCCCTGAGCCGTCAGCTCCCTCATAATCTTAAAAAGGACCTGTACTTCCTGCTCAGAAAGAGAGGACGTCGGTTCATCCATAATCAGTACCTTCAGATCATCATCCACCAGATTCCTGGCAATTTCAATCATCTGCTGCTGTCCTACCCTTAAATCTCCTACTAAAGTATCTACTGGAATCTCATGTTCCAGCTTTTTTAAAATCTCCTCTGATTTTTCTTTATGGTATTTATTATCCATACCAAGCCCTTGTTTTTTCTCCTTGGCCATGAATATATTCTGATATACCGGAAGGTTTGGGAACAGATTCAATTCCTGATGGATGATTCCAATTCCATGCTTTCTAGCATCCGTGGTATTACGGAAATGAACTTCCTCTTCCCCCATATATAATTTCCCTTCACTAGGCTGCTCAATGCCGGCAATCAATTTCATCAATGTGGACTTGCCCGCACCGTTTTCTCCGATCAGCACATTTACCTTTCCTGTCAGCAGATCAAAGTCAACATTGTCCAGCGCCTTGGTTCCAGGATAGATCTTGCTTACCTTTTCTGCGTGAAGGCATACGCCCTCCTTACACATACTTGCCATATCCGAACCCCCTGTCACTATTTTACTTCCAGGTTAACTACAGTAATCAACAGCTCATCATTTCCATTTACTGTAAATGTTCCTGTAAACGCTACGGTCTTATCCTGAAGTTCTCCCGGATTAGCTGGCTGTATTACATTTGTATCAATCATGGTATGAAGCTCCTGAGACACAGCCGCCCACTCTTCCTGATTGGTGTAATCACCAAAATTAATAATATCCAGTGTATCACGAGTAGAAGAGCCTTTATAAATACTTCCAATCTGAATCTTAATAACCTCGGCTCCGTCATATCCATCCAGCTTGACTGTCATATAACCAGCTTTTTTCTCCTGGTTCACTTCTGTTATGGTTCCTGTCCCCTTTACAGCATAGCTGATGCTTCCAGAGGTACCCATGGAATATTTTCCATATTTATCAGCCAGTGAATTTAAGTCTCCTCCTGCTTCCCCTAAAAATGTCGAAAGATCCACTGCCTTTTCTTCTATATTCGCTTTTGCATTTTCCCACAAACCGGCTACACTGTCACTGGCGCTAAACTCTACCTTTCCAGTTAAAGTACCTTCTTCACCGATTTTTACTACCTTTACACAGCCTGTAACCGAAAGAGCCAAAGCTGCTGTCAGAACCAGGGCTAACAATCTATTTTTCATGCTGTTCTCCTATTCTTTATTCATTCATCATACAAAACTATTATTTCAAAAGGAAATCTTAAACTAGGCTTTTTAGAAGGACAGCGGGGCTTTTTATCCCCGCTGTTCTGCTATTTGGAATCATCTACATGTAAAATGCACAGACGATTACTCTCTTGAACGATTCAGAATCTTATTCTGAATAAACAAAAGCCTTTAACTTATCTACATTATCAGCAGTAATAGCAACACAGTCAACCAGCTGCTTCTCTGGTAAACCAGTGCTTCCCTCTTTCAGATATTTGTCAGCCTGCTCTACAGCCATTTCTGCAATCAATGCACACTGCTGTAATGCAGTACCTGTCATTTCGCCATTCTTAATCAAAGCTGCTGCTTCGTCAGAACCATCAACGCCAATGATCTTAATGTCAGTTCTTCCTGCTGCCTTACAAGCTTCTGCTGCACCAACTGCCATGGTATCATTTCCGCAGATAATGCCAGTAATCTCTGGATTAGACTGAAGGATTGTCTCTGTCTTCTCATAGCCTTGTGTCTGCTCCCAGTTAGCTGTCTGCTGAGCAACCATTTCAAATGTATCATACTGATCAATAACCTCATGGAAAGCTGAAGAACGTACACCTGCATTGGTATCAGATTCTTTTCCTAAAAGCTCTGCATATTTTCCTTCTTCTTCCATAGCCTCAACCCATGCTTCAGCGATTACCTTTGCACCCTGATAGTTGTTTGCTACGATCTGGGAAATAGCTACGCCGTCTGCATTAATCTCACGGTCAATCAGGAATGTAGGGATTCCTGCATCTCTTGCCTTCTGAACTGCTGCTACTGTAGCATCTGCACCTGCGTTGTCACAGATAATAGCTGCTGCCTTGTCTGCAATCGCATTATCAAACAGCTCTGACTGCTTTGTTGCATCGTCATCATGGGAAGCTGCTTTTACCTCATAGCCCAGCTCCTGTGCCTTTGCAGTTGCAGTATCAGCCTCTGTCTTAAAGAACGGATTGGAGTGGGATGGTGTAATGATGTAAATGATGTTAGAGCCGCCGCCAGGCAATGCTTCTGCTGCCGGAGCTTCTGTCTCTGCTTCAGACTCTGCAGGCGCTTCTGTTGCCTCTGTTGCTTCTGAAGCTGCCGGAGCCTCTGTGGACGGAGCCTGGGTCTCTGTAGAGCCGCCTCCTCCGCATCCTGTTACCATAGCTGCTGCCAATGCTGCACTTACCAGGATTCCTAATACTTTTCGTTTCATACTTTTTTCCTCCTTGAAATAGTTTTGTATTTGACCTGCCCTTTTAAAGGCCGGCCAGGATTACAGGGAATTTCCCTGGAAACCTCATTCATAGTGGTGGCTGTTTCAGCAGACATGTTTAATTATTTTGTCAACACCTTGGAAACAGCCTCTTTCCATCCAAGATATTTCTGCTCTCTGTCCTCACCAGCCATAAGGGGAACGTATTTCTTCCGCTCCATTCCCTTAAGAAGCTCTTCTTGCCGGTAAATTCCCATAGCAATACCTGCTGTATAGGCGGCACCGATTCCGGAAAGCTCTTCTGCAGAGGGCACCTGGACCGGTATCCCAGCGATATCGCTCTGGAACTGCATCAAATATGTATTTCTTGTAGGTCCTCCATCAACCCTCAGCTCTTCAATTGCAATGCCTGATTTTTCTTCCATAGTCCGAATGACATCCGTAATCTGATATACAATGCTATCCAGGCCAGCTTTTACAATCTCTGCCTTTCCTGTTGACCTTGTCATTCCATAGATGACTGCCTTTGCCTTGCTGTCCCAGTATGGAGCGCCCAAGCCGGTAAAGGCCGGCACTAGATAAGTGGCATCCTTAGGATTGGCCTTTCCTGCCAGCTCTTCAGTCTCTGCTGGCGACTGGATCAGCTGCAGCTCATCCTTCAGCCATGTGATTACAGCTCCTGTATAATTAATATTGCCTTCCAGTACATAATTAACTTTTCCGCTCATACTCCATGCAAGGGAGGTGACGATTTCATCAGCAAATACTGGATTCTCTCCAATGTTCATCATCACAGAAGAGCCTGTACCATAGGTTGATTTTATCATCCCTCTGGTAATACATCCCTGTCCGAACAGAGCGCCGTTAGAGTCTCCCAGAACGCCATGGATAGGAATCCTATGATCCAGATAACCCTCAAAATCTGTTTCTCCAAAATATCCATCTGAATCTGTTACTTCAGCCAGGCTGCATACCGGTATACGAAAATATTCACATACCTCCTCGTCCCACTTCAGGGTACGGATATTAAATAACTGAGTCCTTGCCGCATTGGAATAATCTGTTCGGAATTCCTTTCCTCCTGTCAGACAGTATACCAGCCAGCTGTCAATATTTCCACAACAAAGTTCACCTTTTTGGGCCCGTTCTAAAGCTCCCTCAGCATTGCGCAGGATCCATGCAATCTTTCCTGCTGAAAAATAAGGAGAAAGCTGAAGTCCTGTTCGGGAAAGGATCACTTCTCCATGGCCTTCCCTTTCCATTTCATCACAGATGGAAGCTCCTCTGGCACAATGCCATACGACTGCATTGCCTACAGGCTTTCCTGTCTTCCTATCCCATACAAGGGCAGTTTCCCTCTGGTTGCTGATTCCAAGAACCCGAATATCATTTTTATCAATTCCAGCCTTTTCCACCAGCTTTTTTACTACCCCTATTGTATTTTTATAGATTTCCTCAGGGTCATGGTCCACCCATCCTTCTCCCGTTACAATCTGGCGGTGGGGAAGATCTGCCCGGCAGATCAGCCTCCCTGATTCATCAAACAGCAGAGCCTTTGTTCCCTGGGTACTTTGGTCGATTCCAAGTACATAGTCTGCCATATTACAAATTCTCCTTTACTGTTTTTACAATGCCATCTCTATTTAATCCGTAATAGTCAAATACCTCCTGTGAAGTTCCCGTAATCACCGGAGCATCCGGAAGTGCAAGATTGACCACCTTTTTCGGGCATTCCCTGGCTACTACCTGGCTTACCATGGAGCCAAGACCTCCAAATGGTGCGTGCTCTTCCACAGTCACTACAAGCTTTGCGTTCACAGCAGCCTTTATGACTGCTTCTTTATCCAAAGGCTTTACACAGTACATATCCAGGACAGTCGCATGAATACCCTGTTCCTCTAAGGAAGCAGCAGCATCTCTTGCAGGCTTTACCATCTCTCCGCATGCGATAATTGCCACATCCCCCCCCTCACAGATCAGTGTTGCCTTATCCATTTCAAAGGGACAGTTATCTTCTGAATAGATATCCTCTACCGGATTCCGGCCCACGCGTATGTATGCCGGCTCTTCATCCTGAAGAAGGGCTTTAATCAGACATGCTGTCTGGAAACGGTCGCTTGGGAGATATACCCTCATATTGGGGATTGCAGACATTGCGGCAATATCCTGAGCAGAATGGTGGCTCATGCCCAATGCCCCATAGCTGATACCTCCGCTAATGCCGATCAATGTCACATTAGTATTGGAATACGCACAGTCCACTTTGGCCTGTTCATAACTTCTTGTAGAAAGGAAACAGGCTGGTGAAGCTGCAAAAGGCTTTTTTCCACATTTTGCAAGTCCTGCGGAAATGCTTACCAGATTCTGCTCTGCAATCCCGATTTCTACAAACTGTTCTGGAAATGCCTGAGCAAAGGGAGCAAGAGACGCACTTCCCCTGGAGTCACTGCACAGTACAACAATATCTCTGTCTTCTTTTGCCTTTTCCATCAGCACCTCGCAGATGGCCTGGCGGTTGGGAATCTTATTCATGAAGCGCTGCCTCCTTTCTCTCCTCGAAATCCTTCATAATCTGTTCATACTCTTCCTTGCTGGGAACCTTGTGATGCCATGGAGCTTTATTTTCCATAACTGGTGAACCGCAGCCCTTTACCGTATTAGCGATTACCACAGTAGGTTTTCCTTTTATTGTTTTCGCTTCGTCAAAAGCAGCCTTTAATTCCCCATAATCATTTCCGTTCACAGAGATTACATGCCATCCGAAAGCCCCCCATCTCTCTTCCTGACTGTCATGGGACATAACATCCTCTGTATTTCCCGAGATCTGCAGACGGTTCCTGTCAACTACAGCGCACAGATTGTCCAGCTTATAGTGATGGGCTGCCATGGCGCCTTCCCATACAGAACCCTCTGCCAATTCCCCATCTCCCATAACGGTATATACACGGTAGGGCCGGTTATCCATCTTACCTGCCAGAGCCATACCAACGCAGACAGGCAGTCCATGTCCCAGAGAACCGGAATTCATCTCAATTCCTGGCAGCTTATTGTTGGGATGTCCAATAAATTTAGACCCGAATTTAGAGAATTCACTGATCACCTGCTCAATGGGGAAAAATCCTTTTTTCGCAAGAACTGCATATAAGGCTTCCACTGAATGGCCCTTGCTCATTACGAATCTGTCTCTGTCCGGATCATCCATGTTCTCCGGGCTGATATTCATCTGCTCAAAATAAAGCTCTACCAGAATATCCATGACGCTCATATCGCCGCCGATATGGCCGCCCTTGCCTTCTATAATCATGTCAATTACATTTTTACGCAAATCATAGGACATTGCCTTTAAATTTTCCATTTTCTTTTCCTTTCTCAGATCATTCCCCTCGCAGATATGCTTTCACATCTTCTTCAATCGGGTCATATAAATCCGGTTTAATCCCCATGTATTTGCATGCTTCATATAATACAGGAACAACATCTTTATGGATTCCCACACAGTGGTGGATGTATGGACCCTCCACAATTTTAGCTTCCAGCCTCTTAATATTATCTACTTCTATCCACAGATAGGTACCCATTCCCTTCGGCCCATCCACACCTTTTGCATTTCCAAGAAGAAGGGAATACTCCCCGTTATCCCCGTCAAATCTTGCCAGCGTAACATCTCCATGCTTAGCCTCTGCTGTGATGCTTCCCGGATGGTCAAAGGCCAGAGGATAAGTAAGCTTTGGCTTTTCGTTTGCAACGGAAATCGGCCATGGGCCGCAATGCTGTAAAAGTTCTCCGTTCTCAATATCCGGATGGCGGATTGTCCAGTCTGCAAAGAAGCTCCTCGTCTGCCCCATTCCGGCAGCCTCTACCAGAAGAGCTGTAATAGCTCCATGGATATCAGTCTCACAGACTACTGGAATTCCCTCTTCGTTCATCAGGGAATTTGCTGCGCAGGGCATAATGCCTATTTCTGATTGAAGCTGGTTCCAGCACTGGATAGCCGCTGCCTGACAGCCATATTTTTTTACCAGATGCATCATAGCCACTTTAAGGGCTGCCACATTCTCAAGCTCTTCGTCCTTAATCATGATTTCCATCTTGTCCCGGCAGTACTTCATAACTTCCGCAACCTCTGTCCCCTCTTCCTTTGCTTTCCTGATCTCGTCAGTCAGTTCAGGCATGGGAATAGGAGAAAGCTGAACGTTGAATTTCTCCAGAAGTTCGCCCTCATTGCACATAGTTGTCCAAAAGTCAAAGGGCCTGGTGGAAATCTGAAGGATTCTTATATTTTTAAAGGTCTTTACCACATTACATACAGCCAGAAAATCTCTTATGCCTCTTTCAAAAACAGGGTCACTCAGACGGCAGTTCGTCATATATGTAAAAGGAATCCGAAATCTCCTTAATACCTTTCCAGTTGCAAATAAACCGCACTGAGTATCTCTCAGCCTGGTTCCGTCCGGCTCTGGTCTTTCATCAAGAGGCCCCCATAGCAGTACCGGAACATTCAGTTCCTTTGCCAGCCTTGCACATTCATACTCTGTACCAAAATTGCAGTGAGGAAGGAAGAGTCCATCAACCTTTTCTCGTTTGAATTTTTCAGCAATACGGTACATATCGTCGTCATTATAAAGAAGTCCTTCCTCATTAATATCTGTGATATCAACAAAATCAATTCCAAGCTCTTTCAGCCTGTCCGCAGTCAGCCCTCTGTACTTAATTGCATCTGGTGCGCTGAAAATGCTTCTTCTGGTGGGTGCATAACCCAATCTTATATTTGCCATCTGACTTCCTCCTGCCTTTCATTTATATTTTTCACGCTGTCTCGTTCTACCAGCTCTGGACATACCAAAGTCTTGGTCCTTACAGCGCTTTTTTCACATTGAAGTTCAATAATTCTCTTTACTGCTAATTTCCCCATGGTTTCCTTTGATGTACGCATGCTGGTAAGGCCTGGAATGGTAATCGCTGAAAAAGGCATATCATCAAATCCAATTACAGACACATCGTCTGGAACTGCAATCCCAGACTCCTGCATGGCCTTCATCGCTCCCAAGGCAATGATGTCATTATCCGCGACAAAAGCTGTAGGAAGCTTTGGACCTGCTTCCAGATAACGCTTCATATTTTGACAGGCCCCATCCATAGTGACAGGAAGCTCCACCGTATACTGCCTGTCCACTGTCAAGTTATGCTTCCCCATTCCCCTCCAGTAGCCAAATTCCCTGGAGCGAAAAGCCATAATCCGGAAATCCCCCTTTAAATATCCAATCTCTCCGTGGCCTTTGGAAACCAGGTAATCAACTGCCCTTTCCATAGCATCCTCATTATCTGTCAAAACTCCGCTGAATTCCATGCTTTCATGCCAATAATCCATCATGAGCATTGGGCACTGCAAGTTTTTTAAATACCTTAAATCCTGCTCCATAATTTCTGTACCTGTAATTACAACAGGTGTATTTCTGTCTTCCCCCAGCTTCTGAAGCTGAAGCTCAAAGTCCTCTGCCCTGCGGTCCAGATAGGATACCACCACTTCAATCCCCTGCCTCTGACATTCTTTCTGAAAACCATCTACCATAAGAGGGAAAAACTGGATTTCATCTATATTAAGGCCATAATTCTTATATACAATCAGACGTACCCTTTTTATTTTATCGTCTGTCTCCTGGAAATATCCCATTTTTTTCGCAGTTTTTACAATCACATCTGATGTTCCGGAATTTACACCTCCCTTGTTATTCAGTGCTTTGGAAACTGTTGCCGGAGAATATCCTGTAATTTCACTAATCTGCCTGATTGTTGTCCCCATATAGTCTCCTTTTTTGTTTCTTTATATAAACATAATTATAATTATTTTACATATTTTTTCAATTATTTTTCCATATATTTCTTTTCTTTTGTTTATATTAGTTAAAACAGAGGGAGAAATCTCCTGATTTTAAGGTTGACTTTTGTATATTTTTACCATATTTTATATTTTCCTCCAAGTAAACGTTTATATAAATGTTTATATATTTTTATATAAATATTTATTATTAAAATTTACTTTTCAGTTTATAAATATTGAAATATTTTATATGATGCTCCGGCATTAAGCCCCCCAGATCAGAAAAAATGTCAGAATTTTCCAGTTGGAAAGACTCAGAAATGTTCTGATACTTTTTTACCCCTGACTCCATTCCCGAATTCCATAAGCTAAAAAGGCCTAAGCCCAATCATGAGTTCAGGTCCTTTACAGTGTCTCTTACAATAAATCTAGTGCACACCTGTGTCTTCACGTTAATGTTATCTTTTTTTTCTATCATATCCACGATTCTCCGTACAGCAAGCTGCCCCATCTCCCCATTAGGTACACGCAAGGTTGTCAGCCGCGGTGTGGATATTTCAGAAAAAGGCAGGTCATCAAACCCGACCATGGAAACATCCTCTGGTATTCGATAGCCTCTTTCCTGCAATGCCTTCATTGCCCCTAAAGCCATCAGGTCATTGTCTGCAAAAAATGCGGTAGGCAGCTCCTTTCCACTATCCAGATAAGACAACATGTCCTGATATGCTCCGTTCAGATTAGGGGTAACTGTAAAGATATATTTATCTTCCAGCTCAATTTTATGCTTTTTAAGGGCCACCTGATAGCCATAAAATCTGGAACGAAACCCTTTGATGCGGAAAGAACTTCTCAGATAGCCAATTTTTTTATGTCCCTTGCAGATCAGATATTCCGTCGCCATCTTGGCTGAATCTTCATTATTAATTAAAACTGCATTAAATTCCATGCTTTCTGTCCAGCAGTCCATGACTACCAAAGGGCATGCCGCCTTCTTATAAATCTCCAAGTCCCCTTCTTGCATCTCTGTAGCCAGTACCACAATAGCGCTTCCGGTTTCGTTAATCAGGTCATGCACCATCTGCTTATAGTCCGGGTCCCTCTGATCTACATTACAGATCACCATCTCATATCCAAACTTACGGCACTCCTGTTCGAAGCCTGTTATCATAGCAGGAAAAAAAGGAGTATCCTCTATGATGGAACCATTTCTGCGGAAAATAACCAACTTTATCTTTGTAATGGAATTTTCATTAATATAACCGGTTTCCTTCGCCACACGGAATATCTCCGCCGCGGTCTCCCTGTTCACTCCTTTTTTATAATTCAGGGCATTGGACACCGTAGCCGGAGAATATCCTGTAATTCTGCTTATATCGCGAATGCTTACCTTCATATCAAATCCCTCGAATATTTTAAACTAGCATCTATTTTATCTCTGACTAATTATAACACATTTTTATCTGAAAAGTAAATCAATTTGTGCTATTTGCACAAAAGCAGACATCTCAGCATTGAATTATTTCTTATTCCCCTCTGGATCTCCTGACAGCTTTTCCAATATTTCCTTCACCGTTTCCATCACACGGAGGCAATCCTTATTCTTATTTCTCTGGTCCGTAAAAAGGAAACAAGGTACTTCGCCGCTGGTCTGGAATTTTAAATCGCCCTTGTATTCTGCTACTAATCCAGGAATTCTCTCCACATCCAGCCTGGCATTCGCAAACATAGTAAGCCTGGCTTCCTGCCTGTTAATATTTACTTCTGTAACATAGACCTTATGGGCCAATGCTTTTAGAACTGCCACCTTGAGAAGATTATTTACAGAAGGGGGAATATCTCCAAAGCGGTCTGTCAGTTCATCCTGCATATCCATATATTCCTCTTCATTCTCAATACCAGAAATCCTTTTATAAATATCCAGCTTCTGATACTCATTTTTAATATAAGAGGGCGGAATATAGGCATCAATATCGCAGTCAACGACTGTTTCATATTCTTCCTCCTGCTTTTTTTCCCCTTTTAAAGCCTGAACAGCCTGATTTAAAAGCTTGCAGTACAGATCATATCCTACAGCTTCCATATGCCCATGTTGTTCTGCACCAAGGATATTCCCTGCTCCCCGGATTTCCAAATCCCTCATCGCAATCTTGATGCCAGAACCCAGCTCTGTAAATTCCCGGATCGCTTGAAGCCGTTTTTCTGCCTCTTCCCGAAGAAGCTTATCCCGGCGGTACATCAGAAAGGCATAGGCTGTCCGGTTGGAACGTCCCACTCTTCCTCTCAATTGATAGAGCTGGGAAAGGCCCAGCCTGTCAGCATCATGGATAATCATTGTGTTGGCATTGGAAATATCCAGCCCGGTCTCAATGATCGTGGTGGAAACCAGAACGTCTATTTCCCCATTTACAAAAGCCAGCATAATTTTCTCCAGCTCTCTTTCCCTCATCTGCCCATGGGCAAACACTACGTTTGCCTCTGGAACCAGCTGGGCCACATGGTTGGCAACCTCTTCGATATTATTTACCCGGTTGTATACATAATAGACCTGTCCGTCCCTAGCTATTTCCCTCTGGATCGCCTCGCGGACCATTTCATCATTATATTCCATGACATAGGTCTGTATGGGAACCCTGTCCACCGGCGGCTCCTCCAATACGCTCATATCCCTGATTCCAATCAAGCTCATATGGAGGGTTCTGGGAATGGGTGTTGCCGTCAGAGTCAGCACATCCACATTTTCCCGAAGCTTTTTGATTTTTTCCTTATCAGCCACTCCAAACCGCTGTTCTTCATCAATAATCAGCAATCCCAGGTTTTTAAAAACGATGTCCTTGGAAAGAACTCTGTGAGTCCCTATCAGGATATCCACAAAGCCCTTTTTCAGATCTTCTATGGTTCGCTTTTGTTCACCAGGCGTTTTAAACCTTGACATCATGTCTACCCGCACTGGGAAATTTTTCATTCTCTGGGAAAAGGTATTATAATGCTGCTGTGCCAGAATCGTCGTAGGCACCAGATAAACCACCTGCCGGCTCTCCTGTACTGCTTTAAATGCCGCCCTTAAGGCAATCTCTGTCTTTCCATATCCCACATCACCGCAAATCAGCCGATCCATGATCTTCCGGCTTTCCATATCTGCCTTAGCCGCCTCAATGGCCTCTAACTGGTCTTCTGTCTCCTCATAAGGGAACATCTCTTCAAATTCCCTCTGCCATATGGTATCAGGTCCGTACTGATAGCCATCTGTCTGCTGCCTTGCCGCATAAAGCTGTACCAGATCTCTGGCAATTTCCCGCACTGCTGTTTTTACTCTGGTTTTCGTCCGCTTCCACTGCTCGCCTCCCAGCTTATTCAGCTTAGGCGCCTTTGCATCTGAACCGGCATATTTTTGTATCCCATCCAGCCTTGTGGCTGGAAGATAAAGATTTCCTCCATCACCGTACTCAATCTTTATATAATCCTTAATCACATGATCCTGTTCAATTTTTTCAATTCCCCGATAAATTCCCAGGCCATGATCCTCATGGACCACATAATCCCCTACAGACAGCTCTGAAAAACTCTGGATTTTTTTCCCCTCATAAGAGGTTTTCTTCCTTTTCTTTTTCTTTTTTTCCGAGCCGAACATATCTCCTTCTGTAATTACCACGAACTTAAGCAAGGGATATTCAAACCCCTTGTGAAGGCTTCCATAGGTAACAAGGATCTCTCCTGGGCGAACCGTCCACTCCTCGTCATCAGGGCAGAAAGCGCTTAATTCATATTCTCTTAAATCTCCGGCCAAACGGCTAGCCCTTGTCCGGGAACCAGACAGAAGGATGACACGAAATTTTTCTCTCTTCCACCGCTTCAAATCTCCGATCAGGACTTCAAAGCTGGACTGGTAAGAATTAATGCTTTTTGCTTCTATATTGTATTTCTTTTTTATCACCATTCCGGAAAGCTTTTGTTCCAGAGATGTAATATACACAGTCCTGTTCTGCTGAGCCATTGCCAAAATTCCTTCTGTTGGATAAAGGAATTCTGCCTGCCCCGGCAAAAGGTATCCCTTTTCCAGCCTGTGGCTCATGCTTTCTCTAAACTCCAGCTCTACAGTTTCACCCTTTTCCCTAAGCCTTGCTGGCTCATCCAGATAAATAACCGTGTCTTCAGAAGGAAAATAATTAAGGAAGGATACGGTATCCTCAAAGAAATACGGTAAAAAGCTGTCCAGCCCCCGTACACGCCATCCTTCCTTTAAACCGTCCAGCACCTCCCCGATTATGGAATGGATACGGCTCGCCTCTTCTGTTTTCATCTGATCTCTTAAGGCCTTATAATATTTCTTTTCTTCCTCTTCAATTTTTTCAATACCCTTTTCGATCTGCCGCCTTGTCAGAACCATCTCTACTGCTGGATATATGGTTATCTCATCCATCTGTTCCACTGAACGCTGGCTTTCCGTATCAAAGGTACGAATAGAATCAATCTCCGTATCCCATAGCTCGATCCTCACAGGAATCTCTTCTGTCAAAGGAAAAATGTCTATAATCCCTCCACGGATGGAAAATTGTCCCATGCCCTCTACCTGGGGAAGCCTTTCATAGCCCATGGCTGTCAGCTTTTCCGTCCACTTTTCTATGTCCATCTCATCCCCACAGCGGATGGTTACAGCCTGTGTCCTCATGACATCCAATGGCAGAAGGCGGTCCATCAGACCGTCCATTGTGGTAATAATAATCCCCCCTGGCTTTTCCAGAATGTTTTTCAGCACCTGAACACGCTGCTTTATCATCAGGTTACCGTGAATATCTGCGCTATAAAAAAGCAGATCTTTTGCTGGATACAGCCAGGTATCTGGTTCAAAATAGCGAAAATCATCATAGAGCTCTCTAGCCCTGGAATTGTCATAAGTCACAACCAGCTTCCATGAAAGTGCTCTGGCCCCCTCATACATCAGATGTACCTTTTGGGAATCGATACAGCCGCTCACCTGTAAGGGGCCCTGTCCTTTTATCACGTCCTGGTTTAAATCTTCAAATTCCTTTAATTCTGTTAATGGATTTACGAAAACACCATTCATTATAGCTCTCACAATTTCCTTCCATTAAAACGGTTCATCGCCGCGTCAATTCCGTCTTCTACAATTGCTGCAGCAGCCTGGGCCGCCGCTTCAAAAGCATCTTCCATTACTGGTTTTTCCACCTGGGGGAAGCGTCCCAATACATAGTCAGCCAGATCCATCCTGTCAGGCTTAGCTCCTATCCCTACACGGATTCTGGGAAAATCCTGGGTGCCCAGATGGGCAATGATGCTTTTCATGCCATTATGACCGCCAGCACTTCCTTTTCCCCGAAGCCTTAAATGCCCTACTGCCAGATCAATGTCATCATATATAACTATTATATTCTCCGGCTGGATTTTATAGAAATCAGAAACAGCTCTAAGGCTCTCTCCGCTCAAATTCATAAATGTCTGCGGCTTTAAAAGAACAACCTTTTCCCTCCCGATCATGCCTCGGCCCAGGATACCTTTATGCTTATGTTCGTTCATGGCAATCCCCAGTCTGGATGCCAATACATCCACTGCGCAAAAGCCTGCATTATGCCGGGTACCCTCATATTGCTTTGTCGGGTTGCCAAGCCCTACGATTAAATACATTTCAGTTCCCTCCATTTCCTGCTCTGTGTTTTCACTATTTTGGGCCTTTTCACTTTTTTCTTTCCTTCAAATGCGCTAATGGTCCCAGTATATCATATCGTTTTTTACAACTCAAGCCGTATGTAAGAGAATCTTGTACATACAATAAAACAAAGGCGGTGCAACTCATATCAGTTACACCGCCACTTTTCAGGCTGTTTTTAATCCACACAAATCAACTCATATTCCTTTGTTCCATAGCCCAGTTCCGCTGCTGCATCAATCGTATGGATTCCATGAAGAGATTCCACTCTCTGAAGGAAATGATCCCGCCCTGGATCCTTTGATTGATATATCAAATCCATACACGCCTGGTCCAAAGCCACCGGATCAAGGGAGGATAAAATTCCAATATCCCTCATACAGGGATCCTCTGCGATTGCACAGCAGTCACAGTCTACGGACAGATTGCACATCATGTTAACAAAGGCTGTATTCCCTTTAAAATACTCCATAATACTGCCTGCTGCATCTGCCATAGCTTCACAAAATACATCCTGTTCTGCCATGTGATCCCATACAATCGTCTGATCCTTTATCAAGCCGCCTGAATGAATCAGACATTTTCCCTCACTGGAAGCGCAGCCGATGGAAAGCTGTTTTATCGCCCCGCCATATCCTCCAGCCGGATGTCCCTTAAAATGCGACAATACCAGCAAAGAATCATAATTGACAATATTCTTTCCTACATAGTTTTCCTTCAGCACTTTTCCGCCTGGTATGGGAAGAACCAAATCCGGTCCTTCTGCATCCATCAGATCCACCTGAAAATACTTCGTCCAGCCGTGTTCTGCAATCAACTGCTGATGTTTTTTTGTGGAATTTCTGGCTCCATCATAAGCTGTATTGCACTCTACAACAGTTCCATTCACCATTTCCACCATTGGACGCATAAATTCCGGCCGCAGATAGTTCTGGTTTCCCTTTTCTCCAGAATGAACTTTCACTGCCACTTTCCCTGGCAATTCTTTTTTTAACACCTGATACATCTTAATCACTGTTTCCGGGGTAATTTCTTTTGTAAAATAAACGTTTGCTTTTTCCATCATTTTCATCAGCACCTTTCTGTATCCTATTATAGTCATATTTATGTGCTGTGTCTAATAGATTTTGTTTATTTACAGAATCTTTCCTGAAATTTCGGCAGTGCTTTTGGATTCACCAGATACTTTGGAGGCTTTCCCTCTAAGATATTCATAATATTTTCCACGGCTGCCCCGGCCAGCTTTAGCTGGCACTCCAGGGCGTGGCCTACGATATGAGGCGTTAAAATTACATTGTCCATTTTACGTAACAGGCTGTCTTCTGGCAGCGGTTCTACCTGAAAGGTATCAAGAGCTGCTCCTGATACCTTTCCTGATTCTAGGGCACGCGCCAAGGCCGCTTCGTCCACTACCTGCCCTCGTGATGTATTGATAAACTTTACCCCTTCTTTCATCCTTGAAAATGCTTCATCATTAAGCATTCCTCTGGTTTCATCTGTAACTACCAGGAAAACGCCAATCAGATCACTCCTTTTGTAGAGGCTGTCCAAATCTACCATTTCCACATAATCTGGAACAAGCTCCTGATCAATATATGGATCATATGCAATAATATCCATATCCCATGTAGAAAGCCGTTCTGCTACGCCTCTTCCAATCCTTCCCAGACCCAGCAGGCCTACTGTCTTTTTATACATCATTCTTGCCCAATGATCGTGCAGGGAAGGCTCTGGAAGGTTTTCCTTCAATAAGCGGATCGATTTAAATGGGTCATACATTAACATGAGCATGAGCATAATCGTTGCTTCTGACATCTCAATATAATTCTCAGCGATCGCTCCATTTCCAACCAAAATACCGTTTTCTGTAGCCAGCTCTACGTCTACTGTATCAACAGCAATCGTAGGATTGACAATTCCACGAAGCTTGGGGGCCGCATGGATTACCCGGCTGTCACAGATACTGCGAGAGCTGAACATGGCAGCATCTGCCTCTCCAAATAATTCCTGAAGAATTTCCTCTGAATATTCCAGCCGTTTTCCCTTTGCCGTTTTAGGCCCTCTTATCACTTTGATACCCAGTTTTCGCAGCTGTTCAGCAGTATCATCCAAAATCTCAGGAAGCTTATAATCGTCCGCAATAAAAACTGTATAATCCTTCATTTTTTCCATTCCTTTCCAAGGCGTAAATCAACTGTATTTTTCTGCCCTCTCATCCCTACTGTTTTTCCTATATCAATTTTCATCGCCTGACTGTGAAAGCCTCGAATCCTAGCGATAGGCTGCACATCCGCTGCGCTGGCCGTACAGCGCCAGAATGCTGTTTTTGTATTCTGCATACATCTGCTGAAGATTCACAGTACCCTCCCCTTCATTTATGATGGTGTTTGTAAGGCAGACTTGGGATTGCTGTGTAAACGCCCCATAAGTAGTAATGAACACTCACTTCTATGCCTATTATTTACTCGCTGCTAATAGCATAAGCAGTAATGAATAATAAGGCTCTTTCTCTAATCTGCTATTCCTTAATTAACAATATACCACCTGAATCAATTCTTGCGGATTCTTATGGATTCTTACAGGAACCGTATCCGTTGTTAAGTAATTGTCACATGCAAAAGCATATGCCCCATTCTTTGCAAAGGTGGGATGGATAGCAATATTCATGTTCGGTCTGATAATCATCGGATCTTCACCACGGATTCCTGGGCGCTCCATCAGGTCATATCCCTGGCCATGGGCATGGATCCGTGTTTCCTTTGCATAGCCCATATTCTCTACATATTCATTATATTTGTCATAGATTTCCCCACAGCTTGCTCCGGGAACCAGAAGGGAAGCCGTATAATGCTGTGCCTCTACCGCATCCGCCCATACCTTTTTTAGAGCTTCGTCCGGCTCTCCCAGGACAAAGGTCCTTCCTAACTCTACCCATAAGCCTCCAGGGCCGTTAGGTTCCAACATTACCATAATGGCATCTCCTGCTTCAATTTTCCGATTTTGATAAAAATGAGCCTTATGCCCCGCCTTTTCTCCCAAAGGAGCAGACCCAATCATAATCAACTGCTCTTCGCTTCCTTGATTCGTGAACAGATGAATGATATGGCTGCGCAGCTCATATTCATACATACCTGGCTTTAAAAAGGAGGGGATTGCATTCATCACGTAATCCTGAAGCTCTGCCGAAATCTTAAGCAGCTCAATCTCTTCCTCATTCTTAATCGCCTTCAGCTCATCTACCTGATTTGTAAAATCGATAAATTCCACCTGACCAGCCAGTGATTCTGTCAAACATTTATAAAAGCTTCCCAGCATGGAGCCGATACGTACCAGTCCAATCCTTTTATCTCCTCGTTTTTTAATAAGCTCTACAACTCCCCTTGCATCTGCTGTGCTTAACTCTGGCACATAGGTTGGGAAAATAGGAACGCCGATTCTGTCTTTCACTCCCCGGCAGCCGTAGGCAGGGGTCTGAGAAAGGCTGTGTCCTCCTCCATTGGCAAAAACTGTCATTTCATCATTCAATGGGAAAAATACCGTTACCGGATTAGACAGGGAACCAATGTCTGTAAAATAGCGGACCATACCGTTTCTGTAGCGATGCTCATTCTGTATCACCAGCGCATCAATACCTTCTTTTTCCATTTCTTCCCGCACCATTTTCCATCTTTTCTCCAGCGTTGCATCAGAAATCGGCCTTCTTAATTTGTCAGCTTCAAATGTATACATAATAATCTCCTTCCTGCTTCTGTTATGTTTATTTGTACAATTTTTGTTATTTTGATTTAGACTGTTTTAATATAGAAAATATCCCGAAAACCCCCAGACAGGCTTCTGCAAACAGGATCAACATGGTTGCAAAGGCAGTCAGGAATAATTTGTTAAACATCAACTGATTCTCACAGATATCCTCTGTACAAGCGCCCATAATCTGTCCTCCTCCCCCTGATAAGGGTGACATGGCTGTTGTAGCAGAACCAATCACGACTACAGAAAGGGCCATAACTGGATTCAATCCATAGTTCAGTGCAAATAATCCTGCAATCGGCAGAACCGTAGGGTATACCACGGACAAGGAACTGGAAAACAGGCTCATAACTCCTGCTATCAGAAGAAATGCAGGTCCGATGAGGCTTGCAGGTATGCCTTGGGCAACTTCTGTCAAATAATCAAATACCCCAAGAGTATTAGCAAGATTCACCAGCATTCCCATACCAAAAACCATACAGATGGTATTCCAGGGAACTAGGTTTTTAATCACAGACTTCTCATTTCCCAAACCCAGAAGCATATTTACCAGAGAGCCCAGGATACAAAGAGGCACAACGTCACACATGCCTGCAATCGCTTTAAAAAGGGAAGCATTGATTACTTTTGCAAGAAGCGGCATAAAAATGACAAGCATCAGAACAATTCCTATCTGCATGATACTGAGCTTCTGAACTCGGTTAAGGGGGGCCGGCTGTTCTATCATTTCAATTTTCTTTAGTTTGTAATTTTGAAAAATGAAGTAAAAAGAGACAATCGCAATCATATATACGATAAATGATGTGAACCACCATTTCCAGTTAAGGCTCATCGCCTTGTCCGCCCAAGCGCCGTCATTCATTGTCTCAATCACTGCCCTTGCCGTAGAGCCATGCGTGCCCCAGGGAAGATAGGAACCGCATTGTGTTCCCATCAGACAGATAGGCTCCAGTCTCCCATGGCTTCATACCGCTGGCAAGTCCTACCGGAAAAGCGATTGCCACAGAAAATACAATCATATTTGCTCCTCCGATTCCTCCTAATATCAGGGCTACTGCAAAAAATATAAAGGGCATTAGCTTTGGGACATTGTGCGTCATACACAGTAATTTTTTTGCAATCCACTGAACCGTCCCATTATCAATAAAATATCCGAAAAATAAGCTGATTGAGAAAAGGGTCAGCACTACACTGGTGGGAAAACCTAACTGCAATGACTTAAATTTGGTCCCTGTGGCAATGGCTGCAATAATGGCAAAACAAAGGCCTGTAATTCCAGGATTCACTTTCTTTACAAAGCTGATGATAATTGTTATGACAAAGAAAATGCCTAGCATCAGGGATATCTGCGCTACATTCATAAACACTTCCTCCTTCCATTGTTCCTTTCCATTTCTTTTACTCTTTTATTTTAACTGCCATGTCTTTGAAACAAAATAGCTCCCTTTTATGAGACATTCCTGTTTTTTATAGTGCTATAGAACTATTTTTTCTAATGCCTCATGAATTCTTCCTATTTTTATGCATTTTATCCAAAATATACATTAGAACAACATCGTTTTAATTACAATTTGACAAAATCAGACAATCTGATAAAATAGAATTCAGATATGTTTCTGCTGTCTGCTAAAGAGATTTGACCATAGGAACGGCAAAAAGAAGTGTAAACGGCCGGAAAACAGGTGTGAATATGAAATATAGTATTGTTATCATAGAAGAGCGTGAGCTGTTCAGGAAGGGGATCTGCCGTCTGCTTGCCTCTTTGTCTTGGATTTCTGTTTTATACGAAACAGGAGATGTGGACGAGGGGCTTGAGATTCTTTCTCAATATCATCCCAGTCTTCTCCTCATCGATCCCTTTACTAACAAAAGGAACTATCCTGATATATTAAAAATCGTGCGGAAGGTTTCTTCTGATACTCATATTGTGATTGTGACTGACTGCGATTCCCCTGACGATCTAAACTTTGCCGCTAAAAATGGAGTACGAGGTTATTTTTTAAAAAGTTCATCATTTACAGAATTCGAACATGGCCTCTTTCAGGCGGCAATGGGACAGTACAGCGTTTCTCCTTCTCTTGCTCCTATATTATTCGGCCTTCTGTCCTGTAGAAAGCCAGTAGAAACCTTAACGGCAAGGGAAGCTGTTATCTACGATTTGATGGCACAAGGCAGAACTAACCAGGAAATTGCCGATCAGCTCCATATTTCTTTGTTTACTGTTAAAAATCACGTAAGCAATATTATAAAAAAATTAAATCTAAAAAATCGGTATCAATCCATGCGCAATTCAGATTAAATTCAAGGAGGCTGCTGCATTATGGCAATTTTTTCCAATATGATATCATTTAATCCAAATCCTCAAACGGCACAGGAGGCTGTAGAACAATGTGTCATTGTAAACCGGCTTCTTTCTAATGAGGGAATTTTAGATGCTTATGGACATGTCAGCGTTCGGAATCCGGAAAATCCGGAGACCTTTTTTCAATCCAGACGGATGGTTCCAGAAATGGTCACCAGAAAAGATATTATGGAATTTGATATGGATGGAAATGTTATTTCTAATCAACAGTTTCAGCACTACCGGGAAATTTTAATGCATGCAGAGATTTATAAAGCACGTCCAGATGTAAATGCGATCTGCCATAATCATGCCCGTGAATTAATCCCCTTTTCTTCTACGGGGATTCCTTTACGTCCGCTTTCTCAGCCCGCAGGAATGTTTTATAAGGGAGTTCCCACCTTCAATCATCCGGAAATCACTTCTGGCCTTGTTACGGATAAAAAAGAAACCTGTGCAGGGCTTGCACAGGTACTAGGAGAACATCGTGCAGCCTTTATAGGAGTACACGGTGTTGTTGTGGTTGGAGAAAATGCGATTAATCTAATTACCTGCAGTATTGCCTTACGGGACAATGCCATTGCCCAGCTACAGGCCATGCAGCTGGGCAGTCCCCGATATCTTACAGAAGCAGAAGGCAAGGCAGCAACACAGACTATGCTTTCTACAGAGGATGCGGAACGGATGTGGAATTACTGGCTCCGTCGCGCAAAGAATATTTTAACAGATTTGTACTGGTAAAAGGAGTGTCTTCTCTGCCTGTGCAATCCGCAGACAAGGTTATTCAAAATACCCTATTTTTTTAAGCACTTCTGTAAGAACCTTTGCTGTCCTGATGGAAAATTCATTGGATACCAGCGGTTTCTCTCCTTCTAGGATACACCGCCCAAATTGTTCTGCCTCTAATTGGTAATTACTGGGTACTTCCAGTTCTTTTTTTGTCGTCGTTCCATTCTTATGGATATAATAAGAAAGCGTTCCTTTGGCATTATATGGAAGAGGCGCTTCCAAAGTCCCTTCTGTTCCATGGATAAAATAACGGTCTGCTCTTTGTCCAGAGCAGAGAGCAGAAATCGAATAGGCCCTGGCCCCTGATGGAAAATGGAAATAGGCGCTGGAAAAGTCATCTATTCCATTGTCCATGAAATGAGCTTCCGCCTGGATTTCATCTGGTACTTCCTTCAAAAGGCTTAACATCATGCTGATATTATAGCAGCCCTGGTCATAGGTACAGCCTCCCATGGTTTCCCTGCGCATACGGATATTCTCCTTTTCCCACGGCTTTACCATAAATACGGTTTCCACAAAAAGAGGTTTCCCTATGATTTCATCCTGTATATCCTTTATGACTGCCTGAGTGGCATTACTGTGAAGATATGCAAATGCCTCCATTAGAATAACACCTTCCTGTCTGCATATTTCCACTACTTCCCGAACCTCTTTTTCTGTCGGTGCCAGAGGCTTTTCACACAGAATATGCTTTTTCTTTTTTGCTGCCCGAATTACCCATTCTTTATGGAGCTGGTTAGGAAGCGGGATATATACTGCTTCTATCTTCTCATCCTCCAAAAGCTCCTCATAGGAATGATAAGTTTTCTGAAAACCGAATTCTTCTTTAAAGGCCGCTGTCTTCTCTGGATTTCTTCCTGCAATTCCATAAAGCTCACAATTGTATGCTTCTTTCATCCCTGGCAGTGTATGGTTCCTGGCAATAGTCGCAGTCCCAAGAACGCCCCACCGTACTTTTTTCTCTGCCTTATTGTCCATAGCTTTCCTCCTTGACAATGTCTTTCAGCCTTTTGTCACTCCTGCTGCACCTTTCCCTCTGGCTTCTGCAATACCGTGCATTTCTCTGTTTTACTCTGCTTTCCTTTGTTCTACTTCTGTCCGGCCCTTCTAGAGCCTTCTGCCCTTCCCTCTGCCCAGCCTTCTGGAGCCTTCCGTTCTTCCTTCTATCCCAAACTTAGGCGGTCTCCTTTGCCAAATATTCAATTGCTGCCTTTGCACCGCTCATAAGGGAACTGACATCGGCTCCACACATGTTCATCTGGTAGCCGGCTTTGATCCACGGCACCAGAGGCTCTTTTTTTCCGAAATGGATTCCTGCTGATTTGCCTGCCTTTTTAGCTGCTTGAAGGACTTTCTCATATGCCTCTATCATCACTGGGTTATCATAGTCCCCTAATATCCCCAGATCCTGAGAAAGATCGTTTGGCCCTACAAAGGCAACATCAATCCCTTCTGTTCCGATGATTTCTTCAATGTGATCAACACCTTTTTTTGATTCTATCTGGCACATAAGAATCGTTTCTTTGTTTACTTTATCCATATATTCTCTTCCGTTAACTGCTCCAAAGTCCGTATGGGGCCGGGATAGAGATACCCCCCTTTCTCCCAGAGGAGCATATTTGGAATAACGTACCAGCATCTCAGCTTCTTCCTTTGTCTCTGTACCAGGAAGCAAAAGGCCATCCGCTCCCATTTCCATGTACTTTAATATCAGCTCTCTTCTAGGCTCTGCAATACGGACAACAGCAGGAAGCTCAAATGCTCTTGCCATCCCTAGCAGCCTAGCCACCTCTCCGTATTCAAAGCAGCCATGTTCGCAGTCAATCAGCACATAATCATAGCCGCACTGTTTCATGATCTTAATAATATCTGGATTTTGAAAAACTGTTATCATGGTCCCCAGAACTTTATCTCCGGCCTTTAACTTTTCTTTTATATCTGCTATCTTCATATCTTCTTCTCCTTTTTTCTGCCATGCTCTTATTTTTCCTTTTCAGGTTTCCTGTCTCTCTGCCCGACTTCCTTTCCAGCGCTTCCCTTTCTGCCAGCCTGCTTTCCATTGTCTCATGCAGAGGCCCTCACTTTTTCCTCATTTTTCCAGCCAGCCTGTCAGGCCTCTTTTTCTATTTCCTCCAGCACAGTAAGGCTTCTCTCCACTGCTGCTGTCATCCTTTTCAAGTTCGGCTGTTGGGGAATTTCCAGACAGATTTTCATATCTTTATTGGAGGAAAATGCTTTCAGCAGTTCTTTGATCTGAAAATCTCCATCCATTTCTACTGTATCCAATAAGGCATGGTCCCTTGTAACTTTTAAATGGAAATAGAAAATCCTGTCTCTGAATTTCTGGTAGTATACCAAAAGTTCCTCTTGTGAGGGGTTTACGCAGGTTGCCTTGTTCGTAGCATTTGCTGCATCAAAGGCCATACACATACCGGGGCACCTCTCCATCAGCTCGTTCATCCCAAAGTACTCCCTTCCGTCTCCGAAAATCGGCTCCATAGCGTTTTCAAAGCAAAGGGAAATTCCCATCTCCTCTGATTTTTTTACATAGGCCTTTAAGACTGGAAGAATTTTGTCCATTTCTTCTTTTGTATACCCTTTTTGGCCCTTTACTGTATTTGGTGCAATCAATACACGGCAACATGTTCCATGCCCAAACAGAACCGCATGTTCCATGCCTTTATAAAACTTCTCGTCTTCCTCTAATACATCCTTGTTATCCCAGGAATAATGAAGTCTTACTTCCAGAGTATCCGCCAGCTTTTTCATATCATTAAGCTCTTCCTCTGTCATCTCCACTTTTGCATCTCTTACCTCTAGCCAAGAAAATCCTCTTCCTGCTGCCCAGGCAATCAGCTCTTTCATGGTCATTTCCCCTGACTGCAATATCTGCTTATAGGTATTGGAAGCAAGGCCCAATCCTGTATCTATCCCCTTGTAAACCTTTATTTTTTTCACTATATCCATTCTCCTATGATGCTGGTCTTTCTGTTATCCTGATTTTTTCTATGTAGATATGATTCTCCGATGCTCTAAGCTCTGTCACTCCCAGCTCCTTTAACCTCACTCTATATAGATTCTTTATTCCCAATCCTCTGTTTTTACCTCAAAAGCTGCAGTCTCTGCCATTACCTCCACTTCCCTCATGGATGGCAGGGCCCTGCCTACCGATCCCTGCTTTGTTACAGCCAAGCCTCCGGCGCAATTACAGTAGATGCCCGTCTTCTTAAGACTCCAGCCCTCCTGAACTCCATATACCAGCATGGAAGCGAACGTATCCCCTGCTCCAGTAGGATCTACTGCTTGGACTCCTGTACCTGCTACTGATACAATCTGCCTTCCATCACTTAAAATAGCTCCGTCTTTATCCCTTGTAAGGGCGATTACCTTAGGCCCTCTTTTATGCAGCTCTTTCAATATCTCCCGTTCATCCTCAAGCCCTGTTACAAATCTGGCCTCATCCAGGGTAGGGGCGATAATATCAGCTGTTTCGATTCCTTCATAAAGCCTCTTTCTCGCGTCATCACTCTTCATAACCTCTTTACGGATATTCGGGTCAAAAGAAACCATGACTCCAGCCTCTCTGGCAATCCTTACACACTTTCTGCAAGCCTCTCTCATGCTTTCACTAAGCTCCAAAAGCATCCCAGAATAGTGAATTGCACTAGCATTTCTTATGTATTCCTCATCAACATCCTCCGGGCTGAATTTACTCCCTACGGAATTGCTTCTGTAATATTCAAAATTGCGTCCGTTTTCCAGGTTCTCCAAAAAGGCAAGGCCGATCTGTCCTTCTCCTTTTACTACTCTGGAAATATCCACTCCTTCCCGCTCCATCACATCATACACAAAACGGCTTAAAGGATCTTCCCCTATTTTTCCTATAAAAGCTGCCCTATCGCAGATCTGCGCATTGGCACAGGCAAAAATTCCTGAGGAACCGCTGGCCGTCTTTAAAATACTGCCTTCTTCATATAAGCGCAGTTTTGGCTCTACCGGGATAAACTCAACCAATAGCTCACCGATAGAAACGATTTTTCCGTTTGGATTCTTTACTGTCATAATATCAATATCCTTTCTCCCGGTCTCAATCTGTTGTCTGCTCTTCTTTTTCCGCCTTCTCCTGTTTTTTCTTCTTCATAACCACAGGACCTACAAGCGCCAAAATGGTACATATCAGCAGAAGAACCGCAATCGGGCTTCCTACAAAAATACTATAATTTCCAGCAGATAATGCCAGAGAACGTCTAAAATTAGATTCTGCCATCGGCCCTAAGATTAGTCCTAAAATCAGCGGTGGAAGCGGAAAATCAAATTTCTTTAGGAAAACACCTGCTACTCCGCATACAAACATGATAATCACATCGAAAATCGAATTGCTCACTGCATAGGAACCCACAATGGAAAGGATGATAATTGCTGTCCATACGTACTGTTCCTTTACATTTAAAAGGCTTGCAGAAGCCTTTGAGGTCAAAAGGCCGAATATCAGGAACATAACATTAGCAACAGCCATCATAACCATAAGCTGATATACAAAGGGCTTACTCTCTACAAACATCATTGGCCCTGGCTGCATGCCATACATCATGAGAGAACCGATTAATACTGCGGTAACGCCGTCTCCTGGAATTCCCAGAGTCAACATTGTGGTCATTGCCCCACCGATAATACCATTATTCGCAATACAGGTAACTGCCAGGCCTTCCGGAGATCCCTTGCCATAATTCTCTTTATCCTTTGAGACCTTTCTCGCCTGGTCCCAGCAGATAATAGAGGCAATATCTCCTCCTGCCCCTGGAATAGCTCCGATTACTACGGATGCCAAAGCGCTCAAAGTTGTAAGCGGAGCAAAATCCTTAAACATTTTCAGACTGGGAATAATCCGCCCTATTTTCTTTTTCTCCACTTCTCGTTCTGCCTTCTGATTCTCAAAAACCTGAGACAGTACCTCTCCGAATCCAAAAAGGCCAATCATAACCGGTACATAGGAAATGCCTTGAAGGAGATCTACCATGCCAAAGGTGTATCTTGGATAGGCATACATGGAATCAAGGCCGATAGCAGCCATTAAAAATCCCAGACACCCCATCATGATTCCTTTTAATACGGATTTTTCAGAAATGCCGATAATCATGGAAAGGCCGAATAAAGCCAAGGCAAAATATTCTGCAGGCCCGAATCTTAAAGCAAATTTTGCAATAGGAAACGCCGCAAACATCAGCACAATCGTACTAATAAGACCTCCTAATGCAGAATAAATCACATTGATTCCAAGAGCCAGCCCTGCCTCCCCTCTTTTTGTCATGGCATATCCGTCAAGGGTTGTCATAATAGAGGCCGGAGTTCCCGGAGTATTTACCAGGATAGCGGAGATACCGCCGGCCCATACGCCAGCATTATATACACCCATCAGCATAGCCAGACCTTGTGCCGGCTCCAGCCCAAAGGTGATTGGAGTCAGAATCGAAATCGCCATTACTACGGACAGGCCAGGCAGAGCCCCAATCAAAGAACCTACTACAACGCCAAGCAGCATAAAAAGCAGTACAGATGGGTTCAAAATTGCTATTATTGCTTCTGTAATCATATCCTGCTCCCTCCTAATTGTTCAGCATTACATTGAGAATCTGCTGGAATATGAAAAATATAAGTGCGGAACTAACAATTGCCCCTGGGACAAATGTCTTCATATTCTGCTTTAATATCAAACCTACCAGTATTAGATAAACGCTGCATATAATAACAAAATGAATCATACCCCATGCAGCAATAAAAACTGCTGTTGCTGCTGCGAGCATTCCAAAGCGCTTTAAACCATCCTTCTCTGTCTCTGTCATCGGTTTCTTCTGCTTTTTTTCCTTCACTTCCCAAAAAATTAAAACAAGGTTGATTACAGCAATAATGACACACAGAGCCTGGGGGAAAACCCCGGCCCCGGGAACACCGTCTGATGTTCCGCCGGGGAAGGAAAATGCGTTAATAAATGCTGCCGCAGATATTAAAATACTGATTAATGATATAATAATCTCACCAGTCATCGTGCATCCCCCTTTTTCCTTTCTTTCATATCTGTTATTTACCGAGTCCTGCTTCTTCGATCAAACCGCCGAGAAATTCTGCCTGTTCAGCAATAAACTGCTCATATTCTTTACCGCACATAAATGCTGGCTCCATTCCTCTTTCTTCCATAAATGCCGCATATTCGTCAGACTCTACTGCTTCCTTTAAAGCATTCTGAAGAATTCCTATCACATCCTCAGGCAGATCCTTAGGACCTGCAAATCCGCCCCAATGCAGGAGCACATAATCAATGTCGCTTTCCTTGCAGGTTGGAACATCTGGAAATGCCTTGGAGCGATCCTCTCCCATAGTTGCAAGGACTGTAATTTCTCCTCCGTTTGCTCCAGACATCAGTTCAATAGGAGCGCTTACCACCGCATCTACATGGCCTCCCATTAAAGCTGCAATCGCTTTGCTCGCTCCATCAAAAGGTACATGGTTAAAAGTTACATCCCCTGCTTTTTCAAGGCCAATCGCACCGATATGCCAGATAGAGCCTGTACCTGCATTACCTACAGTCAATTCGCCTGGATGCTCCTTTGCATAAGCGATGAAATCATTTACTGTTCCAAACCGATCATCTCCTGCCTTTACAGCCAAAGCGCCTACTGTGGTATAGGCCCTTCCTAAAAGGGTTAAATCAGACGGCTCCAGATTTGCGTATCCTAAAGGCTTCAACATAACCAGCTCCAATGGCGTATGACCGATGGTGTATCCGTCTGCCCGGCTAGCCTGTACAAAGGACATCCCCACTGCACCGCTTCCGCCTGGTTTATATTGGCATACAACCGTCTGGCCTAATGTCTTTCCCATTAAATCTCCTGTCTCCTTAGATACCTGGTCGGAAAGTCCACCTGGATTTGCCTGTACAATCATATTAATTTGAGTCTTTGGAAAGTCAGAATCCGCCTTATCTCCTCCTGAGGAAGCTTGGCTCTGAATAGCATTATCTCCTCCTGTTGTATTCTGTTGTCCCCCGCTGCATCCAACAAGAAGTATAAGGCCTAACCCTAAAGCTGCAAGTCTTTTCCAATTCTTTTTCATCTTAATTTTTCTCCTTTTCCCTTTTAATTTTTATTAATAATATTAATTATTTTTTGCTTTATAGAATTAATATTTTTAATAATTTTATATTACCATCATTAATATTATTTGTCAATCCTATCTCATGTGTCGATTTACACAAACATATCATCTTATTTTTGTGTATTTTTTATAATTATCTTTTCACTCATTGACTCTTCCCTTATTTTTATTTATAATATTATTAATAATTAATATTAATTTTTTTAATTATGATTTATCCATCCGAAATTACATATATAATGAGGTGTCTTATTATGAAAAAAGTTACTTCTACCGATGTAGCCCACTTGGCTGGTGTTTCCCAGGCAACCGTTTCCATGGTATTAAATAATAAGGTGGGTCCCTCCTTCAGCGAGGAAACGAAAAATCGGGTTCTGGATGCTGCCCGACAGCTTGGCTATATCCTGCCTGCTCAAAATCCCACTGCAGCCGATAAAAATCTAATTGCTGTTTTTATCCCAACCCTGTCCAATCCCTTTTATACACAGCTCACTTCCTTTATCGAAAAATATGCCTTGTCTCAGGGCTGCAAAATTCTGTTGTGCAATACCTCCCGCAACAGAGAATTTGAATCCTATTATCTAGATTATTTTGCTAAGTCCAGGGTAGCTGGCATCATATTTACTTTTGTCCCAAGCTATCCCCAACTGGTAGAACAGCTTTCCCTTTCCATGCCCATTGTACTCATTGGGGAAAAAACAGAAAATTTAACCATTCCTTCTATTGAATTAAACAACATAAAAGCAGGTATCATCATGGGAGAATACCTTCTTTCCATGAAACATACTCATTTTGCCTTTTTTTCCACTCCATTTAATAATGTAAGTCTGGCTCGCCATCAGCGCTTAGAGGGCTTAAAACTAGCCCTAAAGGAAGCCGGCCTTGAAAACAACCTCTCCATTTTTGCCGGCGACTATTTAGCAGAATCTGATTCTAGCTTCACACCTTACGAATACGAAATCGGTCATACCCTGACAGACCAATTTTTAAAGGAAAATAATCCTGCCACAGCCCTGATTGGAGTTAATGATATGACTGCTCTTGGAATTATTGGCTGCCTTGCCGAACAAGGTTTACGGGTACCTGATGATTACTCTGTCTGTGGTTTTGATAACATATTCGTCAGCAGCGTTTCCATCCCCTCTATCACTACCATTGAACATCACCTGCATGTAAGAGGTCAAGCTGCTGTGGATATGATACTTAGCAAGCAGTCTGAACAAGCCAGGAGAGGACCTTTTATACAGATCGTCCCTCAGGTAAATAAAATCGAATATGAGCCCCAGCTTTTAATCCGCAATTCTACCGGAAAATGCAGATAAGTCATCGTTCGCTTTTTCCTGATAAAATCAGGTATCAAATGTGTCAATCCAGGGAAAGCGCCAGAGATTACACTTGCATTTTTCCCTTGCGTTCTCTCGCTTCTTATGTTAATATGGCAGTGTCGTGTTTATATAAGTTCATAATCAGATGAACGTTTTCTACCAACTACCGCAATCATTGACTATAGCCGCAGAAAAGGGCTTTGTCGCAGGCAGTTGGTTTTTTGTGCTTTCAGCCTGAAAGGAGAAATATTTATGAATTCAAACAGTAATTTTGACGTTATCATTATTGGAGCCGGCCCGTCCGGTATTTTCTGTGCCTATACATTGATTCAGGAACGGCCTGATATGCGAATTCTTATGATTGAAAAGGGACGGCCCATTGAAAAGCGCACCTGCCCCAAACGGAAAACCAAAGTCTGCGTAGGCTGCAGACCCTGTTCTATCACCACTGGCTTCGCAGGAGCCGGCGCTTTTTCCGATGGCAAGCTATCCTTGTCTCCTGACGTGGGAGGTAACCTTCCGGAAATTCTAGGCTATGACAGAACCGTAGAGCTTCTGAAAGAATCTGACGATATTTATCTGAAATTCGGCGCGGATACCAATGTCTATGGCATGGATAAACAAGTGGAACTTGAGGAAATCCGCCGAAGAGCTATTAGGGCTAATCTAAAGCTGATTGAATGCCCGATCCGCCATCTGGGAACAGAGGAAGGATATAAGATTTATACACGCCTTCAGGAACATCTTCTTTCCCAGGGCGTTCTGATGGAATTCAATACTATGGTAAAAGATATCGTGATTGAAAATGGAGAAGCGCGGGGTGTCATTACAGATAAGGGAGAAACCTACTCGGCTCCTCAGGTTATTGCTGCCATAGGACGGGAAGGCTCTGACTGGTTTAGTCATATTTGCAGTGATCATGGCATAGAAACAGAAGTAGGGACTGTTGATATCGGCGTTCGGGTAGAGGTCCGGGATGAGGTTATGAAATTCCTGAACGAGAACCTTTATGAGGCTAAACTGGTTTATTATACCCCTACTTTTGACGATAAGGTCCGCACCTTCTGTACCAATCCTTCTGGAGAAGTTGCTACGGAATATTATGAAAATGGACTGGCAGTAGTAAACGGCCATGCTTATAAATCCAAGGAATTCAAAACCAATAATACTAACTTTGCCCTTCTGGTTTCCAAAAACTTTACCAAGCCTTTTAAGACGCCGATTGAATATGGAAAACATATCGCTCAGCTGAGCAACATGCTTTGTGATGGCAAGATCCTGGTCCAGACTTTTGGAGATTTTCGGAGAGGACGCCGTACCACAGAGGAACGGCTATGCCGGAATAATTTAATACCGACTTTAAAAGATGCAGTACCAGGAGATCTCTCCCTGGTCTTCCCTCATCGCATCATGGTCGATATTGAAGAAATGCTTCTGGCATTAGATAAGGTAACTCCTGGTATTGCCAGCAGTGAAACTCTCCTTTATGGCGTAGAGGTTAAATTCTATTCCAATAAAGTTGTGGTTAATCCTGATTTCGAAACAAGTATAAAGGGACTGCGGGCGATTGGAGACGGCGCTTCTGTAACCAGGGGACTTCAACAAGCTTCTGCTAATGGCATCAGCGTTGCTAAAAGCATCCTTACAGGCAGATAAATCGTAAAAAATTTTTACTATTTCAACATTTCCCTCGAATATATAAAAAAAATTGATTATTGTTTTTCATATTTCCTATTGTATATTCAATTTTTTTGTGCTATACTGAAGAAATAAAATGTTGGTAATCTATCTTTTAAAAAGGGGGAATCGCCTGTGTTAATCAATCAACTTGACATTACGGCACCATATCGTACGCCTCCTATTTCTTACCTGATCCGTACTGCTCGTGATTTTAGCTGCACCATCCTTATTCAAAGTGTTAGTTCTGTCATCGATGTAAAGGATTATGAAGCCATGAAAAAACATTTTAAACCTGATGGAAAGCGGTTAATATTTTATCTGAACGGTGTTGACGAACAGGAAGCTAAGCGGAGAATCCATTGTATCTTTCAGATATAATTTTTGTATGAAAGGAAATATGATATTTCCGCATTTTCATGCGATGTCACGTTTCCTCATTTAACGGATTATAAATCCAAACACAAACATCCCCATGGGAATCCATGCTTTAACAGCATTATATTTCCCAGCGGGGATGTTTTCTTGACATTTTTTAATATTTTTCTTTATCTTTTCTTGATTGTTCCCAGATATAAGCCGCCTCTTCGGAAAAGTATTTTAACCCTTTTCCCTGCCTAGCATTTATCCCTCTACACAGGGCCGAAAACCTGGCCGGACTTCACAGCATACAGGAGTCATAAACTGCTGCTTCACCTCTTCCACATCCATATCATGTCCCAGAAGCCACATCAGTTTTGTCACCGCAGCCTCTGTCGTCATATCATACATCTGAACCACTCCATTTTTCAAGGCCCGTCTGCCGGTTTCATAAATCGAAAGGTTGCTGCCATCATAACGGCATTGGCTGCCTACTACAATTACCATACCAGCCTCTGCGGCCTCACGCACTGCATGAGACAGGTCATTTCCTTCAATAAATGGGATTCCTCCCAGGCCAAAGGCCTCTATCACTGCTCCTCGAAATCCCATTGTAAGCAGCATACGGAACCACTCAGCAGTCATACCAGGAATTAATTTTATAAGGGCCACCTGCGCGGAACAGGAAATATCAGGAACAAAATCCTTCTCTTTTTCTACATGTGGAAGAACCGCTTCATTTACTTCCATCCCGAATGCGTTCATAACTGCTGCACAAGGATAATTAATACTCTCAAAAGCATCAAAGCTCATTGTACGCACTTTAGACACCCTTGCGCCCAACATTATCTTTCTGTTAAAGGCTACATAAACTCCGGCATGCCCGCTGGCTGCCATGTAAATAGCCGCCCGGCAGTTTTCCATGGCATCCGCTACCGGATGGGATATGGAAAGCTGGCTTCCTGTGAGCACCACTGGGATTTTAATTCCGCAAAGCATAAAGGAAAGCATGGAGGCTGTATATGCCATCGTATCTGTTCCATGAATCACTACAATACCATCATAACTCTCCCATACTTCCCCTATTTTTTCTGCCAGCCTCTTCCAGTGCTTTGGCGTGATATTAGCACTATCTAAGGAATAAATATCTTCAAATTCCAGATAACAGTCCTTTGCTACTGGCATCAAATCCTCCAGGATATCTTTCCGCCCCAGTCCCGGCTGCAGCCCCTTGGCTCCCTTGACTGAGGAAAGTGTACCTCCTGTATTTAAAAGAAGAATCTGCTTTTTATCCATCATCCACTCATCCTTTTCCAGCCCTTTTCTTGGTCAGGCTTTCATTTATGGCAATACCTGCCTTAATAGACATGTTATTTATTAGTTTATCACAGATTCTTCTTATTCTCTACATAATCTTCTGTCTTATTCCTGATATTCTTATCTATTTCGATTCATGTATCAAAAGGGCCACAGGCGGAAAAATGTCAGAATGTTTTTTTATTGAATGTAAACACCTGTGCATACAAGTGATTGCGTACAGGAACCTTAGAAATTCCTGGCTCTGAAATCGAAAAAAGATTCTTACATTTTTCCTAAACCAAGGGTTTTGGTATCTTAATCCTATCTATACAGCTCGGTACATAGCTCGGCCTTAAAGCTGTAAACGGCTTTCCGGTCTTTCCGCTTTTTAATACCCAACCAATTCCGGCAACAGTTCGGAAAGCTGCGGAATATAAGTTACCATCAAAAGAATTATAAAGATTGCAGCATAATATCTTAAAAGCAGCGGCATCACTTTCTCCAGCTTTCTTCCCGCAACTTTAATTCCTACAAAAAGGATATTACCTACAGGAGGTGTGATACAGCCAATACACAGATTGAATACAAGCATAATCCCAAAATGCAGGGCTGTCATGCCCAGCTTCCGGCACACAGGTAAAAGGATTGGTGTAAAGATCAGTATAGCCGGTGTCAGATCCATAAAAGTTCCTACAAACAGCAGGAGAAGATTGATTGTCAGCAGGATAATGATCTTATTATCTGACACTGCCAGCACTCCTCTGGAAATTGCATCCGGAATTCCGGTAAACGACATCACCCATGCCATAATGTTAGAAGCCCCTACTAAGAACATAATAATTCCTGACATCTTTGCACTGTTTACCAGAATAGCATAGAGGCCCTTTCCATCCAACGTCTTATATAGAAAGACAGATAGCAGAAGGCTATATAAAACTGCTATAGCAGAAGCCTCTGTAGCTGTAAAAATCCCTCCGCAGATTCCTCCAATGACAATAATGATTAAAAGAAGACTTGGGATAGCATCCCATGTAACATGGATAAATTCCTTTGCTGTAATCCTTTTTTTCGATACATAATTATGCTTTTTTGCATAGAAAAAAGCTACGGCCATACAGCTTAATCCCCATAGAATCCCCGGAATATATCCTCCTAGAAATAAAGCGGCTACGGAAGTTCCTCCACTAGCTAATGCGTAGGTAATCAGCCCTGTACTGGGGGGAATCAAAAGCCCTGTAGGCGCTGTTGCCACATTGACTGCTGCAGCCCAGTCTTCATCATAGCCCTCTTGCTTCTCGATTGGCCCAATAATGGAACCCATAGCAGATGCTGCTGCTGTGCCAGAACCGGAGATTGCACCAAATAGCATATTTGCAACAATGTTGGTATGAGCTAGAGAGCCTGGTATTCTTCCTGTAAGCGCTGTTGCGAAATTAATCAGCCGTATGGCAATCCCACCCTTATTCATAATATTTCCTGCTAGTATAAAAAAGGGAATTGCCAGGAGTGTAAAAATATTGATTCCACGAAACATTTTAAGGGCAGATGCTGGGGCTGCGCCGCCGAATCCAAGAGCCTCTGTAATGACTGCAAGAGATGCCACACACAAGGAAATCCCTATTGGCACTCCTAAAAGCAACAGAATAATTAATATAGAAAAAATTATAATACTTGCTGCAGCTGCTGTACTCATTCCTTTCCCTCCTCTGTTCCTTCCTCTTTATCTCCTTGTCCCAAATCTTTATCTCTGATAATTTCTACAATGTTAATCATACTGTACAGACATATCAGCACACCACTAATAGGCAGTATAGAATAGATGATATCCATAGTAATATTCAATGTAGGGGAAACCTGTATAGCTCCCACATCCATAAACCCTTTTCCTCCAAATACAAACACCAGCAAGGAGACAGCCAGAACTAAAAATTCAGAAAATACTGCCATTCCCTTTCTCATCCCAGAGCCCATCTTATCTACAAAAAAGGTAAGATTCATATGATCTCTTTCTCCAAATACCAGGGCCGTTGCAAGCAGAGACAGCCAGACAAAAGAATAGCTTAAAATATCCTCTGACATTGTGCTAGGCCTGCGTATCACATACCTCATGAAAACCTGATAACATGTCAGCATGGACATAAACGCCAGCAGAATTGCACAGGCTGCTGACAGACTCTTATTCAAGATCTGTTTTGTTCTGTCAATCATTACTATTCACCTCCCTGTATTTCTTGGACCCGGTCATAAAGGGTCTTAAGCTGAGGATAGGAACTCAAAAGCTCTTCCCGTACAGGCTTTTGTACTTTTTCAAACGGTCTTTTATCTACATCAATAAACTCCACACCCATTGCCTCTGCCTCTTCAATACATTCCTCGATCTGTTTATCCCATTCCTTTACTTCGACTTCTGTACAAAGTTTGAATCCTGTTTCAAAAATCTCCCTGTCCTTTTCATCCAGACCCTGGATAAATCCAGTATTTGCCACTAAAACATCTGTAAATATCTGATGCTCTGTACGGGAATAATATTTCGCCACTTCCCCATGTTTCACACTAACCAACGCCATTTCCGGATTGGCTGCGGCATCGATTACATGGTTCTGCATGGCCGTATAAACTTCACCATATGCCATAACCGTTGCAGCAGAGCCAAAACCCTGAGCCATTTTAACATTAGCCTCACTGGATTGTATCCGGAATTTAATTCCCTTCATATCATCTGGCGTACGAATCGGCTTTATGGAATAAATATTATTAACTCCGTTCGCAAACCATGCAACCCCCTGGATACCCTTGTCCGCTGTGCACTGATAGATAGCATCAGAAAATTCCTTATCCATCATACATTTTCGAAAACTTTCCTCATCCTTAAACAGATAAGGGAGGCCGAAGATTTTATAGGTATCATCGAAGCTTTCCAGATTGCTTCCACTGGTTGCCACAAGGTTTAAGGTTCCCATCTGAAGCAGCTCCAATGCCTGACTGTTGTCCCCCATAATTCCATTATAATAGATTTTTACTTCATATTTATCTCCCAGCTCTTCCTGAATATAGCCTTGAAAGGCCCGGAGCCCAATGCTGATCGGATGGCTTTCCGGCTGTACTGTCGCAATATTGACAATTTTCTTCTGCCCTAATGCCCCCGTATTGGAGGACGAAGTGCACCCTGCAAGGCCGAATGCCAATATGATACTTAAAATAGCTGCTGTCATTCTTCTCATTTTTATATCCATTCCTCGCTTTCGCCCAAGAATTTTTCACTCACTCCCTGTCTGCCCAATATATTTACTGAAAGGCGTACGTTATATAGCGCACGCCTTGATTCAGCTTTTGGGGACTTATCCCTTTCTTTCCTGATATTTCACCATTCTCCTTGATTTTATATGATCTATCACTTATACCATTAAAACTCCATCCTTCATGATTACTCGCCCGTCAATATCACAAGATATGTTCTTGATTACCATGTCCAGATGGAGAGGAGAATTTACATGGCCGCCAAACTGGAGGTTTTTTCCGATTCCGATATGGATGTTTCCATAGGAGCCCTCATCAGGAGCCATATGGCCGTTTAGGACATTTTCCTTATTCAGCCCCAGTCCCAGCTCACCTACATTATATACCGTCGGATCATTAAAATCTGCCAGAAGCTTGCGAAGAATATCAGCCTGTCTTCCACCCTTGATTTCCGTAATATTTCCATCCTTTACTGTACACACAATCGGCTCATCAATCAGATTCAGCAGAGGATGAGGAATACTTCCGTCAATTACTAAAACACCATTAGATGTTCCTTCTACCGGACCCAGAGCAGCCTCTGCGTTTGGCGGGAAGGAGGCGGATCCAGGCGTAGTGGAAGTGCCATAATCCAGAACTGGTTTTCTTCCTTCTACGCTGCATACCAGGTTTGTCCCCCCCTCAGATGTCAGGGTAAAGGTTTTTCCATAGAATACACTGGCTACTCTGTCAATTACTTTGCGCACTTCATCAAAATCTGCTGTAAGTCCGCCTGTCTCAAACATATCCAGGCTATAATCCTGAAGCCCTACCCAGCGGAGCCTTCCTTTTTTACACCCGTCCAATCTCGCTTTGGAATGGAACAGAGACATAGTAGTTGCTCCAAAAGCCACATCACAGTTTGCCATAGCTGCTGCAATTGCTTCTGTCGGCTCTGCACCGTGTCCTGACCTTGGCGTCATGACCATCATAGTTGTTTCAAAAAGCTCCTTTGCATATTTGTAGACCAGCTCACCGATTTCTCTCTTATTATCATCTGTAATAACCAGGACTTTTTCTCCCTCCTGTAAATGTGTAATGCTTGTAAATAACTGCTTAATCCCTAATGGCATTTCCTTTGGCATTTCTCTCATCTTCTTTTCTCCTTATCCTCTTTTTCGTTCATAATTCTGCCTGTAATGGCAAAATATTTATTTTACTTCCACTACCATTTCAACCTCTACCGGCGTTCCCCCTGGAAGAGAGGCAGTTCCAAGAGCTGCCCGGCTGTGCTTTCCGGCCTCGCCAAATACTTCGCAGGCAAGCTTCGAAACCCCATCCATTACCTTTGGCTGTCCTGTAAACTCTGGTGTGCTTGCCACATAACCCTTTATATTTACGATTTTAGCCACTGTATCCAGATTTCCTTCCAGCTTCTTGATTGCTGCCAGGCAATTGACAAAACAGATTTTTGCTGCCTCCTGAGCCTGTTCCAGGGTTACATCCCTTCCCACAATTCCGGTGTATTTCAGTTCTCCTCCCACACGGGCTGCATTGCCAGAAACAAAAATCAGATTTCCCGTTTTAATGCCTGGTTCAAATGGCTTCTCACTGACAGTCAGAAGTTCTGGAATTGGAAACCCTCTTGTTTCTAATTCAGCTTCGTATGACATAGTTTCCTCCTTTCGACAGATGTTGCTTTCTCTCGCTGCTGTTCTTACTGTCTTTCCCTTCGTTTCTTTATATTTCTACTATACATGACATAATCCATAAATACTAATGCATATTTCTATGTATTTTTATAGATATTATCTATAGATTTTGGTATATTTGATTTAATACCTAAATCCTATATGGTAAAAAACTGTCATGAAAAGCAGAGAAAGGAATACCTGATGAATCTAAATAATCTGTACTATTTTAAAATAATGGCCCAATTCCAGCACTACACGAAAGCTGCTGAATACCTTTGTATTACCCAGCCTAGCTTAAGCCATGCCATGGCTGCACTGGAACGGGAATATGGCGTCCCCTTGTTTGAAAAAGACGGCCGAAATGTCCGGCTGAGCAAATATGGCCGCCTCCTTGATTCTTATATATCTAAAGGATTCTATGAGATTGAAAATGGAAACCGTATTTTAATGGATTTTTCCAAAAAAGATTCGGGAATTGTTGACTTTAGTTTTCTTTTTGTTTTGGGCTACCAGTTTGTACCCCTTTTAATCAAAAAATTCTATGAAAATGAAAAACATCAAAATATAACCTTGCAGTTTAATCAATTTAATACAAAAACCAGCATTGAAAAAATCAAGGATGGTTCTATTGACATCAGCCTATGTACCTACATGTCGAATGAACCGGAGATTCACTTTATGCCAGTGCTAAAACAAGAACTGATCTGTATTACCTCCAGCAGCCATCCCCTATGTACAAAGGAAAGCGTATCCATGGAAGAATTGCTTCCATATCCGATTATCCATTATATCGATACCACTGGTGAGATACAGGCTGTGATTGACGCCCTGTTTTATTCCTGTGGCTCTGTCCCGCAAATTCTCTGCAGCATGGAGGAGGAAATTACTATGGCTGGCCTTGTCTCTACAGGACACAGCAATTGTATTGCTATTGTCCCTGACCTGGAAATTCTTCAGAATTATAACATCAGAAAAATCCGGCTGAACCATCCAGATGCCTGGCGGAAGATATATCTTGCTGTTTCTGGCAAGCGTCCCCTTCCTGGCTGCGTACGGACCTTTTACAATTTTGCATTAGATTATGCAACTAATGAGCATTATTAACTCAAACTTTCGAAATAACATATTTTATTTTTAAAATAACAGTTGACAGTCAGGGTCTTCCCTGCTATAATGACACCATAATCTTTTGAAATAACAATATTCATTTTAAATCAACAGTCATATTTTTCAAAAAAACGTTCAGAAACTATGAGACGGTTTTTGTTTCAAAATATTTCGTTATTTCAAAAAAAATCAAAATAAGGAGTGTTCATTATGAAAGCAAAAGGGGTAAGATTACACGCTGCCAATGATCTGAGGCTTGAGGAGTTTGAGCTTCCGGAAATTACTGATGACGAGATTTTAGTAAAAGTAGTATCAGACAGTATTTGCATGTCAACCTATAAGTGTGCTACACTGGGTACAGAACATAAGCGGGTACATGACGATGTGGCAGAACATCCGGCTATTATGGGACATGAGTTTGCAGGTGACATTGTAAAGGTGGGAAAGAATCATCAAAATCAGTTTAAGCCTGGTATGAGATTTACCCTGCAGCCTGCATTGAACTATAAGGGAACCATGTGGAGTCCTGGATATTCCTATGAATTTTTTGGCGGAAATACCACCTACTGCATTATCCCCTCAGAGGTAATGGAGCTGGGCTGTCTGCTTGAATACAAGGGCCGTGCTTATTATGAAGCTTCTCTGGCAGAGCCGATGTCTTGCAGCATCGGAGCATTTAATGCTGCTTACCATACAGAGATGGGAGTCTATGAGCATCAGATGGGTATTAAGGAACATGGCAAGCTGGCAATCATGGCTGGCGCTGGCCCCATGGGACTGGGAGCATTGACTTATGCGCTCCATCGCGATGTCCGTCCCTCTATGGTCGTGGTAACGGATTTAAATCAGGAACGTCTGGATAGGGCTGAGGAGCTTTTCCCTGTAGATGTTTATGCCAAAGAGGGCATTGAACTTCATTTTGTAAATACTGGCAAGTATGAAGATCCGGTGAAGGAATTAATCGCGATTTCTGGAGGAACCGGATACGATGACGTGCTCTGCTATGCACCTGTAGCAGCAGTGGTAAAGCAATCCAGTGATATTCTTGGAAGAGATGGCTGCCTGAATTTCTTTGCAGGGCCTACCGACAAAAATTTTACTGCATCCATGAATTTCTATGATGTGCATTATAACTCTACTCATGTTATGGGCACTACTGGCGGCAACACGGCTGATATGATTGAATCTTTGGAGTTGACCGCAGCCAAAAGGATTAATCCAGCTGTAATGGTAACCCATATCGGCGGCCTGGATGCTGCAGCTGAAACCACTTTGAATCTTCCTAAAATCCCTGGTGGAAAGAAGCTTATCTATACCCATCTTTCCATGCCGTTGACTGCTTTAACAGATCTGAGAAAAGCAGGAAAAGAACGCGGCGACGAGCGCTACAATGGGCTGGCAGATATTGTAGAGGCTCACAAGGGGTTATGGTGTCCTGAGGCAGAAGAATATTTATTAGCAAATTTTGTTGACTAAAAACGCTGAAATCTCTTTTTACCTGATTTTAGCGTGAAAGGAGAAGGCATGAATTCAATGGAAGAACGCAGAAAAGCGATTGTAGAGCTGGTAAATCAGAATGGCTATGTGAACTTTTCTCAGATTAAAGAAAGATTTGAACAGGTTTCGGAAATGACGCTTCGAACTGATTTGAAAGCCCTTGACCTGGAAAAAAAGATTGTGCGGATACACGGAGGTGCTAAGGCAGTTCAGTTGGTAATCGGAACCGATGACTATTTGAAGCTGAGAGCTGTTCGGAATCTGGAGGAGAAAGAAGAGATTGCCAAAAAGGCAGCAGGGCTCCTTTCACCTGACACCGTGGTGTTTTTGGATTCCGGCAGTACTACAACAGCCCTGGCCCATCTCTTCCCAGATCAGTCTAATCTGATCTATACCACAGGAATGAGCTGTGTTACAGAATTGACAGGTCTTTCCAAGCCTACAATCTGGATTCCAGGCGGAAGGGTTAATCGCTATAGTATCAGCGTATACGGTTCCACGGTTGTTCAGGAGCTGGAACGGGTCAATTTTCACCAGACCTATCTCGGTGTTACAAACTATACCTCCCAGACGGGGTTTACTTGCGGAAATGGAGAAGAAGCCAATTTAAAACGTGTTGCTATCCGACAAGCAGAACAGGTAATTGTTTTGATGGATTCTTCCAAAGTGGGGATAAAGGGAACCTATTCCATCTGCGGCCTGGAGGATATTGATATTGTAGTATCGGATAAGAATCTGCCAAAGGATTTTCTGGCAGAATGTGAACGGCATCATGTAACCGTTTTATAGGCAGCAAAGCTTCTCTGCGGATATTTTTCATTGATCTGTCGGCGTTTTCCTTATAGGAGGAAGACATTGCATGAAAAATAAAGTACAAAAATTCGGGAAATTCCTATCGGCAATGGTTATGCCGAACATCGGTGCATTAATTGCATTTGGATTTTTAGCAGCATTGTTTATTGATACTGGCTGGATCCCTAACAAGAATTTCAGCGCTATGACCGGGCCAATGCTGACCTACTTGATACCGATTTTGATCGCTGCTACCGGTGGAAAGATGATTGCCGGCGACAGAGGGCAGGTAATCGGCGCTATCGCTGTGATAGGTGCAATTATGAGTAATACAGACATTACAATGCTCATGGCATCTATGATCGTAGGACCTTTAAGCGGCTTCTGTATCAAAAAATTCGATGAATTTATGGATAGCCGCATGCCGGCTGGATTTGAAATGCTGATTAATAATTTTTCAGTAGGTATTCTCGGCCTGATCTTAATGCTCATCAGCTATATAGTAATCGGTCCTCTAATGAGCGCGATTCTATCTGTTTTGACAATGGGTGTAAATACCCTGATAGAAAACAGCCTGCTCCCTCTAGTAGCAGTATTTATTGAACCGGCAAAGGTACTCTTTCTAAATAATGCAATCAACCACGGAGTGTTTACACCGATTGCAACTGGACAGGCAAATATATTGGGCAAATCCATCATGTATATGCTGGAAGCAAATCCTGGGCCAGGCTTAGGCGTTCTGCTTGCCTATATGTTCTGCTGTAAGGACAGGGCCACAAAACAGTCCGCACCAGGTGCAGTTATTATCCATCTTTTTGGAGGAATTCATGAAATTTACTTCCCTTACATATTGATGAATCCTGTTGTAATCATTGCTCCAATCCTGGGCAATATGGCGGCTATTTTCTGGTTCACTATGACCGGATGCGGTTTAAGCGGCCCTGCTTCGCCTGGCTCTATCATTGCATTTTTGATGATGACACCTGGGGCTGATATGTGGAAAGTCATGGTTGGCGTAGTACTGGCTGCCGCTATTTCCTTTGGAATCGCTGCCCCGATTGTAAAGATGTCTGGAAACAAGAGCTTGGAAGAGGCGCAGAAAGAGGTTGCTTCCAGAAAGGCAGAAGCCAAGGGTTTGGCAGTTCCAGAGGAAGCTGGTAATGCAGCTGATATCAAAAAGATTATTTTCGCCTGTGATGCCGGTATGGGCTCTTCGGCTATGGGTGCGACGAAGTTCAGGAAACGGATCCAGAATATCCGTCCTGATATCCATGTAAGCAATACATCTGTAGATAATATTCCCTCTGACTGCGATATTGCAGTAGTCCAGACCACTTTAGTAGAACGAGCTAAGAAATCAGCGCCTCAGGCTGCTATTCTTACTATTAACAATTTCTTAAGCGATCCGGGCTTGGATGTACTTTACGAAAAGCTGCGCAGCGGGGACTCAAAAGAGACTGCTTCGGAACATACGTCAGAAGGACAGGAAGATATCCCGTCAGAGGCAGCGGAATCTATGTCAGACCAGGCAGCAGCTCCAGAAAAGAAAGGCGTAATCATTGCCGAAGGTATCCGTTTAAACCAGACACCTGTTTCTAAGGAAGAGGCAATCCAGGCGGCTGGAGAATTACTGGAAAGGCTTGGCTATGTGGATAAATCCTATATAGATGCCATGCAGGAACGTGAAAAGCTGGTAACTACCTATATGGGTATGGGGGTTGCAATTCCTCACGGAACGACTCAAGCAAAGGGTACTGTAAAAAAGACCGGAATTGTCCTTCTGCAGTATCCGGAAGGTGTAGACTTTGGAGATGAAAAGGCACAGCTCGTATTCGGCATTGCTGGAATCGGAGAGGAACATTTAGAGCTGCTGGGAAAAATCTGTGAAATGCTGGAAGAAGAAGAACTTCTGGAAGAGCTGAAAACAACAGCCGATGTTAGCTGGGTTCTGGAAAAGCTTTCCTAAGTCTCTCTGCGCACAAGCAGCCCATTACCATGAATTCAAGTATTCATCGCATCCACCATACTTGAATTTCGTCTTCCACTACACGGAGAGAGGGAGTTTCGTAGTACCCCATCTCTGCCTTGCGGACACCACTATAAATGACGGGGTGCTGTGGGCCTCCAGGGGATGCACCCAGAATACAAAAGAGGCATTCAGTCAAAAGCGCAAAACTATTTGCTGCAATACCTATTTGCAAAGCAAACTGCACTGGCTCCCTCGGCTTTTTATGAAGCGGCTTGATTTCTATAAAGCGAGGGACAGGCGCAAAAAAGAGAGGAGAAAGCGTCATGATTTATACTGTGACATTTAATCCCTCCCTGGATTATATTGTTTCTGTCAATAATTTTCAGTTAGGCATGACAAATCGTACAGCAACAGAATTAATGCTTCCAGGCGGAAAAGGGATTAATGTATCCATCGTATTAAAAAATTTAGGAATCGAAAATACGGCTCTGGGATTCATAGCTGGATTTACAGGCAGGGAAATTATCAAAAGCCTTCAGGAAAATGGTGTAAATGCTGACTTTATCCAGATTCCTCAGGGGATTTCCAGAATCAATGTGAAGTTAAAAAATATTGACGGAACAGAGATTAATGGCATGGGCCCTAAAATCGCAAAGGATCAGCTTCAAGTGCTGATGGCGAAGCTGGATCAGCTTCAAGAGGGAGATGTTCTTGTGCTGGCAGGGAATATTCCCCAATCCATGCCAAAGGCCATTTACAGCAGCATCCTAAAACGGCTGGAAAGCAAAAAGATAATGACAGTTGTGGATGCGACCGGAGAGCTGCTTTTAAATGTATTAAAGTATCACCCATTTTTGATTAAGCCCAATAATCATGAACTGGGCGAGCTTTTCCAAACAGAGATTGCCACAAAAGGTCAGGTGATTCCTTATGCCAAGAGGCTGCAGGAAATGGGAGCCAGAAATGTGCTGATTTCCATGGGCGGCCAAGGTGCTGTATTCGTAAGTGAAACCGGTGAGGTCTACATGGCAGAGGCGCCAAAGGGCGAACTGAAAAACTCTGTAGGCGCAGGAGATTCTATGGTGGCCGGTTTTATTGCCGGATGGACAGAGCAGGGAGAATACGAGCATGCCTTCCGCATGGGAGTTTCTACTGGCAGCGCCAGTGCATTTTCGGAAAATCTGGCAACAAAAGCAGAGGTAAATGAGGTTTATATAAGATGTGAGGTCAGAAAGCAGTAAGACTGCAAACTAATAATAGAAAGTAATAATCAGAAATCAAAAATCAATAAAATAGGGGGTTTTTTATGAAGGAATTTACTTATATCATTACAGATCCAGAAGGGATTCATGCACGTCCGGCAGGCGAACTGGTAAAGGAAGCTAAGAATTATGCCTGTAGTATCAAAATGGCAAAAGGCGGCAAAACCGGAGACTGTAAGAAAATCTTTGGAGTCATGGGCCTGGTAGTAAAGCAGGGCAATGAAGTCACTCTTACCTTTGACGGCGAGGATGAGGATGCCGCCTTTGAAGGAATCAAGGCATTCATGGAGAAAAACCTGTAATGGGACGGAATGTATCTGAGAAAAGAGGCTATTATTTGGATTTTTCTCTGTAAAGCACACAAGTGAAAAAATATAATTTTTCCTGCCAATAGGTAAATCCTGTTGGCAGTTTTTATGCTGCCTGCAAATATATTTTGTAATCTTCCATTTCCACAAATAAAAGTAAAACCTGAATTTAAAACAGCAAAGCAGTCTGTATCACTGGTTCGGTCATATGCGATCTATAATAACTTTGCAGACAGAACTTTACCTGCGCATATAAACTAAATCCGTTATCCCATTATATGTCTGCGTGTGAACCAATTTTAATTTAATTTCACTAGACCTTTTCATAAAAAGGCGGATACCAGAACCTAAAATTACCGGTATAACTGAAATATAATATTTATCTATCAAATCCTCTGCTATCAACTGTCGAACAATACTCGCTCCTCCGCAAATCCAGATATCCTTACCTGGTTTCCTCTTCAATTCATTAATCATTTCACAGGGATTTTTTTCCGTAAATATTATCTTAGTTGTGGAAGGGACTTCTCTATGTGTAATCACATAACTTGTTAAATCAGCATATACCCATTCTTCTGGGGACAGTTCTGTCACAATTTGATGATAAGTATTCCACCCCATTACAACAGTATCAATATCTTTTATAAATGCTGCATAGGTATCGATATTTTCTTCCTGCTGATTCTGTCCTTTAAGCCAATCCACCTTCCCACTGTCGTCCGCAATATATCCGTCAAGGCTCATTGCAATAAATAAAGCAACCATTCTCATATAACTATTATCTCCTTATAAGCAACAATTTTCTATGCCCTTTTCTCTATTTTACCATAATTTTAAGGGAGCTGAAATATATTCTCTTCCAGCAGCCTTTTTCAAAAGACGGCTCTTTCCCATATCTTGAAATCGCCGCTTAAATATTATATGATATCAATGAAAGAAGAGTATGAAATGAAAAAGCAGTAAATTCTATGGGAATTGTTTGGAGGTGTTATACCATTATGAAAAGGAATTTTATACTTTGGTTAACCATTTCTGCAGTAATTATGTTGGTGCTACCCTGGCTGGCAGTTGCTTTTGTAAACAGTGATGGAGGAATGGCTGTTTGTCTCATTCTGTTTTTTGCTGTCGATCCAATATATTTTATTATTATAGGAATTTTTGCAGGAAAAGATGTGAAACGCCTATGGAGTCTGCCAATTATTTCAGCAATTTTATTCTTGCTTGGTACATGGATATTTTTTGATATGGGGGAAAGCGCCTTTATTACCTATGCTGGAATTTATTTCGTTTTAGGGATGCTTGCCATGTTAATTTCTATGTTTATTACTTTGAAAATTCAGTGCTCCAGCCCAAAAATGCGCAAAAATGAGAGCAGGAAGTAACATTTTTCATTCCCATTTTCTGCACATCCGCCTCAGATTCACAGAAAATCCTTTTTATTTATGGTGATGCCTGCCAAACGGATATAAAAGGTACTGTGAAAATGCCCTTTTCCACATAGCGGCAAACTGAGTTTAAGTATGCCAACGGTATTCGAATAAAATAAGAATGAAGGGGGTGTCGCAATAAGGATTGAGTATACAAGATATAGTATTGTTTTGGAATTAAATCCCACTAAATCTTGTATATATTTTTCTTAGTGCAACAGCCCCTTTTGATTTCCAAATCTCTTTATGCAAACGGATTTTCCGTAGGATACATCATATTCTTTGGCTGATTAAAGCCAATGTCTTCTGTCCCCAGATATTTGAATACTTCATATAATGCCTTCCCGTAGTGGCCGAAGGCTACTGCTCCATGATGGGGATAGTTCTTTTCAATCAGCACATGGCGGTAAAACCTTCCCATCTCTGGTATGGCAAAAATCCCGATAGAGCCAAAGGAACGAGTCGCTACTGGCAGTACCTCCCCTTCTGCCACATATGCCCGTAAATGGCAGTCCGCTGTGCTTTGTATACGGAAGAACGTAATGTCCCCAGGTGCAATATCTCCCTCTAATGTTCCCTGGGTCACTTCCTCAGGAAGGGTTCTCGCCATAATCATCTGGTACTTCATAGAGCAGGCTGCCAGCTTTCTGGAGCAGGTATTGCCGCAGTGGAAGCCCATGAACGTATCCTTATGGGTATAGTCAAATTTCCCCTTAATGTCCTCTTCATACATATCTGCTGGAACACTGTTATTAATATCAAGAAGGGTCACTGCATCCTGGCTTACACAGGTTCCAATAAACTCACTTAATGCTCCATAAATATCAACCTCGCAGGAAACCGGAATCCCTCTTCCTGCCAGACGGCTGTTCACATAACAAGGCACAAAGCCAAACTGGGTCTGGAAGGCAGGCCAGCATTTCCCGGCAATTGCCACGTATTTCCGGCAGCCTTTGTGTTCCTCTATCCAATCTAAAAGGGTCAGCTCATATTGAGCTAGCTTGGAGAGAATCTCTGGCTTCTTATTGCCTTCTCCCAGTTCCTTCTCCATATCCTTTACTACATCTGGAATTCTAGAATCCTTTTCATGCTTATTAAATGCTTCAAATAAATCCAGTTCGGAGTTTTCCTCAATTTCAATTCCTAGATTATAAAGCTGCTGAATCGGAGCATTGCATGCCAGGAAATTCAATGGCCTTGGGCCAAAGCTGATGATTTTCAGACTGGAAAGCCCTGCTAAGGTCCTTGCTACTGGAAGAAATTCCTCAATCATATCTGCACATTCTTGTGCTGTCCCCACAGGATATTCAGGAATATATGCCTTAACCCCCCGAAGCTTTAAGTTATAGCTGGCATTTAACATGCCGCAGTAGGCATCTCCTCTGCCCTGGATCAGGTTATTGCCGCTTTCCTCTGCCGCAGCAATAAACATGACTGGACCATCAAAATGCTTCGCCAGAAGGGTTTCCGAAATCTCCGGCCCAAAGTTACCTAAATATACTACCAGCGCATTGCAGCCTGCTTTCTTCACATCTTCCAATGCCTGGACCATATGGATCTCGCTCTCCACAATACAGATGGGACATTCATAAATATTCTTCTCATCATATTTTTTCTTATAAGCTTCTACAAGGGCCTTTCTCCTGTTCACAGAAAGGGTTTCTGGAAAGCAGTCACGGCTGACTGCCACAATACCAGCCTTTACTACTGGAATGTTCAATCCTTCCATATTCATTCTCCTTATCTTGGTTTTTCAAAACTTTTTAAGCTTCTACCGTCATAAACAGCTAAATGTGTAAATAGTTCTGCTGTTTTCATTTTTAAGATTCAGACCGCAAACTATCACACTTTTCTATCTTCAATACTTTTCCCCCTAAATCTTTATACTAAAATCACTTTTTCTTTTTCATCATTGCCAGAATGGACTGGAGTACGATGAAGAAACATAAAAGAGCTGCTATGGTAATACGCGTCCACCAGGAGGAAAGAGTTCCCTGGAAGGTAATGAATGCCTCAATTGTCGCCTTAATCAATACTCCAAAAAGGGTTCCGATTACATTGCCTACACCGCCAGTCAGCAGGGTGCCGCCGATAACAGAAGAGGCGATGGCATCCATTTCGAATCCCTTAGCCTGCTCTACGAAGCCGCCCAGAGTATTTAAACAGAACAGGATTCCGCCTACGCCGCACAGGAAGCCGTCAAGAACATATGCTTTTAACTTTACCTGGCGTACATTCAAGCCCAGCATAAGGGCTGACTGCTCATTTCCTCCAATAGCATAAATACTCCGTCCAAACTTAGTATATTTCAGCATAATAAATGCTGCAATCAGAAGAAGGAGAGCAATTACCACTGTAGGGTAAATATATGGATAAATCATAACACCTTTACGATTTACATATCCGCCAAAGGGGAGATAGATTTTTACTTTGGCCCATGCCATAAAGGTTTCATTGGTAATGCTGATCATATCCTTTGAAATAATCGCTGTCATACCTCTTGCAAAGAACATGCCTGCCAGAGACACGATAAATGGCTGGATATCCATATAAGCAACTAGAAAGCCCTGAACCAATCCGAAAATAATACCTGTAATTAAAACGATGATAACTGCCGGTACTGCGTCGATACCTCCCCGTTCCATCATCCATGCAAGCATCATACATGCCATAGCCACAAAGGAACCTACGCTGATATCAATGCCTCCTGTAATCATTACAATCGTCATACCAATACCAATGACAATCAATCCAGCGTTAGAGATAAAAAGATTCAGGAAGTTTTGTGTTTTTGCAAAGCCCTGTTCTTTAAACATAATACATCCAAGGGCATACATAACGAAGAATAATATAATAGTAATCAACAAAAGGAAGCTGGTCTGATTAAGCTGTTTTCCCTTTTTCATTATGCGGCCTCCTTTCCGGCTGCAAGCTGCATCTCTTTCTTCTTTGCAACAGACTTACGCCATCTTGCGAATCCAGGCGACTGAAGTGCTACAATGACAATAACAACAACTGCTTTATATACAGGAACCTGGTCTGAAGATACATGCATAGCATAAAGTGTCGTAGTAAGCGCCTGAATCGTATATGCGCCAATGATAGATCCTGCCAGGGAGAATTTACCGCCTCCCAGAGAGTTTCCGCCGATTGCAACAGCGAGGATTGCATCCAATTCCATGTTCAAGCCGATATTATTGGCATCTGCAGAATAAATGCGGCTGGAGGCAATCATACCTGCAAGCCCAGAGCAAAGCCCACAGAATGCATAGGTAAGAAACATAATCATAGTGGCTTTAATACCTACCAGCCTGGATGCCTTCCGGTTAATTCCTACTGACTGAACGTACAGGCCCAAGGCCGTTTTGCTGAGAAGGAGCGATGTAAGTACAACCATTATGACTGCAACCAAGAAAGGAGCAGGCACAGGAACCCCCGGAAGGAAGCTTCCCAGCACCTTATAGCTTTCTACACGTACATATGTAATCTGGCCGTCTGTAACAAGCTGGGCAATACCGCGGCCTGCAGTAAACATAATCAAAGTAGCTACCATGGGCTGAATATTAAGTTTAGCTACCAGGAAACCATTAAAGCATCCAATCAAAGCGCCAATAACCAAAGCTGCCAGAAATCCCATAATCAACGGATTAGCATATTCAGTGGCCGCTCTTTCACCGCCAGTAAGGAGATTACAGCATACGGCCGCGCTCACTGCCATGATCGCGCCGACAGAAATATCGGTTCCTGCTGAAGCAGATACAACCAATGTCATTCCAATGGCAAGGATTACGAGCTCAGAAGCCCTGTTTATAATATCAATAATATATCCGTAAAGTACCCCGTCTCTCACGGAAATAGAAAAGAAGTCAGGTGTTGTCATAACATTTACCATAAGTACCAACACCAGGCAGAATATTGGCAGAAATAGTCTCTGCGAAGTTATTTTTTTCCAACTTAAATCTTTCATATTTACTGCCCCCCTGCAATTGTAGACATAATGGTGGACTGGTTCATTTCACTTCCGCTCAACTCCCCTACCTTTGCGCCATCCCGCATAACAACCATGCGGTCGCAGGTACGAAGCATCTCTTCAACCTCGGAGGAAATAAATACTACGGCCATGCCCTGTCCGGCAAGCTGAACCACCAGTTTCTGGATCTCTGTCTTAGTACCTACGTCAATACCACGAGTAGGCTCATCCAGAATCAGGAAATCAGGATGGGTCAGCAGCCACCTTCCTATAATTACCTTTTGCTGGTTTCCGCCTGACAGAGATTTAATTGGTGTTTCCCGACTGGCTGTTTTCACCTGAAGCATCTCAATATATTTATCCGTATATTCTTCCTGCTGCTTTCTGCTCAAAAGCTTAAAAATACCCTGTTTTGCCTGAAGGGCGATGATTAAGTTTTCCCTCACGGAAAGGTCAGCGATAATTCCCTCATTTTTACGATCTTCGGGAAGATAGGCCATACCCCTGTTCATAGAGTCAATGGGATGTTTGGCAGAAAGCGCCTGCCCCTTAACAAGGAGCTCACCTGAATCCGTTTTCTCTGCACCATAGATTACACGTACGGTTTCTGAACGTCCGGACCCAAGAAGTCCTGTCAAGCCGATAACTTCCCCTTTGTGGATTACCAGATCAAATGGCTTAATATATCCTGTTTTCCCAAGGCCTGCTGCTTTAATCACAATGTCTTCATTTTCAAAGGATTTATCTTCCTCCGCATTATTTTTGATTGCAGCCAGATCATCAAAATCTTTACCCATCATCTTTGCAACCAGCTGGAACCTTGGCAGCTCCGCAGTGGTAAACTGTCCTACTAACTGGCCGTTTCTCAATACTGTAATCTTATCACATACTGCGTATACCTGTTCCAGGAAGTGTGTCACGAAAATGATTCCTACGCCTTCGGATTTTAATCTCCTCATCAGTATAAACAACTTTTCAACCTCATTATCATCCAGAGAAGATGTAGGCTCATCCAAAATCAGAACCTTTGCCGACATATCCACTGCGCGGGCAATTGCTATCATCTGCTGGATAGCAATGGAATAATTATCAATGGTCTTTGTTACATCTGCATTTATATCAAGGCTTTGTAAAAGCTCGCTTGCTCTCTTATTCATTGTTTTCCAGTCAATCAAACCGCCTTTTCTCGGCTCCCTGCCGATAAAAAGATTCTCTGCCACTGTAAGGTTGGGGCAGAGGTTTACCTCCTGATATACCGTACTAATTCCTCTCTGCTGCGCCTCCTGAGGGCTGCGGTTAATAACAGGATGATCGATACCTTCAATCATAACTTTTCCGGTTTCGAATTCTTCAACTCCTGTAAGAACTTTAATCAGCGTCGACTTGCCGGCGCCATTTTCCCCCATTAACGCGTGTATCTCACCCTTTTCCAGGGTAAAATCCACATTCTGCAGAGCCTTTACTCCAGGGAATGTCTTATAAATTCCTCTCATTTCAAGAACTGAACCTTGTTCCATAAAAGCTTTGCCTCCTTGTTTTTCCTATGATACCCAAAAGTTTTCCTGTCATAAATATAAGGAGGCGCAGAGCGGAAAGCCTAAGCCTTCGGCTCCGCACCTCCTGCTACGTTCTAATCATTCAGGGGCTTGAATTAATATGCTCTCTCTTTCAGAATTGATTCAAGATCCATGCTTGTATCGAAATATGCTTCATCTACATACTGAATCTTATCAACTGTTTCGCCTGCTTCCAGCTTCTGGATAATTTCAGCTACACGAGGTCCATGAAGCGGGTTACACTCAAAGGTTGCATTCAGATCGCCTGCGATCATGGATTCAAATGCTGCCTTAACAGAGTCAAAGCTTACAACGATGATATCGCCTTCTGGTCCGCATGTCTTTCCTGCTGCCTTAATTGCATCGATTGCGCCAAATGCTTCATTGTCGTTCTCGCAGATAACTACATCAATATCTGGATAGCTCTTTAAGAAGGACTCCATAACTTCCTGTCCCTTAGCCTGTGTGAATTCACCGCTCTGCATATCAAGCATCTTCCAGTTCGAATGCTCTTTTAAGATATTACCAACGCCTTCTGTACGCCCAACCTGTGCGGATGCGCCGATGGTACCCTGGATAGTAACGATGTTGATTTCCTCTTCGCCTCTTCCCTGAGCCTCAAGATAATCAGCCAGCCAGTTACCGCATGTCTCGCCTTCCTTTACAAAGTTTCCGCCTACCCATGCTTCATACAGAGAGTCATCGGAAACCTGCATCTGACGGTCAGAAAGGATTACAGGGATTCCTGCTTCTTTTGCTTCTTCCAGAACAGTCTCCCAGCCTGTCTCTACTACAGGAGCTACTACGATATAGTCAACTTCCTGCTGAATAAAGGAACGGATTGCCTTAATCTGATTTTCCTGTTTCTGCTGTGCATCGTCAAAGATCAGTTTATAGCCGTTTTCTTCGGTAAATGTAGATTTGAAGGACTCTGTATTTGCTGTCCTCCAGTCAGATTCTGCACCAACCTGTGCATAGCCTACGGTGATGATATCGCCGCTTGCTGCTGGTGCCTCAGCCTCAGCTTCGCCTTCAGTTGTATCTGCGCTGCTGTCTGCTGCTTCTTCACCTTGAGCCTCTGATGCTGCCGGTGCCTCTGCTGGTGCTTCATTTGATGCACCGCCGCCGCATGCTGCTAATGAGCCGACAACTGCCATTGTAAGGGCTGCTGCTGCAATTCTTTTTTTCATAGTTACTTTTCCTCCTTTTTATCTCGGATAGCCTTAGATAAAGCCTATCCGTTTTTACATGTATATTATAAAAAATACTCTGTTATTTTTCAACAGAGCATTTTTTAAAAAAAGGGTATTTTTTTATTATGTTTTTTTGTAGAACCAATGATTTTTCCTATTTATTCCTGAAATTTTGTGTTTTTTTACGGAAAACTTGTGTTTTTTTACGAATTCATCTGTGCCATTTGTCCAAGATAAATTTTCACGCAAGTACCTACATCCTGCTCAGATTCTATCGTAACATCAGAGCCCTTTCCATAATACATATGGATTCTCTGAACTACATTAGAAAGGCCGAAGCCTCCCTTTTCACTAACCTCTCCGCCCCCTCTGATCTTATCTTTGAGCTTTTTAAGAGTCTCCTCATCCATTCCCTTTCCGTCATCTTCCAGTTCAAATACAATGCCGTTTTTATCTGCATAGCCTCTTATGATGATGGTCCCTCCCCCTCTTTTGTTTTTAATCCCATGATAGAGGGCATTTTCCACTACTGGCTGAAGGATCATTTTTAATACCATTTTATCCTTAATGGAAGGTTCTATATTAATTCTGTAATCCAGGATATCTTCATACCGGATTTTTTGTATCTTTAAATAACTTCTGATATGGCTCTCTTCTTCTGCAATGGTAATAAAATCCCGCCCCCCGGAAAGGACTGTGCGGAAAAAATCGCTTAAATTAGAAGTCATCTCCACTACCTTTTCATTGTCCTTATCCTCTGCCATCCATACAATAGAATCCAAGGTATTATAAAGAAAATGAGGATTAATCTGAGCCTGAAGAAGTTTAAGCTCTGCTACACGGAGATTTTTCTGCTCCATTTTTGTTTTTTCCATCAAATCATCAATTTCAGCGCTCATCTTATTAAAGGTCCGGGCCAGCACATTCATTTCCTCCAGCCCTTCCAGTCCGGCTCTTGCCTTTAAATCTCCATGGCCCAGCCGTTCTGCTGCCATTTTCAGATTATTAATAGGCTTTGTAATCGCGTTTGTCAGGAGAGTAGAAAGGAAAATTCCCATTACAAGCACCACGATAAGAATCATCATGAAAATATACAAAATCTGTCTCGTGTGAACTTCTAAATCCTGCTGCAGCCGTTCCATATTTACTGTTTCATAATAAATATACTGGCTGATATAATCCTGGATCATGGAGCAAAGGCCCTGGACGTCATTTTCCCATATGGAGGTATTTTCGTCATAGGTGCCTGCCTTTTTGGAATTATTAATCATCCGTTCTACAGCTTTTTCCAAAGAATCCAAGCAGGAAAGGATGCCCTTGATCTTAATATCTCCATCACTGCCTGGAATTCTGTCAATTTTTCCTCCCAAGTCTTCTCTTACCTGGTCAATCATATGAAATGGATTTTTTACAACTGATGCATACACAGACTGCCCTTCTAAAATGTCGCCGTTCTGAAATTTATCCGTATCAATCAGACCGATCATAACCCGATACATGGAGTACTCCATATCCTGTTTAAACTTCATGTTATATGTGTTAACTATTTTTAAATTTGCCATGATTTTATTGTAGGAGCTGGAGTAATTTTTAATCATAACAAGAATCCCAAGGACCATGCAGGTAAGGGGAATGGCAATCAGAAACATCAGAAGCTTCAGTCTGCTCTTCAAGGATATCTTTGCAATCCGTGTTTTCAGGTTATTCACTGATTTCTCTCCCCTTTCTTTTCCATATTAGTTTAAGCACCACGGCTGCTTTCATTATCGGACTATTTTACCAACAGTGACAATACCTTAGGTCTAGCGCCCTTCTCATATTTAAATCCCAAGGCCAATCTGATAATTTCCGGAAGATAATATTTTCTATCAGAAATTTTCAAGAATCCCTGTGTTTCCAATCTAGCAATCTGCTCACCGGTTAAATCAATTTTGTCTAAAGTCATCGGAAGTGTTTTTTTATCTGCGTCCATCTTCAAAAATTTCTCTAATATTTCATAAATGTTTTTCATTTCTGACTTTATTTCACGCAGCTTATCTTCTGAGCATGGCGCAATTGCCTCTTTAATATTTGCAAGCATAATCAACCGATCCAAATGTTTCCTTTTCATATCGGAAAAAGAATTTGTTGAATATTGTAGAAATCTTACAATATCTCGTGCCTGAAGCTGACCGGTAAAATCGGACAACGCAGCTATAATCCATCTGTCAGAAAATGCCTCTTTTGAAGCCGGCTTTCCTAATTTTAAACCCCAAAGCTGTGTTAATTTTTCAACCAGTACTTCTCTTGCTGCGTTCACAATATCTATATCATCTGCTAACGGAGGATATGCTTTAGCAGACAGCCACAATGCTAGCCTTAATGCCTCAGTCTGGCTCCAATTCAATTCATATTTAAGATAAAGATTTCTGAACTGCTCATAATTCGTTTCAATTGCTTCACTAAGCATGTCCTTTCGGACAAATACCATAATTCCAATATTTCCATAGTCAAGATTGTCTAACTCATTAATCATATCCTGGCAGATCGTACGAACTGCATATTTCCACCCATCCGACTTTATAAGTTGGGCATCCATACAGAGATCCTCCAAGCCATCTATGATTAATATGATTTTTTTCTCTTTTTCCTTTAAAAATTCATCCAGCTCTGGCAAACTGTGAAACCTTTCTTTAAATGGAGATAAAATCACCTCTGTCCACTTTTGAACCCATTGGGCTCGTGTATGCATCTCATCCTGTTCCAGATAGTCTCTCAGGCACTTAAAATTTTCATTCACAAAGACTGCTTTTTATTCCCATATCTCCCATCTCAGAATTTACATTGGCAATACATTCTGCTATTCGCTGCAAAGTCTTTTCCTCTTTTATTTCTTCCTCTTTATCTGCCACAGGTGCTCCATAACGCCATAGTTCGTTATACCTGTCTGGTGTAACATCCTGACCTTCTTTTGCAAGGCGTATCTTTTTCAACGGATATTTTTGTTCAATTCCTATTTCTTGTGTCATGGCTTTTAAATCATGCCCATGCACACGTTTTTGATTATCTTCACTATATTTTTTTAATTCTTCATATGTATTTTTTCCAATTTCCTTCATAATCAAACTTTTTAATCCACTCTCTACGGAATAAAACAAAAGAAGTCTCCTAGTTCTTGGCGAAACAGAATCATCGATATTTTTATATACATAATAATGATTTTTGCAGCTAACCTGAAATTCCCGTCTAGTTACATTAATCTGTTTTCTCATTTTTTATCCCTTCAATCATTGTACTATTTTTGCTCTGTCTCGCTCTCTAAGAAGAATCTCCGGCTTCTATTATATCCCATTCTTATACTCCTTAGGCGACATCCCGGTCACCTTCTTAAAAGTCGCGCTAAAATAATGGGGGTCATTATAGCCTACCTTCTCTCCGATTTCCGATGTCTTTAAAGTCGTGCATTTTAGCAGCTCACAGGCTTTCTCAATTCTCACTTTTGTCAGATATTCCACAAAGGACTGGCCAGTTTCCTGTTTAAAAATAGAGGAAAAATAACTGGGGCTTACTCCTATATGGGCGGCAATCATATTCAAGGAAAATTCATTGCTGTAAAATTCTTCACCGATATAGCGTTTTGCCTCGTCAATCAATGTGCCGTATCGATTATTAGAAACCTTATCTCTCTCTGAAATCCCATAATGGAGCAGCTCTTTTAAGTATTCCTTAGTATTTTCTACACTGCTCACTGCCTTCGGTATAAATTTGATATCACTGAACTCTTCCGGCAGTCCATCTGTTTTTGCATTGATGCTCTTTAAGAACTCCTGCATACAGAAAAAAATGTCCATTGTCATGTACTGTCTGAGAAGAAGGGATTTGTAATTATTTTCTCCTACCGCTGCAAAATATTCTTCTACAAAATCCTCTTCCTCTCCTAATGAGCCTAATTTCAGAAACTCTTCCACCAGTTTTCTGTCCACACCGCTGTAATCCGTCTTGTCCAAAAATTCATTATACTTTTCATAGCTGACAAAATAACGCTCTAAAAGCTTTGTCTTTTCCCTTTCTTCCTTCACAGCCTCTGCTGCCTTTTTTAGAGCCTCTGTCAATCCGGCAGAGGTAACCGGCTTCAAAAGGTAGTCGCTGATTCCAATCTTTATAGCTTCTTTTGCATAGTCAAATTCATTGTATCCGCTTAAAACAATAATTTTTATCTTAGGAAGAGCTTTTTTCACAAGCCGGCTTAACTCCAATCCATCCATAAATGGCATCTTAATATCTGTAATCAGGATATCCGGTTCTATTTTTAATATCTGGGGATATGCATACTCCCCATCTCCAGCCTCTCCTACGAATTCAAAGCCATTTTTCTCCCACTCAACATTGCGCTTGATGCTCCGCCTGATGATCGTCTCATCCTCTACCAAAAAGACCTTTATCATAGGTTTAAATCCCCTTAAATCGTATCATAAGTTTTCATTACTTTACCAGAATCTGCTTAATCCCATTCCTGTTTTTTAATTATACTACATCACATTTAAAAGTCAAAGCCTCGATATACCGGTCCAGACTCTGTTTTTTATGAAAATGAGCCTACAAAATAAGAAAAAAATGTCTTTCCTGAACCTTTCCACTGTAATACAACAATTTTTTTATTCTATCTAGAAATCTGGACGTTTCTTCTATAAAAATCAAGGTACCGCGGCCTTGGCCTTGAAACCGAAAAAATATCCTGACACTTTTCTATCCACAACCCTTTTGATACCCGAACCCTATAAAATAAAGAACAGCCGGAGGAAGATATAAAATCTTCCTCCGGCTAGGGTCCGGCATAATTATTTTTTGATTGTATCAGAGTTCTGGTTATAAGCCTTGGCTACGCACTTCCATTCACCATTCATCTTCAAAAGGAGCAGATAATCGGTAAAGTCAATACGTCCTCCCCAGCCTTCTTCAAGAACACGGACCACCGCCAGCGTTTCTTCTACAGAAACCACATCAATACGAGCCTTAAAATCCTTTCCTCCCGGCACTGTATCCACATTATGATAAAACTGTTCAATAGAGCCATGCTCTAGCTCCCCGTCCAGATAGCCAAAAAGAACTGCTTCATCTATAAATAATTCCTTTGCATAAGCACTGTTTCCTTCTGCCACACTTTTTACAAATTTCATTGCTGCTGCTTCTACTGCTTGATACTCTTTTAACTCTGCTCTCATAATACATATCTCCTTTTCTTTTATTTATTATTTGAGATGCAATGCATCACATTAAATATTATTGGCAGCCTCATAGCCATCCCAGATTGCTGTAAGAATAGTTCCTGTTTTCCGTTTATCACCAATCTCATAAACTACTATTCCTGCGTCTCTTAGTTCATCTGCAAAGGAAGCTTCCGGCTTAAATCCTGTTGCAAATATAATTGTATCTGCTTTCAATTCTTTCTCTCTGCCGCTTATTCTTAAGCAGTTGTCCTCTATACTTTCCAGCCTATGTCCGGTCAATACAGTCACTTTATGATATTCAAACAAATCCCGAATCATCTGGCTGTTTGGAATCGGCATAGGCGCTCCTCCTGAAGAAAGGATGTCACTCAATGCCTCGATAATTGTTACCGTTTTCCCCTGCTTTATATAATCCAGAGCCATTTCACATCCTACCAGACCGCCTCCTATGATAACTACATTCTGTCCAATCTGTTCTGGATGAGAAATTGCATCGAGGCAGTTGAAAACAAAGGATTTTTCTATTCCAGGTATTTTCGGTACTACAGGTACTGCCCCATTTGCTAATATCACTATATCCGGCTGCATATCCTTTAGTATTTCTGGCATTGCCTCTGTCTCAAGTCTAATATCTATGTTCAAATCTTTTAATTCCTGGATATACCACTTGTTCAGTTCCTGTACTTCCTTTTTAAAACTATGAGAGCCGCCTGCTATCAGATTTCCCCCCAAGTTTTTGCTCTTTTCCAAAAGGACTACTTTATGTCCTCTTCTGGCTGCAGTCCTCGCTGCTTCCATGCCAGCTGCTCCGCCGCCCACAATCGTTACGTTTTTAGGTTCCGTACACGGCCTCAGGGCAAAACGTATTTCCCTCATGGCGGTTGGATTTACAGCACAGGATGGCTGCAGCCCCTGCTGCAAACGGGTAATACAGCCCTGATTACATGCAATACACGGACGAATCCTTTCTTTCTGCCCTGTCAGGACTTTGTTTGGATACTCTGGATCCGCCAGTGCTGCCCGTCCGAGTACGACTGCATCGATTGCTCCATCACGAACAGCGGCCTCAGCGATATCACAATCATTCATACGCCCTCCTGCAAGAATCGGTATCTGCACAGTTTCTTTTGCCCTTTTTGCCAAATCTACCAGATATCCTTTCGGCATATACATTGGCGGACATGCATAATAAAACGAATCGTAAATTCCCGTATCCACACTTAAAGCGTCATAACCATAGGATTCCAGAAGCCTTGCAATTTCAATTCCTTCCTCTAAGGTACGGCCAGCTTCCTCTTCTCCAGTTAAGGACGCACACTCAATCCCCTTTACAAAACTTTTAAGACCCAAACGCATGCTGACTGGATAGTCACTTCCACATTCTTGTTTAATTCCCTCCAAAATTTCTCTAGCTGCACGAAGCCGGTTCTCCAGAGAACCTCCATATTCATCTGTACGTTGGTTCATCATAGCTAAGGCAAACTGATCTAAAAGGTATCCCCAGTGAATCGAGTGAACTTCTACCCCTGAAAAACCTGATTGTTTGGCCAGACTGGCTGTCCGGATAACTGCATCCACTTTCCGTTTAATCTGATCTGCTGTCAGTTCCGGTGACTTCTTATCACGGTGGTGAAATACCGGCATTGAGGATGGCGCCGGAAGATCCGGATAGTTTCTTCCCAGCCCCATAGTAATCTGCGCAAAAATTTTGGCTCCATATGTATTCGCCCGTTCATTTAACTCTGTAGCCGTAAATTTAAATCCGGCTGGATTCTGTAATGGACTTGGTCCGACTCCTGTATATGGATCCACCTCATAATCGGCTGCTATAGCACCAGTAAAGATAAGCCCGAATCCGCCTTTTGCCCGTTCCACTAGATATTGAATTGTTTCGTCTTTTAAACCGCCTTCAAAACGGTGATGCTGTCCGCCTCCGATAGGGGCCATGCAGAAACGGTTTTTTATGATAATATTCCCTATTTGAAAGGGACTGCCTAAACACTTATATTCTGTTTTCATCCAGATTTTATTCCTCCTGGGAAAGTTATATATTAAGCTTTCTAAAGTATATTTAGAGAATCTCCTGCACAGCGGCTTTCGTTCTCATTACGATATCTTTTAAAACTTCTCTGTCTGTTTCCTTCAGCGGAAGAAGAGGTTTCCTTGGAAATCCTCCTTGCCCGCCGACCAGATCCAATGCTGCTTTTAAGCCAGGGACACCAAATCCGGCTGTAACAGCAGCATTTATTTCTAATAAAGCCATCTGCAGTTTTGCTGCCATATCAAATTTCCCTTCTTTTACAAGCTGATAGAGCTTCACACATTCATCAGGAAATACGTTGGCAAGAGCCAATGTACCGCCCTCTGCCCCTGCTGCTGCCGCTGGGAACAAAAAACTGGCACTCCCTGCAAATACGGAAAAATCTTCAGGAGTATCCCGGATAATTTCCATAATCTGTACAATATTACCGCTTGTATCCTTAATCCCGATAATATTAGGATGGACAGAAAGCTTTTCCACCAATCTTGAGGAAAGGTTCACTCCGGAATTCCCAGGCATATTATAAAGTACCACGGGAATTGGACTTCCATCCGCTACATCATTATAAAAAACCTCTAAAACTGTATCATTCATGGCCTTTTTATAATAATTAGGATTCAATATAAGGGCTGCTTTTGCACCAGCAGAAGCGGCATATCTGCATAATTCAATCGTTTCTGCAGTAGATTCACATCCACAGCCAGCCACTACATGCTTTCCTGGAGCGATCGTATCACATACTGCTTGAATCACATCCTTTTTTTCCTTTTCATTCAAATATACAAACTCTCCATTAGAACCCATGATTACGATACCACTCAGGCTGGACTGATTCCAGATTCTGCATATATTATTTTTCATCACTTCGTAATCGATCTCTCCCAACCCATTCTTAAAAGGAATTGGAATCGGCGCATATATCCCTTCTAGCTTAAACATTTTCTGCCTCCTGATCATCATAATCGTTTTCCTAAATTATGCCCTGTTTTTTAATATGTCCCCATATAATTCCGGTCTTCTATTTCTTAATCCTCCTACGTTATCACGTACGCTTTCCTGGTATTCCATATCCAGCTCTGCATAGCAGATATCCTCACAGGTTCTACATTGGGAAATCACGGTCCCCCATGGATCCACTACCATGGAACGTCCAAATGGATTCTCTCCAGAAGGGGTAATGCCATAGTTATTACATGCAACTGTCCATGTCAGATTTGTAAGTGCCATGGATCTTACCAGAATATCCCAATGATCGGTTCTGGGCGGAAGCGCCTTTCCTCCAGGAAATTCTGCCGGGCAGAATAGAATATCTGCTCCATTCATAACCAAGCAGCGCGCCAGTTCAGGAAACCTGAGTTCATAGCAGAGTATAATTCCTATTCTCCCGAAATCTGTATCCAGCAGTCCTATTTTATTTCCCGGCTCTGCGAAGTCTGCCTCCCTAAATCCCATACCCGCCATCAAATGGCTTTTGCTGTATTCAAATATAATTTCCCCTGACCGATTATAAAAATAGACTGTATTGCTAGCCTTTCCGTTCTCCAGTTTCTTCATAAAGCTTCCTGCCAATACATTTATATGATGTTTTTTAGCAGCCTCTGCTATCATTTCTGTGTGGAGTCCTCTGTCTGGCATAGAAAGTACTGTTGGAGGACTTCCAAAACAGCACTCAGGAAATACAACTACATCCAGCCCTGGATACCTGGAAGCTGCCTGATCAATGTACTTTACCATTTTTCTGGTATTATCTTCTATCGTAGAATCTCCTACTATCTGGCATACTGCAACTTTAGCCATATCCTTCCCCTTTCTATTTTTGTACTTTTATTTGTACTTTATTTTATACTAAGTATAATACTTATGTTATTAATATATCAGATTTTCTCTATATGTCAACTACTTTTTTGCTTTTTATAAAAAAATCAGAGGATTTTATATTCTAGAAAATTTATCATTTTTCCATATAAATATAGCATAATCTTTCCTATGGATCTTCATATGTACAGTTAACGCACTGCCAGGAAGGAAGATGCCGCTCCGAGTCCTCATTTCCTATATAATAAAAATAGAGCCGGTACATTTGCTGTTAAACAGCTAAAATGTATCAGCTCTGCAAAATACAGGCAAGTTCTCTATTTATAAATCAGTTTATCATTTTGATATAAATCCAGGCAGAAATATTTTCATGGCACGCATCCCCAGCTCCTTTACAGAATAAGAGCCTCGTGAAATGCACCAATCATATAATACTCCCCTCAAAACAATATTATACATCTTCCCCAGCTCAACAAAGGATATGTCATTTCGAAGTTCTTTCTTATTCTGTCCCTCTTTCATAATATTTCTTACAATTGTATTATAGAATCTATTTGGGGAATCAAAGGTATCACCGCTTTTAGGGTTTAGATAATAAGCATATGTCGCTGCATAAGATTCTGAATCAAATTCACGCTCTGTATAATCATAAACATACTCTGCAAGCTGTAAGAGCTTATCAATAGCAGGAGTATCCGGTGAAGTCGCTGCATACCATTCTTCAAATCTCATATCCATACTTTTAGTTAAAGAAATCGACAATTCTTCCTTCCCAGTAAAGTGATAATAAAATGTTCCCTTTGAACAGCCTGCTTCGTTTATAATCTGCTCAATAGTAGTTTCCTTGTATCCCTGCTTATCAAACAGCCTGGTTGCAGCCTCGATAATAGCTTCTTTCGTCCTTTTGCTCTGTTTGGGCATGTCATCCTCCTGATATCCTGTCATTGATATAAGAATAACATAACCTTACCTTTTTTACAATGTTTACTAGACTCTTTCCTGTACTTAATATAATTTTTATATGCTGTCTTTTTTAAGTATCTTTCACCATATGCTGTTCTACTATTCAGAGAATTATATGGCCTTCTGTATCAGGAAAGGCTTTAAGGCATTTTCCTAGCAGCACCATCTTCTTTGGCAAAGCTAAGAAAATACAAAGGAATATAAGTCAATAAAATTAAGAGCATTTTCATAGATTTATGCTTCCAGATCATTGCGTATAAAATCTGCAATCTGTTCGACACCATACTCCACGATTCTCTTTCCCTTGTCAGCATCTGCTCTAAGGGCATCACCTATAATACCGTTATTCGTATAGTTTTTAAACGGACACCCTTTTATAACATCCGGCCACTGCTCCTTTTTTACTATTGTGCTGGCCGCCTTTTCCATATGTACCAGTTCTGGTACCGGATACAGTAAAGTGGAGGTGCCTGCTTCTCCAGCGTGTCCGTAGGGAAAGTCTGTCTCGACTATATTGGAAGCAAAGGTTTGTATAAACTGCTACCAGCTCGCAGATTTTTTCCGCCGCTATAATATCAGAACCTAACGGAAGATGAGGCCCATAGACTTCACATGCTCCTGTAGGAACCAGAATCGTCCTGCTGGTCTTCGCACGTTCCTCAAACTCTGTCCATGACACATTTTTTAATTTATATTCCATCTGGATAGCCCTCCTCCACTCTTCCGTCTATACTTTCATCCCCCCTTCAACCTTTAATAATTCAGCCACAGCCGCATTGATTCCCATCTTGGAAAGCCGTTCAAAATTCCACACTTCCGTAAGATGCCTGCCTTCTAAAAGCATGGGCTTTAGAAATTCAACTTCATCTCTAGTTGCCGCTTCTGCAGTCTCTACTAGATGTTCGAATTCATCCGGCGGAGCTACGATCACACCATCCAAATCTCCATATACGATATCTCCAGGCCTCACCACTGCGCCGCCGCAGTGAATCGCTACATTAAACTCTCCTCCCAAGCCTTTTAAACTGTTAGTAGCTGGAGCACGTCCTGTGGAGAACACTGGGAACCCCATAGTCTTTAAAGCTCTGGTATCTGCATTCGGACCATCAACAATCATTCCTGCCATACCTCTCATTTTTGCATTTAATGCACATATCTCTCCAATGCAGGCAAAACGGTCCTCACCCATGCGGTCAATCACAATTACAGAACCCTCTGGCGCCTGTTCCACCGCATGATAAAGAATGGCATTATCATTATATGGAAGGCGGACAGTAAATGCAGGCCCAATCACTACCATATCGTCTGTTACCGGGCGGATTCTTCCATTCATGTATCCCCCAAGTACATAATGCCCAATCTGAGCTGGATCAACCTTTTTTGCACGTTCAAATAGTGCTTTCATCTCTTCGTCAATCATCTTAAACCTCCTGCTGTAATATGTTTATAGTTATATACCTAGCGGCCTGTTAGTTTGTTAACTTTTTAAATTAGTATCAATATTGAAACTCTATATTTTTTACATTCTTTTTTATGTTCTGCTTTTATCCTAAAATCAGAGTTGGAAGCCAGTTGCTCAATGCCGGAATAAATGTAACCAGCAGCAATGCAGCAAGAAGAGGCACATAGAGAGGCACTACATTCTTTATGACTCGTTCTGCCGATACGTTTGCCAGTCTGGCGACTGTATAGATGCATAAGCCAAACGGTGGGGTGCTCAGGCCGATCATCAGATTCAACACAATCATCACACCAATATGAAGCGGATTGTAGCCTAAAGGGGAAGTAATTTGAAGAATAATCGGCGCTGCCAATATAAGCGCGCTGTTACTTTCCATAAACATCCCCATTATCAGCAGTACGCAGTTTACCAGCAGCAGAATCAGAATCGGATGACTAGCCAAACCTCCCAGCAGCCCCATAATCCTCTGAGGGAGCTGCTCTAATAAAAGAGCCTTCGTAAATGTACCGCCTGCAATCGTCAGCACTAATACAGAAGCAGTGGATTTTCCTGTCGCTGCCAGGCTGTTAAACAGCTTTTTAAAGGTAAAGGTACGGTGAAACACTCCCAAAATAATCATGTACAGGGCGGACATTGCCCCACATTCTCCTGGGCTGAATACTCCTTTCAGCATAGTAATAATAATCAATATAGGAGCCAGCATAATTGGCAGCGCATCTAAAAATAATGTTTTTATCGAAGCTGTCTCCTCTGCCATCTGCTTTGCCTCATGGGTAAAATGTTTTTTATGGGTAAAAAGAACCCAAAGCAGCAGGCAGGTGCTCAAAGTAATTCCAGGAAACATGCCGGCAATCAGGCTTTTCGTAGTAGAAATGCCGGCAATCGATGCATATAAAAGCAGAGGAATGCTTGGCGGAAACACAGGGCCAACCGTACTTGCTGCAATGGTCATAGCTGAAGCATATCCGCGATCATAACCTTCATTATCCATTTCTTCAATCATCATTGGGCCTAGACCACTGACTGCGGTAACGGAAGAACCGGACATTCCTGCAAAAATCAAGTTCAATATAATGGCTATTTTAGACGAATACCCACGAGAACCTTTTGCCAGAGCGCGAGCTAAGCGGAATCCCCGCTCTGTCTCTCCTAATTCAGATACAAGATTTCCCATCAACATAAACATAGGAATTGCCACCATGCCAAACGAGAATAAAGACTGATAGAAAGAATATGAAATCGTGGAAAGCGGTGTGCCAGTCATCATAAAATACACGACTGCCGGAAGACCCATGGCTGCAACGATCCCTGTCCCAGAACAGAGCAAAACAACAAAGCTGATTAACAGAAAAGCAATCATACGCCTTTCCTCCTCTCTTTTATTAGTAAAACCATATTGATAACTGTCTGTATGATCCACAGCACACAGCCAAAAATCATAGAATAATATACATAGCGGATTGGAATCTTACTGGCAGGCGCCAGAATTCTGCGAGCTGCCGGAAGCATTCTGCCCGCACTATATACAATAAAAGAAGCATATACAGCCATCAACAGTTTACCTATTATCTGCAGGTAAAACGCTGCCTTAGGAAACATCGTAAACATGATTTCCAAAGTCAGATGCCCATTGGTATGCTCTACTGCAACCAAGCCAAAAAACACCGTTAAAATAACTGCGAGCTGTGATATCTCTTCCACCCAGATAAATGATTGTCCCATCGTAAGGCGTGAAAGCACCTGTGTTATAATTGTAACACCGGTTGCAGCACAGGCAACCGCGCAAAGTATCGTGCTCAAGCCACGCAGGCCCGGCCAAATTTTTCCTATCATAATCCATCTCCTACATTGTATTTTGCAAAGCAGTTAATAAAGTATTATCCCTTTCTCCACATAAATCCAGAGTCTTTCTTTCTCAAGCATTAATATTTCACATTCTGAATCAGGCTGACTAAATCACCCCACTGTTCTGTATAAGAGTCTGTAACTACTTTTGCACGCTCTTTAAATGCTTCTATGTCAAGGCCGTCTTCCACATCAATAATTGTCATACCTGCTTCCTTAAGCCAATCTTTAACTTCATTATTATAATCAGCAATCCGCTCATTATTATCGTGAAGCGATTCAACCATAGCATCCTTGACCGCCTGCTGCTGGTTTTCTGACAGTTTGTTCCAGGATTCATAATTCATAAACAAGCCACTGTTCGTGGGCATATGGTTCGTCATAATCACATAGCTCTGCAGCTCATTAAGATTGTATTCTTTAATTGCAAAGAGCGGATTTTCCTGACCGTCGATCACATGTGTCAGCAATGAGGTCTGTACCTCTGACCATGCCATCGGCGTAGCGGCTGCGCCAAAGGATTCCAGCAAGCGGATATACAGATCGGAGGACACTACACGAATCTTTACCCCTGACAAGTCTGCAGGAGTATAAATCGGCTTATTCAGGGTAATCTGCCGATTCCCGGTATGAAGAGCACCCAGAAAGATCAAACCAGAATCCTTTAGTACTTCATTACACGAAGCCATTGCTTCTGAGTGATTAATATCAAAGGCGGCTTCTATATGCTGTGTGTTTTCATACATATAAGGCGCATCAAATGCTCCCATGCGTGGATCCAGATCTGTTGCAGTGGATGGCGGCTTCTGAACAAAATCCGTTACCCCAGCCTGGCATGGCTCTAAATCAGAGGAGGTTAAGGTATTATTAGGATAAAGCTCAATTTTTACAGTTCCGTTGGTTTTTTCTTCTACCCGGCTGATAAAATCTTTCAGCCAAATATTAACTGTAGTGCCTTCTGCATTTTGGTCACTCATTTTAAAGGTAACAGCCACATCCTCTTTTCCTTTTGTTGTTTCGGAAGAACCTCCGCCGCAGCCAGTGAATCCAGCTGTAATTACTGCTGCAATTGTCATTGCTAAAATTCTTTTCTTCATGTATTCTCTTCCTTTCCTTGGTTATAAATAGATACTTCTCTGCATTCTGTATATCTTTATAGTTGTACCTGGTTTTGCACAATATTATTGTAATATATATTGTACTTTTTATTATACTTAGTATAATTTCATCATACACATTTTCTTATAGAATGTCAACAATATTTTTTGTTTACTTTCACATTTTTTGTCAAACTTTTCCTTTTCTAAATTCTTAGCTAAAAGGATTCTTTGTAAATACCCATAAAAATAACTTTAATGCTTTACATTAACAGGGTCTTTCCCTATAAAATCAAAAACGAGAAGCAGCTTCCATTCCCACCTCCCGGTCACACAATTTTTTATGATGTTAAGTACAAAAGCTGCTTTAAGAGCAGGTCTTCCGTTATCAAAAAAATCCCAGAAGGAGGACAGATAGTGGAACCTGGTCTGCATGGTGGACATTTTAATCCCCTCCTCTCTCATAATCCCGTAATAGTGCCTCATTCCCATCAATTCCTTTGTCTTTCAGTTCTGTGCACTGTTCCCGAATCTCCATACCGTGGAAATTAACATACAGAACATTGCTCAGATGTTCCAGCTGGTTCTGGTCTAAGTGTGGGGCCATTTCGTTTACAATCCTTTCCAATATTTTCTCTATCATAACCTGCCTCCTTTTCTGATATGTCTCTATCATATCAGAAAGGGGCTTTTGAGGTCAGAGATCACAAAAGAGGGCTTACAGCCCTCCTCCGGATATGCTATATTATAAACAGAAGGAACAGCCAGAAAAGCGGCTTGCCCTCAATAGTTTCAGTTTCTACCAAATTATAGGCAGCCGTCACTATTTGCGGTAGTGACGGCTATTTTCTTTCCTTGAAGATCTGATAACACAGACCAACGAGGACGATGGCAAATATACAAAACTGGAATAAATCGCTATATGTAATATTCATCAGCAGTCCCTCCTTGTATAATGTATTTAGGTTGTTCAAGGGATACCTATAACCCCATAGACCTGCTTCTTTACATCTCCTGTCTGATAGGAGATAATAGGTTTCTTAGATTGAGAGGATGATCGTTCCCTCCTTGAGCGGTTCTGCTCGTACTTGAAAGACGGATCCCTCTCTCTAATAAGCTTTCCGCGTATGAGTTGGATGTTGGTTGCCTTATGGCTTCTCTCCGTATTTAGCACAAGGTAGTGGCGCTTATTAGCTGAGTGGTCTCCCAATCTAAAATCTTTCTTCTGAGGTGGCTGTATGTTTTTTGTTGGCATTGATATCGGTAAAAATAACCATGTCGCTTCCATGATGCATGAATCTGGCAAGGTGGTATTTAAGGCTTTCTCCTTTCCAAATACCTCGGACGGCGGACATGCCCTCTTTTCCAAACTCGCTTCTTATTCTCCAAGCCCTGACGACTTTGAAATCGGCATGGAGGCTACCGGGCACTACCGGCTCTCTGTCTATTCATTTCTTTTTGAAAAGAAGTTCCCTCTTCATGTCATCAATCCCATCCAGACCGATGGCTGGCGCAGGGTCACTGAAATTCGCAAACGGAAAAATGATATCATTGATTCTGTCCTTATTGCCGACTTAATCCGTTATGGGCAGTTTGTCGAAACCAGGCTCGCAGATGAGGATTTATTCTCCCTGCGTTCACTTACGCGTTTCCGCACCTATCTGGTGGAATCCATCAGTGACCTGAAGCGGAAGGTTGTCTGTGTGCTGGATCAGGTATTCCCGGAATATCCGTCCATCTTTTCTGACATTTTCGGTAAGACCTCAAAAGAGATCCTTCTCCAGTTTTCCTCACCGATCGATTTTGAGACTGTTTCATCCCAAACCCTGGCTGAGCTGCTCGCACAACTCAGCAGACAGCAGGTCGGTGCCACAAAAGCGGAACAGTTAAAAACTGCCGCATCCCGTTCCTTTGGCGTCACCTTTGCCAAAAGCAGCTTCACCTTTCAACTCAGAGCACTGATCGAACAGATTTCCTTTATTGAAAAACAAGTAAAGGAAACGGAAACCGAAATCGGTGACATCTCTAAATTTGGCAGTCCCAGAAAGCTGGTGGCTTTTGCTGGGCTTGATGCCACCGTCACGCAATCCGGCGAATTTGAAGCAGCCCACAATGTAATGAGCAAACGCGGATCACCATACCTGCGGAAAGCCATTTTTCAAGCCGCCCTGGTCGCCGCCTTTAAAGACCCTGTATTAAGTGCCTATTACCAGGAAAAGAGGGCGGAAGGCAAACATCATTTAACCTGCATTGGTGCTGTGGCAAGAAAAAGGTGCAACATTATTTATGCTGTTGTGAAAAATAATCAGCCTTATGTTCCAAAGGCTTAAATCCTTTTCCCTTTCCAGCCTCACAAACAACGCCGCCCTAGAAAATATGGCGGCGTTCTGCTATATAGTCACTTCTAGTCAGTGGGGCCTGAAATACCATCACGTTTAAAGAATCCCGACAAATATTTCCGCAGCACAAAAATCGTAAATGTCTATATACATGCTTTGCCTGCCGCTAATTACACGGTCGGAAGCCTGTTCTTTTCTCCCCATTCGCACATTTCGTCTAAAAGGGGCATAAGGGATTTTCCCCGTTCCGTTAAGCTATACTCAACTTTAGGCGGTATTTGCGGGTATTCCTCCCTATGCACCAGTTTATCGGCTTCTAACTCTTTCAGTGTGGAACTCAGCGTTTTATAGGAAATCCCCCCAATATATTTTTTCATTTCATTGAACCGCACAACCTTAAATTCCATTAAGGTATAGAGGATTATCATTTTGTATTTGCCGTTGATTAAAGATAGGGTATAGCTAAAGCCCGTATCACTAAGACACTCTTGTGAAATACAGCGTTCATTCATAGTATACTTTCCTCCAGGTAAGTATTGCACTTATATGTGCGTACTTGATTTTGCTTCAATTCTTGTTACAATGATACTATCAGACCCGGGCAAAGTCAAGTTCGCAACAAAAAGGGGGACCCTTTTTTGTTTTTTGAATAAAATTATATACTATTAAAACCGGAGGTATTTTACATGAACAAAAAAATTGTTGTTATTACTGGCAGCCCTCGAAAGAAGGGTAATAGCTTTGCCATGACAGAGGCATTTATCCAAGCGGCAGAGGCCAAGGGCCATACCATCATACGCTTTGACGCTGCTCTGAAAAAAGTGGGCGGCTGCCGGGCTTGTGAAACCTGCTTTAAGACCGGAAAAGCCTGTTCTTTTGACGATGACTTCAACGCGATTGCCCCCTCCATCCTGGAGGCTGGCGCTGTGGTTTTCTCCATGCCTGTGTACTGGTATTCTATCCCCGCGCAAATCAAAGGAGTCATTGACCGCCTGTTCTCTTTCGTAGTAGGCGGAAAGGATATTGCTGGTAAAGAGTGCGCAGTTATCGCCTGCTGTGAAGAAGATGATATGTCTGTTTTTGACGGTATGCGCGTTCCTATGGAACGCTCTGCTGCACTGATGAAGTGGAAGATGGTAGGCGAGGTTCTTGTTCCAGGCGTTTTGAATATCGGTGATATCGAAAAAACAGACGGCTGTAAGCAGGCGGCAGCTCTAGCGGAGAAATTTTAAGGAGGAAGAATACCATGCCCAAGAAGATTATCATTCTCAATGGAAGTCCCCACAAAAAAGGCAACACTTCCGCGCTGGTTAGAGCGTTTACCGCAGGTGCGGAGAGTGCCGGTCATACTGTAACAGAATTTTTCCTGGGCAGCATGAATATCCATGGCTGCAAGGGCTGCTTTGGCGGCCACAGCAGCAGGGTCTATCCCTGTGTCCAGCGAGATGATATGGACAAAATTTATCCAGTGGTGCGAGAGTGCGATGTGATTGTATTTGCCAGTCCGCTCTATTACTGGAATATGAGCGGACAAATCAGAACTGCTGTTGACCGCCTGTTCGCTTTGGAGGAGGGGGACGGAAATCTCCTGAGAGAATATGGCAGAGCCTCTGCTCTGTTGATGGCCGCAGAGGGCAGCGGCTTTGAAGATGTTCTTCTTTACTATACTCACCTGCTAGAGCATTTGAAGTGGAATAATCTCGGTCATGTTCTCGCTGGAGGAAACGGGGATATAGGGGATATTGAAGGAAAACCCGAAGTGTCTGCTGCATATGAACTTGGAAAATCTATTACATAAGGCAAGAGGTGAATAGGTATATTGCCCAGCCTGTAACAGTAGAACTTGCGACAAAATAAGAAAAGAGACTGTTTTGAAAAGCTATCCTCTTTATTGTCTAAAATGATTAAAGTGTCAGGATATTCTACACTGTTAAAGCTCCCCAGTTTTAAAGCTTTTGTAAATGTAAAAATATTCTGACACTTTTTTAGACTTAGCTGCCTTGGCATAAAAAAAATTTATTTCTTTACCTGTCCATAGTAAGCTCCTGCCCCATGTTTTCTGTAATAGTGTTTATCCTGAAGCTCCTGCGGAGCCGGCTGTACCTTTGGCTGAATCATCTCACAGCGAGCAGCCATCTTTGCAACCTCTTCCAAAACTACTGCATTGTGAACAGCCTCATGGGCGTCCTTTCCCCATGTAAAGGGGCCATGATTCTTGCAAAGCACACAAGGCGCTGCTTCATAGTCCTTATCCTTAAAATAATCAGCAATCAGAACTCCTGTATTTTTCTCATAAGCCTCATCAATCTCTTCTTTTGTAAGGTTGCGCACACAGGGAACCTCGCCATAGATATAATCTGCATGGGTAGTTCCATAGCAGGGAATGGAACGGCCTGCCTGAGCCCAGCTGGTTGCCCATGGAGAATGGGTATGTACAACACCTCCGATGTTTGGAAATGCATTGTATAAAACCACATGAGTAGCAGTATCAGAAGACGGACGATAGTCCCCTTCTACCACATTTCCTTGTAAATCTACTACAACCATATCCTCCGGCTTCATAGTTTCATAATCCACACCGCTTGGCTTAATAACAAACAATCCCTTTTCCCTGTCAATGCCGCTTACATTGCCCCAGGTAAAGGTAACCATCTTATATTTAGGAAGAAGCATATTGGCTTCAAAAACCTCTTTTTTTAACTCTTCTAACATAATTTTTCTCCCCATATTTTAATTGCCAAAGGCCGGATACCACTGATCCAGCCCATGGCTCTTATAAAAAATATTACAGTATCTGCTTCTAAACCTTTATGCGCATAATCAGCGCACTGCCATAAATGAAAGTATCCGGCGCATTTGGCATACCTGAACTCGGTTTTCCGCTTCGCGGAAAAAAGTACTTTCATAGTAAATATGTCTCCCGGCCTGATATCTGCCATCATTACAGCTTCAGAGCATCCACTGCTGCCCTCTCGACAGCAAAGCCTTTCTTATAGTTTTCAATAAAGGCATCATATCCCTTCATATCTGCTTCATCTGGATCCATTACTATTGCAGCAGCTCCTGCAAATACCTGATTGTCTAGGAAATCTGCCAGGCTCCCACCCTCTTTCTTATTTTTCATATAAGCTGCCAAAAGGGCAATTCCCCAGGCACCGCCTTCACCGGCTGTCTCCATAACGGAAACTGGCACACCAGCTGCTGCTGCCATAATTTTCTGCCCTACACCCTTTGTCTTAAAGAGTCCGCCATGACCCATCAGCTTATCTAATTCCACGCCTTCCTCCTTAAACAGGATATCAAGACCGATTTTTAACGTAGCCAAAGAGCTGTATAGGTTAGTTCTCATAAAATTAGCAAGGTTGAACTTGCTGTCTGGCGTACGTACAAACAGAGGACGGCCTTCTTCAAAGCCTGTAATCGGTTCGCCGGAAAGATATCCATAGGAAATCAGGCCGCCGCAATCCTTATCTCCTTCCAGTGCCTTATTGTAAAGGGTCCCGAAAATCTGATTCATATCTGCCGGAATACCCATAGCCTCCGAATATTCCTTAAATAAGCCTACCCATGCATTCAGATCAGACGTACAGTTATTACAGTGTACCATACCTACCAGATCTCCGGATGGAGTAGTAACCAGATCGATCTCTGGATAAACCTTGGAAAGCTCTTTTTCCAGAACTACCATGGCAAATACAGAGGTTCCAGCGGATACATTGCCAGTACGCCTTGCTACACTGTTGGTAGCGGTCATTCCAGTTCCTGCATCTCCCTCTGGAGGACACAGTGGAATTCCAGCCTTCAGCTTACCAGATACATCCAGAAGCTTTGCGCCTGCCTCTGTTAATCTGCCAGCCTCTTCTCCTGCAGAAAGGACTTTAGGAAAGATATCCCGTAATTTCCATGGATAACCTTTGGAAGCTGTCACCTCATCAAATTTTTTTACCATTCCTTCCTCATAGTCCCCTGTATTCATATCAATGGGGAACATACCAGAGGCATCGCCTACGCCGAGAGCTTTTTCTCCTGTGAGCAGCCAATGCGTATATCCGGCCAGAGTTGTAAGATGGGACACTTTTGGAAGATGCTCTTCTCCATTCAGGATTGCCTGATATAAATGGGCAATGCTCCAGCGCTGGGGAATATTGTACTGGAAGAGCTCTGTCAGCTTTTCAGAAGCCTCCTGGGTAATGGTATTGCGCCATGTGCGGAAGGGAACTAGAAGTTTTCCGGCCTCATCCAATGCGATATATCCATGCATCATAGCACTTAATCCAATAGCGCCTATAGTTTCCAACTCAATTCCATATTTTGCTTTTACATCAGCAGCAAGGCCTGCATAGGTGTCCTGAAGTCCGGTAATGATATCATCCACATGGTAGGTCCAAACACCATTTTCATACCTGTTTTCCCAGTCATGAGTTCCCTGGGCAATAATATCATAATTTTCGTCAGTAAGGACTGCTTTAATCCTTGTAGAGCCAAATTCAATGCCCAGCATGGTCTTTCCGTCTAAAATATTCTGTTTCACCTGGTTCATATCACAACTCATCGTTTCACCTGCCCCCTTAAATTAATGAAATCTATAATATACCTCATTCCATTTTAGTTCATTTTTAAGCTGCCTGATGGTAGTATCCTTGTCAATATATACAGCTTCAATTCCCATTGCATTTGCCCAGTCTCCCATCTGCTCTGCAGTCAGGTCATAGGAGAATGCCGTATGGTGTGCACCGCCTGCAAGGATCCAGCTTTCAGCGCCAGTGGCCAGATTCGGCTCTGGTGTCCAGAATGCGCTGGCAACCGGAAGCTTTGGCATAGCCTTCTCTGGCTTTCTGCATTCCACGTCATTAATAATAAGGCGGAATCTATCGCCCAGGTCAATCAAAGATGTAGCGATGCCATGGCCTTCCTTTGCGGAGAATACCAGTCTTGCCGGGTCTTCTCTGTCGCCCATGCTTAATGGGCATACCTTAATTCCAATCTTTCCATCAGCAATGGAGGAGCATACTTCAAGCATGTGGGCCTGAAGGATACCTTCTTTACCTGGTACCAGATTGTAAGTATAATCCTCGAAGAATGTGGTTCCCTTTGCATCCTTTACGCCTGCTGCCATAATCTTCATCAGACGTACCATGGCTGCTGTCTTCCAGTCACCTTCTCCGCCAAAGCCATATCCTTTTTCCATCAGCCTTTGGATTGCAAGTCCTGGAAGCTGCTTTAATGAGCCTAAATCTCCAAAATGGGTAACAATTGCCTGGTAGTTCCTTTCCTCCAGGAATTTTTCAAAGCCGATTTCAATTCCTGCTTGAACTGCCACATGCTTTTTGAATTCTTCTGGATCACGCCCCTCAAGGATAATCTCATATTTGTCATAATACTCTTCAACCAGAGCATCAATATCTCCCTTAGAAACCGCTTCCACATATTCAGCAATCTCATTAACTGGATATGCATCAATCTCCCAGCCAAACTTAATCTGTGCTTCTACCTTATCGCCATCTGTAACTGCCACATTGCGCATATTATCTGCCACGCGCATTACACGGATATGGCTGCTTTCCATCACGCCGATGGCAGTCCGCATCCAAGAAGCGATTCTTTCCTGAACAGCCCTATCTGCCCAGTGTCCTACAACTACCTTTCTCTCAATCCCCATCCTGGTTACAATATGTCCATACTCCCTGTCACCGTGAGCAGACTGGTTCTCATTCATGAAATCCATGTCAATCTCATCATAAGGGATTTCCTCATTAAACTGTGTATGAAGGTGAAGAAGGGGTTTTCTGTACTCCTGAAGACCGATAATCCAGCTCTTTGCCGGAGAAAACGTATGCATCCAGGTAATTACACCAGCACATTCCTCATCTGCATTGGCTTCATTAAAGGTCTTACGGATCAACTCATTGGTAATCAATGTCGGTTTCCACACGATTTCAAAAGGAAGTACTCCTGACTTATTCAACTCCTCTACAATGATCTGAGAGTGCTCAGCAACCTTCCTCAAGCACTCGTCTCCATACAGATCCTGAGAACCAGTACAAAACCAAAATTTGTAATTCTTTCCTGTTTTCATGTGACATATCCTCCTCTTTTTTAATTGCAGATTTTCTGCATTTATGTAATATTTATTATGTTCTCTGTATACAGGAATTCCGGATAATCAGCTCTGGTTCAATCAGCCTGGGAATCCGGCTTTCTTCCTCTGGCACATTCCTTATTTTTTCCAGAAGAAGCTGTGCTGCCATCTCTCCCAGCTTTTCCTGGGGATGGGCAATCGTAGTAAGCCCAGTATTTTTCTCCTGTCCAATCAGGGAATTATCATATCCGGTAACAGAAATATCCTCTGGTACCCGGATTCCTCTTTCTTCCAGAGCATTGATTACCTGTATGGCAATCTGGTCGTTATAACAGACCACCCCATCCAGCCCTTCCTTCTGCTCTGCCTTCTTTCCAATCATTGCAGCCGGCTTTTTCTTCCTGTCCTCTGTGTGAAACCATACTACCATATCTGGATCATAGGGAAAGCCCGTTTCCTGGAGCGCTTTCACATATCCCTTATGCCGTTCCTTTCCCTGCACATCATCTGCTTTAAACACCCCGGCAATATGTCGATGTCCAAGCTCGATTAGATAATGGGTCGCCATATATGCTCCCTCGCAGTCATCCATTACAATATGAGGCCTGTCCATCATCTGCTCATAGCAGCCCTGGATGAAAATATAGGGAATCCGGTTCTGTTCCATCCTTTCATACAAGTCAGGATGGCTGCATAAAAGCTGGCTTTTACTCGGCTCAATAATCAGCCCGTCTATCTCCTTTGCCAGGAGAACATCCAGAGCTTCCGCCTCTTTCTTCCTGCTATTCCCTGTGTTTTTTAAAATAATCGTATAGCCGTTTTCAGAAAGCACTCGGTCCATTCCCTGTATCAGCCTTGGAAAAATATAGTCTGAAATATATGTAGTAACCACTCCTATATTTTTTGAATCTTTCTTATTTATCAGCCTGTCGGAGCAAAAGGTTCCCTTCCCATGAACTGCCTGGACGTATCCTTCCCTTTCCAGGATTTCCAGTGCCCTTCTCACAGTATGGCGACTGACCCCAAACTTTCCTACCATCTGATTTTCCGACAAAATCCGTTCTCCCGGCTTAATGTTTCCTGACAGGATTTCATTCTTAAGATATTCCGTCAAAACGCTGTATTTGTTTCTTCCGGACTCATCCATTCGTTCTTCCTCCTGTAACAATTGTCAACCTTTTCTTATATTAAATTCTACAACTTGTATGGTCGATTGCACAAGTTGTTTAGGTATTAAATGTAAAAATAGGATAAATGCATAAATTAATCCTCCTAATTTTGTGCATCTATCCTAATTTTCTTCTGTGTTTTCTAGTTTACTTGTCCGGGCATGCGGCCAAGCTCTCCTTGCCAAGCAGAGTGGGAAATGAAGCGCTCTGAAGTCTTTTTGGCTTTCACAGAACACTTTTCCGTTTGCAGCCCCCTTGTTTCCTTAGATCTATGAATTCAAGCGATCCTTCAGCAGCCGGCAGATCCTATCTGCGACTTGACCAGGCTTCATATTTTTTTCCTCTATCGTAATATCTGCATATTTCTCATAATAAGGAACTCTTTCCTCATACAAATCCCAAATCGTCCATCCTTCCTTCAAGGTTACACCCCGTCTCTCTGCATCATCAATTCTTTTTTCCACTTCCTCACAGTCCAGCTTTAAATAAACTACCACTCCGATTTCTTTTAAATGTTTCATCGCCTTAGGGCCATAAATAACGCTTCCGCCTGGAGCAATTACCGAATGCTCTGCCTCCAGCTCTGCATTATGCTTTTCTTCTATTTTCCAAAAACCTTCAATCCCATGTTCCTGGATTAAATCCCGCAACAGCTTCTTTTCCTTTTTCTGAATAATCAAATCCGTATCTACAAATGAATATCCCAGCCTTTTTGCCAAAAGAACCCCGATTGTGCTTTTGCCAGAAGCCGGCATACCGATTAAAATAATATTGTCCTTTTTCATCCTTTTCTCCATATTTTTTATTACGTTCCAGCGTTTAGCTGTTTTCTATTCTTTTTCAGACGTTTTCCTGGGCTCTTCTCTCCTTTTTCAACATTTCTACTGTTTCCAGGCTTTCTTCCGTTTTTCAGTTTTTTTCTGTCTTCCAATCCCTCTTTATCTTTCAATGATTTCCTATTTTCCCATTTTTCTCTATGCTTAAATCCTTTTTCGTTTTCTAGCTCTCTTTTTTCCTTTTTTTCCTTAAAATCTTTCTCGCATTCCGGCTTCTGCCCGTCCTTTTTTCTTTTTACAGAATAGCCAAATGTCCCAAATCCGGCTCCAAGCTCCCGGTATTCTCCATGGGAATAGGCGATAAGACCTGCTTTATTTAATGCCAGCCTGCCTGTTCCATCCATATAACTTTTATCCACAGATACAGCCTCTACACTGGCAAGAAACATGTGGTGGGAACCTAGTTCCTTTATCTCTGTTACCCTGCATTCAATGTTTACCGGGCTTTCCCCGACCAGAGGCGCTAATACCTTTCTGGACTTAACAGGCGTTAGCCCTGTTTCCTTCCATTTATCCACGTCTCTGCCAGAACGCACACCACAGTAGTCTAATGCCCAGGCCATTTCTCTAGTCGTCAGATTAATGACAAATTCTCCTGTTTCACGCAGCATATGGTAGGAATATCGTTCTGGTCTGACAGAGATATAAGCCATAGGCGGATTTGTGCAGATCGTGCCTGTCCACGCCACGGTAAAAAGGTTGGCATTTCCCTCCTTATCTATTACACTTACCAGCACTGCCGGAACAGGATAAATCATATTGCCAGGCTTAAATATCTCCTTTTCCACATTCTTTCCCTTCTCTTTCTTTTTCTTTTTTTATTTCCTGCATCCCTGTCTGCTGTTATACCAGGCATATATGGCATGCAGAATGATCTGCTGCTTCTGATTAAGGTATCAAAGTCCTAATTTAGAAAAAGCGGCAGAATATCTCTGCATGGAATATAAGCTCTTGTCCGCACAGGCGGTTGAGTGTAGGAATCTTAGAAATTTCCGGCCTGCATCCCATACATATTCTGACACTTTTTCTCTACGGCACAGTAACGCAAAATCCATATTGCCAGCGCATTAATTCTGAAGTGTCATCATGATAACAGGAATCAGCTGTTTCTTTCTGGATACTACATCAGGCAGGACCACTTCGCCTTCCTTATCCCCCTCGGAGCTGACGCGGAATGCAACGGTTATCATCTGCTCTGCTCCCTGTCCTGCACATAAAAGGGTGGTTGACTGAGTCAGAATATTCGTAAGCATAAAGAACAGCATATCAATTCCCTGTTCTTTTTGTTTTTCTTCGATAAAAGGAAGAAGCTTTTCCTTTAATCGGTTCAGCTCCTTCTGGTTTACAGAGCTGATCTGTCCCACTCCAAAAACAAGCTTTCCTGACTCAAACCGCTTATAATCCTGATAAAAAATTTCTTCCACAGATTTTCCCTTCAGATTGCTTCCAGCCTCAAACATCTCTCCGGCATATTTTTCCAGATCAATCTCTGCCATGTCCGCCAGCTCCATAGCTGCTGCTTTATCAATCGGAGTACAGGTAGGGGAACGGAACAGCAATGTATCAGAAATAATAGCACTGCATAAAAGGCCTGCCATCTCCTTTGGAATCTCCTCTCCAGCTTCACGGTACATCTGATATACGATTGTAGCCGTACATCCTAAGGGCTGGTTTCTGAAAAATACAGGAGCAATAGTTTCTACTGTACCCAGCTTATGGTGATCGATGATCTCCAGGATTTCTGCCCCTTCCACTCCCTCTACTGCTTGGTTCTTTTCATTATGATCCACGAGAATTATCTGTTTTCCTCTAGCTCCTAGGAGGTTCCTTCGAGAAATCATTCCATAATATTTTCCATCCTTATCCAGAATCGGAAAATCTCTATGGCGTTTGCTCGCCATTACATCGCGAATTTCCTCTATATAATCATCCCGTTCAAAAGTAATCAGATTTTCTGTTTTCATAAAATAGCTGATCGGCATGCTTTGATTAATCAGACGAGCAGCCGTATAGGCATCATAAGGAGTCGTCATGACCTTACAGCCTCTTTCCTGGGCCAACTTTTTTATTGTCATGGATACTGCTGCGCCCTCACAGACAATAATACAGTCCGCCTCCATCTCAATCGCGCAGAGCTGGGATTCATATCGGTTTCCCAGAATAACCAGGTCGTGAGGCTGAATATAATACTCCATCATATCTGGATTGGCCGCAGCAATCAATACCTTGCCCTGGCTAAAATATTCCGCTTCATCCCCTATGAGCATCAGCCCTTCCAGCGTCTCAATAATATTGGAATACTGAGTTTCTGCCTTGGACAAGATGCTGCTGTCATATACATTCATATAGGACTGGGCAATATCGCCTACGGTAATCAATCCCTCTAGAATTCCGCCATTTGTTACCACAGGAAGAGTTACCACTCCCGCCTTCTGCATAAGATTCCAAGCCTTTTTCAGGGAAATATTTCTGGCAACACCTTCTGTTTCCCTGATCTCAATATCTTTTACCTGAGTTTTTACATTTTTAATCAGAACCGGCTCTTTTGCGCCGAAATAATTCAATACAAATTTTGTCTCTTCATTGATCTGACCTGCACGTCCCGGCATATATACGTTTCCGGTAACTGCTCTTTTCAGATTTGCATAGCAGATAGCGGAACAGATAGAATCTGTATCCGGATTCTTGTGCCCAATGACGATTGTTTTTCTTTGACGTGTTCCTGCCATGTCTCCTCCTTTTGATTTATTAAAATAACGCAAATAACACCTCAGGTGTCTGCTATGTAAACAAATCCCTGTGGGTAATAGAAATATCCCAAAATCTTTTAAATGTTTTAGTTCCTCACATTTTTTACGCTCCCTAGTTTATAAGCACACGCAAATTCCCGGCTGATAAAATATTTGTCCTTTTCGTCCCCTGACTCGAGTACATTGGAAATCATCCTGCCATGCAAAAATATCAATTGAGATCTCCCTCTTTAAAATTAATTATACTTGAAACCCATCTAAAAATCCATATCAACATGATTCCTTTATTGTTCATAATTTATTCACATATTATTCATTGCCTATTCATACCTTCTTTTTATAATTTGTACAGAAATTAAGTTTGTTTAATAGCTAATATAGTTAAATTGCACATAGATTTTTCATAATTGCCCCAGTGTCTTTATGAGCTGGGGTCTCCTCATTGTCATTTATCTGCTATCTATCAGATTTTTCTTCTTGTTTTTTATCCTGTTTCTGTCAAAAATCACATATCTTCATAAAGCTTTTTTTACCTCTGCTTCTCCCAGCCCTCATCTTCAATAATCAGCAGACGAAACGGCTGGAAAGCCATGTCTAACCGTGTCTTTCCAGCCGTTTTATCTTTTATCCCCAATTATTTTAAAATCAATCTGGCCGCCCCATAAATTCCCGCATCATTTCCTAATTCTGCCAAAGCGATGCTTGCCTTCTGCTTTGTAATCGGTGTATAGAAATCATAGTATTTCCATATTCTGTCGATAAGAAACTGCCCAGCCTTCGATACGCCGCCTCCTATGACAAACCGTTCTGGATCAACAGTCATGGAAACCTGGGCCAAAGCAATCCCAAGGTAACGGCATGCTGTATCCACGACTTCATCAGCCAGCTTATCTCCTGCCTTTGCCCCATCCAAAACGTCCTTTGCTGTCACCTCATCGCCGAATTGGCGGAGAACAGAAGGCTCGTCCGTTTTTTTCATGATCCTTTTTGCTTCCCTGGCAATGCCTGTTGCAGAAGCCACCTGTTCCAAGCACCCCCTGCCGCCGCAGTTGCAAAGTTCCGTTTCTTCCCCTCTCACATGGATATGGCCGATTTCGCCTCCTGTTCCATGCTTTCCAGATACAATCTGCTCCTTTAGGATTACTCCGCCTCCTACACCGGTTCCCAAAGTGACAGCTACAATATCTTGATATCCTTTTCCCCCTCCCTGCCACATTTCTCCAAGGGCGGCTACATTGGCATCATTGCCGGAACGCACAAAAAGACCATCCAGGAGACTGCTCAATTCCCTTTCTGGATTCTTGTCACGCCAGCCGATATTCACGCAAACCTCTACGGATCCGTCAGGAAGAACCGGTCCTGGAAAGCCCATTCCTGCTCCTGCCAGGTCTTCATTTAATATGCCTCTTTCTTTCATTTTCTCTTTAATTGAGGCAGCAATATCAGGAAGTATACTCTCCCCTCCATTTTCCTTTCTCGTAGGAATTTCCCACTTTTCAATCAAGGTCCCATCTGTATGAAACAGCCCCAGCTTTACCGTAGTGCCTCCAATGTCGATTCCGATGCATTTTTTTCCCATAGTATTTTCTCTCCTACTCTAATTTTATCTCTTTCATGATCTGCTGGCCTGTTACAATCAGGGTATCTGCCTGGCTTCCACCCACAATGATATCCGGGGCAATATCCAGCTCTCCTGAAAACTTTTCTACGCCATGCATATTAAAAATCTTACAGGTATTTTCATTGTAAAGAATTACAGACTCTCCTGAAATCTGTATCCCCTGATACTGATAATCAAACTCTTTGCTGAAAATCTCATCTCCCTTTAAATCATATACATCCATTCGGTAGTTGCCTGATCCCATCATATCCTGGACTATCATCCCAGCATATTTTTCCGAATAGAAGATACTGGTTATAAATGCATCCCTTGCCTCAGCTTTCTTCACCAGAGCAATGCTTGCAAGATTCTTGGTGGAAAAAAAAGTGATGCCATTATCAGTGAAGGCGCATGCAGAATCTTCGTTTGGATAGATAACCCTGGCAGCCAGGCTATCTTTAAAGTCCTTGTCAAACCCTCCCACAATGTGATTCTCATTTTTTCCAATCTCAGAAAAATCATAAATTACTATCCTCTGCCCCATTTCCCTCTGGTCCAGATAAACAAAGGACACAATAATCTGAGAACCATCTGGAGACAAAGCAATATCCAAAGGATATCCGTCACCGGAAAGTACGGTTTTAATCTCCTGAACCATCTCGCTTCCATCCTTTTTATGGATCGTATCGCTTCCATCCCTATCATAATATCGAATATAGCTGGCACGAGAATCCTCCAGAATTGCTGCCACCTGCCCATTAGCAGCTACTGCCACCTTTACAATCGGGCGTACAGTAGAAGCTGTTCCCTGACAGCCGTCTTTATTAAAAATATAAATTGTATTTCCCTGCTGGTCTGCAATTGCCGCATAGTCGCCTTTTATGGATATAATCGGGTTTTTCATTTCATAAGGCTGTATCCACTTTGTTTCTCCTTTATTATCAATATAGGAAGCCCCATCCCTTGTATATTTTATCACATTGCCGCCGAATGCAGCATATTGCGAAGCACCACCCTCGCTTACAGGCTTTTCCCATAAGGTCCTATACTCTGTATAAGTATGATAGATAAAATATTCATATATCCCAAAGCCTATTCCTGCCACAACCGTAAAAAATATGAGCAAAATAACAAAATGGCGGCGCGTCCTGCCCCGGTTCTTCGGCTTTCCAGCTTCATTTCCATGGCCAGTCTCTGGTACAACACGCTCCCCCTTGTCCGGGGAAATCATACGCCTGCGCAGCTGGCCCTTTTTTCTCTCTCTGCTCATAGAGCTTAAATCACTCATCCCTGTGTTTCTCCCAAAAGCTGTATATATGTCAGTATACAACATTCTTCAGGGAAACGCATTAGTTTTTTATTCTGCTCCTCCCGCACTCCATAGAGATCACAGAAATTCCAAACTTCGTTTTTGCTCTGTTCGGACAGGAAATAGTTTAGAATACTCCTAACAGTTTAAGGCATGATTAATTTCTGGCCTGACTTAATCTTATTTCCATCTTCTAATCCATTAATCCGACAGATTTCTTCCAGCATATTGGCATCGTGGTATTTTTTCATACATATGCCGAAAAGGGATTCGCCTTCCGATACCTCATAAATAGTATGTCCACCTGCTGCAGCTATTTCTTCTATCGACCGGGTATCCTGCTCTTCCTGTTTCCCATCGTTTAAGTTTGTCTCTTTCCTATCCTGAGAGTTTTGAGTATCAGAGCTGCTTTGAGCTTCCTGGCTGCCGCCAGTTCCTTGAGTCCCCTGACTGCTTTGAACGCTTTGGCCTGATTCACTCTGATTACTCTGGCTGTTTCCATTTTTCGACTGACTCGAGCTGCTCTGGCTCTGTCCTTGCCCAGACCCTCTGCTCTGTTCTGATTCTTGACTTTGGCTTAATTTCTGACTTTGTTCTTGTCCTCCGCCTTGACCTGATGCCTGACTTTGTCCTGAGCCTTGCCCCTGACTCGAACCCTGGTTCTGCATCCCTGCTTGATTCTGGCTTATCTGCTCCTGACCTTCTTTATTCTCCAAAGCCTGTCCATCATTCCATGATCCTTCATTAATCATAGTTTCCGGGGCGATTTCTGTATCTGCTCTGCTCTGGATCACTACCTCTGGCTTTCCATCCTCTTCCTTATATTTCTCTCCAAAGGAAATATCAGAAGGCATCACGGATGCAATGACTGATTCCATCTCCTTCATCCTATGGTAATTATTCATCATGGTAATTCCTCCGGCAAGAACGGTAACAGTCAGAACACTGCATAGGGTTCCCAATACCCCTATCATCTGTTTATCCGTAGATATTTCTACCTTCCTTGCTTCCATCTTCTGCCGGAAATTATGTATCAGTGTATTGTCTACGCCTGCATCTACGCGCCTTGCCTCTCGCCTGGAAATCATATAATCCTGCATCATCTGATTTCTTTCATAGTATATATTATGGCCACGCAATTTGTAAAAGCCATCTGTGGATGCAGCATAAACAGCCTCTTCATTTTCCAAGCCTGAATTTAAATACATCAGCTTATTTCCACTGGAAAAATACTGTCCATGTTGTTTCCAATAATTTAATGGGCTAAGCTGGCAGCCTGGTGACCCACAGAGAAACCATCCCTGGACTGTCCTTTTAGGAAACATCTGCTCAATATCCTGATATGCCTTTTTCCATGCTCCCTCATAAAATTCCACCTTTTCACCGTTTTGAGCCACATCATCCATCTCCAGCGCTCCATCAATAAAAATATAGGGAACTCCATCGTACTCTTCCCGGCTTCCCAGCAAAAGCCCAACTCTTAAAGTTTGTCCTCCTACTGGATACAACCGTTTCAGATAGGTATTTACATAATCTTCCAGGTATAATCTGACAATGCTGTCCCGCTCTCCTATCTGCCTAATATTCTTAGGCAGCTTGGGATAGGGATTATATAATTCTCCCATAGGTTCACCCCGCTGTTCTTCTATCTTTCCAACAATCCTTTATTTGCACTGCGCATAAACGGTTGTATCCACTATAACACAGCAGGGATAAAAAACTTGTCAAACAGAGGCTGTCCTGTCCCATAATTTTTCGACAAAACAAATACTTTCACAGATACAATCAGCCAGGCGCATGACGATTGACAAGCGTATGCTCTGAAGCATGATTGGATCGTGATTTCCGCAGCTTCCTACAATTCCTGTTATAAATATGTCTCCTACCGCTTTCAGCTCTTTACTGACTCCCAGCCCTGGCTTCAACGGCCCCTTACCAAGAGTAATATATCCAATATGTTCTATATTTCCTACAGAGGCATCCACTGCTACAATTAAATGCTCTGGAAAGCTTAAACGTACAGCCTTTAAATACTGTTCCAAATTCATGGCATGAACCGGTTTTTCCAGGGTTCCTACTACTTCAGCCCTTTTTATCTTTCTTCCTTTCAGTTTATATCCAATCAGCGGACCAAGGCTATCGCCTGTAGACCGGTCTGTCCCAATACACAGAAACAAAACGCCCTTTTTATTCTCCTGCTCCATTGATTCTCTGATTAATCCATACAGCTGGAGAGCAAAGCTTTCTATTTCCCAGTCACTTTGGGCATCATAATAATAAATCTCCCGGTTTCCCCGGATTTTAATCCGCTCCCATAATTTCATATCATCCCGCCTGTACATTTCATAGTCTCTGTTCTATTATAGGCAGGACATGTCCCGTTTATGCACAAAAAGGGCCTTGCTGAGTATTTTCATCTCCCAGGCCGACATTTTTTGATACCGGAATCCTATGTGATAAAAAAAGAACTGCTGTATCACTACAGCAGTTCTTACCTTTCTATCGCTCTTCTTCCGGCCTTCTCGCCACTTCCATAGCCTCGCTTAAATTAGATGCTCTCCCAGAACGGATAATCTCAGTCAGCTCCCCCAGCTTAAGGGGATTTAAAAATTCATTTCCCAAATAGGAACTGTAATGATCAGTGATATAAAGATTTTCATCCTTAATCTGTATCTCCAGCTCCTGTATATCCGATGCTGCCTTCTGATAATCTTCCCTCAGCCTGTCCAGCTTAGGCCTGGCATTGTTAGCAATTTCATCTGATATAATTACCTTCGTCACCTGCTCAAACGTATTCAAAGCCTCCCTCTTTTTATTGGCAGTCTCCTGTAGTTCCTGCTCCACTCTGGCAATCTCGTCATCATACTTTTCCAGATTATAAAGGGACTCATTCCTATCCTTTTTAATAGAGCTGGTTATCACCTTGATTTTCTTTCTATTAGAATGTATCTGGTCCCGGAACGTGCGCCCAGTGCGGAGTACTTCCATATGGAGCAGCTTTGTACGGTTGCTAATCCAGATATACAAGCCTCCAAAGATTACCACACAGAGAAAACAGCTTACAATCATCAACCATATCTTTTTTTCCGGCAAAGCCAAATAGACTCCGTATGGAATAACGAGAAAACAGATAATGACTGCGAGTAAAAGCTTCATAATATCACTGAACCACCTGGGAAAAAATAATGCATAATACAGATTGGAATTGCATATTGCAGGCACACGATTTTTTTGAAAAATCGTCTTCATCTGCAGCTTTAATTCCCTGTTTTCTTTATGCAGCTCTGCTGTCTCCTCTGCAATCCGCTCCTTTATCCCCTGGCTTTTGGCCTTTTCGCGCTTTGCCTTGGCTTTCTTCAGCTTATCCTGGCCTCGGCTGATCTCTTTATCATAATTAAAGCTGATTTCTTCCCGCCGTTTTTTAATTGTCGCTGAAATATTATCATTAACTGAACGTTTCTCTGTCTCCAGCGCCCTTTCCAGCCTCTGTTCATCAGCTCTAAGCCTTTTTTCCCTGTCCTTTAAAATCTCCAGCTCTTCCAGCCGCTCTCTGGCCTCTGTCAGGAATGCCACATAATCTGTAACCGGCATCATATCCCGCTCCTCCTGCATGTAAAATAGGTATATCTCTTACTATAGCTTACTACAAAAAATGATAAGAAACAAGTAGCTGCGCATCTTTACTTTCCCCTTAAAATCCGATATACTTAACCTCATCCACTTAATACACCATCTTCGCTGCCCTTTGGCAGCCTTCTACACAGGAGGTAAACTATGTTCCGCATGTGGGGTAAAATATTCTATAACAATCATCTTCTCAAAGATACCGTTATTTCAATCAGTGATTATTCCCTTTCCAGAACCCAGATGGTCTTTCAGGCTCTTACCAATATCTGCTGCGAATTTGATTTAGAAGAACCTATATGGCTGGATGCCAATATCCACGCTTTCCAGAGGCACGCTAGGACGCGCTTTAATCAGGATAACTTTATTGAACACATTGATTTTGATTTCCTTGAAATCCACGTGATTGAAGAATAGGGCTGGCAGCTTTTTTAGGCTTTACCAGCCTAAAAGCTGTCTCAAAATCTTGGTTTTCTCCCTCCCTACCGGAAGGATATTCTGCTCATAGCCTCTCATCTTTAAGGCAAAGCTGTTATTTCCCCAGGGAAATACCTCTCGGACCTGGTCTAGATTAATCAGATAGCTTTTATGAATACGGAAAAAGTGGAAGGCATCCAGACGTTTTTCATACTCTCCAATGGATTTTCCCTCAAAATACTCATCTCCCAGAGTATGGATCAGACAGCCTCTATTATAGGTTTCCACATATATAATCCTGTCTACATCCTCAAACAAGGTTCTTCCGTTACTATTTATAGCAATCCTTTTTGGATTTCTGGCTGGTACTGGCTTCTCCTTCCATTCCCCTTGACCTATACAGCATTTATCAATCATCTTCTGAAGCCTTTTCTTATCATAGGGCTTCATAACATAGTCCGCAACTCCAAGCTCAAAGGCTTTTACCGCGTACTCAGAATATGCGGTAACAAATACGATTTTCATATCCGGCTGCATGTTTTTTAAAGCCTCAATCAGTACAGTCCCATTAATATCTCCCAGGTTAATATCCAGGAAAAACAAATCAAGCTTTTCTCCCCCCGCCAGCTGAAGCGCTGCTGCTCCACTATCCCCCTCTACAATCTCTGCCTCTGGAATCAGTTCTAAAAGCTGATGTTTCAGTTCGCTTCTTGCAGGCCTTTCGTCATCTACTATCCCTATCCTCATTTTCCCTCTCCTCTGCTAATTTTTTCTTAAACCGCAGTTCTACACAGGAACCTCGTTCTGAGTTTCTGATCTTCAGTCCGTGAGCTTCCCCATATATGCTCTTCATGCGCTTATGGACATTCATAAGGCCGATGCTTCTGCCAAGCGATTCATCTCTAGCCAGCTTTTCCAATACCTCTTCGGGAAAACCCCGGCCGTGATCAGAGATATATACCTGTATCTCATTCCCCTTATCCTCTGCAAGGATTGATACAAACCGCTGTCCCTTCTCATCTGCCCCATGCTTTACTGCATTTTCCACAATCGGCTGAAGGATTAAAGTGGGAGCCGGAGTTTCCAGTTTTCCTTTTATTTCATATACAATTTCCAGCTTTTCTTCAAACCTGGCCTTCTCCAACTCCAGGTAGTCTTTTACATGTTCCAGCTCATCCTCCAGAGGCACCATATATGCCTCATGATTCAGATTATAACGGAAATAATTAGCCAGAATAATCAAAAGCTCTCTAGCTCTGTTCGGATTCTCCCTGCATACGCAGGAAATCGTATTCAACGCATTAAATAGAAAATGGGGGTTTACCTGAAATTGAAGGGCTTTAAACTCTGCCTTCTGCCTCATCCGCTTCTGTGTCTCTAGCTCTGCCATAGCCAGCTGAGCAGAGCTGACTATGGCGATATTTTGGAGAAGTACCGTTTCGCTCCGGCGCATCATCCATTGCCGCTTTACCCATGCTACCATGCAGCCTACAGAGTTCTCATGGATCATAAAAGGCGCTGCAATCAAAGAATATTCTTTTATCAGCTCATATAGGGGACTTTCCCTTCCCGTATATTTTAAGGTTACCAGACTTCCCTTTCTCATCGCTTCTGCAGCAGGAGCAGGAATTTCTGTAAAATCCTCTATTTTTAACGGAATCCCTGTGTGCTTCCAGGCGATCATTTCCGTCCTATCCATAATCATAATTCCTGCCCAATGTGACTCCCTGAGGATAATATCTGCCATTTTTTCAATATCATCCCTGTTTTTAAGGCCCTTAGCAAGCAGAGGAAGACATTTTCGAGAAATATCCGAAGCCAGTTTAAGCTGGCGGCTGCTTTCCATATCCTGCCGGACAAACACATGATTAAAGCTGGAAATAAAAAGAAGAATTCCACAGGCATTCAATATGATCATAGGACCAGATACCTCGAGCACTGTTTCAAGAGCCATGGAAAATGGAGAGGTCAGACGCAGGATGACGACCATATCTACAACCTCTGCAAAGCAGGCGAGAAAAAACAAATCCCTATATTCCCACTTCCCTCTTTGAAAATACGGATAAAAGCTGCCCCCTAAAAGCCCAAATAAAGCAGTGGAAAAAGCTGACGCTGTCGCAAATACAGAGGGAGAGGAAAAAAAATATACATATATAGCTCCCAACAAAGAGGCATACATTCCTACAAGCGGTCCGCCTAAAAGGCCAGAGGCAATACCTCCAATTACCCTGGTATTCAGGCTATATGAGCCAATATCAATGCTCGTATACGTAGACAATACTATGATTCCACTAAACAAGATTGACAGTGCTGCCTGCCGCTTCCAATCACTCGCCTCTTCAAGAAGCATATTCTGCACTAATCGTATCTTAGACAGCAGATTGCCTACAATAAGCAGCAGGCCGATATTTAAAAGCAATTCAAAGGCCAGTCTGTCTGTCACTCTGCTTCTCTCCTCTCTCTTAAATCTCTCTTTATTTTATCACGGTCAAGGAAGCGGCACAATCTTTTTCTCCCTGAGCAGTGTAGAGGTAAGTCAGCTATAAAAGTGTCTTTTTCCACATAGCGGAAGGTTGGAAGTAACTCCATTAAGAAACAAATTTAAAGAGACTGTTGCAAAATAAAGTTCTTATACAAAATATAGTAGGAATTTTAAGATTTTCGCACCATATCCTGCATAAACCGGTTGTTCTGCAACAGTCTCTTTCCAGATTTTCTATTTTCAGTCTCCGTTCTATTTGCTATTTCAGCAAAACCAGCTCATCTATCTGCCTTCCAGAACTGCCAGTCTTTATAACCTGTCCGCCTGTTTCTTCCTGTAAGAGGCTAAAACCTTGTTAATCCTTCTGGTTGGATTCAGCAGATCGCTTAAAGAGGCATCGTGATTTAAATTGTCAATAATCAGTGCAATATATTTACTCATGTCCACATCAATATAATATGGCTTGGATAGCAGCTCTGGAGTCTGATAAACCAGATTCGTAGTAAGAATTCTGTCAATCAGCCCATTTTGATAATATTCATCAAATTTGGCAAGTCCATTGGTAAATAGGCCAAAGGTGGAACAAATAAATACCTTTCCTGCTTTTCTCCTCTTTAGCTCTTTTGCAACATCCAGCATACTTTCCCCGGAAGAAATCATGTCATCAATAATCAGGACATCCTTTCCCTCCACATCCGCTCCTAGGAACTCATGGGCCACAATGGGATTGCGTCCATTGACAATCTGAGTGTAGTCGCGGCGTTTGTAAAACATGCCCATGTCCAGGCCAAGCACATTGGCAAAATAGATTGCCCGTTTCATTCCGCCTTCATCTGGGCTAATTACCATCATATGGCTGCTGTCAATCTGGAGATTTTCTTCTGCTTTCAAAAGATATTTAATAAACTGGTAAATCGGTTGAACAGTCTCAAACCCTTTTAATGGAATGGCATTTTGCACACGAGGATCGTGTGCATCAAATGTAATAATGTTTTCTACGCCCATACTGCAAAGTTCCTGAAGCGCTGTAGCACAGTCCAAAGATTCTCTTCCAGAACGCTTATGCTGCCTTCCCTCATAGAGGAATGGCATGATTACATTGATTCTCCTAGCCTTTCCTGCTGCTGCTGCAATCACCCGTTTCAAATCCTGAAAATGATCGTCAGGGGACATATGATTTACCATGCCGCACAGAGAGTAGGTCAGGCTGTAATTACAGATATCTACCATAATATATAGATCATCACCGCGGACAGACTCCTCAATAGAGCCCTTCCCTTCACCAGAACCGAACCGCGGAGTTTCTGCTTTTATAACATAGGAGTCCCTCTGATATCCTGCAAAGGCAATCGTAGATTTGTGCTCGCTCTCACGCTCACGTCTCCAGGCAATCAAATGCTGGTTTACCCGCTCTCCTAATTCTGCACAGCTTTTCAGCGGAATTAATGCAAGAGGCCCTACCGGTATGGTTTCAATTGTCTTTTCCTCATAAATCATCTTTTGTCCTCCTAAAAGTTATGAAATTATATAGTATCATTATGGTACAAAATAGTTAAGTCAGTCAAGCCTGTTTCTTCTTTTTTTAATGCGGATATCCTCACCATACAGAGGTATCATCCTATAATTGCTCATAATTCTGGAAGCCACTCGATCCGTATATAAATCCTGAAGCATATTCAAAGACAAATTAGTAGAAATAATTGTCCCTTTTTTCCGGATCAGCCTTTCATTGATGCAATAAAAAAGCTGGGATGAGGTAAAGCTGTTGTTCAACTCTGTCCCCAAATCATCAATGATTAACAGATCACAGTCCAAAATATAATCATATATATCTCTTATTCCATCCTCATCCTGATATGAAAATTTATTTTTAGAAAACACATCAAACAGATCATTGGCAGACAGATATATCACAGAATAATATTGCTCCATTAATTCCCTAGCAATACAATTTGTAAGAAAAGTCTTGCCTACTCCCGTGGTTCCGGTAAACAGGATATTGCCCTTTTCGTCTTTAAAACCATCTATAAACTGACAGCAAAGCTTTACCACTTCTCTCATATGCTCTGCTTCTGTCTCTCCTGTCTCCAGAATCCTAGCTGTATCGTCAAAATAGCGATAGGAAAACGTATCAAAATTTTCCCTGCTTACAATTTCCTCAATATTGGACTGAGCATATAAAAGCTTCATCTGCGCCTGGCGGAAGCAATGGCACTTTGTTCCGTCCCTGTATCCTGTATCCTTACAGTCTGGACAGCGATAGCGCATCTCCATATAATCCGAGGGAAAGCCATTAGCTTTCAGCAAAAGCTCTTTCTGCTCCCTTAAATCAGCAAGCTCTTCTCTCATTACCTTTAATGCTCCCTGGTCTCCATCCAAAAGCCTTCTGGCCCATTTGACAGCAGCCGTACTAATCGAATCATCCAATTCCCTTATAACCGGGATCTTCTTATATACACAGGCAACCCGCTCGTCCTGCTGATGCTTATTCTGAAGCTGCTGCTTTTGATAATCCCGTATGATGGAGTCATATTGGGAATTGCTCAGTGCCATGCCTTATCCTCCTCCGGCTGTCTTTTAAGAGAGCTGCTGCAAAATATAAAAAATCCATTTTTCAGCAGCATCTTGCATAGTATTTTCACTTTTCCTTCTGCCACAATTCCATCACCAGAGCATCATAATCTGTATTTCTCTGTTCGAAATTGTGGAAACGATTGCTAGATGATATCTTTTTGTTTTGGGAACCTCCAGCCTTCTTTCCCCGACCCCCAAGGACTTCTATATCCTCTAACCTTTTTATCCCTGCCTTTTTCCACTCGGAAAGAATCTTGTCTGCATACTGGAAACTAGGCTGATGGATCGACTCAATCGTCCGGTTACAAGCTTCCACAATAATCCTTCTTGTGAATCCATAGCTTCTGAACCACTTTTCCAAATATGTAATCTCCGCATCTCCTGGCCTTCTCCCTCCTAGGCCAAAAGCCTTCATCACAGCAAAATAGTCCTTGCTGAAACCTTCTGTTCTGGCCTTTGCCTGCTCTACTGTATGGATTCCGCTTTCCTTCCAGGCAATCGCAGTCTTTTCCATATACCGCAGACTGGTATGCTGATTCTGTACACAATACTCCACTAAATATTCAATCAGCTCTGCCGGCATTTTCAATCCATCATATAAATAGGCTATGATCTCACTGTCTCTCTGGGTAAACAGACGGTTCATATATTTTTGAGCAATATATAGAAGCTGGGTAAACTCTTCATCTCCTGCCAGACGGTTAATTTCATCAACAGTATACACTTTTCTAACAGAACTTTCATCTGACGTACAGGCCTCTCCAATCAAATCCTCTCTTTTGGACTGCTGGAAAATAGGGGGCTGTATCTTTTCTTCCTCTTTTCTGGTTTCCCCCTTCTTCATTTCCACTCCTGCAGCCAAGATATCTGTTTCCACAGTTCCCGCTTCTATTATGGTTTTTGACTTTATGGTTTCTGAACCTGTATCTGCAGCCTGCGACCTCACGCCTCCTATTCCTGTACTGGCTCCCAGCCTTACCTTTAAGTCTGCGGCTGTCGTCTTCAGCGCCGCACTTCCCTTTTCTCCCTTTATAGCTCCCGACTTTGCGGATTCGATTTCTGCTCCTTCTGACTTTGTCTTTTCTGTCTTTGCCTCTTCCAGTATGCCGAACTTTTTCCAGTATGCCAAAGCTCGTCTGACATCTGACTCTGTATGATCCAGTGCATCTGCAATATCCGAAATCTCAATCTTCTCTTCCCCATGTCGAAGAATGTAAAGATATACTTTGACATATTCTCCATTTGCCGAGGGCATGTATTCATCAATAAACTCATTTGCAACTACAGTAGCCTTAATTACTAATGGATTTTTAATATTCACTATACAACACTCCCTTTTTCTCTTTCCTTATCATACCACACACTTTTTAAAAAGAAAATAGTCTGACTTATCCACAGAATGTATTGTGGATATTGTGGATAAAGGGGATAAGATGTTAACATAATCTTTCATATTTTGCATTTTTTTGTCGAAATACCTTATTTTTCTAGTTTATCAATATTTTCTATTAATTTATTATGTAAATTAAAAAATCCACATACTTTCTTGACATAAAATGTTGAAAACTATGTGGATAATGTGGATAACTTACTTTCCTAATAGCCTTTCCCCCACTTTTACAATATCTCCAGCCCCCATAGTTATCAACAAATCTCCGTTGATACAATTTTTTAAAATAAATGTTTCGATTTCATCAAAGGACGGAATGTAGTGAGCTTTTGTTCCCAGTTTTTCCATTTTTTCTGCCAGATTTCCTGAATTAATCCCTAAATTGTCGGTTTCTCTTGCCGCATAAATATCGGCTAAAATTACCTCATCTGCTGCGGAAAGAGCTTCTGCAAATTCATCCATAAATGCTTTCGTCCTGGTATATGTATGAGGCTGAAAGATGCACCACAGCCTTTTGTGGGGATAATTAGCAGCAGCAGAAAGAGTTGCCCGTATTTCACTGGGATGGTGGGCATAATCATCAATTATCGTAATGCCGCCGATCTCTCCTTTTTTTTCAAATCTGCGGTTTGTACCGGTAAATTTCTCAAGGCCCTCCTGGATATGTTCCATAGGAATGTCCAGTGCCTGGCACAAAGCAATCGAAGCAAGAGCATTGTATATATTATGCTCTCCTGGCACGCCAAGAGAGATCCGGCATACCTTTTCCTCCCGAACTATGAGATCAAAGGAAGCTCTTGCAAATTCGTCGTATGTAATATTACAGGCGCTATAATCACTGCCAAAAGCCTTTCCACAGGTTAGGACACGGCATGGCAGATTTTTTGTAATTTCTTCTACCCGCTCAATATCACTGCTAATGACCAGAAGTCCCTCTGCTGGAAGCTTTTCGGCAAACAGCCGAAATGAACGGCGTATATCACCAATATCCTTAAAGAAATCCAGATGATCCTCTTCAATATTTAAAATAATCTCCATATTAGGAAAAAAGGAAAGAAAACTGTTCGTATATTCGCAGGCTTCTGTCACAAACAGGCCTGACCCTCCTACCCTTATGTTGCCGCCAATTGAGTTTAAAATGCCCCCTACTGATATGGTAGGATCTTCATCGGCTGCCAGAAGGATCTCTGTTACCATAGAAGTAGTCGTAGTCTTTCCATGGGTCCCGGCTATCCCTACTGCATACCGGTAATTTTTCATCATCTGTCCCAAAAGCTCCGCGCGGCTTAAAAGAGGGATTTCTTGTTCCTTCACTGCTGCATATTCCGGATTATCCGGATGGATGGCTGCCGTATAGACAGCTGCAGTAATTCCCTGAGGAATATTGCCAGCTCTCTGTCCATAGAACACGTTTGCCCCCCTGGCTTCCAGATGTTCTGTCAGCTCAGATTTATGGGAATCTGAACCTGATATGGTAAATCCCTCATCCATAAGGATTTCTGCAAGACCGCTCATGCTGATGCCGCCAATCCCGATAAAATAAATGTGTTCTGGTTTACTAAAATCTATCTGATACATATATTCCCCGCCTTTGAATTTATTTTATAGAACTTTTTATTTCTTTTCCCCTGAAAAGTCAATAGTTTCCTAATATCCTACATATTTATTATATACAATGGCTCTCTTATTCTCAACTCTTATTTCCTTTTTCCTATAGAAAGGTGAGAAGCAGAAAAAGTGATGGGAAACGTGTTTACATCTAATCAAAAAATATTCTGATACTGTTCCTAGGTCAATGGTTTTAGCACCTGAATTCTATGGAACAAGAAAGAATCCTGGTTTACAAGGTTCTCTGACTGCAGTGAGCCGCATGAGTGGTATCCGCCGCAGCGGGATAAGGCCCGGACAGTTTGCTATTGTATAGGAAAATAAAAAAGCATCAAAAGAATGGCTTGTTATACCACTCTTTTGATGCTCCTGTTCATAATCGGCTCTGCAATATGTACTCGGAAAAACTGAATCAAGGGACCATTGAAGCAGGCGTTACATATAGTCCCAATTCCTAAAATCCTCCAAAGTTCATTTCCTGCGAGAAGGCAGAATATAACTCCTACCATTACTACTGTAACATCGCTGAGCACTCTGGCATATTGGAACCGGATTCTGCTGGCTGTAAGCTTTTCTATGATTACAGCTACGCTGTCATAAGGGGCAATACCCATATTTGCAGCCATATAAAAGGCCACGCCAAGACCTGCAGACATACTTCCGGCAATCAGAGCCCCAATCCGCAAGGGAAGCGTCATCTCGATCAGCAGTGCATTCTGAACCAGCCAGCAGATAAAGTCTGCCCCATATCCTACGCAGACCATATTGACAATGGTCCCGGCGCCAATACAGCGCCGGACCGTCAGAAACACTGCTATGAGAATACATCCGTTCATAATCAACTGCCATGTTCCAAAGCTCATGTCAATAAATCCACTTATTCCCAGATTCATACAGGTAAAAGCGTCGACCCCAAATCCGCTTAAACGGTACATGCCTACTGCCATACAAATAAATAAGATTCCTGATACCATCATCAAACTGCGCTTTAAAAGTAAATTTTCTGAGTCTTCCATTATACTCACTCCCCGTTCCACTGCCTCTATCTGGCGTCATAAATATATAGGGATACTGATTAAGCCTTTATCCCCACAATGAGCACGCTGCCATAAATGAAAGGCCTTAGATTCTTATCGTAATTCCCCATCATATGATGTCCTCCTGAGCATCACCCCATGGCTGCTTTGGAGCATCCTGCCCGATTTGAAGCTTATACTGCTTTCAAAATATAAATTTTAGAGTGGAAATCTCCATGCGGCTCTTTGTCAGATGACATTTCTCCTGCGCCATAATCACTGGTTATCAGACCAAAGCTCATAAGCTCATCACCGTAGCAGCCTTTGCCTTCTTTATGAAGTTTCATCAGCTTTCCATCCTGCCATATTTCATAACGCAGATCCGGATTAAGGCCCTTTAACTTTAACCGGCTGTAGGGAGGATTTGCCTGGTTTAATATACGATACCATCCAAGAACTGCCTGCCTCCTATCCCCGCTTACTGCCATCCATGCTGTAATATTATCTTCAAAGGGGCTGCTCAAACGGTAAAAATCTCCGTACTGAATCAGATGACGGTATTCCTTCATAAAAGCTACCTGGCCTTTTACCATCTCCAATTCATCCTCTGTCAGCTTATTCAGATCCAGTTCATAGCCAAAGGTTCCAAAATAAGCCACATTTGCCCTGGTATGAAGAGGCGTATTGCGAAAAACCTGATGGTTGGGAGTCATAGACACATGGCTTCCAATGCTGCTGATGGGATAGCAGAAGCTGGTTCCATATTGAATCTTCAACCTCTCTACTGCATCTGAATCATCACTGGCCCATCCTTGAGGAGCATAATATAAGATACCAGGATCAAACCTTGCGCCGCCGCTTGCGCAGGATTCAAAAAGCACCTCAGGAAACTCTGATGTAAGCCTTTCATAGAGATCATACACACCTAAAATATAGCGATGAAATACTTCTCCCTGTCTGTCTGCAGGAAGGGCTTGCGAGTAGCACTCTGTAATGCTTCTATTCATGTCCCACTTTATATAGGAAACCTTTGCTTCCCTTAAAATCTTCGCCATCATATGATAGATATGATCCACCACTTCTTTTCTGGAAAAATCCAAAACATACTGGAATCGTCCATGAGAAGCCGGCCGCCCAGGAGTGCTGATAATCCAGTCTGGATGGGAACGGTAAAGATCTGAATCTTTATTTACCATTTCAGGCTCAAACCACAGCCCGAACTTCATTCCCAAAGCCTCAATTCGATCGGCAATTCCTTTCACCCCTTGCGGCAGCCTCTCCGGATTAGCAATCCAGTCTCCAAGGCCTGCCTGCTCTGTACTCCTTTTTCCAAACCAGCCATCATCTAAAACAAACAATTCCACACCGCATTCCCTGGCCTTTTTTGCAATGTCAATCAGCCGGTCTTCTGTAAAATCAAAATATGTTGCTTCCCAATTATTATTAAGAATCGGCCTTTCTCTATCCCTCCAACAGCCTCTTGCAAGGCGTGTTCGATAGAGTCTGTGAAATACGCGGCTCATCCCTCCAAGCCCTTCCATAGAATACACCATGACCGCCTCTGGCGTCTGGAAAGACTCTCCTGGCTCCAGCTTCCAATCAAACCCAAAAGGATTGATTCCTATGAGCACACGAGTCGTATTATAGGTATCCACCTGGGCCTGAGCAAGAAAGTTTCCACTGTAAATCAAGCTGAATCCTATTACCTCTCCTCGATCCTCATCTGTCCCAGGACGTCTTAACACAATAAATGGATTATGTTCATGGGAAGAATGCCCCCTCATACTGTCCACTGCCTGGATTCCCTGCTCCAGCCGTCTTACCTTCAAGTGGCGCTCTCTGGCCCATGCGCCGGAAAACTGAAGCCATTCATAGTCATAATCTGGTAAGTCCATACATAGACTCATAGCCCTTGTCACATGCACATTTTCCTTTCCCTGATTGGACAATCTGGCGCTTCTTGTAATCACTCCACCTTCAGCAAATATGGTATACAAAAGCTCCAGACTCATACCGGAAACTGAATCTGCCAGCCTTATAGTCAGGGTTTTAGCCTCCTCTGGTTCCTCTGTATAGGTTGCCGGAAGGCCAGCAAGCTTTGGCTTTCCATCCATAACCTCATAGCCATTATAACGGAAATCAGCAATCCGACTTCCATTTTTCTGAAGAATTTCCACTGCTGGATGACGGTAATCCGTAGTCCCATATATGCCATATTCCTGCTTTATATGTTCCAGGGAAAATAGTTTGCTGTCTTCAAATACACAAGAAGCCATAGGCCGTGGTACGATTTCTAAAAAGTGGGAAAAATCCTCTCTATCATGGATCTTCTTCCCAAAGTAAAGTTGTCCCATATGCCCATTTGGCAGGACTGTCATAATATAACTAATTTCTCCATTAAAAAGATGAAAGGTTTTTGTCTTTTCATGAAATAAAATGTCCATAATTCTCTCCATTCTGTTATCTAATAAAAACATCTGTCCGCAGGATTATTATATACAAGGCTAAAGATTTCACATAGACTCTTTTGTTGAAAGAAACCTGCAGAATGTTAAATGATAATGGGAGGCTATCCCTTTTTCCGTTCCCTATCATGCTTTCGATACCAGGAAGGAGCCATTCCTCGTTTCGCTTTAAATGCCCTTGTGAAGGTAAGGGAATCCCTATATCCGCAGGAGAGGGCAATGCTCTCTATAGAAAGGTCTGTACTGCTTAAAAGCTCTGCTCCACGGACAATTCTATAGTCTGCCAAGTACTCCTGGGGAGAAATGCCCATAGCCTTTCGAAACAGAGTATAAAGATAGCTTCTATTAATGCAGACATAGCCTGCTATGTCTGTCACTTTAATCGGATTAAAATAATTATCCTGAATATATCCTACTGCCTGTTTCACATACAGATTGTCCACTCCTGGGTCCGATCCGTCTGGAAGAGCAATATCCTCAGCTAGAATAGAAAAGAAGGAATACAAAAGGCCTTCCAGCAAAAACTGATTTCTTAAACTGACAGTATTATTCTTCAACATGTTAAGAATGATAGACTTTAATTCTGCTCCATGGCTGCTGCTGTATATAAGGCGGCCACTGCCCAAACCTATGTCCTTTAAATACTCCTTTGCCCTTGTACCGTCAAAACCAATCCAGAGATAAGTCCACGGCATTTCACCGTCCGCTTCGTAAAAAGTCTGAGCCTCTGGTTCAATCAGAAACCCTTGTCCCTTTTCCAGCTCATATTGGGTATTCCCTGCCCGATATCGGCCCTTTCCCTCCAGAATGTAATGGATGATGTAGTGAGGCCGGAGCGCTGGTCCATAGCTATGGAACGGCTCACATTTGGCATAACCACAGAAGCACATATACAGATCTGAAAACTTTCTCTCCGGCACTTCTAATACAAAGGCGTCCTCCATATGCTGTTCCTCCTCTTTCATTATATCTGGTAAAAATCTTATTCGCCGTGTTGGACCATGAAAAGTTTAGTGAAGTAAAAAGGCTTGAAATAGTGATAAATATAGTGTTTCCTGAACGTTGCATAAAGGCTATGCAGAGATTTTACACGAATTTTACACGGATTACAGTTTGAAACTTGTAAAGTATTTGTATCGAGCAGAAAATCAGATTTTTCTTATTACAAAGGCATTGGGAGTATGTTACATTTAGAAATACAAAGAAGATAGAAACAACCACCCTGCAGCACGGTTGTTTTTATGGAGTATTCTACCATAGGGCAGGGGTTAAGACAATGATAATTTAAATGGATTTTGTTCAAATCCAGGGGGATGGCAAAACGAAAAAATGCTATGCAAAGAGCATAGCATTTTTCATTATATTCTCTGTATTTATGATACCGGAACTTTTTCTTTCTTCTCGTCTTTTTTCCAGAATATAAGCACAGCAGCCATAAGAAGCAGACTGACAATCGTCATTGCTCCTAAAAACAGCATAGAAGCGGTATCACCTGTTTTTGGAAGAAGGAGTCCTAAAGGAACCTCTGGATCTGGAATCATGGCTGGACCTAAAGGAACATCGCCATCTCCAATTGTAACCGTTTCTTCTCCAGGGCCTCCCGGACCGCCGCCGCCTTGTCTGCCGCCTCCCCCTCCGGGGCCGCCGCCGCCAGGACGGCTAGGATTATCTGGAGTGGATTGTATCATAAATTCCCAGTCAATCTTCGCAAGCTGATCTGCATAGATACAAGCCCCTGTTTGGGGATCACAGGTTATAGATGGATCAAGCTCCATCTCTACCTGGATTTCATCCTGATCACCAGGTCTTAAATAGCACAGAGGAATCAATTCCTGAAGATTAGCGCCTTCCCCATACCTGGCTCCTGTTACCTTTCCTTCATAAAGGATCTGGCCGCGGAAGGTTATCTTCATAGTGATCTTTTCCAAAAGTTCTTTCTTTATAGCCTCCTGCTCGTCTCTTGGAACAATCCGCATATAGACTCTGGCAGTCTGATTTTTGGTGGTGTTTTCCACCTTCAGCCTGTCTTTATAGATGCCGCCAGGAACCATGTCTGTAAAGCTCATAAACCAGTTGCCGTCTTCCTTCCCACTTTCTGTCCGATAGGGAATGTATTCCAGCCTTTGATCTCCTGCGTTATAAACCAGAGAAAGCTTCTTTTCCAAGCCTGATGCATCATATACTCCAGCATCTGCTATCTCATTAGCCAGGTAATATATAACTTCTTCATAAAATCCACCAGTGAAGGTATGCTCTACGGCAGCTTTCGTAGCCTGTACTGTAGTCGCTTTAATGTCCATGGTATAGCGGCAGCTATCATAACCATATTTACTATTGGTATGGGTTATTGTCGTCTGCTTATATCCGTCATGGGTTTTTTCATAGTAAGTGTCCTTACCTGTAATCGTATTTTCCAAAAGCGGATTCATGGTTACTGTTTCCAGAAAATAGGGCGTTTCCTCTCCAGGCTGAATCACTTCCATATAGTAAAGGATGTAGTTACCGTCTTCTAATGGCATCTCATTTACCAGCAGCCATTTCCCTCTCGCTTCTCCCGGTGTATCCACATAATCCAATCCCAGTCTGAGCCCCTCCTCTGCTGCCATTCCAGAGCGCAGCACTCGGACCTCATTTTTATTAAAACCAGGGACCGCTGCATACTGCTTTCCTCCCTGCTCTGGTTCAAAAATAATTGGCAATGGTTCACCAGCTAATGGCGGAACAGGAACCTCTTCTCCATTTTGACCTGGCACATATACATTTTCACGGCGGATCCATTTTTGATGGATTTCCACTTTTGCAATAACTGGAACTCCGCTTTCCTGCCTGCCATCTTCTGCCTTTAAATTATTGGACACCCAGACTTCTTTTCTGGTTTTGATACCTGGCTGCCAGTCGTCCGGCTGGCGGAAGTGCTCCTCAAGGCTCGTTTTGTACCTGGGGATTTTATATTCATTACCAGTCTGTATCACCTGCGTCCACGCAGCCCAGGTAGTGCCTATGGCCGCAGCCGCAAGAAGCGCCAGGCCCATTAACATAATCTTGCCTTTTCTCATATTATTAACTCCTGTCCAAACGGATTCCTGTACAGCTTTGTTATCCTTTATCAATCACTTCTCGTTTTCTTTTTCGCCTTCATCCGGCTTCTTTTTGCCTGCTATACTGTCTAAAAGAATCCCCAAAATCAAGATCGCTGCCATAATGCCGATAATAACTGGCTGTTTTCCATAGGTAACAAAATATCCTGCATAGGGGATGGAGATACCGGCAGTCTTTCCGGCGACACTGCTGTAAGCTACCGGATTGGGGTCGGCGCTTTCATTGGCATCACCTTTTGTTACAAATTGCTGTGAAACTTCCTGTTTCTCTATTACCCGGTGGGTCACTAAAGCACCGCCTTCTCCGGCATGAAAGGTAATCGGACTGCCCACTTCTATCTGTTCAAAAGGAACCTGTTTGTAATAAACAACACTCCCCACATGATAGGCAGGCTCCATACTTCCGCTAAGTACCACTACCGGCCGATAGCCGCCTATTAAAGGGGCAGCTATCAGCAGATAGGCAGCTATGCATATGTATACCGGCCAGGAAAGGATATTAAATAATCGTTTCAGATAGTCCATTTGTTAACTCCAGCAGATAAATGATTCATTTGAAGATTTAGTTTGTAAGATCTACGTCACCAACATTTACAGCAGGAATCTTGCTGAAATCAAAGCTCTTTGTGTCTCCGCCCCAGCTGTCGTTTACTGCATCCTTGGTAGCCTGAACAAACTCAGAAGTAATTGTAAGGGTATAGTTGGAGTCAGAGTAGCCAAGAGCACTGGAATTAATCTTGGATTCTGATCTGCGGAACATCTTCTGGCCTTCTGGAACATTAATCATCGGAGCTGCTCCATCTTTGCTATATACATAGTCGCGGATATCTACTACTCCATCCTCATTTACATCTGTAATGCTAGGTAATGTCTGCCAAGCATTTCCATCATCAGCGGCTGGTTCTACAGCAGCGATAGCATAGTACTCCGTTGTTTCATACAGACCAAGGTCTATATCTGTAGCCATGATAAGATTTTCCATAAGGTTGGTTGTCTTAGATTTATCAGAGCCTTTTTTCTCCAGAACGCCATTCCAGTACCAATAGCCATCTCCTCCATCAACCCAGCCATCTGCGAGTTTAAGGTCCTTATATACAACCGTACCATCTGCAGCAGGTGTCAAACCATCATCATCTTTGTCCTGTGCAGCATCAAAGATTCCTGTATTTTCGTCATATACACCATTATTAAATAAGGTATAATTATCAATACTCTTAAGGGTCTTATAAGCAGCTTCGATGGCATCGCCCTTTCTGCTCCAATTCTCTTCCATCTTAACCCTTACCAGCACCGGATAGTCGCCAGTATTCTCTGCACCTACCTTTTTCTCCCACTTCTGGCCTGGTTTCAAATCTTCTGTTGGCGGTGTAAAATCCTCCACTAACTGATTCTGATACTTGCCTGTGCTCAACGGGTTGTCAAGAGAGGCTGACTGGTTATAGTATGCAAAGGTTCCTCCAACAACTGCCAGGGCTCCTAAGCCGATACCTGCTGCTAACTTCTTGTTCAACTTTTTCATGTTTTCTCCTCCTAAATTCTTTTCGTTGATAAATTATTTATAATTTGCTGAAATGCCATATGGCATGAGCTTATTTAGTTGTCTTCCCGAACCAGATCCGGATTATCTTCACTGATTAACGTCCAGTTAAAGCCATTAGCCTCGCTGAAAAAGTTTAAATCCTCTCCAAAAGCTGCCTTCACTGCCTGATCTGTAGCCTGTACGGTCTGAGCGACAACGGTCAAAGTGTAGTCTGCACTGCTGTAACCGCTTAAGCTTTCACTTATCAGATCAGTGGCTGACTTCATAAAAGTGATTTCAGAACCTTCTGCCTTCAGCCTTTCATTCATCTCTCTAGTAGATATGTATCGATAGCCTTCTTCATATGAGGCATCGCTGACTGTGGCAAATTCGATCCAGCCAGAATCTGAGGCTCCAGGTTTATCAGCTTGCGTGGAATAATACTTTGTTTCCTTAAATTTACCCATATCTGTATTTTCTGAAAGAGTAACGCTGTCAAGAAGCTTTGGTGTCTCTGAGATAATACCTTCTTTAGCTCCTGGAAGCACTCCCGTATAGTAATAGTATCCGTCAGCCGGATTGTACACCCAGCCTCCGTCTGGAATCATGTGTTTATATACAACGGAATCGTCTACATCCTGGCCTGCTGCTCCATCGTTTGCATTGCCCTGGTATACATTTTCAAACTTGTTTCTGGCATCCGTTGGATTAGCTGCTCCCAGCATACTCTTATGGGTCGTGGTATCCATCTCATAAATCGTGGTATTGTCAGAACGCCTTACCCATTTTTCCTGAAATTTTACCCGGACAACTACTGGAAGTGTCCCTGTATTCTGAACAGTTACATCTTTATTTACTGTACTTCCTGGCTCCCAGTTCTCACCTTCTGAAGGCTTAAATTCTTCCACCAGCTCTGTATCATATTTTCCTGTATCAAAAATATTTTCTGCTGACAGATTCTGGTTAAAATAAGCTAATGTGCCGCCAATCCCAGCCACTCCTAGGACACCAGCCAGAGCAATCAGTTTTTTCTTGCTTTTCATTCTTATTTCTCCTTTTCCTCTCCCTTTATCTTATAAAGCCCTTATGCGCCCAATCTGTATCCTCATTATTCAGACCACACCAGACTTTCTTTCGTACCGCTTACATTTATACTCCACAGCCCTTGAACTCCGGCCTGCAGCCCTATGCTTCCATCACTTCCTACATTACCTTCTACTGGAACAGCTTCTGCAATAAAAGTCAGCTTATAGATCTTATCACTGTAATCCACTGCATGGCGGTCATTAGATACAGAGGGGTCTAAGGTAATACTTTCCAAAATCTCACTGGTCGGCTCTCCTGGAGAAAGAATCTTTTTATAATAGCGATAACGCTTTGTCACTGTGGTCGTATTTCCTGCCTGATCCTTTTCCGTAACCTCACCAGTAAATACCCGGCTCCACTCTGTTGTCTCTTCGTCATCGTTTTCTGGCCACACTCCTGGTTTCCAATTTTTTATTACCTTACCAGGGTCATAGATATTTTCATCCAGTTCCTTTCCTTCCACTGCTTCGCCATTTTTATACCATGCCTCCTCAGGCGGTACCTCTACCCTTAGGAACAGATCCATCTTCCCTGTATTCCGAAAGGCCACTTTTTTAATGACCGTCTCTCCTGGGAGGAAGGAGCTGTCTGGATTGAATTCCTCTACCATGGCTGCTCCGCTATGGGAGGTTCCAAGAGGATTAGCCAGGGCCATATTGTGGGTATAGAAGGCCCATGTAAACCCAAAAGCGGCTACAGCAACGATTAAGGCCAGGAGTACGGCTATTTTCTTATTTTTCCATACCTGTTTTTCTTTTTTTGTCTCCAAAATAGCTGCCCCCTTTCCTTAATTATTTTCTACGCCTCTAGGCCATGTTAGTAGAGCTGTATATTTATTTGAGCTCCAGCCTCCTGGCTCAGACAGATTTTTGTCGAAGAGGCTGCTTACAGCAGCACGGCTTACCTCCCAATCATCGCTTGCCTGTACCACCTCCATTGTAAAATGGAGCTGATAATCTGCCTTTTGATACCGGGTATCCTTCAGGTTATCTAAATGAAAGGTAACTCCATCCACCAGATAGCCTGTATTTTTGTCCTGTTCTTTAAGACTGCCTTTACTCTTTCTGATTGCAGCAGAACCAGGGAGAACCTTCTTATAATAATACCAGTTGTCTATACTTTCCCTGTCCCACTGCGCTGCTGTCCAGTTCGGCTCTGCCAGGATAACCATTGTCCCATCTTCTTTTTCTGCTATGTTGGGAAGAATAGTTTTTCCATCTTCTGCTATCCACGTTTCTGTATATGCCACCCGTAAAAATACGTCCGCTTCCCCCTTATTGGTAAAGGAAACTTTTTTGGCCCCTTTATCCAATTCTTCTATTACCTCACCTTCAACGGGAGGAGTTTTTAAGGGGTTTTCCAATTTCATCTCATGGAGAATGGTCGCTCCGGTGACTCCGGCTGCTACGGATACTGCCAAGAGCAGTACCAGGGGCAGAATCCTTTTCAGAATGTTTTTCTTAGCCACAAAGGTCATCTCCTTTCTCCATGGTCCGTTCGCTGTAACTTATGGTCTTCTCCTCTATCACAGCCATAATATCACTTGAAGTAAATGCGGCCCTTGTCTGTACTGGAGGAGTATTTCCGTGGTTTTCTGTATATACATGAGCTTCTACCTGATGGAAATTACCGCTCCCATTTACAGGTCCCTTCTTTTCGTTGGTAACTGAATAGGTATGGTGGAAATATCCTGTATGATCCGGTTTATTATTCAAAGTCACCAGAATCGAATCTCCCGGATTGACAGTTACCTTACTTCCATTAGAGGTGCCTGATAGGCTGCCTGATTGATTGCTTTCCATCCCTGTCATTTCGTATTCCATAGGAACAATTTCCCGTATGGTAAATTCCTTTCCAGCCTTATCCGGAAGCATAATGAAAATATCTCCGCTCTCTTCCAGATGGCCCAAAGCAACTGAAGTGTATTCCCTTCCTTCTGTATCAGTCAGCCGGATCAGGAATTTATAGGCAGTATCAATCGGTTCGTTGGAAAGGCCGTTGGGATCAACTACCTTTTTCAGCTTCAATTTTGCAGCCTGAATGTTGTTTGTAATCGTTACATTTCCCTTCGTATCCTCAGGACTATACTGAACCGTATAATAGCGGTCATTATCGTAGGAAAGCTCCTTCAGAGTGTATACAATTTCCTTCCTTACAATCTTTCCTCCCTCAGTTACGAATTTGTATTTCGGCAGCTTCGTGCTGGCAGCCGTCCACGTATAAGACCATCCCTCAGGCTTGAGGTCAACTGTCTCCAGAGGGCTTCCGTCCTTCAAAAGCTGAACCTGGATCTTGTTTGGCCTTACTCCCATCTTATCGCTGTTATCGTTCCATATCTTTTTTACCGTTTTTTCTGTATATTGACGCACATAGGTATTTTTCACTACAAATCCTTCTACGGCATTTCCAGAATAGGAAGCCTCATACCAGCCATCGGGATAAGCAGGGCTCTTCAACCAATACTGACCTGCTTCCACTTCCTTCACATAATAATCAATAGCCTTTCCGCTGTTGTCAAAGAGCGGCTTGTTTTTCCACTCATACTTCCATCCATTGCTGCTGTTCAGGGTAACAGCAGCTCCCTCTGCTGTTTCAGAACCATTGTATTTCTTATAAAGCTGGACTTGAACGGAACTTGGCTGGGTCTTATCTGCATTGCTGTAATCATTCCATTCTTTTCTAACTTTCAGATCTCTCGTCTGAACATTGGTAATTGTAACCTTATAACCATTCGTATCATCTCCTGTTACACTCCCTGCTGTAGGTTTAAAACCATCTGGCGCATTCAACTCTTTTACTGTATAAGTATGGCCCTTAGGGAGATTTTCCCATTTGTACGTCCAGTTATTTGTGCTGTTTAAGGCTGCATCCGCACCTACTGCATATTTTTTTCCATCCTGCAGCAGCCGAACTGTGATAGATCCTGGCAATATAGCTTCTGGCTTTACCTTCCATTCTTTCTTTACAGTCATGGTGGTAGTACTGCTTTGACTTGTAGTAAAGCCCAGAGGTCTCACATTAGGAAGTACAAAATCCATCTCACAGTTTGAATCATAACCGCCCCTCTCCATATAGAGAACTGTAATTCTGTGTGTCTTTGTATATTCCTTTTTGCCAGCCGCAGTCGCAGCATATGCATAGTCATAGGCAGCATTAGGATCATAGTTAGCCATGTTTTTTCCGTTCAGGAAGCTCCAAAGATTAACGCTGTTTCTCCATTTTCTCCACTCTGCATTAAACCCTCCCGGATACAGAGTATGGATGCCTCCCAGATCAAGAACCAGTTTTCCATCTAGAAATACCCATACATCATCGTCTCCGCTGAATGTATATGTCAAATCTCCTATATAATCATTCAGCTCAAAAGTAAGGTCATAACGCATTCCAAAAAACCAGTTAAGATTATCTCCTTCCCATCCGCCACTTGCACTTCTTCTTTTAAAATATTGAGCGCCTGATACATCATTCAACGGGAAAAAGTTGTTTTTATTTCCCTTAGCCTTGTTATATGTGCCTCTTGTATAATGTTTGCTGCCAGGTGTTGTATTCTGCACCCAGTTCAACGAATATTTATTGCCTGTCTGGTCAAAATGAAGGGCATAATTTGTCAGGATTTTCTTTCCCACTTTCTTCTCATCCGTAAAAAATCCCGGGTCATAAATCTGCTTACCAGCCGAGTTTTTTCCATAAACCACAGTCTGATAATCGGTTCCGGTCAGTTTTGATACAATTCCTGTACGAATTGCATTTTTACCGCCATTTGCTCCCCCATTTGCATCTCCATTTTGAACCAACTGATTGCTCATAACCAGCTTATAATCCTGATCATTAAATGCATGGCCTTTTCCGTAGCCTGACTGCGGTGTATATTTCTGTGTTCCCACATTCAAGCCCATGCCGATTCGCTGGCTTTTGGCGCCGCCTGCATAATTACCAGTATAATTAATTCCTTTATAATAAGTATCATTGCTGGAATCTGTACCGGAGTAATCATAATCATAAAATTTTACTGGATCAGTAAAAGTTGGCATCTTTTTTTCGCCATAAGCAACCACCGCAATCGTATCACGGTCTATCTCTATGTTGCTTGAAGCAGCCGCACTAAGGTCAACCGTCTTATATGGTGTATTGGAAGCCTTCTGATAATTATAGTTTGTTATAACCGGCTCTCCATTTTTAGTCTTCATTTGATAAAGCTGAATCTGCAGTGCATCAAAATTAACCGTTCTTTCAAATCCCGTAATTGCATTATAATTCTTTCCTATCTTAACCCTTTGATTTGCAGCATTCATCGGCCATGTATCCAGATACAGCTTCTTACCCACAGTAACCTTATTATTCGATTTTGTTCCAAGGCGGTGTTCAAAGATAAGATGGAATTCCTGTGACTGCTTATTCTCTGCCACTACGATCACAAATACAGAGAAGTGGTCGGTATCCATAACTACGTTTCCATCCTCTTTTACCGTAGTTTTCATCTCATTGGCTGCAGTCTGGCTTTCATCTAGATGGTAAATCTTGATTTCCCCTTCTCCTGCCGGTGTCTGGCCGCTGTCTGCCCCGGCTTCCGGTTCATCCAGACTCAAGGCCATCACAGCTGCTCCGGCGTCTCCTGTTTCCATATTCAGTGTATCTTCCAGTCTGATATTTTCAAAGGTGACTCTAACTGGTCCTGTAGGCTCTGTCTCTTCTCCATCCGCATAGAGTTTAATATCCAACGCCTTATAAGACTGGATCTCAATACCCTCCTCTTCTGCCTTCTTCTGAAGAGCTTCATCTACCTGAGGCTTCTGCTCCTCCTCCACCTCGGAGACAAGGATTGACAACTGGTCGGCTTCTGGGAAGGATTCAGCAGGGCCTGCTACCTTTATTCTGGTATCCCCCAGCTCTCCCTCCAGAACCAGCTCTCCACTTCCTGTAACGATCAGAGAAAAGCCTTGTGTAGATTTATAAGTCTTTCCCTTTACCTTTGTCTCCTGAATAATCTTTCCAAAATACACTCCTGGAGAAACATTCTTAGATACTCGGAAGGTGCATACAAGCATATTTTCATTTGCATTATTTACCAGTGCCTTCCGTATCTTAAAGTTATTCAGCTTTGCATTGATCATCCGGACTTCATACGTCGTATTTCCTAGATCAACGATATAGTTGTCGCTTTCCTCTATTTCCTCCTCTTCCTCTCCCAGTTCCTCAGGAGCATCCGGATCGTCTGGATCCTCTGCCTCCGATGGCGAGGCAACCCCGATTTCTGACGGAGAAGCTGTCTGGATTTCTGATGGCGAAGCAACTGGAATCTCTTCCGCATCCCCTTTCATAATATCTGCCATAGAATCTTCTAACAGAGCATCAAAATCAAACATTTCTGCATGGATTCCCATGGTAACTTCTTCACCGGTTTCTACCTTATTTCCTTCTAGAAACTCTACTGTATCTACGTTTAGATAATTCACAGCATACTGGAAGCTTTCTTCCTGTCTTATTTTCTCTTCTGGCCCTTCCCCTACAAACCGAAATCTTACATTCTGATTCTTTTTACTGGTTACGGAGTCGTCAATTTCAAATTCAAAATGGGCCGAATAAACCTGTCCTGGAGCTAGGGTAATCCCTTCGATTCGCTCAATCTGCTCATCTTGGTCATCATCCGAACTTCCTGGATGGATCTCTTCCTTTTCTTCTGGAACGATATCTTCCCCTATTCCATCTTCTAAAGTTCCTTCTATTGGGGCTTCCTGGGGCTGAGTTTCATCTGTTCCAGCCTCTCCATTTTGAAGTCCCTCTGTCTGATTTTCCTGGGGCTGGCCGTTCTCTCCCCAGCCTTCCCCTATATCTTTGGAAATTTCTCCCTGACTGCCTCCATGCTGCTGTTCTTCCTGAATTTCTTCATCTAAGGGAATCTCTTCCCAACTGTCATCATCCAGAAGTATTTCTCCTGAGCTTCCACTATTCTCTTCTAATATTTCGAAGCTCGCCGTAGACTCTTCCATTCCGTGACCTTTATATGTAAGAACTCCGTCAGTAATCATAGCTTTTGTCTCATTTTTAATATGTACATCCAGAGATACCAGGCCGCCCGGTCTGAAATCGCTGCCCTCTGAGAATACGCTGATCACCACGCCTTCTTCCTTCTCATTTTTAAATTTGGCATTGCTGACCGTCGCCTTGGAGTATTCCCCATCTGCAGACCAATCAGAGTCTTCCTTAAAAAATCTTTCCAAATCCTGAGCAGCAAGAGCCACACCAGTATCGCTTAATACCAGCATAGCGAACATGGTAAATGCCAGAAAACCGGATAGTCTTCTCTTCCATTTTAATCCCACGCCCTTTTTCATCATTAACCTCCTCATATCTCCCTATCCTTCCAATCCATAAGGCTTCCGTCTAAACAGGCAGCAGGCTCCCATCCCAAGCCTTTATAGACCACTGCCATGAATGAACATTTCATAAAAAGTCTAATCCTCCATTTAGTGTTTTCATTGTAACAAAGGTGCTATCTCACAAACTGCCTCTTATTATTTCAATTTTTTACTTTATTATAGAAACTATTTTCTTTTATTCTAAATCTGCCTCAAATCCCAAAGCTGACCGCTCAAGCTCCTGCGTTAAGGCTGCATGATACCATAAATCTCCTTTGCTGGATGGCATTCCTTCATAGGCTGACTCAATCCGCCGGAATACAATACTGCATAAGTCCTCATCTATTTTTGTAAGCATCAGGATAAAATGTCTATTTCCATACCGGGTATATGCGTCGCCTCTTCGCAAGGCTGTGCCGATTGCTGTCTTTAAAAGTTCCATCTGTTCTGACAGAACCATCTGCTCCGTCAGCCCATTTTTCTTCCTCTGTGTCAATGTAAGAAACATCAGAGAAGCCTGAAATTCATACCGTTCCTTTGTCCTAACAATCAAGCGGCAGTAATCTATAAAGCTTGGATAGGTACAATAGTATGCTCCCTTTTCATGCTTGCTTTCAAATATTGCCTTTATGATATTGCCCTGTCTCCCCATAAAAATCTTATCCATGGTTTCCCAGCTTTTCAGGTCGCCAAATCTCCTTTTATGATTCCTATCCTTCAGCTTCAACTCTTCGAAGCATTTCTGCATTTCCTCCATAGGCGGATTTCCCATTTCTCTAGCATATAATTCCATGGTTTTATTATAGATATCAAGAGCTGCCTCATACTGGTACATTTCAAGATGGCAGCGTATCTGCCAAGTCTGCCAGCTCTCAAACGGATAGATTATTGCAGCTCTGGAATAAAGCGCCAAGAGATTCTTATAATCATTATTAAGCTTGAATTCCTTCTCTAGTTCCCTAATAGTTCTGATATAAAGCTTCTTAAAATAATTGCTCCTTTCAAAAAACCACACTTCAGAAAGGTTCATAGGCAGCAATTCTCCACAGTACATCTCATTCGCTGCTTGAAGCTGCCGGATATGTTCTCTCCCCTGGCTTTCTTCTGCGCTTTGGATCGTGTGTTCAAATTTAATCGTATCCAAATCCAGAGGAATTTCACTTTTCCAATAACACATCCCATTTTTAATCTCTATATATTCCTCATCTGGAAGGCCGGAAGCACACATTTGTCTTTTGACACGGTATATTAAATTGTTCAGATTCTTATTATGATTGCCCGTATCCCCTTTTTCCCATCCATATAGCCCATCTATCAGTTCACTTTTCGAAATACCGTTCTCCAAGGATAACAGCAGCATTTGAAGCAGGCGGATCGATTTAGAGTTTCCCACTTTATTTAAAAGCAATGGAACTCCTCCATAATTCATAGTAAATGCCCCAAACATCCGTATCCGCAGTATCTTACCTTCAACTTTCATTTTTCTTTCATTTCCTTCCAATATCACTCACTCCAGAAATCCGTTCTCAAATTGTACTTACCAACTGTTACACAACTTTCCTTATCATATGCAGCAATAAGATTGAACGGCCTGCTGCCTTTCTCTGCCAGCATTCCTAATTATACAAAATTAATTTTTTACAACAGAATTTCTCTTTTGTTGTAAAATGGAGGGTAAGTACGAAATACAAAAAATTATGTACTTTCTTACGTGAATTCATTACAATCTTTTTATAGAATACAAAAAGGCGCTCTTAAAAGGGCTGGTTTAAAAGGATACGAGCCAGCCTTTTTAAGGACGCTTAATCGGAAAAATAGATGTTTTTAAGAAATTAATTCAATTTTTATGGAAATATCAAAAAATATGTAGTATGATTAAAGAATAGTTTGTTTTGATTTTTACAACAAAAGAGAAATTCTGTTGTAAAAGAAAAAATGTGTGATATAATTAGAATTATTTTGTTTCTATATTTTACCATAAAAGAGAAATTCTGTTGTAATCTTCTATTAATAGGCCCAGTTGTTCTAATTGTCTGATATGGCTTTTCCCACTTTCCATTGTATATATTCTAGTTGTATTGATGCTGCTGTGTCCCAGAATGTCTGCCAGCCGCAGAATATCTTTTTCCTGATTGTAATAGGATCGAGCAAATAAATGACGTAAATTGTGAGGAAATACTTTTTCCTTTTTAATACCGGCCATTTCTCCGACTTTTTTCATTTCCCTCCAGATATTACTTCTGTCAAGCGCTTTTCCTGTGCGGGTGATAAAAATCATACCTGACAAAATACCTTTCTTTTCTGCATATATGCTTAGCAGTCTGCAAAGCTTTTCTGTAAGAAATATTGTTCTTACAGTTCCTTTGCAATCTATCTGTGTCATTCCTTTCTCAACTGCCTCTATTGTTATATAAGAAAGCTCCGATATTCGGATCCCTGTAGAACAGACCGTCTGAAGCAGGAGTGCCAGCCTTTCATTTCCTGTCTGTTCTGCTGTTATAATCAGTCGTCTATAGTCCTCTCTGCTTAATTCTTTTTGTTCTGAGCAGAATATTCTTCGTCTAATTCTTACAAACTTAATCTTGCAGTCTTCCCAGCCTTTATACCTGCACAGGCTATTCAGGGCAGCCAGCGCTCCATTGACTGTAGCAGGTGAAAATTGTTTTTCCAGTTCATTCTTCCATGCAATTGCTTCCTTTTTACATATTCCTTTTTCCCCAAGAAACTTTTTTAGCTGCAGCAGGCAATAGGTGTACTTTTTTATTGTTTCAGGGCTTTTTTCATTCTCATACAGCCAAAAACAAAACTCTTTTATTGTGGTATCCGTAATTACTTTTTTGCTCATTCCTTTTACCTCCATCTGTCTTTTACTTTGAAAGTCTTAAATTCTCACTATAAGGCTGCGCATTAGCTGTGCTGTCCATACAGCACTAGAATATCGTTTTTGCATTCTGTGTGCATCTACCAAAGGCTTACAGCACCCTTTTCGTTTATGGCAGTGTCTGAAGAGCAGACATAAGAATACTGTAAATCCCCTTTTCCCAATAACGGAAAACTAAGTTCAGGGATACCAAATCCGCCGGGATACTTTCACTCCTGGTAATGTCTACATCTGTAACCTATAACAAAATTTCCAGGCGATTCCTGAATCACACTGGATTTAGTATATAACAAATGGTATAATTTCCATAATAAATCCAACGTAAAAGGAGTATATATCATGGACTATCTGGAAGAAAAAATTATCCGTATCATTGATGAACATGCTGATGAGCTTCAGGCTCTTGCTGATGATCTATTTGCTCACGGAGAGCAGGGCTATCATGAGTACCGCACAGCCCAGATCACTGCTTCTTTTCTGGAAAAGCTAGGATTGAAGCCAGAAACGGGACTGGCCGTTACTGGTGTACGGGCTGCCATAGGAAATGGAAAGGGGCCAAATGTGGCTTTAATCGGAGAACTGGATGCACTGGCCTGTCCTACTCATCCTAGTGCTACAGAACAAGGCTTTGCACATGCTTGTGGACATTATGCCCAATTGATCTGTATGCTGGGAGCTGCACTGGCCTTAAGCGATTCTGAGGTGGCAGCTAGTTTAGATGGGACTGCTACATTTTTCGCGGTTCCTGCTGAAGAGTATCTGGATGCCTCTGTCCGAGAAGAAGTGCGCCATACCCATGATGTGCACTGCTCTGGAGGAAAGTGTGAATTAATCCGTAGAGGTGAATTTGACCATATTGATCTAGCAGTTACAACCCACTCCCTTATGGCTGACCGAGACGGAGGCGCTGACCTGATGCTGGGAAATAGCGCCTGCACCGGTTTCATCGGCAAAACAGTCTATATGCATGGCCGCGCTGCCCATGCCGCTGCCGCTCCTCATGAGGGAGCTAATGCTTTAAATGCTGCCTGCCTAGGTATGTCCGCCTTAGGTATGATCCGTGAAACCTTTCGTGAAAAAGATTATGTAAGGGTTCATCCTTACATTAGAAAAGGCGGGGAAGCGATCAATATTGTTCCTAGCGAAGTGGTGATAGATATGATGGTACGGGCGAATAATCAGGAAATGATTGAAGCAGTCAGCTCTAAAGTGGATAACTGTTTTAGAGGTGCCGCTATGGCAATCGGTTGTACCGCAGAAATTGTAAATTCTCAGGGCTATATGCCTTGTCCAGAGCGGCTTCCAGAACAGATTTTATGGGATACTGCCTCTCTTTTGGGCGACGGACTGAAGGTAGTTCCTATTCCATCTGGAGTCTGCAACACTGCCAGTACAGATGTTGGAGATCTATTTGCCATTATGCCTGTCTTAAACTTTACCTTCGGAGGCAGTAAAGGCCCCCTGCATTCTAAAGATTATAAAGTGACTGACCGGAATACAGCGCATATTGTCCCAGCCAAAATGATGGCCCTTTTAACCTACCGTCTATTAAAAGATCAAGGGCAGGAGGCAAAAAAAATTATAGATAGCTATGAGGCATGCTATACTCCAGACCAGTATCGGGAATATATAAAAAGTATGGAATCGTAATATTTTTACAGTCCAAGCCCTCTTTGAGATTTTGATCCTAAATATAAGAAAAATCTTGCTTTGTAGGATTCCGCGCCTACAGCAAGCTGCATAAGCGGTTTCATTCCTCTCCGCCGCAGTACGAGCCCTTTGTCCTAAAGGGCGCTTGGCGGATTCCCTAGGATTTCCCTAACGGACTTTTTTGATATAGGAAAATTCCGTGAGATTTCCTATATGATAAAAAACAGCCGTCGTCTCTGCTATAAATTCTTACTCAAAATCCAGTATGAGTTTTAGAAGAGACTCGGCTGCTTTTTTTGCTGCTGCTTCTATTTTTTTGTTTGATATAATTAATGGGCCAAACCTTGATATTTTATTTCTCCAGATAATCCACTGCAAACTGTGCATAAATCCCTGTCCCATGGCAGAGAACAGATTCATCTACATCAAAGGACGGGTGATGGTGGGTACATTCTACTCCTTCTTCTTTATTGTGAAATCCTATATATCCGTACACTCCTGGAACATGCTCTAGATAAGAGCTGAAGTCCTCAGCTCCTGTCATCTTAGGAAGATGCTTAAGGCAATCCTCACCTAGCTCCTTCTTTGCCGCTTCCTGAGCCAGTTCTGTCAGCTCATCCCAATCATTAATTAATGGGCTAGGGCCAAAATAATAGCTGCATTCTGCACTACAGCCATAGCCCTCTGCCACAGGCTTTACCACCTTTTCAATCCGCTCTGGCATACTGCTGCGGAATTCCCGGTTAAAGGCCCGTACCGTTCCTACCAGCTCCACACTGTCTGCTAAAATATTCTCCTTTGTACCTCCATTCATCATGCCCACAGTCACTACTAAACTGTTTTGAGGGTCATTGATCCTGCTGGAAAGCGTCTGTAGGGCCATAACACAAGCCGCTGCCGCCAATACGGCATCCCTTCCCATATGAGGTGCGCTTCCATGAGCCGCCTTGCCCTGGATGCGGATATTAAAACGATCGCTGCATGCCATCCGCTCTCCTGGCTCAAAACTAGCCGTATTCCGTTCCATACCTGCCCATACATGCATTCCAAAGATAGCATCCACACCTTTCAGTGCTCCCCGTGTGATATATTCTTCGGAATAACGCCCTACTTCCTCTGCCATTTGAAACAAAAGCTTTACCGTTCCTTTCAGCTCTCCTCTATGCTCATTCAAGATTTTGGCCGCTCCAAGAAGCATAGCCGCATGGCAGTCATGACCGCAGGCATGCATCACTCCTGGATTGACGCTGCAATAGCTCTTTCCTGGATTTTCCTGAATCGGAAGGGCATCAATGTCTGCTCTCAACATCACTGTTTTTCCTGGCTTTCCCCCTTCGATTGTGCCGATGCATCCTGTAATATCATCGTAGGTCTGTACTGAAATCCCCATATTCTCCAATTGTTCCTTAATGTATTTTGTGGTTTCTGTCTCCTGTAAGCTTAACTCTGGGTGAGCATGAAGCCAGCGGCGGCAGCCAATTACATACTGCTCCTGTTCCTTAGCTAACTGCTGAATATTCATTCTGTTTCACCTCCCTTACTGTTTTCCAGATAATCCGCTGCAAATTGAGCGTATTCTGCTGCACCGATATGAAGAATCTCTTCATTAATTTTAAATTTTTCATTATGAACTGCATGGACAGCTTCTGCTCCCTCGTCATAATATCCCAGAAATACAAACAGAGAACATGGGATTTTCTCCATAATATAAGAAAAATCCTCGCTTCCAGTAGCCTTCTCACCAGGTACCAGTACATCATTTCCATATAGCTTCCTAGCAGCCCTCCGGGCAATCTCATTAAGCTTAGTATCATTATTGCTTACCCTCGGTTCCAGATAGCTGTATTCCAGTTCCACCGTACAACCCATAGCGGCTGCTGTGTTTTCAATAATCCGGCGCATAGTCTTTTCTACCATCCCACGTGCCTCAGTAGAGTATGAACGGACAGTTCCCTCCAGCACAGCTGTATCTGTAATAATATTAAACTGGGTCCCCGCTTGTACTTTTCCCACTGTCACTACCAGGGAATCCAAAGGATCATTTGTCCGGCTGACAATGGTCTGAAGATTCATAATAATCGCGCTTGCCGCCACAATAGCATCCCTTCCCATATGAGGACTAGACCCATGGGCAGACTCTCCATGCACCATAATCCTGAAATTATCGCAGCTAGCCATCACGGGACCATCCATTACAGCAATTTTTCCACTAGGAACTGTCCCCCATACATGCATTCCCATAGCAGCATCTACATCTGACAGATATCCTTTATCTACATAATAATGGCTGCCGATAAATACTTCTTCTGCTGCTTGAAATAAAAGTTTTACTGTACCAGAAAGCTCTTCCCGGCTTTCCCAGAGAAGCCTGGCAGCTCCGAGAAGCATAGCCGCATGGCAGTCATGGCCGCAGGCATGCATCACTCCTGGATTAACGCTTTCAAATGGAACTCCACTGTTTTCCTGAATCGGAAGGGCATCGATATCTGCCCTTAATAATACTGTCTTATTTCCGGGCCTTCCTCCTTTAATGATGGCAATACACCCAGTGTAATCTTCAAATTTTTGTACTGGAATGCCCATTTTCTCAAGCTCGGAAACAAGAAATGCTGTTGTCTCATACTCTTTAAAGGACAACTCAGCATGTTCATGGAGATATCGGCGGCTGCCAACAATAAAATTATTGATTTCTTCCGCCTTTCTAGAAAAATTCATATATTTGCTCCTCTCTGCACAGTGCGGTATATTTAGGGTCCCATAGGGAATTGAAATATTTTTCCTATGGAACAACAAACAGCGGTCCGAATCCGGAGGGACTCGAACCGCTGCAATTATTTTTTCCGGATAACGGTCCTTTCAGGCTGACACTATGGCAGATAAATACCGCCGCCAGGACCCAAGGGAAGATTCAGACTTACCCATACAATTACCTGAAGAATCCATACAATAGCAAAGGTAAATGAATATGGAATCATATTAGCAATAATCGTACCAAGTCCCACATTCTTGTCATATTTATGAGCATATCCCAAGATAACTGGTGTATAGGTAAATAATGGTGACAGCGGATTGGTAATGGAATCGCCGATACGATAAACCGCCTGAGTGATTGCCGGATCATATCCCATAAGCATCATCATAGGAATAAATACCGGAGCCAGGATCGCCCATTTTGCAGAAGCAGATCCGATAAACAGGTTGACGATACAAGACAAAAAGATCAAACCTATCATCAGCGGAACTCCTTTAAACCCAATATCCCCCAGAAAGCCGGCCCCATTAATAGCCAGAATCGTTCCTAATTTAGATACAGAAAAGAAGTTCGTAAAAATAGAGATAAAAAAGCACATAAATACATAGCTTCCCATCTCAGAAAAGCCCAAACTGATATCAGCCCATACATCCTTGTCATTTTTATACTTGCCAATAGCTACACCGTAAGCAATACCAGGAATCATAAGCGCCAGAGTAACCGTAAATACAATACCCTTTGTAAATGGGGCGCTTCCTCCTGTAATAGAACCCGTTTCATCTGCTAAAATCGCATTTGGTCCAAAAATCGGCAGTGACAATAGCAAAATTACGATTAAATAAATTATCTCAGCAATAGCAGCTGCCTTAAGGCCTTTTACCTGAGTCGGAGTAATATTGGAAGCATTTTCGTCAAAATCATAGGCAGCCAGCTCTTCCTTGGTAATTGGAAAACGGCGAACCAGGAATTTTTCAACCAAAACGGTTCCTGTAAGGGTTAGAATGATACAGGAAACAATCAGGAAATACCAGTTGATTGCCATGGATGACGTATACTCTGGATTAATCATGCGCGCTGCTGCCTCTGTAAATCCATAGGCCAGTGCATCAGATAATCCCAGAAGCATATTAGCGCAGAAACCTGCTGCCACGCCGGCATAAGCTACATACAGACCTAATAAAGGGCTGCGCCCAATAGACATGAACAAAATTGCAGCTAGAGGAGGCAGGATAATAAATCCAGCATCACCTGCAATATTTAAGTTAATGCCCAGAAACAGAGTTACCATTGTTACGATCCATCCCTTAGCTCCTCCAAGGAATTTTTCCATTAAAGCGACCAGAAAGCCACTTTTTTCTGCTACGGAAGAACCGATAACAGCTACTAATACCATACCTAAAGGAGCAAAGCCTGAAAAATTCGTAATTACATTGGACCAGAGATACTGGATTCCCTCGATAGAAAACAAATTAAAAACCTCTATGGTTGCACCATCTGCAGGATTGACTGCTGTAACTCCCAGCTTGCTGCATAAAAGAGAGATAAGCGTTACAAGCACAGCTAGACCCAAAAACAGGGTAATTGGATCAGGCAGCTTATTTCCCACCCGTTCAATGGAGTCGAGTATCCGGTCTAAAAGACCTTTTTTCACCTTTGTTGTTTTTTCATCACCCATACATACTCCTTTCCTCTTGCCAAATCGTTTTTTTCACCAATATCAGCTTCAGGACGCTTCCCCCCTATCTGCGTTTCAAGATCTGATTCATGGCATGCCTTACATCCGTGCCTAAGGCGGCAACAATTGACCTCACTTTTGTTCTTTAGCACGATAATGTATAAATTATAACAAATTATTTACTAATTCGCAACTTTTTTCTTAACCAGGATTTTGTTGGGAACAGATAAATAAAAATTTATATATGAGCCAGGTAGGGAGTGATACAAGTACTGCACATATAAGGCCTACAGATGCCCACTGACTATAAGATACTGTATAAGAACCTCCTGTAGCATTTTCAAGAGTATTAATTCCCGCCATATTCATGGATGGACTGCCAGACATTAACGCCATACCGCCAATCATAGAATAAATAGGAATGGCAAGCATAATTGCCATTCCTAAACCACTTTTTCCAGGCTCTTCATGCAATTCTGTTAAAATTCCGATAGAAATAGGGGCCATTACAATAGTTGTGGCAAGGTTAGATACAAAAGCCGATACAACGGCTGTTGCAATGCCGATTGCCAAAACAATCAGGGCAGGAGATTTACCCAGCTTATACAGGCATAAATAAGCCACGCGGCGTGCAAAATTTGTCCGGTTTGCTCCCGTAGATACAATAACCATTCCTGTCATTGCAAGAAAAGCCGAAGACCCGAAACTGGTCTGGAATTCCTGCACTGTTACTAAACTTCAGCAATAATGCACCAACGCTTAAAAGCAAGGCAGCGATAGTCATAGGAACAAAGTTTGTTACCCAAAGACATACTACGCTCAGAACCAAGGCCAGAGATGTACTGGCAGTGTCCGAAATATGATTTAAAGGCAGGAGACAGCAAATAATAAAAATTACGATTTCTAAACCGATGCCAAAACCTCTTTTTGGAGTGATTTCCCATCTAGTCTGACTTCCTGTTATATCAATAATACCATTGTTATTTTCGTTTTTTCCCATGTATTCCCTCCTGATAGAAATTCAAATTAAAATATACCAATCTGTAAAATTCTAAATCCTTGTTTTCGTATTCTATGTATCAGCAAATAGTATGCCAACTAAAAAAGTTCTGTATCTATCATGATTTTAGGATTAGTACATAAAATCAGACGGTGAAATTTTTAAAAATTTCTATAAATTCCTAAAAATATTTGTCATATTTTCTCTGTTTTCTGAATGTCTCTGTAATAAAAAAATGCAAAAATAAAAAATATTTTTTAATGAAGGAATATGGCATTTCCAGTAAACGAATTTAAGCTTCATTTCATAACAAAGGTATATCGATTCTCAATTGCTTCTGTCTTTTGAGATATGATTTCAGGGATAGGTATGACTTATAGAAGTCATCACCTATCCCTGCTTAGAGTCAAGCCATCTGTCTCCCGACAGCCCATTCTGGCATAGAAGCCATTTCTGACTTTTTATTTTCCCAGTACCTTATTTCCAAACTGTACGCCGTATTCATATGCGTCTGCCAGATCCTTCTCTGACGGTTTAAAGCGGATACGAAGACCGTCAGAAACCTTCAGTTTAAGCTGCTGAAGCCTTTGGGTTATATTAGGAACGCCTTCCCCGCTCCAGCCGAAACTGCCAAATGCACCTGCATATTTTCCACCATGAGTAGCTGGGAACATATTGAGGGTTAAATCCCATATGGGCTTTAAAGCATCACTTACAATGGTAGGGGTGCCAAGAAGGAAACCATCCGCATAAAGCAGCTCTTCGTTTACCTTAGCGGTATCTGCAGTAACCATATCATAAATCCGCACATCAATGTCTCCGCTGGCCTTGATTCCTTCTGCTATCTTTTCTGCTATCATACCTGTATATCCATAGGCGCTGACATAGGGGATAATCACTGTCTTTTTAGGATTAGGATTAATCACTGTGGACCACTCTCTGTACTGGCCCATAACCTGACGGATTCGTTCTTCTGTCAGTACTGGACCATGACCCGTACATATCATGGTAATGTCCATCTTTTCTACCCGGTCAAGAGCTTTTATCATAAAGGGCTTAAAGGGGCCGATAATACAGTCATAGTAATACTTTAATGCTTTCTGATAGTCTTCCTCATTTTTGATAGCTGAGGATACCACCTCAGGCAGGCAGTAATGAGCGCCAAAAGAATCACAGGTTACAAGGATTTTTTCCTCTTTAATAAATGTATACATAGTGTCTGGCCAGTGAAGGTTCGGTACAAACATAAATTGCAGAGTACGATCTCCAATCTGCATTTCCTGGCCGTCCTTTATGGTAATGCTTTCAAACTTACGGTTTACAATCTCTTTCAGGAAGCCGGATGCTGCTGCTGTGGATATAATCTTCATCTGAGGACTATAATCCAGAAGCATTTCTACGCTGCCTGCATGGTCCGGCTCTGTATGGCTTACTACCAGATAATCAATCTGAGTTACATCAATCACTTCCTTCAGCTTATCCAGATATTCATCAAAGCATCTGGCCTTTGCAGTCTCAAAAAGTATAGTCTTTCCTCCTGTTTTCATGGCATAGGAATTGTAGGTTGTGCCAAATTCCGTATACATGATAATATCAAAGACCCGGAGCTTATCATCAATAATTCCTGTCCAATAAAAATTGTCCCGGAGCTGAATGGTTTTCATAATATCTTTCCTCCTGTTTCACAATTGGGATTTTATCCCTTATAAGTATATCATATTATACCCCATTTATCGAAGACTTACAACTTTTTCAGCTTCTCCTTTGCATTCTCTGTTTCCCTTTCTCTATTTTTCATCCCCTGTTTTCCGAGCTTTTTCCTATTTAAGGTTTTGATATCAAAATATTCTGACATTTTTCCCTCGTAACCTTTTTGACACCTAAATCCTGCTTAAATATGCGCTTCTTTTCTTACCATCTCAAACTCATCCAGTATTTCCTGGCTGGGAGGTGCGGTTGCCAGGCTTACCACAATGATTGCTGCACAGGATAGAATAAATGCAGGAAGCAGCTCATACAAGTCCCACACACCTCCTAATGGACGTACAAGATATTTCCATACAAATACCATAACGCCTCCTGTTATCATGCCAGCCAAAGCCCCATTCCGATTGGAACGTTTCCAGAACAAGGCACACAGAACAAGAGGGCCAAAGGAAGCACCAAAGCCCGCCCAGGCAAAGGATACAATAGAAAAAACAGAACTATCTGGATTCTTGGCAATAAACATAGCAATCACAGATATGGCAAGCACTGTTACCCTGGCAGTCACAACCATTGCTTTTTCTGATAAATCTGCCTTCACAACACCTTTTAAAATATTTTGAGATACTCCGGATGCAGCAGCAAGAAGCTGAGAATCTGCTGTAGACATGGTACATGCAAGGATTCCAGCCAGAATCACACCGCCTACCAGAGCGGGGAAGACGCCATAGCGGCTGAGCAGGTCAGCTACCCGTATAATGATGGTTTCAGAATCAGAACCTGTCAGCTCTGCCATAGTGCCAGCCTTTGTCATCCCTAAGCCAATTACTCCGATAAATACTCCGATTGCCAGAGAAATCACCACCCATATGGTAGCGATCCTTCTGGAAAGAGTCAGCTTTTTCTCATCCTCGATTGCCATAAAGCGCAGGAGAATATGTGGCATGCCAAAGTATCCCAGGCCCCAAGCCATAATGGATATGGTGGTCAATGTTCCATAAAGAGAGGCTGAATTGGTCTCTTTATTATAAGTATAAAGCATGCTCAGGTATCCTGGCAAAGCCCTGGCATTTTCCATAACTTGATTGAAACCTCCCGCCATGTGTGTTCCAAAAAGCAAAACAATTACCAGTGCAATCGTCATAACAATACTCTGAATAAAATCAGTTGTGCTGGCCGCCAAAAAGCCCCCCATTGTCGTATATCCTACGATTACCAGAGCGCTGATAATCATAGCTGTGAGATAATTGATTCCAAACAGGCTTGCAAAAAGCTTTCCACAGGCTGCAAAACCAGAGGCTGTATAAGGGATAAAGAAAATCAGAATAATTAAAGCAGAAAACAACATTAAAAACTTGCTTTTATCCCGGTAACGATTCGAGAAAAAATCAGGAATTGTAATGGAATTTCCTGCAATATGGGAATAGCGCCTGATACGCTTTGCCACAAAAAGCCAGTTAAAATAAGTTCCTGCGGCCAGCCCTAGCGCTGTCCAGCCTGCATCGCAGATACCGGTTAAATAGGCAACTCCCGGAAGCCCCATCAGCAGCCAGCTGCTCATATCAGAAGCCTCTGCACTCATTGCTGTTACCAGCGGCCCCAGTTTTCTGCCTCCCAGATAAAAGTCATCGGTAGTCCTGTTATTTTTAGAGTATAGAAACCCCACTACCAGCATCAGCAGAAGATACATACCAATGGAAATCATAATACAAATTTTCGCTGTAGTCATAGTTTTTCATTCCCTTCCTCATAATGAGAGGTATTTTAGCATAAAGGACTATAGACTACAATACAGAACGTAGTTCAGAATATATCTTATATATTTATTTAAATTTATTAAAAATATCCTTATTTTATCGCGGTTTAAAGCCATATGAAAAACTAGACTTAAACCTATAATTTTATTAATTCAACTTTCGTACTTTTTTCCATACAATTTTTCTTTTTTATATCGTAAGGCAAAAAACTATGAATTTAGAAAAGGATTAGAATCTTTTTAGCATCTTCTTCTCCTATGAAAGCTTTTCCAGAGAGGCTGCTTTCATCTGCCTTTTGGACACCCGGATTTTATCTAAAAACATCGGCATCATCTCACCAGCATAATTTTTCAGGGAATATTCCCCATTGCAGATACACCAATCATATAAAAGGGCCCTTTCACACAATGCATATATTTTGGTGATCTCATTGGCAGACATATCCTGTCTCAGCTCTCCTCTTTCCTGGCCTTTTTTTACAATCTGCTTTAAGATCCGGTAATAATATCGGTTCCTGTCCAAGAGATGCTTTTCTCCTCTTGTAACCAATTGGGAAGAATAGAGCCTTGCAAGTAAATCCAGGGAAATACTGTTCTCTATCATGGTAAACAATTCTTGATTCAAGTAAATCAACTGTTCAAAACAGCCTATTCCAGGCTCCATCTGCTCCATCAATTCCTGATACTTTTCGTCAAATAGATAGGAAAGAGAGCTTAACAGAGCATCCTTCCCTTCAAAGTAATGATAAAAGGAGCCTTTAGACGTACCGGACTCTTCTACAATTTCTTCCACCGTAGTATCCTCATAGCCCTGTTCATAAAACAGCTTCCAGGCTGCTGCAATAATTTTTCCTTTTGTATTCCTCTGGCTCCTTTTTGCCATAGCTTCCTCCTTTTATCTTTTTCCTCCTCCTGTCTTTCAGCGTATCTGAGACAAAATATTAGGGTCTTTGATCTTTGTGTCTTCTGCAAAAAGAAGGATTTTAGACATGATTTCCGCAGTCTTCGGATCGTCATCAATAAAGGGCAGGAATAGACGGCCTCTATGCTGGGAGTGCACTGGAACTACAAAAAGCATGGAATTTCCCATCTGATGTACAACTCCGCTTCCCAAATGTACGGTATACTGACCCAGCTTTCCGTCAATTACAGCGTGGCTGCCTTCAACCTTTACATTCTTTACCTTAAACAGCTCCAGGTTACACTCTACGATCGTTCGACGCATCTCAATGGTGGAGTGGCTGGTTTCTGGATCCACGCCTCCAGCATGGGCAACGCTTACCGCCAGATCCACGTCTCTCATAACTTCACTATAGATAACATCTGGAATCTCTTTAATCTTTAAAGGCTTAAAGGTTTTTCGGTGGAAAAAGACTACCCATTCCAAAGTCGGAGCTTCAATATCACTGGGAGAAAACCAGTCTGCCATGGCATAAATCCTGGCTACAATATTCTCCTTATAATAAATTTTCTGAAGTCCATCTTCATAATCAGCTACCCAGCGCCGGCTCCTAAGCGCCCCTACAGTCTTTTGAGGCTGTATCTGATTTCCTGAGAACATCAGAGACTGTTCCTTCTCCATTTCTTCCGGAAGCTTTACATACAATTCTCGGAAGATCTGTTTAAAGGACTGCTTTACCTGCTTTTCAAATAAAAGCTTTTGGTACTCATGCCAATGCCCCTCCTCATAAAGGTCAATCGGGTGAGCGATTATCACCTTATCATCTGCCTTTATCTCTGTAAGTGTTCCTTCCCAATCCATGAGTCCAGTTTCCTTAAGGAATCCTAGACAAATGGGGGCTTTTCCTGGCACTGTCGTATGATCTCTATGTCTGGCTGTGCTAGCCTGCTCCTCCATATCAACTGTATGATTCTGTCTATCCTCGTTATTTGTATTGCTTTGCTGGCCTGTACTGGATGCTCTGCTAATGTCGGCCCTGTTGTCCATACTGGCAGTTTCTTCCTCTTCACCTGCCAAGCGCATAACCAGTGGCTCTATAATCGGCTCTACTACCGGATTTTTTAAGAGTTCTCTCAGCTCCCACACTGTAAAACTCGTCCTATCCTCCATGGCTTGTTCCATCATCTGCCTGGTCCTCCGGTACTGTTCCTTCAGCTTTTTATTCACTTCCTGGTATTCCAGTACTGTCTCATCCTTTTTATATTTTGCAGGAATGGATTTTAACAGCTTTTCTCCTTTTCTACACTGAAGAGAGCTTTGACCTGTTTGATCCACCAGAATACGCAGCTCAATCTCCCCCAGGGGCTTCCATTCAAAAAATCCCTCCATAGCTTCTATCAGTTTTGTTTCCATCCTGAGAGTCAGCCGTGTCACATCTGTAAAGCCTGCATTGACACTCAGGTTGCAAAGAGCCATTTCCACAGCCCGGCCCTCGCTTGCCCGCCTTTGGGCGCCGAACTGCCGGCTCTCTTTCTTATACTGTTGGATGAACTGATACCGGTCCAAAAGTTCTTCCTCTCTTTCCTTCTTTCCTGAATCCAGAGGAAGAAGGCCAAGACTCATCAGCAGATCCTTATTCCGTTTTGCTCTGATTTCTGTTTTTAAGGCTTCCTTTTCCACATTTCCCAAGGCTGCATCCGCATATTTCCTCGCCCTTGCATGGGCAGCTCCTTCCGATGAGTACTTAGCCGCATCATAAAGAAGCTTAAAGTTCTTTTCTCCCAGTTTCTGATAGCTTTCAAAGAACCACTGAACGTCAAACGCCCCATCCTTTAATTCCTCTGGAGTAAGAGGTGTGTACTTGGCTACTGTGGAAGAAGTATAATCATCCAGCCTTTCACTTGTATGGGCCATGAAGTAATAGCAGCCGCTCTGGAAACCTGGAAGGTCTAAATATTCCTCTATCATGGGAATCCACTGATGGGCATACATGGCAAGCTCCACCAGCCTTTTCTTTGTAATATCCTTTCCCTTTAAAGCCTTTTTCAAATCTTTGGCTGTTTCCTCTGGATAAGGACGGCATACCTTCAAAAGGTGGCTTAGGACAGCCCGTCGGCTGGAACCAGAGCCAGAGGAATAATAATAGCCCCTCTGCAGCGTATCCTTTCCCAAAGCTGTAAGAATCTGTATCATGGTATCAATGCCATATACCACCCGGACAGAGGATAGAATAAACCGGGAAAAAGGCGTTTCCTGTTCCCCTCTTTTCAACTCCACTTTAAGAACCAGTGGAACCAGTTCATGATATATTTCATGGGCCAGCTTCATGGCTGGAAGCTCGTCGCCGATGTTATCAAAACGATATTTCCCATCTACTGGACGGATTACATTATTGCCGAAAAAGGCATTGAGATCTGCCGGCCTTACTTCCCTGAAGGAAAGGGCTCCCTTCTGTTCCACTGATGTAACCGGTCCCAATAAACTGCCCATATTAAGAAAGGTAAATACTGCTTTATAAAATAAATCCTTATCCCATATCCCTTTCACATAGCATTGCACAAAATCCTGAAGGCTAAGATAGCTGGCAGGGGTTCCATAGCTATATTTGGCCTTTTCCTTTCCCTTTACCTTTTCATAGCTTTCACCCAAATGGAACCTTAAAGCAAATGCAGTTCCCCAGTCTTTTTCGTCAACAAGAGAAAGCCAGGAGCGGAGTTCACTGAATACAGGAAGTTCCACTGCCCTTTGCGTATAGGTTTTTATTTCGCCGTTCCACTGCTTCTCGCTTACTTCATACAGAGCATTTTTATCGTCTAAAACTTCCAAAAGCCTGGTAGTTCCTATCATTCCCCATTTAGCCTTTAATCCTGACGGCACAAACTGAAGAAACAGGGTATCTATAACCGTACGGGCCTGTTCTCCGTACCTCAATCCCTGAACCAGATTTTTAAAAGGCGCTTTCTTTATCAGGCCGCTTCCAAATACTTTTTTGTAAAGCTCTATATTCTTTTCATAGTGTGTACGTCTTAGACGGCACTGCTGATACAGATATAGCTCCAGAAGCATTTCTGGCTTCTTAACCTCATTATGGTAAAAATCTTCCCACAACTCTTTAAAAGGCAGGGCATCCAATGGACTGGCATCCGGATCATTGTGAATCCATCTGGTACGTTCCAGCTTGGTTCCCAAGACTATCTCTGCATCCCAAGCTGTCTTATATTCTCTTTCCCTGTTTTCTTCAATCAGGCTGTTCAACTTATTTAGCAAATGGATACATGCCTCTTCTCCACAGACAAATAGCTGGCCTGCCTCCTTCCCATCAGACTCCACTGGCGGGATAATCCAGTCCTTTTTCGTATCATACAACCCATAGCCTGGCGTGTTGACAATATCCTGAGCCTCACTGCTCTCCCCTGCCAGTTCATCTAAAAGCACCTGTTCTTTGCTGGTCGGCTGGGAAAGCAGGGATAAAACAGGCTTTAATTTTTCAAATTCTGCCTTATTCTCCTTTTTCATCTGCAAGGCCAGGTCCAGAGCTCCCATATGACATTCCTCTGACTTGGTTTCCAGAAGACGGCCTACGCATTGGATTAACGCTGCCGGTTCCTGCTTTTTCAAAAGGGATAATGTGCCAGAACGGCCCTTTTTATACTTTAAATTCTGCTCAATCCTTTCATAATCCTTTGGAGTCAGCTCCATCGCCTCTACCAGCTGGAAGGCGGACTGCATTGTATATTCTTCCGGATTATGGAGCAGCTCCATCAACACGGACCTTCTCACCTCACTTTTCGGCTGATACAAAAGAAGCCTGGCTGTGGCAGCGCGGCTGGCTCCATAGCTGCTGCCCTGTCCTACAAGGGGAATCAGTTCTGCCGCCTCATCCAGACAAGCTTCATCCTGAAGAAGCCATGCAATCAAACACATTCTCACAGCAATATCTGATTTTGTCAGGGTTATCCGATACCAGGGAAAAATACAAGGATTCAAATCCAGACCCTTTTTTGGAAGCTGCCCCATCATTCCTTTTAAAATATCATATAGTCTGACTGCCTCTTCCCTGCTTTCAAAAATATCAGTAACAGGCTTTACCTTTGGCCTCCTCGCCTGGTTATCACGAACAGAATAATACCCTTTTTCTTTTTCATCCTTTAAAAGGTCCAGCATATAAGAATAGGTGTTATCCAGAAAGCTTGGCATAAAACAAGCTGCCAGTTCCAGATCCTCTGGCCACGTAAGCAATACCTTCTTCGCTGCTTTCATCTTCAAACCGTCATACTGGAGAGAGCGGTTAAAGTAGGAAGCAGTCATTTTTTGGTTTTTGGTTCCAGTATCAATCAGCCTTTCCACGGCCCGAATCGCTTCCTCTGCATCGTAGAACCCCTTTGCCCAGAGAGCGCAGCTTATGGCAATAGAATCATTGGTCTGAAGCTGTTCCTCACAAGCCGCTTCATCCCTCAGACACTGCCCCATAAGGCGTACTAGTTTATCTGTAATCCTGTCTACACTTCTCTCATCAAAAATACCAATCCATGTACTAACTGCACGCTTTATAGAGGAATAACGCACCAGATTATTTTCTTCAATCACACCAAATAGGTGTAAGAATGCTTCTGGCCTTCCTGCATCCATGGTTTCACAAACAGCCTGACGGGCCCCTTCCTGCAGCCGGGCCGCCAGCAGAAAATCGCCTAATACCTGATACAGACTCTTATCTCTGCTCATAACGATTCCCCGTATCATCTCATGGCTTATCATGGCCGTATTACCTTCTCCCAAGAGAATATCCTTTACTGCCTCTATGGTTTCTTTATCCCCTTTGTCAATGCAGGCTGCCAATATGCCGGCATAGCTCCAGCTTTCTGTCCTAGCATGGTCATAGATTTCTGGTTCCACCTGTCCGGTAAGAACTTCTGCCAAGCTGCCGCCGTAAAATTTCAGCCTGGAACAGGCCCACAAAAGCAGGATACTGGCTCTAGGAAATGCTCGGTAGCTTTTTGAGCGGACGCTGCGGCGGAACCATCCCCCTGTCATCTGAAACTGATTCATTTGATCCAAGGCATAGTAAAAGTCCTCTTCCATGCCTTCTGGTACACAAAGCTTTACCAATCCTTGAAGCCTTTCTCTGTAAATTCCACTTAGATTTTCATAAGTGCCCATATCCAGCAGGTTTTCCATCCATTCGCAAGCCTTCTGTGGAACAGAATAATATGCTGTTCCTGGCAGCATAAGCTTTTCCATAGAGGAAAGGCCCTGTCCCTTTTCTTTTAAACTGTTTATCCAGTTCTCGGTTATCTTTTTCCTCGTCTGATATGTATATTCAGCCATCGCCTTCTCCTGATTTTCCTTTCTTTGATTTTTTGTGGTGCCTTCGGCGCCCTTACAACAACCAGTTGTATTCACAATCCTGCCAGCCTAAAGCCTCAGTCCCAGCAGAGCATCACCATCCAGACAGCATGGTAAGCCTGATAAATGTAAATACGATCCCGTCAGTCCAAGAAATCTGTCCGTCTAACTCGGACAATTCTTCTTCTCCTGCAAATATCCGATAAATACCGTCTTCAAAAGACTGAATGGCATTCGCGACTGCCGCTTCTGTCGAGGCATCATTTCCCCCTCTTGTACCAAAAGCAACTTTTCCTGACGATGCCATTTCGCGAATTCCCTCCCTTGTCAGATAAGGAAGGATCTGCCCTTCATCCCTTCTTTCGTTATACTCCCTTACTCCCAGCTCTACCAGACTGGTGAGCAGCTCTCTGACCGTATCCGGCTTTTTAGCCAGCACAAAGGGAACTGGCGTAAGGCTTTCTTTTTTCTGTTTTCCTACCTTTTTCATCCTTGCATAAATGGTAAACTCCTGTGACATAAAGCTCCTTCCTCTCCTATACAGCCATCTCTGTATATGCAGGCACCATCATGGATAAAAGTCGACAGTTTCCTGCACCTGGCATTCCTGCAATTGCTGCTGATATTTGCGATTCAGTCTGCCGCTCTTCTTGCTTATACCAGCTTAGTTGTTAATATTCATATGCTGGTACATGCAAGCACGTCCATTCCATAATTTCCAGACAACACTTTCACAATGAATGCAGAAAAGAGGGGCATAACACCACTGTGCCGGCTTCCCTCTTTTATGTACTGCTTTCTCATATTTTTCTCTGCTGCATACTTTTTCCGGTAGTTTGTATTGCCTGCCAATGGGTCCACAATTTCCTGTAAATATTATACGGAAAACCAAATTTTATGTCAATAGTGCCAAAAGTTTTCCCATGTATCAAAGGCTCCCTGGTACATTCTTTTTTTACTATCCGTCTATTTTCCCTGTGTTAAAAAGTCGATAGGATTTCAAGACAGCATTTTACAAAGACCTTTCGGATATGATAAAGTATAGGACATATCACGCTGAAAAGGAGAGAGCCATTTGAATGAATATCTTCTGCTAACAGGAATTATCATCACAATCTGTATCCTGGCAAATCGTTTTACAGACAAGCTTCCTGTCCCATCCCTGCTTGTATTTATCGCTATGGGTATGTGTTTCGGAGTCAATGGCATTTTTAAAATTCCATTTGACAATTACAGAGCTTCTGAAACCATATGTTCCACAAGTCTTGTTTTTATTATGTTTTATGGCGGCTTTGGCACCAATCTGGAAGAGGCCCGTTCTGTAGCAGTTAAATCCATTTTACTGTCCTCTTTAGGAGTGGTCCTTACAGCTGGCTTTACAGGGACTTTTGTCCATCTATTTCTGAAATCAGGCTGGTTGGAAAGCCTTTTGATCGGATCTGTAATTGCTTCTACGGATGCAGCATCTGTATTTAATATCCTCCGTTCTAAAAAACTGGATCTTAAGTATCATACTGCCTCCCTTTTAGAGCTGGAATCCGGATCCAATGACCCTGTTTCCTATATGCTGACTGTAATCCTTGTGGCTATGCTTACAGGAAAAGAGCTTTCGGTCCCCCTCATGCTTTTTAAGCAGGTGGCCTTTGGCCTGGTCTGCGGTTACCTGTCCGGAAAAGCAGCCGTTCGGATAGCAAATACAGTCACCTTTGACATCTCCCAAGGAGAAACCATTTTTGTTTTTGCTTCTGCCATCCTGGCTTACGCATTTCCCACAGTAATCGGCGGCAACGGATATCTGAGCGTATACATATGCGGAATCATCATGGGAAATTCCTACATTCCGGAAAAACGCAGTCTGGTGCACTTTTTTGATGTGCTGACAGGAGTGGCGCAGATGATGATCTTTTTCCTGCTAGGCCTTCTGGTAACTCCGGCCCAGCTTCCTGCTGTATGTATTCCAGCCTTATGCATTATGGTATTTCTTACCTTTATAGGAAGGCCGGCAGCTGTTTCCATCCTGCTTCTGCCATTTCGCTCCTCCATACGCCAGATAGGGATTGTCTCCTGGGCAGGCCTAAGGGGAGTTGCTTCAATTGTATTTGCAATCCATGCAGTTCTTAACAATGTGGTTATGAAATATAACCTCTTTAACCTTGTATTCTGTATTGTCCTTATGTCGATTGCCACACAGGGAGCCCTTCTGCCCTGGATATCTAAAAAGCTGAGAATGATTGATAAGTCTGCGGATGTGAGAAAGACGTTTAATGACTATCAGGAAGAGAGTAAGGTTAATTTTGTCAAAATACATATTGTGGAAAACCATCCCTGGACCCATCAGCTTTTAAAGGATGTTATCCTTCCGGCTGAGTTCCTAATCGTCCTGATTATACGTGGAAAAGAAAAGATAGTGCCTAACGGCAATACAGAGTTTCTTCCTGGAGATATGCTGGTAGTTGCCGCAAAAGAGTTTGAGGACCGGGAAAATTTGATTCTCCACGAAACTATAGTAGGAAAGAAACACAAATGGAAAAATAAGGCCCTGAAATGTATCTCCGTACCTGTCGGAACTCTGGTTGTTATGATTGACCGGGCCGGGAAAACCATTATTCCAGATGGGGATACGGTTATCTGCGAAGGAGATACTTTGGTAATTGCGAAATTTTAAATCGTCTTCATTTTTACTATGAAAATACCCTTTTCTGTGTAGCAGAAAACTGAATTCAGGGATGCCAAATGGGCTGGATGCTTTCATTCATAATGGTGCGCTGCTTAGGCGCTTGAAGGTTTCCTGTGAAAGTACCTTTTTCTGCGCAGTAAAAAACTGAGTTCAGGTATTCTAAATGCGCTGGATGCTTTCATTCTTGGTAGTGCGCTGATTATACCCATAAAGGTTTATATTAATAGGATTTAAGTGCCAAAACTGCCAGTCTAAAAAAGTGTCAGAATATTTTTTCTTAAATGTAAACACTTGTGCATACAAGTGATTACATACAGAAGCCTTAGAACTTCTTGGCTTGGAAACCGAAAAATATTCTGACATTTTTCTACTGTATATTGTGTAAGTTTTTATAACTGGCTCATTTTTCTTTATCAAAAATAAGGCGGGGCTCTATACCTCCTTTAGTCGTTCCATAACTCGTTCCATAGAAGGCATTGCAGGAATGGCTCCGCTTCCCTCTACACATAGGCTTGCCACTGCATTGCCGAACCGGGCAAACTCTGCTGCTTCCTCTAGGGAGATATCATCCGGCCCTTTACCGCAGCGGCTGACCTGATACAGAAATCCGCCCCAGAAGGAATCTCCGGCTCCATTGGTATCAACCACCTTGCTTGAAAATCCTCCGGCAATCCGTCCTCCCTCTCTGCTGCATACATAAGCCCCTTCTTTTCCCAGGGTTACTACAGCCAGGCCCACACCCTGACTGCACAGAGCCTTCGCCGCTTCCTCTGGACTTTTTCTGCCTGTCAAAAGCTCTGTCTCTTCATCTGAGATTTTCATAATATCCACATAAGGAACCATGCTACGCATTTCTCTCTTTGCCGTCTCCTCATCCTTCCACAAAGAAGCCCTGTAATTCGGGTCATAAGAGATCAATGCTCCTTTTTCCTTTGCCTTTTCTACCATATAAAAAGTAGTGCTTTTACTTGGTTCATCCGTAAGGGAAAGGGAACCAATATGGAAAATCCGGCTGTTTCCTGCTACATCCATATTGACTTCCTCTTTTTTCATCTGCGTATCAGCTCCCGGTTTTCTTGCAAAAGAAAAGTTTCTTTCTCCTGCCTCGTTCAATTCTACAAAAGCTAATGTTGTAAAATATCCATCATCCAGGATAAATCCCCTTGTATCTATTTTCTCTTGCTCAAGGATGTGCTTTAAGAATCTTCCATGCATATCCTCTCCCGCTTTCCCCATAAAAGCGGTATGAGCTCCCAGCCTCTGAGCTGCTACTAACACATTAGCTGGTGCTCCCCCCGGATTCTGAGCAAACAGCTTCTGTCCCTTGTCATTTACCCCTTGATAGGTAAAATCGATTAGGATTTCTCCAAAAGCCGCAATATCATACATTTTTTCCACATGTTCCTTACTGTTCATTTTATGCCTCCTGATATTTTTCTGATTCTTTCCGAAAAACCACTTTTACTGTCCACTATTATACTGGATTTTTCATTAAATTTCCACCAGAAAAACTCACGGCATTTTACAAGTTCTTTTCAAAAAACTCCTTTATGCCTTCATATGCAGCTTCTTCATCCTGGCCGGTGATCTCCACCTCTACCGTCTGCCCGCACTTTACTCCTAATCCCATTACAGCCATCAGCTTTGTGGCCTCTGCACTTTTTCCCTCTTTTTTAACAATGATTTTGCTCTCATACTTCTTTGCTTCCTTTACCAGCAATCCAGCTGGCCTTGCGTGAATTCCTATTTCATCTTTAATTTCATAGCTAAATGTTTTCATGATTTTTCCTCCTGTTAGAATATATTTATAATTGATATGGGGCTGTTGCAAAATAAATTTTTTATACAACAAGCAGCAGAAACATTAAAATTCTAATACCATATCCGCTGCTCGCCGATTATTCTGCAACAACTCCTATTATCCTTCTGTTTCTGAACTGTCTAATTCCCCGCTTGCCACCCGTTCAATGTGCATAGCCAAATATCCGATTTCCACATGTTCCAGTCTGCAATTCATACTTTTTTCAATCTGCGCACAGACTGACTCCGCAATCTGGTAAGACTGGGGAAATTTTATCTTCATGTAATCGTTCATATTCACTTTCAGCTTCTCTCCCTTTAAGGTACGGGCTACCATATAGCGTACATGATTCATCAAACGATTATAGGATAATGACATAATATCGATTGGCTGGCCGATTTCCTTTTCCACTAGGGAAATGCACTTTCTCACCGCCTGGGCTGTCTGCATAGCCTGGGAAACCTTTACATCATCAATTGCCGTATGAATATGAAGGGCAATATACCCTATTTCATCCTCATCTATCTGTATATGAAGCTTTTCCATCAACAGCGGCTCTATACATCGGGCAGTTTCATATTCTGCATGGAAAAGAACACGGATATCCTCTGTCAGCGGATTGTTGATCTGCTCTCCGTTTTTAATACGCTTCACTGCAAATTCAATATGGTCAGCAATGGGAAAAAATATACTTCTGTCAATCTCCTTGAATCTTTTTTCTGCCTCATTTAATATCTCATTTGCAATTTCCAGGCAGATTGGAGAAATTGTTTTTGCCAATTCGCTTGCATTTCCCCGCTCTGTATCCTTCTGCAGGGAATATACCGTGTCTCCTGGCCTGGCTTCTATTTTTTCAGTTACCTTTTTTCCAAAGCCAATTCCTTTTCCCAAAATCATATATCCACAGTTATCATTGGATCTCACTGCGATTACAGCATTATGATTCAAGACCTTTTTTATTCTGTACATATTTCCCACCCATATTTTTTTACTCGCAGAAGTCAACTGCAAAAAGCGCCTCTCCTGCCTTAATTTCTCCTTCTTTCAGAAGACGTACCTTTTGATTGTCCTCCAACTCTGTACACAGCACTGGAGATACCAGGGAAGGCGCATGCTCTCTGATATAGTCCAAATCCAACTTTAGCATAGGCTCTCCCTTCTTTACATGCTGTCCATTTTCTACAAATACTTCAAAACCTTTTCCATTTAATGCTACTGTATCAATTCCCATGTGGATCAACAGGCTGATACCAGAATCTGTAAGAAAACCTATGGCATGTCTTGTATCAAATACAAAGCAGACCTCTCCATCCTCTGGAGCTTTCACCACTGCATTTACTGGCAATACCACGGCTCCGTCACCCATCATCCGCCCAGCAAATCCCTCGTCAGGAGCTGTTGACAGATCGGCTGCCTCTCCAGTAATGGGACTGGAAATAATCACAGTTTTTACTACCTTATTTTCCTGGTTTTCCTTTTTGCTCCCCTTTTCTTCTGAAATCTGCATATCAGAATGGTAGATTTCATTTGGAGCTGTCTCCAGATAATCCTCCAGATTGGATTTAATCACTGTAACACGAGGACCATAAATAATCTGTACACCGTTCCCCTTATGCACCACGCCAGAAGCACCTGTCGATTTTAACAATGTGTCATTTACAAAAGAAGCATCAAATACTGTACAACGAAGCCGGGTTGCACAGCAATCCACATCGGAAATATTCTTTTTTCCGCCAAGTCCCTGACAAATTGCTCTGGAAAGTTCATCTTCTCCGCTGCCTTCCTGTACTCCCTCCTCTTTGCTCTTTTTTCTTGCCTCTACATCACTTCTTCTGTACAGCTTCACCTCTTCACTGTCGTCACGCCCCGGCGTCTTCAGATCCATTTTTTTAATCAAGAATCCAAAAAGGAAATAATATACTATGAAATATCCAATCCCTACAATAACAACCCAAATCCAGTTCGTCTTGCTGTTTCCCTGCAGAATACCAAACAGGAACAAGTCAATAAATCCGCCTGAGAAGGTCATACCTACTCCTACATTGAACACATGCATCAGCATATAAGCAAGGCCTGCCATCACACAATGGATACCATACAGCAGCGGAGCTACAAAAAGGAAAGTAAATTCCAAAGGTTCTGTAATACCCGTTAGCATGGAGGTAAGGGCTGCAGATATAAGAAGTCCTGCCACTTCTCTTTTCTTTTCCGGCTTTGCTGTCTTATACATGGCAAGCGCTGCCCCAGGAAGACCGAATATCATTAATGGAAACTTTCCTGACATAAATCTAGTTGCTGATACAGCAAAATGTTCAACAGATGGATCTGCAAGCTGTGCAAAGAAAATGTTTTGTGCACCTTCTATCAATGTCCCGGATACTTCCATGGTTCCGCCTACTGCTGTCTGCCAGAAGGGAAGATAGAATACATGATGAAGCCCAAAAGGAATCAACAGCCTTTCCATCAAACCATATACCCAGGTTCCTGCATAACCGGAGCTGAGCACCACATCACCTACTGCATAAATTCCATTCTGGATAACCGGCCATATAAAAAACATAAGGATTCCTACAGCTGTATAAACCAGCGCGCTGACAATCGGTACGAAACGAGTACCTCCAAAAAAAGATAATACCTGAGGAAGCTCGATTTTATAAAAACGGTTATGAAGGGCAGCGACACCTAATCCTACAATGATGCCGCCAAAGACTCCCATCTGCAGGGATTCGATTCCACATACAGAGGCCACAGCCCCGTTCAGCATAGATTCTGCTCCTCCGTTAATGGAAATCATAGCTCCAATGGAGGCATGCATAATAAAGAACGCGATTGCGGCCGCCAAAGCAGCAACATCCTTTTCTCTTTTCGCCATACCGATTGCAACACCCATGGCAAAAATAATGGGAAGATTGGCAAATACAATATTTCCAGCGTCTCCCATAACTTGAAATACCATGTGGAATACTGTTCCATTCCCTAAAACTCCACTCAACCCATAGGCTTGCAGCATAGTCTCATTTGTAAATGATTGTCCCAACCCTAACAGAAGTCCTGCTACAGGAAGGATTGCAATAGGCAGCATAAAGGAACGGCCGACCCTCTGCAGAACACCAAATACTTTGTCTTTCATGATTCGTTCTCCTTTTCCTTATTTTAGGGGCCTGCCAACAAAGCTGGCATGCCTCTCTTAATCGGGCATACTCCCGAAAGATCATGTATGGAAGAGACTCTCGGGGATTTACCTGATAAGGATATCATGATGTCAATGGAAAGTTTTATTCAAGAAAACAAAAAAGCACTAACATACATAGATATCCTGTGTATCCATGTATAGTTAATGCCTCCTGAAAGTAACATACTATAACATGTCTTGATAATAGCACAAAAATGCCTGTCCGTCAACCTGATATTTTGTTAATTTTCTCAGAAGCCTTGACAGGCTAATCTTTGTATCTTGATAACCTTTCCCAGCAGTCTCTTTCTGCTGCTACTCCCTTTATACGGATTTTACAATTTCTCATAGTCCTATATTTTCATAAATTCTGACATCATACAGATGCCTGCAGCTCCTGCTTCCAGCGGCTTATCCTGATTAAAAGGATGGATTCCTCCGATTGCATAAACAGGAATAGAAACTTCCTGGCATATTTCTCTCAGAAACCCTATCCCTCTTGGCTCCATCCCCTTTTTACACTCAGTCGCAAAAATATGTCCTGCTGTAATATAATCAGCTCCAAACTGCTCTGCCAGACGGGCTTCCTTCAGGCTGTGGGTTGATACTCCCACTAGTTCAAAATCATATTCCTCTATAAATCCTGGATTTTCCTTGTTTCTTTCCTGAAGAAACCGCAGAGGCAGATGGATTTTCCTGATGCCCAGATTCCTAGCAACATCCGTATATGTGTGGAGAATGCAGTCGACCTGAAAGCTGCTGCATATCTCCGCCACCTTTCCAGCTATTTCCTCATATTCCTTTTCTGGCAGATCCTTTTCCCTGAGAATCATGGCATGAGGCCTTTGTTCCGCTGCCCTTTTTATCTGTTCTAAAAAGGGCCTTGTACATAATCCTCGATTCGTAACAGCAATTACTTTTCCTGATGTCATCTTTTTCATCCCATCCTTTATTCACATGGAGGCAGAGGGCTCACATTAACTACAGCCTGCTATTCCCCAACTTCTATCTCCTACAGAGTATTCTGCTTTGAGATCCCTGTAACTGGAGAGGAAGCTGCTCCGCCTCGTTCAAGAACTCTTCCTAATCCAGCCAGATAAGCCTTTCTTCCAGCATTAATCGCATCCTTAAAGGCCTCTGCCATAGCTGGAATATCCCCTGCTGTTGCAATTCCTGTATTTGCCATAACTGCAGCCGCGCCCATTTCCATGACCTCACAGGCCTGAGAAGGGCGGCCAATGCCTGCATCAACAATAATCGGCAGCTCTATTTCGTCAATCAGGATCTGAATGAACTCCTTCGTGCATAACCCTTTATTGGAGCCTATGGGAGCTGCAAGGGGCATAATAGCAGCAGCGCCAGCATTAACAAGATCATGGGCTGTATTTAAATCTGGATACATATAAGGCATAACGATAAAGCCTTCCCTTGCAAGGATATCCGTAGCTTTAATTGTCTCCTGATTGTCCGGCAGAAGATATTTCCTATCACGGATCACTTCCAACTTTACAAAATCACCACAGCCAAGCTCTCTGGCAAGCCGCGCTGTACGGATGGCTTCTTCTGCAGTCGTCGAGCCAGATGTATTCGGAAGCAATGTAATATGTTTAGGGATATAATCCAGAATATTTTCTCCGCCTTCTGCCCTGCGCAACGCCAGGGTAATGATCTGCGCTCCTGCCTGATTGACTGCTGCCTCAATCAAGTTAAAATCATACTTTCCGGAACCTAGGATAAACCTGGAGGTAAACTCATATCCTCCGATTATCAGCTTATCCTTTTCCTCTCCTTCCATATACCTGTTCTCTATGTTCATAGTCTCTATACTCATTTTTTCCTCTCTTTCATTTGTCGTTCCCTATCTCTGTTAAGGTTCCTCTATCCCCTGGAGAATCCGTATCACCATATTTGCCTGATGCCCTGCGCATATACTTACTCTGGCAGCCATCAACCCTATTCCTTCTGCAATATCTGTTTTTTCATCTCCGCACATATACCAGTTTTTCATCACTTTTCTGCTTTGAATGGTATTGCTGCTTCCAAAGCCTGCCATACCAGAGCCTGTAATCAGTTTTTTTCCTGGACAGTTTGACAGAATTGCATGAACCAGCATAGCCTTATTTTCAGGCTTATCAAATGCTTCACATATAATATCATCATCTGCAAATATTTGGGCCGCATTATCTTCTGTTACCATCACACAGTCTGTTGTGACATTAATGTAAGGATTCATTTCCAGAAGCTGTTCCTTTAAAGCCTCTGTTTTCAGCTCTCCCAGATGATGGATTCTGTATTCCTGCCTATTCAAATTTCCTAAATCCACAATATCAAAATCTACCAGATGAAGGCAGCCTATGCCGCTTCTTGCAAGCATAATTGCAATGTGAGAGCCGAGCCCTCCTAATCCAGCAATCCCTACCTTTCCTGCCTTCAGTTTTTCATAAACTTCTGGTGAAAAACGGTCATCCATCACCTGTAGAAATTCCTTTTCAGAGGGAATTCCTTCCGTTTTTTTTCTTTCTTCTGCCTCGTGCTTTCCCCTCTCTGCCTTCTGCATTTCTCCTCTGTCCATTTCCTTGTGATCTGCCCTTTCTATAGACCTTTACTCCTTCCCTGCTTCTTTTAATCTCCTGCCATTTTCTCTATCTGTCCTTTTCCTCACAAAGTCCGCGTCTCCTTTCTTATGCTCAGCCCCCACCCACGAAATTTACTACTTCCAGCCTGTCTTCCTCTTTCAATATCTTCTTATCATAAATTGCCTTTGGTACAATCTCTCCGTTGCATTCTACAGCAATCCTTTCAATAACAAAGCCCTGTTCCAAAAGAAATTCCTTTAATGTCATGTCCTTCTGATATTCTGCACTTTTGCCGTTTACAAAGATCATTTTCTCACCCCCCCCCCTTATTTTTATAAAAATCAATTCTGCCCAGAGCGCCGCGGCGGCAGCCATTTTCCTCCTGCGCGAAGTACGACTCCTCGGATGTTTTTGCTTTATAGGATGCAATTTCCTATAAAGTAAAAAAGCCGCACGAAAAGCTACACCCGTGGTGGTGTACCCCTTCGTGCGACCTGTCACACTCTGTTTACCATTATAAGAAAAAATTATTATTTGTCAATGAAAAAGCTCTAACCTATCCCATATCTAGTTACAGAAAAATCACATAAGAATATCTTCCAAGCTTCGCTTCGGCACATAATGCACCTGATTTTCATCTCGATAATAGGCTGTACTTCCATCCTTCCCTACTGGGACAATTACTACTTTCTCCTTTGGCTTTCCTAAGGCGAGAAGCAGATCAAGAGAATACTTTCGTCTGTCAATTCCCAAAACCTCTGCTGCCTCTGCACGTTTAAAGTTTCCAATCATACAGCCGCCAAATCCCATATCTGCAGCTCCCAGCATAATTGTCTGTGCAGCAATGCCATCATCAACCATCTTGTTGCTGCCCTTTGACAAATCACAGCAAATCAAGATATATCCCGTTGGACGTTCTCCTTCTTTCGGCCCATCCCAATCTGGTAATGCACCTGCCCAGCTGATAAAAGGAAAAATCTTCTCCCTCTCTTCCTTAGAATGAATAATACGAAATGTCAATGCCTGAGAATTAGCAGTTGAAGGTATCAATCTGCCTAAACCTACCAACTCCTTCAATACGCCTTCCGGAATCTCTTCTTCCTCATAAAACCTTCGGTATGTCCTGCACTTTTCTGCCAGTTCTCCTATTCCGCTCAACTTTATCTGTCCTTTCTTTAAACCTTTGATGCAGTAATGACTTTGGCGGCCCATAAATCCTATCTGGAAACCTCTTCCTATCAGGCAGTTTTAATATCCCAGCTGTGGAAGAATCTCTTTCGGCATTCCATAGATAATGATATCTGCCTTATTGTCCGTATAATGAGGCTCCTTATGGATAATTGCCAGCGTCTTTCCATTAAAATAGCGGATATAATTCTTAAAAACATGTGACGCCATACTTGTCCCTAAAAGCAGAAGCACTTCTGCTTTTTCAATCTCTTCCGTTGTCCTAGTCATAACCTGGCTATCTACCATCTCTCCAAACAGAGAAACCTTGGGACGGATGACAGAATGGCAGCTCTCACACAGAGGCACCTTCTTTGCTGCACGCATATATTCCAGAGAATATTCTTTTCTGCAATGCGGGCATACATTCTGATAAACACTGCCATGAAGATTGATTACATTTTTCACTCCTCCCCTCCTTGGGAGATCGAAAACATTACTTGTAACCATACATTGGAGTTTCCCGGCTGCCTCCATGGCTGCCAAAGCTTTTACTGACTCATTCGGCTCCAAGTCAACATTGATCATCTCATTTTTATAGAAATCAAAAAATTGATCTGTCCTTGTATTATAATATGCACTGGAATAGATATATTCTGGAGACACACCGTATTTACTTTCAATATCATACGCTTTATCCGGATTCTTAAGAACCAGATAACCGCTCTCTTCCAAAAGCCCTGATCCGCCTAATACAACTGTGTATTTACTTTCATCCAATGCCCTTCTTAATATTCTGATATCTTCCTGAACCATACAAATATCTCCTTTCTAAACGGACATGCCTGATGACACAGACACCACCATAAATGGAAGTATCCGGCATTATAGGGCATACCTGAACTCCGTTTTCCGCTTTGCGGAAAAGGTATTTCTATAGTAAATAAGGCGGTCATTTCTTCAAAATATAATTCTTAGAAATGACCACCTTGTTTTCTAAAAATATTAAGCAAGCACCTGCTCTTCTGGAATCTCCATTGCAGTTGTCTCATACTTTGCTAATATTACACCTTGAATCATATCTCTGGTATTGGAATTTATCGGATGGGCAATATCTCTATATTCTCCATCTGCCGCTTTCCGGCTTGGCATAGCGATGAACAATCCCTTCTCCCCTTCTATTACCTTAATATCATGAATTACAAACTCATTATCCAGAGTAATTGATACGATGGCCCTCATTTTTCCTTCTTTTTCAATCTTTCTTACTCTCACATCTGTTATCTGCATATGTAAGCACCCCTTTTGCAAAACATTACTACTTATAATGTATATCTTTCATTCTTTTCAATGACTATTTTAATATTGTCCGGAGTCCCTATGTGAGTTGTGTTAGCTCGAATCGTATCGCGGCTTTCTACGATGCAATTTTCAATGACTGTATTATCGCCAATATATACATCATTTAAAATGATAGAATTCTTGATTACACAATTATTTCCAATATATGCCTTTTTGAATAGGATTGAGTTTTCCACAGTACCATTCAGAATACATCCGCTGGCTACCAGGCTGTTCTTTACAGAAGCGCCAGGATTATATTTTGCAGGCGGAAGGTCATCAATTTTAGTATATACATCCGGATATTGTTTAAAGAAGTAATCTCTTACCTCTGGCTTCAGGAAGTCCATATTGGTCTTATAATAAGCCTCTACAGAAGCAATATTGCTCCAATAGCCTCCCATCCGATAAGCATAGATTCTCTTCAGATTCCTGTAACGGATCAGGATATCCTGAACAAAGTCATATCTATCCTCTGCTGCACACCGTTCAATGAGTTCAATAAGCTGCCGTCTGCGGATTACATAGATGCCACAGGAAATCGTCCTGGAACTAGCTACCATAGGCTTTTCTTCAAAATCTACGATACGTCCATCCTCATTTGTTTTTACAAGGCCAAAACGAGTGATATCCTCATCCTCTGGCATATCCTTGCACACAATCGTAATATCAGCTTTTTTCTCAATATGATATTCTAAAACCTTATTATAATCCAGCTTATAAACTCCGTCACCTGCTGCTATTACAACATAGGGCTCATGACTATTTTTCAAAAATGCCAGGTTCTGATACAGGGCATCAGCAGTGCCGCGGTACCAGTCGCTGCTCTCTGCAGTAATCGTAGGAGTAAATACATACAGGCCTCCCTGCTTTCTTCCAAAATCCCACCATTTAGAGGAGCTCAAATGTTCGTTCAGGGAACGGGAATTGTACTGCGTAAATACAGCAACATTCTGTATATGGGAATTTGTCATATTGCTGAGTGAAAAGTCAATACTGCGGTAGCTGCCTGCTACAGGCATTGCAGAAATTGCTCTTTTATTTGATAATTCCCTCATCTTTTTACTGTTACCACCTGCTAAAACGATACCGATCGCTTTCATCGTATCCCACCTGCCTTTATAATGTAGTCTCCGCTTGCCAGTAAGCCATCCGGGTAATCCTCTGGAACGGTGATACCGGAAATTGCCGTATTTTTACCTATCTGGACATTTTCCGGAATAACGGTATGTTCTCCAATTGTTACCAGATCAAACTGATATACCTTCGGGTCATATTTGCTCGGTGCATACTCCCCTACTCCTATATGGGTGCCGGCTCCAACCGTAACACCTTCTGCTATAATTGCCTTTTCAACCACTGCGTCTTTTCCAATTACACTTCCCTGCATGACAATAGAATCTTTCACTACAGCGCCCTCACCGATAACCACTCCTGCACCGATAACGGAATTAATTACCTTCCCATGAAGCTCAGATCCTTCACCTATAATACTTTTCTCAATCGTAGAATTTGTGGAAATGTACTGTGGCGGAATGATATCGCTCTTTGTATAGATTCTCCAGTATTCTTCATACAGATTAAACTCTGGAATAATATCAATCAGCTCCATATTAGCTTCCCAGTAAGAGCCCAGGGTACCTACATCCTTCCAGTATCCATTATATTCATATGCAAAAATCCTATCGCCCTTTCCATGGGAGTATGGAATGATATGTTTACCAAAGTCACATCCTGGCTCGTCCGACATTTTTACCAATGCTTCCCTAAGAACCGGCCAGCTGAATATGTAAATTCCCATAGAAGCCAGATTGCTTCTTGGATTAGCGGGTTTTTCCTCAAATTCAGTAATCCTGTTATTATCATCTGTAATTAGAATACCAAACCGGCTGGCCTCTTCAATCGGAACCGGCATAGCGGCAATCGTAACATCAGCATTGTTCGCTTTATGATATTCCAGCATAACCTCATAATCCATCTTATAAATATGATCACCTGACAAAATCAGGACATAATCCGGATTATAGCTTTCCATATATTCTAAATTTTGATAAATAGCATTTGCAGTACCAGTATACCAATCGCTGCCCTTACTCTTTTCATACGGTGGCAGAATTGTTACACCTCCTACATTACGGTCCAAATCCCACGGAATACCGATACCAATATGGGCATTCAAACGTAATGGTTGATACTGAGTTAAAACACCAACTGTATCTACACCAGAATTGATACAATTGCTGAGAGGAAAATCGATGATACGATATTTTCCTCCGAATGATACCGCTGGCTTGGCTACTTTCTGAGTAAGCACGCCCAGACGACTCCCTTGTCCTCCCGCCAATAACATGGCGATCATCTCTTTCTTAATCACGCTATCACCTCTTGATGTTGTATTTGTTATAGGTTTTATTATAGCATACTTTTTATAAATAGTGAACAAATTTAATACATTTTCTTTAAAGTTTTTTGTATATATTCTGACATTATTCGCACATTATTTTCTTTTCATAGTCTCGCATATATAATTCGAAGTTTTTCGCACATATCTTTGCTAACTTCGCAAAATATTTACTCATGAATTGCGAAAATACTTTATTACGTTAACTTTAAAAAGCATTTTCACTAAATATAAAACTCTCTGATTTTATATTTTAACCTCAATACCACAAACAACCAATCTGTCTCTATTCACAAAAGCAAACACACAGGAGGCGAAGTTATTGGTAAGTCTTCCGTCTGACAGGAAAAAATTGAACGAAGGCCTTGAATCACTTCTAAAAATACAGTATAATTCCAGATATGTATGCATTTTTATCAATTCAGGAGAAAAAGGAGCGTCTTTATGAATCTTACCACGATAAAGGAAATATATAAAAACCGTGACAACTATTTAGACAAGGAAATTCAGGTAGGCGGATGGATAAGGAGTCTGCGTGATTCTAAGACCTTTGGTTTTATTGTTTTAAATGACGGTTCTTATTTTGAAACACTTCAGATTGTTTATCATGACACAATGGATAATTTCAGTGATATCTGTAAGCTGAACATCGGCGCTGCCTTGATTGTAAAGGGTATTCTTGTCCCTACTCCTCAGGCTAAGCAGCCATTTGAGATCCAGGCGACAGAAATCGTGATCGAGGGCTCCTCCTCTGCTGACTATCCACTTCAAAAAAAGCGCCATTCCTTTGAATATTTAAGGACAATTTCCCATTTGCGGCCCAGAACCAATACCTTTCAGGCAGTATTTCGTGTCCGCTCCATGATTGCATATGCTATCCATCAGTATTTCCAGGAAAGAGGCTTTGTTTATGTCCATACTCCCTTGATTACTGGAAGCGACTGTGAGGGCGCAGGCGAAATGTTCCAGGTAACTACTCTGGATATCAATAATCCTCCAAGAACTGACAAAGGAGCGATTGATTACAGCCAGGATTTCTTTGGTAAACTCACCAGCCTTACTGTAAGCGGCCAGCTCAATGGAGAGGCATATGCCCATGCATTCCGCAACATTTATACCTTTGGCCCTACCTTTCGTGCAGAAAATTCTAACACGACCCGTCACGCTGCGGAATTTTGGATGATAGAGCCTGAAATGGCATTTGCCGATTTGGACGACAATATGGCTGTGGCAGAAGGAATGCTAAAATATATTATCCGTTACGTTCTTGAAAATGCTCCGGAGGAGATGAACTTCTTCAATCAGTTTGTGGACAAGGGGCTTTTAGAGCGTTTAAACAGTGTTCTGAACTCTGAATTCGGCCATGTAACCTATACCGAGGCGGTAGAAATCTTGGAGAAGAACAATGACAAATTTGATTATAAGGTATTCTGGGGCTGTGATCTACAGACGGAGCATGAGCGGTATCTGACTGAACAGGTATTTAAAAAGCCTCTGTTTGTTACCGATTACCCCAAGGAAATCAAGGCCTTTTATATGAAACAGAATCCTGATGGCAGGACTGTAGCTGCCATGGACTGCCTTGTTCCGGGTATTGGCGAGATCATTGGAGGAAGTCAGAGAGAGGATGATTATAACAAGCTGGCTGCCCGTATGGAGGAACTGGATATGAATCCGGATGACTATAAATTCTATCTTGATCTGAGAAAATACGGCTCTACACGCCATTCCGGCTATGGTCTCGGTTTTGAACGTTGTGTAATGTATCTCACCGGAATGTCCAACATCCGGGATGTGATCCCATTCCCAAGAACAGTTAACAACTGTGATTTGTAATCTAGGAAAAGTATTCTATAGCAAGCAGGACAATCCGGAGGCTGCCGCACCAAATGGCAATTTGTTGCCGTAGGCCGCGGCAGCCTCTTTTTGCTGAATGGTACTGCTTTAATCTTGCTTTAAATTTTCTTATTTTAATTTTTGCTGCCCTAATTCTTAATTTAGATAACTCATGCTGATATGCAGGGTCAACTGGCGCTATTTTGTCCTGCTGACTCTTTATGCTATACCTGTTATCCTGTTGAATTAATGGGGCTTCTGCAGAATAATCAATTGATACAAGAGGCGATGTGGAAATTTTAATACCTCTACATTCGATGTAAAAGATCTATTCTCAATAGCCTCACCATAAATGAAAGCCATGGAGGGTTTAACCTATGAAATTTATTCATATTGCTGATGTCCATTGGGGGATGAACCCGGACAGCGACAAGTCCTGGAGCTGGGAGCGGGCCCAGGCTATCAAGGATACCTTTGCAGCTATCATCCAGGAAGCTAGGGAACGGGACGTAGACTGCCTCTTCATCTCTGGGGACTTATTTCACCGCCAGCCTCTCGCCAGGGATTTAAAAGAGGTGAACTATCTTTTTTCTACTATTCCATCTGTTCATGTATGCATCATTGCTGGTAATCATGATAGGATACGGAAAAGTTCTGCGCTCTTAAGCTTTACCTGGGCACCTAATGTCACCTTTTTTATGGATGAAGAGCTTCAATCCGTTTATTTCGAAGATATCAATACAGAAGTTTTCGGCTTCAGCTACCATACGCCGGAAATCACGGAAAACCGTCTCTTAGATCTGAAAGCTCCTTCCAATACTCATACCAATATTCTTATGGTCCATGGTGGAGATGGCAGGCATCTCCCCTTTGACAGAGCTAACCTGGCTGACAGCGGCTTTTCCTACATTGCCTTAGGCCACATACACAAACCTGAGATTATTAGAGATTCTTCTATGGCCTATCCTGGTTCTCCTGAACCTCTAGATAAAACAGAAGGCGGCTCTCATGGAATGCTGGTGGGGGAACTGAATTATCTGACAAAACAGCTTACTTCCCTCACTTTTGTCTCTATGGCTCAGGCACAGTATATTTCCCTTGTAATTGATATTACGCCTCAAACCACTAATATGGAACTGTCTCAGCGTATCAGCGAAGCGATCAATCAACGGGGCAGCCAGCATATCTATCGTTTTCGTATCCGCGGTATGCGTGATCCGGAAGTAATATTTGACCTTAAAGCTCTGGAAAATCAGCTTAAGATTGTGGAAATTATTGATGAAACAGAGCCTCTGTATGATTTCAGCGCCCTTTTTGCAGAACATCCTAGCGATATGATAGGCCTTTATATTCAGGCGCTTCAAAAGGAAGACATGAGCCAGGTGGAAAAAAAGGCTATGTATTATGGTATCAATGCTCTGCTTCATACAATGGATGAAAGGAGTTAGGCCATGAAACTATTGGATTTATATATAAACGGCTTTGGCAAATTTCAAAAACGTTCTATAAGCTTTAAGGATGGCTTAAATGTTATTTACGGGAAAAATGAAGCTGGTAAATCAACCCTGCACACCTTTATCCGCGGCATGCTGTTCGGCATTGAGCGAGGAAGAGGGCGGGCTTCCAAAAATGATGTTTATACTAAATATGAACCTTGGGACAGCTCTTCTGCCTATGAAGGTATGCTGCGCATAGAAAATAATGGACAGGTTTACCGTATCGAACGGAATTTTAATAAAAATTCCAAATCTCTTCATGTTATTAATGAGACTTTAGGTCAGGAAGAAGTTCCGGATAAGGCATTTTTCGACCAGATTCTTAATGGCTTGACAGAAACTTCTTATATTAATACTGTCAGCATAGGACAATTAAAAAGCGCTACTGACAGCAACATGGCGGCAGAACTGAAAAATTATATCGCCAATCTAAATACCTCTGGCAATATGGCTCTAAATATCACCCGAGCTTCCGCCTTTTTAAAAAGCCAGAAAAAAGGACTGGAAGGAAAAATCATACCAGAGGCGGCCAGAAATTACACTGCCCTTTTAGGTGAAATCAAAAGTATTGAGCACGAAATTGCCACTCCGGAATTTGAAAATCAGCTTTCCTCCTATCAGGATATGCGCCTGCAGGTTAAGGATGAACTGGAACAGAAACAGGCTGATAAAGAAGAGCTCCTTCAAAAAATAGCCAGAGGCAAACAGATTTTGTCTAATAATCAATTTACCGATGCTGCCTCTATCCACTCCTATATGGAAAAGGCCAAAAAGGTATATGGAGAATATTGTGAGGTAAAAAATGCCTGTGAAAAGAAATCCCGAACCTTTTTTACCATTCTTTTCTTTTTGTTAGCTGCTCTAGGCACCGCAGGCTGTGTTTTCTGCAATACAGCTGGCTTTCAGCTGGTTGAACCTCAACTTCCTCCAGCCTTTTCTGCTCCTGTACTTTCTGCTATCACTCTTGGCGGTGCCTTTCTATTTGGTATTGCCGGTATTTTCTTGGTAATGCGGACAAAGCGGTATCAAAAGGAGCTTGAGCTCTCTTCAGGCCTTATAAAAGAAATTTTTTCTCGCCATTTAGGTGACAGTTCCATATCTGCTCAAGCACTCCAGGCCTTGGAAAGCAGGATGGATGAATTTTCCCGCCTCAGCACTGCCCTTAAAAAGTCAGAAGAATCTTTGGCAGAGCAGATGGATGAGATTGCAGACCTTCAGGAAAAGCAAGAATCTTGTAATGAAGTAATTGAAAAGCAGCAGCGGGCTCAGTGGGAGCTTGAGAAAAAGCTGGAACGTCTTGCTGTATGTAAGGATCAGGCGGCTGCCTTCCAAAATATCCTTCGGGAAAATGACAGGCTTCGGGAAGAGATTACAGCTGTGGATCTGGCTCTTGAAACTATGACTGATGTTTCTACCTCTATCCGTTCTTCCTTCGGTCTTCTTTTGAATAAGACGGCGTCCCAGCTCATTGCCGGAATTACTGGCAATATCTACAGCAGTATGAGCATTGATGAGAACTTAAATATTTTTATGAATACTCCTTCTAAGCTGGTTCCCATCGAGCAGGTTTCCAGTGGTGCCATGGATCAGATTTATCTAGCTCTGCGCCTCGCTGTTGCAAAGCTTATGCAGGGTGACGGTCCCTCTCTTCCTCTTATTTTTGACGACAGTTTCGTCCAATATGACGATGGACGCCTAGTAACTGCTTTAAAATGGCTTTTTCATACCTATGATGGACAGATTATCATATTCACCTGTCATAAAAGAGAGCTGCAGATCCTGGAGGATAACGGAATTCCTTATCATCGGATTGATGTGTAAATTCAAGGATTAAAAAATACTCACATAAAAGAGACTGTTGCAAAACGAACTTCTTATACAGCATATGGTTAAGAATTTTAAGATTTTCACACCATATTCTGTCTAAATCGATTGTTCTGCAACAGTCCCTTTTATGTAAAATATATTTCTCTCCGAAAAAAGAATTTTGCTTCTATAAATAATAGCTTTCTGTATCAATCCTCCAGTAATTCTAATCTGGTTTCCTGTTTCCCATCAAAGTGCACTTTTTCTCCAAATTCTTTCAAGCGTTCCAGTCCTTTTTCAATTGTCATAACATGGTTACCAGAAAGATTACCATTATCACAGGAAAATGCATTCGATCCCCATGCAAAGTAGAGTTCACCACCCATTTGAAGCTCTGGCTTATTTCCTGGATACACTAGAACCTCTCCTTTAGACGGATATCTGAGAGGATTTTCGTACGGGACCCCCCATGCTCTGTCTCCCAGACGGAAAAAGCAGGCTTGGCCGCTCCAGGATACATGTACCATAGAATCTGTCCATGGCAACATGGATAAAAGCCATTTCGATGTTTCTGGTGACTTTTCCTCTTCCAGCCTTGCAATAAATTCAAATTCTCCTGATGTAATCTTGATTTTCTTCATATTCAATTCTCCTGGTCTTTTTCTTTTTCTATAGAAAATGTCATAAATCTTTTCCTTATGATGTTTCCTACATTCTATATAGGAACTTTGTTTTACAACACCCCCTATAATTACATTTGTTCTTCCTTCCATAAAAACAGCTGGGAATATTTATCAAATCATGTTATGCATGATAATCGACTGTCTTCACGCCATTATAGACATCTCTGTCTAATTCTCCCTCCATATTTGCTACCAGCATTGCAACAATAATATCTGCATCTACATTTAACAGTGTCCGGAAAATTCCTGAAAACCAATCAATTGCGACAAGAAGTCCTATTGCTTCTGTAGGAAGTCCAAGAGAGGTAGCCAGGAAGGTAAACGAAACTACAGACCCTCCAGGTACTGTAATAGTTCCTATACAAAGCATAAGAGAAAGGCTCACTCCCAAAATAATCTGTGGCAAAGAAATGGAAATATTTGCCGACTGGCTTAAAAAGCAGATAGCGCAAAGGTGGCAGAGGGCAGCCCCATTACTGTTCATAGACATAGACAATGGTCCGACAAAATCAGAGACTCTTCTGCTAACACCAAACTTTGTAACAGTATCTTCCATTTTTGTAGGAAGGCAGATAGCAGAGGAAGTGGTGGTCATAGCCAGCATGGAAACCTTGAAAAATTTTTTTGGCATGAGTAATGGATTTACCTTACAACGAATTCCTGCCAATGGAATGTATACTAACAGCATAATTGCATCACCGATTGCAAGGCAGAGTAGAAACTTAAGCATAGGCATAATAACAGCAAAGCCAATTTCTCCTGCTACATATGCCAGAAGACAGAACACACCAATAGGAGCGATTTTCATAACAACAGAAATAATATTTAAAACGGTCTGATTGATCCCAGTAATCCAGCGTATAATAACATCATCACCAGTACTAGCTGTATACATATTGGCTCCGATTCCGAATAATACGGCAAAGATAATACATGGGACCATCTGCCCAGCAGCCATAGAGGAAATTACATTTGTTGTAAAAAAGCCTAAAAGCGTTTCCTGAATGCTTGCTGCCACTACAACATCTGAAATCTCTGTAGGATCTGCAACTGTAATCCCAACTCCAGGCTGTACAATCTGACAGATCCCATAACCCAGAACTGCAGCAAAAACAGTAAAAACAAAGAACCATTTAAAGGTATGAAATCCTAATTTTCCAACTCCTTTTCCCTGTTGAGAGGCAATTGCTCCTGCAACTGCAGTCATAACGAGGATTACGACTGACATCTGAATAAGGCGCATAAAAATATCACCGATAAATTTCAGATTTGCTGCCCACGGGCCTACAGCTGCTCCAAATACAATTCCCCCAATCGTAGCAATTAAAATCTGCATTGTCATGGACATTTCAAATTTTTTATTTGCTTTACTCATAACTTTCCTATCCCCTTTCTAAACCTTCATGCGCATAACCAGCGCACCACCATAAATGAAAGTATCCGGCGCATTTGGCATACCTAAACTCAGTTTTCCGCTTTGCGGAAAAGGGTACTTTCATCGTAAACCTTCATATGTCATAATTAGTACACTGCCATGAACAAAAGCCGATTAGTTCCTTCACTTTTTGATTCTTTCTTATAACTCTTTTATTAACTGTAAATAGATCTGGGCTGCTTCTTCTATCTGCTTGATTTTGCAGCGTTCATCTCTCATATGTGCCAGCTTATATTCTCCAGGGCCAAATCCTATTGTAGGAATCCCCATTGCAACTGGTGTAATTGCATTTGTCCCAAAATCCCAGAAGTCAAAGCTTTCCGGCTCCTTGTTATATACCTGGCGGTATGCTTGAATCAGGGCCTGTGTCAAAGGCTGATCTTTTTTAATATCCCATGGATCATGCATGGGCTCATAAACCAGTTTTTTTCCTGTCCATGTTGTGTGATACAGGGTTCCAACCTCCCAGTCTGCTGCTTTTCCTTTTACGATTTCATCCATTTCTTCTCTGACCTGCTCTAAGGTCTCTCCTAAAGCTAACCTTCTATCAAGGTAGACTGAACATTCACTGGGAACGGCATTTAAAGATGCTGAAACACAGGAAATATCAGAAAGGACAATCGTCCCATGCATTTTATCTTCTTTGTATAGGCGTTTATTTAAAGCCTCAATCCTTTGGATAATTTCTGCCATTTCATAAACTGCATTCTTTCCCTTTTCTGGAGCTGAGCCATGGGCCGAAACTCCATGGGTCCGAATTCTTATCTGTGCCTTTCCTTTATGCCCTAAAGTAATAACATTGCCGCTGGGCTCACAAATAACACAAAAGTCTGGCTTCAGAGACAGCTCTTTGTATAAATGCTTTAAATTTTCCCCATCACAATATTCTTCACATACAGTCCCTGTTACATATACAGTCTTTCCCTCCAGATATCCTTTTTTCTTTGCCTCCGAAGCCCCGTAAATACTGGCGCATAAGCCGGATTTCATATCTACGCTTCCTCTTCCCCATAGATATCCATCTGCGATTTCCCCCTCAAACGGCGGCTGAGTCCAAAGCTCTTCATCCTGTACCTGTACTGTATCCATGTGAGAATCAAAATGAATGATCTTTTCCCCTCCTCCAATCCTTCCTATTACATTCCCTGTGGAGTCAATCCATACTTCGTCATATCCCAGTTTCTCCATCTCAGACTTAACCAGCTTTGCCATATTCTCTTCCTCATCCGAATAGCTCCTGGTTCGAACAGCCCTTTGTACAAAGTCAATTAGTTCCTGATTCATTCCAGTTTCCCCCTTCCATAATCTACTACAATTTTGGTTAACCATATCTTCCAAATTACCTATTTAAGACAACACTGCTTATACAATCTTGCATTTACCCGGGTCTGTTATCTTTCGATAATATAATTATATTGACTTTTTTTTAAATTTATATAATAATATACCTATATTATATAATTATATTGATTTATAGGAGAATTCTATGCAGGTATATGATATTTTGATTGATAAACGCCGGAAGGAAATTCCTCCCCATGGTTCCTTTGACTTTCCTCTTGCTGTCTATACCACCCAGATTAACCGAAATGTATTGGGCTTTATCCATTGGCACTGGCATGATGAATTGCAATTTTGTATTGTTACTTCAGGAACTGTACAATTTCATATAAACAATCATGTTCTTGTTCTTCCTGAAGGGGATGGATTGTTTATCAATGCAGAACAGCTTCACAAAGCAGAAAATTTTCAGGGAATTGATAGTTCCTATATCTGCTTTGATCTTCATCCTAGACTGATATCCAGCTTCGAAGGTAGTCTTATTAATAAAAAATACATTTTTCCCTATACTCAAAACCGGCAGTTCCAATATTCTGTCCTTTCCCAGTCTGTAAGCTGGCAGAAAGAAATTCTTGATATTTTATGTGATATATATGAAAAGCATGAATTTTCCTTAGAACAGGAATTCTCCATCTTTGTCAATTTTTTACAAATATGGGGGATTTTACAAGCTCATTTTTCGGATATTATTAAAAACTTTTCTCCAAAAATCCAAAGCCAGAATATAAAACCAATTATCGAATATATCGATAATCATTACTCTGAACATCTGGAGCTAGAAGATCTGGCAAGAAATGTAGGGTTGGCAAAGAGTACCTGCTGCCGGGAATTTAAAAAAAATATGAATTGTACGATTTTTGAATATGTAACCAATTACCGTCTGTCCCGAAGTGCTATGCTGCTTTTATCCAGCGATTATACCATTACGGAGATTGCAGGTCTCTGCGGATTTGACAGTTCCAGTTATTTCATTAAAAAATTCAAAGCCAAAACCGGTGTCTCTCCCTCCTCCTATAGAAAAAGCCGCATGAACTTATAGCCCAAGCGCTAAAAGGCCGGATACGCTTTTTTCAGACTTAAAATTTTTTGGCTTTGAAACCGAAAAAATATTCTGACACTTTTTCGTTCACGCTCCTCTTGACATTGAATCCAGATAGGAAAATCGCGAAAAATCTTTCTATATGACAAAAAAGAAATTCCGGCGTATGGGGGTACGTCGGAATTTCTTTTTGTTCTTTTAAGAGGTTTGAAATAATATTGTCGGACTTGAGTTAAAATGCAAGATAAACCAGATAAAAACTTATTTAAAAACGTTTTTTAATAGGGAATGTACGAAATATCTTTTATCCATAGCGATGCTCTGATTACGCACATGGAGGTTTAGTATGTAACTACCTTTTTCTCATTATATACATCCCGGTCAAGCTCGCCAAGCTTACTTGCTACCAGCATACCTACCATAACATCTACGTCTACATTCATCAGTGTACGGAACATGCCTGCGAACCAGTCTACACCGATTAAGATTGCGATGCTCTCCAATGGAAGCCCCAGGGAAGAAGCAAGGAAGGTATAAACGATTACAGAACCGCCAGGAACACTGATGGTTCCAAGGCACATTAAGCAGGACAAAAGAATCGCCATACCCATCTGATAGGTAGTCATTTGAATGCCTGTAGACTGAGCCATAAAGAAAATTGCTACCACATAGCACTGAGCAGCACCGCAGCTGTTCATAGACATTGTAATTGGTCCTGTAAAGTCTGCCACTTTACGGCTGATGCCAAATTTAGTAACTTCATCTTCCATCTTTGTAGGAAGGCAGATAGCGCCAGATGTTGTTGTAACTGCCATCATAGACATCTTAGCGAACTTCTTAGGCATCTTTGCCAGGCTGACTTTGCACAGGGCTGCTGTCAAAGGTCCATATATGATGAACTGGATTACATCGCCGATTAAAAGAACACCCAGGAATTTAGCCATAGGAATCAGCACCTTAAAACCTGTAGCACCAGCTACATTTGCCAGAAGGCAGAAGATACCAATAGGAGCGATATTCATAACTGTCTTAATAATATTTGTAATGATTGTATTAAAACCCTTTACCCACTCTACCATATTATTGTTAGCGCTCTGGCGTGTATATGCGCCCATAGCTGCACCAAAGAACAGGGAGAATACGATACAGGGAACCATAGCACTGTCTGCCATAGAGCCTATAATATTTGTAGAAACAAATCCCAGAAGAGTTTCCTGAAGGGAGGAAGACTCCACAGTTGCATTAGCTGCTGTTTCTGCATCAACAATTTCAATGCCGATACCTGGCTGGACAATCATTGCAAGAGCCACGCCAAGGCCTGCGGAAAGGATTGTAAAGAAGAAAATCCACTTAAAGGTATGGAAGCCCATCTTACCTACATCCTGGCCGTCACCGCCGCCTACTGCACCGGCTACTGCTGTCATAACAAGAAGTACTACAGACATCTGAATCAAACGAATAAAAATGTCACCGATAAATTTCAGATTTGATGCCCATGGCCCTACTAAAGAGCCAAATACGATACCGCCTACTGTAGCAACAAGGATCTGTGTTGTCAACGATATCGGCAAGCCTTTTTTCTTTTCCATTTTCTTTCCCCTTTTCCTAATTTATTCGTTCTACATTATGAACCGGCCAGCTCAATGAACATACTTATAGTTTATCATTTTTTTATAATTGTTCAATGGTTTTTGTATAAAACGTAGCCATATTTGTTTTAACGGTCATTTACAGTGTATAAACTGCACATATTTTATTCTGATTTTTGTTAGGGGACTTAGTATTTTTTACTTATCGCTCTATGGTGAATTTGCATTTCCACATTATTTTGTATATTTTTTTAAATTTCCAGCCTGCTCTAGCACTTGTTGATATAATTCTCGTCTCATAGGATTTTAATTAAGGCTGTCCTCATTTAATAAAAAAATATGCCCTCCCTCAGAAAACTGGCCAATCGCCTTAACCCTTTCCTTTAGGAGAGCATATCAAATTAATTCTAAACCTTCAAAAAATCTTCTCTACTTAACAATACTTCTTAAGAAAGCCTATTAGTCCTCACAAGCCAGCTTTACCATGGTATGATAGAGAACCTCTGCGCCTGCTGCACAGTCCTCTGGTGAGCTGTATTCATTCTTATTATGGCTTAAGCCGTCTTTGGAACGTACAAAGATCATTCCCATAGGGCAGAAATCTGCAAATGTAGAGGAGTCATGGCCTGCTCCACTAGGCATCTTAAATACTGGCAGACCTGCTTTTTCACAAGACTCTGCTACGATATCCTGAATATGATCTGCACATGGCTTTCCTTCATCGTCCTTCATCATTACATTTACATCAAGGGCTACTCCGCGCTTCTCGCATACTGCTTTCATACGCTCTACGCACTTATCGAACATTTCATCCCTTAAAGCTGCCTTCTGGTTTCTCATATCAATGCTGAACTTTACTTCTCCAGGCACTACGTTTACTCCGCCTGGGAATGCAGTTATCTTTCCTACGGTTGCTACTGCCTGAGGATATTTCTTTGCCTCATCCTCAATCTCAAGCATACATTCTGCTGCTGCTGCAAGGGCATCCTTACGCAGATCCATCGGGGTAGTTCCTGCATGGGAAGCTGTTCCGGTTATCGTTACTTCTCCACGAATCTGGCAGCAGATTCCTGTTACTACACCTACAGACAAACCTTTGCTCTCAAGCACAGCTCCCTGCTCAATGTGGAGTTCCAGATGAGCCTTTGCATAGCCTTCTGGAAGCCTTGCATCATCTACATGATCTGGGTCAATTCCACATTCTTTCAGACATTCTACTACAGTTTTCCCATCCTTATCTGCATGGGTCATGATTCCACGATCATAGCCGCCTGTCAGATGGCCTGCTCCAGAATAGCTTCCTACGAAACGGGTTCCTTCCTCATCACGATAACCGATTACTTCGATCGGATGCTTTGGCTGAATTCCATCCTCTGTCATAGCCTGTACAGCTTCGATTCCACCAATTACGCCCAATCTTCCGTCAAACATTCCACCACCATATACAGTATCAATATGAGATCCTGTCATAACTACAGAAGCGTTCGGGTCTGTTCCTTCCTTCCTTCCTACCAGGTTGCCAGCAGCATCCATATGTACGGTCATTCCTGCTTCTTCCATGTACTTCTTTACCAGTGCATGGGCCTCATTCTCTTCCTTGGAAAGTGCCATGCAGTATACGCCGTCTTCCGTATTGCCTATCTGGCCTAACTCCATTAACCTGTTAAAAAGTCTGTCTTTGTTCACCATAATTTTTTACCCCCTGTGGATTTTTTATAAAAGTTCTGTTCAGTTATCTGCATTATACTACATTATTTTCAATTTGTAAAGCGGTCGACCACATATCCACTATTTTTATTTTACTTTTTTGTCAAAAACCTCTTTAAATATTGATATTTTTTCACGTTCTATACAATTCTATGAAACAAAACAGAATTTTACTTCGCAAGCTTAGAATTCTTTGACTCCGAAACCGCAAAAATATTCTGACATTTTCCGTTTTCAACCCTTTTACTGCCTAATATCTCATATGACAAAAACCGCCGACTATCGCATGTAATCGACGGCTTTTATACATGTTATAAATCTCTACACCCTGGCAAGACCCTTACAGCCTCTTAAGCAGTTCTTCCCGTTCTGCTTCATATCCAGGCTTGCCAAGAAGAGCAAACATATTTTTCTTATAGCTCTCTACTCCAGGCTGGTTAAATGGATTTACACCAAGCATATATCCGCTGATGCCGCAGGCAAATTCGAAGAAATAGAATAGCTCTCCGAGATAAAACGCATTCTGCTCTGGAATCTTAACCATCAAATTTGGTACATTACCGTCTGTATGAGCCAGAATGGTGCCGTTCATAGCGCTCTTATTTACAAAATCCACATTCTTTCCTGCAAGGTAATTCATACCATCTGTATCTACCTCTTCCTTCTGCAGGATAATCTCTTCCGGGGAATCTTCCACGTTCAGAACTGTTTCGAACATGATTCTTGCACCATCTTGGATAAACTGTCCCATGGAATGAAGGTCAGTTGTCAAGTCAACAGCTGCTGGGAAAATGCCTCTCTGGTCTTTTCCTTCACTTTCACCATAAAGCTGCTTCCACCATTCAGATATGTAATGAAGGCTTGGCTCATAGTTGGCAACAATTTCCACGCTTTTTCCCTTTCTTAAAAGGATATTGCGCACTGCAGCATACTGAAGAGCCGGATTAGCTTCAAATGGGCTTTCCAGTGCTTTTTTCCGTCCAGAAGCAGCACCCTCCATCAAAGCATCAATATCTGCACCACTTACAGCAATCGGAAGAAGGCCTACTGCTGTTAATACGGAGAAACGTCCCCCTACATCATCTGGTACCACAAAGGATTCATATCCTTCCTCATTAGCCAGACTCTTTAATGCTCCCCTTGCCTTATCTGTAGTAGCATAGATTCTCTTATTAGCCTCTTCTCTACCATACTTTTCAATCAGCATTTCCTTAAATACGCGGAACGCAATTGCTGGCTCTGTGGTTGTTCCTGACTTAGAAATAATATTAACAGAGAAATCCTTTCCTGCCAGAACATCCTTTAAGTCATGGATATATTTGCTGCTAATGCTGTTTCCTACAAAATAAATCTCAGGAGTTTTACGGACGCCTTTATCCAATATATTATAGAAGCTGTGTGATAAAAACTCAATTGCTGCACGAGCCCCCAGATAGGAACCGCCAATGCCGATTACCAGAAGTACATCCGAATCATTCTGAATCTTCTCAGCTGCTTTCTTAATCCGAGCAAATTCCTCTTTATCATAATCTACCGGCAGATCAACCCATCCCAAAAAGTCATTACCTGCTCCGGTCTTATTTATCAATACATCCTTTGCGTACATTGCCTGTCCCGCAATATTCTCCATTTCTTCTGCACTGATAAACTGGGCAGCTCTGGAATAGTCAAAAGAAACTTCTCTTCCCATTGTTATCCTCTCCTTCTCTTCTGTTTGGATATATTTCCTATGTATTATCATACCACGAATGGGGTTAAATTGCGATACTAATTCACACTTTTTCTACCCTTTTTTCTGCCTTTATCCAAACAGATCATGCCTTATGCCAAATATTCTTTAATAATATCACCTAAAATCCTCATTTCCTGAGGATTTAAATCTTTCAGCCAATTTTCCTTTGATGGCTCATCTTTACGCCGTTCTCTGCTGGCCGCTATCTGCTCAAGACTATGCTTCAGATAATCTGTCCTTTGATTCTGGACAAAGGATACTGCCGTACCAGGCTCCAGCTCGTCCAGCTCCTCTATACTGCTGTCCGGCGTAAGTTCTTTTACCGAGGCTTTTCCATTTTGGGAGCACTTTTCTTCTATTTTCTCACGAACGCTTCTCTTTCCATTTTCCCCGACCGCTCCTCTGGCCGTATTCTCTCTCTCCCGCCTTCTGCTGCTCCGCCTTGCCGCAGCAGTTCTTGCTGCAGTGACATTTTCCTGTTCTGCTGTCTCCCCCTCCTCTTCTGTCGCTCCCATCTTTCCCCTTCCGGGCCGGAAGAAAAGGGAATTATCCATATAATCTTCCAATGCAATCAAAAGCTGTTCTCGCTTTTCATTTAAATTTGCTCCACTGTCGATCATGAGAGCAAATAGACCTCCTAAAATGCCCATGGAACCATATAATACGATATAATAGGAATCGCACCGATACCAATAAGATAAAAAGGCAGCTGCCCCTCCAGCCAAAAGGCAGAGAAACGTCATTTGATTAGAAAAATTTCCCCATCCATTTAAGGTAACGCCCAAGAATTTGAAATCATACATTTGATGCTCCAAATAAGTTTCTATATTTCCTACTCCGGAATTCATCCTATATGTACTTTCCACTTTCTGCCTTAATATTTTTAAATTTTTATTTTTTGTCATAGCTAGATTTCCAGCTTCTTTAATCATTCTTTTGTAGAGAATTCTTGTCATCCATTTGCACAATACACCAAGGCCGCAGATAACTGCCAATGCATACAAAGCCTGTCCTGTTACTAAAAATTGTTGCATGATACAACTCCCCTTTCTTTTCTTTCCGGATATCCGCCCTCGGCATAGACGCCATGGTACCGTTGACGCGCCGGGCCGTTCCTCCAGCCATATCTTAATTATAGCGATGAAAATTTTATTTGGGAAGTTGAGAATCCTTAGAATCGTTCGTCAAATTCTGCTACAAATCGCTCTGTAATTTCCAGACTGAACTTATATTTAATTTCATAATCCTTCTTATTTACTGAAAATCCTAAAGAGCAGCCTTGATGAAACCAGACTCGTATGCATCGAATCACGGATATCGGACAGCCTGGGATAAATGCACATGATAGTTTCCAGTTTTACAGCTTCTCTGCCATTGCCAAGATAAGCTTTACAGAATGCTCGATTGCTTTTGCCTCAAACACCGGATAGTCTACGGAAGCACTGTCATCTGCTTTGTCAGAGATTGCGCGAATTACCAGATATGGGATCTGGTTTAAATAGGCTGCCTGAGCAATTGCCGCCCCTTCCATTTCCGTACAGTATCCGTGGAAAGTGTCCAGAAGCCACTGTTTTTTCTCCTTATCTGATATGAACTGATCTCCGCTTACCACACGGCCTGTAAATACGGCGATATCCGGGTTGACCCTTTCACAGCACTCTTTCGCCAAGTTTATCAGCCCTTTATCTGCCTCAAATGACAGAATTTCCAGCCTGGGTACCTGGCCTGGCTCATACCCAAAACCCGTAGCATCCATATCATGCTGAAGTGTATCTGTAGACAGCACAATATCCCCAATATTGATTTCATTTCTTAAAGAACCTGCAATCCCTGTATTGATAATGGCATCCACATGGTATTTGTCAACCAGAATCTGGCTGCACAAAGCTGCATTTACCTTGCCGATGCCAGAACGTACTACAACTGCGTCCATACCCTTCAGCTTTCCGCAATTAAACTCCATCTGCGCTACATGCTCAATCGTAACCCTTTCCATTACTTTTTTAATATTAGCAACTTCTTCGTCCATTGCTCCAATAATTCCTAACATATCTTTCCTCCTGCTTAAAATAATTTATTATTCTGTTATCCTTTCTGGCGATGCCTTCATCAGCATAAAGGTCAATTTATTCAGGCTCTTATCAATATATCATTGATATCTTCCTTATCGTATAAAAAATATTATATCAGTTTTATATCCTATCTGCCATCAAAAAAATGAAAAGTTTTTCTGTCTCTACTCGCGGCACAGGAATTCTTGTTATTTCTTCAGGCTTATGGTAAAATCAAAGCTATAAAGGAAAACGGTGTTGAATTAAAGAAGGTGCTGTTATGCAAAGGATATTGGTGGTAGATGATGCGGAACTAAACCGTGAATTGCTGCGTGAGATGCTGAAGGATGAGTATACCGTTGAAATGGCCGAAGACGGGGACCAAGCTCTGGAAAAACTTAAAAGCAATCCGGTTGGAACAGCGGCTATTCTTCTGGATCTGCAGATGCCAAAAAAGAATGGGTTTTCGGTCATTGCAGAGATGAAAAAGTTAGGGTGGATAAAAAAGATCCCTGTGCTTGTAATCAGTGGTGAAGACGCTATAGAGACAGAAAATCAGTGTTTTGAAATGGGCGTTTCAGATTTTATCCATAAGCCTTTTGAAAGCTCTATTGTAAAAAATAGGATAAGGAATACCATGGAGCTCTTTGCCTATAAGAATCGTCTGGAACAGAAGATAGAAGAACAGGAGGAAATTATTCGGATACAGGAAGAAAAACTGAGAGATGCAAAGGATTTCAATCGGTTAATGATGGAATATCGTTTTGCCATTATGGAGGTTGAGACAAAGCTTAAAGTACTAAATGAAGAATTTTCTCAGGAATACAACCGAAACCCTTTTGAATCCATTAAAAGCAGATTAAAGTCGCCTGCAAGTATTTATGAAAAGTTGAAACGGAAGGGGTTCCCTGTCACAGTGGAAAGCATCAGAGAAAACCTTACAGACATGGCAGGACTCAGAGTAATCTGCTCTTTCCCAGATGATATTTACCGCTTGGCAGAGCTTTTCATAAAGCAGGATGATATTACCCTTCTTCAGAAAAAGGACTATATAAAGCATCCTAAGCCTAATGGCTACAGAAGCCTTCATCTTATTGCAGAGGTGCCGATTTTCTTATCTAATGAAAAAAAGTACATGAAAGTGGAAGTACAGTTCCGCACTATTGCTATGGATTTCTGGGCTAGTCTGGAACATAAGCTAAAGTATAAAAAAGATGTGGATAACACAGATGAAATTGAATGCCAGCTGAAATCCTGTGCAGACTCCATTGAGGCACTGGACTATCAAATGCAGGAAATCCGGAATAAAATTGATAACTCCAGAAAGTAATATGGATAAAAGGATTTTGCTATATAATAAAATATCTCCGGCCACACAATCATGGCCGGAGATAAAAACTTTATGACCTTATTTCTGTCAATTAATCACAAGTATAAGGCATTAAGGAAATATGACGAGCTCTCTTAATTGCTACAGTCAAAGCTCTCTGATGCTTTGCACAATTTCCTGTAATTCTTCTGGGAAGAATTTTTCCTCTCTCAGAAACATATCTTTTCAGCTTATTAACGTCCTTGTAATCAATCACGCCATTCTTCTCACCGCAGAACACACAGACTTTTTTTCTTCTACGGATGCCGCCTCTTCTTACCTTGGAACCATCAGCCTTATCGTTTTTATTAAAAGCCATTGCTGTTACCTCCTTTATGGTGATGTCTGCCTTAGCAAACATGCCCGTTTAGTTAAAAGGAAGACCCTCGTCCTCCACTCCATCAGGAATATTCATAAAACCATCACCGATCGCGCTGGATGGCGTAGGCCTCTGAACAGGCGCTGAAGGTTGATAACCTCCCATATCTGCTGCTGCACCCTTTGCATCTGCAAATTCCTGATCGTCTACAATTACCTCTGTGGTATAAACTCTCTGACCGTCTCTATTGGTATAGCTTCCGGTCTGAATGCGTCCTGAAACCAGCACGCGCATTCCCTGGTGGAAATATTTCTCAGCAAACTCCCCTGCCCTGTCAAATGCCACGCAAGGAATGAAATCTGCTGTCTGTTCGGAGCCGTCCTGGCTCCTGCGCCCTCTCCGGTCAACTGCAAGCGTATATCTTGCAATTGCCATAGAACGCTCACCCTGAGAATATCTTACTTCTGGGTCCCTTGTTAATCTACCCATCAAAATAGCTCTATTCATGCGTTCACGCTTTCTTTAATTATGCATCCTGTCTTACGCACAAGTACCTGATGACTGGCTCCATAATACGAATGTGAGCTTCTACTTCGTTCGGGCATACGGAATTGCCATCAAACTGGATAAAGTAGTAGTAGCCTTCTTTCATCTTCTGGATTTCGTAAGCTAATCTCTTCTTACCCCATTCGTCAACATTGGTAACAACGCCATCGAAACGGGTGATATAACCCTTTACCTTTTCGATTGCTGCTGCTCTTTCCTCATCCTCAAGCTTTGCGCTAAGAACAACTGCCAACTCATATTTGTTCATGCTTCTTTTACCTCCTTGTGGTCTCTGGCCCCTGAATTTCATTTTCAAGAGCAAGGAATTATTTGTGTCACGGCTTATTATTTTACCAGATATTTTCAGGGATTGCAAGTATTTTCTTCTTTATTTTTCATGCTATAAAAGGCTCTTCTTTTTCAATCCCCGCGTATTTTTTTCCACCAATTTCCTCCCTGTCATGATTTGGTGGCCGCATCCCATACATTTCAACCGGAAATCAGCTCCAATACGGAGAATTTCCCAGTCTTTACTTCCGCAGGGATGAGGTTTTTTCAGCGTTACAATGTCCCCCACCTCATAATTTGGTTTTTCTACCATATCTGTAACCATTCCTTTCCAGCTTATAGAAAATTTCTAATTTAGACATTACAAACTGCCCCAAGGACTTCTCCGATTTTCCCACTGATTACTAGATCCGCCTTTTTGTCAAAAGGCGTTACATCTCTGTTAATAAGAACCAGCTTATTCCCCTGATAGTAATCAATTAATCCGGCTGCTGGGTATACTGTAAGAGAGGTCCCTCCCACAATCAGTACATCTGCATGACTTATGTAGGATACGGATTTACTGAGGATCTCATGGTCAAGGCCCTCTTCATAAAGAACCACATCTGGCTTTACATCCCCTCCGCAGGTACATTTAGGCACTCCCTTTGATTCGGTTACAGCTTCCAGTCCATAGAACTTTCCGCAACGCATACAGTAATTGCGCAGTACAGAACCATGAAGCTCCATTACCTCACTGCTTCCTGCTGCCTGATGAAGGCCGTCAATATTCTGAGTAATAACCGCCTTCAATTTTCCCTCTTTTTCTAGTTTCGCCAGCGCCATATGAGCACGATTCGGATTAGCAGAAGGTGCCAGCATCTTATTTCTGTAAAAACGGTAAAATTCTTCCGGCTTTCTCATATAAAAACTATGGCTCAAAATGGTTTCCGGCGGATAATCATACTGTTGGTTATACAGGCCATCTGTACTGCGGAAATCTGGAATTCCACTTTCTGTCGACACCCCTGCCCCTCCAAAAAATACAATATTGCTGCTTTCCTCAATCCAAGTTTTTAATTGCTCCAATCCATCCATAAATGCTTTCTCCTTTCCTTAACCGACTTTTCCTGCTTTTCCATATAGCGTTCAACCAATAAATCCATCATGTAAATTCTCAATGCAGTGTATCTTCAAGTTAATTATGACACTATATTAAACGACTTCATCAAAAAAGACACCTTCCAAGGGCTGTACCATGGACAAAAGTCCTTCTATTTCAAAAGTTTTATACCCTGACAGCCATTCTATCAGTTCTCCTATGGTAAAAACAGGATATCCACTCTCTCTTCCCTCTGCTGTAGGAACTCTTGTCGATATCTTCTCTATTACAGAGCCTGCCTTATCCAGCCTCCATTGCCATAATCCCTGATTTTCAGGAATCAGACTATCTAAAATCCCCAGTTTTACCTCTATTCTTTCAAGATCTACTTCCTGTTTCAAACCTATATTCTTTACAAACTCCTCAAGGCAGATGACTCTTCCCATAAATCCTGGCTTTACCTCTATCATTTTTTTTCTGTCTGTACCAGCTTCATATAAAAGGCGCTGTTCCCCTGGACCCCATATGCAGTGAATTCCAGCAAGGCTATCCTCCCGATACAAAAATGTCCACACGCCCTTTTCACTGGCAAGTTCCTTATCCAGCCGTTTTACATAGGCCTCTGACCTTATGGTATGAACTTGATACCGTTTTTTCAGCCACTGGTTCATCCACTCAGCTATTTCTGACGCATCTGGGTGTCTATTGACAAGCTTGTCCCCCTTTGGCTCTGGTTCTATCTCTGTCCACCCAGCCTCTGTCTGGATCTGTTCTTGAAAATCAATGGATTTCCATTTAGGTATTCCACATATAAATCGGAAATCAAAGGGATAATAAATTGCCTCACTGGCAGGCATAAGAAATGTAAATGGCACTTTTGCTCTATACATATCTTTCATCATTTCTATAAGGAGGCTTTTCATGTGGCCTTCATGTCTTCGTCCTTCAACTGTCGCCACCCCTACAATGAAGTCCAGGCAATACTGTTTATTCTTTATCCTTATCTCATATGGATTCAGGTGTATCATGGACAGGATTTCACCTTTTTCTTCCTTAACCAGAATTCGATTATTTTTTATCTTCTCATGAAAATAGTAATCGCAAAATTCTTTTGAATCCTCATGAAATGCCTCTTCCCACAAATTCCGGCTTCTTAACTTTTCCCGGTCTTCCAAATACCGGATGTTCTCGTTCATATCCATTTTTTATTCCCTTTATGCATATGCTGAAATCAAAAGCCTCTTCCCACTTCATGATATCTGAAGATTATGCCGCACCATATATCCTTGCACTCCTAAAGACTTTCAAATTCAGCCTGGCATCCTATAATTTGTTCAATATTATATTTCTTTTCAAAGCCAATGGGGTTATATGACATCTTTGCTTTCCGCAGTCCCTCTATTCCCAGATCATCTTCTCTGTTCACCAAATCGACCTGGGGAAATTCATGAATCAGAAATTCTCTATTAATATACTGATAAAGACCACGTATTTCAGGATTCGCTTTTTCAATATGGATAACCGCCATATTTTCTCTTGGGTTTCTGCTTCCAATGGTAAAGGCCTCCAGCCTGTTGTCAATATAAATGCCTCCCATTTGAATATTATTCATAAGAGCACAGGCCCTTAAAACCTCATGAATTCCATGAACCTCATAATCCAGATGTTTTTCTACCTCCTCACCTTTTTGTTCCCTCCACCGGTCTAGAAACTTCCATATCTCATCCCTGTTTTCACAGCCCAGTTTTCTGTACTCATAGCGGCCTTCATACTCTCTCATAAAAGCATTAATATTGTTCTTTTTCTTATGCAGCTTTTTTCCAGAAAGAGTACGCAGCGCTTCTCCATCATAAAGATAATCCTTTAAATCTTCCTGCTCTGTCACCCGAAATTCAGATGGGTCAAGATTCAGTCTTTCCACTCCTTCTTCATCGGCCAGGCGAACACGGAACGGGGCATGAAGAACCTGATTAAAATACTCTACCATTTCATAAAAATAGTGTTCTAAGGCTTCTTCCTTACACATAGGCAAAGCACTGAAGGGCTTTCCCCCTCGTTCCATAAGCCATTGTACGGCTTCGCCATCACTAATTGCATAGCGTACCTGATAGTATTCTTTCCATAAAAAGCTGTCGAGAAAAACACTATCACAGCTTTTATTCGGCCTTAACCCAATATAAGGCACAATTTTTGTCATATCCCTTGCTTCTACTGGTTTAAATTCTAATTTCATTCTAATCCCTTCTGTGATCTTACGATTCTATTTTTTGTATTCATTATCTCTCAAACAGACAGATATTATCCTACAGTATGTTTTCATTATAATGGAGGCAATCCTTAATTGTCAAATAAAGCCAGGTAAAGCAACTTCTGTGTTTTATAACATACACAACCTTTCCTAGATAAAACTGTCTGGACTTCCTTTAACTACACAAGATATGGAAGTACTGGCGCAGGGACTTGGCTCTATTGCAGAAACATATGGGATTTTTATTCAGACCTGCGGAACAAATGGGGACTTTACCCCTTATGGCATTGGTGCATGACCCTTGATATTTTAGGAAATGCCAATGGTATCATATTTAAAGACTTAAAGCATAAAGGCACACGGCAAGGCTGCCACTGTATCGAAAGCCGGGACATAGGGGCTTATGATACCTGCATGAATGACTGTAAATACTGCTATGCCAATAAAAATCCACAAAAAGCATTTGAAAATTATCAATATCATGACAAGACTTCTCCTCTGCTTCTTGGCGTGGTAAAGACGGAGGATACAATTATACAGGAGGCGCAGAAGTCTTTTAAAAAGGAACAGAAAAAGTGACTGAACCAGGGGGCAATGGAATGCAATATTTTGGAGCTATACTAATTAAAAGTGAACTTTTTTGGGAGGAACTAAAAGAATATTGTTTGAATTTTGCAGAAAATGAATGGGAGTGTGTGGTTGAATACCAGATAGATACAGATGTGAAAGTCATAGAACATGCAAAATTGACATTTAAGGCGGACATAGAGAGGGATAATTATTATATTGTTTGTTCGTGGGGAGATAATAACACCATTTTTCATGAATTTGATGTGAGAGGTCACTGATGCAATTTCTTTGGTTTTTTACGTTTTTGTTAGTTTGGCACCTGAATCTTATACGAGAAAAAGATGGGACTGCAACAGTCCCATCTTTTTCCTTTTCAGTTATCTCTTCTTACTTCCGATATCCATCGGGATTCATGGACTGCCAGCGCCAACTGTCCGCACACATTTCGTCAATCCCTCTCTCTGCTTTCCATCCAAGCTCTTTTTGGGCCTTGGAAGAATCTGCATAGCAGGTTGCAATATCACCTGCTCTTCTAGGCTTAATCACATATGGGATATTGCGGCCTACTGCCTTAGAAAATGCATGGATAACATCTAATACACTATAACCGCAGCCTGTGCCAAGATTATAGATATACACATCTGGCTTATCTTCAAATTTCTTTAGTGCTTTTACATGGCCGATTGCCAAATCTACCACATGAATATAATCCCTTACACCAGTCCCATCCGGCGTATCATAGTCATCTCCGAATACCCCTACTTCTTTTAACTTACCTACTGCAACCTGAGTAATATATGGGGTAAGATTGTTTGGAATTCCCTTAGGATCTTCTCCAATGCGGCCGCTTTCGTGGGCCCCTACCGGGTTAAAATAACGGAGCAGAATAACATTCCATTCTGGATCTGCCACATGCAAATCTGTAAGGATCTGTTCCAGCATTCCCTTTGTCTGTCCATAAGGATTGGTAATCTTTCCCTTAGGGCAATCTTCTGTAATCGGAACAAATGCAGGGTCCCCATAAACAGTGGCTGAAGAACTGAAAATAATATTTTTAACTCCGTGGCTCCTCATCACATCACAGAGTACCAGCGTTCCTGCAATATTATTATAGTAATATTCAAGAGGTTTTGCAACTGACTCACCTACAGCCTTCAGGCCTGCAAAATGGATGACTGCTTCTATTTTTTCCTTAGAAAAAATTCTCTCCATCGCTTCTCGATCCAGCATATCGGCCTTATAAAAGGTCAGGCTTTTTCCTGTAATCTCTTCTACCCGCTTCAACGCTTCCTCTGAAGAATTATACAGATTATCAAATACCACTACCTCATGCCCCTGGTTGAGCAATTCCACACAGGTATGACTTCCAATATAGCCGGCGCCTCCGCTAACTAATATTCTCATGTCCCTTTCCTCCTTTATAATCCTTTATAAAAACAGGTCATCCGAAAGATTTTCTTTCAAAGCTTCCTCTGATCTGCATTTCCTCACGGTATTTTGCTACTGCTCTTCTGGAAATATGGATTCCTCTTTCATCCAGCTTTTTTGCAATTTCCTGATCGCTGTAAGGCTTCTTTTTATTTTCTCCCTCAATCAATTCCTTAATGCATTGTTTGATTCCCATGGTTGTCATCCCCTCTTCTCCATTGCTATCTTTGCTTACAGAAGAGGTAAACAGGGATTTCATAAAAATACTTCCACTGGGATACTGGACATATTTCCCTCTGATTGCACGGCTGACCGTAGATGGATGGACTCCGATTTCTCTTGCCGCATCACTCATTGTCATCGGCTTTAAAGGGCCTTTTCCTTCCAGAAAATCCACCTGTTTATCTATAATTAAATTAACAATCCCCATCATGGTTTGACGGCGCTGCTCAATACTGCTCATAATAAAGCGTACTCTCTCCAGCTTCACCCTAAAATAATTTACCAGTTCTTCCTCTCTGGACTCCTTCATCATCTGTAAATAATAATCATTAATCCGATAATCTTGAACCCAGGAATCGTTTAGTTCGCCGGACCAGACTTCACCTTCCTTTTTCAAAACAATGTCTGGCACAATATAGGACGTCTTCTCTGTATTAAAACCGGTTAAAGGCCTTGGATTCAAGCCTCCGATATTTTCAATACATTTCCGGACCTTAACAGTAGGAAGCTTCAATTCTCTGGAAATAACGCTGATTTTTCCCTCTGCCACCTGCTCCAGATATCCATCTACAATCCTCCATTCATCAGAATCTTCCATTTCCATAACCTGAAGCTGCTTCAACAGACAGTGCTTTAAATCCTCCGCAAAAATTCCATATGGCTCTAGCTGGCGTAAATCCTCCAGACATTTTTCCACTGTCCTGACTGGAACCTTGCACATTTTGGCAGCTTCCTTTACTGGCATAATAAAAAAGCCATTGTCCTCAAGACAATCAATTAGATATTCTATTGTATTCCACTCTTCTTCTCCATATTTATTCCTATCAAGCTGCCACATGAGGTATTGCTTTACAGTATCCTTTTCCTCCGCTGGTATTACTCCATCATTTCTTTCCCTGTCCTCTGAAATATCTTCTCCATGCTGATAAAAGGGCATACTGGCGTACTCTGCACTTAATTCCTGCGTCTTTACTGGACCGGAGCTCTCTCCTGTATGATCAAGAATGGGGTTTTCCAAATATTCATCATGCAGAAAACGATTCAGTTCAATACTATCCATCGCCAGGATTTCCAACGACTGAATCTGCGTCTGCGACAGAGTTTGTTTCTGTTCAAGCGACATTTCAAAACCAACTTCCATACTTCCCCTCTCTTTCTTATGTAAATTAACATATCTGCTGACACAGACATCACCTTAAATAAAAAGCTGATTGTTCTGCTTGCGGCTATTCTATTATCCCCCATTGAACGCCGCTTCTTTATATTCTTTCCATTCCATCTTTTAGAATATCATAAGTTCGATTTTAAAGCAAGAAAAAGGCTTCTCTTTGGAAATAGCGTCCAAAAGAAACCTTTCTGCTTTACTGTGAAAATACCCTTTTCTGCGCATTCGCTGGAGGCCTGCAGGAAATTCCCTTTCATTTATAGCGGCATCTGTATGGCAGACATGGGAGCTTAGTGTATAAGCCTGGTATCCAATCTCTTTCTGCCTGATATCCAGTTTTTTCTAATATTCTTTATTTAATTGCTATCTGGAGGTCTCCTGACAACAGGCTTTTACAAATTCTCGGAAAATCGGCTGGGCATGGTTGGGTCTTGACTTAAATTCTGGATGATACTGCACTGCTATAAAGAATGGATGCTCTTTTAGTTCCACTGCTTCTACCAGACGGCCGTCAGGAGAAAGGCCTGACAGAGACATCCCTGCTCTTTCCAGCTGCTCCCGATATTCATTATTTACTTCATAGCGGTGGCGGTGGCGTTCCCTGATAACATCCAGCCCATATATATTCTGAAGCCGGGAATCCTTTTGAAGCTTACAGGGATAGGCCCCAAGTCGCATAGTCCCTCCCTTTGGAATATTTCCCTTTTGATCTGGCATAAGGTCAATCACCATATGCTTTGAATCTCGGCTAAACTCTCTGGAATCAGCATCCTTCATTCCTGCTGCATGGCGGGCAAATTCCATTACTGCTATCTGCATTCCCAGACAGATTCCAAAATAAGGGATCTTTTTCTCCCTGGCATATTGGGTTGCAATAATCATTCCTTCAATTCCCCTTTCTCCAAAACCTCCTGGAACAAGGATTCCTGATACAGATTTTAAGCAACTTTCCACACTATTTTCTGTGATTTTTTCTGAGTCCACCCATTGAATGCAAATCCTTGCCCCATTTTCATAGCCTCCATGATTTAAGGCTTCCACAACAGATAGATATGCATCGTGAAGCTCTACATATTTCCCTACAATGGCTATCCGTACCTCCCTGACCGCTGATTCAATCTTTTTACACAAATGCTTCCACTCTGCCAAATCTGCCATCCTTGATGGAAGCCTTAGTTTCCTGCATACAATCTCATCCAGCTGTTTTTCATGGAGCATAAGGGGTACCTCATAAAGGCTTCCAAGAGTCCTGTTTTCAATGACACAGTCCTGCTCTACATCGCAAAACATCGCTATCTTCTGAGGTATTTCCTCTTCTAATGGTTTATCACATCTTGCAATTACGATATCAGGCATAATTCCCATCCCCTGAAGCTCTCTGACGGAATGCTGGGCTGGCTTTGTCTTATGTTCGCCAGAGCATTTCAGATATGGTATAAGCACAACATGCATAAACAGGCAGTTCTCCCTGCCTGATTCCCTGGATATTTGGCGGATTGCTTCTAGAAAGGGCTGACTCTCAATATCTCCGATAGTTCCTCCTACTTCAGTAATCACTACATCCGCTGCTGTATATTCACCGATTCCGTAAATAAATGCCTTAATCTCCTCTGTTACATGAGGAATCACTTGAACCGTTTTTCCCAAATATTCTCCCTTTCGTTCCTTATTCAGCACATTCCAGTAAACCTTACCAGAAGTAAGATTTGACATTTTATTTAAATTCTCATCAATAAATCGTTCATAATGGCCTAAATCCAGATCAGTTTCCGCTCCATCTTCTGTTACAAACACCTCCCCATGTTGGAAAGGGCTCATTGTGCCGGGATCCACGTTCATATAAGGGTCCAGTTTTTGAGCTGCCACCTTCAGTCCTCTGGCTTTTAAAAGCCTTCCCAAAGACGCTGCTGTAATTCCCTTTCCCAACCCTGATACGACTCCTCCTGTTACAAAAATATACTTTGTATTCATCTTTTCCTTTTCCCCCTAACATAGATAACTCTGTGGTGGTCCGCTTTTATCTTTTCAATGAAGATTCAGATGCCAAAACTACCTGACCGGCAAAAATATTGGAATACTTCTGCATTTGTAATTTTTCTAATGCCCGAATCCTATGAAATAAAAAAGTGTCCTCTTTTCCAAAGAATCCTTATAGGCTTTATCACCTTGAAGCATTCCTTCGAAAATAGACACCTTTGCCGCAATTATCCACTTTTCCTAATTGTAAAAAAAGATTATAACTCCATAATCAGCTTTCTGTCAACTGCCAAATTGCTATATCCCGAACCCTAACGGTAGAACTATGCACTTGCTGCGCTGTCCCTACGGCGCCAGAATGCGCTGGTCGGACGCATCAAATTGCAAATATTTTATTCTATTTTGCTCATTTACGCAACATTTTAAAGGTATTGTCACATACTATAAACGTAAAATTTGCTTATTCTGGCAAGAAGGTAGTTACTGCAAAAGAACGCAGAACTTTCATTGTTATTTATATCACAGACTTGGCGACAGAATGGAGATTATTATGAATGATACCAGTATAAGAAATGATCAAAAAATACTAATTGGCTCTAATATTAAGCGAATTCGGCAGAAAAGGAATCTGAAACCAGGAGAACTTGTCCTAAAAGTTCAGCTTTCTGGCGTTGATATCAATATCTTTTCCCTTAGCAAAATCGAAGCAAATATACAACATATCAAGGCTAGCCAGCTTCGAGCCATTGCTAAAATTCTGGACGTTGATTGTATGGAACTTCTTGAGCCAGCAGAGACTGGATCTGAAGCAGACAAGCAATCTCCCAATTCCTGACGGGATTTTTTCTGGATACAGCAAAACCTTGTTATACATGAAAAACTGATTTATTTTATGCAGCAATTTCCTCTTTCCTGCATATAATGAAGTAGAAAAATACTGTTGCAAACCATTACCTCCATACAGCATGTAAGAGTGTTTTCTTAATAGAAACTATATAGCATTGTATGAAAGCTGTGGTTTGCAGCGGCATTGCATCAAACTGTCAGGAGGCCTTTTTTGGAAAATTTAAATCCTACCCCGGAAAACACATTTCAATATATTCTTATGAATCATTCTCCGTCTGCACTGGCCTGGATAAAAGGCGGAACTGTTTATCCCCAGATTAGTGGACTTGTTAAATTTTATTCTACCCCTTATCAGGGTGTCTTGATATCCGCTGAAATCTTCCATCTCCCTAACCTGCCGATTTCTGATTCCTCTGACTTCTATGCTATGCATATCCATGAATTCGGAGATTGCAGCGATTCATTTAACAACACTGGAGGGCACTACAGCTTTAACCACCAGACTCACCCTCACCATCTCGGCGATATGCTGCCCTTATTATCCAATCAGGGCTATGCATGGCTTTCCTTTTATGATAAACGATTTTCTATTGATGAAATCATCGGAAAATCCGTAGTCATTCACCAATCAGCAGATGATTTTACCAGCCAGCCTTCTGGAAACTCTGGCAGCAAAATCGCCTGCGGTGTCATAAAAACTTTTTAATCCCCTGTATATCCTGATCTGTTACATATTCTGTGCTGCACTTTTTGAATCTGGCTTTTTATTGCCAGTTCATCTGGCCGTAAAGCTTTGTAACAGCCAGGATTTCTTTTTGAAGCTGGCTGCTCAGTTCAGTATCCAGCCAGAATTCCTGATATAGTCATAACCCTAGTTCTGTATAGAATCTAGGCTGTTAAAATCGCCCATCAATCTGCCGCCTCGTTCTTTTTCTCATACAAGTTGACAACAAACTGCTCCCTCTGGGCAGTATGATTGTCCCTTCGAATCGAAACCGAGTTTGATTCCCAGCTGATTAATCATATTGAAAATCCCCATCTGCCAGCGGCCAAAATCATTGTGCCCCGCCTTATGATTGTACATAGGAGCTGCCAAGAGTTAAAATCCTGGTAAGCAAAAGACAGGAAGAAGATATTGCAAAATTGTTGTATCCATACAAGATACCCTATGGTTTCCTTAATAAAAACTACATGATATTGTATGAAAATCAGGTTTTGCAGCAGTCTCTTCCTGTTCCTTATTTTATAAATATGCTATTGTCAGCCTTTTTACCATAGCGGCAGCCTGCCGGGAAATCTATCCCACATAAAGAAAATCACTCTTTTATAATGGGTGCAACCTGGGACATCAGATTGTCAATATCCTCGAACATAGCGCTCTTGGTAGTTCCCAGATTTCTGGCCATAGTAATGTGCTTTACCACCTCTTGATACTGACCCTTTATCTTCTCAAAAAAACCGCTAAGCGCATGAAGGGCAGTCTGGGATTCCCCAATCACCCCTGTAATCTGGGACTGTACTACAGTGGTTCCATCTGCTGCCTGAGTAATCTGATCAAACATGTTATATGTCTCCGCCACCTTATCAAGGCTTTGGCTTAGGGATTCACGGGAACTGCAGATACGTTCATTCAGCTTATCTGTCCCCTCCTCTACATCCTTAATACCAGAGCCTACCTCTGCTGCCAGATCTTTTATCTCCTCTGCCAGCTTCTTCACTTCTGCAGCTACCACAGAGAACCCTTTTCCCTTCTCCCCTGCACGTGCTGCCTCAATAGAAGCATTGATAGCAAGGATGTTGGTCTGGTTAGCAATAGACACAATTTTACTCATATGCTGCTTTATTTCCTCCACAGCAGTCTGGAGATCTTCAAAGGTACTTCCCATCGCCCCAAAATGAGCTTCTACTTCCATAGAGCTGCTCTTAAGGCTTTCCACCTCATTCTGGGCCTGACTCACGGTCTGAGTAATTTCGTCCCTGACCTGGGCAAACTGATCCGCTGCCTGGTTCACGCTTAAAAAGTTCTCTCCAAACTCCTGCAGCTTTTCCCGGAAATTATCCGCTTCTCCGAGCACGCTGTCAAAAGAAGAGCCTATCATGTTCAACTCCCATAAAGACTCCACCTCTTTGTTCACCAATTTTGTATGATACTCTTTTAAACTATTCATCACGTACAGAACAGGATATAAGTCTTTCTGTCTGGTTTCCTCATATTTACGATTGTGAAACAACATGTCTTCTTCCCCCTTTATTCAAATACCACACATGCCATGGATTGGTTAACAAACTGGTTGTTATAATGCTCCCCATATCCCACGAGTCCAGCATGTTTCCCCAGTGTGCCCATTTCTCTCAAATATTCCTGCATATAGCCATTTTCTGTAAAAAGCTTATATCGAAACAGACAGTTTACAGAGAACACTGCAGAACGGGCGGGAAAATCCCGACATATTTTCTCAATCGTATCTCTTACAGTCTTTTTATAATCACCCAGTTCCAGAAGCGTTAATACATCTGAGTCATTGACCTGTCTAAAGCAGGCCAGAGCATTCCCGGCAACTTCCTTTATAGAAATAATACATGTGTCTGCCCCATTAATTTTTCCAAATGGGTTTTTAAAGGTCTGAGTCTGTATTTCCTGCTCTGTTATGTGAAGAATCTCCTGATAAACCTGTTTAGCAGGTCTCCCATCCAGCGCTCCTAGTATATATTTTGCTCTATCTGTATTAGAAGCAATAAACCGATATTGATCCATTCGATGATAAATGTTCTCCTTATAAGCCTTCACTCTCCCATGCTGGTTTCTCACCAGGGCATAGGCCACTGCGTCCTTATAGATCTTACCATTGGCGGAAATCCTACCCCCATCGCCAGTACCTCCTATAAGAGAAATCCTCTTATGCCGCAGCGCCGTATGTATGGTAGTTAGCACACAGGCATCATTTCCTGAACAGAAATCAATACATATGGTATCCTTTTCCGAAGCTTTGACTGTATTTAAATCCTGTTCTAACCGCCGGATGTATTTTATTGGCATGATTGATACCTGTTCCAGCACATTAGCTACAGCACCAACACCATCCAAAAAAGCCACAACTCCTACACCATTTTCCACTACCTTCGAATCATAGCACATCCCGATACATCCGATACTAGGCACATTGGGGTAAAGTGCCTCTAGCTCTTTTACATGCTTATCAAACTGATTGCTGTTGGACATCAGCATGAGCAATTGGGGATTAACCAGACCACTAACTGCTTCCTTTAAATCACCTCTCTGACTCATTCCAAAAAATTGTCTCACGGTAACCTTCCTCTCTTCCATAACCTATTGCTCAGGCATACACCTGAGCTACCATGGCCCTATTATAATTAATATTATTATACTTGATTGGTACGAAAAGCGTCAAGAAAAAGAAAACAATTGAGGCTCTATTGAATTCTTCTAGCTTCTTTCATAAGGAACTTGTAGGGTATCTGGAAGTCATAGTATACACCTTTATGTCGAAAAAAGTTACAATTTATAAAACTGCTTTTTTTCTTTCTATTGCTATTGACAGCATTTTTATGCTATTATACTCAAAATAAATATGAAAAATGAGGTGCCTTCCAATGAAAAGAGACTTAAAGGAATACATTTTGCGGCTGCTGTTATTATTTATCGGGCTTGTCATTGCCCATTTAGGCGTAACACTCTTTTTATTAACCGACTTGGGAGCTGATCCTTTTAATGTTTTTGTACAGGGAATTTTTCGGACACTGAAACACTTAATTTCCCCATTGACTCATGGCTATGTACACGCTGCAGTCTGCATCATGATTATGCTAGTTCTTCTTTTTGCGGACAAAAGCTATATCAAAACTGGCACTCTTATCTGTATGCTCTTTGGCGGACCTATTATTGATGTCTTTACGCGTCTCCTAGAACAGTTAATTCATCCCGGAAACCCTTTTATCATACGTCTTCTAACCCTTGCGCTGGGTTGCATTATCCTTGCTTTTGGCATGACCATCGTAATAAAGTCAGAGGCTGGCACCGGTCCTAATGATCTGGTAGCAATCGCGTTGAGTGATAAATTATCCAAGCCCTTTGGTCGGACCCGTATCATTGTGGATTTATGTTTCGTCGCAGTCGGCTTCCTCATGGGGGGAGCTGTTGGAATCGGAACGATCATCAGCGCATTTCTGGTTGGTCCAGTTGCTGGCATTTTCCTGCCGCTTAGTGAAAGGCTCGTCCATTTTCTGTTAAATAAAGCTACTGGAAGATATTCATAGCAGCAATAATTTGTTTCCTCCTGTTTTCCACTTATCTTTTTAGCTGTAATATCAGTATCCTGAACACACTCTGGATATTCCGCTTTTAACTCGGCGCTCACCTGCTCCTGGATATAACTTACCACTTCGATGGAAGAATTTCTTTTTATTTCTCTTTAAAAATTAAAAGCGAAGAGCTATCACACTCTCCGCTTCCATTCCATCATTTTACAATATACCACTGCCGCCAGCGTACTCACCGCTGCAGCCGCAATCGCGGCCCTACCACTGCTGCCGGATTCACACTCCCGTACTGGCTTCGATACGGTTGTGTCAAGCTAAGACTAAAAAATTGTTCTCCTATTTGACTAATTAGTTTCCATTATCATAACAGCATTCCGGCTCTTCACGTAAAAGCGCTTCATCTTTTGTAGATACTAAGTATCGAAATTTATAATATTTTAGCCTGGTGAATAATAATATAAATATGCTTGTCCTTCATCTTTTCTTCATAAATGCTCTTAAAATTACAAGGGTTATCAATCAATTTTTCTTTATCATATATGAAAAAATAAATATTCTTTGCGCTATAATGTACCATATCCGCTTCTATTTCCTCGACCAGCTTCTTCAATACCATTCCTTTTCTCGTACACTTTACTTCAATAGTATTTTCCGAATCCAACAAAATATCTGTCCTGACTGTACCATATCCCGTATCCTCATTTACCTCTGCTCTTGCCATTGGATAGAGTGGTTTAAGATATGCATACAACAAATGTTGGACATCGTACTCATTTTTTATCCTTAAACATTCTAACTGTTCTTTTTGAATCCCTCCTCTTTTATGAAGTCTCCTTTCAAAAAGATTTTCCAAAAAAAGATAAAAATTTTCCAGTATATCCAAAAGCAGTCTGCCGTTTTCATTTACATTCATAATCTCATTCATGTACTCTATTACTCTCTTTTTGGCTTCAAGCATCTTTTCTTTTGTATCTTTATCAGAATATTCATTTGAGAGATAGTAGGCCCTTCTTTCCAAACCAATTAAATATTGCGAATCCATTCCTATTTTTTTCATCTGCTCTCTTAAAGCACCTGTTGCGACTTGAAATGACTGACTGTCCTTTGCACACACCAATCTTTCCATGGCTTGTTGTATACTATCGGAATTACTAAACATCTTTATTTCCGCCCCCTCCCCAGCGTAAATAGAACAAAAATAAAGGATCTAAAATATATAATACTCCTTCCTTCCAATCAAGAACTTTGAATATATCCTCCCGACCATCCAATAATTCCTGTAGCTTAACCAAACTTTCTTTTATAGCTTGCGGAGTAGGTTTTTTACAATCATCTGCAATCAAACAATAAATACGCTCTTTAACATCCTCAAATTCCAATTTCATAATAGGTGGATTTTCTGCAATGGATTTTACAATCAATTCATAAAGATCATAAGCCTTCCCATTATCTGTCCGAAATCTGTTTCTGCTTTTTCCTCTCATGTTTGGCCCCTTTTGCATCAGGGATACCACATCACCATATTCAAAATTTGCAGTTGTATATCGATATGCAATATTCAAAATTTCTGGTTTTACACACCAATCATCTCTACCTGACATTTCCAAAATTGTACAGATATTTAAGCAGATGTACTGCATCAACTGCGGAGAAGATAAACTTTCTATCGCAATCTGCGTTGCAACATCTTCTTCAATCTGTACACCCAATTTTTTAAATCCTATTTTTGCAATTTCCTTTAGATCATTTACTTCCCATGATTCCATATTGATCATGCTTAATCGTCCTGAAAGGTCTGCGTTCCTGCGGATTGCTTCATCTGCCCTGTGGGGCAAAGAAACAACAATTGCCTTAAATCCTCTTCGGATTGCATCTTTAAGCTGCTGTGCAATCTGCATCCGTTTCTCTTCCGGCGCGTAATGGAAATCATCGATAACCAAAACCAGATTTTCTTTTTTGTAGTATTCTATAATTTTATCTTTTGTCAAAGAATAGGTTTCTTTTTTCGAATATTTATCTCTGGTATCAGCAATCATTTTCTCTGAAGAAAACTCTCCCTCATAAGCCAAACCAACTTTTGCGGCAACCACTTTCCAAAAATCTATCTCTAAACTAAAATCTGCTCCTGAGACTTCCACAATCTTTTCAAATCCTATAACCTTTTCGCACAGAATCGTTTTTCCCATCTTAGAAGGGCCTACCAAAGAAGTCAAAAAACCGGACACTTTTATTGCCTGCATTAAACGAAATTCATATGGCAGATCTGAAACCGCAGATTTACGTGATATATAAGTATATTCAGGAAATGCCCCTGGTCTGAACACATCTTCCGCCTTTAATCCCATTATCAGCGTCTCCTTTTCCCTTTTTATTTATTATACTACTTATATATTATATTTAAACCCTTTTTATCCGATTTAACACATTTTTATTAGTTTTATACGTAACAACTCATTCTTATTACAAAAACGGAGAGCACTACACTCTCCGCTTCCCATCCATCACCTTACAATACACCACTGCCGCCAGCGTACTCACCGCTGTAGCCGCAATCGCCGGCCCTGCCACCGCCGCCGGGTTCACACTCCCGTACTGGCTTCGGTAAGCAATCATATTCACTGGAATCAACTGCAATGATGAGATGTTAATAATCAAAAATGTACACATCTCATTGCTTGCAGTCCCTTTTGGAACAGCCCCAGGCCTTAATCGTTTTTTCGGCATGGTAACTCTGCCCTTTTGATTTCTATTATCCTCTTTGTTTCTCCCGTTTTTCAGGCTCCAATCTGTTTCTATCCGCGTTTCCTCATTTCGCCTCTCCTCCTCCAGCTTCGCCAGCTCCTCCATGGCCTTTAAGCCAGCCGGTGTGGCCGCCCATCCCAGCCCTAGCATATTGGCTATGATATTTATTGAAATCTGCTTCTCTGCAGGATGTCCTGGAGGAAGTGCAGGAAAAAGGAATTTTAAAACTGGCTTCATTTTTTCGGAAAGCTGCTCGATTAACCCGGCACCACAGCCGATTTCCAAGATTCCGCTCCAAAAGGCTATAATCCCTAGCATGGAAAATCCAAGGGTCACTGCTTCCTTTGCAGAATCCAAAGCAGCCTCTGTCACCACCTCCAAATTTCCATGGATAGCAGCCCATAAAATACCAGTTATCATCATAATAGACCATACATAATTCAGCATATATTTCAGCCATTTTTTCTTTTTACACCTTATGTACAGCCATTACTTTTTATTCTCATTCTCCGCACAAATCTGCCATAACCTCAGAAACTGTTTCAATCCGTTCAGCCCGGTATGCATTGCTCCCACAGAAGAGCAAAGCTTCTTCTATATTTCCCAAAGCAGCATTAACAAGAGCCCTTGTAATACAATAAGGAATCTTTGCAGGGTTACAATGCTCCAGACACTGATAACACCAGTCGATTTTTGCAGGCTCTTCTCCCACCTGACTGAGAAATTTATTTTTAATCGCCCGGCCAGGCATTCCTACCGGACTTTTTGTAATTACAATATCTTCCTTTCCTGCTGTGATATAAGCATCCTTATATGCCATAGGAGCATCACATTCTTCTGTAGTTACAAATCTTGTAGCTACCTGGACGCCATCAGCCCCTAAATCTCTAATATGATGAGTCACATCCTGGCCATCATAAATTCCACCAGCCGTCACAACAGGAATTTTTTTATTATATTTGTCCCCAAACTCTTTTGTAACTTCCATGATTTTTTTAATCTCTGCCTCATAGGCTTCTTTTTTAAAGGAAATAGATACATCTCCTGTATCTGCTCCATAATCATGAAGCTCATCTCTGGAAAATCCCAGATGTCCGCCTGCCAATGGCCCTTCAATGACTACCAGATCTGGCACCCTTTTATACTTTCTATCCCAAAGTCTGCAAATTACACGGGCTGATTTGGCAGACGAAACAATAGGCGCCAGCTTAGTATTGCTTTCCCCAGCATAGGCCGGAAGATCTACTGGCAGCCCTGCCCCTGAGATAATAATATCAGCCCCAGCTTTAACTGCTTCTTTTACGTATAATTCATAATCTCTTGTTGCTACCATGATATTAAATCCCAGCACCCCATCCGGAGCAATTTCTCTTGCCTTTTTCAATTCGCTGCCTATTGCTCTTAAATTAGCCTTCTGAGGATGCTCTGCAAAATCTTTCTCCCTAAAACCGATCTGGGCAGTGGAAATAACGCCAATCCCCCCAGCTTTTGCTACTGCCCCAGCCAATGAGGAAAGGCTGATTCCAACTCCCATTCCTCCCTGGATAATAGGTCTTTCTGCTATTAAATCACCAATTATCAACGGCTCTAATTTACTCATCACATTCTCCTGAATCTGTCATATCTCTGTTGTGCAGCCTCTTCTCCTGTCACAGTAAGATATTTTGTTAAAAAGTCATCTAATCCACAGCTTATATCCTCTGCGATTACAGAAAGGTTCTCCAATGAAGCCGGCTCCTCTTCCGAAATCACACGTTCAATCAAATGCAGATCATAAATATCCTTAGCAGTAATTTTCATAACCTTAGCAGCTTCCGGAGCCTTTTTACTATCCTTCCAAAGGATCGAAGCAAAACCCTCCGGAGATAACACAGAATAGATTGCATTTTCCAGCATCCATACTTCGTTCGCTACAGCCATAGCAAGAGCACCTCCGCTCCCGCCTTCTCCAATCATAATGGAAAGCACAGGCACCTTTAAAGAAGACATTTCAAAAAGGTTTCTCGCTATTGCTTCCCCTTGTCCATTTTCCTCTGCTTCCACACCGCAGAAAGCTCCAGGAGTATCTACAAAACAGATAACAGGGCGGCCAAAGGTTTCTGCCTCCTTCATCAGACGCAGCGCCTTTCTGTAACCTTCTGGAGAAGGCATTCCGAAATTCCTTTTAATATTATCTTTTGTATTCTTTCCCTTTTGTTGTCCAATTACTGTAACAGGAATTCCGTGGAACATGGCAATACCACCTACGATTGCCCCATCATCCTTAAAATATCGGTCGCCATGGAACTCCATGAAGTCATCGAACACTGCCTCAATATAATCACACGCTGTAGGTCGATCTGTCTGACGCGAAATAAGCACCTTATCCCATGCTGTCTTTTCACCAGATGTTTTTTCGCTGGCACCTTTCCCACCAACAGTCTTTCCTCCAGCTATCTTTCCATTTGCCGTTTTTCCACTGTTTTTTTCGGATCCTTTTTTATTATCCACAATTTCTTCTAAAGAATCCTCATCTTCCCCAGCCTTGCTCCTCTGAGAAGCAGCTTTATGATCTTCTCTAGCAGCTCTTATTAACTCCCTGCATTCCTCTGGCGACTTTTTCTCATGCATTTTAAGGATTTTTCCCAAAGTCTCCTTTAATTCTTCCCTCTCAACGATTTTATCCACAAAACCATGCTCTAATAAAAATTCCGCTCTTTGGAATCCTTCCGGCAGCTTCTGTCCGATGGTTTGTTCAATAACACGCGGGCCTGCAAATCCGATCAGCGCATTTGGCTCTGCCAGAATAATATCTCCCAACATAGCAAAGCTGGCTGTTACGCCTCCTGTCGTAGGGTCTGTCAACACGCTGATAAAAAGCTGGCCAGCCTCATGATGCCTTTTTAATGCAGCCGAAGTTTTTGCCATCTGCATAAGGGATACCAGCCCTTCCTGCATTCTGGCACCGCCGGAACAGGCAAATATAATCACAGGAAGCTTATCCTTAGTAGCCCTTTCCACTGCACAAGCAATCTTTTCTCCTACAATATGTCCCATACTGCTCATAAGGAATCTGGCATCACAAACGCCAATCACTGCATCCCTTCCTTCAATCTTTCCCTTTCCAGTTATGATTGCCTCATTCATACCTGTCTTTTCTTTAGCAGCCAGAACTTTTTTTTCATAGCCTGGGAAGTTCAAAGGATTGCCAAAATCTACTTCCTTATCCCATTCCTGGAAAGTGCCCTCATCCATTACCATGTCAATTCTTCTGTATGCATGGACACGGAAATACCCATTACATTTAGGACAGATATAATAATTATTTTTTACATCCTCCACATAAATAGGCTGTCCACATTTATTACATTTTTTCCACAGGCCCTGAGGAATGGAAGGCTCCTCTGACTTTGCAGGGCGTTTATACTTTGTATCAATCAAAGTATAGGTTTTTTTAAACATTCCTTTTAACATTGCTTACCATCACTCCTTATCAGCTTTTATGGGAATTCTTATTCTTTACAATATTGTGGGAAGTATTCCGGAATAAAATTTGTATCAACATTCCCTTCCTGGAATGCTTCATTGCTTAAAATCTCAAATTCAAAATCTACATTTGTATCAATTCCTTCAATAATCAGCTCCCCAAGAGCTCCTCTCATCTTTGCAATTGCTGTTTCCCGGTCTTTCGCATGGCAGATAAGCTTAAGAAGCATGGAATCATAATTAGGCGGAACCTTATAGTCATTATAAATATGAGTATCCACCCTCACGCCCTTTCCTCCTGGAATCAGTACATTTGTAATTAAACCAGGACAAGGCATGAAATTTTTCTCCGGATTTTCCGCATTGATGCGGCATTCAATGGCATGTCCCCAGATTCTGATCTCCTCCTGGGTTACACTTAAAGGCTCTCCTGCGGCAATCGTAATCTGTTCCTTAATTAAATCCAGATTTGTTACCATCTCCGTAACTGGATGCTCTACTTGGATACGGGTATTCATCTCCATAAAATAGAAATTTTTATCCTTATCCAAAAGAAATTCTATTGTTCCCGCATTTTCATATCCCACTGCCTTTGCCGCTTTCACGGCTGTATCTCCCATAATCTTACGGAGTTCTGGAGAAATAGCAATAGACGGGGATTCCTCCAGCACCTTCTGATGGCGTCTCTGTATGGAGCAGTCACGTTCACCAAGATGGACCACATTGCCAAATTTATCTGCTACGATCTGAAATTCAATGTGTCTTGGCTTTTCAATATATTTTTCAATATACATCGTATCATCAGAAAAGCCTTTGATGGATTCCATCTGGGCATTTTGAAAATTAGAGGGAAAGTCATCTGCTCCTCTGGAAATTCTCATTCCCTTTCCGCCTCCCCCAGAAGATGCCTTAATCATAACAGGAAATCCTATCTTCTCTGCCATTTCAAGCCCCTCTTCTACCGTATATACCGGTTCCTTGCTTCCAGGAACAACTGGAATGCCTGCCTCCATCATGGTCTTTCTGGCCTCTGATTTATTTCCCATTTTATTAATAATCTCTGCAGACGGCCCTATGAATGCAATATTACATCTTTCACAAAGCTCAGCAAAGCGTGCATTTTCAGAAAGGAAACCAAAGCCTGGATGTATAGCATCTGCCTTCATTGCAACAGTAGCTGCAATAATACGCTCCATATTCAGATAGCTTTGTGTAGAAGCAGCCGGCCCTATACAGATTGCTTCATCAGCAAGAAGGGTATGAAGGCTCTCTCTGTCCGCCTCTGAATAAACAGCAACCGTTTTGATTCCCATTTCCCTGCAGGCGCGGATGATGCGCACTGCAATCTCTCCACGATTAGCAATTAAAATTTTATCAAACATAATTCCCACCTATCCAATCATAAACGTAAGCTCTGCTGAGACCGCAACTTTGCCGTCAACAGTAGCCGTAGCTTTTCCAATTCCCACAGGCCCCTTTTGTTTGATAATTTCACATTCCAACCTCAGCTTATCTCCGGGAACCACCTTCTTTTTAAACTTTGCACTGTTGATTGCCCCAAAGTATGCTACCTTTCCCTTATTTTCTTCCATACTTAAAATCGCAACTGCTCCTGTCTGAGCCAGCGCCTCTACGATCAACACCCCTGGCATAACTGGCTCCTGTGGAAAATGGCCTGCAAAAAACGGCTCATGGAATGTAACTGCCTTATATCCTACTGCCCTTACTCCTGGCTCTACCTCTTCAATACAATCCAACAGAAGAAATGGATGTCTATGAGGAATAATTGCCTCTATTTCCTTAATTCCCAGCATATTTTTTCTCCTTAATTTTTATATAGCAGCCCCCCGGAAAAACTTTTCTCCCGAAAGGCTGCCCTCATCTGCATTCCCTAAACCGTATCAGCGGATTCTGAACAATGGCTGACCATACTCTACAACCTCTTCATTTTCAACCAGAACAGCTTCCACAATACCGTCATATTCACTTTCTATTTCGTTCATCAGCTTCATAGCCTCAATAATACCAAGAACTTGCCCCTTCTTTACTGTATCTCCCACCTTTACAAATGCTTCTGCTCCTGGTGAAGAGGAACTATAAAAGGTTCCTACCAAAGGAGATGACACTACTTTATCTGAAGGGATAGTCCCACCGCTGCCTGAAGCTGTCTGTTCCTCTCCACTTTCCGCAGAGGGCACAACACCTGATAATGCAGTTTGTACTCCTGCAAAAGGAATTCCTGAAGCAGCATTGGCTGCCATCATAGCGCCTGCTGCCTGTGCCTGCATAGCAGCTGCCATAGCCGGCACGCTATTATCAAACTTAACTGCTACATTTTGCGGTGTATCCGGCTTTTTTTTAATACTGAGTTTTGTTTCTCCATCATCCAGTTCAAAGCTGGTAAGGCCATTTTCAGAAACGGCCTGCATTAATTTCAGAATATCCTTTACTTCCATAACAGACTGCCTCCTATTCCATAAACTTTTTTACCAGCAAGGTTGCATTATGGCCGCCAAAGCCAAGAGAATTGCTGATTGCACAGTTAATATCTAAAGCTGCGCCATCGCCCTTTGTATAATCCAAATCACATTCTTCGTCAGCAATTTCAAGGCCTGCTGTAGCATGTACATAGCCCTGCTCGATCGCCTTTACACAGGTAATAAATTCTACTCCACCAGCAGCACCCAGAAGATGTCCGATCATGGATTTTGTTGAATTAATTTTTACCTTATATGCATGGTCACCAAAGGCTGACTTGATTGCTATTGTCTCAAAAAGGTCATTATGGTGGGTGCTGGTGCCATGGGCATTAATATAATCCACATCCTTTGGCTCTAGCCCTGCATCCCTTATTGCTTCTTCCATTGCCCTTGCGGCACCGCTTCCATCCTCTGCTGGAGACGTAATATGGAAGGCATCACAGGTAGCGCCATATCCTCCTACCTCAGCATAAATTTTAGCACCTCTTTTTAAGGCATGCTCCAGAGATTCCAAAATGACAACTCCTGCTCCCTCTCCCATAACAAAGCCATTTCTCTCCTTATCAAAAGGAATGGAAGCTCTTGCTGGGTCATCTGTCGTATTTAATGCTGTCAGGGCAGTAAAACCCGCAACACCAATAGGGGTAATGCTGGCTTCTGTACCGCCTGCAACCATTACATCTGCTTCTCCATACTGGATAGAGCGGAACGCTTCTCCAATCGAGTGAGTACCTGTTGCACATGCAGTTACTACGTTAATGCATTTTCCCTTCAGTCCAAATTGAATGGATACATTTCCTGCTGCCATATTGCTTATCATCAAAGGAACTAAAAGAGGATTAATACGTCCCGGACCCTTGTCCAGAAGCTTCTTATACTCTCTTTCAATCGCCTGAAGGCTTCCAATACCAGAACCTACAGCAACTCCTACACGGAATGGATCTTCCTGCTCCATATCAATGCCCGCATCCTCCAATGCTTGCTTTGCAGCTGCTACTGCAAACTGGGAAAACCGTTCCATTCTCTTTGCAGCCTTTGGATCCATATAAACTTTTGGATCAAAATCCTTAACTTCCGCTGCAAGCCTTGCCTTATATTCCGATGCATCAAAATGAGTAATGGTTCCAATTCCTACTTTCTTGTTTTTAAGGCTGTTCCAAAAGCTTTCCACATCATTGCCAATAGGAGTAATTGCTCCCATACCGGTTACTACTACTCTGTTTTTCATACTCCACTCTCCTTACATTGCCATGCCGCCGTCTACACATATTACCTGCCCTGTAATATATCTGGCTCCCTCAGAAGCTAAAAACGCAACAGTTTCTGCAATATCTTCTGTTGCCCCAAAATGTTTCATGGGAATCTGCGCTGCTGCTGCCTCCTTTACAGAATCAGAAAGAGTATCTGTCATTTCTGTAGTAATAAATCCTGGAGCAATTGCATTTACTGTAATCCCCCGGCTTGCAAGCTCTCTGGCTGCTGCCTTGGTAAGGCCGATAATTCCTGCCTTGGAAGCACTATAATTTGCCTGTCCAGCATTGCCTGCAACACCTGATACGGAAGAAATATTAATAATTCGTCCGCCCTTCTGTCTTAACATCTGACGTGATATGTGACGGATACAGTTGAACGCACCCTTTAGGTTGGTCTCAATTACTGCATCAAATTCTTCTTCTGACATCTTCATCAGGAGGTTATCCCGTGTGATCCCTGCATTATTTACCAGAATATCCACCCGGCCATATTTCTTCACAACCGCACCTAAAAACTCCTCTGCAGCCTTAAACTGGGAAATGTTGCACTGAATGGCCTCTGCTTTTCCTCCAAAGGCCTCAATTTCCTTTACAACCTCTTCTGCCTTGGAAGCAGAACCATTGTAATTTACCACAACCATAGCGCCTTCCCTCGCCAGCTTAACTGCAATTGCCCGGCCGATTCCACGGCTTGCGCCTGTTACAACTGCTACCTTGTTTTCCAACATATATTAACCTCCTGATGCCTTTTGGCATCCTATGCTGTATTACAGCCCCTTTTCCATCAGCCCATTAATTGCTGTAATGGAATCTATATTTACTACTTTAACGTCCCTTGTAATCTTCTTTATGAAAGCGGACAAGGTCTTTCCTGGCCCGATTTCGATGAATGTATCAACGCCATGTGCCAGCATGGTTTCCACACTTTGCTGCCATTTTACAGAAGAAGATACCTGCTTTGTAAGGAGAGGTTTCACCTCCTCTGCCTTTGTCACATACTGCGCTGTCACATTTGCCACATAAGGAATTTCAGGAGTATGTATTTCTACATGCTCTAGGACTTCCCCTAGCTTTTCTCCGGCACCTGTAAGCATATTGGAATGAAATGGACCGCTTACATTAAGCATAACTGTCCTCTTAGCTCCTGCGCTCTTCAATTTCTCACAGGCCTCTTCCACAGCTCCCTTCTTACCGGAAATCACAATCTGTCCCGGACAGTTATAATTGGCAATCTGCACTCCATTCATGCCGCTTAAAACTTCCTCAATCTTAGAGGCATCCAATGCAAGGATGGCAGCCATGGCACCTTGTCCAACCGGAACTGCATCCTGCATAAGGATTCCTCTCTGCCTGACTGTAGTAATCGCGTCTTCCCAGCTCATAACGCCGGCAGCCGCAAGAGCACAATATTCTCCCAGGCTCAGTCCCGCTGCCACACAAGGCCTGATATCTGTGCGTTCCATAAGAACCTTCATCATAGCAATTCCTGCAGTAACCATCGCTGCTTGTGTGTACTCAGTAATATCTAATCTGTCATTCTCTGTAAAACATAATTCCGGCATGGAAAATCCAAGCAGATCGCTTGCCTTATCAAATACTTCCTTACCTGTCGCTGTTTCTTCATAGAAATCCTTTCCCATACCGGCCTTCTGGGCTCCCTGCCCTGGGAAAATAAATGCAATTTTACTCATTATCTGGCTCCTTTTAACAGCGCCTCTGCCTGCGCCATCATCTCATCAATCATTTCCTTACAGGTCTGTTCTTTTTTCACTATACCTGCAATCTGCCCTGCCATAATCGTGCCGTTTGTTACATCGCCTTCCATAACTGCTTTTCTCAAAGTGCCAAGCGTTAAATACTCCAGCTCTTCAAAGGATTTTCCTTCCTGTTCTAATCTGTTATACTCTCTTGTCATCTGATTTCTCAGACAGCGTACCGGGTGGCCATGGCTTCTTCCGGTAACAGCAGAATCAATATCCTTTGATTTAATAATGCGTTCCTTATAATTAGAATGTACAATGGATTCTTTCGCAACTACGAAACGAGTTCCCATCTGGACAGCTTCTGCTCCCAGCATAAATGCTGCTGCGATTCCTCTGCCATCTCCAATGCCCCCAGCTGCAATTACAGGAATGTTCACTGCATCCACTACCTGGGGAACCAATGTCATTGTTGTCTCTTCTCCAATATGTCCCCCGGATTCTGTTCCTTCGGCAACCACTGCATCCGCACCAGCACGCTCCATCATCCTTGCAAGAGCAACACTTGCAACTACAGGTATTACCTTAATTCCTGCATTCTTCCACATTTCCATATACTTTGCCGGATTTCCGGCACCTGTAGTAACTACTTTAATGCCCTCTTCCACAACAACTTTAGCCACATCATCTGCATGAGGACTCATCAGCATGACATTCACACCAAAAGGCTTTTTTGTCAGCTCCTTTGCCTTGCGGATTTCTTCACGGACAACTTCTCCTGGAGCATTGGCGCCCCCAATTAATCCAAATCCGCCAGCCTCGGATACGGCGGCCGCCAGATTATGCTCCGCCACCCAGGCCATACCGCCCTGGATAATCGGAAATTCAACATCCAGAAGCTCTGTAATTCTTGTTTTCATTATTCTTCTACACCCTTTGCTTTCAGATACTGCATAACATCACCGACTGTTAAAAGATTTTCCAAATCTTCTGCCGGTATCTCTACAGAATACTCATCCTCCAGAGCCATTACAAGTTCAAATAAATCAAGAGAATCAGCTCCTAAATCTTCTTTAAAAGAAGAAGTTTCTGTAATTGTTTCTGCCTCTACACTCAACTGTTCTGCAATAATTTCTTTCATTTTCTCTAACATGATTTTTAATCTCCTTTTTACATAAAAATGTATAGCCTGCAGCTTTCTGCTGCCCATTACTATCATATCAATAATAACTATGTCACCATCTGCCTGTCAAGCTAAAACAGCCAATATTTTCCTCTTTACCATTCTACCAGGGTAGCACCCCATGTAAGTCCGCCTCCAAAACCTGCCATAATGATTTTATCACCTGGTTTCAGCTTCCCTTCTCTGTTTATTTCATCCAATATCAATGGTATGGATGCTCCTGACGTATTGGCATAACGTTCAATATTTGTAGGTATCTTTTCCATAGGTACTTTAAGTCTTTTGGAAATAGCTTCAAAGATTCTTATATTAGCCTGATGAAGAAAAAAATACTTTATCTCTTCTTTATCCGTTCCACTCTCCTCCAAAAGCTGGCTGATACATTCTGGAACCTTTCTCACAGCAAATTTAAATACCTCCTGGCCATCCATATGAGCATATCCCAATTCTGGTTTTGTACCTGTCAAAAAATTACCTGTAGACCTTGCTGCACACTCTAAGACATGACCGCCTGCACCATTGGCTTTCATAATAAAGTGGCGGATTCCCATTTCCTCTGCCCTCACTACAGCAGCCCCTGCTCCATCCCCAAAAAGGACGCAGGTACTTCTGTCAGACCAATCCATCAGCTTGCTTAACTCATCACAGCCAATCACCAGACCTGTACGGTAAATACCTGACTTGAAAAATCCGTGTACCGTGTTCAGACTGAATATAAAACCAGAGCATGCTGCGGTTATATCAAAAGCAACTGCATTTACTGCCCCTATTGCTGCCTGTACCTCGCAGGCACAGCTTGGAAGATTCTTATCAGCAGAAGAGGTTCCTACAATAATAATATCCAGCTCCTCAGGACTGATTTCTGCCATTTCCAATGCTCTTTTTGCTGCTTCTGCTGCCATGTAGGAAGCTCCCACATCCTTACAGATATGTCTTGCTCCTATCCCTGTCCTGGTGCGGATCCATTCATCACTGGTATCCATAATCTTTGCCAGATCGTCATTGGTAATTATATTTTCTGGCGCATAGGAACCAGTTCCTATTATTCTTGTTGTCATGACACATCCCATCTATTTTCGAGAAATTATTAATACTTTGATATTCAAAATAATTATATCAAAGAACCACTTTCTGTCAATAGTTTTTCCTTTTTTTATTATTAAGTATTCAGGTATTGATAGATTTCCCGTTTGCTCACGCCCCTATCCCTTGCCACCAGCCGCATGGCCTCTTTTTTTTCTATTCCCTGTTTCAGATAGATTTCCATATGGGCGTCCACTGTCACCTCCTCCCAGGAGCGCCTCTTTTCCTTTTCGATTTCCTCTATATCCTTACCCTCTATAACAATCACGCATTCTCCCTTAGGTTCTTCCTTCCTGTAATAGTCCAATGCTTCTTTAAGAGTTGTGCGGAATGTTGTCTCATATTTTTTTGTCAACTCCCTGCAGATTGCTGCTCTTCTGCTGCCCATGGTCTCATACAAGTCTTCCAATGTTTTTACCAAATGATGAGGAGCTTCATATATGATGATGGTTCTTGTTTCCTCTTTTAATTGAGAAAGTATTCTCTGCCTTTCCTTTTTATCTGTTTTCTCTCCAGGAAGAAATGCTTCAAAACAAAATCTCCTGGTAGGAAGTCCAGACATAGTAAGGGCTGTAATACAGGCTGATGGGCCTGGGAGAGAGGTTACTTCTATACCTGCCTCAATACATTGTCTCACCAGCTCTTCTCCCGGATCCGATATGCCGGGAGTTCCTGCATCTGTGATTAAAGCCAGATTTAAACCCTGGCTGATCTGTTCTGCCAAAATCCTGGCTTTTTCCACCTTATTATATTCATGGTAGCTGGTCATGGGTGTTTTTATATGAAAATGATTTAAAAGCTTGATGCTGTGCCTTGTATCTTCTGCCGCTATCAGGTCCGCCTCCTCTAGCGTTTTAAGCACACGTATGGTTATATCATCTAAATTTCCTATGGGAGTTGCACATAAGTATAATTTTCCTGCCATATAAAAGTCATCCTTTCGTGGATATTTTACCATATCCATACAGGAAAAGCTATTTTTTTTAGAAAACCTATTTCTATTTTATCAGACAAATATTGTTTATTCTTTTTTTGCAGATTTCAAAAATATTGACATTTATTTGTGCATTATTTACAATATTATAGGTGAACACGTTAAGGAGGTATTTACATTGAATACAGATTCTGAAGCCCTGCATCATGAACGGGAGCTGCCTCACATCCTGGTAGTTTTATTAATTATGATTATTGCTGCTGCTGCGCTCACATGGATTCTTCCGGCTGGTTCCTATGCCAGGGTATTTGATGAATCTGTTGGTTGTGAAGTAATTGATCCTGAAAATTTTCAGGCTTTAGAAAGGTCGCCCGTAGGCTTTTTCCAGCTGTTTGTGTCAATTGAAGAGGGGCTTGTTACGACTGCAGACATCTCATTTATGCTGTTTTGTGTATTTTCCTGCTTATACCTTATAGAAAAAACAGGAGCTGTTGATGCTGTGATTGCCCATTTGGTAAGAGCTCTGAATTCACATCCAAAACGGGCTGGTTTATACATCACTCTTATGATGATAATTCTGGCTGCATGGGGCTCTACTGGTACTCTGTCCCATGAGGAAATTATTCCCTTTATCCCGTTATTTATTGCTGTAAGTATTGCTTTGGGTTATGATGCCATCGTAGGCATATCCATTTCTGTTATACCAGTAGGCGTAGGCTTTGCCTCTGCAACCATCAATCCGTTTACAATAGGTGTAGCCCAGAGCATCGCAGGATTACCTTTATTCTCAGGACTTTCTTATCGTATTCTAGTTCTAGCCGTCATGACATGTATTACTGTTATCTATGTCCTATGCTATGCATCACGTGTAAAAAAGCATCCTGAAACAAGTATACTTTATGACATGGACTATTCGGATTTTTTTATTGATAAAGATAAATTAGCCACTCCTATAACTCTTGAAAGAAGGCTTATCCTTATCAGCCTTTTCGGCGCGCTTGTCCTTATGACCTGGGGCCTGTCACATTGGGTCTGGTATATTAACGAGGTGGCCGCTGTTTTCGTAATTCTAGCAATCCTTGTCGGTTTTTTGGATCATCTGACTGCCAATGAAATTGCTTCTTCTTTAGTAGAAGGCTTTGGAATGGGGACTCTCTCCGCCATTATTGTAGGTGTGGGAAAAACAGTTTCTATTATTCTTGAAAAGGGAAATAATATTGATGGCATTATCCATGTATGCCTGAGATTTACAGAGGATTTGTCTTTATATCTCAATGGAGTCTTAATGCTGGTATTTCAGACTTTCCTCAATCTTCTAATACCATCAGGCTCTGCTCAAGCCACTGTGTCCATGCCGCTTATGACTCCCATTGCAGACAGAATCGGAATGAATCGGCAGATTGCCGTATTGATCTTTCAGTTTGGAGACGGCTTCTCCAATCTTCTTTGGCCTACAAGCTTTATGCTGGTAGCCTGTATCATAGCAAAGATTCCTCCTAATAAATACTACAAATGGTTTCTGCCCCTTATGGGTATCTGCTTTTTTGCGCAGTGCCTGTTTGTATTTGGAGCTATTGCTATTGGGTATCACTAATAGGATTCAAAGGGCTGTTACAGAATATATTTCTTATACAGCATATCTGAAATATTCGGATTCTTGTACTATGTCATATATAAATCCTTTATCTTGCAACAGCTCTTTTTCTTAGACCGGGAGTTATGGCACTTGAATCCTATTAGAGTTTCTAAGGATTTGTCGACTTTGAAGACCTTGGAACTCTCGATTTTAATGAAAGAAACATAGAAACTTGATTCTTTCTTTTTACTGTGAAAGTACCCTTTTCTGCGCAGCGGAAAACTGAGTTCAGGTATTCCAAATGCGCTGGAAACTTCCTTTTAATATGGGATATAAAAATCGTAAAATGAAATTTTAAATTCTACTCTTCTAATGAAGAACTGAATTTACTCCCACACAGTTCATATTTACTCTTTCATACAGAAATGTTATAGTTATCTCTCCTTCTGACAGCAGTAGAAGGAGGTATTCTATGAGTAAATATATCCCAGGTAATCAGAAACACCTTACTCTTAATGACCGTATCTATATTGAAAATGAATTGAATAAAGGCACCTTTGTATTGCAAAATAAAATGATAGTTATCCACAAAATTTAGTATAAAATAATCAAAAGGAAGACGTCACATTCGTAATTGATTTCATCATTAATGCGGCGGCTTCCCAATCTTATATAAAGATATTAATTGTAAGTCTCTGTTATATCTATACATTTATAAATTGTTTTAAGACTCAAAATACTAAAAGCTTATATATAATTATCTTAAATTTTAGAAATCTTCTTCGTAGTCCCAACAGTCTCTAATTTTTCTAAAATTTTCTCCAGAGGCACTCCACTAAATGCTTCTATGGAGGCGACTACCGCCCCCTCTACAAGAGGGCAGTCTGCCATCACTACCTTTTTTCCTTCCATCATTTCAATAACCATTTCTGTAGTCATAACAGCGCTTCCCAGATCCATCAAAACAATGACTCCATCATCAGAATAAACGGATTCGATGGCAGACTGGATTTTATTAAAGCTAGTTCCAATCTTTCCATCCTCTGTGCCTCCAGCAGCAGCGATTTTTCCATCAGGGACCATAACAGAGATGAGCTCTATCACACTTTTTGCAAGATTTTCGCTATGAGATACTATAACAATACCAACCATATCTGCCTCCACATTCTATATAGAAAATCATTCTACAGCAATTCTATATCCTCTTGTCAACATAAACTGGAAATCACTTCCAGCATATAAGAATAGGATGTAGCTCCTGGATCCTGGTGTCCCAGTCCCCTTTCTCCCACATAGCTTGCACGGCCTTTTGTAGCTACGAGCTCTTTTGTATGTTCTGTCCCACTCCAGGCTGCCTTTACCCCCTCATCCAGAATTTCTTTTACATTTTTTCCTTCTGACTCTGCCCTTTCCATAGCTTTTAAAGAGGGAATCATAGCATCCAGCATAGTGGCTTCTCCATCTGTTGATTTTCCTCTCTGCTTCACAGCCTCAATTGCTGTTTTTATCATAAAGAGAAAGTCCTTTATATCCATCTCTGTTTTTCCTGCCATAACCATGCCAGCTTTCATATAGGCACTGCCATATAAAGGTCCAGAGGCCCCTCCAACAGTAGAAACCAATGTCATTCCAACCGTTTTCAGGATTGTACCGATATCCTTTCCCTCCAGATCAGAAAGCTTCTGCTCCACAGCAGAGAAGCCTCTCGCCATATTAATACCATGGTCGCTATCTCCAATTGGCTGATCCAACTCTGTAAGATAATCCTTCTGCTCTTCCATTTTCAGTCCAATCGCTTTTATTATTTCTAGGATTTTTTTACTATCTTCCACGATACTAACCTGCCCTTCCTGATTTTATGCCACAATACATTTGACATCTGAATTATATTTACGGTCTTCCCGGCTTTAAGCTCTATAAACGGATTCTGATTTCTATTTCCATACAGGAGTATCTGCTGGAGCATCCAAAAGTTTTTTCATGCTTTCATCAAGACGGAGAATAGAAATAGAAAATCCTGCCATCTCAATAGAGGTCATATATTCTCCTACCAATGTCCTATATACCTTAATTCCCTTTTCTGCCAGAACATCGGAAACATGGTTATTGATAATAAATAACTCCATGAAAGGCGTTGCTCCTGAACCATTTATCATAACAGCTACTTCGCTTCCAGAATAATCCATATCAGAAAGAATCTGTTCCAGAAGCATATCCACAATCTCGTCCGCTTTCTTCATAGGTTCTCTGTGGGTTCCTGGCTCTCCATGGATACCGATTCCTACTTCCATCTCCTCATCGGAAAGTTCAAATCCCGGCTTTCCAGCAGCAGGAACCGTACAAGGGCTGATAGCGGCTCCCATTGTCCTTACATGATCAATCACCTTCTGAGCCATTTCCTGTACTTCATCAAGAGAAGCTCCGGCTTCTGCCAGCGCACCGGCAATTTTATGTACAAATATCGTTCCAGCAACTCCTCTGCGCCCTATTGTATAAAGGCTGTCCTTTACTGCCACATCATCATTTACTACCACATATTTTACCGGAATTCCCTCCATCTCAGCCATTTCAGCAGCCATCTCAAAGTTCATAACATCTCCGGTATAGTTCTTTACAATCATAAGGACGCCTGCTTCTGTAGCAATTGCCTTAATTCCCTCATAAATCTGATCTGGAGTCGGGGATGTAAATACAGGGCCTGATACAGCGGCATCCAATATACCCTTTCCTACAAAACCTCCATGAGCAGGCTCATGCCCGCTTCCTCCTCCGCTGATTAATGCAACTTTTCCTTCTTTTTTTTCAGTGCGAACAACTACATTTCCACAATCCAGCTTTTTTAAATATTGAGGATATGCCTTTACCATACCCATAACCATCTGCTCTTCTGCCAGTTCTGCACTATTAATAAATTTTTTCATAGAAAACCCCCTGATGAGATATGGATGAATCAATTATCTGTTTTAAAATAATTTTCTATCTTTCTTTTCTTTATTGTAATCTTCTTAGGTTCTGGATGCAATCATAATTTTCCCAATTTTTATTCCTAAATCTTCATATGCATGGTCAGTACATCACCATAAATAAACATAATTTCCAATCTCAGAGCCTTTGACAGCCTGAACTCATTTTTCCGCTCATAACTCTTTTGATGTCCAAACCCTATGTAAAAAAGGAACCATCTGACAGATCATATACTTATTCTGTCAGATAGCTCCTTTTCATTTTTCACACATATCTGATATCTAGAAAAAAATCACTGCAGCCAGATATGTTTTATAGAAATTCTCTACATCAATAAATTTGGAATAAACATAACGATTTCTGGTATATATGTGATAAGCATCAACACAGCCAGGGAAGCAGCATAAAACGGAATACTTGCCCGCACAAATTTTGGCATTGGTATCTTTAACATAGAACATGCAATAAACATCATGGAACCAAAAGGAGGAGTCAAGCCTCCTAACTGGAGATTCAATACCATAATGATTCCAAAATGGATCAGATCAATATTCATAGCTGCCAAAGGCTCCATTAAAAGCGGCATAAGAACAATAATAATTGGAGCTGCTTCAATAAACATCCCACAAATTAAAAGGAATACATTAATTCCTAAAAGGAAAATAAACTTATTCTGTGTCAATCCTAAAATCAATGTTGATACTGCGTTTGGAATCCTCTCCCATGTCAGATAGTATCCAAATAAATTAGCGCCTATAATAATAAAAATTACTGTTGCTGTGGAATAAAATGTTTCCTTTAAAATTGGAATAATATCCTTTAACTTAATTTCCTTATAAATAAACATTCCCACCACAAAACAATATATTACAGAAATAGCTCCTCCTTCTGTAGCAGTAAAAAGTCCAAAGCGAAGCCCCATAATCAATCCCAGAGGCATAAATAATGCAAGAATTGCATCTTTAGTTCCTACGGCAATTTCTTTTAAGCTCGCTCTAGTTTCTCTGCTTTTTCCATATCCCTGCTTTTTTGCTTCCACATGGACAACTATCATCATAGCAATACAGAGAAGGAGGCCAGGAATATAACCTGCCATAAAAAGTTTTCCGATCGAAACCCTTGCTACCATACAATAAATAATCAGCACAATTCCTGGTGGGATAACAGAAGGAATCAAGGAAGAATTTGCAGTAACTGCTGCAGAAAATTCTCTCCTATATCCACGCTTTTCCATTTCAGGAACAAGGATTTTACACTGCATAGCACAATCTGCATTGCTGGATCCAGAGATTCCACCCATTAAAGTACTTAAAAGTACGTTTACATGTCCAAGACTTCCTGGAAGATGTCCCACTACCAGATCAGCAAAATTCATAAGCCTGGTACTGATCCCTGCATAATTCATTACCACACCTACCATAATAAAAAATGGTATAGACAGCATAGGAAAGGATTCTAACCCTGTAATCAGGTTTTGTAAAGCCAAATCTACAGGGGTTGCTGTATTAATACAGCCAAAATACATCAGAGAAGCCGCCAACAGAGAAAATCCTATGGGAATCTTCAAAAAGAATAATACAACCGCTGTAATCAACGGTAAAAAGCTCATAAATGATACACCATCCATAAATCTCTACCTTTCTAGCTGTTCTTAGCTGTATCCATTACATCTTCGATTCCTGTTTTATGCAGAGCTGGACTTTTCCCTTGCAGTTGACGGATAATTTTAATAATTCCATATACAGTCATAAATATAAAACATATGATAATACATAAATCCACCCAAATATAAGGAATACTCATAACTGTCGTCGTTTTACGTCCTACATTTTTGCATAATATAATTCCAAGATATAAATAGGCTCCGCTAATCAATGTCTCAAACACTGTAATCAATATATTTACCCATCGAAGGATTTTTTTAGGAAGCATATTAATAATAAGATCGATTGCTATGTGTTCTTCACATTTATAAGCAGCAGCCACCCCCAGATATGCTGACCATATAAAAGCAATCAAGGTAATTTCTTCTGCAAAACTAATTGTAAAGTGGAAGAAATATCTTAAAATAACATTCAGAGCCGTAAAGAATACGACTGCTGTCAGCATAATATAACCCAGCATTTCATCCAGATTCAATAAAAAATACTTTAATCTGCTTTCTTTTTTATCCTGCATTTCATTCAACCTCTTCTAACAGGACATGTGTGCTGGCACAAACATCCCTGCTTCTATTTTGCAATTTCTTCCATCATAATTTCATAAACGCCCTCTGATAAACCTGGCATTGTGTCATAGTAGCTCTTACATGCCTCTTTAAATGGCTCACGATCAACCTCATGAAATACGATTCCTTCCTCTTCCATTGCTTTGCGGGCTTCTTCGTCAGCTTTATCAAATAATTCATTATTTAATACAGAACCCTTTTCAAATTCTTCTAAAAGGATCTGCTGCTCTTCCTCTGTAAGAGAATTAAATACTTCTGAAGACATCATAACTGCTGCTGTTCCAAGCATGTGGCCTGTCATTGTAATATTATCCAACACTTCACTTAACTGGTTATCATAAATATCGCTTAAACCTGATTCCATTCCTTCAATTACATTTGTCTGAAGGCCATTGTAGATCTCGCTCCAGCCCATTGCAGTGGGGCTTGCACCCAGAGCTTTAAATGTTTCTACCCATAAGGAGGACTTTGGAACTCTTATTTTTAATCCTTTCATGTCATCCAGGCTCTCAATAACCTTTTTACCTGTACCAATCTGTCGGAATCCAAAACAGTAATCCAGAGATAAAACCTTAATTCCTTCCTGTTCTGCCTTTTCATTCAAGGATTGTACCCAGTCACTATGGCATAATTTAATATAATCATCTGCACTGTCGTAAAGGAATGGACCGACTAAAGCATTATAATCAGGAATCCAGTCTCCCATACAGCTTGCATCATAAACATTAATTAAATCTGCCCCTCTAATACACTGCTCTGCACCGTCAACACCATTAGCAATCTGCGCATTTTCATAAATTTCAATTTTAATTGTACCGCCCGTCCGCTCTTCTACATTCTTTGCAACTTCTTCCATAGCCTTATGAAGAGGCTGTGTACTTAAAAAGTTATGGCTTAATTTAAGAACCTTTGTTTCTCCAGAAGAAGAGGCGTCTTCTGATTCATTTTGTGCCTGCTCAGCTGTTCCTGAATTCCCTCCTGAACTGCTTGAATTTCCTCCACAACCTAATAATGATATTGTCATCATACCTGCCATCAAGCCTGCTAATACCCTCTTTTTCATGTCATTTTCTCCTTTTTATTTTTGTTAAAAAATTCTTACCCCTTGCTTTTCTAATGCCTTTTGAACCTCAGATATTCTCACTTTAGATGTTGTTTCATTCCTCTTTATAGAAATTGCAGCTGCAGTACCTGCAGCCTGTCCTGTCACCGTACAGCATGACATGTTTCTAAACGAGCAATGAGCTACTCTGTCACCTGATATAGATCTTCCTGCTGCCAGAAGATTATCTATCTCCTTTGGTACAAGTGAACCATAAGGAATCTGATAATATCTTCCTGTTGTAGGAATAATAAGATAATTTAATCCATCAATAAATTCAGGGTAAATACCTATGGAATCCTCAAACCGGCCTTGATTCATAACATCTTCCTTTGTCAAATAGGCATGCCCTTTTATTTTCCTAGATTCTCTTGTTCCGATCGTCATTCCAAAATTGCGGATTTTACAATTTTCAAATCCTGGTATTTTCTTTCGGAGAACTTCAACCACCTTCAAGGCTTCCTTTCTTCCCTGAATTTCTGCTCTTGTTAAATCCCATACATCTGTACAGTCATATCCATTCATAAATATCATATTGATCTGCATGACTTCTCCAGAATTATCGTCAATCGTTCCCCAAGTTCCACCATAGCTGACACCTTCTGTTTTCTCAAGTTCTCCTTCTTCTATTGCTTCAATAAAAGGGGCTTCTACAAAGGGACTAAACATGTCCTCTTCTTTTCCGCTTGTAATCTGATTCCAGCATTCTCCTCCCCAATCCTTATATGTAGGTTTTAGCACATTATAAATATAATCTTTAAATCTTTTAGTATCTACTCCCTTACAATTAAATACAGGAGTCAGCTGCATAAGATTGTCTTTAGATTCTTTATGGAAAGGAGCGCCCGCCAGCGCTATGATATCTGCATCGCCAGTACAATCAATCACTCTCTTTGCTAAAATTATTTGACGGCCAGATTTGCTTTCTGTTATCACTCCCTTTATCGTACCATTTTCGATGATAGTATCTACAGCCATACAGTGAAGCAAAGGCTTTACTCCTGCTTCTATGATCATTTTGTCTGCAACACACTTAAACATTTCTGCATCCAAAGCTTGACTATCAGACTGGCTTTCCTGAGTACTAGCTCCCATTTTCATTGCTGTATCTTCTATTTCTCTTGTAATCCCGCCTGCTTCAATCGTTCCGCTGTGACGATACCAGGCAAAGGCTTCTACACCTGCTTGAGTGATGTTTCCTCCAAAGCATCCAAATCGTTCCATTAAAATAGTATTCATTCCTTCTCTGGATGCAGCAATAGCTGCTGCCATACCGGATGGTCCTCCGCCCACTACCAATATATCTGTTTCCGTCATGATTGGAATATCTTGCCTGCTTTCCATATTTTTTTATTCCTTTCCAAATCACAAATAATTCTTAGAAATTTAATCAAATTTCCTTATTTGTATATCTTCATATGATAAAAAAATATAAAGGCAAAAAATAAAATCCCTAGAATTTTATTTTTTGCCTTTTCTCTTTGTCTCTGGCTGATTATTTCATTTTTCTAATTATAACTTATGAATACTTTTTTGTCAATATGCCAATTATATGATAATTTTTTACGTTTTTTTTGTCAAAATGTATAATTACTTTGTATTTTTTCTATGTCTTTTACATGAACCATAAATCTTCTCTTGTAGTAGATATTGCATCTGCACCTGCAGAAAATGCAGAAATCATATCTTTTTTATCACTTAATAATCCGCTGGCTATTAAAGGTATCTGAATTCCCTCTTTCACTTCCCTTAGTATCTTTGGCATAAGGCCAGGGAGGATTTCCAGAAAATCAGGCTGAAAGGTTTCCATCTGCTTCATTGTCATAGACAATGCCATAGAATCTATCATGAAGGTTCTTAATCCTCCAATCATTCCAAGTGAAATTGCTCGTTTTACCAAACCTAATTTTGTACTGATCAATCCATCAGCTCTGGTATTTTCCTTGATAAAATCAGCTACTATTTCTCTTGAATTTAAACCGGATATTAAATCTGCATGAACAATGGCTATTTTATCATGCTCTTTAATCCTATCTACAATTTCAGCAATATTACAAACGGTTCCATACAAAATAAATATAATTTTGCATTCTGATTTAAAACTTCTTTCAATTCCTTCATCATCTTTTACTGCTGCAATAACTGGGGATTCTTCCAATAAATCAATCATTTTTATTTTCATCTTCAATCTTCTCCCATTTTGCCAGAGCTTATTTTCTTTCTACATTTTTTGTAGCAATTACAGATACTCCTGTTCCAGCGCAATTTTCAATAATGATATCACCAATCGATACTGGCGCTTTGACTGATATATTTCTTATTTCCTCCATACATTCAAAAATCTTATCCTTTGGAATATCCTGCTGGGTTTTCACAGATATCCTTGGAATCATCCCATTCTCCACACATACTGTAGATGTAACAATTCTTGTAGGAGCAGATATTTCCTTTTTTGCATATTGTTCCCCTCTGGGACATGTATTTCCCTTTACTGTAATCTCTTCTTTTTCTATAGATACCTCCATCATACATCCTAACGGGCATCCAATACATATAAGACTCTTTACCATTTACTCTGCCTCCGTACATATTACTATTTTTTTCAAATCAGGATATTTTAACAGAGTCTCCTTTTTCAGGATAATCTGCTCCATCTCTCCTGGAGCCATTATCCTTTTCTTTCTTCTTTCCTCTATATTATCATCATAATAAACAGCAATAAAGCGGTTTTTATATACATCTGCTACTCGGAATCTGATAATTGTTTTATCCTCAAGATGCTCTAAATCTATATGTTGAGGCACTGTATAACGGATGCCGTTCTGAACCTCCAGAATAACTTTTAAGTTCTTTCTCTGCTGCTCTGACTGCATTACATATTCTGCTGCGTTTTTACCTGCTAAGGCAGCTTCTTCCGATACATAATCTACCAAATCATGTACATGTAACACATTTCCACAAGCAAATATCCCTTTCACATCTGTCTCCAGCCTATTATTTACATTTGGACCTGAGGTTACTCCATTGATAGAAATACCAGCACCCTTTGTCAGTTCATTTTCCGGTATAAGGCCTACTGATAGAAGAAGTGTATCGCAGCTATAGAATTCTTCTGTTCCAGGGATTGGTTTGCGCCTTTCATCTACCTGTGCCAGAGTAATACCTGTTACTCTTTTCTTCCCCTCAATATTTATTATGGTATGATTCAATTTCAGAGGAATTCCATAATCATCCAGACATTGAACAATATTCCTTTTTAATCCTCCGGAATAAGGCATGAGCTCAGCTACCACCTTTACTTTTGCCCCTTCCAGAGTCATTCTTCTTGCCATAATAAGTCCAATATCTCCAGAACCTAGGATTACCACTTCTTTTCCTACCTGATATCCTTCAATATTCATAAGACGCTGGGCTGTTCCGGCTGAATAGATTCCTGAAGGCCGGTATCCTGGTATATTTAAAGCTCCTCTTGGCCGTTCTCTGCAGCCCATAGCTAAAATAATTGCTTTTGCTTTAATTGTAATAAGCCCGTCATCTCTGTTAATCATTGTGATTTCCTTATCCTGGCTGATGTGGATAACCATTGTATTCAATTTGTAAGGAATTTTTTCTTCTTTAACCATATCAACATAGCGTGCTGCATATTCAGGTCCTGTTAATTCCTCTTTAAAAGTATGAAGTCCGAAACCATTATGAATACACTGATTTAAGATTCCTCCTAAAATATGATCCCTTTCCAGAATCATAATATCCTGGATTCCTGCCTTTCTAGCAGCCAAAGCTGCAGAAAGTCCAGCTGGTCCTCCACCTATAATAACAATATCATGACTTACCATTATTAATTCCCCTTTCACTGCCCATCAGATACCAGAAGCTCTGAACCTTTTGAATTTTTTCGTATTTCTTCCATGGATATGCCTCGTTCTCTCGCTAATATTTCCATTACACGAGGCGTACAGAATCCAGCTTGGCACCTCCCCATTCCTGCCCTTACTCTTCTTTTTATTCCGTCCATGGATACTGCTCCAAGAGGACGTCTGATTGCATCAATGATCTCTCCTTCACTGATTTCTTCGCAGCGGCATACAATGATTCCATATTCAGGATGCTGTCTTATTAATTCTGCCCTTTCTTTATAATCCATCTGATTTAACCGTGGGGTCCCTTTTCTTTCATTTTTAAAATCCTTTTTCAAAGATGCCCCTGCCTTTTCTCCAACTGTTTTCCCAATATATTCTCCAATAGCAGGAGCTGCAGAAAGTCCAGGTGATTCAATTCCTGCTGCATCAAAAAATCCTGCTGCATCTTCTACTTCTCCAATTATAAAATCATCTGAGTCTTCATGTGCACGTAAACCAGAAAAAGAAGTGATCACTTGTTTAAGAGGTATATTTTTTACACTAATTTCCGATTTTTCAATAACTTCTTTTATTCCTTCTGCTGTAGTTGCTGTGCTCTCTTTATCTTCCATATCAATTGCTGTAGGGCCAATTAAAAGATTTCCATGAACAGTAGGAGTTACCAGAATCCCCTTTCCATATTTTCCCGGAAGTTGAAAAATTGTTCTAGTTACATGGCTGCCTGCTTCTTTATCCAAAAGGCAATAATCTCCTCTTCTTGGCACAATATGGATTTTTCTAGCGCTTACCATATTATGAAATATATCTGAATATACTCCTGCTGCATTTACAACAAATTTTGATGTGATTTTCCCTTTTGTCGTTTCCAAAGAGTAACCTTCCGAAAGCTTTTCAATTTTTTCTACTGCTGTCTCAAATTTAAATTCAACTCCATTTTCATATGCATTTTCTGCCATAGCAATAGTAAAGCCAAAAGGACATACAATTCCTCCTGTAGGTGCATATAATGCAGCTGCTACATGTTCTGAAAGGTTCGGCTCCATTTTTCTAGCTTCATCACCACTTATAATTGACAGACCTTCCACACCATTTTTTACTCCCTTTTCATACAGGATTTTTAATGAATCCGTTTCTTTTTCTGAAAAACAGAGCACAAGAGAGCCATTTCTTTTAAATTCAAAATCTAACTCCTTAGAAAGCTTTTCCATCATACGATTTCCATCTACATTAAATCTGGCCTTTGCAGAACCATACTCTGCATCAAATCCTGCATGGACAATCGCACTGTTCGCCTTGGACGTGCCAGAGCATACATCCTCCTCTTTTTCAACCAGGCATATTTTCATATCATATCTTGATAAACTCCTTGCAATCGAAGAGCCTGTAACACCTCCTCCTATGATTACTACATCATAATCAAATTCTGCCATGGACAATCCCTCACTTCCCATTCATTTTTCTATGATGATTCAGGTGCCAAAACTACCAGCCTAGAAAAATTGTCAGAATTTTTTGTCTCCAAAACCGTAAAAATATTCTGACAATTTTCCGTTCATAGCCCTTTTAACACCCAAATCCTAATACGATAAAAAGAGTGAAGTATGCATAAAAAGCCCTACGCTTTTCATCATACCTCACTCTTAGTCTCAAAGGTTTTACTATTTAATTTACCTGACTATATTTTATCACAAGCTGACTGTTTTCACAATTCTTTTCTTAAAAAATCTTATTTTTACATCTTATTCTGTTCCCCACATGTTGGCGCAGGAAACAGCCTTTTTCCATCCATTTATAAGTTTCTCTCTCTGCTCTTTTGAAATCTGTGAAACAAAGCGTTTATCTTCCTGCCTTTTTTCTCTTATTTCGTCCATGCTTTCCCAGCAGCCTGTTGCAAGCCCTGCAAGATAAGCAGCTCCAAGAGCAGTCGTTTCTATATTTTTGGGTCTTTCTATCAATATGTCCAGAATATCCGCCTGGAACTGGATAAGAAAATTATTTGCGCTTGCTCCTCCGTCCACTTTTAGCTCTCGAAGGGGAATTCCTGCATCCTTTTCCATTGCTTTTATCAGATCATACACCTGATAAGCCAGAGACTCTACAGTAGCTCTTACAAAGTGCTCCTTGCTAGTACCTCTTGTCAGCCCTGTAATCATTCCTCTTGCATAAGGATTCCAATAAGGAGCACCCATTCCAGCAAAAGCCGGAACAACATACACTCCTCCTGTATCCTCTACAGATATACAATAATCCTCTGTTTGAGGGGCATTTTTAATCATTCTTAATTCATCCCTAAGCCATTGAATCGCAGCTCCGGCAATAAAAACACTTCCCTCCAATGCATACTGGATTTCTCCGTTTATCCCCACTGCAATCGTAGTTAAAAGTCCGTTTTCCGACATAACTATATTTTTTCCTGTATTCATAAGAGTAAAGCAGCCGGTTCCATATGTATTTTTTACATCACCTGGTTCAAAACAGCATTGCCCGAATAAAGCTGCCTGTTGATCTCCTGCAATTCCAGAGATGGGAATCTCTCCTCCTAAAACTTCAGAAGATGAAAATCCGACTATTTCGCTGGACATTTTTATCTCTGGCATCATTGATTTTGGTATTTTAAAATACTCAAGCAATTTCTCATCCCAGCATAGATTTTTGATGTCAAACAGCATAGTTCTAGAAGCATTGGTTACATCTGTCACAAAAGCGCTCCCTCTTGTCAAATTCCAGATCAACCAGGTATCTACGGTCCCAAAAAGAAGTTCTCCTTTTTCTGCTGCTTCCCTTGCTCCCTCCACATGATCCAGAATCCAGGCTATTTTACTTCCACTAAAATATGCATCTGGAATTAAGCCAGTAGTCTGCTTTATGTAATCTGCCATACCATCTGCTTTTAATCTTTCAATCATATCCGCTGTTCTGCGGCACTGCCATACAATTGCATGATACACTGGCTTTCCTGTATATTTATTCCATATGATTGTAGTTTCACGCTGATTCGTTATTCCGATTGCAGCAATATCAGACACTTCTGCTCCAATTTCATTTATGGCCTCCATGGTTACACTAATCTGAGAAGACCATATTTCCATCGGATCATGCTCTACCCATCCGGGCTGAGGATATATCTGTGTAAATTCTTTTTGAGCTACACTGCATAATTTTCCGTCTTTATCAAATAAAATGCATCTTGAGCTTGTCGTTCCCTGATCCAGAGCAATCACATACTTTTTCATCTTCTGCCCCCTTAGTTAGAATACTCTTACCTTCTGCCTTATTAGAGCTTCCTGTACCTTCTTTATATCCACATTTGCTGTTGTTACATTTTGCTTAATAGACTCTGCTGCTGCTATTCCTGCTGCCTGCCCGGTTACAACACAGCATGACATATTACGGAAGGAAGTATGAGCGATAGGTTCTCCTGAAATACATCTGCCTGCTACTAAAAGATTATCGACATTTTTAGGAACAAGACAGCGGTAGGGAATCTGATAATACCTGCCTGTTAAAGGAAGATACATATATCCTCTTCCATCAATAAATTCAGGAAAAATGCCAATGGAATCTTCAAACCTTCCTTCTTCAAAAATATCTTCCTTTTTCAGCCTGTATTTACCCTCTATCTGTCTTGATTCTCTGGTTCCCAAAGTCATGCCAAAATTCCTCAGTTTCGCATCTTCAAATCCTGGAACCTTTTTTCTTAAAATTTCAAGACAGTACATTGCATTTCTTCGTCCCTGAATTTCTGCTTTTGTCAGATCCTCTACATCTGTACAATCTATATTTCCCATAAATACCAGGTTCATCTGAGTGACTTCTCCCTCTTGCGTTACACTGCTCCAGGTTCCTCCCAGACATACCCCTTCTTCTTTTGGAACAATTCCTTCATTTACAGATTCCACAAAAGGACGTTCCATATAAGGGCTAAAAAGGCCATCTTCTTTTCCTGTAGTTTCAATGGACCAATATCCGCCCCAATCTTTATAAGTAGGCTTTAATACATTCTCCACCCAATCATTAAATTTATCTACGTCCACACCTTTACAGTTAAAAAGTGTTGTAACATTCATTAATTTATCTTTTGGAGCTTTTGTAAAAGGAACGCCTGCTAAAGCTGAGATATCTCCATCTCCTGTACAGTCAATAACTCTTTTTGCCAGTATTGCTTTTCTCCCTGATTTACTTTCTGTAATAATTCCCTTTATTATTCCCTCTTCCACTATAACTTCTGCTGCCATACAGTGCAGAAGAGGCCGTATGCCTGCTTCTTCCACCATCTGATCTGCAATATATTTAAACATATCTGCATCTAACGCCATACTGTCTGACTGGCATTCCTTTTGTCCGCCTAACTGAGCCGCCTGATTTTCATATTCAAAGACCAATCCGCCTGCCTCATTTGTTCCTTCATGGCGGTACCAGGCAATTGCCTCTACACCTACCTGGCTAATCACACCTCCAAAACAGCCAAATCTCTCACATAAAATAACCTGAACGCCTTCTCTTGCTGCTGCAATTGCTGCAGAAAGACCAGAAGGTCCACTTCCTACTACTAAAACATCTGTTTCTGCCAGAACTGGTATCTGTTTTTCTTTCTCATGAACATATTTCATCTCTTCTATCACATTCCCTTCTATTCTATCTCATTCTCTTCCTCTGGTGTTCCATAAATTCGGCTTCCATCTTGAATTCCATCAGGAAAATCCTTTTTCAATTGCTTAAAAAATGCTAAAATCAAAACGCCTATAGCAAAACAAATAGGAAATCCTGTTACGATAGAAACTGTCTGCAGCGGTTGAAGAGCACTTGGATTTAAAAGATAAAGTCCTAAAGAGACAATACCAGCTAAAACCAGCCAGAATGCCATATTCCATTTCTGCGGATCCTGATCTCCTTTCATTTTCTTTTCAGAAGCTGCTGCCAATGAATATCCTACAGAACAATGGCCTGTAATATAAGAAATAAGTACTAATAAGGTAAAGAAAGCAACTACCAGAGTTCCACCAGGAACATTTTTAAACATATCAACTACAACGCCGCCTCTGCCCTTTTCAGCAAGAGAAGTAAATAAATCTACAGCTCCGCTTCTCTGGAGATAAATTCCCATATTAGGTAATACCATATAGAACATCATACATCCTAAAGAACCTGCTGCTAAAGCTCCAAGAACCATCTGACGAATTGTACGCCCTTTTGAAATTTTAGCTATAAACAAGCCAAATGGCAATGCATATACTGCCCACCAGGACATATAAAATACAGTCCATGCCTGTGGAAAGCCGCTGTCTCTGATTGGGTCAGTCTGAAGGCTCATGTACATATAATTCTGAAGCATTAGTCCCAATGCATCTGTAGACTGATTAAAAATAAACCATGTAGGACCAAACAGCATAATAAAAATCAATAATACAATAAATCCTTTTACATTCCAGTCGCTTAGTTTTGAAACTCCCTTCTGAAGTCCAATAATAAGAGCAGCTAAAGGAATAAATGTCCATGCTGTAATTACCAAAACATCAATTAATGTATTGCTGGATTCCATTCCTAAAATATGTGCAATACCGCTGGAAATAGGAGGAGTTCCTAAAGCCAGTGATGTAAGTACTCCACCAAGAAGACCAAAGATATACAGGAAATTTAAAGCGCTGCCAGTCAATCCATCTGCTCTTTTTCCGATCAAAGGCCTTGCATAATCACTCATTTTCATATTACTTTTTTTCTTTACAAAATAGAAATAAGCAATAGGAACTGCACATGCTACATAAAATGCCCATGCTGACGGCCCCCAATGGAACATTCCATATGCAGAAGCCCATCTATAAGCATCAATACTTCTTGGTTCTATTCCAAATGGAGGTGCATCTGCTATCCAAATCCATTCAATAGCTCCAAGATACAATAAACTTCCTCCTGAACCAGAAGTCAATACCATCCCCAGCCATGTAAAAGTAGAATATGCCGGAGTATCGTTCTCATCTCCCAGAACAATATTCCCTATCTTTGAAAATGCAAAGTAAAAACATATTCCCAAAAGAATTACAGTTATAATCAGAAAAAACCATCCCAGTTCATGAGTAGTAAAGGCATGAACCTTGTTTAAAATATCGTTACTCTGCTCTGGATAGATAAAAAATAATAGACCAAATAACAGTGTAACAATTGTTGCTGGCCAAAAAACTGTTTTGTCAATTCCCTTTCCAAAATTATTCATTTTTTTACCTCCTTTTGATTTTGAGCAAAAAAATACAACATTTCTTATAGGAAATGTTGTTTTCTCTCTTACTCTTTGTAACAACTATTATAAATCTATTTTACATGAGCTTCCTTTATCTGTCAAGATATTATTTACATATTTTATAATTTATATATTCTTTCTACGCAGTAATTATACAATATGCATAACTAATCAGGATTCATATATAATATATAATATTAAGTATGATTCTATTCAATACCCATATATCTCATATATTTCATCTGAATAGATTCCAGGCTCCCTATATACGATTACAGGAGCTTCTACCTTAATCATAGACCGTCCTCCGCGTACAGACTCAATTAAAACCATATTTGCCTCCCTATCTACATAGGGATGAACCATTTTCATTCTTTTTGGCTCCAGCTTGTATTTTGTAAGTATAGTGATAATTTCAATTAAGCGGTGGGGTCTGTGAACCATATAAAATCTTCCTCCAGGTTTAAGAACCTTTGCTGCTTCACGAATCACATCTTCCAGGGTACATAAAACCTCATGTCTAGCAATTGCTTTTGGTAAATCCGGATTTTTCAACCCATGGGCATCATTCATATAAGGAGGATTAGATGTAACTACATCAAAGGAAGCCGCCCCAAATATGCGGCTGGCTTCCTTAATATCTCCTGTTATAATCGTAATATCATTTTCCAACGAGTTGACAGCTACGCTTCTTCTCGCCATATCTGCCACTTCTTCCTGGATTTCAAGAGCTGAAAAATGCTTGCCTTTTGTCTTTGCTTTTAAAAGAATTGGAATGATTCCTGTACCAGTTCCCAGATCCAGGGCCGCTTCTCCTTCCCTTACAGATGCAAATCCGGAAAGAAGGACTGCATCCATACCAAAGCAGAAACCGCCTGACTTCTGTATAATCCGAAATCCATTTCTCTGCAGATCATCAAAACGCTCATTCTCTTTTAACTCAATCGTCATCTAATTTTGATTTTCCTTCCTTTTTCTCCAAAGCTTCTAGCTCCTTCAACTCTGCATCTACAACTACCTTTTCTTTTTTACGACGAGGCTTAAACCTTAACTGGTCAACTCGGTATTCCCTGATTTCCTTTTCATCTTTATTTACTACAACTACTACTTTTACAAGCTGTCTTAATACACTGACGCTGTGAACTTCGCCTTTTAAACCATCATCTGTTGTCACATAATCTCCTACATTAGGGAGCTTGCTGTTTAAATATTCGTATGTCTCCTCCTCATTTTTCAAGCAGCACATCAGCCTTCCACAGACACCTGATATTTTTGTCGGATTTAGAGACAAATTTTGTTCTTTCGCCATCTTAATGGACACAGGGATAAATTCCGGAAGATAAGAATGGCAGCATAAATCTCTTCCACAGATACCAATTCCACCTACAATCTTTGTCTCATCCCTTACTCCTACCTGACGCAGCTCAATCCTAGTTTTAAAAACTGCAGCCAGATCCTTTACCAATTCTCTAAAATCCACTCGTCCATCTGCAGTAAAATAAAACAAAACCTTATTATTATCAAAAGTATATTCTGCATCAATTAGCTTCATTTGAAGCCCGTGCTTTTCTATTTTTTCCTGACAGATTTTAAAAGCATCTTTTTCTTTTTTCTTATTATTTGCTTCAATCATCTCATCTTCAGGAGTAGCCATCCGTATCACTGGCTTTAATGGCTGGATTACCTTAGATTCATCCACATCCCGGCAGCCTAATACAACAATGCCGAATTCAATTCCCCTGGCTGTTTCTACAATTACATGCTCACCCACAGAAATATCCTTTTCTGCTGGATCAAAATAATATATTTTTCCTGCATTACGGAATCTGACTCCGATTACTTTTATCATTTATCAATTCTCCTTCATCACTAATAGCATCAGCTCCAGCGCAAGATCCCTGTTGACATTCGCTTCCAGACGCGCCCTTGCCTTATTAATTGCCTGCAATATATTCTCAAATCCATCATATCCACATTTCTGTCCTATTTCATTAATGGAATTATATTCATTTTTAAAAATCATAAGATTCATATCTCTGGTAACCTTATGCATTAAGATATCTCTGTACCAAAGTTCCATAAAGTCAAGGCATTCATAAATATCCATGTCTTCATCTATAAGCTTTTTAATATACTCAAGAAGCTCTGATATATCCATACTTTTCAGATGAGTCATTAAAAACAACATTCTTTTATACATATCCTGAAATTCCTCGGAAGAAGCAATATGGATGGCACGTCCCAGATTACCTCTGGCAAAAGCAGCATATATATCAGCCTGTTGTTCTTCTACATGAAGAGTATCCATCAGATATTCTTTTACTACAGAATCCTTTAACGGCTTTAACTTCAACTGCACACATCTGGAAAGAATCGTAGGAAGAAACACATCCTGGTTCGTAGTAATCAATATAATGATTCCGTAGGATGGAGGCTCTTCTATTGTCTTTAAAAGGGCATTCTGAGCCTGTATTGTCATCTTCTCTGCCTCATCAATCATATATATCTTATAATAACTGCTGTAAGGCCGGACCACAATTGTATCCTGAATCTGTTCCCTGATATCATCTACACCTATGCTTCCTGGTTTTTCATGAGTTACATGAATCAGATCAGGATGGTTATTTGAAAGGGCCTGTACACATGCATGACATTTCATACATGGCTCCTTACCCCCCTTTTCACAAAGCAGAGTTAATGCAAATGCGTGAGCCAGAGATTTCCTTCCCATTCCGGCTTCTCCTGTTATAATATAAGCATGAGACACCTTTCCAGTGTTGATTGCATTATAAAGATGTTCTTTTATCTTCTCATGTCCTAATATATCCTTAAATCCCAGCATTTTCATCCCTCCCTGTTTCTCGTACTCTCTTATCTCTCCCAAAGTATACCACAAGAAATCCTTCCTGTATAGAATCATTCTTCTTCCATCATATTTTCATTTTTTATTTCCTTCATTCCTTACTTTGACATTTCACTATTTTTTATCATATTTTCAATTTCTTTCAGACAATTTTCCAGACATATATTTTCATAACATACATGAATTCCATGCAGTTTGAGATTTTCTTCTTTAAAATCTTCTTCGTCTGCTAAAAATCTCCGGCACATTTCAGCATATCTAGGATGTTTCTGGAAACGTTCCCTTTCTAGAGCTCTGGATAAACGGATTCCATCTTCTACATAAATGTAAATAGGAATCACTTTTTCCTCTCCAAAATACTTTCTTACATATCCATAAGACTCCAATGTTCCAATCAACAGATAATTACAGGATTCCAGATCGAATTGGCCGTCATCCACTGTAAAATATGTCCATGGGCCATAAATTGTATGATAAGTCCTGGACTCAATAATCCTTCCTGTATTCTCCCATTCCCTCTTTTTTTCTTCTGATGTGAAATAATATTCTACTCCATCCCTTTCTCCATCTCTAGCAGGCCTTGTAGTATAAATAATCACTGTTTTTAAATCCGGCATATCCCTCAAAAGCCTTTTATACACTGTATCTTTACCAGAAGCACTTTTTCCCATAATATAAAATATTTTTCCCATCTTTACTTCCTTCCAGTCATTTTCTAATAATCTGAATTGTCTTACCGCTTTTATCTCTTAATCCCTGAACCGGCAGACCCATATCTTGATAAGACAGAATTGTATGTAACAGAGATGGGAGAATCATTTCTCCAGGAGCTACAATTGGAATTCCAGGAGGATACACATATACAAATTCTCCTGAAATATTTCCCACACTATTTTCAATCGGAATAAACTCTTTTGGACTGGTAATTCCTTCAAAAATAGTCATTTTTACTTCCGGTCTGGGAGGAATTTTCATGTCCCGGCCTTTTTCCTTGAAAAAATAGGTATAATTCTTATCTGACTCTCTATCCAAATCACTAATTTGTTCTTTTTCCACAAAGTGTCTATAATCTTTATCCATATGGAGAGAGTGGTCCAATGCCAACCTAGCTTTTATTTGAGAATGTTTTATGCCAGTGGCATATATCTGGCACAGCTCTTCATCTATCTCTAAAAGGGCATTTGTAAATCTATCCAGTGCTTCTTTTGTATCTGCAACTGATGTAATGGCAACCACGTTATCAGCAGTAACCATTTCCATTTCCAAATGATATTGTTCCCGCAAAATATTATCAAGCTTTAATCCATTCATAGAAATATCTTTAGTAATAACTACAAATTTAGATAAATCAATATTTTTTACTCCATATTTTCCAACCAATTCTGTTCCTGCAATTTTCAGGTTATCCATAAAAGATAATTTTTCTCTCATACTCTTCAGATCAAGGGCAAACTGCCTCATCTTTACCCGGCCATCTGAATTCATATAATGAATACAATTTTCAATTCCAGCCATAAAAATATAAGATGGACTGCTGCTTTGAAATATTCTCAAATAGCGTTCCAGCTCTTCTTCCCTCACATATCCATATTTCATATGAAGAATTGCTGTCTGAGTAAAGCATGGCAAAGTTTTATGCACACTTTGGATTACAATATCTGCTCCCAACTCTAAAGCAGAAGAAGGAAAATCTTCACCAAAGGTAAAATGTGCTCCATGAGCTTCATCCACAATCAAAGGAATATTTTTCCTATGCACAATATCTGCAATTTCCCTTATATCTGATACAATTCCTTCATATGTAGGGGATACGATCACAACAGCCTGGATATCTGATTCCTGATTTAATATCTTTTCCACATCTGATGCTAATATTCCCCCTTGAATCCCCAATTCATCAATAACTTGTGGATAAACATAACTTAATCTTAAATGATTCAAAAAAGCTGCATGAAATGCAGCCTTATGGCAATTTCTCCCCATAAGAACCTTGCCGCCGCAAGAGGTAACAGCAAAAATAGCAGCCAATATCCCACAGCTGCTTCCATTCACCAGATAATAGGTCTTATCCGAACCGTATATATCAGAAGCCCATTCCATTGACTGTTTCAGAATCCCTTCCGGATTATGAAAATTATCAAAACCATGGATTTCTGTAATATCAATAGAAAAAGGATTCTCATATACCTGTCCCATATCCAGATTTCGTTTATGACCAGGCATATGAAAGGGATAAAAATCCGATTTTCCATATTCTTTTAACTGCTCTAAAAGCCGGCTTCTCTGCTCCATATCTTCCCTCATTCCTTAATACGGTTTCTTGATATGTTATTCCGTTCATTTCTTACTCCATAAAAATTATGGGAATTCTAAACTCCGCTTACACTCTATTCAGATAACACTTTGCCTTACAGCTCAATTATTTTTTATTTTATCATAATAAAAATACTTTCGTCAAATAAAGGACCTATTTACTTCTTTATCTTTTTTCCCTAACATATTATAATAAGATTGAGATTAAAAGATATTTTAGCTCTAGTATGCTAACATAATCATTTTTTAACTAACAGTAAGGAGGGAAAGTTTCTATGAGAACTGTAGAATTTAAAATGGAACGCCCTGGTCTTGTATCACCAGGGCAAGAGGTTACAATTATTGAAAGAGAAGGAACTAGCAGCTACAGCTATATTATCGACCCTGCCGTAGCAATGTCTGGATGCTTTGCTGCAAAAGACAGAATTAAATCAACAACAGGAATTGTTAAGGATATTCGCGAAAATTCACGAGGATTTTATGTTATAGTAGATTTTGATGAATAGTATATACTTTTAACTCAATTCTCTCATGTGCACAATTAATACAGTGCTAATCATATAAAATAATTGGTTTTGTCCATACGACACGGGCATCCTCTCCTCGTGTCCATTGGCAGTCGTACCAATAGCAAAATATCTTATTTTCTTCTACACCTACAAATTTTAATATATCGTTTCCACTTGTTTGATATGCTGCTCTTTGAATACTGTCATCTACAATTCCTAGTTGTCCATTTAAAGATATTGCAGCCAGTCTTCCATAATATCGATTATATACATCAGGCATAAATTCTCCATATATTTTTTTATTTTCTTCTGAATAATACATATTTATAATAATTCCTTGAAATGTTTCTGTTATCGGCTCCTGATAAGTACCATCTGGACGTATTCTATATATTCTACTATAACGCATATATTCAGGATTCATTCCCTCAAATACGCTATAGTAAATCCAGCCATCTGCCAGACAGAAGCTGTCAATCCAATATCCTCCCTTAACTAAAATTCCAGAATCTGTTCCAGACTGCCAGCAGATTTCATTCTTTCCATCTTCATCTCCATCTGCAAGTATATAAGATATTCCATTAGAGCTGCATTGCACCTTTTCTGCTGACTGGACATATCCACTTTTTAAATGATAAATCATTCCATCCTTTTCGAAAGCTTTTAAAGATTCAGGAGCCTTTTCCCCCAATTCATTTATCATATAAAAGCCATCTTCTATTTCCGCAAGACGATAGGAAAAATTATGTTTCCCAAAATTTATTCCTGTTTCCTTCTTTTCAATCATCCCATCTTTCACATAATATATTATGTTATCTTCTACAATATAATCTTTTACATTTTCATCTATAATTTCATATTGCTCCTGATTATTCTCATATATACGCAGTAAAGTCCCCCTCATTGGCTCTGGAATTTCCCCTCCCTGAAGAAGATAATATGTAAAATCAGAATTCTCTTGAATAGATGGATGATATTTTTCTTCTTCTCTTTTAGAAGATAGGAGCTTTCCATCTATTCCCATCATAAAAACCTGATCAGCCAAATGAATCGATATTGTTTCTTCCTCTGTTTCATAGACAATTTGTGTCTCTGTAAATTGAGATACATAAGCCAAATTAGCATCTGTTATTTCTTTATCCACATCTTTTAATATATTAGGATTCTTTGTCCACAATCCTCCTAAAACAAATACCACAACAGAAACAGAAAGAGCTACGGAAAGCATAATTTTAAAAAATGAATAATTTTTTTCTCCTAAATATTTTTCTCTCTTTTGTGATAAATCTTCTTTGTCTTCCTGGCAAAGGATGCCTGTCTGCTCTTCAATCCTTAAAAAAATAGTAGCAGCTTTCTCTTCTGAAAGAGTCCCTATTATCTCAAAATTTTCTTTTTTTTCCTCTTCACTAATTCCAAGACCATAAAGGAGCTCTTTCAACCATTCTATAATATCAGAGCTGTCATCAGGAACTTCCTTTATTCTGTTGTAAACTAGAACATAAAAGGTTTCCAATATTCTTTCCGCCTGATCTTTGTCCTGTCCACATTCTAAAATACTTTGATATATTTCCTGATATGTCAGAATATATAAATTTTCAAAGCCTTCCGTTATACCACCTTTAGCCTGAACAGCTGCTTTTTTAAGCATCCCATTGTATTCCATATGATTCTCCTTGATTATTATATGAAATAATCATGTACTTTCTCTTTACTGTTACATATTTATATATTCATATATCATATTATCAAATATTAACTTTATTTGCAATCATATCAGATTATTTTAAGAACCAATACTTTCCCTAAATGGAACATTTATTTTATATGATATATTTTCCTATACAACAAAAAAAGCGGAATCCTATGACTCCGCACATTATTATGAGACATCGGGGATTCGAACCCCGGACAACTTGATTAAAAGTCAAGTGCTCTACCACCTGAGCTAATATCCCATACAACTATAAAGTTGTAATGCCCAGAACCGGAATCGAACCAGTGACACGAGGATTTTCAGTCCTCTGCTCTACCAACTGAGCTATCTGGGCAAACTCTAACCTTTATCAAAAAAACAAGCATTCAGACTTTATATGAAATAAATCTGCACTGCTAAAATAAAAATTGCGGGGGCAGGATTTGAACCTACGACCTTCGGGTTATGAGCCCGACGAGCTTCCAGACTGCTCCACCCCGCGCTATTATATTATTTCTTAAATTATATACAAGAAACACTAAATAATCAACGATTTCTTGTAAGTGGGGGAAAGTGGATTCGAACCACTGAAAGCACAGCTAACAGATTTACAGTCTGCCCCCTTTGGCCACTCGGGAATTCCCCCCTATATGAATCTTATATAATTGATATAAGCCGATGATCGGACTCGAACCGATAACCTGCTGATTACAAATCAGCTGCTCTGCCAATTGAGCCACATCGGCAAGTTCTGTCACCATAAATCATGTGTAAAGAAGATACATGATAATGGGGCCTACAGGGCTCGAACCTGTGACCCTCTGCTTGTAAGGCAGATGCTCTCCCAGCTGAGCTAAGACCCCAGAGTAAAAACCTATATCAAATATTATAAACGACCCGAATGGGACTCGAACCCACGACCTCCGCCGTGACAGGGCGGCGCTCTAACCAACTGAGCCATCGGGCCATAAAAGAAACCCTGAGGTATATACCCTCAAAACCACATATTGAATTCCATCCGCTCTCTCTTCTTCTTCCCCTCCACTTGCCAAAAAACTCTCGGTC
>JBCLQJ010000001.1:632405-1259498 GCA_041223545.1 Lachnospiraceae bacterium 62-35 | reverse complement strand
CTGCTGGTTCTTCCTTTGTTCATTTTTATTATACCTTATCCAAACCAACTGTTACAACTTTAGTATACCAGAACAGGCGGAATATCCGGTTATGGGAAGCCATGCGGTGTTTGCCGGGGTTCAGGTTTTGCGCACCTGGATTTTGGTGGCCATAGGGGAGCTGTTTTTTCGGGCAGAGGGGCTCCGGCAGGGAATCCGGATGTTCTGTTCTATGATAAGAGGATGGCGATTCTCCCAGCTGTGGGACGGAAGCCTTTTGGAGCTGGGGCTGGACCGGATGGATTTTTGGGTAATAGGGGTAATGGTTGGGGCGGTATATGCCGGAGCATTGCTTTCGCAGGAGATGAAGTATCAGGAGGTGTATGGTTTTTGTGAACAGGGACAGTGAGGAGCATTCTGCGATCTCTCCCGTGGTGCTGTGGAAAGAGCATGGAATTTCTTCTTTTGTGTGCAGCCAGTCAGGACAGAGGGCGGTGGAGGCTTATTACATGCTGAAAAAGGTGCTGTCAGTGCAAAAGCCCAAGGTGGTGATCCTGGAAACGGATTTATTTTACCATAGCAGGGAGTGGCAGCGGGAGTGGAACCTTGCCATTGAGAGGACGGCCAGATATTATTTTCCAATCGTTCAGTACCATAACCGGTGGAAGAAACTGACATACAGGGACTGGAAGGGAGAGTCCTTTGAGGGCAGGCCGGATGCCAACAGGGGATTTCTGCCCAGCGAGGATATTCGGCCGTATAAGGGCGGTCCCTATATGGTGAAAACGGAGGAAAGGGAGGCTTTAAAGGGGACGGTGACTTTTTGGACGGACAGACTGGTGGAACTGTGCCGGAAGGAATCCGGCTGCTGTTTGTGGGAACTCCCACTCCTAAAAACTGGGATTACAGGCGGCATAATGGAGTGAGTGATTATGCGGCAAGGAAAAAGGTTCCGTTTCTGGATATGAATCTCCTGGAAAAGGAGCTGAACATGGATTGGGACAGGGATTCCAGGGATGAGGGGGATCATCTGAATACTTACGGGGCGGAAAAGGTCAGCCGGTATCTGGGGGATTATTTGAAGAAGAATTATGGGCTGGCAACTCAGACGGGCAGAAAATCATAGGAGAAAGTGTGTTGCAAGCATGCTCTTGGTTTGCATAAGCGCTTTCTTCCATGATTTGATATTGGGCGTATGCCCGGTGCTTCTTGCCCCCCGATGCCTTTCGGGGACAAGAAGATCTCCCGTCTGAACTGTTACGAATCAAGGGGCAGAGAGATGGTGGGAAGACTTACACTATGAAAGTGTTGACCGGCAGTCAGGATGAATGCAAGCTTGTTTAAAATGAACCATGGATATCAGGTAACCAAGCCGGTATGAGTAAGTAGGCCGCCAGGCCGGATTGCGAATGCCGGAGGCGATTGCGAGAGGCCGAAGCCTAGAGCAATCAGCTTTCATAGGATGGCTGGTGCAGTATCAAAAGCTGCATGAATGTTTTAGAAAGTGTGAGGAATCAGGAGCAGTGCTGATTCAGAAAGATTAAGGAACCATGGTTAAAAGGGGGTTAATGGTTTTGGTGAGCATAACAGATGTAAGGATTAGAGTACCAGGTGATTCCTGCTCTGGGAAAGGAAAAATGGATAGAGGATATGGAAACTCCCCGGTTCACAGGTTAGAGGAATGGGGAGTTTTTCAACAGCCCTACGGGGTCCAGAAGTCGGGTAATGGCATACTTCCCCAGTCTGGTTATTCCTTTTCAGGCGGTCCTTCTGTTTTCAAGGGGCTTGTCCATCGATGAACTCTCCCAAGTCTATACGTGTTTGACCGCCTGTGCCGTATATCCATAAGGTAGGAAATCCGGCTAAAAAGTTCAATATTTCCACGCTCTCGGATCTGTGATATAATAGGAAAAGTGGTAAATCGTAAGTTTGAAAAGGAGAGTAACAATTTATGTTAAGTCCAAAAGAAGTAGTAAATAAATGGGTAGATGCTTTTAATGCTGGCGATGTAAATACGATTGCCAGTTTGTATGATAATGGCGCAATCAATCATCAGGTTGCAAATGAACCTGTTGTGGGGATTGAAGCGATTAAAGCAATGTTTACAAATGAGTTTTCAACTGCAAAATGGTTTGTATTGTGGAAAATATTTTTGAAGATGGACAATGGGCTATCTTAGAGTGGAAAGATCCATTAGGCCTGCGTGGATGCGGATTTTTCCATGTTATAAATGAAAAAATTTTATTCCAGCGGGGATATTGGGATAAGCTTTCTTTCTTAAAGCAACATAATCTCCCTATTGAAATTTCTGAAAGAAAAATCCGAAAGTGAAAATGAAATTGACATAGTTGCCATAGTTGATAATGTAGTTGTAGGAACCGCTGGAATTGAAACAATAGGTACAAAATACAAGGTACGGCATCGGGCCAAATTTGGTATTAGTGTTGCTAAAGAGTTTTGGGGACTTGGGATTGGACAGGCATTAATGACAGCATGGCTTCCATCACAAACTGGCATTTCATAATCTAACAGAACCAAATCTGGTCTGTCTAGAGTAATCAACTGGATTATGACTACCCCAGAACTGCTCTCTGAAATGTCGCAATCATCAGATAATAACCGCTTTATCCTTATAATCAAAAAAGAATGCGGTGAAAGTCAGGTAGATGGAATGTCAGAAGAGAACAGGTGCTGCACAATCTGAAAGATGCAGGCTGCGATGAAACTACTATAGACAGGTTTCGGCTGCAGCAGGAAGGGTGAAGGGAACGGTACTAGCTTTTCTGTATACAGAGGGCATTATTCTTACGCTGGGTTTATGTCGGTCAAGGGATGATTGACCTCTTCGATTAGTTGGTCTATGCAATGAAAAAAGAAGAGAACCAATAAAACAAATTTAGGAGGTTTTCACAATGAATATGAATTTTAGATTTAACAATCCCACAAATAAGGATCTTGGAAAGGAGAAGCTTAAACCACAGATGTGCCAGTGATGTGATTAGGCAGATTTTGCTTGCCATGAATGTAGATAAGAGGCGTGAGATGAAAATAAGAAGATGTCAGTGTGGGCTGGTGCTTTTCCTTTGCACCTGCGGCCAGAAACCAAAAGCAAAAGAAATAACAGACTTGTCAGAGTCTGGCAGGCTACCCCTGTTTTAATGAAAGTCCTGCTCATTTCCCTGGTAGAAGAAGCGGGTGTCCTGCCTTCTGACATTACTGTGTATGATGTGTCACGGCTGTTTCTTGATTATATGGTGGAAATGTGTACGGAAGGCGAATTAAAGGGCGCGAATCTTCATCAGTTTTTGCCTAGGAATGAAATGGATGCTTACAGCCCCCTACAGATCTGATGGCCAATGAACAGCTTGGTGGGAAAACGATGTTAGATGCCTTGATCTGCACAACCTCTGAGGGAGGATCGATTACAGGAGGCAATTCCAGATGGCAGCAGCAGCCTTTTAACGGAAACTACACGAAGAGAATATTTTTTGTCACACACCAGGCCTGTAGTTGTCTAATGAAATACAGGAGATAAATTCCTGATAAAAGCTGCGGGAAGGCAGCAGAAAGAGAGAAAATCATGGATAAATTAACAACCAACGAATTGCAGAACCTGATCGACCAGGCCACGGCAGGGGACAAGCAGTCTCTAGAAACCCTGCTTCTTGGAGTACAAGATCTGGTATTTAACCTTTCCTTGAGAATGCTTGGGACATTTCCAGACGCAGAGGACGCTTCCCAGGATATTTTACTGAAAGTTATGACCAGCCTTTCATCGTTTAAGAAAGAGAGTGCCTTTTCTACATGGGTATTCGCCATTGCGGTGAACCATCTGAAAAACTATAAGAAGCATATGTTTGCCAAGTTCCCTTTGAGCTTTGATTATTATGGGGATGATATCCTGCATGCAAAGATACAGGAAGTGCCGGATCTAACCCAGAACGTGGATCGAGCCCTTTTAGCCGAGGAATTGAAGCTATCTTGTACTAACGTTATGCTGCAGTGCCTGGATACAGAAAGTCGGTGTATCTTTATTCTGGGGACTATGTTTAAGGTGGACAGCCGGATTGCTGGAGATATCTTAGGAATTACGCCAGAGGCGTATCGAAAGCGTCTGTCCAGGGTAAGGAAAAAGATGGGGGATTTTTTAAAGGAATACTGCGGTGAGTATGGAGAGGGGAAATGCCATTGTGCCGAAAGGATTAACTACGCGATCCAGAACCATAGGCTTCATCCAGCCAGGCTAGATTTCCAAAATGCTGTGCAAAAGCAGATTATGCTGGATGTGAAGAAGGCCATGGAGGAAATCGATGATATTTCCCAGGAATTTTCTTTCTGCCGGACCTATGAGTCTCCAGAGAAGCTGAAAATGTTTATTGAAGACTTTTTGAACGGAGATTTCTTCTCTGCTGTAAAAAATGCGTAAAGAGAGGAACTGTTTATGTTGTTTGAACTGTTATAATGGGAGGAGAAATATAAATACACAAAAGATTTTAAATTGCCTGGTTCTTTGTTACGGAGGGATATTATTACACTTATGAGATAAAAAAATACGCAGGCAGACAGTTTCTGTTTGTCTGCGTTTTCCATTTCCCTTATAATTTTGATTTTGGAGTCCTCTTTGTCATTGCCTGCTCTGCATGGGATGCCTATATGTTGAATTGTTTTTACCTCCCAGAATCATATTGTTTAGTGGTTTGCCTGGCGGTACAATAGGAAAAACATTTTCTTCAGGCTCAATCAAAAATTCAATAACAGTAGGCACTCTTAATGTATTTTTGGCCTCACTTAATGCCATATGGATTTCTTCATACTGCTTGACGCGCATTGCTTTTGCACCATAACTTTCTGCTAATTGCACAAAATCAGGAACATACTTCGGGCAGCAGGCCGAAGGTGTGTTACAGGTATTCAGGCAGCTTTTTCTCCATCTCAGACAAGTGCTGGAATACCGTTTATTAAAAAATATCTCCTGCCATTGACGAACATTTCCTAAATACCCATTATTGAAAATGCAGATAATAATGGGTAATTCATACACAATAGCAGTGGCCATTTCCTGGAGATTCATCTGAAAACCACCGTCACCGCAAATTGCAATTACATCTTTATCAGGATTTCCAAACTTTGCACCAATCGCCGCAGGAAAACCATATCCCATTGTTCCAAGGCCGCCTGAAGTAAGCAATTGTTTCCTGCTTGTTAATTCAAGAAATTGTGTCGTCCATAATTGATTTTGCCCTACGTCTGTTGCAATTATCGCATTTTCAAATGTTCGGTTTATCTCCTGAATAATATTGAAAGGAGTTATGTTTGCTCTTGTTTTTTGTAAAGGAGTGAGAGGATGCTCTTCTTTCCAAGAATCCACCTGCTTTTGCCAATCTTCAAAATGATATTCAGGTGTTTTTTCCAATAGTCTCTCAATTGCATTTTTTGCATCAGCGACAATGGGTATATCAACAACAATATTTCTTGAAATCGAAGCTGGGTCTATATCAACGTGAATGATTGCTGCATTTTTTGCAAATTCATTTACCTTTCCAGTAATGCGGTCATTAAAACGGGTTCCGATAGAAAACAATACATCACATTTACTGATGGCAGTATTGGCAGCGTAACTTCCATGAATCCCTAAGTTTCCAACATATAAAGGATGTGTAGTTGGTATCGCTCCCTTTCCCATAATGGTCGTTACTGCTGGTATTCCTGTTTTTTCTACAAGGGAAGTCATTTCCTGATTCGCATGAGCGATGTTAACGCCTCCGCCTAAAAGGAATATGGGACGCTTCGCATTTTTTAAACAGTCAAGGGATTTTTTAATCTGTCCTATATGAACACGTATATTAGGTTTATAACTTCTCAATTCAATTTGCTCTGGGTAATGGTCACTTCCTAACATCTGCTGAATATCTTTCGGCAGATCCACTACAACGACACCCGGTTTTCCAGAGCGTGCGATATAGAAAGCTTTCTTGATAATCGTTCCCAAATCCTCTCTTTTGCGAACTGTAACAGCATATTTGCTGATGCTTCTTGTAATTCCAACAATATCAACTTCTTGGAAAGAGTCATTTCCAATTAAGTTTGTAGGTACTTGTCCGGTAAAACATACTAAAGGAACACTGTCATAATTTGCCGTAGCAATTCCTGTTACTAAATTTGTAGCGCCAGGGCCGCTTGTAACAAGACAGACACCAACTTTTCCTGTTGAGCGTGCGTAACCATCTGCCGCATGAACAAGGCCTTGCTCATGCCTGGGCAAAATAACGTTAAGTCCTTTCATGCCATAAAGGGCGTTAAATAAATCTATCACCTGACCGCCAGGATAGGCAAAAAGCGTATTAACCTGTTCGGCCAATAAGGCTTTTACAAATAGTTCAGCTCCTGTAATTTTCATAGATAAGTCCTCCTTTTTGATTGCATGTACTTGCTTGCTTATGTGGAATTCATGAAGCTGCTGCAAAATAGACTTCTTATACAGTACATGGCGGAAATATTGAGATTCCCACACCATATCCTGTAGAAAGTTATTGTTCTGCACCAGCCTCATTTTATTGCTTATGGATGATTCCATGAATAAATGTTTCCACAGACTGTTTAATAAACTGCTCTTGCTTAATTGACGAAAGATTATCTTCAAATGAAGCCCTTAAAAATGTATAACCAAATGTGCTTGAAAAAATAGTCATGGCAAGGCATTCCAAATCTAAATCAGGCATTTTTCCTCGCTGTACCATTTCTCGAAAATATTCTATCAGTGAGGATAAAAATGCTTGAGGAACTTTCATCACAAGTGGAGCGGATTCTTCATAAAGCTGGGGTGCCCTTAATCCAATAGATAATTTAACGAAATCAGGGGTTATTCGGCTCATGTATTCTGTCATAAACATTTCCAGATCAGGAGCAAGTTCCCATTTGACATGTTTGAAGATTTCCGGTGTCAAATTTCCACGCCATTTTTCTTGTTCCATGCCATTTAATACAATGTCTTTTTTATTCTTGAATTTACGAAACAGAGTACATTCATTTACGCCGGCTAATTTAGCAATATCCTTTGTGGTAGTAGCAACATAACCTTTATCTCTTACAAGAGACATGGCTGCATCTATAATTTTTTGACTGGTTTCATCCATTCATTGTTCCTCCGCCCTGTATGCAAGTAAACACTTTCATTCTATCCATTTAAGGCTATAATGTCAAGTATTTCTTCGCACTATTGCATTAAATGATAGTGTTTAAATTTTTCTCCATTATCAATAAGAATTTTTCAGCAGGTTTGGAAAAGGCCTGATTTTTTTCCAGATCATATCCCTCTCTATTGCGGGAGACAGAGGGCGGAAACAGAGCCTGCTGCCGCCAGAAGTATTGATGATTCTGTCCAAGCAGATAGAGTATCCCGATCCTCTCCTAAAGGCTGTTTTTTCTCTCTCAGATAGGCTGTTTCATCATCCCTGTATATAAAACAGCCACTTCCCGCTTCTTGACATTTCCTGTTTTGGCAACTATAATTCTATCACAAAAAAGAGCGAAATAACATCAAGAAATTACATAATAATATCAATATATGGATTTTTCCATATCTTGCTCTTGATGCTATTAATGACAGGAGACATCCGAAAAATCCCAGTTTTCAAGTCATGCACTGACATGAGGATTTACAATTCATTTATGGACTAAAGTGGGGCGATTAAAATAAAAACACTTGATAATATCTCATTGAATTATGATTGGTTAAAAGCGGCATTGCTTCTGAAAAAATCGGATGAACCAATGGGAAATTGTAAGCTGCCTTGGTTTTCATCAGCTAAACTATTCATATTCAACGAGATATTATCAAGTGTTTCGGGAAATGTTTCAAGGAAAGGAAAAAATGGAATATTTATGAAAAAGTGGATATATGGAGCATTAATATGCGCATTGATTCTGACAGGCTGTTCTAAGAAGAACAGTACAAACGAGGAACAGACAAATCAGGAACAGGTGATTTTAAAAAGTGAAACAAACGAGGAAGTTGATGCAGAAAGAAACAATATTGTGCCAGAAGAGATGGTAGAAACTGTCCTTGAAAACATAATACCAGAGCCAGAAGTGATAGAGGCGGACTGGTCAGAATATTTTGATAGCCTAAATGGTGCAGCTGTTGTGTATGATCCTTTGAACAGAAAGTATGTGATATATAATCAGGAATTAGCAATCACTCAAAATTCACCATGTTCCACCTTTAAAATTATCTCATCATTGATCGCTTTAGAGCATGGAATGATTCAGCCGGATAATTCCACCTATATATGGAGCGGTGAAGTATTTTGGAATGAAAAATGGAATCATGACATTGATTTTAGACAGGCATTTCGTGAGTCGTGTGTCTGGTATTTCAGAAAAGTCATAGATGAGATAGGGCAGGAATTGATGCAGAAAGAATTAGATAATCTCCAATATGGCAATTGTGACATTTCTGACTGGGAGGGCAGGTTAAATACAAATAATAATAACCGGGCGTTAACAGGTTTTTGGATTGAATCATCATTGGCAATTTCTCCTAAAGAACAGGCAGAAGTGATGGAACGTATTTTTGGAAGAGATTCTATTTATTCTGAAGAAACCCTAAAAGAGTTAAAGCAGGTGATGTTAGTGCCAGAATACAAGAAAGCGGATCTCTCCATATATGGCAAGACTGGAATGGGAAAGGCACATGGCATTGTTGTCGATGCATGGTTCACTGGTTTTGCAGAAAGCGCCTATGGAAATGTTTATTTTTGCATATATCTTGGAAAAACAGATGATAAAAATGTATCCAGTGGGACAGCAAGGGAAATTGCAGTCCAAATAATATCAGATTATGTTAACTAAAATCTTGCAGCAATATTTTCTTTCTCGTCCTGGTATATTTCAAACAAACTGTCTACAATATAATATACCAGAACATGTTTTTATTCTGATAATACCCAGCTTAAATAAATTGTCTGCAAGCTGAACGCCAGACATCAGGGAAGAGCTTTGACCCTTATAGAGTTGGAGAAGAGGGGGAAATATGAACGCTGTAATTCTTGACCATGTATCTAAAACCTATACTTTATCCCATAGCCGAAAGGAGCCGGTTAAAAGAGCATATATGAAAGGGTGTCTGGATGAGCCTCCCTTATTGGACATAAGTCTACCGGCCCGTAAGGCCTGTATGGTGGGAGACTCAGAAGGGGGCGGAGGTGATAAAAAGGCTGTGGACTCTATTAGCCTTCAGTTAGAACAAGGAGAAGTCTTTGGATTTCTAGGACCTAATGGGGCTGGAAAGACTACGACAATAAAGCTGCTTAATGGAATGTTGGCGCCCACGGAAGGAAGATGTACGGTTTTTGGCATCAATCCTACTCAAAATCCGGAAAAGGTACATGCTCTTTCTGGCGTTGTTACAGAACATGCACAAATGTATGATACTCTGACAGGACTCCAAAATCTAGTGTTTTATGGAACCGTTTTTGGACTTGACGCTGTGGAGAGCGAGAAGAGGGGAAAAGAGCTTCTTAAACAATTGGAACTCTTAGACGCTGGGAATAAAAAACTTTCCGCTTATTCTACTGGTATGCGGCAGAGGCTTTCCCTAGCCAGGGCACTGATTCATGAGCCGAAGATTCTATTCCTGGATGAGCCCACATCTGGACTTGACCCAGAAAGTGTAAGAAATGTCCATGGGATGATACATGAGCTGGCAAAGGAAAAAGGTATTACTGTTTTTCTTTGTACTCATCAGCTGCGCTACGCCCAGGAGATCTGCACCCGTTACGGCCTGATGAACGAGGGACAACTTCTGGCAGAGGGAACACTTGACAGCTTTCATCAAAAACTCTGTTCTGGCATCACGGTAAAAATAGAAGCAAATGGCATTCCAGAAGGATTTTCATGCAGGCAGTTGAATCCATTTGTATTTGAAGCAAAAGCCGAGTCCCGAAAAGAGATTCCAAAGATCATCCGCAGATTTGTAGAAGCAGGAAAAGAGATATATCACATCTCATCCAGCGAGCCGTCCCTGGAAGACATTTATTTTGCACTGACAGAAAGGCAAAGAGAAGAGGAGAGAGGAATATGAATAAACAGGTCAATGTTATCATCAAAAAGGATCTGATGGGAATCATTTCCAATCGAAGGATGCTTTACACACTGCTTATAGTTCCTATGATAATGACGATTCTTTTACCTACCCTTTTTATTTTTGTCTCTTTGATACCAGAGGAGGGAGATGATCTTCAAAAAATGCTGGAAATGCTGCCTTTAGCAGAACAGGAGGGAAATGAGCAGCAAAATTTAATCCACTTGGTCCTGAACTATGTCCTGCCGGTATTTTTTCTGATCATTCCCATCATGTCCTCATCTGTTATGTCAGCAGCTTCCTTTGTGGGAGAGAAAGAGAAGCGGACCCTGGAAACACTGCTATACAGCCCTTTGTCTCTAAAACAGATTTTTATCTCCAAGGTAATGGCCTCCTTTTTGCTGAGCATGTCTGTATCCATCGCCTCCTTCCTGGCAATGCTGATAGTTCTAGAAATAGAAACTTGTCTAACAACAGGCACTTTTATCCTTCCAGATGGGAAATGGCTGTTGATTATATTTTTGGCTGCCCCATCTGTTTCTCTGATTGCCATTACTCTGATCGTTAGGGTGTCCGCTAAGGCAAAAAGCGTGGAAGACGCACAGCAATGGGCGATTTTTCTGCTGTTACCAGTGATTTTTCTACTGGTGGGCCAGTTTACAGGAATTCTGCTGGTCAGTACTTGGCTCCTGATTCTTGCAGGAAGTATTTGTGCTTTGCTGGCCATATGGCTTCTTAAAAAATCTATGAATAGTTTCCAATACGAAACTCTTTTAAAATAAACCTTCCTGCGCATAATCAGCGTACTAGCATGAATGAAAGCATCAGGCGCATTTGGAATACCTGAACTGAGTTTTCTGCGCGGCAGAAAAGGGAGTTTTATAGTAAACCTTCCTGCGCATAATCAGTGCACTGCCATGAATGAAAGGTAGTTTCCTGTGAGCCTGCGGCGAATTCATATAGAATGCAAAAGCAGCATTCTGGCGCTGTACGGACAAGCCAAGTGAGTGGATAGCCCTGCCATGGTGATTCGAGACTTTCACAGTAAAGAAACCTTTGCAAATGCAAGGCGCAATTACCAGCATTATCTCATGTTCCTTTGATTAAGAGCAGGCTGTAGAGATGCTATTTGCAAAACACATCAGTACTATTGATTTTCACTTCGTCCAGGTGTAAAATATAGTTGAGAATCCATATATTGTAGGGCATGGATGTGATATAGATGGGACATTTTGTTCCTCTGGCGACAATGGGAAGCTGATGAAAATCCGTAATATTACAATGACTGTAGACACTTTTGTGGATGATATCTGAAGATCAAAAGAAGCAGAAATGAATGTCTGGATGCTTACTCCTTCGGATATTGAAAAATTGAAAGAAGTCCTGTGGATATGGATTAAGTAATTTAATCAGGATGCCTATGGTTTATCCGGAGCATCGGAATGGAGATTAGGAATGAAACAGAAAGGGAATAGAAGCAGAGTAGATAGAGGAATTCCATGGCTTCTTTCTATCATATTAGTTTTTTGCATTTTAGGAACTGTAGTATTTTTCGTGCAACGGAAAATATCCTCAGAGATGTCTGCATCAGCAATTCAAAATCTGAGCGAAAGCCTGGATTTGATAAAATGCACAATAGAGACAATCCTGAAAAAAGAGGCAGAGTTCCAAAAGCTGATGGCACAGGAGATTGGAGCATCAGAAGTGCCAGAGGAATATATTCATTCTTATAAGAAAAATCAGACAATGGTAAAGATCTCGCTGATACGGTCAGGTGAAACAGAGGGGGTTTCCAGTACTGGAGAAACATTTTCTGAGGAGGGATTAGATTTTTCTATGGGAGGAACCGTAGATGGATTGCCGATTTCCCAATCTTATTTAAATTATATGGGAACATGGGCATATTCTATTAAATGTCCGGTTGTAAAGAATGGACAGGAAATTGGCAGCCTCTATATAGAATATATTTATGATTCCCTTGAAAAATCTCTTCCAAATGGATTTTATAATGGAAGAGCAATGCTTTATATTATGGACGCAGAGAGCGAGAGACTTGTGCTGAAGCCAAAGGGGATGGGAGAGCGGAGTGCAGGTCATTTGAATTTGGAGGATTTTTACCGGGCAAACAACATTCAGGAACCAGAGCTGAGAAAGAAAGTTGCTGATAGTGTGGAAAATGGAAAAGGCGTCTTATTTTATCATGATATTCGGAAAAAAAGCGCTTTGAATTATATGTGGCCGGTGAATCAGGGAACGATTTACCTGATTGGTTATGTGCCGATTGAAGCAATTCAGCAGGAAGGAAAAACAGTAAATCAAAATATTTTTATTGTTGTTTTTGTCATGCTGGGCGCATTTTTCCTGTGTTGTACTCTATACTATTTTAATCAGAGGCAGCAGGAGAGGATCAGAAAAGAACGAGAAGCTGAACGAGAGATACATAATAAACAGCTGGCGGAAGCCTTGCAGGCTGCACAGATTGCAAGTAATTCCAAAACAACATTTCTTTCAAATATGTCACATGATATTCGTACGCCTATGAACGCTGTTCTTGGATTTACGACATTGCTTGCCAAGGATGCAGAAAATCCGGATAAAGTGAGGGAATATACGAAGAAGATTATGTCATCAGGACAGCATCTGCTCAGCTTAATTAATGATATTCTGGATGTTTCTAAGATCGAGAGTGGAAAGGTCGTCCTTACATTTGAAAAGTTTACTTTAAATGATCTGGTGTCTTCTGTAGATGCAATTATCCGGCCCATGGCAAAAGCAAAAAAGCAGAATTTTCATGTGGAAGTAACGGGAGTCAGACATGAGAGTTTCTTAGGGGATGCGACGAGAATTAATCAGATTTTGATTAATCTCCTTTCTAATGCTGTAAAATATACACAGCCAGGAGGCAATATCTGGTTCCGCATTATAGGGCTTAAGGAGCGCTCCAGCCAGTATGAGCACATTCGAATAGAAGTGGAAGATAATGGATATGGAATGACGCCAGAATATTTAAGGACTATTTTTGATGCATTTACCAGGGCTGAAAACAGTACAACAAACAAAGTACAGGGTACAGGGCTTGGTATGGCAATCACAAAAAGTATTGTAGAACTCATGGGAGGAACCATAGAGGTTTCCAGTGAATTGGATAAGGGAAGTCTTTTTAAAGTAGAACTGGAGTTTCGTATACCAGAAGATCAGGCAGATAAACAATTTTGGGAGAAAAGAGGAATTACTCGGATTCTGGCAGTAGATGGGGATACAGAAGATTGTGAAAATATTCAGGCTCTCATGGAATATACAGGAATTGTGGTAGATACAGCTTCTAGCTTGGAAGAGGCAGTACAGCTGATGCAAGACAGTAAATCGGGAGATGAATATCATATGATCCTGGTGGACTGGAACATATTGAATATGGGCGGTATCCAGATAGCAGAAAAGCTGAGAGCTATATTGGATACCGTGTTGATCTTGTTTTTGGCAGGTTATGACGAAGAAGGAATAGAAGAAGCGCTTCGCATAGAAAATACAGGAATCTTGACGAAACCTTTTTTGGTATCTGCATTGAAAGAAAAAATTTTGGAAATAGAGGCAGAAAGAAAAGATGAAAATATAATAGAATCTATAGAGGAGGACAATTTGAAGGGGCTGCATTTTCTTGCAGCAGAGGATAATGAGATTAATGCAGAAATTTTGACGGAAATTTTAGAGATGGAGGGCGCCAGCTGTGAAGTGGCTGAAAACGGTCAGGTGGCGTTAGAGCGCTTTACGAATTCTGTAGAAGGTGAGTTTGACGCAATTTTAATGGACGTTCAGATGCCTGTTATGAATGGCTATGATGCAACAAGGGCCATCAGAGCCCTGGGACGTAAGGATGCAAGGAAAATCCCTATTATAGCTATGACGGCAAATGCATTTGCAGAAGATGAAAAAGAGGCATTAGATGCTGGCATGGATGTCCATGTGGCAAAACCGATTGATATAGAATTGTTAAAGAAAGTGATAAAACAATGTATGCAGTGAAAGGATCAAGATATGAGAAATAGAACGGGATTGGTGAAAACGCTGGCTGTAATTTGTCTGGCAGGAATGGCAGCATGGATAACTACAGCATGCAAAAGCAGAGAGAAATTAGACAATCATCTGATCATATCTGAAAAAAGCGGTGAAAGAGTTGTAAATCTATTTGGTCCTATGGAAAAATCAAATCCAAATGCAGATAATTTGGCAAGAACTGCATTTGATATGACAGTTACCATGGCAGAGGAACAGCTGGGAATAAAAGTAGATTACAGAACCTATACAGCAGAAAACTATCAGGAAAAAACATATGATGATGTAGTGCTTGACCGAGTTCGCAATGATATGGATGATTTTTATCTTCTAAATTCGGATAGCATTTATATATTAGGTACAGAAGGAAAGCTGTTGGATCTGTCAGGGCTTAAATGTGTCGAGAATTTACGGGAGGTTGTAAAGATAGCAAACGTTGTGGACGGAAAGCTGGTAGCAATTCCACAGGAGGTGGTTGTTTATGGCCTCTTTGTCAATAAAAATATGTTTGACAAATATAGTCTCAAGCTGCCGGAGACACCGGAGGAGCTGTTGGAATGCTGCAGGGTATTTCAGAAAAATGGAATTGAGACTCCTATTGGAGCGAATCGCTGGTGGTTAGAGAATTTTGTCTTTGCCCAGGTATATGCAGACTTGTACAATGGAGGAAATACAGAAGCAGAAATAGAAGCGCTGAATCGTGGAGAGGCCAGATATAGCGACTATATGCGGCCTGGTTTTGAGTTCTTGCAGGAGTTGATTGATCATGGTTACGTGGATGCAGAAGCAGCTTATATGAGAGAAGCAATTGAAGGGGAAGGACCAGATTTTCTGGCTCAGAAAACACCGATTGTAATGGCCTATTGGGGGGCGGCGAATACAGATACTGCTTATGGGAACCCGGATTTTGAGATGCAGGTAATTGGATTTCCAAGTAAGAGGGGCCAGATGCCAGTTGTATCTATGACTGGATATGGCATTAGTGTGAATGCAGAGCATTTGGAGGATGCGCAGAGTGTTTTGGAGGTAATCCTTTCTGATGAAGCGCTTCAACTCTATGCAGAGACAAATAAAGTGATTTCCTCCTCCAAAAATGTTGAGGTAGATTGTATTCCAGCTTTAAAACCACTGAATGACAGGATAAAAGAAAACGTCTATGTTCTTGGCTGCAATGCAGGAATGAAAGTGGAGCAGTGGGGGAATACCTGTCTGATTGTACGGAAACTATTAAATGGGGCTACAGTAGATGAGTGCATGGCAGAATTTGACAGACTGCAGGACGAATCCTTAAACAAATAGGAAATACTTCTATACAGGAAACTCCCCTTCATTCATAGCGGCGTTTATGGCAGATATGGGAGTTTCCTGTGAAAGTATCTTTTTTGCGCATAAGGGGTTCTATAAAAGTCCTGAAAAAATTTTTGCTCCGATACCATTACCAGCCAGCATTACCAAAAGATAACCAAGAGTTTTCAAGTCATACTGGCCGGCCACATTAAAATAAAACATATTTGCTATGGAATGTTCAAATCCAGATAATATAAATATCATGACTGGAGCAATTATAAATGCAATATTTTGGGTTTTATTATAATTATCAATAGCCAGATACATCATAATACCGCAGAATATTGATAAAAGAAAAATACTTAAAATATCGGAATTTAATTTTCTATCGACAAGCTGGGAACAGTTGATGCTAAGATGTGCACAATTGGCTAAGAATGCAGCAATAAAGGTACCTATGAAATTTCCTGCTATTATGATCGGTATATTTAAAAATTCTTCTAAAGTTTTTACAAATCCGATTTTACCAGTATATAAATAAAACCCTTGGACTACAATTGTTAGGAGTCCAAAAGAAAATAATAAAGATCCAATAATTTTGTTTTCCAACGATAAATTTACAATGCCGCCTATGCCGATCATGAAACCAGCATATACGGATTTGACAAATATCTGTACTTTGATTTTATTCATAGTGTTCTCCTTTTCCTATTGGGGGGCGATTGCAAGGGGGAAAGTCCTGGAGCAGCTGGGAAATTCCAGAAGTGAAACTTTGCATTATATTCTACTATTTTACAGATTTTTTTTCAACAAATAAATTCATTCATTTTTTTAGACCCATTTTTTAAAGGTTCCAAGGCAGTAAAGTTAAGACATGCAGTAATCGGGCAGAACTGTCCGTTTACATACAGATGAAAAAGGTGGCAATTTCTAATATAGATAGAGTCTTAAAAATGAAAGGAGAACTACGATGAAGCGTTCAGAAATTAACAGGGTGATTAAGAAGTTTGAAGCTCTTATGAAGGAGCATGGCTTCTTGCTGCCTCCATATTTAAGCTTTACTCCGGAGGAATGGCAGACAAAGGGGCATGAATACGATGAAATACGGGATAACATGCTGGGATGGGACGTAACAGATTATGGCGAGGGGAATTTTGAGCGGCTTGGCCTGGCTTTGATTACCATCCGCAACGGGAATGTACATAATCCTAAGTACCAAAAAACATATGCAGAAAAGATTATGATGTGTGATTCTGGACAGGTTTCCCCCATGCATTTTCATTGGAATAAGATGGAGGATATTATTAACCGAGGCGGAAATGATATTGAATTTACACTTTATAATGCAGATAAGGAGACGGAAGGGCTGGCAGATACGGATGTAACTATTTGTCAGGATGGAAGGCAGTATACGGTTCCAGCGGGAGCTAAGGTGATCCTTCATCCGGGAGAAAGCATGACCCTGTATCCATATCTGTACCATGAATTTGCTATTCCTGAGGGCGGACCAGCGCTGATCGGAGAGGTTTCCATGTGTAATGATGACAATACAGATAATCGTTTTTTCAGTCCTCTGGGAAGGTTTCCAACGATTGAAGAGGATGAACCGGCTTACAGGCTGCTTTGTAATGAATATCCAGCAGCGAAAGGCTGAAACTTAACAGAGACCAGAGATTTTTCTGACTTCAAGAGGGGTAAATACTGATTCTGCGAATCATAGGAACAGGGGAGAACATTCCCGGCAATCTGCACTTTCCCGTACAGGCGAGTGTGGATTGCCGGGAATGCTGGTTTGTAGGATTCTTTCTTGATTTTACTGCTTCTTTATATTAAAATGATGATTAGGATATTAAAAGAGATATGAGTGGGAAAGTGTCAGAAGATTTTCCACAGGCTGGTAGTTTTGATTTTGACACGTGAATTATGAAAGAATACATAAAAGTACATGTATCTGCCTGTAAAAATGTGAAACTGCTGCAGGGGCACAGGCATGTGAAGGAGGAACATATGTACAAAGACGACAAGATTATAACAGAACGGATGCAGCCAGAACGAGAGGGAGTGGACAGAGTGGAAAAGCTGAGTCTGCCCCGTACGATCCATCTGGTTCCCATGGATTATCTGGACGGATTTGCTGTACGTCCGGGATTTTATGAGATAAACGGAGCTACAGCTATTCCAGGAGGAGTGAACTTTACTGTATATTCCCATAGCGCTACAGCAATTTCCCTGCTTCTTTTTAAAAGAGAAGAAGATAAACCCTTTGCTGTACTTCCCTTTCCTAAGCACTATCGGATTGGCAATGTGTATTCTATGATTGTTTTCAAACTGAATATAGAAGAATTTGAATATGCATATCAGGTGGATGGTCCTTATGAGCCGTCTAAAGGGCTTATTTATGATTCATCCAAATATCTTCTGGATCCCTATGCCAAAGCCGTTACAGGCCAGAGTCAGTGGGGGGACTCTTCCCCTCATGAGCAGCATTATAAGGCAAGAGTGGTAAAGGACGACTTTGACTGGGGCAACATCAGGCAGCCTCTCCTTCCTATGGAGGATTTAATTATCTATGAGCTCCATGTAAGGGGCTTTACCAAACACAGCTCATCTGGAGTGTTTCATCCTGGCACCTTTGCAGGATTGATGGAAAAGCTGCCTTATCTTTTAGAGCTGGGCGTGAATGTGGTAGAGCTTATGCCGATTTTTGAGTTCGATGAAATGCAGGATTATAGGGAAGTAGATGGAGAGAAGCTTTATAATTACTGGGGCTATAATACAGTAAGTTTTTTTGCTCCTAATACCAGCTATACTGCCAGCAAGGAATATAACAGGGAAGGAAATGAGCTAAAGAACCTGATACGGGTATTTAATCAGCATGGAATAGAGGTTTATCTGGACGTTGTATACAACCATACAGCAGAGGGCAATGAGAACGGCCCATTCTTTTCGTTTAAAGGCTTTGACAATAATATTTACTACCTCCTGACTCCAGATGGAAAATACTATAATTTCAGCGGTTGCGGTAATTCTCTTAACTGTAACCATCCTATTGTGCATCAGATGATTTTAGACAGCCTGCGTTACTGGGTGACCACCTATCGGGTCAACGGATTCCGTTTTGATTTGGCTTCTATTATGGGACGGAATGAGGACGGGACTCCTATGAACAAACCGCCGCTGCTTCAGGCTCTAGCTTTTGATCCTATTTTGGGAGATGTAAAGCTGATTGCAGAGGCATGGGATGCAGATGGACTTTATCAGGTAGGAAGATTTCCTGCCTGGAACCGTTGGGCAGAATGGAATGGAATATACAGAGACGATCTGCGCCGTTATCTGAAAGGAGACAGCGGCATGGCCCAGGCAGCTGCTTTAAGAATTGTAGGTTCCCGGGATATTTATGAGGCAAATACCAGAAAAAATGCTTCTGTGAATTTCATTACCTGTCATGACGGATTTACTCTGTATGATTTGTTTTCTTATAATACAAAGCATAATGAGAAAAATGGCTGGAACAACACGGATGGGGCAGGAGATAATAACAGTTGGAACTGTGGTATAGAGGGAGAAACAGATGATCCGGAGATTCAGGCACTAAGAAAACGGATGATCCGCAACGCCTTTACCCTTCTTATGTGCAGCCGGGGCATTCCTATGTTTTTGGCAGGAGATGAGTTCTGCAATACTCAGTTTGGTAATAATAATGCCTATTGCCAGGACAATATTACTTCCTGGCTGGATTGGAGGCTGCTGGAAAAAAACAGGGATATTTTCGAATTTTTCCGTTATATGATTGCTTTTCGGAAACAACATAAGGTGCTTCGAACCAATATCAGCGATGGAGCTTGCGGACTTCCAGATATCAGCTTTCATGGCGTAAAGCCCTGGTGTGAGCATTTTGCTGCATATGAAAGATATGTAGGAGTCATGTTTACCGGGCAGGAAAAGGAGGAAGAGCCTCAAATTATTTATATTGCTTCCAACGCTTATTGGGAAGAGCTGGAGGTAAACCTTCCTGGGCTGCCATCTACCATGTGTTGGGAGGTTACAGCAGATACATGGGAAGAACGCCAGGATCCAGGCCGTCTTGTTTTAGGAAGCTTTCATATCCGTCCTAGGAGTGTTATGGTGCTGAGAGGAAGGAAAAAACAACGGTTTTTGTAATACATAAGCTTGATATTAGTGACTTTCTGTGATATACTATCCAAAAATTTAAATGGCTTTATGCCGACTGGTTCGAGAACCTCCCAGTATAAAAAACTAGGCAAAATGGAAAGAAACGCTGTTTTTTGGCAGGGTGCTGTTTTTGTCTTGTTTATTCTGGTGTTCTGGAATAGACAGGAGGAAAGCAGCTTTTTTATTGTATAGGATTCAGGTGTTAAAAGGACCGCGAGCGGAAAATATTCTGATAATTTTCCTGGGCTAGTAGTTTGGATACCTTAATCCGCATAAGAAAAACAGAGGTAGAAAGATGAAGAAAAAGGTGATTATTGATTGTGATCCAGGAATTGATGACAGCCTGGCATTGATGTTAGCGCTTTCCATGGAAGAGCTGGATGTACTAGGTATTACGGTGGTGTGTGGCAACTGCCCGGTGGAAATGGGAGCTGCTAATGCAAAAAAAGTATTAAAGTATATGAAACGATTGGATGTTCCTGTTTATAAGGGGGCAGATAGGCCCTTAAAAAGAGAATATGTATCTGCCCTGGATACTCATGGGTCTGATGGGTTGGGTGAAAGTTTTCTTCCAGAAGTGGAAGGTTATGAACAGGAAGCAACAGCGCTGGAGTTTCTGGAAAAAACCATAAAGAGAGAACACTGCTCGGTCATTGCCTTAGGACCGCTGACAAACCTTGCAGAATTAATTCTTAAAAGTCCAGAAAGCTTTGAGGCAATAGGAGAAATCATATCTATGGGAGGAAATTTTAGAAGCCATGGAAACTGTTCCCCAGTAGCTGAGTACAACTATTGGGCGGATCCGGACGGAGCCTCCTTAGTTTACAAAGAAGCATGGAAAAGGAAGAAAAAAATTCATATGGTTGGTCTGGATGTAACAAGAAAGATTGTCCTAACTCCAAATCTTCTAGAATACATAAAGCGGCTGAATCCGGAAACAGGCAGATTTGCAGAGGCCATTACTAAATTCTATTTTGATTTTCACTGGAAGCAGGAGCATTTAATTGGATGTGTCATTAATGATCCCCTGGCCGTAGCATATTTCGTAGACAGAAGCCTGTGTGCTGGACTGGAAGCATATACAGCTGTGGAGACAAAGGGAATTTCCATAGGACAAACTGTTGTAGATTCCATGGGCTTTTACCATAAGAGAGCCAATGCTTATGTGTTGACTCAGGTAGATTCTATGGGCTTTTTTCGTCTCTTTTTTAAAAAAATTCTGAAAATAAGTGATGAAGAACTGGATTTGCTGGAAAACCTGGAAAGAGAGGAATAGATGATGAAGCAAAGGATAACGATTTTTCGAATATGTTTGGTTGCACTGGCAGCGGTGTTGAATATAGCAGGAGGACAGCTTGCTTTAATGCTTCGTCTGCCCATATATCTGGACAGCATCGGAACAATTATGACAGGAATTCTGGCAGGTCCATGGTTCGGCCTGCTGCCTGGTCTGATAAGCGGTTTCATTATGGGGGTGACTACGGATATCTATTCCCTTTACTTCGCGCCTTCTGGTATGATAACCGGGTTGCTGGCAGGCCTTATTTTATATAAAAGACCAGATAGAATGGCAAAGTTCTGGCTGTATGCCTTGATGATCTCTATTCCTGGAACCATAGTAAGTTCTGTTATCAGTGCGTTTTTATTTGGCGGAGTTACCTCTTCTGGCTCTACAGTCCTAGTACAGCTTTTGGCAAAGACACCTTTAGGATTGACTGCATCTATTTTTATGGTACAAGTTGTTACAGATTATTTGGATCGAGGCGTAGGAATATTTCTCATAAGAAATGTGCTTCCCTACCTGCCGCAGGAGATGAAACAAATTTGAAATGAGCCTATAGGAGAACAAGCTGCGGTCCGAAAGGTATTAGAATTTTTGAGGGTTGAAGTAAGGAAAGGACAGATAGAATGAGAAGGCGGCAGGCCAAATGGAAGATGGGAGTATCTGCTAGACAAGAGGGAAGGAAGTGATAGAAATGGGAGTGCCTACAGAACGTTACAGTCGAATTACGGAGAAAAATCAGAGGGAAATATGCCTCCTTCAGGGATTTCCCTGTGCCTGGGGGAAATGTGTTTTCTGTGATTATATTGAAGATAACAGCAGGGACGAAAAGGCTATGATAGCATTAAATAGGAAAGTGCTGAGCCGGGTAACTGGAGGCCTAAAAGCTTTGGAAATAATCAATTCAGGAAGCTGTTTTGAGCTGCCAGGGCAGACTTTGGAAGATATTGTCCATGTGATTAAAAATAAGAAAATAGAGAAGCTTTTTTTTGAAGCCCACTGGATGTATCGTGGATATCTAAAAGAAATGAGAAAGAAAATCCCAGTGCCTGTCACATTTAAAATAGGAGTGGAAACCTTTGATAATGATTTTCGGCAGAAAATACTTTGCAAGAATGCTGGATTTTCAACTCCTCAGGAGGTAGCAGAATATTTTGATTCTCCATGCCTTATGGTAGGAATTAAGGGACAGACGAAAGAGATGATTGCTTATGATATTGACTGTCTGAAAAAATATTTTAGTCTGGGAACCGTGAATATATACAACAATAATACGACCTCGGTGAAAAGAGATGAGGCTCTGGTCCAATGGTTTATGAAAGAATACCAATGGCTCCTTGCCGATCCAGCTGTAGAAGTTTTATATGAAATTACAGATTTTGGAGTAGGATAAAAACGTATAAGGGCTTTTAAATATAGCCTGTGAGGATAACAAACAATCTGCCTTTTAGGAAAAGTGTTTCTACTGCTTTACTGAATATTGAGAAAAATTGGTCTAGGAATTGAAAAAAGGCTATCCGTTTGATTGGACAGCCTTTTGAATTTAATTTGACTTATCTATCGTTTATTCTCTCATTCAGATTCTTCTCTGTATTCAAAGACAAACCACTTTTCATTCATATAAATCTCTATTGTATCGTCTGCTCCATACTGATAACCAAATCCACTTCCAAAATTAGACTGATTATCTTCTGTTGGTATTTCAGTTCCATCGACAGTTGATGTTATTTCCCCATCCATAGTGCCGCAACGTGCATCCATGATGCTTTCTCTCCCTGTATCGTAGTATAATTTACCATCTATTCTTACCATAGGTATTCTATCCCACATGGCATTTGCTTCTGTCTGCTCTATCACGGCAATTTCATAAACCTCTCCTAATTGTGCAGGATATGATTCCATTATTTCTCCGTTATAACTAATTTCTACTAAATCTCCAATTTGCAATTCAAGGTTCTCTTCGTTTGATATATGAAACTTATCTGCTGAATCAAGTTCCAAAGAACCATCTACCGGCTTTACTATTATTGAATCATCATTCGTTTCAATTACCGATGCCTGAAATGTTACCATTAGCGGTGTATTATCTGCCGAAGCAAGCATTCCAGTTATACAATTACCTAAAGCAGGTGCTGGTTTATAAATTCCCTGATATGGCTGTTCTACATATTCGGTTCCTTTATCTACGTAGTAAAAAAGAGTAGTTCCTGCCACTCCATCGCAATTTATATTGATCGTAATAAAATCTTTGTTGACTGGTACATCATTGACCGACTGCTGACTGGTTGTTTCCATATCCATTAGCATAGATAAAAATTCATCAATAAACTCTGCAGCTTCAACTTCTGTGTTAGGTGACATAGCATATTTGTCACCGTCAGAAACACCAATCGATACAATATCCTCTCTAGCTGGCAATCTAATAGGATTCCCCTGTTCTTCTTTTCCACATGCACACAACATAATTGAAACAAGGCTGTATAAACAAACAATACTGCATAATTTCTTTTTCATGGTTATAATCCTCCTAAAAATATATTTTAATTATACATTATCCAAGTGTATATTTCAATGCGTGGAAAATAGCCAGAACGTGTTTTTATGCATTAAGGATGCATATTTATAGGCTGGTTTTCAATGGGTACACAATTCCGAAAAAGGAGAAAACAATATATACTCAATAACCACAATTTGATGATAAATTAACTATAAAAACCGATTTGCCTTTAACAACATAGGATTAAGGTGCCAAAGCTACCAGCTTAGAAAAAGTGTCAGAATATTTTTTCATTGAATGTAAACACTTGTGTACACAAGTGTTTGGGTGCGGGAGCCTTAGAAATTCTAAGTCCATAAAAAACTGCGTTATTCCTTATCCACCTGTTTGAACACAGCGAGTTTGGATTTTGGCGAATGTTTTTAGCAGCTTTTTACAGACTTAGAATTTCTTGGATCCGAAACCAAAAAATATTCTGATATTTTTCCGTTCTCTACCTCTTTATGCCTCAAAGCCCATTTAGTAAGCTAAAGATATCTTATCATGGAAAACCCGACTGGTAAATACGGCCACAGAACGAGGTTTCATAACAAAGGTTCCGACAACACGCCGTTCTTCTCCCTCAGAATAGCAATATTTTCCATTTTCATCTCCATATGTATTAATGCTTAGATACCAGGCATCTGGCTTGTGCTGGTGAGGAAGGGTGATAGTAACTTCCTCCCAGTAAGAATTTACTGACACATATACCAGGTCGTCAATCCCCTGTTTCTTATCATATCCGGCAAAGCAGACAGAAAAGGTTTTGCTATCCTTAGGAAGTTTTGAAATTTTCTCTGTAATATCATAAATACGAAGGGGCTCCATACCACAGATAGCATTGGGAAGACGTTTACAGATGACAGGATGCTTTAAACGGTAGCGGATCATAAATTTAAAAAACTCAAATAGTTCCTGATTCTTTTCCAGAAGGCTCCAATCCAGCCAAGAGATTTCATTATCCTGACAATAGCTGTTATTATTGCCGTACTGAGTGTTGCCAAACTCATCTCCAGCTAAAAACATAGGGGTACCGCGGCTGCACATAAGCACTGCAAAGGCATTTCGTATCATCCGAAACCGCAGACTGAGTACTTCTGGGTCATCGGTTTCTCCCTCTGCTCCACAGTTCCAGCTTCGATTGTCATCAGAGCCATCTGTGTTATTCCATCCATTGGCTTCATTATGCTTGGTATTATAAGAATAAAGATCGTAAAGAGTAAAGCCATCATGACAGGTAAGAAAATTGATACAGGAATTGTAACCAACATACTCATCTCTATACTCAACATATAAGTCCCCATACAGATCTCCTGAGCCGGCAACACTCCATGCAGCGGTCGGAGCATCCCAAAAGTCACCCTTTAAAAAGGAACGTATGGCATCTCGATATCGCCCATTCCACTCAGCCCACCGTCTGCTGGCTGGGAACCGCCCTACCTGATAAAGGCCCCCGGCATCCCAGGCCTCTGCAATCAGTTTTACATTGGAAAGAACCGGGTCATAGGCAAGACTTTTCAGAAGAGGCGGATTGTTCATAGGAGAGCCATCCTCATTTCGTCCCAGGATACTGGCCAGATCAAATCGGAACCCGTCTACCCGATAGCTGATAGTCCAATAGCGCAGGCACTCTAGAATAAGCTGCTGAACCATAGGATGATTGCAGTTTAACGTATTGCCGCAGCCGCTGAAGTTATAGTAATTGCCATCTGGGGTCAGCATATAGTAAATTCGGTTATCAAAGCCTTTAAAGCAAAAGATGGGTCCTTTTTCATTCCCCTCTGCTGTATGGTTAAATACCACATCTAAAATCACTTCGATGCCATTATCATGAAGCGCCTTGATCAGTTCCTTTAGCTCTGTTCCCTCATGATTATATTCATGTGCTGCGGCATAGCTGGTATTGGGAGCAAAAAATCCTACCGTATTATAGCCCCAATAATCCAGAAGCCTGTTTCCATCCACTTCTCTGGAATTCATGGTTTCATCAAATTCAAAAATAGGCATAAGCTCTACTGCATTAATTCCAAGCTCTTTTAAATAAGGAATTTTTTCCATCAGTCCGGCAAAGGTTCCCGGATGGGCAACACCAGAAGAAGGATGGCGGGTAAATCCCCTTACATGCAGCTCATAAATGATCAGATCACTTAGTTCTCTGGAAGACTGAGGCATCTCTCCCCAGTCAAAAATATCTTTTACCACCCTGGCGTGATAAGCTCCCTGCTTATCTTCTCCCCACAGACGCTGCCCAGCCACTGCTCTGGCATAAGGGTCCAGAAGAATATTTCTCCTGTTATAGATGAGTCCGCTTTCTGGACAATAGGGTCCCTCAATTCGATAAGCATATTCAAAATCTTCTATGTTCAGGCCAAAAACAATCATGGAATAAACATCTCCGATTTTATAGGAATCAGGGAAGGGGAGGACGGCATAAGGTTCTTCTTCCCCCTGGTGGAACAATAAAAGTTCACAATAGGTACCATGGTGGGTGTGGACTGTAAAGTTCACTCCGCTTTGAAGTACCATGGCTCCGTTCACATCGAACAGGCCCGGTCGTACTGGAAAACCTGCGACTTCTCCTAGAGGATTTACGGAGATGGAATAATCCAACGTATAGTTTCTGGCGTATAATTTCAAATGATACCTCCCGTCTTTTGTTAATAATCCTATTTAATTAGATACATATTCCTATTGTAGTATAGGCTAGGGGCCTCCGTCAAACATTATTTTTAGAAAAAATCCTTGCCATTTCCCAATAAATGTAATACTATTAATATATAAGTGGTGAAAAGTGGTGAGAAGTGGTATTAGAGGGTTCAAAGTGGGACGCTCATGCAGTAGGTGATCATTATGTTCATGGGTGAATACAATCATACAGTAGATGCAAAGGGACGATTGATTGTTCCTTCAAAATTCAGAGAACAGCTTGGGGATGAGTTCGTTGTAACAAAAGGACTGGACGGCTGTTTGTTTGTGTATGATAACACAGAATGGAAAGCCCTTGAAGAAAAGCTCCACGCACTGCCGCTTACTAATGCAAATGCGAGAAAGTTCTCCAGATTCTTTCTTGCAGGCGCCACTGCCTGTGAGGTAGACAAGCAGGGAAGGATTCTGCTTCCCGCTGTGCTTAGGGAGTTTGCTGGAATTGGAAAGGAAGCTGTCCTTGTAGGTGTAGGGAGCCGCATTGAAATATGGAACCGAGATTCATGGAGCAGTATGAATACTTATGATGATATGGGAGAGATTGCAGAAAATATGGAAGGTCTGGGAATATAAATGTTCAAGCATCAATCAGTACTCCTGGAAGAAACAATCGAAAGTCTGAATATACAGCCAGATGGGATTTATATCGATGGGACCCTGGGAGGAGGGGGACATGCCTTTCAGGTATTAAGCCGGCTTGGAAAAAAGGGTAGACTGATTGGAATTGACCAGGATGAGGCCGCTATTCTAGCAGCCTCTAAGCGTTTGGAAAAATTTCAGGACAAAGTTAGGATTGTAAGGGACAATTATGAAAATGTGAAGGAAATTCTGGAAGAGCTAGGGATTGACAAGGCAGATGGCATCTACCTGGATCTGGGAGTTTCTTCTTATCAGTTTGATACAGCAGAAAGAGGGTTTACCTATAGGGAGGATGCGCCTCTGGATATGAGAATGGACCAGAGGACGGAAAAGACTGCTGCTAGTGTAGTGAATACATATAGTGAACGGGATTTATATCGGATAATCCGGGATTATGGAGAGGATAAATTTGCAAAAAATATTGCCAAGCATATTGTAAAAGCAAGGGAAAAAAAGCAGATCGAAACGACAGGCGAGCTGACAGAGATTATTAAAGCAGCAATTCCTATGAAGGTGAGAGCTTCTGGCGGACATCCGGCTAAGCAAACCTTTCAGGCAATACGGATTGAAGTAAATCGAGAGCTGGAGGTGTTAAGCAGAACGATTGATACGATGATTGACCTGTTAAAGCCAGGAGGAAGACTTTCTATTATTACCTTTCATTCCCTGGAAGACAGGATTGTAAAGACCCGATTCAGAGAAAATGCAGATCCTTGTATCTGTCCTCCTGATTTTCCTGTATGCGTATGCGGCAGGGTAAGCAGAGGGCGTGTGATAACCAGAAAGCCAATCATTCCAGGAGCTGAGGAACTTGGGAAAAACAGCAGGGCAAAGAGTTCAAAGCTCAGGGTATTTGAAAGATCTTAGGATGTACAGATGGAGAAAACAAATCTGAAGACAGGATTGGCATGAGCGAGGAGGGAGATATTGGCATGGCTGCAAGAAGAAACATGGACAGAAGAGAAACACAATATTTTGTAGATGGAAATACAGTACGGAAAGCAGTTCCAGAGAGAAGGCCGTCCAGGCAGCAGGAAATTAAACAGCGCAGAAAGAGAAGGGCCCGCCAGGAAAGAGCGCTGCATATGAATTTACCCTATGTGGTAGTTCTCACTGCAGCAGTAATCTGCTCCCTTGGAATCTGTGTGGATTACCTCCATGTACAGTCATCCATGGCAAAACAGATGGACGATATTAAAAAAATAGAACAGGATCTGGAGAACCTCAGAGCAGAAAACGATGCGGCTGAATTGAGCATTAATGCCTCTATCGATTTGGACTATATCTATAAAGTTGCAACAGAAGAGCTTGGAATGGTCTATGCCAATAAAGAGCAAGTGATCTTGTATGATAAGACAGAAAGCGAGTATATAAAGCAGTATGAAGATGTCCCAAAGCGCTGACAGGAAAAAACGGAGGGATAAAAAAAATAAACGCCTGTTTGCCGCCTATATGCAGGAAAAATTGGCGTTTACTGTGCTGGTTATTATCATAGCCCTGTCGGCAATGGTGCTGTTGCTTTATCGTATTATCAATGATAACCAGGAAGAATACAATCAGATTGTATTAAGCCAGCATTCCTCTTATGACAGCCGTACATTGCCTTATCGGAGAGGAGACATTTTAGATAGAAATGGAACTTATCTGGCTACAAGTATAAAGGTGTATAATCTGATTATAGATGCCCGCATAATTATGTCAGGAGAAAATGAGGAAACTAAAACCAATAAATATCTGGATACAACGACAGGAGCCCTGGCTGAGGTTTTTGGATATGACAGGACAGAGATTACTGAGCTGATTCGAAGTAACAGCAATAATCCCTATATCCGCTATGCCAGAGAAATCAGCGGGGAACAGAAGGAGGCCTTTGAACAGAAGGCAGAAGAGATAAATAAAAAGAATCAAAAGGAAAAAAATGATAACCGGGTACGGGGAATTTGGTTTGAAGACGAATATAAGCGTTACTATCAGTATAATGAGTTAGGCTGCCAGGTGATTGGATTTGCTTCTGGTGACGGCACCAGCGGGACAGGAGGAATGGAACAGTTTTACAACAGCACACTGGTTGGAACCAATGGACGGGAGTATGGATATCTGAATGATGAATCCAATCTGGAAAGCGTAATAAAACCAGCAGTAAACGGCAATACCATTGTGTCTACTATTGATATCAATATCCAGAAGATTGTAGAAAAATATGTGGATGAATGGATGGAAGAGACGGGAAGCAACAATATTGGAGTAGTTGTTATGAATCCTAATAATGGAGAAATATTGGCTATGGCTTCCGACAGGAAATACAACTTAAACAATCCCAGAGATTTAACTGGACGATATACACAGGAAGAAATCGATGGAATGGATGAAAAAGCCCGTTCCGAGGCATGGTATAATACATGGAGAAATTTCTGTGTGAGCGATACCTATGAGCCAGGATCACCTTCAAAGGTGTTTACCATAGCATCCGCTATGGAAGAAGGGATTATCACTGGACAGGAATCCTATGAGTGCGATGGCGTTCAGTCTGTAGGCGGTCATGACATTCACTGTGTGAATCGATTTGGACATGGGACTCTGACAGTGCCAGAAAGTCTGATGGTATCCTGTAATGACGCAATGATGCAGATTGTAGCCAAAGAGGGAAAGGAACGTTTCTATAAATACTATGATATGTTCGGATTTGGAAAGAAAACAGGGGTAGACCTGCCGGGAGAAGCAGACACCAGCAGATTGGGCTATACGGCAGAGACAGCAGATCCTGCTTCCCTTGCAACCAATGCCTTTGGGCAGAACTACAATTGCACTATGGTTCAGATGGCAGCTGCCTTTTCTTCCGTATTAAATGGCGGTTCCTATTATCAGCCTCATGTAGTTAAGCAGATATTAAATGAAAACGGCTCTGTCATAAAAAAGATAGATCCCATATTAGTACGGGAAACGGTTTCCCAGACTACCTGTAATTTTATTAAAAAAGCCCTTTATGATACAGTAAATGCACAAAAAGGTACAGGAAAAGCGGCAAAGGTAGAAGGGTATGAGATCGGAGGCAAGACAGGAACAGCAGAAAAGCTTCCAAGAGGAAACAGGAACTATGTAGTATCCTTTATTGGCTTTGCTGGTCTTGAGCGGCCAGAAGTTGTGGTATATGTGGCAATCGACCAGCCCCATGTGGAGGATCAGCCTCACAGCAGCTATGCCAGCAATGTATTTGCAAAGATTATGAAGGATATTCTTCCATATATGAATGTATTTCCTATCACAGAAACAGAAGAGGAAGAGAATGGAGGGGAAGAAAGTACATCAGAGGCTTCTCAGGAAGAGGAAAGCAGCAGTGAGGAAAGTGCGAGTGAGGAGGAAGATGACCATACTTATCCGGATGAAGAATATGTTCCCCAATATGAAGGGAATGGGAGTGATATTCCTGCGTATCTTCCTGGTATAGAAAGATAATAAGACAAGGCAGGACAGTTATAGCAGAGAAGCTTTACAACAATATAATAAGGAAGGGACAGGGGACGCGGGAGATTGCCATCATATTGTCCGCCAGGCTACATATATTATAACAACACTTAGGGTTGGAGATATGTATGAATGAAAACCGGACCCATCACAGAGCAAGAACAGTTTTCCTGTGTATGGTACTGTGCTCCATTATGGCGGTGCTGATGGGAAGACTGTTCTTTCTTATGATATTCAGGGCAGATTATTATGGCGCAAAAGCAGAAGAACTCCATGAGAGGGAGAGAACGATTAAGGCAGCCAGAGGACGGATTCTGGATGTAAATGGAACCGTAATTGCCACAAATCGAACTGTATGTACGGTTTCTGTAATTCATAATCAGATAAAAGAGCCAGAGCAGGTGATACAGGTACTTTCTGAAAAGCTTTCTCTTCCTATGGAGGAGGTAGAAAAAAAGGTTAGGAAATATAGCTCACGTGAAATCATTAAAACGAATGTGGATAAAGCTTTGGGGGATGAAATACGCAGCTTTGGCCTAGCAGGAGTAAAGGTTGATGAGGACTATAAACGGTATTATCCCTATGATTCTTTAGCTTCTCACGTCCTGGGATTTACAGGAGGGGATAATCAGGGAATCATAGGCCTGGAAGTAAAGTATGAGGCTTATTTAAAGGGAGAAAATGGAAAAATATTGACACTTGCAGATGCAGCAGGGGTGGAAATTGAAAATGCTGCTGAAGATAGGATTGAGCCTTTGGCCGGTAATGACCTGAGGATAAGCTTGGATGTGAATATCCAGCAATATGCAGAGCAGGCTGCATATCAGGTTATGGAAAAGAAAGGAGCGAAAAGGGTTTCTATCATTATTATGAATCCTCAGAATGGAGAAATCATGGCAATGGTAAATGTACCGGAGTTTAATCTAAACGATCCTTTTGCCCTTCCTGAAGATAGCAGGAGCCTTTCTGGAGAAAAGAAGCAGGAACTTTTAAATCAAATATGGAGGAATTACTGCATCAATGATACCTATGAACCAGGTTCCACATTTAAGATTATTACAGCAGCAGCAGGGCTGGAAGCTGGTGTTGTCCGACTAAGCGATACCTTTTCCTGCCCTGGCTTTCGCGTAGTAGAGGATAGAAAAATCCGCTGCCATAAGGTAGGAGGGCATGGCTCACAAGACTTTCTCCATGGCATGATGAACTCCTGCAATCCGGTTCTGATTGATGTTGGGCAGAGACTTGGAGTGGAAAACTATTATGAATATTTTACTCGCTTCGGCCTAAAGGAAAAAACAGGAATTGATCTTCCAGGAGAAGCTGGAACCATTATGCATAAAAAGGAAAATATGGGTCCAGTAGAACTGGCTACAGTTTCCTTTGGCCAGTCCTTTCAAATTACTCCAATCCAGCTCATTACTACAGCCTCTTCTATTGTCAATGGGGGCCACAGGATTACACCTCATTTTGCCATAGAATCTGTAAGTCCTGATGGAAAAAATATTCATCGTTTTGAATATCCAGAAGGACGGAGGATCCTTTCCGAGGAGACAAGCGAAACCATGCAGTATATCCTGGAACAGGTGGTAGCAGAGGGAAGCGGAAAAAAAGCGAATATCCCAGGTTATCGGATTGGTGGAAAAACAGCTACCTCTGAAAAGCTTCCTAGAAGCTTGAAAAAATACATTTCTTCCTTTTTAGGCTTTGCTCCAGCAGATGATCCTAAGATTATTGCATTGATTACCATTGATGAGCCACAGGGGATTTATTACGGTGGAACCATTGCAGCACCTGTAATTTCAGACATTTTCAGGAATATCCTTCCGTATATGGGAATTAAGGTAATAGAGGAAGAAACTGCTTCTGCCTTTCCAATCTACGGTTGATTATTCGGGCAAAAAGACGTATACTATTCACATCATTGCTTTTGCCATATAGGAAAATTTAAAGGAATTTCCCTATATGATATCCACTGCAGTGGAAAGGAATTGCACCGCTCACGGGACCTTCTGGATGCGGAAAATCCTGCAAAGCAGGATTCTTTCTTGCCATAAAGAATACACTCTATGACAGAAAGTGCCTTTTAGGCAGGATTTTATTGAAAGATACAGCCAAAATACATAAATGATAGAGGTGCGACATGATTAATGAAACCATATTGGCGATTATTATTTCTTTTGCTGTCAGCGCAGTTCTCTGCCCGATAGTGATACCTTTTCTCCATAAGCTTAAATTCGGTCAGCAGGTTCGTGAAGATGGCCCTCAGGCCCATTTAAAGAAGCAGGGCACTCCTACAATGGGAGGGCTGGTAATTCTTGCCAGCATCATCATAACCTCCATGCTCTATATCCGGGATTACCCTAAGATTATCCCAGTGCTCTTTGTGACTGCTGGTTTTGGTATTATAGGATTTCTAGATGATTATATTAAAATCGTCATGAAGCGCTCAGAAGGCCTGAATCCTTTACAGAAGCTGATTGGGCAGTTCATTATTACTGGAATTTTTGCCTATTATCTGGTGAGCGCCCCGGAAGCAGGCACTTTAATGCTGATCCCTTTTACAGGAGGCTTTGATGGCGGACTCATGTTATCTTTGGGATGGCTTTTTGTACCTTTTGTATTTTTTGTCATGCTGGGGACGGACAATGGAGTGAATTTTACAGATGGGTTAGATGGGCTCTGTACGAGTGTAACCATTCTTGTAGCCACCTTTATGACCATTGTAGCAATTGGAGAAAAAACAGGAATCAGCCCGATTACTGGGGCAGTTACAGGAAGCCTTCTGGGTTTTTTGCTGTTTAATGTTTACCCAGCCAGAGTATTTATGGGGGATACTGGCTCCCTAGCCCTGGGAGGCTTTGTAGCATCCAGCGCATTTATGATGAGAATGCCTATTTTTATACCAATTATCGGTTTCATTTATATGATAGAAGTACTGTCTGTTATCATACAGGTAACTTATTTTAAACGCACCGGTGGAAAACGTATTTTTAAAATGGCTCCTATCCATCACCATTTTGAGCTATGTGGATGGTCTGAGACAAGGGTAGTCGCCGTATTTTCCATTATCACAGCGATTCTCTGCCTGGTAGCTTATTTAGGATTGTAGGAGGGAAAAGGACATGAGTCAGAAAGTGATTGTTGCCGGAACCGGTAAGAGCGGAATTGCAGCAGCAAAGCTTCTTCTTGAAATGGGGGGGGAGGTGCTTCTCTATGATAGCAATGCAGATTTGGATGAGGGAAAAATCAGAGCTGGCTTTGATGAAAAAGCAAAGCTTCAGGTGATTTTGGGAGAGCTGAAGAGAAGCAGTCTGCGTGGAGTGGAGCTGTGCATTATCAGTCCAGGAATTCCTCTATTTGCGCCTTTTGTGGCGGTGATCGATGAGGCAAAAATTCCCATCTGGAGTGAAATACAACTTGCTTTCCATTGTGCAAGGGGGAAGCTGGCGGCGATTACAGGGACAAATGGAAAGACGACTACAACAGCCCTGGTAGGAGAGATTATGAAGTCCTTTTATGAGGATGTCCATGTGGTGGGTAACATTGGCACTCCTTATACAGAGGAAGCTCTAGATACAGAAAAAAATTCGGTTACTGTAGCAGAAGTGAGCAGCTTCCAGCTGGAAACAATCATGACTTTTAAGCCAAATGTCAGTGCAATCCTTAATATCACTCCAGATCATTTGAACAGACATAAGACAATGGAGTGTTATATTGAGATAAAGGAAAGCATTGCCATGAATCAGACAAAGGAGGATACCTGTGTCTTAAATTATGACGATGCTGTGCTGCGGGAGTTTGGCGAAAGAGAGGAAATGAGGCCTAAGGTAGTATTTTTCAGCAGCCATGAAAAGCTTGAAGAGGGGATCTTTTTAGATGGAGATATTATCATAGAGCGCCAGGGTGGAAAGGATACAAAGGTAGTAAATGTCCATGATCTGAAGCTCTTAGGCCGCCATAATTACGAAAATGTCATGGCGGCCATAGGCATATCCCTGGCAATGGGTGTGCCTATGGAAAAAATCCGCCAGGTGATAAAGACATTTACAGCTGTAGAGCATAGAATTGAATTTGTCCTGGAAAGGGCGGGAGTGAAATACTATAATGATTCAAAGGGGACGAATCCGGATGCAGCAATTCAGGCGATTCAGGCGATGCCCGGTCCCACACTGTTGATCGCTGGGGGATATGATAAAAATGCTCAGTATGATCAATGGATTGAAAGCTTCAATGGAAAGGTAAAATATCTGGTTCTTATCGGCCAGACAAGGGATAAGATTTCCGACTGTGCCAAGGCTCATGGCTTTAAGGAAATTATGTACGCAGAGGATATGGAGGAGGCTGTCCATGTATGTGCATCCTATGCGGACATGGGAGATAATGTCCTTCTCTCCCCAGCGTGCGCAAGCTGGGGAATGTTCAGAAATTATGAAGAGCGTGGGCGTATATTTAAAGAGTGTGTGAGAAATCTTTAATTGGCATTTCTCCATAGTTGCAGAAGGGATTGATTGAATCAGTGGCAAGAAGGTCGGGAATGTCCAACAGAGGATGGCAGGCGTATCCGGCAGAAGAGCTGGCCTATGGGGAAAGAAGTCAGGCTGTCAGAAGGTACGAAGATAGGAGAAGAAACGAGCGGTCTTCCGAAAGATATGATGCTTTCGAAAGGCGTTCTCTAAGACAGCAAGGGACTGGCAGGAAGCGTGTGCAGCCTTTAAGGGGGCATGAAGACAGCATGAGGCGTATGCAGCCAGCAAGAAAATATGAAGATGCTGGAAAAGGCATGCAGCCAATAAGGAGGTATAGCGGGACAGGTAGAGGGCGTCAGATATCGGGAAGACCGGCAGGAGCTGCTTACAGGCGAAGAGAAATGGAACTTGCTAGAGCAGAGACAGCGGCAGGCTGGGCCTATGGACGTAATGGAGGGCATAGAGAAGCATATGGGCGTGAAGGACAGCAGAAGAAGCTGAAGGCACGGAGATTTTATGACTATAGCCTTTTATTTACTGTTATATTTCTGACTGTATTCGGGCTGATTATGATATATAGCGCCAGCTCTTATAAAGCTCAGATTCTTCACGACGACGCTGCCTATTTTATGAAAAGGCAGGCTGTCATCGCTTTAGGTGGATTTTTTATTATGCTGGCAGTGTCTAAAATCAATTATCATATATTTGCCAGGTTTGCCTTTCTCTCTTATGGCATGTCTTATATACTGATGATAGCAGTAAGCCTTGTAGGAACCAAAGTAAACGGAAAAAGGCGGTGGCTGGGAGTTGGACCTTTCAGCTTTCAGCCTACGGAATTTGTGAAAATTTCCCTGATTCTCGTATTATCCGTAGTAATTACTCATTTAGGAAAAAAGGTCAATGATATGAGGAATATGTGCTTTGTGGCAGGTCTGGCCCTTCCCCTTGCACTTCTAGTTACTCTTAATAACCTAAGCTCCGGCATCATCATCTGCGGAATTGTATTTGTTATGCTTTTTGTAGCGACAAAGAAAAATCTGATTTTTGCCGTCTGCGTAGGAGCAGCAGGGCTTGTATTGGCCTTTGCTGGGCAGATTGGGACAGTGCTTACTTCCATAGGACTTCTCCATGGATATCAGCTCCGGCGCATTAATGTGTGGCTAAATCCAGAGTTGTATGCCCAGGAGGGCGGCTTCCAGGTACTTCAGGGTCTGTATGCGATTGGCTCTGGCGGACTTATGGGAAAGGGACTGGGAGAAAGCATACAGAAGATGGGGTTTGTGCCTGAGGCACAGAACGACATGATCTTTTCCATTATCTGCGAGGAGCTGGGGCTTTTTGGAGCAGTACTGGTTATTTTTGTATTCCTGTTTATGATCTACCGGTTCATGTTAATTGCTAATAATGCCCCAGATTTATTCGGTGCACTTCTGGTAGTAGGGGTCATGGGACACATTGCGATTCAGGTTATTTTAAATATCGCGGTAGTTACCAATACGATCCCCAATACTGGAATTACACTGCCCTTTATCAGCTGCGGAGGTACATCTGTCCTCTTTTTGATGATGGAGATGGGGGTTGTGCTCAGCGTTTCCAACCAGATTAAACTAGAAAAGTAGAAAGAAATATCCAGATATAATATTCGCTGTTTTCTCCAGGAGCGGCTTTCAGGCAGGGAGTGCTTGAAGCTATAACTTTGATCTACCAGGCGTATACAAGGAGAGATTTGCTGTAACAGAAATAAGGTTCCTGCATAAGATAGGATATAGAGGTTGCAGGAGGCAGTGGAATTGTCAGCAATACAAATCTGTGGGGGAAAATCTCTTTGCGGTGAAATCAGGATACAAGGTTCGAAGAATGCAGTGCTGCCTATGATGGCAGCCTCTCTGCTCCACAGGGGAGTAACTGTGATTGAAAATGTCCCCATAATACAGGATGTTTCCTGCATGATGGGGATATTAGAATATATAGGCTGCAAATGTATGATGAAGGAACATACCTTGAGGATTGACAGCACAGGAGAGGTGAGCTGGGAGATTCCAGAATGCCGGGTAAGGCAGATGCGTTCCTCAGTGATACTTTTGGGTGCTCTTCTTGGCAGAGAGGGGAGGGCAGTTACTGCCTATCCCGGCGGCTGCTCCATTGGCAGCCGTCCCATAGATTTCCATATCCAGGCGCTGAAAAAGCTGGGAGCAGGAATTCTGGAAAATGGCAGCCGTATTGAAGCCTATACAAAAAGACTTTCTGGAGCAGAAATATGGCTTCCATTTCCTAGCGTAGGGGCTACAGAAAATGCCCTTTTAGGAGCAGTAAAGGCAAAGGGAAGGACAGTTATACAGGGTGCTTCCATGGAGCCAGAGATCTTAGCCTTGTGCCATTTCCTGAAGGGGATGGGAGCTGTGATTACAGGGGAAGGGACAGGAAGGCTGATCATAGATGGTGTAGAAGAGCTTCAAGACAGCCATTTTACGGCTCCTGGAGACAGGATTGTAGCAGGAACCTATTTGATAGCAGCTATGGCAGCTAAAGGAAACATAAAAGTATCAGGGATTGTGCCAAAGGAGCTTTCCAGCGTAACAGCTTTGTTAGAGGAGTCAGGGGCAGAGATTGGGAAAGGCCAGGACTTTATTTCTCTTAGCATGGATACTAGGCCAAAAGCAGTTTGTGCTTTTACTGGCCCTTATCCTGCCTTTCCAACAGACCTTCAGTCTCCATTTCTTGCACTGATGTCAGGAGCAGAAGGAACAAGCAGAATTGAGGAAAATGTTTTTGAAGGAAGGTATGAGACGGCAGGAGAGCTGCAGAAAATGGGGGCAGATATTAAGATTGAAGGAAAAACAGCCTTTATAAAGGGAAGGAAGAGCCTTTATGGAGCTATTGTAGAGGCAGCAGACTTAAGAGGCGGTGCTGCTCTTGTAACAGCAGCTCTAGGTGCGGATGGGGTGACAAGAATTGAAAGGTGTTTTCATATTGAAAGAGGATATGAGGATATCTGCCGGGATTTAAGAGCAGCAGGAGCAGATATCGGTTGGACTGACAGCTAAAGGAGGAAAACCATGAATCCCCGCAAGAAAAGAGTATGGACAGCAGCAGGGGCAGCGATATGTGTGCTGCTTCTGCTGGCGATAGGGATATTGTCCCTAAATATCCGCGAGATACCGATAACAGGAAATACGAAATATACGGATGAGGAACTGGTCAATCTGTTGTTTCCAGAAAAGAAAGACAAAAATCTGGCCTGGTGTTATTTAAAATACCGGTTTCAGGAACATAAAAAGATTCCTTTTATAGAGGACTATAAAATCTTGTTTCATGGACCTCATAGCATTGAAGTAATCGTTTATGAAAAAAAGATTGTAGGATATCTTACTTATATGAGCAGTAATATGTACTTTGATAAGGATGGAATTATTGTGGAAAGTACAAGTAAAAAGCTGGATGGAATCCCGCTTATAACAGGATTGAAATTCGGGCATATTGTTTTGTATCAGCCCCTTCCAATAGAGAATGGAGAGTTGTTCGGAGATATTCTGAACTTGACCCAGGCTCTTTCTGGCCTTAATCTAAAAGTGGACGAGATCCGATACGACAGCAGAAAAAATGCTACACTTTATATCGGAGATATTGAGGTGGTTTTAGGAAGCAGTTCAGATATGAACGAAAAGGTTTCCACGCTAAACGATATGCTTCCATCTTTGGAAAACAAGTCAGGGATTTTGTACCTTGATACCACTAATACAAGTATGACATATGTTTTTAAGGAAAAAGAAAAAATTTCCTGATTTGTTGAAAAATTACGGAAATAGTAGTTGATATTTTTATAAAAATCAAATATAGTATTAAATAGGATAAGAGATAAAGGATATTTCAATATAGATAGGATGAGGTTAAAGGAGGACATATTCTTGTTAGAGATTAAAATAAATGAATCGGAGAATGCAGCAAGGATTATAGTAATAGGTGTAGGAGGGGCTGGAAATAATGCAGTAAACCGGATGATTGAGGAAAATATTGCAGGCGTTGAGTTTATCGGAATTAATACGGACAAGCAGGCTCTCCAGTTCTGTAAGGCTCCTACAGCTATGCAAATCGGCGAGAAGCTGACAAAGGGGTTGGGGGCAGGAGCAAAGCCTGAAATCGGAGAAAAAGCAGCAGAGGAAAGTTCTGAAGAATTGGCACAGGCTATGAAAGGCGCAGATATGGTTTTTGTAACCTGTGGTATGGGCGGCGGTACGGGTACCGGCGCTGCGCCTGTTGTGGCAAAGATTGCAAGGGATATGGGAATTCTTACAGTAGGTGTTGTGACCAAGCCTTTCCGTTTTGAGGCTAAAACTCGTATGACCAATGCTCTTCAGGGAATTGAAAATTTAAAGGAAAGCGTTGACACTTTGATCGTAATCCCCAATGATAAGCTTCTGGAGATCGTTGACAGGAGAACTACCATGCCGGAGGCCCTTAAGAAGGCAGATGAAGTCCTTCAACAGGCAGTTCAGGGAATTACGGATCTGATTAATGTCCCAGGCCTGATTAACTTGGACTTTGCAGATGTACAGACAGTTATGACAGATAAGGGAATTGCTCATATTGGAATCGGCCATGCAAAAGGAGATGAGAAGGCAAAGGAGGCTGTGGAACAGGCTGTATCCAGTCCGCTGCTTGAGACAACGATTGAAGGTGCCAGCCATGTTATTATTAATATCTCCGGTGATATCAGCCTGATTGAGGCGAATGAAGCTGCTAGCTATGTTCAGGAACTTGCAGGAGAAGAGGCCAATATTATTTTTGGCGCTATGTATGATGAAAACGCACAGGACGAAGCTACGATTACAGTGATTGCAACAGGACTTACAGATAAGACTCTTTCTGGCTCACCAGTTTCTAATGCTATGAAGGACTTTAAGAACCAGAATCCATATAAGAGGCTGACTCCTAAGGCCTCCTCCTCTACAGAGGAAGCAGCAGCTGCCTCTAGCAGGCCTTCCTATCAGCGGCCAGCCGGTACAGCTCCTCAGACAGGCTATGTAAGGCCGTCCTTTAATACCTCATCCCAGCCAACTCAGGAGGGAAGCCAGCAGCCTGCTGCTGCTCCAGCCCAGAAGCCGGCGTCTTCCTCTTCCGGCGCTGGATATAATAGACAGATTAATCGTGATGGTATTGTTATTCCATCCTTCCTTCAGGACAGGGGACGGAAAAACTAATAAAAAGGTATCTCGAATGGAAAAGAGATAGGATATTTTTGCGGTTTTGGCGTGAAGACAGGATAAGTGCGAAAAAACTGCTAAAATATTCTGACACGTTTCTATTCGAGATATTTTTGTTAGCTAATCTTAATAAAGAACAGAGATATGATATTCCTTCATCCAATAATTGATCTGAAGGATATAGGCCATCATCTGGGGAGCTGCCATAAGCTGCCCATACCATGGCTTCCCATAGTCGGAAGGGCTGGATAAAAACAGCTCTGTTTTTTTTCTGTCTAGGAATGGAAGGACAGGTGAAGAGGAGTCTGCTAACATTTCTTTTACTCTGGAAGCAATAAGGGCCTCATAGGCCTTATCATAGGTTTTAGGATAAGGAGACTTTTTCCTCCATAGGATTTCCTCTGGCAGGAATCCTTTTCCGGCATCTCGTAAGAGCTTTTTTACCACACCTTCCCCAGCCTTCATTTCCCAAGGGATATTCCACAAGTATTCGATGATACGCACATCAGCAAAAGGAACTCGGGCTGCAAGGGAGGAATGAGATCCGGCCCGATCCATACGGTTTAATAGTGTCTGCATAAACCACCTCAGGTTTAGATAGGAGATGACTCTCCGCTTCTTTTCCTGCGGTGAATCCCCTTCCCAGAGGGGAGTCTCAGAAGCTGATTTTTGCCAGCTTTCTGCTGCATATCCATCCATATCTAGTGATTCTGCAAAGTCTTCCTTTAACAGAACTTTTCGTGCGTTTAGATCCATAGTCCAGGGGAAGGTCTGGGCTGATAAGCATTCTTCCCTATGGAACCATGGATATCCCCCAAAGATTTCATCAGCACATTCTCCGGTAAGAGCCACGTGATGATTCTGCCCTGTTAGAGAACAGAAATAAAGGAGAGAGGAGTCCACATCTGCCATATTTGGCAGGTCATGGGCTTTGATAGAATCATAGAGGGCATCCGCCTGATCCTGTGTGGTACATTCCAGAAAATGATGATCGCTGTCCAAAAAGGAAACCATTTTTTCCACAAAGGGCCTATCAAGAGAGGGCTGGAACGAAGAGGCTTTAAAATGCTTCGTACTGTCCCTGAAGTCAAAGGAATAAGTGGTAAGGCGGCGGCCCTGTTTTTTCAGCTCTCTGGCACATAAGGCGGATACAAGGCTGGAGTCTACGCCTCCTGATAAAAAAGAACAGATGGGAACTTCAGCCTCAGTCTGTCTTTTTACCGCATCCTGAATCAGCCAGGAGGTTTTGCTGACAGTTGTTTCATAGTCATCTTCGTGGGGGCGGCTTTTTAACGACCAGTAAGCAGTTTCCCGACTGCCATCCCATGAGCAGCAAAGGAAATGAGCAGGAAGGACTTCTCGAATACCTCGGAAGATGCCGCAGCCACAGGTTCTTGCTGGTCCAAGGCTGAACACTTCATTCAGGCCGTTTTTATCCAGCTCAGGCCGGATATCAGGGAAGGTAAACAGGCCTTTGATTTCCGAGGCAAAGAAAAGCTCTCCTTCGCGGAAGGTATAAAAAAGAGGTTTGATTCCGGAATAATCCCGAAAGAGAAAGATACGATTATTTTCGCTGTCATAAAGAGCTATGGCAAACACGCCGTTTACCTGGCTGATAAAATCAGGTCCATAAAGGAAAAATCCAGCCAGAAGGACTTCTCCATCGCTGGGCGGACAGGAGCCGGAAAGCAGCTCTGGAAATCCCTTATCTGCGAGCTTATCAGCCAGTTCTTTTTTATTATATACCTCTCCGTCAAAAACTAAGGTAAGGCTTCTTCCATCCTTCCTAATCTGGATTGGCTGATGGCCTTTAAGGCCAGGCGTATGGGAAAAAACACCGTTTAAACCGCCAGAGGCAGCTCGATCGGAAACTGCCAGCCATGTTCTTGCCAGGCCGCAATGAGAGCAGAGAAAAGTTCCCTGGTCATCCATTCCCCTGTGTTTTAATGTATTGTTTAAACGAGTCAGCTGATCTTTATAGTATTCCTCCTGTTCCATATAATCTTTTGCAGAATGGAAAAATCCGGCAATTCCTGACATGATAAAATCTCCTACTATAGATATATTTATGATTGCTGCACCTGACAACCAGGTTACTATTCATTGTAAGCAGCATGATAAAAACCTTAATAATCGGTTCTTGTAAAAAAGCAAGCTAAGTGTCAAGCTAAACTGGCTAGAGAAGCACTTATATAGAGGCGGTTAAAGAAGAAAACAGGCAGTAATAAATGCAGCAGCAAATCCAATAAATACGGGAAGTAAATTTTTTCTGGCAAGTTCTAAAGGGCTGACGCCGCAGATAGCAGCGACTGGAATGATACCCCAGGGAACAATTGTCCCTCCTCCTACAAAGACAGCAGAAATCTGTCCTAGGGCGGCTAAAACAGGAACAGATGCTCCGACAGCAGACCCAAAGGTACTGGCAAGGGCTCCTGTGAGTGGAAGGCCAGAGAAGCCAGAACCATCCAGTCCAGTGAGACCGCCTGTGACGAGTTGAAGAAAAGCAGCCATATATTTGTTTAAAGGCGCATTGTCAGCCAGCCATATGGCCCAGTCATTCATAATCCCCTGTCCAGTAAAAGACTCTCCCATAATCTGTCCGATGCCTTCTCCGCCTAAAAAGAAGAAAGCGCCGATAATGATAACAGGAGCAAAGATTTTAATAGCGAATAGAAAACCATCTGTGACATAATCAGTTATCTTTTCCAGAGCCTGCTTCTGAAAACCAAGGAAAGCACCAGCACACATCAGGAGTACAGCAGTACCAGATACAATGCTCGTAGCATCGCCGCCATTCAGGTGGAAGGCTACCATAAATATGATATCAGCAAGGAATACAACTGGAGTGAGGATAGCAAGAGCAATGGCGGCCTTTCTAGGCTTTTTGCGGCTCGTTTCTTTTGACTCTTCTTTCCCGCCATCTTCCTGGCCGGAAGAAATGGGGGAAACGGAGGTTTCTGTGCTGTCAATAGATTTTACATTATTTCTATCTTCCCCCTCTTCTTTGCCTTGTGCTTCTATGGAAATGCCCATAGATGTTCTGTTCAAGAGAAATGCTGAAACTACGGTAGCGATTCCCATGGCCCAGAATACATATTTTCCTTCACTTAATATCTGAGAAGCCTGGATTCCCGCTGCTCCGGCAGAGATGGCTGGCGCTCCCTGAATAACCGGATCATAGCTCAAAGCAATTCCATGCCCGAAAAGGTTCATTGCCATAGCGGCTGCAAGAGGCTTAAGACCAGCTTTTACAGCAAAAGGCAGCATAATGGCGCCTACAAGAGCTACAGAAGGGGAAGGCCAGAGAAATAAGGAGAAAATAAGCATGGTGAAACCAAGAATCCACCAGGTAATCTGAGGTGATTTCATGATCTTTGACATAGGAGTCATCAGAAGATAATCGCTTCCAAGATCCATAAGACATTTGGACAAGGCTGTTACTAGAGCAATGGTGGCAATGATTTCCATAAACTGAATAGCAGCATAGAGGATGGAATTAAAAACCACCTGTACGCCGCCGGTCACACTGCTAAGTCCTACCGTTCCGATGAGAAACAGAAAGGCAATGCAGACAGCCGGGGTATCCCTTTTTAATATCATGACAGTAAGGATCACTATGACTCCTATCAGATAGAGGTAATGGAGAAGAGTCAGTGAAACAGCAGTTTCCAGCATGATAGTCTGCTCCTTTATATTAGATTATAATTATGTATATGTCAGACAGGGACTTGGGGTGCGGACTGGATTTTATGAAACATTTCTCTAATGTCATTGAAAATTCAGAGGGAATATGGGATAATATTGAATGTTTGATTGCAAGTTAGGTAAGGGATTCTGTAATCCGCCCTTATGGCGGAGATGTACTGGTAGTGCTTCTTCTCTATTTTTTGGTCAGAATCTTTATTCCACAGGGGATAAGGAAGCTTCCCTTATGGGTTTTTCTGTTTACGGTGGGAATAGAGGCTGGATAGTATCTAAACCTGGCTAGAATATTAGGAATAGAGCACATACAGGCTGCTTGTATTATACTGGGTTCTACCTTTGATCCTAAAGATATGGTATGCCATGTGCTGGTATATGTATTGGAAATGAGACATGGAAGGCTTGCTGAGAGGGGATGAAGAAACAATATGTATATGAGGAAAAGTGGAACATATCTTATAGGTATTTTAATCATTATCTTCTGTTTTACTGCCTGCGTTTCTTCCTCAAGGCAGACAGAAGCGTTGGAAAGAGCAGTGGAGGAGAAGAGCGTTCCAGCTATTTCTCAGAAGGAAGCTTTTGAAAGCGAGAATCAGACAGACGTCCTGCTGCAAGCAGAGTTTAAGGTAGAGGAAGGACCGCTTGAGGAGGCTATCGTTGATGAAGAGGGGGTGAAAATCACTCCTATTGATTGGAGCTTTGCTGATGGCAGATTGACTGTCCTCTATCAGGTAGAAAATCAGACTGAACAGAGTATTGTGATAGTTTCAGGAATGGGCGGTTGTGTCAATGGATGGGTCATCCATATGGGGATGAATTCCGTAGAGCTTGGAGCTGGAGAGACAAAAGAAGTCATACTTACACAGATTGAAGGATATGAGCTGAACCGTTGTGGGATTTCACAGATTCATAATATAGAAACCTCATTTATGATTGATTTTCTGTCAGATCATGTATCTTATCATACTGGAATGAGGGAAATAAAAGAAAAAAGTCTTGTGTCTGGAGAAAAGATACAGCAGTTCAGTGAAAATACGATTTACAGGAAGAATGGACTTATTATCTCAGCAGGAAGCGAGCTTAAGGAGCGGACTGGGGCAATTGTCCAGCCGCTATACATTGAAAATGAAGACAGGAACAAATGGGTTTTCGTAAATAGCAGGTTATCTGCCATGAATGGAGAACGCCTGAAGGAGAATAATATTTTGAACCTAGAGGATTCCATAAAAATCCCACCAGGAAGGAAAGGGCTTATAGACTGTATTTTGTACATAAAATCTGAAAATCTAGATCAACAGCCCCCAAGAAACATAGAACAGATAGAAATAGAGGTATCCTATGTTTTTGTAGGAAAAGATGAAAAAATAGATGTGCAAAAGGGAGCGTCTAAGGAAACATTTGTAATTACTTATGAAAGTACCCTTTTCCACAAAGCGGAAAACTGAGTTCCGGTATGCCAAATGCGCCAGCTGCTTTCATTCCTAGTGGTACACGAACTGTGCGCATGAAGGTTCTTCTGAAGGAAGAAGAGATCTTAATCGAGTTTTCTGCCCAGGATTTCGCCGTAATCTGTCTTGCATACCAGGCTGGAAAGGGTTATAATACGTAAGGAAAATTTTTGGAACTTGTTAGAAAATGTAATAAAGAAAAGGGTAACAGAACAAAGCGCAATGGAAGAGAAAGAAAACGTGCTGATAAGCGCCTGCTTATTAGGGCTGTGCTGCCGGTATGATGGAGAGGAAAAGCAATACGAGAGCATAGAGGCGCTGATGAAACTATGCCATTTGATTCCTGTGTGTCCAGAGCAGCTTGGTGGATTGAAAACTCCCAGAGATCCTGCAGAGCGTAGAGGAAACAGGGTTTTAACCTCAAAGGGGGAAGATGTGACAAATTCCTATGAAAAGGGAGCAGAGGAAGCCTTGAAGATGGCGAGGCTGTTCGGCTGTCAGAAGGCTATTTTAAAGGAAAAAAGCCCTTCCTGCGGATGCGGAAGGATTTATGACGGAAGCTTTTCCAGGAAGCTGATTCCAGGAGATGGAGTAACAGCAGGACTGTTTAAGAGCCATGGGATAGAAATAGTGGGAGAAAGGCAGGTCTCTGAATTCGCAGAACAATTAAAGAAAAAAATAACTACAGGAAACTAAGAAGATTTTTACATTTTCCTGATTCAGGTGTTTTGGATACCTGAATCCTATTAGAAAAAATGAAAGAAAAGAGGAAGAAATGGATATGAAACACACAGAAATTACAAGAGAAACAGCCATGGACCTGTTGAAAAAATACAATCAGGAGCCCTTTCATATTCTCCACGCCCTGACAGTGGAGGCAGTTATGAAATGGTATGCAAATGAATTGGGATATGGGGAAGAGGTAGAATTCTGGGGGATTGCAGGCCTTCTCCATGATGTTGATTTTGAGAAATATCCAAAAGAGCATTGTAAGAAGGCACCAGAGCTTCTAAAGGAAATTGAGGCAGAAAATGATATAGTACATGCTATATGCAGCCATGGATATGGAATCTGCTCAGATATAGAGCCTGAGCACGAAATGGAAAAGGTTTTGTTTGCAGCAGATGAGCTTACAGGTTTAATCGGGGCTGCTGTAAGGATGCGTCCGTCAAAAAGCGCTTCTGATCTGGAGGTGTCCAGCCTGAAGAAGAAGTTTAAGGATAAACGCTTTGCCGCAGGATGTTCCAGAGATGTTATTCAGACTGGAGCAGAACGGTTGGGATGGACTCTGGAGGAATTAATGGAAAAAACGATTCTTGCCATGCGTTCTTGTGAAAAACAGTTGGAAGAGGAAATGAAGGAAATGTAGCTGTAATGCGGACAAATGTCGCCTTGAGATGGAAAAAACTTGACAGAAAAGATAAAATACGATATGATTTCTCGTAAATGCTCTGATTTTCAGGCGGATTTTGTATTCATAGGATTCAGGAATCAAAATGCAAAAGATAGAAAAGTATATCCTGTGAAATAAAAGGCTTTGCGCCAATGTATGTTCTGCCATGAAGAACAGGAGTAAGGAATCGCAGCAAAGGGATGAGGCTGCAGAAAGTCTTTGATTTGAGGAGAGAATAAGGATGAAAACAGTTGTGAAATTTGGCGGAAGCTCCCTTGCCAGCGCCAGACAGTTTAAAAAAGTAGGAGATATTATCCGCCAGGATAAAAGCAGAAGATATGTGATTCCCTCTGCTCCAGGTAAGAGAAATGATAAGGATGAAAAGGTAACAGATTTGCTCTATCAGTGTTATGATGCAGCCAGTGAGGGAAAGAGCTATAAAAAGATTTTGGAAAAGATACAGGGCCGCTATCAGGAAATTATTGAGGGCCTTGACCTGAATTTGAATCTGGATCATGAGTTCCAAACCATTGAAGAGGATTTTTTGGCCCGTAAGGGAAGGGACTATGCTGCCTCCAGGGGAGAATATTTAAACGGTATGGTGATGGCTGCTTATCTGGGATATACATTTGTCGATGCAGCAGAAGTTATTTTCTTTGATGAAAATGGCAATTTTATGGATGAGGCCACTGATATTGAACTATCAGAAAGGCTTGAGAACATAGAAAGGGCTGTAATTCCTGGATTCTATGGCTCTGCCCCTGACGGAAGCATACGCACATTTTCCAGAGGCGGTTCTGACGTAACAGGATCGATTGTAGCAAGGGCCATTCATGCAGACCTTTATGAAAACTGGACGGATGTTTCAGGGTTTTTAGTAAGCGATCCGAGGATTGTTAAAAATCCTCAGGTCATTGAAACAATTACTTATAAAGAACTGCGGGAGCTTTCCTATATGGGAGCCAGTGTCCTCCATGAGGATGCCATATTCCCAGTGAGAAGAGAGGGGATTCCGATCCATATCCGCAATACGAACAAGCCAGAGGATAAGGGAACCTTGATCGTGGAAAATACTTGCAGAAGGCCTAAATATACAATTACTGGGATTGCAGGAAAAAAGGGATTCTGTTCCGTTTATATCGAAAAGGCGATGATGAATACGGAGGTAGGCTTCTGCCGGAAAGTCCTTCAGGTATTTGAAAATCAGAATATTTCTTTTGAGCATATGCCTTCTGGCATCGATACAATGACAGTGTTTGTACATCAGACAGAATTTGTAGAGCATGAACAGGCAGTGATCTCAGGCATCCACAGAGCAGTACAGCCGGATTTTATTGATTTAGAGTCAGATTTGGCTTTGATTGCCATAGTAGGACGGGGAATGAGGGGCAGCAGGGGCACAGCTGGCCGGATTTTCTCTGCTTTAGCTCATGCAAGGATCAATGTTAAGATGATTGACCAGGGTTCCAGTGAGACGAATATTATCGTGGGAGTGAAAAACGCAGATTTCGAAGCTGCCATTCAGGCGATTTATGATATTTTCATTACGACGGAACTATAAGGCCCGGTAAGGAACTGCCTGACAGGGAAAAGAGAGGAAGCAGGTAAGAATGCCAGCAGCCTATAGAGAGGAGATGCCGGCGCTTCACTGCTTCTTTCTTGTTATATAGGATTCGGGTGTCAAAAGGGTCGTGCACGCAATCTCTTGTATGCAGAAGTGTTTATAAATATTCTGGCACTTTTCCTAGACCAAGAGTTTTGACATCTTAATCCATATGGGAAAAACTAGAGGAATTTCGCAGAGCGAAATTCTTTTTTACCCATAGGATTCGACTGTCAAAGGGATAGGAATGAAAAAGCATTAGAATGTCTGCAGGTTTGGAGAGGGAAGGGAAACATGAGTAAAGTATTGATTGTAGGAGGCGGAGCTGCTGGGATGATTGCAGCAGTTGCAGCTGCCGGCCAGGGCCATGAAGTGCATATTTATGAAAAGAATGAAAAGTTGGGAAAAAAGCTTTTTATTACTGGAAAAGGCCGCTGCAATGTGACAAACAATTGCGATTTGGAAGAAATATTTGCTGCAATAGTGACAAACAGCCGTTTTTTGTACAGCAGTATATATGGATTTACCAATCAGGATATAATGGAGCTTTTGGAAAAAGCAGGGTGCCCTTTAAAGACCGAACGGGGAAACAGGGTCTTTCCTGTTTCAGACAAGTCTTCTGATGTGATTCGAGCTCTTTCTGGCCTGCTTCAGAAATTATCAGTGAAAATCCATTATAAAGAAGAAGTAGAAGGGCTGATCTTAGAGAATCATGTCTGTAAGGGAGTTATATTGAAAGATCGTGATAGAAGGAAAGAGGCAGAATATACCCATTCTAGCAGCCGCCAAAGAGAAGCAGACTGTGTGATCATAGCTACAGGAGGTCTTTCCTATCCTTCAACTGGCTCTACTGGGGATGGCTATCGGTTTGCAAGAGAAGCAGGACTGGCAGTAACAGACCTATCACCAGCATTAGTGCCCTTTGAGACAGAAGAGCCAGAGGTAAGAGAACTCCAGGGGCTTTCCCTTAAAAATATTCAGATCAAGGTATATCAAGGAAAGAGGATATTGTATGAGGAATTCGGAGAAATGCTGTTTACTCACTTCGGAGTCAGCGGTCCAGTGATATTAAGCGCTGGCAGTTATGTAGCTAAGGCGATAAAAAAGGAAAGGCTGGTTCTATCCATTGATTTAAAACCAGCTCTTACCAGAGAGCAGTTAGATGCAAGAATTTTAAGAGAATTCGGCGCACTGATAAATAAACAGTTTAAAAATTCTCTGGGAAGTCTTTATCCTTCTAAGCTGATACCAGTTATAATAGAGCGGTCTGGCATTCTGGCAGAAAAAAAGGTAAATGAAATCACAAAAAAGGAACGCCAGAAGCTGGTGGAGATAACAAAGGATTTCCGCCTTACACTTACAGGCTTAAGAGGATATAATGAAGCGATTATAACCCAGGGTGGTGTGTCTGTAAAAGAGATCAATCCCTCTACGATGGAATCTAAAAAGGTTCAAGGGCTTTCCTTTGCAGGAGAAGTGCTGGATGTGGACGGCATTACAGGCGGATTTAATCTTCAGATTGCATGGTCTACCGGCTGGGCAGCTGGTATGTCAGCAGGAAATGCCAGGCCTGAAAGCGGCTGAAGCCTCATTTTTAGATGGTTTTGATATTTAATATTGAGAAGGAATCAAAAAATAGGAAAAAGAAAAATTTGAAAAAGGAACAGGAGAATCTCAGATCATGGGAAAGACATATAATATTGCAATTGACGGACCAGCAGGAGCAGGGAAAAGTACAATTGCTAAAAAAGTGGCAAGGGAGCTGAATTTTATCTATGTGGATACAGGCGCAATGTACCGGGCAATGGCATTGTATGTAATTAGAAAGCAGATTTCCTCTGAAGATGAGCAGGCAGTATCCAGTGTCTGTGATGAAGTATCAGTCACGATTGGATATGAGGGAGGAATACAACAAGTATATCTTAACGGAGAGAATGTATCCGATATGATCCGCACAGAAGAGGTGGGCAATATGGCGTCTTCCATTTCTCCCTACCGTTCTGTGAGGGAGAAGCTTTTACAGCTTCAGCAGGGATTGGCGGAAAAAGAAAATGTGATTATGGATGGAAGAGACATCGGAACATGTGTGCTTCCTATGGCAGATACGAAGATTTATCTGACAGCCAGCACTAGGATCAGAGCAGAAAGACGCTTTAAAGAGCTGATAGAAAAAGGAATGATGTGTAATCTGGAAGAAATTGAGCAAGATATTATAGAAAGGGACAATCGGGATATGACAAGGGAAATTGCCCCATTAAAACAGGCAGAGGATGCTGTCTTGATCGATGGCTCTGCTATGACGATTGACGAGGTGGTTTTACAGATTATAAAAACTGCAGAAATGCATGGATTGAAAAGGAACGGTAAATAGACCATGGGAGTGATTGTGGCAAAAACCGCTGGCTTTTGTTTTGGGGTAAGACGGGCTGTAGACAAAGTATATGAGCAGCTTGAGACAGAAAGAAGCGGTAGAAAAATATACACATATGGCCCGATTATCCATAATGAAGTAGTGGTTCGGGACTTAGAGAAAAAGGGCATTACAGTGCTTGAGACAGAGGACGAGCTAAGAGAACTGGAGGAAGGAATTGTTATTATCCGCTCCCACGGCGTAAGCCGCTGCATTTATGAAATCCTGGATAGAAAGGGGATACAGGTTGTAGATGCCACTTGTCCCTTTGTAAAAAAGATACACCGGATTGTCCAGGAACAGTGCAGAGAGGGAAGACGGGTCATCATTATCGGAAACGAAAACCATCCAGAAGTAGAGGGAATTAAGGGATGGGGAGATGAGAGAACTTTGACTGCAGATTCCCTGGAAAAGGCAGAAAAAATCGCTTTTCCAGAGGGGGAAAAATTATGTATTGTGTCACAGACGACATTTAATTACAATAAATTTAAAGATTTAGTTGAAATATTTTCAAAAAAGCGTTATGATATACTTGTTCTAAATACGATTTGCAATGCAACACAGGAAAGACAGGTGGAGGCAAAGGAAATTGCTTCAAAAGTAGATGCTATGATAGTAATTGGTGGAAGGAACAGTTCCAATACCCAGAAGCTCTACGATATTTGCCGGAAGGAATGCAGCAATACGTACTTTATTCAGACACTGGGCGATTTCAATCCTGAATGTTTAAGTTCTGTGCGCAACGTAGGTATAACAGCGGGGGCGTCTACCCCACATTTTATTATCGAGGAGGTTCATACTGTTATGTCAGAATTGAGTTTTGAACAAATGTTGGAAGAATCATTAAAGACAATACGTTCAGGAGAGGTAGTAACAGGTAAGGTTATTGATGTGAAAGATGATGAAATCGTTTTAAATATAGGTTATAAATCTGATGGTATCATTACTCGCAGCGAATATACTACAGACTCTGGAGCTGATCTGACAAAACTCGTTTCCGTAGGGGACGAGATGGAGGCAAAAGTAGTAAAGGTTAATGATGGCGAAGGCCAAGTTGCATTGTCTTATAGAAGACTTGCAGCAGAGAAGGGCAACAAGAGACTGGAAGAGGCTTTCAATAATCAGGAGGTTCTTACTGCAAAGGTAGCCCAGGTTTTGGACGGAGGCTTAAGTGTGATTGTGGAAGAAACGAGAATTTTTATTCCGGCAAGCCTTGTTTCTGATACGTATGAAAGAGATTTATCCAAATATAAGGATCAGGAGATTGAATTTGTAATCACAGAGTTCAATCCTAAGAGGAGAAGAATCATTGGAGACCGCAGACAGCTGCTGGCAGCCAGAAAGGCAGAGCTTCAAAAGGAACTGTTTGAAAGAATTCATGTTGGAGATACCGTAGAAGGAACGGTTAAAAATGTTACTGATTTCGGCGCATTCATTGATTTAGGAGGAGCAGATGGTCTCCTTCATATTTCAGAGATGAGCTGGGGAAGAGTGGAAAGTCCGAAGAAGGCATTTAAGAGCGGCGAGAAGGTTAAGACACTGATTAAGGATATTAATGGTGACAAGATTGCTTTGAGCCTTAAGTTCCCAGAAACCAATCCTTGGGTAAATGCTGCTGAGAAATATGCGTCAGGCAATGTTGTAAGTGGAAAAGTTGCCCGTATGACAGATTTCGGCGCATTTGTAGAATTGGAGCCAGGAGTAGATGCACTGCTTCATGTATCTCAAATTTCCAGGAATCATGTAGAGAAACCGTCGGATGTTCTTTCTATCGGCCAGGAAGTTGAGGCTCAGGTGGTTGATTTCAATGAAACAGATCGTAAGATCAGCTTAAGCATGAAAGCTCTTGAGGTTCCGCAGAGAGAAGAAGAGGCAGAGTATACAGACGAAGTTTAAGGTATTGCTGAAAATATAAAATATATCAGGAATACCAGTACAGAAAATTAAGGCTGTACAGAGAAAGCAGTTAATGTGGCTTCTCTGTACAGCTTTTTTTAATATTGGATGGTATGTCAAAAGACAGAATATCTTTTTCTTACAGGAGCTTACCTCCAGGTATTGGTGGTATTAGGAGAAATGTTTTCTACCAGTCCGATCATATCTTCAATGTGGATGGTCTGACGTTTCATTTCGTCTCGAGCTCTAGGTGCATAATGCTCTAAGAAGGGGAGAAGAAGCATGGCTGTGATTCCAGCCGTGAAACCACCGTTATACAAGACGAAGCCTCCATGTAGGGCGCTGGTAGCTGTACACATGGAAGCACACATGAAGCCTGCGATCAGGCCTGCCCGGATGCCGTAGCGGCCGACAATCGGGCAAAGGCCAGTGGCAAAAGCAGCGCCATTAATATATCCTTGGGTGGATACAGACCAGGTAAGTTCTCTTCCATTTGCATAGCAGAACAGCATGGCAAAAAAGTAGAGAAGCTGATAGCCTGCAAGGATAGGCCATACATTCACTGGGTGCTGTCCCATGGCGGTAAAGGTAAGGGCTGCTAAGACCACGCCGATGGTAGGTCCTGTAAACCCGGCTCCTTCTGTAAATAAAATTGCCAGATTGACATAGAGAAGAATCAGAAAGCCGTGAAAACCGATGTTTAACAGACATACAGGCATACCGTAATGATTAGCAAAATTGCTGGAATAACCAGTATTTTTCAACAGACTTCCCAAGCCTCGGATGGTCTTTCCATTAAGAAAATAACCTGCCAGGATACAAATGGTAAAAAGAATCAGAAAAAAGATATTTGCATACAGCCGATAGGAATGATGGAAGGCTGTATAAATGGCGTTATCATAAGCAATGGGTTCTGAAGGAGTAATTCCCATGGTTTTATACATAAGATTATAGAGAAAAAAACCTAAAAATCCAAAGGCCAGCCCGCCGTTATAAAGATTATAGCCTTTATGCCAAGCTTGCGCCCCAGGAAGGATAGCTGGAATAATATAGCCAATCATGACACTAAAAATAACCGCTAAAAGGATGCCAGAATGGGTTAGGTTTGCCTGGCCGAAGACAAAATTTTCCCTTTGGGTATAACGAAAAAGCAGCTCGCTGATAAAAGGGCTGAAGGAGGTTGCAAACATACAGATATGTAGATTATTATTGAAATTTAATCGCTTCCTGTAAAGGTAAATCAAGGGAGCCAAGAAGCAGGGCCACATATTGAGAAAATTCAGCCCATAAAAGCAGTGGGCAATCACCAAAAAAAATCCAGCAAGGGTATTGGCCTGAGATTCTCCCTTCAGAAAAACCATAAACAGAAAACAGGCCAGTCCACAGGCCCCAGCATTCAGAAGGGCACTGGCTAGTCCGCCTACAGCAAAATAATCTGTTACCAGAGGACAAGGAGAAATCATAATCAGATACCAGTTATGGAAAACATGTCCCCATTCACCGGTATAAACAGCAGCAATACAGGCGGCAAAGAGAAAAAAAAGGGAAAAGCCAAGGGCAATTCCGTTGATGATATGACTGTTGGTAATCGTCCGTTTTTTCATGGTAATTCTCCTGAGTTTTATAAAAATTCATACTTATGTATCATTATATCATCCGTCCGTCAGTCTTTCAATAATCGTTAAAATATTGTTTAAAACCTTGCCGAATCGTTAAAACTCTGCTATAATAAGCCAACGTTTAAGGGTAAAAAAGCGTGCATGAAATGTACACATGCGCCAAAGCGCGGCATCCTATGATACAAAAAATTCGCTTTGCGAGTCAAATAAAAAATAAATGGAACGCCGGAATGGAGGAAAGGATATGGAAGAAAAAAGGATTGTAGAGGAGACTGAAGAGAAAGAGGTGGTTTCCAAAAATTTTATTGAGCAGGAAATTGAAAAGGATTTGGCAGAAGGGGTTTATAACCATGTACAGACCAGGTTTCCGCCAGAGCCGAATGGATATCTCCATATCGGACATGCGAAATCAATTTTATTAAATTATGGTCTGGCTCAAGAATACGGCGGAAAGTTTAATATGAGGTTTGATGACACCAACCCGACTAAGGAAAAGGTGGAATTTGTAGAGTCCATAAAGGCAGATGTTCAGTGGCTGGGGGCTGATTATGGGGACCGCCTCTTTTTCGCTTCTGATTATTTTGAAAAGATGTATGAGTGCGCAGTGCTTTTGATAAAGAAGGGAAAAGCCTTTGTATGCGATTTATCAGCAGAAGAGATCAGGGAATATAGGGGAGATTTTAAAACTCCTGGAAAGGAAAGCCCATACAGGAACCGAAGCATAGAAGAAAACTTAAAGCTTTTTGAGGAGATGAGGGAAGGCAGATACCAGGATGGAGAAAAAGTACTTCGTGCCAAAATCGATATGGCTTCTCCCAATATTAACATGCGCGATCCGGTTATCTATCGTGTGGCTCATATGTCTCACCATAACACAGGGGATGCATGGTGCATTTATCCCATGTATGACTTTGCCCATCCAATTGAAGATGCGATTGAACATATCACCCATTCCATCTGTACCCTGGAATTTGAGGATCACAGGCCCCTTTATGATTGGGTGGTAAGAGAGTGTGAGTTTGTCAATCCACCTAGACAGATTGAATTTGCAAAGCTTTATCTGACAAATGTAATTACAGGAAAACGATATATTAAGAAACTGGTAGAAGACGGGATTGTAGATGGGTGGGATGATCCACGCCTTGTCTCCATCGCTGCTTTAAGAAGACGAGGGTATACGCCAGAATCCATTCGTATGTTTGTGGATTTGGTAGGAGTTGCAAAGGCAAACAGCTCAGTAGACTATGCTATGCTGGAATACTGTATCCGCGAGGATTTGAAGTTGAAACGTCCCAGGATGATGGCAGTGCTTGATCCGATTAAGCTTGTAATTGATAATTATCCAGATGGTGTAACAGAGGAGCTGGAGATCCCTAACAATCTGGAAAATCCGGATTTGGGAGAAAGAACAGTTCCTTTTGGAAGAGAACTTTATATTGAAAGGGAGGATTTTATGGAAGAGCCTCCTAAAAAATATTTCCGCCTTTTCCCAGGCAATGAGGTACGTCTCATGGGGGCCTATTTTGTCACATGTACGGGCTGTGAAAAGGATGAAAATGGCAATGTAACAGTAGTGCATGCAACTTATGATCCAGAGACAAAGAGCGGTTCTGGCTTTACAGGAAGAAAGGTAAAGGGTACGATTCATTGGGTTGCTGTTAAGACTGCCAAGGAGGTAGAATGCAGGCTGTATGAAAATATTGTAGATGAAGAAAAGGGAAAGCTGAATGAAGACGGAACCTTGAACCTAAATCCCAATTCTCTTACAGTAGTGGAGCAGGCATATGTAGAGCCAGATCTGGTAAAGGCAGAAGCCTATGATAGCTTCCAGTTTGTAAGAAACGGATATTTCTGCGTGGATTGTAAAGACAGCAGACCAGAGCATGTGGTATTTAACCGAATTGTTTCCTTGAAGAGTTCATTTAAAATCAATAGATAGGCGTCTTATGGAATTGCTGATACCTTTGGATGGAAAGGCTGCCAAGCCGCTTTATGAACAGATTTATGAGTACATTAAGACAGAAATTAAAAATGGAAGGCTAAAGGCTTTCTGGCGTCTTCCCTCCACCAGAAGTCTGGCAGAGAATCTGAAAGTGAGCAGAAGCACGACTCAGCTTGCCTATGACCAGCTTTGTTCAGAAGGGTACATAGAGGCCATTCCCTGCAAAGGATATTATGTAGCTGAGATCGATGAGCTTATTGACGTAGAACACAGGGAGAGAGGAAGAGAACGGGTAAAGGAAGAGGGAAAAGAAAGCTTTGTAGTAGATTTTTCTCCCAGAGGAATTGATTTGAAAAGCTTTCCCTTTCATGTGTGGCGGAAGCTTTCCAGAAATACTCTGATTGATGATAATAAAGAGATGTTTGCTGCAGGAGATAATCAGGGAGAACGGCCATTGCGGGAGGCAATACGGGATTATCTTCATTCTGCCAGAGGGGTGGATTGTCATGAAGACCAGATTGTGATAGGGGCAGGCAGTGAATACCTTCTTTTGCTGTTAAGCCAGCTTTTAGGAACCGGAAAGACTGTTGCTATGGAAAGCCCTACCTATAAACAGGCATATCGTGTGCTTATAGGTGCTGGGAATCAGGTAAAACCAGTAAGACTGGACAGCCTAGGTATGAATCCAGAGGACCTGGAAAAAAGCCTAGCAGAGATTGCTTATATTATGCCTTCTCACCAGTATCCAACTGGAGTGGTAATGCCAGTAAGGCGCAGGCAGGAGCTTCTTTTGTGGGCAGGTGAAAGAGAGGGCCGGTATCTGATTGAAGATGATTATGACAGTGAATTTCGTTACAAAGGGAAACCAGTGCCAGCTCTTCAGGGAATGGACAGAAGGGAAAAGGTGATCTATCTGGGAACTTTTTCCAAGTCCATTGCTCCAGCCATACGAATCAGCTATATGGTTCTTCCTATGTCACTTCTCAAGATTTATCGGGAAAGGGCAGGATTTTATGCCTCTACTGTATCCCGAATCGATCAGAATATTCTTTACCGTTTTCTGGTAGATGGTTATTATGAGAGACACTTAAACCGGATGAGGGCTGTATATAAAGGAAAGCATGATATCCTTCTTTCTGGACTGAAGGGCCTGGAAGAACGATTTCGGATTGGAGGCGAATACGCTGGCCTCCACATCCTCCTAAAGTCCAGAGAAAACACTCTGGAAGAAGAGCTGATAAAAAAAGCAGGAGAGAAGGGGGTAAAAGTATATGGCATGTCTTCCTGTCTCATTGAAGAGGCAGATAAAGAGGAATGTGAAAGTACGGTTCTCCTGGGCTATGCAAGGCTTTCAGAGGATGAAATAAAAAAAGGGACGGCCCTGTTGAAAGAGGCCTGGAAGATGGGATAGATAGACCTATCAGCTAAAAAGTGCCTGAAGAATCATCCGGTGAAGATTCAATATAGATGGGGAATAAAATGGACTGGCTTCAATCCTTCAGACTTTTATTTTATAAAAAGGAAAGAAAAAAGGACTGTTGCAAAACGAATTTCTTATACAGGATATGGTAGGAATTTTAAGACTTTCATACCATATCCTGCATAAACCGATTGTTTTGCAACAGTCCTTTTCTACTATTTATAACATATGTCATACCAGATTTTTGAATTTATAAAAAAGCTGGAAAAAGAAAAGCCTGCACAATTTTTTCCTTCCTCAGGATTCTTCTGTAATCGTTGCCGTAATCCTTTCATTCAATGGGACATCCTCCCCCTGTGCTAATTCAACCGAAGAGGCGATAGCAGAAGCAATGTTCTGTCCGTCTTCAGAAACTGCTTTATATATGGGCTCAGGCGAAATAGGATCAGGTTTAGATTCAGCCGTATCTGATATGGACTGTTTTTCTGGAGCTTGTGCCAGAGCTTCTGTAATAGAGGACAGGATTTCCACATCTTCATTTTCTTCATCCGCTACATTTACAAAGTCGAAGTCCTCATCAAGGTCATCAATCACCTCTTCCATATCAGCCTCTTCAGAACTTTTTTTCCGAGTGTAAAATTTTTCCTTCCACTCATCCTTCTTTTCTGAGACCTTTTCGTGAACCCGATCTTTTGCTGCTGACATTTTATCCCTGGCAGTCACTGCAGAATCTCTGGCGATAGAAGCCATGTCCCGGTATGTGTCACTTACAATGGAGGAAGTATCTTTTACAATATCCTTTGCTGCACTCATCATGTCCTTGGCAGCAACCATAAATTCATCTTTATTCGAATTTAAAGATACATATTTTCTCTTAGAAGCAGATTCTCTGAAAGAGCTTTCTGTCCCATCCTCATCTCCCTCCTCGAAATCATGAAAATCCTCTTCCAGTTCTTTATGAAATGATTTATATTTTGCAAAATATGAAATTCCCACAGCAGCAGCTCCTGCTAGAGCCGCCAGAGCAACCCATCTTCCTACATGTTTTCCCATAAATGTTCTCCCTTCCTGAGACTATCATAATAAATCCGCTGATTTATTAACTTTTCTTTTATTTTAATACGAAATCTGTAAAAAAGAAAGGTATAAGTTAAGAAAATTTTTATAAACTAAGGAGTGAGAAGGAAAATTTGTAAAAAATATGTAAAATTAGCACTCAATACTTGACAGTGCTAACAAGGGGTGGTATAACAATACATGTAAAGAAAAAGACGACGGAAGGACAATGAGTCCTATCCCAATAAAAACTAGATGATTGAAGGAGGAATATCTAAATGAAGTTAGTTCCATTATTTGACCGGATCGTATTAAAACAGCTGGCAGCAGAAGAGACAACAAAGTCTGGTATCGTATTGCCAGGCCAGGCAAAGGAAAAGCCACAGCAGGCAGAAGTAGTTGCTGTAGGACCAGGAGGAATGGTAGACGGGAAAGAGATTACCATGCAGGTGAAAGTGGGCGATCAGGTTATTTATTCTAAGTATGCAGGCAGTGAGGTAGAGATTGACGAGGAGAAATATGTGATCGTAAAGCAGAACGATATCCTGGCAGTGATTCAGTAATAGAAATCTGGTAAATCTGCCAATACTGTAAAGGTACCTGTTTCCGCCTGGCGGAAAATAAAGTTTAAATGTACCAAATGTATCGGCTAACTTTTATTCATGATGGTATATAAATTGTGTGCATGAAGGTTTAGGGAACAATTTTAAAGAAAATTTAGTGATATAAAGTCAGATAGAGACTGGAGGAAATTCATTATGGCAAAAGAAATTAAATATGGCGTTGAAGCCAGAAAAGCATTGGAATCAGGAGTTAATCAGCTTGCAGATACAGTACGTGTTACCTTAGGACCAAAGGGAAGAAACGTTGTGCTCGATAAGTCTTTTGGTGCTCCGCTGATTACAAACGATGGTGTAACCATTGCAAAGGAAATCGAATTAAAGGACCCATTTGAGAATATGGGCGCTCAGCTTGTAAAGGAAGTTGCTACTAAGACAAATGACGTAGCAGGTGACGGCACTACCACAGCAACAGTACTGGCTCAGGCAATGATTAATGAGGGAATGAAGAACCTGGCTGCAGGAGCTAACCCGATTGTATTGAGAAAGGGCATGAAAAAGGCTACAGAGGCTGCTGTGGAAGAAATCGCAAAGATGAGCCAGCCCATTGACGGAAAGTCACACATTGCAAGAGTAGCAGCTATTTCTGCATCAGATGATGAGGTAGGCGAGCTGGTAGCAGATGCAATGGAAAAGGTTTCCAAGGATGGCGTTATTACCATTGAAGAATCCAAGACCATGAAAACAGAGCTGGATTTAGTAGAGGGTATGCAGTTTGACCGCGGTTATCTGTCTGCATATATGTGCACAGATATGGATAAGATGGAAGCGCTTTTAGATGATCCCTATGTATTGATTACAGACAAGAAGATTTCTAATATCCAGGATATTCTTCCCGTTTTGGAGCAGATTGTAAAGACAGGTGCTAAACTTCTTATTATTGCAGAAGATGTAGAGGGAGAAGCCCTTACTACTTTAATCGTTAATAAGTTAAGAGGTACGTTCAGCGTTGTTGCTGTAAAGGCTCCTGGCTATGGCGACAGAAGAAAGGAAATGTTAAAGGATATCGCTATTCTTACAGGCGGTACCGTAATTTCAGAAGAGCTTGGCCTTGATTTAAAGGATACCACCATGGAGGAGCTTGGACGTGCAAAATCCGTTAAAGTTCAGAAAGAAAATACCATCATTGTGGATGGCTGCGGCGATAAGAGTGAAATTGCAGCAAGAGTATCCCAGATTCGCGCTCAGATTGAAGAGACCACATCTGACTTTGATAGAGAAAAGCTTCAGGAAAGACTGGCTAAGCTGGCAGGCGGCGTAGCAGTAATCCGTGTAGGCGCTGCAACAGAGACAGAGATGAAAGAAGCAAAGCTTCGTATGGAAGATGCTCTGGCAGCTACCAAGGCAGCTGTAGAAGAAGGAATCATTGCAGGCGGCGGCTCTGCATATGTCCATGCTGCAAAGGCTGTTGCAAAGATTGTTGAAGCTATGGAAGGTGATGAGAAGACAGGCGGAAAGATTATCCTTAAGGCTCTGGAATCCCCATTATATCACATCGTGGCTAATGCAGGTCTGGAAGGTTCTGTGATTATCAATAAGGTTGCAGAATCAGCTGTAGGTGTAGGCTTTGATGCATACAAAGAGGAGTATGTAGACATGATTAAAGCAGGCATTCTTGATCCGGCAAAGGTTACAAGAAGCGCTCTTCAGAATGCAACCAGCGTAGCTTCTACTTTACTGACAACAGAGTCAGTTGTAGCTGATATTAAGGAGCCAGCTCCGGCTATGCCAGCAGCTCCTGGCGGAATGGGTATGATGTAATCGGTGGAAAATGCTATTGACAGCATTGCGGCAGTGAGAAACGATTCCGTAGGTTCCCTATTCTTATAAACCAGGGAATGAATGTATAAAAAGAGAGAAAGACAAGGGCCCCTCGTGCCGCTTTTCAAAGCGGACGAGGGGCTTAAGTGTGGTCAGATAAACGATACAGTTCTTTTAAGGATAGTGTATACAATTTTTCACATTACAGAGAATTTTGGAGAGTTAGCTATAGAAAAAGGAGCCATAACATGGTACTATAGAAGAAAGGCAGAAAGGTATACATAGAGGCAGAGAAGATCTGGGGCAGAGCTGATAAAACAGCTGCTGAAAGGCGGAAGGAATGGTGACAGGATGGGGAGAAAAATATGTCCGATATGTGATAGCAGGCTGGAAAAGGGAAATTTTTGTCAGGGATGTAAACGCTGGATTAAGAACCCTGTTTATATCAATGCGGATTTCTATTTGAATGAAAGGCATCCAGAAGTCGAAAGGGATTGTGAATACCATTCTGGTTATGACAAACTTTCTGCAGCAGGAGGGAAATCCTTTTCTCCAAGAACTTCAGTACAAGCTCATAATTCCCCAGATTCAAGAAAGGCTCATCTTTCTAGGGAATTCGGCCCCTATGGAAAATTTTTCCGAAGCATCAGGCCAGAAGATATTTGGAAAAAGAAAGGCCAGGGAAGGAACTTTAGCCTGTTTTTTATTCTCATTGTTATATATATTATGATTAATGTACTAGTGGCTTTTTTCGGTATATTGAGGGCAATAGCCATAGATGTCATAAGTCTGATCCAATGAGACAGGAGAAAGACTTGGCAGCAGACCTGAAATCCATACCGGTGGATTTATGAGAAAATGGGCGATACTGTACCGAATGATGAGTTAGAGCCTTTTCCCATTTAATGGCTGATATGACAAGGAATAAAAGATTGGAAAGAGGAAAATTATTTCGTATTTGACAAGCAGTAGAAATTCTGTTAAATTATGTACTAATAACCTGGAATGATTTATTCTCCGGATGCAGCGGTCCTAGAATAGATAAGAATGACAGCAAAAGAAAGTGAGGAAATTCTAATGAGTAGAATTATTGGTGACGGCATTACTTTTGATGATGTATTGTTAGTACCATCTTATTCTGAGGTAATTCCCAACGAGATTGATGTGACGACACATCTTACTAAAAAGATCAAATTAAATATTCCGCTTATGAGTGCAGGAATGGATACTGTTACGGAACACAGGATGGCAATTGCCATGGCAAGGCAGGGCGGCATTGGTATTATCCATAAAAATATGTCAATTGAAGCCCAAGCAGAGGAAGTGGATAAGGTAAAGCGTTCTGAAAATGGAGTTATCACAGATCCATTTTATCTGTCTCCAGAGCATACTTTAAGAGATGCAGATGAACTGATGGGCAAATTCCGCATCTCCGGCGTGCCAGTTACAGAAGGCAGGAAGCTGGTAGGAATCATTACTAACCGGGATTTAAAGTTTGAAGAGGATTTTAACAAAAAGATCAAAGAATGTATGACCTCAGAAAATCTGGTGACGGCTAAAGAAGGTATCACCTTGATGGAGGCTAAGAAAATTCTAGCAAAGGCCAGAGTGGAAAAGCTCCCAATCGTAGATGATGATTTTAACTTGAAAGGCTTAATCACCATAAAGGACATTGAAAAACAGATCCGTTATCCCTTATCTGCCAAGGACGAACAGGGCCGTCTTCTATGCGGAGCTGGCATAGGAATTACAGCTAATGTTCTGGAGCGCGTGGATGCTTTAGTAGATGCTAAGGTAGATGTAGTAGTCTTGGATTCGGCTCATGGACATTCTGCAAATGTAATCCGCTGCATTAAAATGATAAAAGAGAAGTACCCAGAGCTGCAAGTGATTGCAGGCAATGTGGCGACAGGAGAAGGAGCAAGGGCGCTGATTGAGGCTGGGGCAGATGCCGTAAAGGTGGGCATTGGTCCAGGCTCTATCTGTACGACACGTGTGGTTGCAGGCATCGGCGTTCCACAGATTTCTGCAGTCATGGACTGCTATGAAGTGGCAAAGGAATATGGAATTCCTGTGATCGCAGATGGCGGGATTAAGTATTCCGGCGATGTGACAAAAGCCATTGCCGCCGGAGGAAGCGTATGCATGATGGGAAGCATGTTTGCCGGCTGTGATGAAAGCCCAGGTACCTTTGAACTGTATCAAGGCAGAAAGTATAAGGTATACCGGGGGATGGGATCAATCGCTGCCATGGAAAACGGCAGCAAGGACCGCTATTTCCAAAACGATGCTAAGAAGCTGGTTCCGGAAGGCGTGGAGGGCCGTGTTGCCTATAAAGGACTGGTAGAGGACACGGTATTTCAACTTCTAGGCGGTTTAAGAGCTGGTATGGGATATTGTGGAGCAAAGGATATCCAGACTTTGCAGACTACAGGACGATTTATAAAGATTTCCGCCGCTTCCTTGAAGGAAAGTCATCCTCATGATATCCATATTACAAAAGAGGCTCCGAATTATAGTATTGAAGAATAAGGAGCATATTTGCCAGATAGACCTGAAAAACTAAATGGAGAAATCCGGAAAACGGCTTAAGCCGGAGGTACGGATTTCTCTTTTCGTCATATGAGATTAGGTTTCTAAAGGGAATACTCGCTCGTATGAAGATATAGATGCTGAAAAACCGCCATATTTGGCGCAGGGGCTGTTGCAGAACAATTAATTTATACAGGATATGCTGTATAAAAATCCATTTAGCAACAGCTCTGATCTGACAAAAGAATGGAGGAATTACTTTGGAAAAAAACGAAACACCTGTAACAGAAAATAAAATGGGCACCATGCCGGTGCCGAAACTCTTAATTGCTATGTCTCTTCCTATGATGATATCCATGCTGGTCCAGGCTCTCTATAATATTGTTGACAGCATGTTTGTAGCCAGGTTGAATGAGAACGCCCTGACAGCTGTATCCTTAGCGTTTCCGGTACAGAATCTGATGATATCCGTGTTTTCCGGAACTGGAGTTGGAATCAATGCCCTTTTGTCCCGAAGTCTAGGGGAGAAGAACCAGGAAAGAGCGGACAGCGTGGCAAAACACGGCCTTTTGCTGGCAGGCTTAAGCTACCTGCTGTTTCTGGCATTTGGTCTGTTCTTTTCAGAAACTTTTTACAGCATTCAGACAGGGGATGCCCAGATTGTCCAATATGGAAAAGAATATATGTTTATCTGCTGCGTCTGTTCCTTTGCAGTAGCATTCCAGATGACATTTGAAAGACTGCTTCAGTCAACGGGAAAGACTATCTATTCTATGATTACCCAGGGAACTGGAGCTATTATCAATATCATTCTAGACCCGATCATGATATTTGGCCTTTACGGCTTTCCTAAAATGGGAGTTGCAGGCGCTGCTCTTGCAACCGTGACCGGGCAAATCGTGGCTGCCCTCATAGGGGCTTGGCTAAACATTACAAAAAATAAAGAAATCAATCTTTCCTTCAAAGGTTTTTCTCCCTCTAGCCAGGTGATTGGAGGAATCTATGGGGTTGGTATTCCTTCCATCATTATGATGTCCATTGGTTCCATTATGACCTTTGGGATGAACAAAATACTTATGGCATTTACCTCTACAGCAGCAGCAGTTTTTGGCGTATATTTTAAGATACAAAGCTTTGTATTTATGCCTGTGTTCGGCATGAATAATGGATTAGTACCCATCATTGCCTATAACTATGGAGCCAGAAAGAGTAAAAGGATCAAGCAGGCCATTACTTCCGGCGTGATATGCGCTATGGTTATTATGGTAGCTGGTTTTATTGTATTTCAGGTCTGTACAGACAGTCTGCTTGGGATTTTCAAAGCCTCTGATTATATGAAAGAAATCGGGATTCCAGCCCTTAGGATAATCAGTATAAGCTTTCTCATGGCGGGCTTCGGCATTATCTGCTCTTCCTTGTTCCAGGCTATGGCCCATGGCTTTCTGAGTCTTATGGTATCTCTGGTACGTCAGCTGGTAGTACTTCTTCCTACTGCTTATATTTTAGCAAAAACAGTCGGCCTTCATGCAATCTGGTGGGCATTTCCCATAGCAGAACTGTTCGCCTTTGTTTTAAGCAGCATTTTTTTGAAAAATGTGATTAAAAATGAAGTGAATCCGTTAGATGAAGAAAAGTGAGTTTTCAGGTTGAATTCGGCCTGCCGCCTAGATAGTATTATATGGTACACGTTACGGTAAAAGCCCTCTTTTGCGCGAAGCAAAAAGCAAAGTTCAGATATGCCAAATGCGGCAGGATACTTTCATTTATAGCAGTTGACTGGCTATAAATGAAAGTTTAATGGAAAAATGATTTAATCTAAACGGAAAAATTTCTATAAAAATCAGATATTTCTGCCATCATTCTATAATAGAGAATGATGGCTGGAAGAATATCTCTCATAATAAAATATGTATTGCTGCATAACACCAGCAAACCCTTCATAGCAGCTAAAATGATCCCGAACGATTTTTTGGTACAGATGTTTTTTGGGAATTGCCTCATATAAGGGCTGATAGTATTCCCTAAGAAGGATTTTCTGTATCCAGGTATCTATGGGAAATGCATTGATGTGATGAAGGCCGAACAGGCAAATACAGTCAGCCACCTTTCTTCCGATTCCGTAAAAGCCGGTCAGATAGTCCATGGCCTGAAAATAGTCCATGGAAGAAAGCGAATGGAGATCCAGCCTGCCGCTTATAGCATCTTGGCAGATATGGTAAATGTATTTGGCCCGATACCCCAGTTTCAGACTTAAGAGCTCGTCCAGGCTGGCAGAGGAAAGCTCCTCTGGAGAGGGAAAGGCATAAAAGGTATGGCCGGCGCAGGAAAGCTTTTTTCCATAAGTTCTGCTTAGCAATTCTACGGACTCTTTGATTTTCGGTATGGTCTTCTGTTGGGAGATGATAAAGGTAATAATCATTTCCCATGGTTCCTGCCGCAGAATACGAATTCCGCTGCCGAACAGAGCTGCCTTTTGCAAATAGGTATCTTCCAGTGCGGCAGAAGCAGCTATTTTTCCATAGTCTGTTTTCAAATCGAAATATTCCTCCCAATAAGGCATGTCCTCCTCACTACAGTGAAAGGAAAAGGTGCGTTTTTGTTGAAATACATCCAGAAGGCGCCCCCTGCTGATGATGCGGAAACCGTCTCCTTCCTGACCAATAAGAGGAGCCATGCGGAAGCATTGACCAGAATCGGCAATCTGTTTCAAATCAAAAAAGTCAATGGTTCTGATTATCATATATTATACCTTTCTTAGATTATATTTGATCTTGTCTTACGTATTTCCAAAACAGCATAGCATAAATCTTTTATACAGGTCAAGAAAAACAAAAAAATCAGAGGTTCATTAATATTACCAAATCTGATCAATTGGTCATAATAAAAAAACAGAAAAAATGCCATAGTTTAGGCTTTAAAATCCATTGATCAGTAAAATTCTATGTGATATAATTTTAAAGAATGGAGGAGGTTATGGAACTTTTAAAATTAGAAGAGGCATTTAAGAGAAATACCTTTAAGACAGAAGACGATGTTAAAATTCATTTTCATTCAAATATCGTAAAGCCATTGCTAGAGGAACTAAATCCTGGGATGGCCGGGCAGTACAAAAGTGAAGATACGCTTCTCGCTGGGGGCAGAACCGATGCGACGTTTCAAAATATTACGTTTGAATTAAAAAAACTCAATTATTTTAAAACAACAAACGGGATAAAAGAAGCATTGTATGGCAGAAACGAAAAAGATCATGGACTATACGATTATATCATCAGTAATGCAGATATTTCTGAAAGGGATTCCGAAGAAGCTATTGTACATAAACTATTAAATAGTATTGGCGTTGGATTTGATGGAAATGCTTTTATCTTTGCCCGATTTATACCTGCGCCAGTTACAAAAACTTTGAATACTAAGAAGCTTAAAATATCAATTACTACAAAGCTGCCAGTTTCTTTTGATTATGAAAAAAAAGAATTTTCTGCTGGTCTGAAGAAATTGGCATTGCTTCTAAAACAGCAGGATAAAATAGCTTTGAATAAGAAAAATCTAATCTCAATTATCAATCCTAAGAGTTTATTTGTCCGCGAGAGCATAAAAACGATTTATGATGAATTGCAATTTAATTTAGTTGATTTGGATGGCAGCACCCGTGTCAGAACATTGTACAGGGAATGGGATAGAGTATTTGGAACCATGTATGGGGAGGATGAAGAAGCGACCTCCTTTACAGAAGTTTCATCTATAATTAAAAAAATCTATGGGTATTGCGATGAGGCAGTGATTGACAGCAAAGTCTATTTGTTTGCATTGCAGACTTTTTTTAATATGTTTTTGAAACTACTGATCTATTCCTTTCTTGCCCATCTTGTCAGCCCGGCGTTTCAGCCTGCTGCATTTACAAAGCCTCAAATAGACAGACTTTTTGACGGAGGATTACATAAATACGAATCCCTGGTTAATAACTTCTTTGAGTCTCATTTTATGGAGTGGTTTACTTATACCTGTTCTGAGAGCAGATTTGACGTTACCATAGTTAATAACATTTTAGAAGTAATTAATCAGTTTGATTTAAGCACATATATTTTAAAACCAGAAGAGATTCAGGATATTTTACAAGAAGTTTATATGGAATTGATCCCTGCTGAGATGCGTCATTTAATGGGGGAGTATTTTTCGCCGGATTGGATTGTGGAACATGCCCTTGATTTAGCAGGATATACAGGAGATATAGATAAAACCCTTATCGATCCGGCTGCTGGGTCAGGAACTTTTTTGACCCATGCTATAAAAAGGGTTATCCAGCAGGCAGGCGGAAAACTGTCAAGGGATAATATTGACAAAATAACCCACAATATTATTGGTTTTGATATTAATCCCATTTCTGTAGTGTCTGCAAAGGCAAACTATATTCTGGCAGTTTTCTCTTCCTGTGAGGACGCAGTATTTGACAATTTTGCAGATCCCATAGATATTCCTATCTATATTGCCGATTCCATTGTATCTCCAGTTGTTTATACAGAAGAAAGCAAATTAACATTATCCATTGATACTTCTGTGGGAAAATTCCAAATTCCAAAATTTGAAGACTATAAGGCTGCAAATGAATTTTTAAAAACTTTGAGCAGACATATTGATGATAGATGTGATTTTGATGCCTTTTGGAATAAAGTAGAAGGACGGCTGATTGACAGCAGCTATAAAGAAGTTGTAGAAGAGTTATTTGATGCACTTTATATTCTCCATAGGTCAGGCAGCGATTCGTTCTGGCCTGTTATATTAAGAAATAGCTTTGCCCCTATTCTCATTGGAGATAAATTTGATTTTGTTGTTGGAAATCCTCCTTGGATTGCCTGGAAGTCCATGAGTAAAAGCTACAGGGAAGGTACATTGGAAATTTGGAAAAGCTATGGGATTTTTGAAAAAAATGCATATGATAAAAAAACAACCCACGATGATTTTGGCATGGCAGTCACCTATGTGGCTCTTGACAAATATTTAAAAAATAACGGCAGTATGGTTTTCCTCCTTCCTGCCTCTTTCCTTAAATCGACAAAAGGAGGAGAGGGATTTAGAAAGTTTTGTATTACCCGGTTTGGCCAGAATGTTCCATTTAGAGTTGAGGCAGTTGATGATTTTTCAAATGTAAAACTATTTACAATACCAACTATAGCGATAAAGATAACGAAAGGCATGGAAATGCAGTATCCCATGAATGCCTATAAAGTGTGGGAGCAGAAAGGAAAAAAATCTCCCATTGATTCCCATGCAAAATGGCTTGAAGTAGAGAAAATGCTGCATTTTACCATTCTCTCAGCTCAGCCAGTGGATAGGAATGACAAACAGTCTTCCTGGCTCACCTTATCTGATATGGGTTTTGCCAATCAAGTGCTTGATCCTGAGAAAAAAAGATATTATAGCGGAAGAAAAGGAATAGAGCCTGCTGGAGCAAAAGGAATCTTTCTTTTAAAGAAACCCATAAAAAGCCTTGATGGATTGCTGTTGATTGAAAACTGCATAGAAAGGCAGCGCCGAAAAGATTTCCTAAAGAAGGGGGTACACAAAGAAAAGGTTGAAGAAACCTATATTTTTCCAATGCTTGGAGGCAGAAATATAGGGAAATGGCAGGTGAAATCTAACGAGTACATATTGCTTCCACATACAGAAAAATATAAATACGGAATTCCAGTTAAGGAACTGGAAAGAGAAGCGCCTAAAACCAGTGAGTGGTTAAACTACTATCACGACGAATTATTAGCCAGCCGCATTCAAAATGGAAAGTTCTTTAATCCTAGCACCCAACCGTATTACAGGCTTGATAATGTTGGAGAATACACTTATGCTTCATATAAAGTACTATGGAAAGAGCAGACGGGAAGCATGTCAGCAGTGGTTGTGGGATCTTACTTAGAATCTATTCCTAATGCAGATAGGGAGTTATTCCGCACAGATAAAACGATTGTTGTTGACTCTAAAGTATTAATGTTGGGACTTGACGATTTTAAAGAAGCAAACTATGTCTGTGGAATATTGAATGCGAAAGATATAGTCACTATTATTGACGGATATGCAATAGCCACAAATCGAGGTATTGATGTGTTAAAATATCTTGCGATCCCCAAATATGACACTGAGAATGAGACACACCAGAAAATATCTGATATTTCTCAGCAAATCCACTCAAAAGTCAAAGCGATGGAGATGGATCAAATATCTGAGTTAGAAGAAGGCCTTAATATAGCAGTGAGGACTCTTTTCCTAAGTTGATCTTTATGACACTTGAAGTTTACTGTGAAAGCACCCTTTTCTGCGCAGAAGAAAACTGAGTTTAGGTATTCCAAATGCGCTGGATCCCTTCATTCATGGTGGTGCGCTAGCCTTGCGCGTGAAGGTTTACTGTGGAAGTGGGGAATCCGATAGGACTGCGCAGTGGAGGCGCAGTCCTATCGGCGCCAGAAAGCTGCTTTTAGCAGATTTAGAATTTCTTGACTCCAAAACCAAAAAAAATATTCTCATACTGCTCTGTCCGCGCTCCTTTTGCCCCTCAAAAATCTGTGTAAAAAATTCCTTTAGATTCCCCATAAGGCAAAAGTTCTATGGCTGGAAGAAGAATTTAGTTTTGTCCGCTTGCTTCTGAGGCCTTGTCAGTGTGAGGCAGACGGCCCCTTAAAAAGCGCTTGCGCACTTCACTCCAACTAAAGGGAATCAGGGGATAGATATAGCTTTTTCCGGCAATTGTACGATTAAAGACCACAGCACAGACAGAAAGGATGGTTCCTGCTGCAAATCCCCAAATATTAAAGATAGTAGTAAGGATTAGAATAATAATCCGCATAAACTTTAAGGCATATCCAAGTTCGAAACTGGCTTGGGAATAATTAGCAATTGTGACGAAAGCCATATAAAGCATAGTTTCGCTGTTGAACCAGCCGGATTTTACAGAATACTCACCTAGGACAATACCTGCAATTACACTCAAAGGAGTTGTCAGCATATTTGGAGTATTGATGGCAGCCAGCCGGAGTCCGTCAATGGCAAATTCCAGGATCAAAAGCTGCCATATAACAGGGACATGGACTTCATCAGAAAATTGGATGAATTCCAACCAGCTAGGGATGTAATCTGGATTTTGAATCAGAAGGAGCCATAAGGGAGTAAGGAACAGGGAAAGCAGGGAGATCATCATCCTGGACAGACGGAGATAAGTGCCTGTAACAGGAGGAAAGTAGTAGTCATCTGCTTCCTCAATAATATCAAATACAGAGGACGGCAGGATCATAGCAGCAGGAGAGTTGTCCACCAGGATGACAATATTTCCCTCTAAAATTGATGCAGCTGCTGTATCAGGCCTTTCAGAAAACTTAAATTTAGGAAAGGGATTGAACCATTTGTGTGGATAGATACATTCAGCCAGGCTTTCCTGGTTCATAGTCAATGCATCTACATGGAGGTTTTCAATCCTTTTTTTAATTATGCTAAGAAGGTGTTTATCTACCCTGCTGTCCATGTAGCAGAGGGCAATATCTGTATGGGAGCTTTCCCCTGCACTCATGATTTCCATGGTAAGCTTGGGATCCCGGATACGGCGGCGTATCAGGGCTGTATTAAAGATCAAGGTTTCTACAAAGCCATCTCTAGATCCTCTTAATACTTTATCCTTGTCAGGTTCGCTTACGCCTCTGGCAGGATATGTTCTACAGTCAATGGTCAGACAGGAGTCATAGCCGTCAATAAAAAGACAGGTAATCCCCATAAGAAGCTGTGTTACCATGGCAGCCGAATCCTTAATAAGGCCTACCTCTCCATAAGGAAGATATTTTTTTGAAAAACCATGGGCTTCCTCTGGAAGGTCCTCTGGTTTTAAAGCAGTAAAGCTTTGAATCAGGCGAAGCAGAACTTCATCCTTTGTAAAACCATCCACAAAATAGAGACAGGCTTCCCGGCCTCCAATATGGATTGTACGATATACTACGTCAAAATTTTTATCGGTATGGAGGATATTTTGTAATTGCTCCATATTTTCAGATAATTTTTTAGAAAACTGCATATGCAACTCCTTTTATTCCCCCATCTATAATGTAACAAAGGAGGGGATTCATAGTTTTTTTGGACTGCTCACCTGACACTATCTCTTACAGGCGGCCATATCTGGCAGTCACAGCTCACACTGGCTCAGGCGATTGTATCCAATAAAAGAAGTATGTGCAGATTCAGGAGAAATTATGAAAAATGAATTTTATAAATAAAAAACAAAAAAGTAAATTTGGTTTTTGGGAAAATTGTGCATAAATCACAAAAAAAGATTGACAATCAGAAGTAAATGAGTTATATTGATTGCATGGAACACAGGGAGGGAAGTTGTGTTTCGTAATAGGGGTGCGACGCATAATGTAATGGGTTGTTCGTGACTAAGGGGATGCTTTCATGGGGGAAGGGCATTCCCTTTTTTATCGTACTCCGCATTAAGAAAATATGGCTGCTGCCGCGCTCCGGCCCGTGAGTCCAGCCTGCGAGACTCTTTGTTCTATCAAAATGCACAAAAGAATTTTCAATATTCAGTTGTTATATAAAGGAAAATAGGGTAGAATAGGAAAAGTTCTAAATAATATAGAAAATATCTCACATTTTCAGGTGAAAAACAGAAGGCGAGGCGCTTTTATGTCAGAGAAATGGAAAATACTAAAGAATGATATTCGGATACGATGTGGTATCACACTGATGGCAGTTACTGTTTCAGCAGTGATCCAGACTTTTGTAATCCAGGCTTTTATTAATCCTGCAGGCCTCCTTTCTGGCGGATTTACAGGGATTGCCATCCTTCTGGACCGGGTGGCAGATCTTTTAGGCTTCCATTTTTCTACCTCCCTGGGTATGGTGCTTTTAAATATTCCGGTAGCTATTATGTGCAGCCGCAGCATCAATATAAAATTTACGTTTTTTTCTTTGACTCAGGTATTCCTTACCAGCGGACTTTTAAATATCTGCAGCTTTCAGCCTGTATTTCAGGATCAAATTCTGCGTGTGCTTTTCGGCGGAGTGCTCATGGGTGTTTCCATTGTAATCGCATTAAGAGGAAATGCCTCTACAGGAGGGACAGACTTTATTGCCCTTTATGTATCGAATAAAACAGGCAAATCCATATGGAGCTATGTATTTGCCGGGAATGTGGTAATCTTATCCATATTTGGGCTGATTTTTGGATGGAAGTATGCTGGATACTCAATTATTTTCCAATTTATATCTACAAAAGTGATATCTTCATTCCACCATAGATATGAAAGGGTGACTCTCCAGATTACCACTGTAAAGGCTGACGAGGTAATGAAGGCATATGTGAGAGAATTTAAACATGGAATTTCCTGCGTAGAAGCTGTAGGCGGATATAGTAGAAAAAAAATGTACCTTCTTCATACAGTTATCTCTTCTTATGAAGCAGCAGATGTTATCCATTTGCTAAGGGAGACAGATCCCCATATCATTATTAATGAGTTTAAAACCACAAATTTTTATGGGAAATTTTACCAGGCTCCTATTCAATAATTTTCCGTATCTATGTTTTTTGTATTTGTTGGATTAATATGTGGATTAGAAATAGGATGTTTATGCTGAATATTTTCGTAAGAAAATGCTGAAGCCATTTCAAATGTACTTTATTCTGAATGATCAGATGGAAAAAATACGATTTCTGAGACTGTCTTCTCCCTATTGGTAAGCACTGTGTCCAATATTGCTGGGTTTCTGTTCCAAAAATCCAGCCACTATAATTTTTGGATTCAAATACATATATGCCAGATTCATGTAAAAGAATAACATCTAATTCTGTGTTTTCTCCATTTTCTTTTGGTAAATAGAAATTAAATAAATATTTTGTGTATCCTTTAAGCGGCTTCAAATATTTGTAGATGTAAAACTCGCCTAAGCGTCCTTTGTCGCCTCTTACACTTATGTAAGAATTTTTGCCGGAATATAATATTCTGTTTTTTTTGTACGATTTTTTGAACAAATGTAACCAAACGAAGAGAAAGGGTATGACTGCCATGAATTATGAATTTTCCAGGACAGAGCTGCTTTTAGGCAGAGAAAATATGGAACGGCTTGCTGCTTCTAAGGTGATTGTTTTCGGCACAGGGGGTGTAGGATCTCACTGTATTGAGGCTCTTGCAAGAAGCGGAATCGGCAGTTTCTTACTCGTAGATTCTGACGATGTATCGATAACTAATTTAAATCGGCAGGCCCTAGCCTTCCACTGTACGGTAGGGAAAAGGAAAACAGATGTGATGAAGGAAATTATCCTTCAGATTAACCCGTCTGCCCATATATTTACCTGCGAAGATTTTATTCTGTCTGATAATCTGGAACAATTTTTTCATTCAGCTGCTGCTGTGTTTGGAAGGTCAGAGGACAATCCGGCAGATTATCTAATTGATGCGATTGACACAATATCTGCTAAAATTGCAATTGCAGAGTACGCTTTTTCTCACTCCATTCCTCTTATCTCTTCTATGGGAACCGGCAATAAGCTCCATCCTGAACAGTTTGAAATTGCTGATATTTATCAGACCTCTGTCTGTCCCTTATGCCGTATTATGAGGAAGGAGCTGAAAACACGGAAGATTCCTTCTCTCAAGGTCCTGTATTCCAGGGAACAGCCTTTAAAGCCTCTTTACCGAAGGGATTCTGGTGGAGCCGGGGAAGAAATAGATGGGATACGACGGCCTGTTCCTGGCAGCGTCTCCTTTGTACCTCCTGTTGCTGGACTGCTCATTGCGGGAGAGGTTATCCGGAATATCCTGGAGCTAGATTAAACTTAAAAAATCATACAGACTTTAAATGTTTTCTCTATTATCGGACAGTATGGCTTAAAGAAAAATTATTTCTTTTACAAATATAGAAAATGTGTTATTATGTAGCTACAGAAGTCATTATATAGAGATTTTACACAGCTTTTTAATAAAATGGGAGTAATAAGGATGAACGATGGTTTTTTAAAGGTTGCTGCAGTGACTCCAAAGGTAAAAGTGGCAGATACCATATGGAACAGAGAAAGAATATGTGAAATGATATATGAGGGACAGCAAAATCATGTGAAGCTTATGGTGTTTCCGGAGCTTTCTTTGACCGCGTATACATGTGGGGATCTATTTGGACAGAAGGCGCTGATACGAGAAGCCAGAAAAGAGCTGCTTGTCTTGGAAGAACAGACGAAGGGCTCTGATATGCTTGTTTTTGCAGGCATTCCCTGGGAAGAAGAGGGGAAGCTTTACAATACAGCTGCAGTGATACAGAATGGAGAACTTTTAGGGATTATTCCCAAAAGAAATCTTCCAAATTATGGGGAATTTTATGAGGCAAGGAATTTTGAACCGGGAGAAGACAGTGTCCGGATGATTGAATGGAATGGAAGGAAAGTTCCGTTTGGAGGAAATATCCTTTTTGCCTGCCAAAATATACCGGAACTAGTAATCGGTGTGGAAATCTGTGAGGATCTGTGGGTACCATCGCCGCCCAGCACATACCATGCCCAGGCAGGTGCTACGGTAATTGTCAATTGTTCAGCAAGTGATGAAACCACCGGAAAGAGTGCCTACAGAGATACCCTGGTTACTGGACAATCAGCCCGTCTGGTATGTGCTTACATCTATGCAAATGCCGGAGATGGGGAATCTACTCAAGATTTGGTGTTCGGAGGCCATAACATCATAGCAGAAAATGGGACATGCCTAAATGAATCTAAGCGTTTTGAAACCGGAATCCTTACGGCTGACCTGGATTTGGAAAGAATTGAATCGGAACGGCGAAAAATGAGCACATTTAAAATAAAAGGAAGGGAAGATTACTGGAGAGTAGAGTTTTCCCTGAAAAAAGAGGAAACCTATTTAGAGCGGTTTGTTGATCCTGCACCATTTGTTCCAGGCGATATGGCAGAAAGGGAACGAAGATGTGAGGAAATCCTTTCCATTCAGGCTATGGGGCTAAAAAAGAGGATGGAGCATACAGGCTGTCAAAATGCAGTGTTAGGCCTTTCTGGCGGCTTGGATTCCACATTAGCTCTGCTGGTTACAGCGCGTGCTTTTGATCTGTTAGACATTCCTAGAGAGCAGATATGGTGTGTTACCATGCCTTGTTTTGGAACTACGGACAGAACGTATCACAATGCCTGCCTGATGGCAGAGAAAATAGGTGCATCATTAAAGGAAGTGGATATTAGAGAGGCTGTTACCCTCCATTTCAAGGACATTGGTCATGATGTTTCAAACCATGATGTAACCTACGAAAACTCCCAGGCAAGGGAAAGAACTCAGATTCTTATGGATATTGCAAATCAAGTAAATGGCATGGTAGTGGGAACTGGAGATATGTCGGAGCTGGCTCTTGGATGGGCTACCTACAATGGAGATCATATGTCTATGTATGGAGTCAATGCTTCTGTTCCAAAGACGCTGGTGCGCCATCTTGTTCGCTATTATGCAGATACCTGTGGAGAAGAGAAGCTGGCAGCAGTTCTTATGGATGTATTGGATACACCAGTCAGCCCAGAGCTTCTTCCGCCCACAAGGGGGGACATTTCACAGAAGACAGAGGATCTGGTAGGCCCTTATGAGCTTCATGATTTCTTTCTGTATCAGATTCTGCGGTATGGATATACGCCGTCTAAGGTATATCGTATGGCCTTACAGGCTTTTGGAGGGAAATACAGGAAAGAAATCATATTGAAATGGCTGAAGGTATTTTACCATCGTTTTTTTACACAGCAATTTAAACGCTCCTGTATACCAGATGGACCAAAGGTAGGCTCAGTGGCCCTCTCTCCTAGAGGTGATCTGCGCATGCCTAGCGATGCCTGCAGCCGGATATGGCTGAAAGAGATAGAAGAACTGGAAAAAGCCTGAGGGCTGCTAAAAAGGTAGATGGATGAGGACTGATAAGCAGTGGAAAGAAGGGCTGAGAGCAGAAAACTGTATATAGGCAAATGTATAGGCAGAATACAGGCAGCAATAAGTCTAAGAGGAAAATAAATATAAAAATACAATAGCATATCGAGGAAAAATATGATAAGTAGTACAGCAAACAGCCAGGTAAAGTATGTGAACGCCTTGGCAAAAAAAGCGAAGCTGAGAAAAGAAACAGGGCTGTTTTTAATAGAGGGTCCAAAGATGTTTCAGGAAGCGCCAAAGGAATGGATTGAAAAAACTTATGTTTCTGCAAGCTTTTTAGAGGCACATGGGGCATGGATGGAAGGTCGGAGATATGAGGCAGTTTCTGACGAGGTTATGAAGGCTATGGCTGACACTCAGACGCCTCAGGGTATCCTATCTCTTGTAAAGCAGCCAATCAGTACAATGGAAGATCTTATGGGAAAGGGATATAAGGGACAGGGGGGGGACTTCCAGCAAAACAGCCCTCTTATCATGGTATTGGAAACCATACAAGATCCGGGAAATCTTGGAACGCTTATCAGGGCTGGCGAGGGAGCAGGTGTTACTGGTGTCATTATGAACCGGGAGACAGCTGACATTTTCAGTCCTAAGGCAATCCGCTCCACCATGGGTGCGGTCTACCGGGTTCCTTTTCTATACACGGATAATCTGAAGGAAGCCATATCCAGTTTGAAGGAGGAGGGAATCTGCTGTTATGCCGCCCATTTAAAGGGAGGCAGGGATTATGATGATGAGGATTATCAGGGAGCCTCGGCCTTTCTCATAGGAAATGAGGCCAGGGGGCTTTCTCCTGAAACAGTAGCTTTGGCAGACTGTTGTGTAAAAATACCCATGGCAGGAAGAGTAGAGTCTTTGAACGCGGCTGTGGCAGGTTCAATCCTCATGTTTGAAGCTGCCAGGCAGAGAAGGAGGAGATAAGAAATGACAACCGTTTACTGGCTGATTGGATTTGTAATTTTTCTTGGCATTGAAGCGGCGACTATGGCTCTTACTACCATATGGTTTGCAGGAGGGGCGTTGGCAGCATTCTTCTGTTCTCTTGCAGGAGCAGGAATAAAGCTTCAGCTGTCTGTATTTGTAGCGGTTTCCTTTCTGCTCCTCTTCTTTACCAGACCATTTGCGACAAAATATATTAATAAAGGGGCTCAGAAGACAAATGCAGATGGGCTCATAGGAAAAAAGGCAAGGGTTACGGCAGATATTAACAATGATGCTGGAGTTGGAGCTGCAGTAGTAGGAGGCCAGGAATGGACGGCCAGGGCTATTGAATCTTCTAAAACCTTTAAAATAGGAGAAATGGTAAGAATCGTGGAGATCAGAGGCGTAAAGCTGATGGTGGAGGAAACGGAGAATACGAGGGAAGAAAAATAGAGAATCATCTGTTAAAAATATGGGGATACGTTTTCCCAGGTCAGCAGTTTTGAAGCTGGAATAAAGAGGGAAAAGAAGGATAAAGGATAAAAAAGAGGGGAAAGGATTAAAAAGGGAAAAAGATAAGAGAAAATAGAGAAAAGGGATTAAGAAAAAAGTAAATAATTAAGAAAAGAAAGCGAAAAGGATTAATAAAGAGAGAAAAGGAGAGAAATTATGGGAGAATTGGCAAATTTTATTACAGGATTTTTTGGGTTTATCATTGTATTGATTATTATATTGATCCTGCTGTCATCCTGCATAAAGATCGTTCCACAGGCGAATGCAATGGTAGTAGAGCGGCTAGGAGCTTATCTCGCTACATGGTCAGTAGGAATTCATTTTAAAGTTCCCTTCATTGACCGTGTAGCAAAACGTGTTGTTTTAAAAGAGCAGGTAGTTGATTTTGCGCCCCAGCCAGTGATTACAAAGGATAATGTAACTATGCGGATTGATACCGTTGTATTTTTCCAGATTACAGATCCAAAGCTGTACGCCTATGGGGTGGAAAATCCTATCATGGCGATTGAAAACTTGACAGCAACTACATTGAGAAATATCATCGGCGATCTGGAGCTGGATCAAACCCTGACTTCAAGGGAAACGATCAATACGAAGATGAGAGCTTCTCTGGACATGGCAACAGATCCATGGGGAATCAAGGTAAATAGGGTGGAGCTGAAAAATATTATTCCACCTGCTGCCATTCAGGATGCCATGGAAAAACAGATGAAAGCAGAGCGGGAGAGGCGTGAAGCGATTCTGATTGCAGAAGGCCAGAAAAAGTCTACAATTCTTGTGGCAGAAGGTAAAAAGGAATCAGCCATTCTGGATGCGGAGGCAGATAAGCAGGCTGCTATCCTTCATGCAGAGGCAGAAAAGGAAAAGAGAATCCGGGAAGCAGAGGGCCAGGCAGAGGCAATTCTTAAAATTCAGCAGGCAAATGCTGACGGCATTCGGATGATTAAAGAGGCTGGTGCAGATAATACAGTGCTTCAATTGAAGAGTTTGGAGGCTTTTGCCAAGGCAGCGGATGGAAAAGCAACAAAAATCATTATCCCATCTGATATCCAGGGGATTGCAGGGCTTGTAAAGACGATTGCCGAGGTAGGAGCTCAGGATACAAAATAAAGGGCTATCTCTTATGTAAAGCTGGAGGCTGTTTCATTCATAGGATTCAGGTGAAGAGGCTGTGGATGAAAAGAATTATGTCGCTCATGGGGCTATTGTTTAGCAGCAAGATATAGATAATACCTGCTATGGCAGGTATTGGAAGCTACAAAAAGGAAAGAGGGTAATCAGTATGAATTTAAAAGGCAGGAATTTTATTACATTAAAGGATTATACACCAGAGGAGATTGAATATTTGCTTGATCTTGCGGCAAGGCTTAAGGCTGATAAGAAAAAGGGAATTACAGGCCAGTCCCTTAAGGGAAAGAATATTGCTTTGATTTTTGAAAAGCCATCTACCAGAACAAGATGCTCCTTTGTGGTTGCATGTGTGGATGAGGGAGGCCATCCGGAATACTTAGGAAAGGATGATATCCAGCTGGGCCATAAGGAAAGTGTGGAAGATACGGCCAGGGTAATGGGAAGGCTGTTTGACGGCATCGAATTCAGAGGCTTTAAGCATAGTACAGTAGAAGCTTTAGCAAAATATGCAGGTGTTCCTGTATGGAATGGACTGACTGATGATTACCATCCTACACAGATATTAGCAGATCTGCTCACCATGAGGGAGCATTTTGGATATCTGAAGGGACTGAATTTCGTATATGCAGGAGACGGCAGAAATAACATGGCTAACAGCCTGATGATCGGATGCAGTAAGATGGGGATCCATTTTACGATCCTGGCTCCTAAAGCCTTGCAGCCAGGAAAGGAGCTCACGGACTTATGCAGAGGGTATGCAGAGAATGCAGGAAGCACAATAACGCTAAGTGATAATCCAGAGGATGTAAAGGATGCAGATGTGATTTATACAGATGTATGGTGCTCCATGGGAGAAGAGGATAAAGCGGCAGAGAGGGTTGCCCTGTTAAAGCCATATCAGGTAAATGCAGGCTTGATGTCAAAAACAGGAAAGGAAGGAACCATATTCATGCACTGCCTTCCTGCTGTAAAGGGCAATGAAGTGACGGAAGAAGTGTTTGAATCCAAGGCTTCTGTGGTTTTTGATGAGGCAGAGAACCGAATGCATACGATAAAAGCAGTTATGTCTGCAACCTTGGGAGAATAAGGATGTTTCCACAGGAGAAAAAGAAGAACCCAAGGAATACTACAGTATTTTTAGATGTGATCCACATTGTTCTGGGAGCAGTTATCGTAGTGCTTGCAGTGCTCTCTTTCCTCAATCCAGAGGATCATATGATTATGTTTCCAGTGATTTTTCTGCTGGGAGCAGTGTTGAATTTAATAACTGGTTTCTGCCATATAAGAGGAAAACGTGATAAAAAGACAAAAAGAGGCGGTATTGCCCAGATTCTTTTAGGATTACTCCTTGTTCTGTTGAGCGCAATCAGCGCAGTCAGCATTTGGAGGTGGTAGCTTGAAAACAGAAATTTTAAAGCTTTTGCGTGAGGCAGATGGATATGTGTCAGGGCAGGAGCTATGTGAAAGGCTCCATGTTTCCAGAACAGCGGTATGGAAAGTTATAAAACAGCTTCAGGAAGAAGGATATCAGATTGAAGCGGTAAGAAACAGGGGATACTGTCTTATGAAGACAGCAGATGTTATGACGATTGCAGAGCTGGAAAGCCGGATAAAGGGAGAATGGGCAGGCAGAAATTTGGTCTATTACCCAGAGACAGATTCTACCAATGAAAGGGGAAAAAGACTGGCAGAGGAAGGTTGCCCCCATGGAACTCTGGTAGTAGCAGATTTTCAGAGCGCTGGAAAGGGAAGAAGGGGCAGAAGCTGGACTTCTCCGCCTGGAGAAGCCATCTATATGAGCCTTATATTAAGACCGCAGATTCTGCCTGCTGGAGCTGCTATGGTGACATTGGCAGCTGCAATGGCTGTGGCAGAAGGAATCCGCCAGGTAACCAGACTTCCAGCTATGATAAAATGGCCGAATGATATTGTAATAAAAGGGAAAAAGATATGTGGTATTCTGACAGAGATGAGTGCAGAAATGGAATGTATCCACTATGTGGTGGTCGGAATTGGTATTAATGTAAATCAGGAGGAATTTCCTGAAGATATTAGAGATATGGCCACATCCCTTTTTCTGGAAAAGGGAGAGCATGTTTCCAGAAGCGTTGTAGCTGCAGCTGTGATGGAAGCTTTTGAACAGTACTATGCCTGTTATGAAAAAACAGGGGATTTATCTCTTTTGGCTGATGAGTATAATGGAATGCTGGTTAACAGGGGACAGGAAGTAAAGGTTTTGGCAGCTAAAGGAGATTATACAGGAATTTCTCAAGGGATTGAGGAGGATGGGCGGCTTTTAGTAAAAACGAGAGATGGCAAGGTCCGCCGTATCACGTCAGGAGAAGTGTCAGTAAGAGGAGTTTATGGCTATGTGTAAGGCAGAGCCAGGAGAGAGCCTCCATCTTTATGATAGGATACAAATTCTTGCAGAGGAGGGATTTACAAAGGAAAAGCGGCTTCGCGCTATGGAAAAGCCTTTACTTGCCTGGTATAAAGAGAACGCCAGAAGCCTGCCCTGGAGGGAGAATCCAGATGCTTACCATGTATGGGTTTCAGAAATTATGCTTCAGCAGACGCGGGTGGAGGCTGTTAAACCTTATTATGAGCGCTTTATGAAAGCTCTTCCTAATGTCAGGTCTCTGGCAGAAGCAGATGATGACAGGCTGATGAAGCTTTGGGAAGGCCTTGGATATTATAGCCGTGTAAGAAACTTAAAAAAAGCAGCTATCGTGATTATGGAACAGTATGATGGGAAGGTGCCTTCATCCTGGGAGGATTTAAAAAAGCTTCCTGGAATCGGAAGCTATACAGCCGGAGCGATTGCCTCTATTGCATATGGAATTCCTGCTCCTGCTGTAGATGGGAATGTTATGAGAGTGATTTCCAGGCTTCTGGGAAGCCGTGATGATATTATGAAGCAGTCAGTGAGAAGAACAGTGGAAGAGGATATCAGAAAGGTAATTCCTTCTGCTCATGCTTCGTCTTATAACCAAGGGCTGATCGAAATCGGCGCTCTTGTGTGCATTCCCAATGGTGCTCCTCATTGTGGAGAATGTCCTCTTTTTTCACTGTGTGAAGCGGGAAGAAACAGACTTGCCGATGAGATTCCAGTCAAGGGAAGAAAAAAGGATAGGAGAGTCGAAAGAATCACGGTAGCATTGATCCAGTGGGAAGGAAAATGGGCAATACGCAAACGAGAAGATAAGGGGCTTTTGGCTTCCTTATACGAGCTTCCCAATACAGAAGGTTATCCAGAAGGCAGAGAGCTTTTAATGGCGTTTGGTCTGGAGACAAAAAAAGCGGCAGTGATGGAACGCCTTCCTGATGGAAAGCATATATTCTCCCATGTGGAATGGCATATGCATGGCTGGCAGATTAAGGTAGAGGGAGAGAAGCCGGAGGGCTTTATTTTTGCAGATCCAGAAACTCTTAAAACGGAATATCCCCTTCCAAACGCATTTGGAAGATATATGAAACTGATTGATTAAAGCTGAAAATAATGGGAATGGTAAAAGCATGAAAAAACTGTTATTTATCGTGAATCCCTGTTCAGGAAAAGGGAAAATACGCAGTAAGATGCTGGAAATACTGGATCTTTTCTGCCATGCTGGATATGAAACCACAGTTTATATTACTCAAAAGCCCCTGGAGGCAGCAGAAATAGCAGGGAAAAAGGGGAAAAAGGCAGATTTAATCGTATGCAGCGGAGGGGACGGAACTTTAAATGAGACAGTGTCCGGCATGATGAGATTAAAAACGCCGCCGCCTTTGGGATATATTCCGGCAGGTTCTACAAATGATTATGCTGCCAGTCTGGAGATTCCAAAACAGATGCTTCAGGCAGCGAAAAGTGCAGTTTTGGGTGAATGCCGTCTGTTAGATGTAGGAAAGTTCTGCAGCGAAAAGTATTTTGTATATATAGCAGGTTTTGGGGCATTTACAGAGGTTTCGTATATAACACCTCAGGATAAAAAAAATCTTCTGGGGCATCAGGCTTATATGATAGAAGCAGTGAAGCGGCTGACAGCCTTGAAAAGCATTCACATGAATGTAGAATGGGAAACAGAGGAAGGAGAAACAGAGAAGGTAGAGGGAGACTTTATTTTCGGCATGATTACGAATACGGTCAGTGTAGGAGGCTTTAAGGGGCTGATAAGGGAAAATGTAAAACTTAATGACGGACTGTTTGAATGCCTGTTTATTCGGATGCCGAAGACTCCTCTGGAGTTTAGCAATATTGTTTCTTATCTTCTCCTAAGGGATGAAAAGGAAAATGAATTAGTAAGAGCATTTCGTTCCGGAAGGATCAGAATCCACAGCGAAGAGCCTGTGGACTGGGTATTGGACGGAGAGTTCGGGGGTACAAAAGTGGATGTAATAATTGAAAATCTACAGGAAAAGTTGAAAATTCGCAGAATTCCCCTAAAAAAGCGCTAAAACATGTTGAAATCTGGATTTTAGTGTTATATAATGACTCAATGTGTAGATTTCTATGCGAAAGGACGTTAACGAGTGGGAAAAGAAATGAGTGAAATTGTTAACACCAACAAAGATGTGTTTCTGGAAAAGCTTCGTAAGCTTGTAGAGCTGGCGCGTACCAAGCATAATGCTCTGGATGTAACAGAAATTAACGATTTCTTTGCAGGGGCACAGCTGTCTCCTGAACAAATGGATCATATTTATACTTACCTTGAGAACCACAATGTTGATGTGGTTCCAGTAATCGATGATGCCATGCTGGCAGATGATCCATTGATTTTGGATGACGTGGACGAAGACGGATTTATGAAGGATGGCGAAGCAGAAGAAGACATCGACCTGGATGCGATTGATTTGCTGGAGGGAATTGGGACAGAAGACCCGGTCCGCATGTATTTAAAGGAAATCGGGACTGTACCGCTGCTGTCTGCAGATGAGGAACTGGATCTGGCAAAGAGAAAGGCAGAGGGGGATGAATATGCGAAGGAACGCCTGATTGAAGCAAACTTAAGGCTGGTAGTAAGTATTGCTAAGCGGTATACTGGCAGAGGCATGAGTTTTCTTGACCTGGTTCAGGAGGGAAATTTAGGCCTTATTAAGGGAGTTGAAAAATTCGACTACACAAAAGGATATAAGCTGAGTACATATGCGACTTGGTGGATTCGTCAGTCTGTAACCAGAGCTTTGGCAGACCAGGCGAGGACGATTCGTGTACCTGTCCATATGGTGGAAACAATTAATAAGATGTCAAAGATGCAGAGGAAGCTTACCCTGGAACTGGGCTATGAGCCGTCTGTATCTGAGCTGGCTGATGCACTTGAGATGACAGAAGACAAGGTGATGGAAATCATGCAGATAGCTCGCGAACCTGCATCTTTAGAGACTCCGATCGGAGAAGAGGATGATTCCAATCTGGGTGATTTTGTTGCTGACAGCAATGTAGTTACTCCAGAGGGAAATGTGGAATCTGTTATGCTGAGAGAGCATATTGATGCTCTTTTAGGCGATCTGAAGGAGAGGGAAAGACAGGTTATCGTGTTGCGGTTTGGCCTAGAGGACGGACATCCCAGGACTTTGGAAGAAGTGGGAAAGGAATTCAATGTTACCAGAGAGCGGATCCGTCAGATTGAGGCTAAGGCCTTAAGAAAGCTGAGAAATCCAGTAAGAAGCAAGAGAATAAGGGATTTCCTGTAAGGGACATGTCCTGGAGGCTGCTGTAAAAGGCTGTAGGGGCAGGTATTGTTTTAGCTGTTATCTAGGCAGCTAATGCCTGCTGCGTGCGGCTGAGGTTTACAGGAGCCTTTTTTTGTCATATAGGGTTTTAGAGTTTTCGCACCTAAATGATACTATGAAAAATTCGCTTTGTAAATGCTCCTTTTTGGTTTGCTGAACGTATAGAGCCTTCCCTTATGATAGTGGATTGACAGGAAGCATACAGGCCCAGGTGAAAGAAAGGATGGGAGGGGAATGAACAGGAGAAATTATCAGAGAGAGCTGGAGCTGGAGATAGAGAAGAATAAAAAGGCAGAGAGAATTCCCAGGCTTCTTCTTCATAGCTGCTGCGCTCCCTGCAGCAGTTATGTTTTGGAATATCTTTCCTGTTATTTTGAAATTACAGTATATTACTATAATCCGAATATTTATCCAGAAGAGGAATATGAGAAAAGAATCAGAGAGCAGGAGCTGCTGATTCGTTCTATGCCTTTAAAAAACAGAGTTTCTCTGATAGCAGGAAGCTTTACTCCTGAGGTTTTTTATGAAATGATAAAAGGGCATGAGGAAGATAAGGAAGGAGGAGAGAGATGCTTTCTCTGTTATCGAATGAGACTTAGGGAAGCAGCAAGGGAAGCAGCAGAGGGCAGTTATGATTATTTTACTACTACTCTTTCCATAAGCCCGCTTAAAAATGCAGATAAGTTAAATGAAATTGGAGAGGAGCTGGCTGAGGAATTTGGAGTGAAATATCTCCCATCAGATTTTAAGAAAAGGGATGGATATAAACGCTCGGTTCAGCTTTCTGAAGAGTACAGGCTATATCGCCAGAATTACTGCGGCTGTGTATTTTCAAAAAAGGAAAGAGAGACTGTTTTACTTGACAGTAACAGGTGTTTGTAATAAAATTTTAAAAAAGGGTTAGAAAAAGTAGGGTATAAAAAGAGAGGGTTGGAAAAAGGAGAGATAGGTATGGTATCTAAAAATATGGTTGTTGTAAATCCGTCAGGACTCCATTTAAGGCCTGCAGGCGTATTAGCTCAGACATCTATGAGATTTAAGTGCGATGTTACAATTGAAAGCGGCGAGAAGAAGATAGATGCAAAGAGTGTTTTAAACGTGATGGGGGCAGGAATTAAAAAGGGAGCCCAGATCTGTGTGAAGTGCAGTGGGGTTGATGAAGAAGAAGCCCTTCGGACTATATCAGAAGCAATTCAAAGTGGTCTTGGAGAGGGAGTAGAAGAATAGTAGGGATAGGGAGTGCGCAGCACTTCCTTTTTTGCTTTATGGGATTTCCTTGGTGGAGATACCTTAATCTTTATAGGAAATTATGCTTTATAAAGCAAAATCCTTTTAGGGGATGCGTGCTCCGCGTAAGAGGAAAATAGATGCTGACACAGCCGGGCTTTGGTGTGGGAGTCTGGCAAGAAGGGCTCCTGGATCAATGTATGGGTGAAGAAAAGTACAGATACAAAGGACGATGAAGATTTGTTCTCCCATAGATTTCAGATGCCAAAAGGGCTGTTGGCAGAAAAATATTAGAATATTTTTGTGGTTTTTAAGTCAATAAATTTCAGAGTTTTTGTAAAATTTACAGGAAGGGTTTGAAAAAATCAAAATTTATGGTATACTGCAACAGGTAGATGGATAGCCATCTATAAAAATTTTATAAAAAGCAGAGTAGGTGTATGCGCGTTAAGTGCTGGCTGTACAGGGAGTTGACAGCTGGACGAAAAGAATTTCTTGCGGTGCATATGCCGCATCCCGCTGCAACGGAGACATAGCCTATCTCCAGTGTAGAGGTCTGCGAAGGAGGTATGTTTATGTTTAAAGAGTCACTTGGCGAATTTAAGTACTTAAGGAACATTACCACTGCAGCCATGTTTGCCGCATTGTCGGTAATTGTCAGCTATTTTACGGTGGAAATTGGCAGCCATCTGAAAATTGGTTTTTCTACGCTGATAAATCAGGTGGTGTACTATTTGTTCGGGCCGGTATTCGGAGCCTTTTTTGGTGGGGCTCTGGATATTCTGAAGTATATTGCCAGACCGACAGGCGAGTTTTTTCCTGGCTGGACGCTGGGGGCTATGGTAGGAGGGCTGATATACGGAAGCTTCTTCTATAAACGCAGGATCACCTTTTTCAGGGTGTTAGCGGCTGAGTTTACAGCTTCTTTGATCTGCAATGTGATTTTAGGGTCAACATGGCTGTATATGATGTACGGCTATGGATTTATTCTGATACGTATGCCAGATAGAATACTGAAGAACCTGATCATGTTGCCCATTAATACAGTACTGTTTTATTCCATGTGGAAGTCCCTAGAGGCTTCCGGTCTGTTCCGTATGGTAAGAGAGGGTAAATATGCCAATGTTCGAAGAAAATGATAAAATGAAGCAGAGAAAGGAATGATAAAATCATGAGTGAGGGTTGTACACATGACTGTTCCTCCTGTGGTGAAAACTGCAGCAGTAGAACACAGGAGCAGACAAGCTTTATAGAGGCGTTGAATCCGGCTAGCTCTGTAAGAAAGGTAATTGGGATTGTCAGTGGAAAGGGAGGTGTAGGGAAATCCCTGGTAACTTCTCTTCTGGCCGTAAAAATGAGGGCAAAGGGATATAAAACAGCCATATTAGATGCAGATATTACCGGGCCTTCCATTCCAAAGGCATTTGGGCTCAATAATGAGGGAATCGGTGTAACAAAGGATAATTTGATGATTCCAGCAACCACTGCTACAGGAATTGAGATCATGTCGGCCAATCTTCTTTTGGATAAGGATACAGATCCAGTGATCTGGAGAGGGCCAGTGATTGCAGGCGCTGTAAAGCAGTTTTGGCAGGAGGCTCTTTGGGATAATATTGACTATATGTTTGTAGATATGCCTCCTGGAACAGGTGATGTGCCTTTGACGGTTTTTCAGTCTCTTCCAGTTAATGGGATTGTAATCGTTACATCCCCTCAAGAGCTAGTATCCATGATCGTTGCCAAGGCAGTGAACATGGCAAAGAAGATGGACATTCCAATCATTGGTATTGTGGAAAATATGAGCTATATGGAATGTCCTGACTGTGGAAAAAAGATTTCCGTATTTGGAGAAAGCCATATTGATAGAGTGGCAGAGGAGTTTGGGATTCCAGTTCTGGCAAAGATACCAATTCAGCCAGAAATTGCAGGCGCCATAGACGAGGGAACAGCAGAATATATGGAAGCCTCTTGGCTGAATGAGGCTGCGGGAGCAGTAGAAGGAATATAAGCAATAAAGGAAATCATGTATAAGGGTGACAACTACCAATGAATATTGCATTAAATACTGTCAGTGAATCAGAACACTCTGTTGTCAGCATTCCCAGTATCCCTAATATTCCCAGCCTGGCCCAGCTTCCAGAAAGCTTGGTGAAGGAAGCGCGTCAATTCCAGGAAGCAATAATGATGTATTCTTGTGCAATCCGTGAGGTAAAGACAAAGTTAGAAGTACTAAATGACGAGCTGTCTGTAAGAAATTCACGGAATCCGATTGAAATGATCAAATCAAGGGTAAAAAAGCCTGGAAGCATTGTAGAAAAGCTTCAGAGAAAAGGGTTGGAAATATCCTATGAATCGGTGTTGAATCATTTAAATGATGTCGCTGGGATCCGGGTCATCTGTTCCTTTTTGGATGATATTTATGCGGTGGCTGATATGCTTGTGAGACAGGATGATATCAGGGTTCTGGAGATAAAAGATTATATTAAGAAGCCTAAGCCTAATGGCTATCGCAGTTATCATATGATTGTGGAAATCCCCGTGTTTTTTTCTGACAGGACACAGCATATGAGGGTAGAAGTGCAGATACGTACTATTGCTATGGATTTTTGGGCCAGTCTGGACCACCAGCTGAAATATAAAAAAGAAATCAGCAACATGGAAGAGATTGGCGGAGACCTGAAGGAATGTGCAGAAGTCATTGCGCAGACAGATCAGAGGATGCTGGAAATCCGTCAGAAGATCGAGGTTGAGGAAGTTCATAATTCATAAGCAAAATTAAAAAGAAAAGCGGAAGTCTTTTTCATGTATATCATGTACATAAAAGGAGTTCCGCTTTTTTATCATATTAGGAAATTTTTTTGGATTTTTCTATATAATAAAAACCTTTATTGCACTGCGGCGGAAAGAAATTATGCCGCTCGTGCTTTTCTCCAAACTCTTTGTTCTAAAGCATAGAGGACAAAAATCTTCTGACTGCTTTTCCTACGACTTTTAGAACTACAATTTTGACAGCTAAACCTACTCAATATAAATAATAATAAATACACTCTTCTACCTGAAAACCAGCTTTTTGATACAAAGAGACTGCTGGAAGGTTTTCACTGTCTACGTGAAGGGAAATGAAAGAAAGGGTGTGCAGGGAAGAAAGCTGAAAAAGAACCTGGAAAAGCAGAGATGTTCCAAATCCTTGTCCTAGAAAGGGCTGCTTTATTTCCATCCCCCAGATGCATGCCTGCTTTCCAGAGAGAAAGACAGAGCAGGTTCCTATAGGAGAGGAACCAAGAAAAGCATGAAAAAAAAGGCTGTCTTTGTCAAAGGTCTGCTGGATGAACAAATCTGGAGAACAGATCTTCTGTTGTAAGCTGGAAGGTGAGAGGTCTTCCAGGTTCAGCCTCATGAGAAGTTCCTTGCAGAGCAGAGTGCATCCAAGTTTAGAAAGAACAGCCAGGGCAGTGGGAGAGTTTCCATCTGTAAGGAAATGAAAATCTCTTTCAGGAAAATATTTTTCTGCCAGGGAAAGAAGAGATTGGAAGAAGCCTTGCCTCCTTCTTTCTGGAATCACTGCAGCCGTACATTCCAAGATATCCCCAGTCGGATAAAGAGCCAAGGCAGCTATTAAATTGTTTCCCTCTCTGCCAAGAAAATAAGATCCTTCATCATCAGATAATGAAAATAAAAGTCTGGAAGGCTCATCTGCCTCACAGCAGGAGATGAGATGAGAGAGCTCTTGTTTCTGGTTGTCATTAAGTGTTTTAGTGAAAAGAATGTCCATAATTTCTGCCTCCCTGGTTAAAAAGAAGTATAATACAAAAATAACGTAATTTTCAACCAGTATTTCAGAAATTTTCCAGCTTGTCTTTCCGCAAGGCAGGTGGTAGAATGATTCCATACTTGAAATAAATCCCTTGTTATGAAAGTTTAAAGGCTTTCATGACATAGATAGCTCATATGGCCTATTGCCTGACAGGATATTATATGGGCTAAGGTTACTATGGAAAAAACTTGTTTAGAGGAGAATGATACAGATGAAATATGTAAAGGAAATAGGAATTATTTTTGGTGCCTCTCTGGCAGGAGAGCTGTTAAACCGTATTCTTCCTCTGCCAGTACCGGCAGGTGTTTATGGGCTATTTCTTCTGCTGGCAGCTCTTCTTACAGGACTTGTCCAGGTAAAACAGGTGGATTGTACTGGGGGGTGGTTGTTAGATACCATGCCTGTGATGTTTGTTCCTGTGTCGGTAGGATTGATGCAAAGCTTTGGTGAACTTAGGGAGGTCTTAGTGCCGTTTGTGGCAATTTCTTTTCTATCTACAGTAGCAGTGATGGCAGTTACTGGGCTGGCTGCGGAGTGGATTATTAGGAAAAAGGACAGGCAGGAAGGTAAGAGAGGACAGGTGAAGGAATCATGAAAGAGGCATTGGCAAATTCTATGTATTTTGGATTTGTTCTCAGTATAGGAGCCTATGAAGCAGGAATGTGGCTGAAGAAAAAGACAGGATTTCCCCTGTTTAATCCCCTTCTTGTGGCAGTTATCCTGATCATTCCCATATTAAAAATCATAGATGTCACCTATGATGAATATAATGAAGGGGCAAAATATATCAGCTATATGCTGACACCGGCAACGGTATGTCTTGCCATCCCTTTATATAAACAACTCCATCTGCTGAAAAAACATGCAATGGCTGTTATATGTGCAATTACTGGAGGAGTACTTGCTAATGCTGTGACAATCTTTGCAATGTGCCTGGCATTCCGTATGAGCCATGTTTACTATGTGACCCTTCTTCCTAAGTCCATTACCACAGCGATTGGAATGGGGGTCAGCCAGGAATCAGGAGGGGTGGTCAGCCTTACAGTCGTAAGCATTGTGATTACTGGTATTTCAGGAAGTATTATGGCAGAAGCCTTATTTAAGTTCCTTCATATTGACAATCCTGTCTCTAGAGGATTGTCCCTGGGAACAGGGGCTCATGCCATAGGAACAGCTAAAGCATTGGAGCTGGGAGAAATTGAGGGGGCTATGAGCAGCCTGTCTATTGCTGTGGCAGGCCTGATGACAGTTATTATTGTACCTTTGATTGCAGGATGGATTTAGGGATGGCTGAGCAGCCTGTTTTATATTGCAGAAAAGCCTGTTGATATAAAAGCCCTTGAGACAGATTAAGTCCGATATTATTGCCAATACAAAAATTAGTGGAGCCGTAAGGGCGTCAGGAGGCATTTTTTCATGAATTTATATGAGGCGGTCAGAAGCCGGAGGTCTGTAAGATCATATAAGAATATACAGGTTTCCCGTGAACTTATCCATGGGTTGAAAATGTACGTAGGAAGAATTATGCCTTTGGATAAGAATATAAAGACAGAATTTGTATTTTTTGGAGCAGACGATAAAGAAATCAAGCTGAAAGGTCCTTTTCGTATCCGGGCTCCTCATTTTTTAGCCCTATTTTCACAGGAGGTTACAGGATGGGCAGTTAATGCAGGATATATGCTGGAGCAGATGGTGCTTTATATGGCAGCAAAGGGACTTGGAAGCTGCTATATGGGAGCTGCCAGATTGGTTGGACCAGAGAAAGAAGGGATGCGTCTGGCAGCAGTGCTTGCTTTCGGATATGCTGACAGAGAGCTTTATAGGGAGCAGAGCCGGGCAAAGAGGCTGGATCTTAAAGAATTGTGTGTGTTCTCTGACGGAACAGAGGAAGACATTTCTCCAGATACAGAAGCGATTCTTCAGGCTGCAAGGCTTGCTCCATCTGCCTTTAACTTTCAACCATGGAGGTTTGTGGTCTGCCGGGACAGAATCCATGTATTTGTGTGCCGCAGCAGACTGGCGTTTAAAGATTCGACCAGAATCCAGGGCCTGAATATGGGAATTGTTCTCTCCCATATGATGCTGGCTGCAGAAGAACAGTGGGTGACAGCATCTGTGGTAAAGGAAGAAGAGCTTTCAGACAAGGAATACCGTAAGGGGAGATATATCTGTACAGTGGCATTTGTATAATCTTCCTTGAAACACCAGCTTATATATGTTAGAATGAAAAAAGATTCTGTCCTAATATAGGGTTTATGTATGGGCTAGTTGTATCGAGTCAAATACCTTGCAGTAAGCTGTAAAGGATAGTTGAATATGTATGCAGTGGAAGTTTGTGACAAAGGAGGATACTATGATCAAACAATTAATCCAAAAGATACAAGAAACCAAAGCGCCTATATGCGTCGGCCTTGACCCGATGCTCAGCTATATTCCTGATTTTGTAAAGGAGGAAGCCTTTGGCCGATGGGGAGAGACTTTAGAGGGAGCGGCTCAGGCCATCTGGCAGTTTAATAAGACAATTATTGACAGTACATGGGATCTGATTCCAGCAGTCAAGCCTCAGATCGCTATGTATGAACAGTTTGGCATTGAAGGGCTTGCTATATATAAGCAGACAGTGGATTACTGTCACGAAAAAGGACTAGTTGTGATCGGAGACGCCAAAAGAGGAGATATCGGTTCTACATCTGCTGCTTATGCATCGGGACATATTGGAACAGTGACTGTTGGGAACACAGTGTGCAAAGGGTTTGATACGGATATGATGACAGTGAATCCATATCTTGGTACTGATGGGGTAAAACCTTTTGTGGACGTATGCAGGGAATTTAATAAGGGGATTTTTGTACTGGTAAAGACGTCTAATCCTTCCAGCGGAGAATTTCAGGACAAACTGATTGATGGAAAGCCTTTATATGAGTTAGTGGCTGATAAGGTCGTAGAATGGGGCAATGAATCCATGGATGGGGAATACAGCAATGTGGGAGCTGTGGTAGGAGCTACATATCCTGAGATGAGCCAGATTTTAAGGAAAATAATGCCTCATACATATTTCCTAGTGCCAGGATATGGTGCGCAGGGAGGTACGGCTGAGGATCTGCGCCATTGCTTTAATCAGGATGGCTTAGGCGCTATTGTAAATTCCTCAAGAGGAATTATTGCTGCCTATAAGAGTAAAGCCTATGCAGATATGGGACCAGGGCATTTTGGAGAAGCATCCAGGCAGGCAGTTATTGATATGGTAAGGGATATTAACCGAGTGCTGTAAGGAATATAAGCAGGAAATCTGGAGGGATATTAGGCGGATACCCTAGGAAATAGATGGCGTATGTGGAGAGGGGATTTACAAAATACATACAGGAGGGATTATGGCACAGAAAAAGATTAGTGCATGGGTTGCAGGACAAGAGGAGCTTTCAAAGGATATTTTCAGCATGTGGATTGAAGCAGAAGATGTGGGAAGGGAATGTATGGCTGGACAGTTTATTGCTGTATATCCTAAGGACAGTTCAAGACTTCTGCCCAGACCTATCAGCATTTGCCAGGCAGATCGGGAAACAGGCAGATTGCGCATTGTATACCGGATTGCAGGAGGTGGAACTGAGGAGTTTTCAAAGTATAAAAAAGGGGATTCTATAGAAATTATGGGGCCTTTAGGCAATGGATTTCCCCTTAAGGATAAACGGGCATTTTTGATTGGAGGCGGTATCGGGATTCCGCCTATGCTGGAGCTGGCAAAGGCCTTAAAGAACAAGGGATGTCCAGAGATAACCATGATTCTTGGATATCGGGATTCCTTGTTTCTTAACAGAGAATTTGAAGCTTATGGAAGAGTATGGGTGGCTACAGAGGACGGAAGCGCTGGGACAAAGGGCAATGTATTGGATATTATTCGTGAGAACAGCCTTACAGCAGATGTTATTTATGCCTGCGGCCCTACTCCTATGCTAAAGGCTTTAAAAGCCTATGCGGCGCAAAATCAGATAGAGTGTTTTCTTTCTCTTGAGGAAAAGATGGCTTGCGGAATCGGCGCCTGTCTGGCTTGTATATGTAAGTCTAAGGATGTGGACAGCCATTCCCAGGTGCATAATAAGAGGATCTGTAAGGATGGTCCGGTATTTGCGGCAGAGGAGGTGGAGCTGTAATGAATACGCAGGTAAGTCTTGCAGGAGTTGTCCTGAAAAACCCGGTGATGACAGCTTCTGGTACCTTTGGCTCTGGCCTTGAATACAGTGATTTGGTAGACTTAAATAAGCTGGGGGCTGTGGTAACAAAGGGAGTTGCTAGTGTACCATGGCCGGGAAATCCCACTCCAAGGATTGCAGAGGTATATGGAGGCATGCTGAATGCCATAGGCCTCCAAAATCCTGGAATCGATGTGTTTTTAAAACGGGATATTCCATTTTTAAAGCAGTATGATACAAAGATTATTGTGAATGTCTGTGGGAAGACTACTGAGGATTATGTGGATGTAGTAGAACGTCTTGGGGATACAGACGCAGATATGTTGGAAATCAATATTTCCTGCCCTAATGTAAAAGAGGGTGGTATCGCCTTTGGACAGGATCCAAAAGCAGTAGAAGCGATTACCAGAGAAGTGAAGAGACATGCAAAACAGCCGATCATTATGAAGCTCAGCCCAAATGTAACAGATATCACGGTTATGGCTAAAGCAGCAGAGGCAGGAGGAGCGGATGTTCTGTCATTGATTAATACCCTTACTGGAATGAAAATTGATATCCACAGGCAGACATTTGCAATTGCCAATAAGACAGGCGGCCTGTCGGGCCCAGCGGTTAAGCCGGTAGCTGTCAGGATGGTATACCAGACAGCCAATGCAGTGAGCCTGCCGATTATCGGAATGGGAGGCATCATGAACGCTGAGGATGCCATGGAATTTATTCTGGCAGGAGCAACGGCAGTTTCTATTGGTACAGCTAATTTCCACAATCCACATGCGACAGAAGAAGTGGCAAAGGGAATTGAGGATTACATGAAAAGGCATCAGATAGAAGATATTAATGAGCTGATTGGAGCGGTAAAATAAGTAAGCGGTGCATGTCTGCACCGCTTACTTATTTAAATTGATAGAAAGCCTTGTAGTCTGCTGTGCGGTAAATCTTATGCTTTGTCAGGTGTTCGACTGTGCAAGAAAAAGAACATGGGCACTATAAGAGAAGCTATAGATATAGTCTGTAAAAGAGCTTATATAAATAAATCTCTGTCAGTTTTCCAGATGGCGTACTCCCTGACGTATCAGATCTGGTATTAATTCAGAAGCATCAACCTGCTGTACTGGGATTTTTTTATCGTGTACGATTTTTGCAGCACTGCCACAGGCCTGCCCCATCAGCATGCAGATGGACATGGCCCTGATAGAAGCCAATGCAGTAGAGTCACAGCATATCTGACGGCCTGCAATCAGAAGGTTTTCTATTTTTTTTGGAACGAAGCAGCGGAATGGTATGGTATAATAGGCTCCCACGCCGCCGTCTGTTTCCAATTGTATCAGGCCTGTTTCCATGCTCTTGTACAGTTCATTTATGGGATGGTTGCATGCGACCGTTCCATCGGGAAAATGCTTTTGTGACATAATATCGCCAATGGTAATCTCATACAGGCATTCAAAACGCCTCGTTTCACGGATGCCGATTAATGGTCCTACATAAACAAGACGTCCGTTTTCAAAACCAGAGACGTGTTTGATAAAGTAATCAGCCATTTGATGAGCCATTTTTCTGGCCGAAGCAGAGGCCTTTAAGACTTGGTCTGATTTGGTCCCGTCAATTCCGATTTTCATAACCGTATTGAAAATTCCTATATCATCGCGGACTCCTTGTATAATGTAAGCCCCGATAAATTCTGAATCCAGCTTTCCCTCCTCAATTCCCTTATTCACAATTGCCTTTCTATATAGATCTCCGCCAGTCTGGAATGCCTCAGGAGTCAGATCAAACATGGCAAAGGATAGAGTGGCGCCTAATACATTGCCATTTTCATCTCCCTGCTTAAAAGGAACACCGGCTTTCCATGCTACAAAACCGTTTCCAGTACAGTCAATAAAAACATCAGCCAGAAGTCTGATAATCTCCTCATCCTGAAGAGCCAGAAGGGATTCCACATGGTTATGATTCATTTCCACATGAAATGCTGTAGTATTAAGAAGAACCTCTACATTGGCCTCTTCCAGCATTTCATACATGGCAATCATTAGTTTTTCATGGTCATATTGGAGTTCGTCTCCAAAAGTGTTGTATTGGCTTTCCCTTACACGGGCCGCAGGGGGATCCATACGAAACAGCCGGTCAGAAAGCTCGCTTATGATTCCTCCTATGGGCTGATTGTTTGTTTTCAGATAGGCCCCGGTAAAGGGCATCATAGGACAAAGGGAGAGCACGCCGCCGATCTTATTATTTTTCTCCAGAAGAACCACCTTCAGTCCTTTTCTCCCTGCTGCTACAGCAGCTCCAAAGCCTGCACTGCCGCAGCCTGCTACTACAACATCAGCCTGTATTGAGCGTATGTAATCTAATTCCATATTGAGAAACTCCTTTTTATCCCATTAATTTTTTATAAAGCTCTGTGCGGTTATTCACATTAAGCTTTTTATAAATATTCATTGTATGCTTCTTTTGCGTGTTGGGAGAAATGCACAGCTTTTGTGCGACCATGACATTGCTTTCGCCGGCCAGAAGGAGGCGGAGGACTTCTTCCTCTCTTCCTGTCAGCTCATATTCAGAAGCAATCTTTGTTATATCTTCCTTTTTCTTATTATCATCCTCTGGGCAGCAATTTAAAATGCTGCGGTAGGTATATAAAGCAAAGTGTTTCTTTAAAATATTCAGGATAAAAATATCCTTATCAGAAAAATCAGGCTCACTTTTTGAGCGCATAAACGCAATGCTCCCTAAAAGAACATGGTTATAATAAAGGGACATGCGAAGTTCATGATGGAGATTATTGGCCTTCAGCACTTTTTCATAATAGATGGATGATTCCCTTACATTGTCAGGGAACCAGTCACTTGTCCGGAAAATGTTGCTTTCTGAAGTCATGTACATCCATTTACCATAGTCATAATCAATATATTCCTCCAGATAGGAATCAATTACCTGCTGAGGAATCTCCACACCAATGCCATTGGATAACAAGGCATCATCTGTAGGATTGGAAATAAAAAATGCTGCAGCATCATATGAGATAGACATTCTGCATAATTTCAAAAGACTTATTCTAGGCTCTTCTTCCAGTTCGTTGGAATAAAGCTTATATAGAACTTCGTTGATTGTCAGCCATTCATGTTCCCAAAGCTGCATCCTAACCGCCTCCTCAGTCCTAAAATCATAAGATTATTATAGTACAAATCTCCATAAAGTCAATCAAATCCCCATTGCACAACAAACTGACAGGGAATCAAGCGGAATCGTTGACAATCAATGAGAGTTTATATCAGCTTTCTTCTGATGTAATTTTGATGTCTAGCAAAGATAAAACAGATAGAAAAGGAGTAGGATAGCAAGTTATATGACCTAAAAGGAGTAGATTAAGAAGGCATAGGGGGACAAAAGGAGTAGGAAAGGAAGAAAAGCAGTAGAAAGACTATCCCAGTAAAGAATTTACACATTCGGAAAAAAGGGCTATCATAACAAATATAAATATACATAAGGGGGATATTTTTATGAAAATGAAAAGCAAATTGCCGCCGTTGACTGTGCAGATTTTGATTGCTGCTGTTCTTGGAATGGCCCTTGGAATTGCTGTGGGCCCTCCCATGACAAAGGTGAAATTTATTGGTGATATTTTCATCAACCTTGTAATGATGGCAATCTATCCCATGGTTATGTCCGCGATTGCCATGTCTTTTGTAGGAAGCGGAAACGGGTCCACTGGAAGGATGGGACTTCATACAGTTAAGTGGATTGCTATCTTTACCTTTATCTCAGCCATGGTAGGACTGGGAATCGGCCTGACTTTAAAGCCAGGTGCAGATGTATTTATCGATGCATCAGGACTTGCTGCCGCAGAAGCTGCCGCTCCGTCACTTGCAGATTCTCTGCTTGGATTTATTCCAAACAATGCATTCTCTTCCATGGCAGGGGGAAATATGGTTCAGTGTATCGTATTCTCCATCTTCTTTGGTATTGCAATTGGAGCATATGCGCGGAAATCTGGTGATGAAACCCTGGTTAACTGGATTAAATCTGTGAATGGTGCATGTATGCATATTATTACAGAAATGGTTATGAAGGTAGCTCCAATTGGTATCTTCTGCATGATTGCCAATGTTGCTGGTTCTATTGGAATCCAGGTTATTTTTACTGCAGGCAAATATCTTCTCTGCTTAGTGATCGGCGATATTATCCAGTTTGCAATTTATATGCCTTTCACAGCTATCCGGTGTGGTGTCAGCCCGCTTAAGATGCCAAAGAAATTTGCAAAGATGTCCTTTATGGCATTAACAACAACATCCTCTTCTGTCTGCCTTCCTACTAAGATGGAAGATGAGGTTACGAAGTTTGGTATAAGCCGTCAGGTTGCAGACTTTACAGGACCGATTACTGCCAGCATGAACAGCTGCGGCGCCGTAAACTGCTATGTAATTGTTATTTTGTTTGCAGCCCAGGCAACACGTAGTACATTACATCCTCAGCAGCTTGCCTTATCCATTCTGATCGCAGCTATGATGTGTATGGGTACGATTACCGTTCCAGGAGGACTGGTTGCTACTCTTACAACATTGGTTACCACCATGGGACTTCCAGTGGAAAGTATTGCTCTTGTAATCGGTATCGACTGGTTTGCAGGCGCCTGCCGTACACTTATGAATGTTGACGTTGATGTATGTGTGGGAATGCTGGTAGCTAAGGCTCTTGGAGAGTTTGATAAGGATGTTTATAATGAAGTTAAGACTGTAACCTATGAGGTTCAGTAAACATTTTAGGGAGGGTTATTATGTCAATCAGAGAACTGGGAAAAGAGTACGAAACTTATATTATCGAACAAAGGAGATATTTCCATCAAAATCCGGAGCTTGCCTTTGACGAAGTTGAAAGTACCAGGCATATCAAAAATGAACTTGAAAAAATGGGGATTGAGGTAAAAACCTTCGACGATATTACAGGTGTTATCGGTGATCTGAAGGGAGGAAAACCAGGACCTGCTGTCTTAATAAGAGCAGATATGGATGCTCTTCCAGTAGCAGAAGAGACAGGTCTTCCATTTGCCTCTACAAACGGGTCTATGCATGCCTGCGGTCATGATGGCCATATGGCCAGCGCTTTAGGAGCTGCAAAGATACTTTCATCCATGAGAGAGGAATTACAGGGAACGGTCAGGTTTGTATTTGAGCCTGCCGAGGAGTCCTGCTATGGGGGGCCTGTGACAAAAACAGGGGAAAAAACAGCATATGGCTCCTGCTATATGATTGAGAGAGGCGCGCTGGAGGATGTCAGTGCAGTATTTGGATTACATATCTGGGCTGACCTGCCTGCTGGCAAGATCAGCGTTGAAAGCGGTGTGCGCATGGCAGCAAACGACAGCTTTACCATACGTATCCACGGTCAGAGTGCTCATGGATCAGCTCCTCAGAACGGACGGGATGCCAACCTTTGTGCTGCCTCAGTTATGTTGAATCTCCAAACCCTTGTTTCTCGTGTGAATGATCCAAGAAATATGCTGGTTATGACAATCGGAAAAATGACTGGTGGTACAATATTTAATACAGTATCAAACGAAGCCTTTCTTGAGGGAACTGTGCGCACCTTTTCAAAAAGCTTCCGGGAAAGAATTGAGCCGGAGATGAAAAAGATTATTGACTGCACTGCAGAGGCTCTTGGATGTACGGCAGAATTTTATTACAGAGGCTATTGCAGTGTGATTGAGAACGTCTCCGAAGAGCTGAATATGGCTGCTAGAGAGTCAGCAAAGGCCGTATTCGGAGAAGATAATATTATGCCAATGCCAGCAGTAACTGCTTCGGAATCCTATTCTGCCTATATGGACCGGGCGCCAGCTCACTTTGCATTTGTAGGAGCAAAGGACGAGGAAAATGGCATGGTATTTGCTAACCATAATGTTCAGTTCACCATTCATGAGGAAACCTTAGGCCTTGCATCTGCATATCTAGCCCAATGTGCCTTTGAATATCTGGAGAAACATAGTTGAAATAAAAAGAATCTGTCCTGGCAGCATAGCAATAGTTAATCCATGTCTGTCCTAGCAGATGGAAACGTGTCAGACAGTGGCCTCCCACATGGAATGGGAGGCCATTTTTTTCATCATATAGGATTTGAGTGCTAGAAAGGGTGCGAATGGAAATATGTGAAAATATTTTTTTATTTACAAAAGCCTTAGAATTTCTTGGCTTTGAAACCGAAAAAATATTCTCACATGTTTCCTGAGATTCCTAATTGAAAATATATTCCTAGTATGTTAGAATTAGGAAAAATAAAAGGCTTGGAAAAGCCTGCAAAATAAGGAGATATCAAATAATGGAAATGTATAAGCAGGAATTTATTGAATTTATGATAGACTGTGAAGTTTTAAAATTTGGAGATTTTGTTACAAAGAGCGGACGGAAAACGCCGTTTTTTGTCAATACTGGTTTTTACCGCACTGGAGCACAGCTGAGAAAGCTGGGGGCATATTATGCAAGGGCTATCAGGGAGGCCTTTGGAACTGATTTTGATGTGCTGTTTGGACCAGCCTATAAGGGAATTCCTCTTACTGTAGCTGCTAGTATGGCATTAAGCGAAAATTTTGATGCAGACATTAAGTATTGCTCTAACCGGAAGGAGATAAAGGATCACGGAGATAAGGGGATTCTTTTAGGAAGCCCGATTCAGAACGGTGACAAGATAGTGATTATTGAGGATGTGACAACTGCGGGAACCTCTATTAATGAAACTCTGCCTATTATTAAGGCCCAGGGAGATGTGGAAGTAGTGGGACTTGTAGTCTCTGTAGACCGTATGGAAAGAGGTCAGGGGGAAAAGTCTGCCCTTGCAGAGATTCAAGAGACCTTTGGCTTAAAGACGACAGCCATTGTCACTATGGCAGATGTGGTGGAACATCTTTATAATCATGAATACAAGGGAAAAGTTATTATTGACGATACATTAAAAGCAGCGATTGATGCATACTATGAGCAATATGGAGCAAAGAATTAGTGAAAGGTCAGGAGAGTTGTGTAATGGAGAGAATCTATAAAACCATGAGAAATATAGGAGTATGCAATATCGTTATTGGGGCAGTCATCCTTGCTGCTGGAATTGCAACAGGAGTTATTGCCATTGTAAGCGGCGCTATTCTGCTGAAAAGAAAGTCAGAAATAACCTTTTGACAGGGAAAAAGGCAGATAGGCGGAGAACCGAATGATTAAAAATATAACAAAAAAACAGAAACTGGGCTGGGTATTGTTTATCATGTATCTGGTTCTATTAGTGTACTTTATGTTTTTTGCAGAGTCTTTTGGCAGGACAGTCCATACACGGGACGAATATGCTTATAATCTAACGCTGTTTAAGGAAATCCGGCGTTTTTATGTATATAGGGAACAGCTAGGAATGAAAGCGTTCTTTTTAAATATATTTGGCAATGTAATCGGATTTATTCCCTGTGGTTTTTTCCTTCCTGTTATAAGCAGAAGAAGCAGGAAGTGGTATAATACATTTCTGTTGAGTTTTTGCTTAAGCCTTTCTATTGAAACCGTACAGCTTGTATTTCGGGTTGGAAGCTTTGATGTAGACGACCTTTTCCTGAATACGATGGGTGGTATTACAGGCTTCTGTCTTTACCGGATTGTCCAATATATCAGGGTAAGGAGGAAGCAAAGTGGGAAATAAGAAGGTAAAAAAGGTTTCTTATATCAGGAAGCCTCTAGCAAGGCACAGCCCTCCAGCCTTGGTTCTGTCTGCAGTCAGTTTTCTATTTACATCTGCAGGAGTGTGGATAGCAGTGAACAGCCAGGGAAATGCAGGACTGAATGCAGCGGCCCTTGGCCTTTGTGGGATTCTAACAGGGTTGACAGGACTGCTTTATTGTTGGAGGTCCTTTGTAGAAAAAGAAAAAAATTATATTCTGGCAAGAATCGCTCTGGTCTGTAACAGCTTGGTTCTGCTGTTTTGGGCATGTATGGCAATAGCTGGAATGATGAGGTGAGACAGTGGGTGATTGCAGAATGATGAAAGATGAAAATATAATGGACAGGTTTCAATTGTCCTTAAAACGGATAGAGGAAATTCAGGAAGAGCAGGAGTGTGTGGAAAGTTTTCGAGAATATTTCAGCCGTACAGCACAGTTTGTCCTGATGATTGGCAGATTGTGGGAAAAGCTGGGAGAGGAAAAGCCTGGTGATTTAAGCCTGGAGGAACTGAACATGAGGAATCATGCTCTCTATGAGGATGTGCTTCCAGAAAATTATGGGGAAAGTTATGGAAATCCTTCTTATGCGGTCAGAATGCTGGGAGATGGGTACGGTCAGCTGCTTTCCTTTTTGTATGGGGAAATCAGGGGAGAAATCGTTTATGCATATGAGGGAAGACTTTCCGATATAACAGCTTTAAATGAAATATTCCTTGAGATTTACGGACTTTTTATCATGGCAAGGCAGGAGGGAAAGGACCTTCCAGATGAAAAGGAGATCCGCTCTGCCCTCTATTGGCACATAAGCGATTATTGTGATCAGACAGTGACATACCGGATAAGAGAGTGTCTTGATCCATCCCTTTCTTTTGCCAGAGACATTATTATGGATAGAGATTTAAGGGATTTAAGATATCTCTATGAATTTGGAGAATATATTTCTAGTTCAGAACTTATGACTGCAGGATTTTTAAACAGCCTTCCTCAGGAAACCATCAACTTGATGGCAGATACTTTTACAGAAGGATTTCGAAAGGGTTTCGAAGTAATGGGAAGAAGCCTGGAGGGTAAAAAGACTGTTGTGATCCGTTATGAGCTGGGCTTTGAGCGGATGATACGAAGAGCAGTAGAAAATTTTGAGAAAATGGGATTGAAACCTATTTTTTACCGGGCTGCCGTCCACACAGTGGATAGAAATATGAACCGCAAAGTCGGCTATTACAGTCAGGGACCGAATAAACAGTATGAATACGACCATCGGCAGGACAATGCCCTTTATATGGATAAGGCCTTTCGGGACAGAAAGCTAGGGGTGATGAGAGCTGCCTATGAAGCGTATAAAAAGGAGGCAGCCTGGTTTGCCGGACCAGCTGTGGTGGAAACCTTTGGCCAGGAACCATTCTGCCCTGTAAATAAAAAAGAGGCTTTTTCCCTTACGGATAAGCAGGAACGGCTTATGACAGCCTGTACAGGAGAGGCTGCCAGAATCCTTCAGGAGTATATTCCAGGAGACAAAACCAGCTTTACCATCATTGCATTTCCAGTTCCAGCTATAGGCAGAGATTTCGAGGAGATCTTTAAGGAAACCATTAAGATCAATACGCTGGACTATAAGACATATCAGATGATTCAGCAGGCAGTCATTGACGTACTCGATCAGGCAGAAAGCCTGGAAGTAAAGGGACGAGGAGACAATCAGACAGATCTGAAAATTACTCTGCACCGGCTTTCTAGCCCTTCGAAAGAAACCAACTTTGAGAATTGTGTGGCTGATGTGAATATCCCAGCTGGAGAAGTATTTACTTCGCCGCTTCTTAGGGGAACAGAAGGAATCCTCCATGTAGAAAGCGTATATATTGGGGACATCTGTTTTAAAAACCTGAAAATGGTATTTAAGGACGGAATGGTAACAGATTATAGCTGTGAAAATTTTAAGTCTCAGAAAGAAAACAGGACATTGGTGAAACAGGTAATCTTAAAAAATCATGATACTCTTCCTATGGGAGAGTGTGCGATTGGAACCAATACTGCAGCTTATGCCATGGCAGAGCGTTTTGGAGTGATTGATAAACTTCCCATTCTTATTATAGAAAAGATGGGACCTCATTTTGCAGTGGGAGATACTTGCTATAGCTGGGCAGAGGACAGTCCTGTGTACAATCCTGATGGAAAGGAGATCGTTGCAAGGGACAATGAGATTTCCCTGCTGCGGAAAAGTTTTGATCCTTCTGACAGGGAGAAAAAAGAATCCCTTGTTTTTCCCGGAGCTGGCGGAAAGCCAGTTACAATTACAGCCCCCTATTTTAACTGCCATACAGATATTACTATCCCTTACAGAGAGTTAGGCGAAATCAATGCAGTTCTTCCAGGAGAAAAGTCCATAGGAATCATAAAGAATGGAAGATTTGCTGTGCCTGGGACAGAAGAGCTAAATAAAGCCCTTATGGAAGTGTAAGCCGATTGGAAATAGATCTGGTGTGAAAAGGACTTTGGCTGAAAACATGTGAAAGAGACTTGTAAACGTGTAAAAAAGGTTCCTATTGACTTCATAGGAAAAAAATATTATTATTACATATAAGTGTAATAATGATGAAATGAAATATTTATAAGTAAAATTTATAGATATAAACTTTAAAAATTAAGAAAACACGATTATATTTTAGAAAAAGTCTATGGAAAGATAAGAGAACAATAGAGAAAAGGAGAGAGATCGTATGGCAAAAGTAGGCATTGTAATGGGAAGTGATTCTGATATGCCTGTGATGGCGCAGGCAGCGGCGATTTTGGAAAAGCTAGGTGTGGATTTTGAGATAACAGTGATTTCTGCTCATAGGGAACCGGATGTATTTTTTGAATATGCAAAATCAGCAGAAAGCAGAGGCTTCAAAGTAATCATAGCTGGAGCTGGAAAGGCCGCACACCTTCCAGGAATGTGTGCGGCGCTGTTCCCTCTTCCGGTCATTGGAATTCCTATGAAAACTTCAGATTTAGGAGGAGTGGATTCCCTGTATTCTATCGTACAGATGCCTTCAGGAATTCCTGTGGCAACCGTAGCGATTAACGGTGGAACGAATGCAGGTATTCTGGCTGCAAAGATTCTGGCTGCTTCGGATCCTGAACTTTTGAAAAGGTTGAAACAGTATTCTGAAGATTTAAAAAATGAAGTGGTGAAGAAAGCCGACAAGCTGGACGAAATCGGATATAAAACCTATCTGGAGCAGATGAAGAAATAGAGGAAGCGTGACAGAACGATAAGGAGGATGTATGGATTACAAGAAAGCCGGAGTGGATATTGAAGCTGGTTATAAATCGGTAGAGCTTATGAAAGAATTTGTGAAGGGCACTATGAGGCCGGAGGTAATGGGCGGAATCGGCGGATTTTCAGGAGCCTTTCATGCAGGAGCATTTAAAGATATGGAAGAACCAGTGCTTCTGTCCGGTACAGATGGAGTAGGAACAAAGCTGAAACTGGCCTTTCTTATGGACAGACATGATACGGTAGGCATTGACTGTGTAGCCATGTGTGTAAATGATGTGGCCTGTGCAGGAGGGGAACCTTTATTTTTCCTAGATTATATTGCATGCGGCAAGAACGTTCCGGAAAAGATTGCTTCCATCGTAAAAGGTGTGGCAGAAGGCTGTAAACAGGCAGGCGCAGCACTAATAGGCGGTGAGACAGCAGAGATGCCAGGCTTTTATCCAGAAGATGAATATGATCTGGCTGGATTTGCCGTAGGCGTTGTGGAAAAAAAGGAGCTGATTACAGGAGACAGCTTAAAGGCTGGTGATCGTCTGATAGGGATTGCTTCCTCTGGTGTACACAGTAATGGCTTTTCTTTGGTTAGGAAAATATTTGAGAAGGAGCTGACGAGAGAAGGCCTGAACACTTATTATAAAGAACTGGGCACCACCCTGGGAGAGGCGCTTTTAGCTCCTACTAAGATCTATGTAAAGGCATTAAGGGCAGTCAAGGAGTCAGGAGTCAGGGTTAAGGCTTGCAGCCATATTACAGGAGGAGGCTTTTACGAAAATGTGCCCCGTATGCTAAAAGAGGGAACACGGGCAATGATTCAAAAGGACAGTTATGAGATACCAGCAATATTCTCCATGATGGCAGAAAAGGGAGAGATCGCAGAGAATATGATGTATAATACCTATAACATGGGTATCGGCATGATTCTTGCAGTCGATGCTGCAGATGTGGAGAAAACCATGGAGGCAGTGAAGGCAGCTGGAGAAACTCCATATCAGATTGGTTTCATTGAAGCTGGAGAAAAGGGAGTGGAGCTATGCTAAAGCTGGGAGTTATGGTTTCCGGCGGTGGAACAAACCTTCAGGCGATTTTAGATGAAATTGATAAAGGGGCAGTTCATGCAGAGGTTTCCCTGGTGCTTAGCAACAATCCGGGAGCTTATGCTCTGGAAAGGGCCAGAAGCCGCGGAATCGAGGCTGTCTGCCTTTCACCGAAGGAGTTTCCTGACCGAAGCGCTTTCCATAAAGCTTTTTTGTCAAAAATTAATGAATATCATCTGGATCTGATTGTATTGGCAGGATTCCTTGTAACGATTCCCCCGGAAGTGATTCGAGAATATAAAAATCGTATTATCAATGTCCATCCATCTTTGATTCCTGCTTTCTGTGGTGTTGGCTATTATGGCTTGAAGGTTCATGAAGCAGCTTTGAAGCGAGGAGTCAAAATAACAGGAGCTACCGTACATTATGTAGATGAGGGAATGGATTCCGGCCCGATTATTCTTCAGAAGGCAGTAGAAGTGCTTCCTGGGGATACTCCGAAGGTGCTGCAGCAAAGGGTGATGGAGCAGGCAGAGTGGAAGATTCTCCCTCAAGCAATACAGATGATTGCAAACGGAGAGATTTAAGGATTTTTTTCTGATGCAGAAAACATCAGAAAGAAACGGACATGTCTGCATGGGCAGACGCCACCATAAATGAAAAGATGGAAAGGCAGGAGGCAGAATACATATGAAGGTATTAATTGTAGGAAGCGGCGGAAGAGAGCATGGAATTGCCTGGAAGGTGTCACAAAGCCCGAGGGTGGATAAAATTTACTGTGCTCCAGGAAACGGAGGCATTGCAGAATATGCAGAATGCGTGGATATTGGTGCCATGGAATTTGAAAAATTGGCTGCTTTTGCAAAGGAAGAGCGCATTGACCTGACCATTATTGGCATGGATGATCCTCTAGTAGGAGGCGTGGTAGATGTGTTCCAGAAGGAAGGGCTGCGGGTATTCGGCCCTACAAAGGCAGCTGCCATTTTGGAAGGCTCTAAGGCATTTTCCAAGGATTTAATGAAAAAGTATCATATTCCCACAGCTGCCTATGAAAATTTCACTTCTCCAGAGGCTGCTCTGGAATATTTGGAAACAGCAAAAATGCCCATTGTATTGAAGGCAGACGGCCTGGCTTTAGGAAAGGGAGTTCTTATCTGCAATACATTGGAGGAGGCAAAAGCAGGAGTAAAAACCCTTATGCTGGATAAGCAGTTTGGCTCTGCCGGCGATGCAATTGTGATTGAAGAATTCATGACGGGCCGTGAGGTGTCTGTACTTTCCTTTGTGGATGGAGATAGGATTAAGATTATGACCTCTGCACAAGACCATAAAAGGGCAAAGGATGGGGATAAGGGATTAAACACTGGCGGTATGGGGACATTTTCTCCTAGCCCGTTCTATACAGAAGAGGTGGATCGATTCTGCCATGAGCATATTTATCAGAGAACCGTGGATGCCATGAAGGCTGAGGGACGAACCTTTAAGGGCATTATCTTCTTTGGCCTTATGTTGACAGAAGATGGTCCAAAGGTTTTAGAATATAACGCTCGTTTTGGGGATCCAGAAACCCAGGTGGTTCTTCCACGTATGAAGAATGATATTGTCCAGGTCTTTGAGGCTTGCATCGACGGAACCTTGGATCAAATTGATCTGGAATTTGAAGAAAATGCAGCGGTATGCGTGGTTTTGGCTTCCGACGGATATCCGGAGCACTATGAAAAGGGTTTTGAGATTACTGGTTTTGACTCATTTGCAGGAAAGGATGACTATTTTGTATTTCACGCTGGGACGAGAAGAGATGAAATAGGACGGATTTTCACCAACGGAGGACGGGTTTTAGGCGTCACAGCCCTTGGTAAAAATCTGAGGGAAGCGAGGAAAAAGGCTTATGCCGCGACAGAATGGATTGCCTTTGACAATAAATATATGAGGCATGATATTGGGAAAGCGCTTGATGAGGTTGAAATTGAGTCGTAGATGATATCTGCCTTTACAGACAGCAGGCAAAGGATTGTGAGGACAAACGGGGCTGTTGCAGAATGGATTTTTTTACAGCATGTGGTGAAGGAAGTTTGTATTTTTACGCCATATTCTGTATAAAATGACTATTCTGCAGCAGCCCCTTCTAAAACTGGCAGTGTGGATATCTGAAACGGATATGTATAAAAACTATGTTTATCTAAAATAGTTATTGACAAGTTAAAGGTTTAATGCTATTCTTGGATAAAGAACAGCAATTATTATATAAAATTGATTAGATTAAACGTTTGACTTAGATAAATATAACAAAGGTAATGATATGGGAAAAGCGACAACATTAAAGGATATTGCAAGTATTGCAGGGGTATCAGTAGCTACTGTGTCTCTGGCATTAAATGGAAAACCAGAAGGCAGGGTGTCTGCTGAGATAGTAGAGCGTATAGAGGAAATAGCAAGAAAGCTGAATTATCAGCCAGATGTTAATGCGCAGCGGCTAAAGGGTAAAAGATTACCATTAGTCGGTTTGCTGGTACCCAATATTACGAACCCATTTTATTCCGAAATGACAAAAGGCATTATGGATGCAGGAAGAGAACTGGGGTGTTATGTGGTTTTATTCAATGCTGATAATGCTCATGAAAGTGAAGCAATTGCCATGGAAGTGTTTATTTCCATGAGAGTAGCCGGAGCGATTATATGTGGAATATGCGATCCGGGAACAGAAGAGGAAAAAACGCTGGAAACTCTTAAAAAAACAGGCATTCAGGTATTGATGATTGACCGAAGTGAATGGAATGGACATTGGCCTAGGATCATGATTGATAATTTTCAGGCTGCCTATGACAGTGTAACATATCTCTATAAACAGGGCCATCGGAAAATTGCCCTAATAGCAACAGCATGGGATTTGAACATTATAAATGACCGGGAAAGAGGGTATAAAAAGGCTATGCAGGATTTGGGATTAGATGATTCCTGCATCTATCGGATCTCCACCTATCAGCTCACAGGCATGGGAGCTGAAACAGTTGCCGAAGAAGTTTTGGTGAATTTGGATAAACAGACTGCAGTTCTTGTGATTCCTGGCGACACGCTTGCAATCGAATGTATTCTTTATTGGAAAAATCATGGGGTACAGATTCCAGAAGAGTTAAGTGTTGTTGGATTTGATAACATCTATATGTGCCAGATAACGGATCCGCCTTTGACAACCGTAGATCAGCCTAAATATGAAATGGGCAGAGGCGCAATGGAACTTCTGGTACAGCTTATTGATGAAGGACAGAATCGAGACTGCAGGAAGGTATATAAGCATCGCATTATTGAGCGGGGAACGGTAAAAAAAATAAATCAAGGTTGATATAAACCTTGTTTATTTTTTAATAAATTAAACGTTTAACTTAACTTTTATTCAAAAATTCGAAATCAACGGGTATGACGTCAACCCGATGAAATAAAAAATAGAAAGGAAGAAAAAGATGATTAATGTACGAGGAAAAGACATGCTCTTCATTGAAGCCCATGGCCATATCTGGCAAAAACTTCATGGAATCCGTTTCAATTATCAAAAATTGGAATCCATTGGGTATGGAATGATTAAGGTGGGCAATGAGGAGTATCTGTTTCTGCCGCCAGAGATGAAGGATAATAGCTGTCCTATTGAGGTAATGCAGGCATATGAAAAACTATTTGGTTTTGATAAGGTGGTCCTGCTCCAAACACCATGTTATGGAGAGCAATATGAGTATATCAACAGCATCTTAAAGGAATATCCAGATAAGTATGTATCTATCGGAATTGGTACGCCAGAGGATGAGAACGTGTATAAGGAGACAGCCAAGACTTGTTTAGGTGAGTATGGCTATAAAGCCTTGAAGTTTGAAGCTCCGGACAATCCCTTTGATATGTTGTCCTCCGATAAGCAATTTGTATTTGAAGAATTGATGAAGTATCATGCGTATTTTATGATGGATTTAGGCTGGGGAGATGGCCCTCTGGATTATCCAATCGATCAAATGCTTGAAGTGGCAAAGCGCTATCCAGATATGAAAATTATACTTCCCCATATGGGCGTAAGCAGATTATGGGATCCAAAAGAAAGGGAGAATCTGGATAGTTTGAAGAAAACTTTATCCATCCTCGAATATAACCAGAATGTATATTTTGATTGCTCTGGTATACCGATGCTGGCAACAAGGGCAGGAGAAGAATACCCGTGGCCGATTATGCAGGATGTTTTAAAAACAGCAAAATCCATGGGAGCTATTGACCGCGTTATGTGGGGCAGCGATATGCCAACCGTATTGGTAGCATGTACCTATCGCCAGCATATTGATTGCGTTATCAACTATTGCGATTTCCTCACAGATGATGAACTGGAAAACCTGCTGGGTAAGACAGCAGATAAGGTATGGTTCGGAAAGTAGGCAAAGAGAAAGGCGGGATGGGGACATTGGATATACAGGAAACTCAAATTCCGATTGTAGAATTTCAAAATATAACCAAGGCTTTTTCCGGAAATAAGGCACTGGATTCCGTATCTCTGAAAATAAAGAAAGGCGAAGTACACTGCCTTCTGGGAGAAAATGGAGCTGGGAAGAGTACCCTGATTAAGATATTGACTGGGGTAATCCATGCCGATACAGGTGATATCCTGTTAAATGGAGAACGGACTGTAATCCGGGATATTCGTCACTCCAGAGAACTAGGAATCGGGACTGTATTCCAGGAGAACAGCCTGCTTCCTCACCTGACGATTGCTGAAAATATCTATTTGACGCGAGAGCCAAAAAAAGCTGGCATCGTGGATTATGCCAGAATGAATAGGGAGACGGTTCAATGGGGGGAGGAACTGGGCTTAAAACTGGATCCGAAAAAAAGAGTTCTTGAATTATCAGTGGCTGAGCAGCAGATTGTGGAAATCGTTAAAGTGTTTTCACAGAATCCTCAAATTGTAGTATTGGATGAACCGACATCATCTCTTTCCGACAATGAAATTGATAATTTGTTCCAGATTGTTAATCGTATGAAGGAAAAAGGTGTGACATTTATTTATATATCACACCGAATGGAAGAAATTCGTTCCATTGGAAATGGAGGTTCTGTACTGCGTGATGGGAAATTTATTGCTGCCATTGATGATGTGAAAACAAAATCCATGGATGAGATTATTTCCTATATTGTGGGAAGACCGCTGGATCAGGTATATCCGGAACGGAATGCACATATTGGGGATGTATGCCTTGAAGTAAAGAACTTGTCTGTCCCTCATACGATTTACGATATTTCTTTTACAGTGCGAAAAGGTGAGGTGCTGGGTTTCTCAGGCCTAGTAGGCGCAGGAAGGACAGAGACTGCAAAAGCTATTTTCGGCGCCCTGAAAAAGTCTTCAGGAGAGATATATGTCAATGGAAATGAAGCAGCAATACATAATTGCAATGATGCCATACGCCATGGAATCGGATTCTTAACAGAGAATCGGAAAGAAGAAGGACTTTTCCTCACAAAATCTGTGGCATGGAACACGGTTTCGGCATCCCTAGATAAAATCAAAAAGAATGGAATTCTCAATTTTAAAAAAGAGCGTGCGCTTGTACAGCAGTATGTCCGGACGCTGAATATCAAACTGCCAAGTGTGGACCGGGAGGTAAAATATCTTTCTGGCGGAAACCAGCAGAAGGTGGTTTTCGCTAAATGGCTAAGTGCAGATTCTCAGGTCTACATCTTTGATGAACCCACAAGAGGCATTGATGTGGGCGCAAAGAGTGAGATCTATGCAATCATCAACGATCTGGCTCAAAAAGGGAATGCTGTGGTTGTTATTTCATCGGAGCTTCCGGAAGTATTAGGGGTATGTGACAGGATTGCTGTTTTCCATGAGGGACATCTGGTAAAGTTTTTAGACCGTAAAGATGCGACACAGGAAAAAATCATGTTTTATGCGATTGGAGGAGAAGAATGAAAAACAATACTTTTTTTGACCGGATAAGAAAGGTGCAGGGACTGAACGCGCTGCTGCCTTTGATCGTTATTGTTATATTCATTTCTATTTTGCGGCCAAGCTTCTTGACTGCTGATAATATCATGAATGTACTCCGACAGGCTTCTATTTATGCCATCATGGCTACAGGCATGACTTTTGTATTATTGACCGGTGGTGTGGATTTATCACATGGTTCAGTCCTTGCTCTGTGCTGTGTAGCCTGCGCATTGACGATTGGCGCTACCGGAAATATGTGGCTTGGCATCCTTGTAACGGTCCTGACAGGTGGACTCATCGGATTTCTTAATGGCGTAGCGATTGCTTATATTAAACTTCCGCCATTCATCATGACATTAGGTTCCATGTATATGGTCAGAGGCCTTGCATTATGGATTACCAATTCCACACAGGTATCAGTTAAGGGATATCCAGTATTCTCATTTATCGGCCAGGGCTTTCTCATGGGAATTCCCTTCCCTGTATTTGTATTTATCATCATCGGCGCTATTGCGGCACTGTTTCTCACATATTCTGCAGTCGGAAGATGTATCTTTGCAGTCGGCTCTAATAAGGAATCGGCCAGGCTGTCAGGAGTGAAAGTAGAAAAGATTCTAGTATTGGTATATACACTCTCTTCCATCTGTGTAAGCCTTGCTGCTATTGTATATCTGTCACGTTTGACAGCCGCACAGCCAACAGCAGGTGAGAGCTATGAGATGGAAGCAATCGCAGCCGCAGTTGTAGGCGGTACCAGCCAGGCAGGCGGTGAAGGAGGCATTCTTGGTTCTCTCATTGGCGCTGTAATTATTGCAGTAATCCGTAATGGTCTGGTTCTGCTGGGTGTTGGAAGTTATTTTACAAAGATTGTCGTGGGACTGATTATTGTACTTGCAGTGGCTTTGGATGTGACCAGGCGCAGGCTGGCAGTTAATAAATAACATAGGAAACCAAAATAATATCATATAAAAAATTTAGGAGGATATGGTTATGAAGAAACGTAATATGCAGAAATTTGCTGTACTATTGACAGCAGCTATGACACTTGGACTGCTTACAGGATGTACATCTTCCTCAGACAGCGCTTCCGCTACTACAGCAGAAACAACAGAGGCAGCAACAGAAGCAGCGGCAAAGGAAGATAATACAGCAGATACTTCAGCAGCGGCAGAGGGGCTTCCAGGAGAGGGAAAAACCATTGCATTTGTGCCAAAGCAGCTGGGTAATCCGTATTTTGTAGCGGTTAGAGATGCTGTTGAGGAGAAAGCAATTGCCCAAGGGTTCAAATTCGAATGTAATGCGCCGGATTCTTCGATTGAAGTTGACAAACAGGTAAGCATCTGCGAGGCATTTATAAACCAGGGAGTGGATGTTCTGATCGTTATTCCAAATGATGCCACGGCAATTGTAGATGTGATTAACAGTGCTGCGGAAAAAGGAATTGCTGTATTTTTGGTAGACTCTGGTGCAGATGAATCCAATTATATTTCCTATATCGGAACCGATAATTATGCAGGAGGCGTATTAGCTGCACAGTGGTTTGAAGAGAATATTACAGGTAAGGTGGCTATCATTGATGGCGCAGCAGGGAATGCAGCAACCACTGCTAGAAAAAATGGTTTTATGGATACGTTGAAAGATTCTGAGAAGATAGAAATCGTGTCAACTGACTACGGTAATGGTGATATGGCAACAGCTATGTCAGTAGCAGAGAATTACTTAACTGCCTATCCTGATCTGAGTGCAATCTTCTGTTGTGATGATCCTATGGGCCAGGGTGCCGGCCAGGCTGTTATAGCAAGTGGAAAAGATATCTTTGTCTGCGGTTTTGATGGTTCTCCTGATGGAGCACAGGCAATCATTGATGGAGTTATGGATATGTCCATTGCTCAGACACCTAGGGTTATGGGTGAACTTGCTGTTGAGTATGCGATTGCTTATCTGAACGGTGAATCTGTGGATCCAGTTATTAATACGGACTGTGAAATCGTCACTTCTGAAAATGCATCGGATTTCCTGAATTGGCACTAATATATCCATAAATGTGTGTTTATGAAACATATCAGGCAGTATGTAAAACGGCCGATTTTCCCTAATTCAATGTGTGGAATACATCCAAAGGCTCTGAAGATGACTGCCAGGCTTTAACTTTAAGAGTTATGATTGATTCCTTCTGCAGCTGGCCATAGAACATGCTGAAGCTGCAGGAGGATTTCTGTTCTATCTAACAGCGGCTTTAAGCTTTCCTTCCGGTGCTGCCAATATATGATACATTGGCGGCAGAAGCTGGAAGAGGCAAAATAACAAGGCTGAGAGGATTTATCTTGACTTTTTCTATACCCTCCAGTATGCTTGAGGAAAGGAGTCTTCTAAAAACCAGATAAGGGCTTTTGAGGTATTCCTAGTATTTAAGCCTGAAATGTAAGAACAACGAGTAAAACACACCGCAGCAAGCTGACGAGATATGAAATTTGCGGCGCAGCCTGCTGCGGTGTATTGATACTGTGGGCAGATGTAAAAAACAAGCTGGCTTGGTCTTGGCAGCTGCCTGTACGAGAATAAAGGAGTATGGAGAGAGTTAAGATGGAAAGAGTGACATACTATGATATAGGCCTCAATCTATTCTGCAGGCAGTTTCCGGAACCGGAAAAAGTTATCCAGGAAGCAGAAGCCGCAGGGGTAGTCTGCATCCTTACTGGAACAGATCCTATGGAAAACAGCCGGATTGACAGCTTCATCAGGAACCACGAGGTCTATGGAACGGCTGGAATCCATCCCCATAATGCGGATTCCGCGAAAAAAGAAGATTTTCAGCAGATAGAGCATATAATAAGCAGCAATCCCAAAATAGTTGCTGTGGGGGAATGCGGCCTAGACTTTGACCGCATGTTCTCTACAAAGGAAAATCAGATCCGCTGTCTGGAAAAGCATATTGTGTTAGCTGAGAGGCTAGGAAAACCATTGTTTCTTCATGAGAGATCTGCTTCTGCTGATTTTGTCCGGCGTTTTAAGAACCATCCAGATATCTGTAGAGAATCTGTAGTGCATTGTTTTACTGGAGATAGAAAGACATTAGAGAAGTATCTGGAGATGGGCTTTTCCATTGGAATTACTGGTTGGATCTGCGATGATAGAAGAGGAAAGGAACTGAGAGAAGCAGTAAAGGCGCTTCCCCTTGACCGGGTCATGATTGAGACGGATGCCCCGTATCTGATTCCTCGAAATGTTCCAGGACTTGGGAGAACAAATCTGCCTCAGAATATTGTGTATGTAGCAAGAGAGCTGGCAAAGCATATGGGCGTGGATGAGTCTGAGCTCATCGAACATACGAGGCAGAATACGGAACGGATTTTTGGCATTGGAAGGAGAGCCGGATGAGTTTCACCGATTTAAGCAGATTTTTAAGCCTTATCCTCCGTCATAAGCCAGAGGTTGTTGGAATAAGGCTGGATGAGCATGGCTGGGCAGATGTACAGGAACTTTTAGCCGGCATCAACAGGACACGCTATATTAATATGGAAATGCTAGAAGAGATTGTACGTACAGATAAGAAACAACGTTATTCTTTTAATGAGGATAAAACCCTCATACGGGCAAACCAGGGACATTCGATTCCAGTAGATGTGGAGCTGCCGGTTATGGAGCCTCCAGAATATTTGTATCATGGAACAGGGCAGAAATATGCAGCGTCTATTGAGAAAATTGGATTGATTCCAAAAAGCAGGCTGTATGTACATCTTTCCAGTGATCGAGAAACAGCAGCGAGCGTGGGAAGCCGGCATGGAAAGCCAGTGGTATATAGGATAGCTGCAGGAGAGATGTCCAGGGCTGGTTATGTATTTTATCAATCAGTGAATGGTGTCTGGCTTACAAAACAGGTACCAATAACCTATATGGAAAAAGAATATCTGAAAAAATAGAAATAAGAATCCCCGTCCTTTAGAAACAATGAATTCAATCACCGATTTTCTCTGATTCAATATACTGAATACAGGGAGGTGTAAAATGAATGATATTGTTATGATGGCTCTGATTGCAACGATTGGAACCTGGTCGGTAACAGCATTAGGCGCTGCGACGGTTGTATTTTTCCGGTCTCCGAATCCAAAAGCTTTGAATTTGATGTTAGGCTTTGCTTCTGGAGTTATGATTGCAGCAAGCTTCTGGTCCCTTCTGCAGCCGGCTATTGAACGCGCTGAGGCCGCAGAAGGGCTTCCGCCCTACCTGGTAGCGACTCTAGGCTTTCTCTCTGGCGCCGTGTTCATGTGGGGTTCAGACAAAGTTGTTTCCTATGCCAGGAGCCGGGTAAATCCTGGGGTTGGAAAAATAGACGAACAGATGAATCGAATCATCATGCTGGTTCTTTCCATTACTTTGCACAACATACCAGAGGGGCTTGCAGTCGGCGTTGCTTTCGGAGCCCTGCCAAAGGGAAGCCATATGATGGAAAGCCTGATGGGGGCCATTACCATTGCCATTGGAATTGGACTGCAGAATTTTCCAGAGGGCGCTGCTGTATCCATTCCCCTAAGGCGGGAGGGATTTTCGCGAAAAAAGAGTTTCCTTCTAGGTCAGGCCTCTGGAATCGTCGAACCTATTGCTGGAGTAATCGGCGCTCTTTTAGTAGTTTACGTGGAAGCAATCCTGCCCTTTGCTCTTTCCTTTGCAGCTGGAGCAATGATTTTAGTTGCTGTCCATGAGCTGATTCCAGAATGCCAGAGAAACCAAAAGGCGCAGCCCTACTTTGCAACGATGGGAATCGTCTGCGGGTTTGCTGTTATGATGCTTCTGGATGTTATGTTGGGATGAAAGAAGAAAAAGAAGGAAAAAAGGATAGAAACCAAGGTATCATTTATCAAACAGAATGGAAATGATTGTGAGGAAACGGCGTAGCTTGAGGCTATGCCGTTTTTTGCCGCATGAGGATTCAGATGTTAAAACAAAAGGGCCGCGAGCTGGATGGTTTCTAGTTTTTCTGGACACCAAAACTAGAATTGTTATTCTAGGATGGGAATTTCAATCTGCACAATATAATCCTCAATATGGTCGACCACTGTTTCGTTAATTCCTTTTTCATAAGAAAAGCCTGAGAGTGTCAGCCCCTGTCTTTTCGCATAATCTAAGACTGCTTGATATCGCAGAGGGATTCCATCCCATCCTCCTTTGTGAAAAGCTCTTAAATATTTCCCTTTAGGCTGTATATGCAGACTATTTTTTGTAGTGAGGAAAGGAATTTCTATGAATAACTTAGAATAATCATCAAAGTTGCCATTTTGCAAGCTGGTGACAGGGATCATGGAACCATAGGAAGCGTCATGCAGACGCCCCAGCTGGTATTTGGCAGTTTCAGCTGTGATTAATTCCACCTCTTTTTCAAAGGAAATTTCTTTATCAATGTCTACTGTCACCAAACAACACTCTTCTTTTTCAACAATGCTGATTTCTGACAGGTCTATTGTTAGTAAGGTGACCATGTTCTGTTGATAGTTACATAGGGTCTTTCTGACTGCCTGCAGGTGGAGAATGCTGTGATCTAAATCATCTATTTTTTCATCCAAAAGGCGTTTCAAGTTTTCAGCAGAACGGTTTTTCATGAACTCCTGTATTTCACTTATGGATACATCCAGTTCCCGAAGCAGCAGGATCGTTTCCAGTATGGAACTCTGCTGGTAATTATAACAGCGGTATCCATTTTCAGGATTGATAACAGCAGGCTTAAACAGTCCGATCTTGTCATACCACATTAGTGTTTTTTTATTGATGCCATGTAATGCCGCAAATTGTCCAATTGTGAGCAGTCTGATTTTTTCATTCATGTTTATATCTCCTGAACTCTTGAAATTTTTAATAACAGTGTAAATTTTTTGTTTTTTCATTGACTGTACTGTTACTGTATGGTTTATGATACTGCATACAGTGGATAAATACAAGATTAAGAGGAGAAAAACTATGGAAAATCAAAACGTATATTTAAATCCTGTAACATTGAAAAACATTTTAAAGTTTGCTATTCCGACCATTGCCATGACAATATTTATATCTTTTTATACAATGATTGACGGTCTCTTTGTATCAAATATGATTGGCACAAATGCATTATCAGCGATTAACTTAACTGCGCCGATTATCCAGCTTGTAACTGCCATTTCTACTATGCTTGCTACTGGAGGGAGTGCAGTCATTATGAAAAAGATGGGAGAGCAAAAAAATGAGGAAGCAAAAGAAGACTTCACTTTTCTAATCCTTGTGAATGTACTGGCAGGACTTCTCATGTATGGACTTGGACACCTGGCAATCGATCCTATTTTTACAGGAATGAGCCTTTCTGAAGATGTAGCAGAATATTGCATCAAGTATTTAAGCAATTACCTTCTGTTCACAGTTCCTATTTTGTTAATGAATAATTTTACCCTTTATATGATTGCAAGCGGCAAAGCAGCTCTTGCTCTAATCTGTTCTATAACAGGCGGTATTTTAAATATGGTTCTGGACTATATGCTTATCGCTATTTTTGATATGGGAATCAGTGGTGCTGCTGTAGCAACAGGGTTGGGATATTCTGTAACAGCAGTTGTAGGATTGTTCGTTTTTAGCCAGAAAAAGGGCATCCTACACTTTAAGAAACCTGTATTTCGTTTTAAAATCCTTATAAATGCAGCTGCAAATGGAAGTTCTGAGATGGCATCTGCACTTGTTACTGGGATTATTACGATGCTGTTCAACTGGACGATGCTCCATTATGTAGGAGAAGACGGCGTTGCAGCTGTTACAATCATCATGTATGTGCTGATGTTTGCAAGCTCTCTATATATGGGATATTCCTATGGGACAGCGCCTATGATCAGTTTTTACTATGGAGAGAAAAATCAGGAGAAGCTGAAAAAATTGATTATTATTAGTCTGAAAGTGATCGCCTATATTTCTGTTTTGACAGCAATGACCTCCTTTTTCCTGACAAAACCGATGGTATCTGTATTTGTTCGTTGGGATAATCCTGTGTATGATCTTGCAGTAACAGGAAATAGAATTTGTACCATAGCATTATTTTTTACCGGCTTCAACATTTTTGCCAGTGGGATGTTTACTGCATTATCCCAAGGATTGGTTTCTGCAATTCTCGCATTTTCCAGATCTTTTGTGTTTATGTTACTTACTATGATTGTACTCCCTATGATTTTTGGGGTAAGTGGAATCTGGCTGGCAACTCCTGTGGCAGAGCTTATGGCTCTAATTTTATCTATTAGTTTATTTCTGAGACAAAAGAAGCTTCTTTATTACGAATGGACAAAATAAGATATTACATTTTTTTTACAGAATGTAATTCTTTTTTTACAATCGTGTGCATATATTGTAAAGACTATAAAGGAAAGCAGGTTGATAAAGAGAATTTTAATTTAGTGTAGTTGCAAATACACTATTTATTTATAGAATAAGACGGATAGCGCTATCCTCCCAGGGGCAATGGTCTGCACAAGTATTGGACAGGTAATTGCATTCAATAAAAGTGAAGTGGAGGATTAAGATTGAATCATTTTGTAACAGCATTATTATTGTCACTGAATTTACTGATAAATCCGGCTGCCATAGGGCCGGGGGAGGAGCTGGAGAAAAAGGAGAATCCGCCTGTTGTGGTGGAAACGAAATATACCATGGATACTGTTTCAATCTACCAGGAACCAAGTGCGGAATCAGCGGTTGTAGGGACACTGCCAATGAACACTCCCGTGGAGAAAGCCGGAGAAGTCAATGAGTGGAGTATGCTTGTTGCAAATGAAGAGCAAAGTGAATACGTATACGTTCAAACAGCATTTTTATCAGATACTTTAAGACCTAACCGTTGGAATTATGCACCTACAGAAGAGGAAAAGCAGCTTATTTACCGGATTGTTATGCTGGAATCTGGGGCTGAATCTGATCTGGGCCAGCAGGCCGTGACAGAGGTTATTATGAATATGACCTTATATCCAGATCTGGGGGGAAGGAATATTCGAAGAGTTTTAAGCAAGAAAAATCAATATGTAACCTGGAAATATGTGAATTCATCCCGAGCAACTCCATCTCAGAGGGTAATTAATAACGTAGATTATGTCCTTAGTGGAAGAAGTAATATCCTGCCATTTCAGACAATCTATTTTGCCACATATCCACAAAACAGGAGAATACAGGCCCGGATTGGCGGCCACGTATTCTGCAACAGATAAAGATAGAATGAGACTTGAAAAATTTTGAATAAAAGAAAAGATATGATACATAAAGCTGCTCAAAAAAGGGCAGCTTTTTCTTTTCCTGTGAAAGTCTCGAATGGCAGTATAACTTGTCTGTGCGCATGAAGGTTTATATGAGAATATAAAGGTGATACTGAAACTTTATATTGAATTTTAGAAGAATTCAGGCTATGCTAGAAGAAAGGGAAACAAACAAGAGTATGGTAAGAAACCTAAAAATAAGCATAGTGGAAAGTGGAGGGGATGCTATGAATTCTTACGAGGAATGGCTTATTTCAGAAAAACAGTGGATTGGTGTGTATTGCAGGAAGACGATTAAGAAAATGGTATGTCTTACCATTCCCATGGCGATAGTAATCATGACTGCATTGTTCGCTGGACTGGCATTGTCAAGCGGAGAAAAAACGGAAGGAATCCTTGAGAGTGCATCTGGAGGATTTTTTATGGGTTTGATGATATCAGCTGTTTTTCTGATGTTTCTGCTTCCGGGCCTTCGGCCAGGACGATATGTAAAAAAGATACGTTCCAATGTAAAAAAGCTTGCTTTAACTGATGGAGAAAAGGAGCAGCTTGGGAGGGAAATGCTTGCGGCAGATAAGGATCATATCATTTCCTATACCTTAACAGGCCCAAACTCAAAAGGAACGCCAGCCCGTTTTATTTTAACACCTCATTATGCTTTTCTGGAAGGCAGCTATCCTTATTCGATTCTGGTGCGGCTTTCTGATATACGAGAGATCCGTATGGATGAAGAGGAAAAAACTGCTGTGACAAGACGTGCCAAGACAAAAACCTATTACCGCTTTACTCTGTTTACGATTGGATTTTTCCAAAAAGACAGGGTGGAGCAGGAATCTGAGGATTTTCCGGATATAGCGATGGGATTTTTTGATGCTTCCATCCGGGCAAGGATTATGAAGCTTTTAGAGGAGACAGAGATAAGAATTACGCAAAATACAAAAGCAGCACTCTGACGCTGTCCGTACAGCGCAGTGAGTAGGCAGTCCTATTGTGGTCATTCGAGACTTTCATAGTAAGTGATCTGGGGAAAGTTCTCTGATTTAAGAGAAGTAATTCATACAATAGGATTGCATCTAGACAAGGATTTGTTTATACTTAATAATAAGGAAATTTGACAGATAATACAACAGAGCTGAAAAAAGGATAAAAGAGGACAGACAGATGAAGCCAATCGGGATTGTTACAGACAGCCACAGCGGTATAACACAAGAACAGGCAGAAGAAGCTGGAATTTATGTACTTCCTATGCCCTTTTATATAGATGGGGTATGTTATTATGAGGATATCACTTTATCAAGAGAAGAATTTTTTAAAAGGCTGAATTCCGGTGCAAGAATCACCACGTCTCAACCTGCTTTAGGAGAGGTAATGGAGATATGGGACAAGGCATTGAATGAATATGAACAGATTTTGTATATTCCGATCAGCAGCGGTTTAAGCGGCTCCTGCGCTGCAGCTATGACTCTGTCTCAGGAAGAGGAATATAGAGGCCGGGTTTTCGTTGTGGATAACGGAAGAGTTTCTACACCTCTTCACCGTTCCGTTCTGGATGCATTAGAAATGATAAAAGAAGGATTTTCTGCAGAAGAGATTCAGAAAGCTCTTTATGAGGCAAGGGAGCAAATGGTAATTTATGTGGGAGTTCAGACACTTGAGCATTTAAAAAGGGGAGGAAGAATTACTGCAGCAGCAGCAGCAGTAGGGACAATATTAAATATTAAACCTGTACTGCGGTTTGACGTAGGAGCATTGGATAGTTTTAAAAAATGCAGAGGATTTTTAAAAGCTAGAAAAGTGATGATAGAGGCTATGAAACATGACCTTGAGACAAAGTTTAAACAGTGGTATGACAGAGGAGAGGTCTATCTTTTGGCAGCTTCTAGTTCTGCCATTGAGGATACCAAAAGCTGGATTTGTGAAATCCAGGAGGCTTTTCCCTCTCTTGAAGTTATGTGTGATAATCTGTCGCTAGGTGTGTCCTGTCATATTGGATTCGGCGGTCTTGGGATCGGGTGCTCCTGCCGTCCGTCTAGACAGAAGAAAAAGCAGATGGCATAATCGGTTCTGTGTCTTTAACAAGTGAATTTATGATACATTATGGAGGAGTGCAGCAGAATGACAGAACAGAGAAAACCAGAAGGTACAGAGAAAAAAGGTCAATTCCAGGAAGAGCAGAGGATTACTTTAGAAAATCTGTGGACGATGATTACACTCCGCCAGGGAGAGACCATTTATACAGTAAAAAATCTTCCTTTTACTTATGAGATAAGAGGAGGAGAATTATTTACGGAGAGGAAAAGAAAGTCAATTACCAGGGCAACTTTTGAAAGGGCATATACAAAGATACAGGAGGACAGGGAACATAGAATTACCGGTCCTAAAGCGCTGAATTGCTTTGGGGGGCCCTATGTGTGGGCTATTTTCAGAGCTATGGGAATTGTAGGGCTGGAGCCTGAGGCAAAGCAGCAGCTTTGTCTGGAGGATATTATGACAGACAGTTCTCCAGGCTGAGGCTTTATGTCAGAAAACAATGGAAGACTGGAGTTGGAAGAGAAGACGGATGAAACGATTAGTAATTGGAATATTAGCCCATGTTGATGCTGGAAAGACTACCCTGTCAGAGGGAATCCTATATCTGACAGGGAGTATCCGAAAATTGGGAAGAGTGGACAACAGGGATGCCTTTCTGGATACCTATGAGTTGGAACGAGCCAGGGGAATTACCATATTTTCTAAACAGGCTGTGTTTTCTCTTGGAGATACCTCAGTGACCCTCCTGGATACGCCTGGGCATGTGGATTTTTCCCCAGAGATGGAACGGACTCTTCAGATTCTAGATTATGCGATTTTAGTTGTCAGCGGTGCGGATGGAGTCCAGGGGCATACGGAAACTTTATGGCAATTGCTCACTCGCTATAAGATACCAGTATTTCTTTTTATCAATAAAATGGATCAGAGCGGCACAGAAAAGGAAAGCCTCATGAAATCGCTGAAAAAGCGTCTGGACGGAAGCTGCGTTGACTTTTCTTCAGAAGGAGACGAGTTTTTAGAAGATCTGGCTGTCTGTGACGAAAGAATTCTGGAAGAATATCTGGAGACAAATACAGTAAAACAAGGAGAAATCAGGCAGCTCATCCGGGAAAGAAGGGTATTTCCCTGTTATTTTGGTTCGGCTCTTAAATTGACTGGAGTGGAAGAGTTTCTGGATGGTCTTAAAAGCTATATGTTATGCCCAGCCTATGGTGCTGAATTTGGAGCTAAGGTATTTAAAATTTCCAGAGATGAATCGGGGAATCGTCTGACCCATATGAAAATTACAGGGGGAGCTTTAAAGGTGAGAGCTCTCTTGCCTGGCAGGGAAGAAGAAAAGATAAATCAGATAAGGATTTATTCTGGAGCCAGATATGAGGCAGCAGGAGAGGCAGAGGCTGGAATGGTCTGTGCTGTGACAGGTCCTCTCACAACTTATCCAGGACAGGGAATCGGAGTAGAGGTTGAATCAGAACTGCCAATCCTAGAGCCGGTTCTCACCTATAAGGTAATGCCTCCTCCAGGTACTGATCTATCTGTGCTGCTGAAAACCCTGCGCTGCCTGGAGGAAGAAGAGCCTCAGCTTCACGTTGTATGGAATGAGGCGCTGGAAGAAATGCAAGTCCAGGTTATGGGAGATGTACAGATAGAAGTATTGAAAAGCCTGCTAGAGGAACGCTTTTCTATCAAGGTAGAATTTAATGCTGGCAATATTGTATATAAGGAGACGATCTTAAATTCAGTAGAAGGAGTGGGACATTTTGAGCCGCTCCGTCACTATGCTGAGGTTCACCTTCTTATGGAGCCTTTGGAACAGGGAAGCGGCCTCCAGTTTGAAACTCAATGCAGCGAAGATATTCTGGACAAAAACTGGCAGCGCCTGGTTCTCACACATCTGGAGGAACGCCGGCACCCAGGTGTCCTGACTGGTTCGGAAATTACAGATATGAGGATTACTCTGGTTTCCGGTCGTGCCCATCTAAAGCATACAGAAGGCGGGGACTTTCGCCAGGCTACCTATCGGGCAGTAAGGCAGGGCTTGATGGAGGCTCGCTGTCGCCTTTTAGAGCCTTATTATGAGTTCCGCCTGGAGACTCCGGAGGAATCGGTGGGAAGAGCAATGGCAGATTTGGAACGTATGTATGGTATTTTTCTTCCTCCAATCATTGAGGATGGAATGGCAATCCTTACAGGAAAGGCTCCTGCAGCCTGTATGAGAGATTACCAAAGGGATGTCATTGCTTATACTAGAGGAAGAGGGCGCCTTATCTGCCGTTTAAAAAGCTATGAACCGTGCCATAATGAAGAAGAGGTGATCGAATCTAGAGCTTATGAACCAGAACTGGATTTTGATAATCCCACAGGTTCTGTATTCTGTTCCCATGGCAGTGGATATCTGGTTCCCTGGTATGAGGTTAAAAACCATATGCATATAAGCGGTTTATCAGCCATGGAAGATAAAAAAAAAATTAGTGAACCTGATGAAGACGAATATATAATTCCATATGGATCAGATCCAGGAATTCGGCCCAAGAGAGAAGAAACAGAAAGGGAGGAAAGGATGGCGCCTCCATCCCATTCCTCCTTTACAGGTTCAGGAATTGATGATAAAGAGTTAGAGGCTATTTTTAAGCGGACCTATGGGGAGAGCAAAAGGCATATTGCCTATCAGAATGGCCCTAAGACCCTATCATATGGGCAGCAGAAGAAAAGTGAGGAAAAGCCTGAGGAAGTGAAAGAATACCTTTTGGTGGATGGCTACAATATTATTTTTGCATGGGAAGAGCTTAGGGAGCTGGCAAAGGCTACCATTGACGGAGCCAGGCATAAGCTGATGGATATTCTGTGTAATTACCAGGGATATAAGAAATGCACATTAATTGTGGTCTTTGATGCTTATAAAGTAACTGGCAGTATGGGACAGGCTATTGATTATCATAATATCCACGTGGTATATACAAAAGAAGCAGAAACTGCTGATCAGTATATTGAAAAGCTGGCTCATGAAATGGGTCGGAAATATCATGTAAGAGTCGCCACATCAGACGGGCTGGAGCAGCTTATTATTCGTGGACAGGGTTGTATGCTGCTTTCTGCTGCTGATTTAAAAGAAGAAATTGAACAGGTCAGCAAGAAGATCCAGGAGGAGCAGAGACAGCTTCCCAAGCCGGGCCGCAATTATCTTCTGGAATATGCAGATGAAGAGGTGACAGAAGCTTTTCTGGAAAAAAATGCAAAAATGATTAAAAATCATAGGACGGAAAAGTGAAGTTTTTATAGGGTGAGGAACAAACGTAATAAAAAATATTTAAGAAAGAAGGAATTGCTATGAAAACAATTGATCCACAGACATGGAAACAGGATTTACCTGCTTTTAAGGAGAAAACGGATGCCTTTTATGCAGGTGAACTGGATAAGGGAGCTTATAAGAGCTTTTCCGGATTCTATGGAAGCTATGCCCAGAAGGGCGGAAAAGCCAATATGTTGAGGCTTCGTATGCCAGCAGGACAGGTTACAAAAGAAAAAATGGCTTTTGTGGCAGAAGTGATACGCCGTTACCACGTGGCAAGACTTCACTTTACCACATGCCAGACTATACAGCTTCATGACCTTGGCCCGGATATTGTATATCATATCATGGAAGAATCATTAGACGCTGGAATCGTAACCTTAGGCGGAGGCGGAGACTATCCTCGTAATGTCATGTGTTCTCCACTCACTGGTGTAGAAAAAAATGAGTATTTTGATGTACTTCCATGGGCGAAAGCTGCTGGAGAATATCTAATAGGATTTATTAAGGCAGAAAAAATGCCGAGAAAGTTGAAGGTGGGATTTTCCAACTCTCCAGAAAATGTCACTCATGTTACCTTCCGAGATCTAGGTTTTGCTGCCAGGGAAGATGGAACATTTGACGTATACAGTGCTGGAGGCCTAGGAAATAATCCGCGTTTTGGGGTAAAGATGGCAGAGGGAGTAGAGCCAGAAAAGATTCTCTATTATATTAAAGCTATGTGGCTCACCTTCCTGGCTTATGGCAATTATGAAAACAGAGGAAAGGCCCGTACCCGTTATATGCAGGAGGCATTAGGGGGAAAAGATAATTATGTAAAAGCATATTTAGAAAAGCTGGATGAAGTATTTTCCTCAGGAGAAGATTTAACCATTTCTCCAAAGCCTGAAGCAGTTCCAAAGAAAGGAAACGGGACAGAGGCCCATGGTCCGAGGATTATGGAACAGAAGCAGCCAGGACTTTATACAGTAGCATGGCATCCCCTTGGCGGACAACCATCACCAGAAATATTCTGTACATTAAGTGATATGGTCCAATCCATGGAAGGTGTAGAAATGCGCTTGGCTCCAGACGAAACTGCATATCTGATCAATCTGACAGGAGAGGAAGCAGAAAGAATCGTGGATCTGACCCATGACAGCGCCCAGTCAGTATTTGAGACAAGTGTAAGCTGTATCGGAGGAACTACCTGCCAGCAGGGTGTGCGAGATTCTCAGGGACTTCTTTCCGCTTGTATAAAAGCTGTACGCGAAGCAGGTCTTCCTGATAATGCTTTGCCCCAAATCCATATTTCCGGCTGCCCTTCATCTTGCGGAACCCATCAGACAGGCATTATGGGCTTTCGGGGCGGCGTAAAAATGGTAGATGGAAAGCCAAAGCCTGCATTTGTCCTGTATGTAAATGGCAGTGACCGTCAGGGTAAGGAAGCCATGGGACGGGAGCTTGGCGTAATGCTGGAGGAGAAAATTCCAGACTTTATTGTAACCCTGGGAGAAGCAGTGGCAGAAACCCAAAAAAGCTTTGTCCAGTGGAATGCAGAGAACCCAATGGGCTTAGAAAAGGCAGCAGGTCCCTATTTGGCTTAATACCTCATAGTGATGCACTGACAATACGAACAAAGCTTTAGAAAATCAATGCTTTGATACGAGAGTGGATTCACATTTCTCTTATGATATGAATATATTCCCGGAGGATTTTGGCAGTCAGGCCCCATATAACCCGGTTTTGATACTGGTAGAATAGAACCGGATATGACCAGGTCCGCCATTGATAGCTGGATCCTCCTGGAATCAAATGATATGGAAAATTCTCCTGAGGAACCACCTGTACCTTTGCCATATATTGCTGTGGGGCATTGGCAAGAAAGTGAGAGAGGGGAGCTGTAAAAACCTCAGAAACTTCATGAGAGGAAAAAGAATATTGATAGCCCTCCAGCCTTGCGGCATAAGCATAAATTCCCAGACCAGCCGGAGTAAAAAGGATGCCCAGCGGTTTCATCTCTTGAATCTGTTCCTGCCTAACTAGCAGTTCCTCCATGGTTTCACGGACTGCACACTCCAAAGGAGATTCGTTATTCTCCATACGTCCCCCTGGAAAACAGATTTCTCCTGGCTGAGAAAGATGCCTCTGTCTGACTTCAAAGAGGATAGAGGGCTCCTCGCCATTCTGGATGACAGGAAGAATTACAGATGAAAAGCGAAACTCTTCCTTACTGATAAATGGTTCATACATAACAAAGCCCATCCTTTCTAAACAAATCTTCATGCGCATAATCAGCTGCCATCATGAAGGAAAGCATTCAGCGCATTGAGCATACCCGAATTCAGTTTTTTTGCTGCGCAGAAAAGGGTACTTTCATAGGAAAACTAATCAAAGAATAGTATATCCTTTCTTGTAAGTCAATTCATTTTCTCTATTATTTTAACACTTAAATTCTATTTTCTAGTTTTTCTTAAATTCCATATTTTCTAATTTTCATCCCATCTTAAAGTTAGACAACAATGTAAATTGAAAGAAAAAATTAAGGTATTGCAAGACTAAGATATGATATAATGAAAAATATATTATTAACCTGACGACTGATGACATGGAATAATCCCTATCAATGTTATTTCAGCGTTAATTGGTGTCCATCTGAAAGAAGGGCAATACATAAACCAAATGTATGCCTTTCATGCAAAGGCGCAGCAGGATATCTATTAAGATGAATAGCCTGATACTACATATTTTTGACAGTCAGGGAGCAGGGAAATGAAAAAAGGAGGAAATGAGAGTGACAATTTTAACTAGTTTGCTGATTACTGCTATTGTAGCTGTTGTCCTAGTTGCAGTCTTTGTAGGCGGCTATGTCAAAGCTCCGCCGGATAAGGCGTTTATTATTTCCGGCTTGGCAAAAGAACCTCGGATTTTAATAGGAAAAGCTGGAATCCGCATTCCTTTTCTGGAAAGGCTGGATCGCCTTTACCTGGGACAGATGACAGTAGATATTAAGACAGAACAGTCTGTCCCTACTAATGATTTCATTAATGTGAATGTGGATGCAGTAGCTAAGGTGAGAATTGAGCCTACAGTAGAGGGAATTCGTCTAGCCTCTAAGAACTTTCTGAATAAACAGCCGGAAAGCATTACCCTGGATCTCCAGGATTCCCTCCAAGGCAATATGAGAGAGATTATTGGTACTCTTTCATTGAAGGAGATCAATACAGATAGGGATTCTTTTTCAGATCAGGTTATGTTGAAAGCTTCTAAGGACATGAATAAGCTGGGGATTGAAATCCTTTCATGCAATATCCAAAATGTAACGGATGAAAATGGTCTGATTAAGGATTTAGGCGCTGACAACACTTCCAGGATTAAAAAAGATGCCGCGATTGCAAAGGCTCAGGCTGACAGGGATATTGCGATTGCTCAGGCAGAAGCCGATAAAGCGGCTAATGATGCAAGGGTGGTGGCCCAGACTGAGATCGCTCAAAAGAACAATGAGCTGGAGATTAAGAGAGCTGAGCTGAAGAAGATATCAGATGCTAAGAAGGCAGAGGCAGATGCTGCCTATGAGATTCAGAATCAGGAACAGCAGAAAACGATTCAGACTACTACGGTAAATGCACAGATTGCAAAGGCAGAAAGAGAAGCAGAGCTGAACCGCCATCAGGTTGCTGTTGTACAGCAGCGCCTGGAAGCAGAGATTAACAAAAAGGCGGATGCTGAGAAATACCGGATTGAGAAGGAGGCTGAAGCTGCTCTGGCAAAGCGGCAGAAGGAAGCAGAGGCAAAACGGTATGAGATGGAAAAGGAGATGGAAGCCTTAAAGCTTCAGGCAGAAACCAGACAGTATGAAAAAGAGAAAGAAGCAGAGGCTTTAAAGGCTCAGGCAGAAGCTAAAAAATATGCTGCTGAGCAGGAGGCTGCTGGTATTGAAGCACGCGGAAAGGCTGAGGCAGAATCTATTCGCGCAAAGGCAATTGCAGAGGCAGAAGGTATGGAGAAGAAGGCAGAAGCCTATCAGAAATACAATAAAGCGGCTATGGCAGAGATGATGATAAAGGTATTGCCAGAGGTAGCAGGAAAGATTGCAGAGCCATTAGGCCAGATTGATAAAATCACAATCATCGGCGGCGGCGATGGAAGCGGCGTAGAAGCAGTTGCTGGCAATGTTCCTGTAGTGATGGCAAAGGTTTTTGAATCAGTCAAGGAAGCTACAGGTGTGGATCTAAGTGAAGTAATCAGGGCAGATACCTATGATGCAAAGGTAACAAGAAATGTGAATCTGACCGGGATTTTGGATCGAGAATCTGTAGTAACAGGACAGGAAAAACAAAAAGAGGTAGAAACGGCTGTTTCAGAGCATAGCCAGTAGTGTGGAAAGAAGTGCATGTAATGGGATGCACTTCTTTTTTAGCATATCGGAAGTATCTGACTTTTAGTCTTGTGTTTTAGATTGCAATGTGGTATAACTGTATCAACATACATAATACGGTTGAATAGCATAAAGCTAAAGTTAAACCTGCTTGGCTTGTATTGCCCTTGTGAGAATAGACCGTGTGTTGAGATTGGGAGGCGTTTACATGAAAAAGAATCAGATAGCAGTAGCTATTGTGATTATTTTTACTCTTTTAACAGGATACCTCATAGCTGGCAGCCTTGTTGTCTGGTATCATGACTACCAGTTGAAAGAAGCTTTCTCTACCGTTAATGGCAGAATTACAGTATTACAAAATGAAATTTGATAAAACAACGGTTTCTATTATCTGCTTAACGCAGCAGTAATATGCTGCAAATATAGATTCTGAATATTCTAAAGGCAGATCTGCCGAAAGCGGTAAGCGCAAAAAGGATGGCGAAAGCAGAAATGAAAGGGAAGGAAGGGAAGATACATGGAGAGAGAAACAACAGAATCACAACAGATTGATGAGAAGATAGAGGAGATTATGTCAGGAGCAGAAGAGGCACAGGGAGGAGATACAGAGAAACCGGGAAAAAGAAAAAAAGGGAAGAAGAAAAAGGATAAAAGATCTATCTGGCAGAAATGGAAAGGAGTTAGCAGGAAAAAGAAAATAGCTGTTATTCTGGTAATAATCCTTTTAGCTGTATTTCTTTTGGCCAAATGCGGTGGAAAGAAAGATACCATGGCTCCTTTGGTTTCTGTTATGCCTTTGGCCAGACAGCCGATACAGGAAAAGCTGGTTGTAAGCGGCCCTGTCTCTGGAACGGATAGTGTAGATGTCGTATCTAATATTCATGCGGAGATTATGTCCATGAATGTTAAGGAAGGGGATAAGGTTTCAAAAGATCAGGTTCTAGCAGTATTAGACAGCACGGATTTAGAACGCGAGGTGGAGATTGCCAGGAACGCCTATGAGCTGGCTGTGGTACAGAAGGCAGAAAAAGATAAGAGTGAAGCCTTGGGCTATGAAAAAGCAGTACAAGATTTCCAAAAGGCTCAAAAGGACTATGCAAGGAACAGCCAGCTTTTTGCAGCAGGTGGTATTACTCAGGCAGAACTGGAGATATCAGCCAATGCTCTTAAAGATGCCAGAAGGCAGGCAGAAAGTTTTACTGTTGTGAATGGACGGGGAATAGCAGATGATTCCTATCGGCTTCAGGTAGAAAATGCTGCTTTTGAGTTGGAGAAAAAGGAGAAAGAGCTAGAAAATACCCAAATTAAAAGTACAATTGATGGTACCGTGGTCCGTGTGAATTCCAAAGTAGGCCAATTTGCTGATAAAGTGGAGGATGATAAGCCTATATTCAGCATTGAAAATCTGGAACAGCTGGAAATGGAGATAAAGATAAGTGAATACTCCATTGGAAAGGTGAGGGAAGGGCAAAAGGTAACCATAAGTGCGGATATTCTGGATGGGGAAATAGAGGAGGGAGAAGTGATAAAGATTTCTCCTACTGGAGAGGAAAAAGGCGGCGGCTCTACGGAACGAGTGATTCCTACCACTGTCCGGATTGATGGAAGGGACACCAAGCTGATTGCAGGAATTACCGCTAAAGCTGAGATCCTAATCCGGGAATCCCAGGATGCTCTGGTAGTACCTGTGACTGCTCTGATTGACCAGGGAGATGGTATAAAAGTTGCTATAGTAGAAAATGGGGTAATCCGCCTGATACCAGTAAAAACTGGTGTAGATGGAGACCTGAACATAGAGATTATTCCGGAAGAAGGCCAAGAGCTGACAGAAGGTATGCTGGTAGTTGTAAACGGAAGTCCCCAGTATTATGACGGAATGCCTGTCACATTACCGCCAGAAAGTCAGGTCAAGCCATGATGAAACGGTCAGATCATAAAAGAATGTTCTCTGAAGGAAACAACACTCAGCTCCAATCCCATTTAGCAAAGCTTACTGGAATATTCAGGAGAAAGAAATCTTCCGATGAGAATATCTCTGCTGGAAGCGGTCCTCTGATTCGTCTGGAAAACCTGGTAAAGATATACGATACAGGAGCTATTAAGGTGCTGGGCCTTAAAAAAATCAACCTTTCCATTGAAAGAGGGGAATTTGTGGCGATTATGGGTCACTCTGGATCTGGTAAATCAACTCTGATGAACATCCTAGGATGTTTAGATAGGCCTACCTTGGGCCACTATTATCTGGATGGGCAGGACACAGCTGATATGAACCAGGATCAGCTATCTTTTATCAGAAACAAAAAAATCGGCTTTGTTTTCCAGTCGTTTAATCTGATTTCCAGAACGTCAGCCTTAAAGAATGTAGAGCTTCCCATGACCTATGCCAGAATCCCAAAGGGGAAACGAATAAAACGAGCCAAAGAACTTTTAGAACGAGTAGGGCTGGGGGCCAGGGAGGATCATATGCCCAATGAACTGTCCGGCGGACAGCGACAAAGAGTAGCTATAGCCAGAGCGTTGGCAAATGAACCGCCTCTGATTCTGGCTGACGAACCTACAGGAAACTTGGATACAGCTGCATCCATTGAAATCATGGAATTATTCGGCCAGCTTCACAAAGAGGGGGCTACAGTCATTGTAGTAACTCATGAAGAGGATATTGCTGCCTTTGCCGACAGGATTATCCGCTTTGGAGATGGGAAGATTTTAAGTGATGAGATAAATAAAGAACATTCAAAATACTTATTAGATAGCAATGAGGCAGAAGAAAGACCAGCTGATGATCCAAAGGAAACGGTGTTAGTACAGGAGCCTGTATCTGGAAAGGAAGGAGGAGGTGAGCGGTTATGCTGATTGAAAATATGCTGATGGCCTTTGCAGCAATCCGCGCCAATAAAATGCGCTCTGCCCTTACCATGCTGGGAATCATCATCGGTATTGGTTCAGTTATCTCCATTGTATCCATCGGAGATACTATGCGCGGCATGTTTGCAGATTTATATAAGGACGTGGGAATTACCCAAGGATGGGTCTGCATCGGATACTGGGTGGAGGACATCAGGCAGAGTGACTACTTTACATTAGACGAAATGGAACGGGCCAAGGCAGCTTTTAAAGACAAAATCGCCTATATTGATAGCAGTTCTTCTGTAAAGGCAGAAGCTGCTTATAAAAGGACAAAAGTGGATTTTAATTACCAGGGAATTGATTATAATTATCAGGACGTACAGCCAGTGGATATGGTATATGGCCGGTATCTGAATGAAGGGGATATTTTAGGGCGAAGAAAAAATGTAGTTATGGATACAAACAGCGCTCTAATGCTCTTTGGAACAGAAAACGCAGTAGGAAAAACTTTTCGGACCACTATTTATGGATATACAGATGACTATACAGTAGTAGGAGTCTACCGGAAACATGTCAATGCTTTTCAGGCTTTGATGATGGGGAATATGTCTAATACAGGAGAGGCTTTCCTTCCTTACACCATTCTTACTTGGCCAAATGATTATTTTTATCAGCTTCATGTATACGCCAAAGAGGGAGTGAATCTGGATGAATTTTTTCAGCAGTTTAAGGCTTATGCGGCTAAAATGCATTCCAGAAAGCCAGAGGATATGTATATGTATTCTGCTATTCAGCAAATGTCCAGTGTAGACAGCGTGATGGGAACTCTCTCTGTGGCAGTAGGAGGCATTGCAGCTATTTCCCTGCTGGTAGGCGGCATCGGCATCATGAATATCATGCTGGTATCTGTGACAGAACGAACCAGGGAAATTGGAATCCGCAAGGCCCTTGGGGCCAGGACCAGGGATGTACTGGTCCAGTTTTTGACAGAATCAGCCATTCTCTCTGCCTGCGGTGGTATTATAGGAATCTTGATTGGAGTAGGAATCGTATGGATTGGCAGCAAGGCCTTTGGAATCACTGCGGTCATACGGCCTGGAGTAATCCTTATCGCTGTAGCCTTTTCCGCTGTGGTGGGAATCTTTTTCGGCCTTTATCCAGCTTCAAAAGCAGCAAAAGCAGACCCGATCGATGCCTTACGGTATGAATAAGAATTACAGACAAAGGACATAGGAGAAAATTTTTAAAGGTTTAAGAAAATCGTAAGGGCACATTTGGAAAAATGTGTTATAATTGTATTAAATATATTAATACAGTAAAGAAAGGAGGAAATGGATGTTTATTCTGGATTTTCGGGACAGACGACCAATCTATGAACAGGTGATTGAACGGTTTCAGGAAATGATGCTTTTGGGCGTTCTGGAAACAGATGAAAAGCTTCCTTCTGTACGTTCTGTGGCAGCAGAGTTGTCAATCAACCCTAATACGGTTCAAAGAGCTTATGCAGAGCTGGAACGTCAGGGATATATCTATTCTGTAAAAGGAAAAGGAAGCTTTGCAGCCGATATCAACAGCTTAGTGGATGTAAGGAGAGAGGAACTTTGCAGGCAGCTTGAGACAATTGCAAGACAGGCAAAGATCAGCGGAATTACCAAAGAAGAGTTCCTTAAGGACGCGGGGGGGGGCTTACGAAAAAGGAGGGAATCAGAATGATAGAGGCAGTAGGCCTGACAAAGAAATTTGATGATATTGTGGCAGTGGATAATCTAAATGCTCAAATAAAAGATGGCAGTGTATTTGGGCTGGTAGGAACAAATGGAGCTGGAAAAAGTACATTTTTAAGGATGGCCTGCGGCATATTAAAGCCGGATAAAGGAAGTATTACCATTGATGGGATATCGGTTTATGAAAATGAAAAGGTAAAATCACGATTTTTTTATATTTCAGATGACCAATTTTTTCTGAGCAATGCATCGCCAGTGGATATGATGCGCTTTTACCAAAAGGCATATCCAGACTTTGATGAAAAGCGGTTTTATCATCTTCTAGAAAGCTTTGACCTGAAAAAAGGAAGAAAAGTAAATACCTTTTCCAAGGGGATGAAAAAGCAACTTTCTGTCATATTGGGGATATGCGCTGGCACGGACTATCTGTTTTGTGATGAAACCTTTGATGGACTGGATCCGGTTATGCGTCAGACGGTCAAAAGCCTGTTTGCCAATGATATGGAGGAAAGAGGGATGACTCCTATTATTGCTTCCCACAATTTACGGGAGCTGGAGGATATCTGCGACCATGTGGGCCTTCTCCATAAAGGAGGAATCCTGCTGTCCAAGGATCTGGACGATATGAAGACGAATATACACAAGATACAGTGTATCCTTCAACCGGAGATGAGTGTAGAGGATATTACAAGTCTTGATATTATGAAGACAGAGCATAGAGGGCGTCTCATTACTTTGACTGTCAGAGGGACAAGAGCAGATGTGGAGGCGGTTATGGAAAGCCTTCAGCCTGTATTTTATGAGCTGATTCCTTTATCTTTAGAAGAAATATTTATTAGTGAAACGGAGGTGGTCGGTTATGACGTCAAAAAACTGGTTCTTTAAATTCCTGATTGAGGATATAAAAAGGCGTCTGTGGGCAGTCGCTCTTGTTACGCTTCTGTTTTTCTTTTCCTTTCCAGTGGTTACTGTGTTTATGGCAGGAAACCGATGGAACTGGAGTGATGATACATGGCTTCGTTCCTTTTCCAGTTTTATGTTAGGATTGGTGTCTAAAAATAATGGGTGGACTGCTACTGTCATTGTGATTTTAGCGCTGGTATGTGCTGTGTCAGGGTTTGCTTGGCTGGATTCTAAGAAAAAGGTAGATTTCTACCATAGTATACCTTTGAGAAGAGAAAAAATTTTTGCAATAAATTACCTATGCGGAATTTTGATTGTAGCAGTGCCTTATACTTTTAACCTTTTTATCAGCGCATGTATTGCCGCGCTGCAGGGAGTGCCTTCCATCATTTTTATAGAAGCCCTGAAAGGTTGGACTTATTTTATGGTGTATTATCTTATGCTTTATGCTACAGTTGTGATTGCTGTTATTATGACTGGAAACCTGATCGTAGGCCTGCTGGGCACAGGAGTGTTCTTTTTTTACTTTCCACTGGCTTTGCTGCTTACAGAAGGCTATTTTGAGACATGGTTTTACACCTATTGCGGGGATGAAAGATTTATGGAATACGCGAAGAATCTGTCTCCTTTTATCAACTATTGTGTGGGCGGTTCCCTTACATGGAAATTTTTCCTTATCCGGCTGGCAGTGGGTCTGGCATTTACAGGAATCGCGTTATTCCTGTATAAAAAAAGACCGTCAGAAGCTTCTGGAAAGGCCATGGCATTTTCGGTCAGCAAGCCTATAATCCGGATTCTCATTGTTATGTTAAGCTCTCTTATGGGAGGCTTGTTCTGTTGGAGTATGAGGGATAATACAGGCTGGGCTATCTTCGGGTTGATTACAGGCTGCCTCATATCCCACTGTGTGATCGAAATCATTTACCATTTTGACTTTAAACGCTTGTTTTCCAATTATCAGCAGATGATCGGCTGTTTCGTAGTTTCTGCTTTGATTTTATGCATATTCCGTTATGACTGGTTTGGATATGACCGATATATTCCAAAAGAAAGTAGTGTGAAAACAGCATCTATTCTTGTGGATAATCTGGATGACTGGGTAGACTATATCACCTTTAAACCATATGATCCAGATAAAAATATGGAATTATATGATCGGGTGAGGCGCCAGTATGGGGAAGATGAAATACCATACCCGCCTTATGATTGGGATCAGGAGTCGAGAAATACTCATATTTTTAAGGAAATGAAGCTTCAGGATGTGGAGCCAGTTCTTTCGATTGCAAGCCAAGGTGTGGATTTTGCAATGAAAAAAAGGAAATGGGAAGAGGATAACCGAAACCGCTTTACATCAGAAACTTATGGATACAGAAAGAAAAATGCGGTATACTGTTCTGTAACAATTCAATACCAGCTGAAAAATGGCAGAACGGTCCAGAGATGGTATTCTGTAGAAAAAGAAATGATCGATGCCGCAGTATCAAAGATTTTTGGACAAACAGAATATAAAGAAAGTGTTTATCCTGTTCTTTCGTTATCTCCAGAAAATGTGGCAGCCGCTGAGTATGAACGAATGGGAGAGACCATAACCATTCCAAGGGATAAGCAGGATATTCTTCTAGAGGCTTATCAGGAAGCGCTGATGGAAATGAGTCTAGATGATATCAAGGGTTGTACGCCGACAGGTATTCTCCATTTCTTTACAGAAGAAGGAAAAGCACTGGTTGACTGGGAGCGGAAAACGAAAATAGTATATAATGACTACCGCTATTATTTCCCCAGATACGACGGCATGGAAGGCTATCCAATATATGAAAGCTTCCATGAAGTAGAGGCTATCTTGAAGGAAGAGAGCCAAGAGCTGAATGATAGAACATGGGAACGGAAAATAGCAAGAATCCAGCTGACAGATCCTCGTTCCTATGAGGGAGAAACCATCGAAACCTTTGATGAAAGCGAGATACAGGAGCTTATTCCCTTTATAGCAAGCAGTGATTATACTGGATATAACGAATATTCCTTTCATTATGATGATATATTGGAGGCAAATGTATTTTTTTTCAAAGAGGAAGAAGAGGACCAGGATGGTACAGATGACAACTACTATGGGGAAACCAAGGAAGATCGTGACCTATACGATTCCAGACGGTATTTTATTAATGTAAGCAAGGTGCCGAAAAAGTATCTTGACCGGCTGCATTATGACGAATTAACGGAAAAGATAGAAATGGTTCAGGAAAAATAAAAACAGATAGAAGCTGCTAAAACAGCAAGAATGAGAAATGTGTTAGAGTGATTTTATAGTTTTAGGGCCGGGAAATTTAAGCATTTTACTGAAAGCTTAGAATTTTCCGGCCCAATGCGATTCCTCAGGACTTAATCAGAGGGAAACCCAATTACTTCTCACCGACAAAGAAGGTGACAGCCCCGCCGATTACAGCCAGAACAATCCCTAAGAGGATAGATACAATACTAAGAGAGGATAATTCTCCAAATAGTCCTGTATTATAGAAGATAGAAAATGGAGAAGCCAGAATCAGTCCAAAAATGGCACAATAGGTCTGGACTCCATAGGTTTCAAAAAGAAAGGCGATCAATCGGGCGATAAGGAAAATTCCCAGAAGAACACCGATTCCAAAGGGAACCAGAATCATACCTCTATCTATAAGAACTGCCAGATCAAAGGCCTTTAAGCCTTCCATAAAAGCTTTGATGCATTCAATAATTCCATAGTAATATCCCAGGATCATGAGAACCATAGAACCGCTCACTCCTGGCACAACCATGGTGGCTGAAGCGATAATTCCGATAAAGAACATAAGGATTAAGGTTGTAGGGGCAGGAGAGAGGGAAGCCATCATCTCTTCCTCTGACTGCAAAAGCGGAAGCCCTATAGCAATGACAAACAGAAGAAGAAAGGCCAGGATGCCGGAAATTCCTATAGAAGAAGATTTTTCCGCCATCTTGCTTTTCAGAGAACGAAAAAGTACAGGAATACCGCCTAAAATCAACCCGACAAAGGTCATACAGGTAACAAAGGTATGCCTGCTTAGCAGGTATTCAATCGCAAAGGTAAACCCGATAATGCCCAGTATACAACCTAAAAGAATTGGAAGCAGGGTCAGGACGCTTTTTTTAAAGTCTTTAAAAAGCCTGGATACAGCGCCGATCAGCTTATCATAAATTCCCAGAGAAAGTGCCATTGTACCGCCGCTTACTCCTGGAATTACATTGGCTATGCCGATAAACATGCCCTTAATCATGTCAAACACAAACATCATAGATAAACTCCTCATTTCGTAATAGTAGTGTGGGATTTTAGTGACAATTATAGGTGTATGGACATGGGATGTCAAGTAAGAGAGTGTTAAGAAAAATGAGAACAGGGATATATCCTAATCTTAACAGCATTTTATCAAATAGGAAAGCCATTGAAAAACAGGCTTGAATATGATAGACTAAACCCGACTTTAACATAGCATCGAGTTGATTTGCGAACCTCATACCCGTGTACTGGCATGTTCTCCTTTGGAGGGAACAGTGCATTGTCTGAAAACAGGGAGGGAAAAGAATGAAGCAATACTGGTGGCGTTGGTATGGAAAAATGCTGCTGACAGCCGGATCTATAAATATTCTAATTGAAATACTAGGGCGGCGTTCCTTATTGGGAGCCTTGCGCTATATGGTTGGAAATCCTCATGTGTTTTTAATGAATACAGGGATTATCCTGCTTTTATTTCTCCCTGCGTTTTTTACAAGAAGAAAATGGTTCTTTTTTATCCTGGCAGCTCTAATCTGGATCTTTGCTGGTGTTGTAAATGGAGTTCTTCTGATATTCCGTACCACACCCTTTACTGCAGCTGATTTCCGTCTCATAAAATATGCAATGGGAATGCTTACTACATACATGAGTTGGCCTGAAATCTTTCTCTCTGCCTTTGGGATTGCCGGGACAGTCTTCCTGATGTTTTGGATCTGGAAAAAGGCACCAGTGGAGGAAGCAGCAGTATCCCTTTTGACAGCTTTCCTGATCTGCAGCATCACAGGATTGGTCCAGGCTGGCTATTTGAAATATTGTGTGGAATCTGGTCGGGCGGCAGTCCATTTCGGAAATATTGGCCAAGCTTTCCAGGAATACGGTTTTCCCTACTGCTTTGTTAATTCCATTGTCAATACAGGAATCCAGAAGCCCAGGGAATATGATGAAGAAATGATGGATGAGATTGAAAAGGAGCTTCTTTTTGGCCATAAGTATACCTTGGAGGGAGATGAACTGCCTAATATTATTATGGTTCAGCTAGAATCCTTTTTTGATCCCTCCCTATGGGCTGGTAATCCAATAAAAGAAAATCCTGTTCCTTTTTTTCAGTATCTCCGTACCCATTACCCTTCTGGTTATTTAAAGGTACCTTCTGTAGGAGCAGGTACTGCTAATACGGAGTTTGAGTGTATTACAGGAATGAACCTGGATTTTTTCGGCCCAGGAGAATATCCATATAAAACGATTTTAAGAAAGACTGTATGTGAAAGTCTTCCCTTTGATCTCTCCAGAATGGGGTATATGAGCCATGCGATTCATAATAATGAAGCCACCTTTTATGACAGACATTTAGTATTTTCCCAGTTAGGATTTGATACCTTTACTCCCATTGAATATATGTATGATACAGAAAAAAATCCTATCGGATGGTGCAGGGATAGGATTCTTACAGAAGAAATCACAGCAGCTCTGGATTCTACAACATGTCCGGATTTTGTGTATGCAATTTCGGTTCAAGGTCATGGAGCATATCCAGACTTTGCCTATTACTGCAGTCAGCTCAAGGAAATGGATCATTTTATCAGGGAATTGATAAGCGCTATGAATTCCAGAAATGAGCCTGCAGTAGTGATCCTTTATGGAGATCATCTGCCTGGATTTTCCTGGGATGCCAGTGAAATGGAGGGAGGCTCCCTTTATCAGACCCAGTATGTGGTGTGGAATAATCTAGAACTGAATCCAGTCAAAAAAAATGTAGAGGCCTATCAGCTTGGTGCCCATGTGCTGGGAATGCTGGGAATTCATGAAGGAACCATGGTACGTTTCCATCAAGCATGGATGGAACGAGAGCTGGCTATTGGAATCCAGGGAAGCATTGTCCGTACAGAACGGCTTAGGATTGCCGAAAAGAAAAACCAAAAAAAATATTTGGAAGATATGAAAGCTCTCCAATATGATATTCTTTATGGTGAGCATAACATATATGGAAATAAAAATCCCTTTCAGGCTACAGAGCTTCAGATGGGAATCCGCCCTATCACCATAGAGGATATTGTAATCAATGAAGATACCTTGCTGATTTATGGCAGTAATTTCAATCCCTATTCAAAAATCCATCTTCATGATAAGCCGATAGATACTACCTATGTATGGCCTGAGCTGATTCTGGCTTCTGGCTGTCAGGAAAAGAAGCTGGAAATGTTGAGCCTGGAGGATGTGTCCGTCTGGCAGACAGGACGAGACAAGGTACCATTGGGTGAAGCATTGAAAAAAGCAAAAAAAATAAAATCTGGCAGTCGGAACCACAGAAAGATGAAGTGAAAATCCAGGCAATCAAATCAGCCAGATTAGGAAAGGCTGCTGCAAAATGATTAATTGATACAGAACATGCTATAAAAATCTTAGCTTTCCTAACTTATATTCTGTATTAGATAAGAAATCCGCTTTGCAGCAGCCTCTTCATTTTTTAAATTGTAATCAGCTCATATTCCTTATTTCCAAGCCCCAGCTTTACTGCATGATCAATACAGACCTCCCAATTTGTATCTGGATGTACATCAGTAAAATGGTCGTGGTGGGTATGCTCTCTTTCATCCATAATGCTTCCAGAAAGAGCTGCCTGGTGATTCACTGCATCTACACAGGCCATATCCAAGGCTACTGGATCAAAAGAGGCAAACATTCCTACATCTGGAACAATAGGAACATCATTTTCTGCATGGCAGTCACAGTAAGGGGAAACATCTACTACCAGGCTGATATGGAATTGAGGTCTTCCCTGAACCACTGCCAGACTGTATTCTGCAATTTTCTTGTTCATAATATCATTGGATTCATCGTTGCCAGCTAATACAGCATCCCTTGGACAGGAACCAATACAGCGGCCGCAGCCTACACATTTGTTGTGGTCAATGGATGCCTTTTTGTCCGTAATGGTAATGGCATTATGGGCACAGTTTTTCTGACAGAAACCGCAGCCTACGCAAAGAGAGGGATGTACATTCGGCTTTCCAGCGCTGTGCATCTCCATTTTTCCTGCCCGTGAGCCGCATCCCATTCCGATATTCTTGAGGGTGCCTCCAAAACCGGCCATTTCATGTCCCTTAAAATGAGTTAGAGAAATAAAAATATCCGCATCCATAACGGCACGTCCGATTTTCGCCTCTTTTACATATTCTCCGTTTACTGGCACAAATACGTCATCTGTTCCCTTTAAGCCGTCTGCAATCAGGACATGACAGCCAGTAGCAAAGGGATTATATCCGTTTTCGTAGGCAGCATCCAGATGATCCAGAGCATTTTTTCTGCCTCCTACGTACAGAGTATTGCAATCCGTTAAAAAGGCTTTTCCGCCAGCTTCCTTAATTAGATCTACAATTACCTTTGCATAGTTTGGGCGAAGAAACGCCAGATTTCCAGGCTCTCCGAAATGAATTTTAATAGCGGAAAAATGGTTTTTGAAATCAATCTCCTCCAGCATTCCGGCAGCCCGTACAAGGCGTGCCAGCTTTTGAAGCTGGTTTTCAGAAAAGCTGGTTCTGAAATTAGTAAAATAAACCTTTGATCTGCTCATAAGGTTCTCCTTTCATAGGTGCTGGTTTATGTATCCTGGCAAATGTCAGGCTGATTGTTACAGTATATCGTAATTTTGCCTGGGATTCAACTTGATTTTATGATGTTATATGTGATAGAATGAATAGTTATAGGGATTTACTATGAAAGTACCTTTTTTTGCACAGCAGAAAACTGAGTTCAGATATGCAATGCATCCAATACCTTTCATTCATGGTGGTGTGTTGGCTTTGCGCATGAAGGTTTATATGGAAATTCTATTAAGATATGACTTCAGGAGGATAAATTAATGAGTAAAACACGTTCTGCAGAGACTGTTTGTATTCAAGGCGGTTGGCAGCCAAAAAACGGTGAGCCTAGAGTGCTTCCGATCTATCAGAGTACTACATTTAAATATGAAACAAGCGAACAGATGGGACGGCTGTTTGATTTGGAGGAAAGCGGTTATTTCTACACCCGTCTGGCAAATCCTACCAATGATGCTGTGGCGGCGAAAATCTGTGAGCTGGAAGGAGGAGCTGCTGCGATGCTTACCTCCTCAGGGCAGGCGGCGAATCTCTTTGCTGTTTTGAATATATGCGGAAAAGGAGATCACATTGTATGTGCGTCCGCTATTTACGGTGGTACCTTTAATCTGTTTACTGTTACTCTGAAGCGTTTTGGAATTCAAGTGACTTTGGTAGACCAGGATGAATCAAAGGACGAGCTGGCCAAGGCCTTTCAGGATAATACAAAGGCAGTTTTTGCAGAGACAATTGCAAATCCGGCTCTGGCTGTGTTGGATATTGAGAAGTTTGCATCTCTGGCCCATGAACATCAGGTCCCTCTGATCGTGGACAATACCTTTGCTACTCCGATCAATTGTCGTCCTTTCCAGTGGGGAGCTGATATTGTCACCCATTCCACTACCAAATATATGGATGGTCATGCCCTGACCGTAGGGGGATGTATTGTAGATAGCGGAAACTTTGATTGGACAGCATGTGCAGATAAGTACCCTGGACTTACCACTCCGGATGCCTCCTACCATGGTATTATTTATACAGAAAAATTTGGGAAGTCTGCTTATATTATGAAGGCAACTGCCCAGCTGATGAGAGATTTGGGGGCGATTCAGGCGCCACAGAATGCATTTCTTGTGAACATTGGTCTGGAGACCCTCCATCTTCGTATACCTCGTCACTGTGAAAATGCCCTGAAGACAGCAAAATATTTACAGTCCAGAGCGGATGTTGCTTGGGTGAAATATCCAGGACTTGAGGGCGATAAGTATTACAGTCTGGCACAGAAATACATGCCAAATGGAACCTGCGGCGTTATTTCCTTTGGTTTAAAAGGGGGAAGACAGGCTGCGGCAGAATTCATGGATAAGCTGAAGCTGGCTGCAATTGTAACTCATGTGGCGGATGCAAGAACATCTGTTCTTCATCCCGCAAGTCATACTCACAGGCAGTTAAGTGATGAACAGTTGAGGGAGGCTGGCGTTGATCCATCCTTAATCCGGCTAAGTGTCGGGATTGAAAATGCAGATGACATTATAGAGGATCTGCGTCAGGCTCTGGATGATTAAGAGCTTTTAGAAAAGATAAAAAAGGGGATGTGCATGGGGTTGAAAAAGAAACTCTGCCATCCTCTTTTCCATGCCTGCATCATTTCATTATGAGAAGAAGGGGAATAGGAAACATGAAACGTTTTAAAAGCCTTTTACGGCTTATATTTGGACGGGCCACATTTGCCGCTTTATTTCTGATGATCCAGCTTGCCATACTATTCAGCTGTTTTCGATGGCTGGGGGAATATATTATTTATGTATATGGCAGTTTTACAGGCCTGACTATTATAGTAATCATATACATTTTAAATAAAAGAGAAGAGCCGAACTATAAGCTGGCCTGGGTGATACCAGTTCTTGCATTTCCTGTATTCGGCACCCTGCTTTTCCTATTTGTAGAGCTGGATATTAGCGCCCGGCTCATTTCTGGACGATTGAAATTTTTGATAAAGGAAACAAAGCAATACCTGGTACAAGATGAACAGGTTATCGTTTGTCTGCAAAAGGAGCATGGAAGGATTCGAAGTCTAGCTCATTATATGAATGAATATGGCGGATATCCCATCTATCAAAATACACATGCCAAGTATTTTCCCTCTGGAGAACTCATGCTGGAGGAAATGAAAAAACAGTTGAAAGCAGCCAAAGATTTCATTTTTATGGAATATTTCATTGTGGAAAGAGGAGTGATGTGGAATTCGATTCTGGAAATCCTAGAAGAAAAGGTAAAGGAAGGCGTGGATGTACGGGTCATGTATGATGGTATGTGCTGGCTAAGCCTTCTTCCATATCATTATCCGGATGAGCTTAGAAAAAAGGGGATTCAATGTAAAATGTTCGCTCCTATAAAACCAGCTCTATCTACGGCGCAGAACAATCGGGATCACAGAAAGATCACAGTCATCGACGGACATACCGCATTTACTGGAGGAATCAATCTGGCTGACGAATATATCAATGAAAAGGAACGGTTTGGCTATTGGAAGGATGTTGCACTCATGATAAAGGGGGATGGGGTAAAAAGCTTTACTATCATGTTTCTTCAGATGTGGAATATTACAGAAAAAAACGGGAATGAATATGACAGATATATCAGAAACTGTATAGCTCCTGATATGGTTCCTGCCTCTGATTTAGGCTATGTTATGCCTTATGGAGATAGTCCAATGGATGATGAAACAGTGGGAGAGCATGTATATCTGGATATTTTGTATCAGGCCAAACGGTATGTTCATATTATGACTCCATATTTGATCTTGGATAATGATCTAACCACAGCTCTGACCTATGCAGCGAAAAGGGGGATTGAGACGATGATTATCATGCCTCATATTCCTGATAAGGCCTATGCCTATCTTCTGGCCCGTTCCTATTATCCAGAGCTTTTAAATGCAGGAGTAAGGATATTTGAATTTACACCAGGTTTTGTCCATGGAAAGGTCTATGTAAGCGACGATGAAAAGGCAGTGGTAGGTACGATTAATATGGACTATAGAAGTCTGTATCTTCATTTTGAATGTGCAGCTTATCTTTACAGAAATCCTGCGGTTAGAGAGGTAGAAGAGGACTATCAGAATACATTAAAACAATGCCAGGAGATTACGCTGGAGGACTGCCGCCGCTATCCGATTTATAAAAAGATAGTGGGAGGTGCTTTAAGACTCATTGCGCCTTTGATGTAATGCAAGAATAAAATAAAGAACAAAAAATTGAAATATGGAGACATGAGGTACACAGAAATCGATAAAGTGCATGGAAAGGATAGAAACCATGGGATACAAAGGCAGAAAATATAATGAGCAAAGGATATAGAGCAAAAATATGAGAAATTAAGGAGATGACAGGATGATAGAAGGAGCACTTGTTCTAGAGGGAGGTTCCCTCCGCTGTATGTTTACAGCCGGAGTATTGGATGTGCTGATGGAACATGAAATCAGACTTTCCTATGTGAATGGAGTTTCAGCCGGATCTATGTGTGGTTTAAACTATGTGGCTGGTCAAAAGGGAAGGATGCTTGAGATTAACCGGCAGTATCTGAAGGATAAACGATATATCAGCTTTTATAATCTGGTAAAAAGGCGGCAAGTTTTTAATTTCGACTTTGTATTCGGAGAATTAAGCAGTCACCTCCTTCCCTTCGATTATGATGCCTTTGCGGCGTCAGAGCAAAAGTTTGAAGCAGTAGCCACGAGATGTAAAACTGGGCGGCCAGAATATTTTGAAAAAGGTGTCTGCACTGATATCATGACAGCAGTTCAGGCCTCTGGCAGCATGCCAGTCCTTTCTAGAATGATTACTTTGGATGGAAAGAAATATCTGGATGGAGGAATCTCCATGCCTATTGCCTATAAGAGAGCTCTGGAATTAGGATATGATAAAGTGGTGGTGATTCTTACGAGGAATCAGGGATATCGGAAGCCTCCTTTAAGCTCACTGGACAAACGGGTGTATAACCGGTATTTTTCTCCTCTTCCCGACCTCCGCAGGGCATTATATGAAGTGCCAGACCGCTATAATCGGATGCAGGAAGAGATGGAGGAGCTGGAACGTCAGGGAAAGCTCTTTCTCATCCGTCCGGAAAATCCTGTCAAAGTATCAAGGCTAGAACGGGATTTTAAAAAGCTGGAGGAACTTTATCAAGAAGGACGGCTGGAAGGGAAAAAACGGCTGGAAGAGCTAAAAATCTATTTAGGATAAAATCTCTTGCTTCTTCTCATAATACTTGCATTTCTTCCCAGACTTTCATAAGATATAAAGGGTGAAAAATAGAACGCATGGGAGGAAAGCAATGAAGGCAATAGATATGCACTGTGATACCATATTAGAGCTGTTTAAGGACAAAAAGAATGGCGGGGCAGCGAATCTTTTTCAAAATTCTCTCCATCTAGATCTGGAGAGAATGGAAAAGGGGGACTATCTTCTCCAGAATTTTGCCATGTTTGTCCACTTGAGGGAGACACAGGAGCCTTTTCGCTTCTGTCTAGAATTAATCGATATGTTTTATCAGGAAATAGAGGCATATAAGGATAAAATAGGTGTAGTCCTATCTTATAGGGATATTGAAAGGAACTGGAAAGAAGGGAAAATGTCAGCTCTTCTTACTGTAGAGGAAGGGGCAGTCTGCGAGGGGGAGCCTTTTCTTTTAAGAACCCTTTATCGAATGGGAGTCAGGATGATGACTCTCACATGGAATTTTGAAAATTGTCTGGGCTTTTCTAACCGGATCATATGGGACGGAGAAAGGGCTGGTACATGTACTCCTGATATAGAGCATGGCCTTAAAGAACAGGGAATCCTGATTGTGGAGGAAATGGAGAGTTTAGGAATAATTCCTGATATTTCCCATCTGTCAGATGCTGGCATCTGGGATGTATTTTCCCATACAAAGAAGCCGTTTGTAGCAAGTCATTCCAATGCAAGATCTGTAGCTTCCCATCCCAGAAATTTAACAGATGAGATGATTAAGAAGCTGTCTGAACGGGGTGGTGTTATGGGGATTAATTATGCAGGAGTATTTTTAAAGGATAAAAATGGCGGAATGAGTCAGGAAAGCAGAATTGCTGATATGATACGCCACATGAAACATATACGGAATATAGGGGGAATCCAGTGCATAGGCCTTGGATCAGATTTTGATGGAATTGTGGGTCATCTAGAGCTGAACGGGCCGGATAAGCTGCCTCGCTTAGAACAGGCTATGGAACAGGAGGGCTTTACAACCAGTGAGATAGAAGCAGTATTTTATAGAAATGTACTTCGGGTATATAAAGATACTTTGGGATAGGCGTTCAAATTCTATTGGATTCGGGTTGAAAGAACGTTTGTGGGATTTTCTAAGATTTATTCTGGAGTTAAACGTCTCGGAGCAGGCTTGCAAGGCATGGAAAATCGAAGCCTTGCAAATAATGGGGATTGCTTTCTGCTGGCAGGTCTGCACTATGCCTTAGCTTATATCATTACACATAGCACAGCCAAAGCCGCATTGATTGAAACCATCCCACTGCCTGAGAGAGATTAAAAAACAGCGTTCAACTTTCTTTGTCCACAGGGCCAGGGGAGTCATCATGCTTGTCCAAGGCGGAGACAAAAAGGAATTTGCGTACAATAAACAAAAGGGCAATGGCAGCAATACCAACCAGAGTATCCAAGATAGGCATATGTTCAATTACCATTTCCCTGGAAACTGTAAATACCATTACCTCTACCACAGAATCCAGATCATGACGGCAGAACATCTTTAAAAGCTCAATTCCAATAACAATATCAAAAATTGCAATCAGAAAGCTGTTAAAACCGCCTTCATTCCATAAAACCACCATTCTTTCAGGCACATGGGTCAGAGAGATTAAAATGGCAATAATAACAATAACAGCCATAAGAATCTCAAAATAATTGGAGATGTTGGAAATAATTGTCTGAGCCTTATTTACTTTAGATTCAGATGCTTTCATCAGGGGATGCTCCTCTCATGTTAAAATATCGTTATATTTATCCTAACGAACAAAGTAGAAGATTGTCAATAAATATTTTACAATTTAATCGATTTTTTATAAAAAAAATATGAAAATTTAGTAAATATCGTCAGTAGTATGAAAAATAATTTACCTTACTAAAAAAATATGCTATACTTTGAGAAACACTTTTATCATACGGCCTATGCTGTATGGTTATCCATATATGATAAGGGGGGTATGTTTCATGAGCAGGAATCTAGTGATAACAGTTGGGCGGCAGTATGGCAGCGGCGGCCGTATGACAGGAGAACGGCTTGCCAGAGAGCTGGGAATCCATTTTTATGATGAAGAAATCCTGAAGATGACTTCTGAGGTAAGCGCGATCGGCGAGCAGTATTACCGCTTGGCTGATGAAAAAGCAGGAAGCAATCTGCTCTATAAGATTGTAGGCGGCTTAAAGAACAGCTTGTCAGCCCCTTCCACGAAAGACGATATTACATCTCCGGACAATTTGTTCCGCTTTCAATCCTCAGTTATCCGTGATTTAGCCAGGGCAGAATCATGTATTATTGCTGGACGGTGTGCAGATTATGTATTGGAGGCCGCAGGGATTGATGTGATAAAGCTGTTTGTTTATGCAGATATGCCTACCAGGATCCGTCGTGTTATGGAAGTGGATGGAGTGGATGCAGAGGAAGCTGCCAGAAGGATTAAGAAGATTGATAGGGAGAGGCGCGGATATCATAAATATTTTACCGGCCTTGACTGGGAGGACATGACGAATTATGATCTTCCTGTAAACACCACCAAGATTGATCTGGACCAGCTGGCTGAACTTGTAAAATGCTATATCAGGATCCGAGGATATGATATTTAAGTGAACTATGCTCAAGAATCGTTGACAATATGAGAGATACAGGAGGATGGACAAATGGTAAAGTTATATGACAGTGGAGTATATCTGCTGAATGGAACTGAAATTGTTACAGAAAAGGAAATGAAGGAACGGGAGGCCGCAGGTACTCTTCCTGCTGGTTTGGCAGAGCAGGGCGGTTCCTATAAGGAAGCGGCCAGGAAGGGCACAATGGCCTATTCCATTTTAGAGGCACATAATTCATCAGGAAATATGGAGCGGTTAAAGCTTCGGTTTGATGCAATGGCTTCCCATGATATTACATATGTGGGAATTGTACAGACTGCAAGGGCATCGGGAATGGAAGAGTTTCCCATACCGTATGTATTGACCAATTGCCATAATACTCTTTGTGCAGTAGGCGGCACAATTAATGAAGACGATCATGTATTCGGGCTTTCTGCATGTAAAAAATACGGTGGAATTTTCGTACCCCCTCATATAGGAGTCATCCATCAGTATATGCGTGAGATGATGGCTGGATGTGGAAAAATGATCCTTGGCTCTGACAGCCATACACGATACGGCGCTCTTGGAACAATGGCAGTAGGCGAGGGCGGCGGCGAGCTGGTAAAGCAGCTTTTGAAGGATACCTATGATATTACCTATCCAGGAGTGATTGCTGTATATCTGACAGGAAAACCAGAGCCCTATGTAGGGCCCCAGGATATTGCCTTGGCAATCATAGGTGCTGTATATAAGAATGGCTATGTAAAAAATAAAGTTATGGAATTTGTAGGTCCTGGCGTTTCTTCTATGGATACGGATTACCGCAATGGCGTAGATGTTATGACAACAGAAACCACCTGTTTAACCTCAGTGTGGAGGACAGATGAGGACACTAGGGAATATCTTGCCCTTCATGGCAGGGCCGACGATTATAAAGAAATGAATCCGGCAGAGACCGCTTACTATGATGGTATGGTTTATGTGGACTTAAGCACTGTCAAGCCAATGATTGCCCTTCCATTCCATCCAAGCAATACTTATGAAATTGATGAGCTGAACACCAATCTTTCCGATATTTTAAGAGAGGTTGAGGTAAACGCAGCTAAAATGATTGACAATCCAAAGATTGATTTTACTTTGACTGATAAGATTGTAGATGGAAGACTTCATGTAGAGCAGGGAGTGATTGCCGGGTGCGCCGGTGGAACCTATTCCAATATTATGGAAGCTGCACATATCCTAAAGGGAAAATCCTGTGGCAGTGATATCTTTTCCCTTTCCGTATATCCATCCTCTCAGGCTGTGTTTATTGATCTGGTAAATAAGGGAGTGATTGGAGATTTGATGGCGGCCGGCGCAACCGTAAGGAGTGCATTCTGCGGTCCATGCTTTGGAGCTGGAGATACCCCTTCCAATAAGGGGTTGTCAGTACGCCATACGACCAGAAATTTCCCCAATCGGGAAGGCTCCAAGCCAGGAAATGGACAGATTGCATCCGTGGCATTAATGGATGCACGTTCTATCGCAGCCACAGCTGCTAACGGCGGTGTACTTACCTCCGCGGAAGCTATAGCAGATGGATATCAGGTTCCTCCATACCGATTTGACCGTACGGTTTATGACAACCGGGTATATCGGGGCTATGGCAAAGGGGATAAGACAAAAGAGCTTGTCTATGGGCCGAACATCAAGGATTGGCCTGCTATGAGCCCTCTAGCTGATCATATCCTTCTTAAGGTCTGCTCCAGGATTATGGATCCAGTAACCACTACAGATGAGCTGATTCCTTCCGGAGAAACTTCATCCTACCGTTCCAATCCTTTAGGACTTGCAGAATTTACCCTTTCCAGAAGAGATCCAGCCTATGTGGGAAGAACAAAGGAAGTGGACAAGCTGGAAAAGGCAAGGGCAGAGGGCAAAAACCCTGAGGAAATCTGTCCAGAACTAACTGGAATTTTCCAGACAATCCGTACCATATCCGGCAGTGAGAATGTTACTGCTGTAAATACAGAAATTGGAAGTGTAATCTATGCTGTAAGGCCAGGAGACGGCTCTGCCAGGGAACAGGCGGCAAGCTGTCAGAGAGTCATCGGCGGTCTTGCTAATATTGCTTTGGAGTACGCTACAAAAAGATACCGCTCCAATGTAATGAACTGGGGCATGATCCCATTCCTTATGGAAGGAGAGCCAGAGTTTGAAATCGGTGATTATATCTATGTTCCAGGCATCCGGAATATCATTGACGGTGATATGAGCCATATACCTGCTTATATCATAGGCAGCCAGATAAGGGAAATTAGTTTGAGTATTGCCGATATGACTCCGGAAGAAAGAGAGATCGTAAAGGCAGGTTGTCTGATTAATTATAATAGAGACCGCATGAAAAACAGGTAATTGGAGACGAGAAGATGGCTGAAAAAAACGATTACAAAGCGGTTATAAGCAGAGCCAGAAAGCGGAGAAACCGTGGGAAATATGAAAAATACTTTATGGCTGCAGGTGCAGCAGTCATAATCCTTCTGATCGTTATCGCTGTAAGACTGTCCAACAGGCCGGATGCAGAACATACAGAAGCTAGTCCGGGGGCCAGTGACGGACAGCCGTCTCAGACAGAAACCATGGAAGAATCATCCACTCTTTCAGAGGAAGAGTTGGAGGCACAGAGGCGTGAGGAAGAGATAAACCAGATTGTTAATTCCTATAGCAATCTGGGGATTTCTCAGGCTTCAGGCTACTTAAATATCCGTGAAACAGCAGAAGCAAATGGGAAAATTATCGGCAAGCTGATAAACGGCAGTGCCTGTGAGATTACAGAAACCTTGGATGGATGGTATAAGATTTCCTCTGGAGGCATTGAAGGATATGTAAGCAGTCTGTATCTGATGACAGGAGAAGAGGCTAAGGCGCTAGCCAGAGATCAGATTAGGGAACGGGCTGTGGTAACTACCAATAAATTAAATATCCGTCAAGAGCCTGTGATCGACCCAGCCAATGTCTTGGGACAAGCATTGCAGAATGAGCGGTACGAGGTGCTGGAACAGACAGATGGATGGATACAAATTGCGGAAGGATGGATTTCCGCTGACTATGTAGAAGTAAGGATGTGCCTGAATGAGGCCAGAAAACTGGATTTAAGAGCCATGGTTCTGAACCAGTATGATAATATTATTATTTCCAAGGTAGACCGATATCTGAATATCAGAAGCTCACCTGAGGAGAAAGGCAATGAAAATATCATTGGAAAGTTTCCTAGCCGCGCAGCCGGAGAGATTTTGGAGACTTTAGATGGATGGTACAAGATCAAGTCAGGCAGTATAACTGGCTATGTAAAATCAGAATTTACAGCAGTGGGCCAAGAGGCCAGAGATTTAGCTCTGGAAGAGGCTTCTCTTATGGCAATTGTCCGCACAGATAAGCTGAACGTCCGGGCAGAGCCGACGGTTGAAAGTAATAAATGGACTCAGATTTCTAAGGAAGAGCGTTATCCTGTATTGGAGCAGTTAGATGGCTGGGTACAGATTGAGCTGGATACTGAGGACAGTGATAAGGCATTTATCGCCACCAGGGATAATAATGTAGAGGTTCGTTATGCATTGAACGAAGCAATTAAATTTTCTCCTTTGGAGGAAAAGGCGAATCGGGAGGCTTCCAGAAGAGCTCAGATTGTTAACTATGCCCTTCAGTTTGTCGGAAATCCCTATGTATGGGGAGGAACCAGCCTTACGAAGGGGGTAGATTGTTCCGGATTTACTATGCAGGTGCTGGGGCATTTTGGCATTTCCCTTCCTCATTATTCTGGTTCTCAGGCAAAGATGGGTAAGGCAGTGTCTTCCAGTGAAATGCGTCCAGGAGATTTGATTTTCTATACTAACAGCCGTGGCGTGGTAAACCACGTAGCCATGTATATTGGAAATGGCCAGATTGTCCATGCAGCCAGTCGGAGAAGCGGCATTAAAATTTCTACATGGAATTATAGAAGGCCAAAGACAATTAGAAATCTGATTGATTAAAAAACAAATATTAATTAATTCAATGAGGTTGTTATGAAGCTGCTGCTTTATAACAGCCTCATTAAAATATGTGGATAAAAATGGAAAGACCAGGACTATGATGGGAAAATATTTTAAATAGGATTTCATAAAACTCTTGACAAAAGGAATAAATTGCCTATACTTGTATACAAGTATGGTACAGGAGTCCCTGCAGCAATACCATGGACAATAAGAATTTAACAAAAGAACAGGAGTGTTTGCCAATGTTGGTTATTTCAAAGAACAGCAACTTACTGGAGCAGGATCCTTATCGCTATTCCCTCCAGAACATTTCGGAGCCCCATCTCTATCGGGAATTTTTTCCTTATGATGAGGTGCCGAAGGTTTCCTTTAATTTCCGTCAATGCCCTATCTGTATGCCAGAGAATATATGGATTACAGATACTACTTTTCGGGATGGACAGCAGTCTAGAGTTCCTTATACAAAGAAGCAGATGACAGATCTGTATCGGATGCTGTCCCGCCTTTCAGGGCCAAAGGGAATTATCCGTCAGACAGAGTTTTTTGTATATGATAAAAAGGATAAAGAGGCCCTTTTGGAATGTATGGATATGGGGCTGGAATTTCCAGAAATCACCACATGGATTCGAGCAAACAGGAATGATTTTCGGATGGTAAAAGATCTAGGAATTAAAGAGACCGGCATCCTTATGAGTTGTTCTGACTATCACATTTTCAAAAAGCGGAAGCTTACCAGAAAACAGGCTATGGATGAGTATCTGGCGACTGTGGACGATGCCTTTGCTGCTGGAATGATTCCACGCTGCCACCTGGAGGATATTACCAGGGCAGATTTTTATGGCTTTGTAGTTCCTTTTGTAAATGCTTTAATGGAAAAATCTCAGCAGGCTAAAATTCCGGTTAAAATCCGGGCATGTGATACGATGGGATACGGAATTCCCTATACAGGTGTAGCCCTTCCAAGAAGCGTGCCTGGAATTATATATGGTTTAAGGCAGTATTCGGACGTGACAAGCGAACAGCTTGAGTGGCATGGACACAATGATTTTTATAAAGCAGTGGCCAACGCATCTTGTGCATGGCTTTACGGGGCCAGCGCAGTGAACTGTTCTCTTCTAGGAATTGGAGAACGGACTGGCAATATTCCTCTAGAAGCCATGGTATTTGAGTATGCTTCTCTCAGGGGAACCTTAGACGGTATGGAACCTACGGTCATTACAGAGATTGCCAGATATTATCAGAAAGAAATCGGTTATAAAATTCCAGAAATGACTCCTTTTGCAGGCCGGAACTTTAATGTAACACGGGCTGGAATTCACGCAGACGGCCTGATGAAGGATGAAGAGATTTACAATATTTTTGATACAGGCCGTCTTTTAGGCAGAGCGCCAGAGGTAGCCATAAGCAATACTTCTGGACTTGCAGGGATTGTCTACTGGATCAACAATTATTATGATCTTTCTTCCAAAGATATGGTATCGAAAGAGGATGAAGCAGCTGTCCGCCTGAAGGAATGGGTGGATCAGCAGTATAACGAGGGAAGGCAGACTGCATTAAGCGATGGAGAACTGGATGAACAGCTTCAGAAAATAGCGCCAGGCAGATTTGAACCCCTTTACTAGGAGTAGAAATGGAACAATTCATACAGGAGAGAGGAATTCCCCTTGCTGAACAAGTTTTTCGTTCCCTGGAGGAAGAAATCCTTCAGGGAATGCTGAGGCCGGGAGAGGTGATTACAGAACCTAAGCTGTCAAAGGCCATGGGAGTAAGCCGGACTCCTATCCGGGAGGCATTGCAAAGGCTGGAACAAGAAAATTTAGTAAAGATCCGTCCAAATCGCGGGGCAATTGTCCTTGGCATTACCAGAGAAGATCTGGAAGTTATCTATGATATGAGGATTCGCCTGGAAGGACTGGCTGCCAGAGAGGCTGCTGCTGCGGTCAGCGAAAAACAGTTAAGCCAAATGAATGAAGTTTTGGACCTTCAGGAGTTTTATGTAAAAAAGAATGACCCACAGGAGCAGGAAATTTTTGATTCCCGATTCCATGAAATGATTTACGAGTATTCCGGTAAGCGCCTTTTGTGTGAGGTATTAAAAACTCTTCATCACAGGATCACAAGATATCGGAGGCTGTCAGTAACCGATATGGAACGGGCAGGTCAGGCAATTAAGGAGCACAGAGAAATTTATAAAGCTATTTCAGATAAAAATGGCAGCCTGGCAGAAACATTGACTATCCGCCATGTGGAGAATGCAAAGGCAAGTACACTGCGCAGTTTGGCATCTTCACTTTCTGAAGAGACTTAAGGATAAAAGCGGGAAAACACCTGGCTGGAGTTTTTAATGCGGTTTCAAATATATAATATATAAGGATAAACAGAAAAACGTTTTAAGGAGGAAAGGAAAAAGCATGGAAAAAAGATATGAAGACGAGGCAGCGGAACATTTTAAGAAACTGTTTATGGAACAGCTGGAGCGGGCAGAGAGGATGGAAAGGCAGGAGGAAGCTCTTGATTTCACTTCTTTAAGTCCAATTATAATCGGAACCTGTCCTGGAGACGGAATCGGCCCGATCATTTTTGAGGAGGCAGAAAAAACCTTGAAATTCCTCCTGAAAGAAGAAATTTCAGATGGAAAGGTGGTCATAAAGAGAATTGATGGACTTACTCTGGAAAACAGGCTGGCAAGCGGCCAGTCCATACCGGATGAGGTCCTTACTCAGATGAAGGAGTGCCATGTAATCTTAAAGGGGCCGACCACAACTCCTCAGGCTGGAAGCGGTGTAAAGAATCTGGAGAGTGCCAATGTATCCCTGCGCAGGGAACTGGATTTATTTGCTAATGTCCGCCCTGTAACAGTTCCAGAAAAAGGGATTGACTGGACCTTTTTCCGTGAGAATACAGAAGGGGAGTACACCTTGGGAAGCAAAGGCTTCGAGGTGTCTGGAAAGCTTGCCTTTGATTTTAAAGTGATTACAGATGCTGGAACGAGAAGGATTGCGAGGGCTGCCTTTGAATTTGCTAAAAATAATGGAAAGAATCATGTGGCAATTGTTACAAAAGCCAACATCATGAAAAAAACAGATGGAAAATTCCTTACAATTTGTAAGGAGGTTGCTGCTGATTATCCTGATATTACAGTGACTGATTGGTATGTAGATATTATGAGTGCCAATCTGATTAATCCAGATATGCAAAGCAGATTTCAGGTATTTGTTTTGCCTAACCTCTATGGAGATATTATTACTGATGAGGCGGCCCAGCTCCAGGGCGGTGTGGGAACTGCTGGAAGTGCCAATACAGGCAGCCGTTATGCTATGTTTGAGGCAATTCATGGAAGCGCCCCTAGGATGATCGAAGAGGGCCTGGGTGCCTATGCCAACCCATCCAGTATCCTGAAGGCTTCAGAAATGCTCCTCCGCCATATCGGTATGGCTTCCAAGGCTGATATGCTGGCAGCTGCCATGGAGGACTGTGCAAAAGAGGGAAAGATCATTGTTACAGGAACCAAGGACGGCAATACGGGAAAAGAATTTGGCGATTATCTTCTGGAAAAATTAAAGAGTATGTAAAAGCAGAGGAAAGACTGCTGAACAGGATGGAGAGATAACTGTTTGGCAGTCTTTTTTGTATCATGGGCTTTGAGTGTAAAAAGAGGGGCTATTAGAAAAGAGGCAGAAAACAATCGCCTCCCAAGGTTATGTGAATTGATTGACAAGGGTTGGCAGGAAATGTATAATAAACCAAAGAGGCACTGAATCAATTACCTGAATGCACTCAGGTAAATGGCTTTTAAAAGGTAACTCTCTATGCTATGAAATTCAAAGACTTTTATAGTAAATTCCCATGTCTGCCATACATACGTCACTATGAATGAAAAGGAGTTTACTGTGAGCCTCCGGCGGATGTACATAGAATGTAAAAACAGCATTCTGGCGCTGTTTGGACAGAGCCAGTGAGTGCGCCAGTCCTACTGTTAGGATTCAGGATTTTCATAGTAAATGTCAAGTAAAGAAGGGGAACATAATGATTGTTAAGAAAAGAAGTTTCTGGATGCTGCTGTTATTATCAACAGTTACTTGTGGGCTTTATTCCCTGTTTTGGTGGTTCTGTTTTATAGAAGATACCAACAGGATTTGCGCTGGGCGGTCACTGGAAAAGCCGAGTCCTAATTACTTTATTGTCATATTATTGTCCTGTGTTACCTGCGGCATTTACCCTATTATCTGGTTATATAAACAGGGAAACCGGCTGGCAGATGCAGCGGCTTCTTATAATATTAATAACCATACGACAGGCTCTACTCTGCTTTTATGGGATCTATTTGGAAGTCTTCTTTGCTGCGCTGGTCCGTTTATCTGTTTATATATGTGGATCGATCTCTTTAATAAAGTTGCGGATGCCTATAATACTGATAATCCAGAAGGTGGATATCCCACAGATTCAGGAGGTCCCTCTGTACCAAGCAGCGGCATTGCTGCCCTGGCTCAAAAACTGGAAGAGGGAGCTAGTAACCTTGCCAGCAGGGTCCAGAGTTCTAAAGGAATTTCCGATATGAAGAAAAAAGCAGGGGATAAGATCAAGGTGCCTAGTCTCTCGAAAGAAGAACTTCTTCATCGTTTTCTAGTTACTTCCAAATATAAAAGCAGTGTAAACAGAGGAAATGTAAGGGCTTCCAATACAGGTGAGCTGTGTTATTCAGAAGCTCCGCTGCTCATCCCTCAGTTCCAGATTGCGGATATCAGTCAGGAGGGAAATGTAGGATTATTCCTCAGCTTCCAGAACTTGTCAGATAAGAATATCGCTGCAATTTATCTGGATCTTGTCTGCTATAATATGCTGAAAGAGCAGGTAGGACTTCTCACTGATTTATGCTATATTGATCTAAATGTGGAAAAGGGGCATGTTTTTGAAACACCAGCGCCTATTTCCCTTCCAGATAAAACGGTTCGGCACTGTGATATCATTATTCGCCATGTGGTTTATACGGATGAAAGCATCTGGAATTATGAGGGCAGTGAGGCATTTATACAGATAGATGAACAGCAGATGTTAAATCTTCCTGATGGTCTGAATCATGAGTTCAAACGGCAGATGAAGGCTCTTGTCCCAGATGTAGATTTCCAATATATGCCAGAGGATAGGGGAACCTATTGGTTCTGTGCTTGTGGACAATTAAATCGGGCAGGAGATGACTCTTGTTTCATCTGTGGAGCGGATAGAAGCCGTCAATTCAGCCTTCTGGATACCTCCTATTTGGCAGAACAAAGAAATATCCATATGGAAGAAGAGCGAATTGCAAGGGAAGAGGCAGAGCGTCAGGAAGCAGCAAGAAGGGCGCAGGAAGAAGCGTTAAGGGCTCAAAGAGCTGCAGAACGCAACCAGAAGCTTGAAGAAGCTCAGCAAAAAGCTAAAAATGCCTTCAATGTTGTGAAAAATCGTGGGGCAGAGTATTACGCAAAGGGTGAAGAGAAGCTAAAAGGGGCTGTAATTTTTCAAAAGTCCGGACACGAAGGAGCTGATAATATGTGCCCCAAGTGTGGAAAACCCTATAATCCCGGTGATAAATTTTGTATGGGCTGCGGACTCAATCTTCAGCAGGCAGCAATTCCTGCGCCACTACCAGTCCCAACATCGATTTCTGATTCATCTTTTGGGACAGAGGCAGTTCCTGAGCCTCAGAAAACAGCAGGAAAGATCTGCCAGAAATGCGGAATGGAGAATGAAGAAGATTCCAAGTTCTGTATGGGCTGCGGAAATCTTCTGGAGGGCAGCTTGAAATTTGCCTCACAAGCTCCTGTTCAGCCGTCAGCTTCCACTAGTTCAGAGCAGCCGTCCTTTGGAGGAACAGCCATGTCGGCTCCTAAGGTTGTATCTACTCCAGAAGCCTCAGCACCACAGGGGACTCCAATAACAGGCTTTGTATCTCAGCCATCAGGAGAGTTTTCCGCCTCTTTCGCTGCTGCAGCTCCTGAAGAAGATCAGGATGAGCTACGAACCGTCGTCATGACACCTGCCATGTCAGCTCATATGGCAGAGGCCCGTCAGAATCAAGAAAAGCGAGCTGGTTCTGAGATAGGAACTGCTTCATCTGGGCAGTTTTCTGGAAGCAATATATGTCCTGCTTGCGGATATGAAAATGAACCAGGTTCCATGTTCTGCATGGGCTGTGGGAGCAGAATTGATTAAAAATTGGCATTTTGACACAGGAAAATAAAAGAGGTTCCGTAAGGGCTATCGTATGCCATAGACAGTATAGGGTGGCCCTTATTCTATTATGCAAATAATTCTTGTCAACTTGAAAAGGATATTTTGAAATTTCTAGAATAAGAAAAATTATATTTTAGAAAGTCTGATAGAGGAAAATTAAAAAAAATACATAAAAAGGGAGAAAACAGATGAAAACGTGTAGATTTTGCGGAAAAGAGCTGGCAGATGAGGCTTTATTCTGTAAATACTGTGGAAACAGATATGAAGAAGCAGGAAAACCTGAACTGGAATCGAAAGAGGGAGCAGAGAGTGATGCAGGCAGCTCTTCCGCTGGGAAAATCTGCCCTCAATGTGGGACTTTGAACGCAGAGGAGGCCAGGTTCTGTCTGGAATGTGGTCTGGATCTCTTTCAGTCCTATGTGGAGGAGCAGGAGCTAGGGGCCGGGAAAATGGCTGATACTATCAAAACAGGGAGAAAGAAAAAATCTCCGATTCCTCTTATCATCACAGCAATTCTTGTAATTGCAGCTGCTGCTGGAGGGATTTTCCTGACAGTCGAGCATTTTACCAGAGGAAGTAAGAACGAGCTGTTTAATCTGAAAAAGGCAGAGCTGGTGGATAATTATGTGCAGCCGGAGGGGCAGGGCGTCATTGACCTGATGGCAAGGAATTACCAGCCTTCTGCACGTGACAGCTCTGCAAAGTGGGATAGCACTGTCTTTTACCGTCTGGAGGATCTGGGAGGAGAGGATGATAACCACCTTGCAGACTGTCTTCTTTCCAGGCTGGAGCTGGTCCGAGAGGATAATGGGAAACCGATAGAATACGAGGTATACCGGAATAAGGAAACCGATGAGGTTCAGAAAATCGTTTCCATTGAAACCTTAGAGGATGGTAATCTTGAGCTGAGTGATTATTATTACCAGGATGGAAAGCCTAATTTTGTATTTCGTCGCAGCGACAGCGTATACACTCCTTCTTATGCATCGATTGACAAGACAGGGGAGCGGTATTACTTCGCTGGAGACCAGATGGTAAAGTGGAGATGGATCTATGAGCCCTCTGTCGTAAAACAGTGGATCCTGGAACTGGAGGATACCTGGTATACCCAGTGGGCCTATGGGAATATTTCATCTGAGGAACAGACAGAATATGATGAAAAGGAAATCCAGGTGTTAAATGAGGCCTATAATACCTATGAGGCAGTCCTTGCCAATAAACCAATAACCCTGATTCAAGGCCGGGTAGTGGATGAGAACGGAGATCCCTTAGAAGGGGTAGAGGTAGGAATCGGCCTTATAGAAGGTGGGGAGGCACAGCAGCCTGAAATCAAGCTTTTGACAGATGAGGACGGAAACTATGCCTGGGCGGATGAAAGAGAACATGGGGAAGTGACAGGAGGTCAGGAATACTTTCTTGTGTTCTGTAAAAAAGGATGGGTTCCTGCCATTATGAAAGTCCAGGATGGAAAAGCAGAAAGCCTCTTAGGAACAACTGCCCAGCAGACAATACAGAATGATATGATTCTTTTGGAAGAAGGGAAGGATGAGGTTTATTCTGTAACCATCCAAGCATACCAGATAATAGCCCAGGATGAAGAGGCAGTTATGGAAAGGGCATTTTCGGAAGAAGAGGAGGAAGAAGCTCCAGAACTGGAAGATGCAGAAGTTACTATTTATTCCGGAGTAAACTGGCTTTTAGGAGAACCTGCAGCAGAGGAAAAGACCTCATCCAATGGAAAGGCCTCCTTTGAGCTATCTGCTGGAATCTATACAGCAATCATAGAAAAGGATGGAATCCTCCCTTCTAGAAAGGTTTTTCTTGTGGGAAGTAAGGAAGAGGATTTGACTGTTTATGCTATAGCCCAAAATGCTGTCAATGAATCGGAGTCAGTGACAGCAGATTCCGGCAATATCGGAACAGGGGGGAACGGAGTATGGAGCATTATCCTAAGCTGGGATTCCTCTGGAAAAAATCCTCTTGATTTGGACAGCTCCCTCTTTACGCCAGATAAGGCTGCAAAGGGAGACCGGAATTGTATCAATACCTTGAATCGTAAGGATAATGCTGGTACCAGCCTCCTCTATGATGGCGAAGGGAAAAATGCCTGTGAGGTGATTACCCTTTCCTCGCCGAAACAGGGAAGCTACAAATATTATGTAACCAATTATACGGATATTCAATCTGGGAAGGAAGATTCAGACAGCCTCTCTGCTTCTGGGGCAGAGGTCACTGTATGCTTAGATGGAGTTCCAGTCAGAACATTTACAGTGCCGGACAGAGCAGGAACGGTCTGGGAAGTATTTGAGCTGAGAAATCAAGGGATTGTCCCCATCCAGGAGGTCTATGCAAATACAGAGGGGAAGAGCTGGTGGACAGAGGATAAAAAGCTGGCACGTATTTCCGAACGGCATCTCAAGCCGGATTGGATCCAGTCTGATGGGGAATGGTTGTATTTTTCTAATCAGGCAGATGAGGGGAAACTGTATTATTGCCGTAAGGACGGAAGCGATCTGACAAAGTTCAGCGAGGAACGCCCTCTTGATGGCAGGCTCCTTGTGGTAAATGACTATGTGTATTATGCAGCCAATTCCAATGGATATGGTGCTATTATCCGGATGAAGAATGATGGCAGCGATCGTACGATTTTAAGGGACCATATTTTTATGTCTGAAGGCGAAGGCGCTTTTGGCTACTGCCTTTCTCTTATGGGATATGCAGACGATGTGCTCTATTATTGGAACGCTCCAGAAACCTATGGAGGAATTCTTGCACTTCCTATAGAAGACGGCGATTTGGAATCTTCCTATTATTCCATTGGTGAGGGATCCTTTCAAATGGCTGTTGCAGGAAATTATATCTATTATATAGACGGTGCCTGGGAGACAGAAAAATCCTTCCGGCAGAAAAATTTGAAAACTGGTGAGGAGGAATGCTTAAAGACTGGTATCAACTGGGCGCCATGGAGTTTTAGCATCCATAAAGGATGGGTTTATTATGGGGAAAACGGCTGCATCAAACGGATGCGGCTCGCAGGTGCAGGAAGAATGGAAGAGGAGCAAGTGCTGGCAGATAATGCAGCATCCTGGAATGCAAACATCACCTTCCTCGGCGATATCTGTTATTATGAAGGAAATGACTCTAGATTTTACGCTATGAATCCAGACGGAAGCGGTCAGGCCGCGGTGGCAGAAGGGAGTGCTGCTATTCTGGATGGTGAACTCTATACAAGAGGCCGTCGTTGGGATCCGATTATGGTGAGTGACAAAAATGGAGGAAACCAGAGACCATTGTTTGATACCTCATCCATGAAAAGTGCTGGAGCAATGAGAGCGTATGCAGAGTATCTGGAGCGTTATCCTATAAGCGAATATACGTTTAGAGTTGATTTTGCCTGCATGGATGTTGACTCTGACGGTGTAAATGAATTATTTATTCTTGATTATCCAAGGATGAGTACTTATCCTTCATTTAGCTATTATAAGTACGATGGTACAGTGGCAGACCTGCAAAGCGGATCTGCTGATGAAATAGCAGTTCTTCCCGACAGAGGGGAATTTGTCACACGCTTTATGGGAAATAGAGGATACGAAAGCGTGAGCCGTTACCGTTTTGATGGCACAGAAATTGAAACACGTGAGTGGAGTCCTTTTGATGCTTCCACAGGAACAGGATTTTCCACCTATTATAATACCTATGTGAATAATAAGCCAAGCCCTGTCTGGGTAGAGAATACTTCTGCAAACCGCCTGCAATACCTGCTGAATGGAAATGGAACCGGATGGACCACAATAAGAAATACTATGTATTAAAAACAGGCAAATTTCCAAATTAAACATTGATTTATCAATTCATATCAAGTATATTATTATAAAAACATCGTTTTGAGGGTTGTAGTCAAAGCCTGCAGTGTATTATAATCCTTAGATATTATATAAAAAGAGGCAGGAATGGTTAAAAGCAAAAGCCAGGAGGAAATAGGAATGGTTAAAATAGCAGTAGATGCTATGGGCGGTGATAATGCTCCTTTGGAAATTGTAAAGGGGGCTGTCCAGGCAGTTGAAAGGGGAAAGGACATTTCCGTAATTCTGGTAGGAAAGCAGGAAGCGATTGAGGAAGAGCTGAAAAAGTACCAGTACAGGCAGGAGCAGATTTCCATCTGTCATGCCTCCCAGGTGATTGAGACAGAAGAACCTCCGGTCAATGCAATCCGGACGAAGAAGGATTCTTCCATCGTAGTGGGAATGAATATGGTAAAACGGGGAGAAGCAGATGCCTTTGTATCCGCTGGGAGTTCTGGAGCAGTCTTGGTAGGGGGACAGGTGATTGTGGGACGCAGTAAGGGAGTAGAGCGTCCGCCCCTGGCTCCGTTGATTCCTACGGAAAAGGGAGTTTCCCTTTTAATTGACTGTGGAGCCAATGTGGATGCCAGATCCTCTCATCTGGTCCAGTTTGCCAGGATGGGTTCTATCTACATGGAGCATGTGGTAGGAGTAAAGCATCCTACAGTGGCAATTGTCAACATTGGCGCTGAAGAAGAAAAAGGCAATGCTCTTGTAAAAGAAACCTTTCCTCTCCTGAAGGAATGTGAGGATATCAATTTTATCGGCAGCATTGAAGCCAGGGAGATTCCTCACGGCGGCGCAGATGTAATTGTCTGTGAGGCTTTTGTAGGCAATGTAATCCTGAAGCTGTATGAAGGAGTAGGCGCAACTCTCCTCTCTAAAGTAAAGGAAGGCATGATGACAAGTTTACGAAGCAAGATAGGTGCTTTACTGGTAAAGCCAGCATTAAAAGCTACTTTAAAGTCCTTTGATGCCAGCCAGTATGGCGGAGCTCCTCTTTTAGGATTAAAGGGTCTTGTAGTAAAAACCCATGGCAATTCCACGGCAAACGAGGTGTGCAATTCCATCCTTCAATGTGTTACCTTTAAAGAGCAGGAAATTAACGAAAAGATCCGTACCAGCCTTGGAACAGGACAGGCTGCTGAAAAATCCGTACCAGAAACATAAACAAAAAATCCGTACTAGTGAGAAAGGAAATTTTCAAACCATGGAGTACGAAAAACTTGCAGCAATTATTTCAGAGGTATTAAATGTAAGCTTGGAGGAGATTACTCCTGCTGCTTCCTTTGTAAATGATTTTGGAGCAGATTCCTTGGATATTTTTGAGATGATTTTACGGATTGAAGAGGAATTCGGCATAGAGCTTCCAGGAGAAGCACTGACAGGTGTTGTCACTGTTTCTGATGTGGAGGAACTTCTGAAAAGCCAGTAACTTTCATCATGAAACTCACTTCTAGTTAGCAGATCCTATGGTCATCTATTAAAATCAGCTGAAAAGCCCTGTTTTTCGGGGCTTTTTAGCTGTAAGATTTTTATTTATAAAGATAAGAAGGAGAAATTATATATGAATCATAAGTTAGAAGAGCTGGAGCAAGAGATCAACTATGAATTTAGAGACAAAAGTCTGCTTTCTCATGCCATGACACATAGTTCCTATGCCAACGAAAAACGCTGGGATAAGACTCGCTGCAATGAACGGCTGGAATTTTTAGGGGATGCAGTTTTAGAACTTGTTTCCAGCGATTATCTATTTCATAAGGATAAAAAGATGCCAGAGGGAGAGTTGACGAAAACAAGAGCTAGCATGGTCTGTGAACCAGCTCTGGCCTACTGTGCCTATGAAATCCACTTGGGAGACTATCTTTTGCTGGGAAAAGGAGAGGATGCCACTGGGGGAAGAGAGCGCAATTCTGTTATATCCGATGCTATGGAGGCACTGATTGGGGCTATTTATCTGGATGGTGGTTTTGCTAGTGCAAAAGAGTTTATTCACAAATTTGTATTGAATGATGTGGAACAGAAGCAGCTCTTTTACGATAGCAAGACTATCCTGCAGGAAATCGTACAGGGCATGGGAAATGACCCTCTTTCCTATGAGCTTTTAAAAGAAGATGGTCCAGACCATAATAAAACCTTTGAAGTGTGTGCCAAGGTCGGAAAAAGGGAAATTGGCCGGGGTAGCGGAAGAACGAAAAAGGCAGCAGAGGCAATGGCTGCTTATTATGGAATTCTGGCTCTCCGTGGAAAAGAGTCCAAGAGTTGAAACTCATAAAGGAAATTAAAAAGAAATCAAAGGTGCCATATGTATTTAAAAAGTATTGAAGTGCAAGGCTTCAAATCATTTGCAAATAAAATCCTCTTTGAATTCCATAATGGAATTACAGGAATCGTAGGGCCGAATGGCAGCGGAAAGAGCAATGTAGCAGATGCAGTAAGGTGGGTTCTGGGAGAGCAGCGAATCAAACAGCTTCGTGGAGCTTCTATGCAGGATGTGATTTTCGCAGGTACAGAAACCAGAAAACCACAGGGTTTTGCTTCTGTAGCCATTACATTGGATAATTCAGATCATCAGCTTTCTGTGGATTATGAACAGGTTACGATTACCAGGCGGCTTTACCGTTCTGGTGAAAGTGAATATCGGATCAATGGCAGTGTCTGCAGGCTCAAGGATATTAATGAGCTATTTTATGATACTGGAATCGGCAAAGAAGGATATTCCATTATCGGTCAGGGACAGATTGATAAAATATTAAGCGGCAGGCCAGAGGAACGGAGAGAGTTATTTGACGAAGCGGCTGGAATTGTAAAATTTAAGCGGCGCAAGGTCATTGCCCAGAAAAAACTGGAAGATGAAAAACAAAACCTTCTCAGGATTACGGACATCCTTTCCGAGTTGGAAAAGCAGGTAGGGCCTTTGAAACGGCAGTCAGAAGCTGCCTATGAATATCTCCGATTAAGAGACAGTCTAAAAAAATACGATGCCAACCTCTTTTTACTGGAGACAGAGGAGCTGCGCCAGGAATTAAATGACATCCTCAAAAAAGAAGAAATTGCTATGTCTGATTTTCAGGACGCCAAGGCGAAGCAGGAAGGGTTGAAAGAGGAATATGAAGCAGTTTCTCAAATAATCCTTACTCTGGAACAGGAGATTTCCAGTATACAGGAAGAGCATTCCAGAGCTGGAATCTTAAAGGGGAACCTGGAAGGCCAGATAAATGTACTTTTAGAACAGATTAATACGGAAAAAATGAACGCAGAGCATATTACAGCCCGTATGGCGGCGATTGATGAGGAATTAGAGGAGAAACATGGGCAAAAAGAGAGCTATGAAAAGGAAAGGGAAGAGATTTCTGATGAAGCAAAAGAGGCCTTAAAGAAGCAGGAAAAAGCAGAGCATGAATTGAAAGAGAAAGAGGAAACAATCCGAAACCTGGATGGACAGATTGAGACTGGTAAAAACAGGATCATCAACAGTTTAAATGAAAAGGCTGCTCTTTCTGGCAGACAGCAGCGATACATGACTATGCTGGAACAAGTTCAGGTACGGCGTTCCGAAGTATGTCAGAGGCTTTTAAAATTTAAAAGCGATGAGTCAGTTCAGGAAGAACAGTTAAAGGAGGCTCAAAAAGCATTAAATCTTGTCCAACTCACAATTGATGAGATGGAAACTTCCCAGACAGAAGGTGAGGAGCGGATTACTTCTCTGGAGCAAGATGTAAAAAGGCTGAATAAAAACTTAAACGATGTCCAACAGTCCTATCATATGAATTATACCAAGTTGGAATCCTTGCGAAATCTGGCAGAACGATATGAGGGATATGGCGGAAGTATCCGCAGAGTTATGGAAGTCAGAGACAGGGAAAAAGGTATCCATGGAGTGGCAGCTGATCTGATTACTACAGAAAAGCAGTATGAAACAGCGATTGAAACAGCTCTGGGAGGGAATATCCAGAATATTGTTACAGATTCTGAGCAGACAGCAAAAAGGCTGATTGAATATTTAAAGAAAAATAAATATGGAAGAGCTACTTTTCTTCCTCTTACGAGTATTAACAGCCGCAATGCTTTTTCTCAGCCTCAGGCGCTGAAAGAACCAGGAGTAATTGGACTGGCAAGCGATATTGTCCATGTGGAAAAACAGTATGAGGGGCTGGCAGCCTATCTTTTAGGCCGTGTTGTTGTGGTTTCTCATATTGACCATGCCATTGCTTTGGCAAGGAAATTTCGGTATTCTTTAAGAATCGTTACTTTGGATGGCGAGCTTTTAAGTGCTGGCGGTTCCATGACAGGAGGTGCTTTTAAAAATACCAGCAATCTTCTGGGAAGAAAACGAGAGATTGAAGAGCTGGAAGAAGCCTGTCGGAAGGCATTGGTAAAGGTAGATGAAATACAGAAAAATCTGGTCCTGAAAGAAGGTCTTCTGAAAGAAGAAAAGGAACAGTTGGAAGACTTAAAATCTAGAAAACAGGAAGAATACATAAAGCAAAACACAATTTCCATGAATATTTCCAAGCTGGAAGAAAAAAAAGAGGAAATCATTGGTTCCTCTACAGATATGGTAGAAGAAAATAAGCAGCTGGAAGAGCAGATCTTTCTAATAAGTCAGGAGAGGAATAAACTGGAGGAAGAGTCCAAAGCATTAGAAGAAGCAAATGACAAGTTGAATCAAGCATTGAAACGGCTTTCCGGCCTTTTAGAGGAGGAAAAAGAGCAGCGGGATATGGCTGCAAAGCATCTGGCTGAGGTACAGATGGAAACAGGAAGTCTTCACCAGAAACACCAGTTTGCTCTGGAAAATATTCGCCGTATAAGGGATGAAATGATTCGTCTGGATGAAGAAAGAGAAAGTTTATCTACAGGGACAGAGCATACAGCCCAGGCAATTGAAGGAAAAAAAGAGGAAATTGTCCATTTAAAGGAATTAATTGCCCAAAGCAGGGAACATATGGAAGAGCTGGCAGTACAGCTTGAAAAAAAATCAGGGCAGAAGGATGACAATACTTCCAGACAAAAAGGGTTTTTTGAAAAAAGAGAAGAGGCTGCAGATTTGGTCAGCCGTTTGGATAAGGAAATCTACCGCCTTCAAAATCAGAGGGAAAAGTCAGAAGAAAAAATGGACAGTCATGTCAATTATATGTGGAATGAATATGGTCTTACCTTTTCCACTGCAAAAGAGCTTAAAGAAGAGGAATTGTCCTCTGTTACTGGAATAAAAAAAGAAATTGAAGGTCTGAAGGCTTCCATAAAAGGGCTTGGCAATGTAAATATAAATGCCATTGAGGATTATAAAGAGATTTCCGAACGATATGAATTCATGAAAGTCCAACATGAAGATCTGGTAAAGGCAGAGGAAACCCTGTTAAAAATTATTGAAGAATTGGACAATGGGATGCGCCGCCAGTTCTCTGAAAAATTCAAGGAAATCAGAGCAGAATTTGATAAAGTATTTCGAGAGCTCTTCGGAGGTGGCCACGGTGCTTTGGAGCTTCAGGAGGATGCAGATCTTTTGGAGGCAGGAATCCAAATTATTGCCCAGCCACCGGGAAAGAAGCTTCAGAATATGATGCAGCTTTCTGGAGGTGAAAAAGCTTTGACAGCCATTGCCTTACTTTTTGCAATCCAAAATCTAAAGCCATCTCCCTTCTGTCTTTTAGATGAGATTGAAGCTGCTCTGGATGATTCAAATGTGGATCGTTTTGCAAAATATCTTCATAAGCTGACAAAATATACTCAATTCATTGTTATCACCCATAGAAGAGGAACCATGGTTTCTGCTGACCGGCTTTATGGGATTACCATGCAGGAAAAAGGGGTATCCACGCTGGTATCTGTTAATCTGATTGAAGATGATATCAGGTGATAATACATGTAAGATAAAAAATTATATATTTCCAATGGATCGAGTATGCTTTAGCATATCTGGAAAAAATCATGGGAGACAGGAGGATATTATTTATGGAAGAACAAAAAAAGGGCTTTTTCAGCCGCCTTGTCCAGGGACTTGCTAAAACCAGAAGCAATATTGTTTCTGGGATTGATTCCATATTCAGCGGCTTTTCAGCGATTGATGATGATTTTTATGAAGAAATTGAAGAAACCTTGATTATGGGGGATATTGGCATTCAGACTACTATGTCTATTGTAGAGCATTTAAGGGAAACTGTAAAGGAACAGCATATAAAAGAGCCTTCTGAATGTAAGGCTGTTCTGATTGAAGGAATCAAAAAGCAAATGGATTTAGGCGACAATGCTTATGAATTTGAAAACAGGAAATCCGTTGTCCTGATTATTGGCGTTAATGGTGTAGGAAAGACTACTTCTGTAGGAAAGCTGGCAGGACAGCTAAAGGACAGTGGAAAACGGGTTCTTCTGGCTGCTGCTGATACCTTTCGGGCTGCGGCAATTGAACAGCTTACCGAATGGGCTGGCAGGGCTGGTGTGGATATTATCGCCCAGCAGGAAGGCTCTGATCCAGCTGCTGTTATCTATGATGCAGTTGCTGCTGCTAAAGCCAGAAATACGGATGTGCTCATCTGTGATACAGCAGGAAGGCTTCATAATAAAAAGAATCTAATGGAAGAATTAAAAAAGATTAATAGAATCATTGACAGGGAGTATCCGGATGCTTATCGAGAAACCCTGGTAGTTCTGGATGGCACGACAGGGCAGAATGCTTTGGTTCAGGCCAGACAATTTATGGAGGCTGCTGATATTACAGGTATTATTCTTACAAAACTAGATGGCACTGCAAAGGGCGGAATTGCAGTAGCCATCCAGTCAGAACTGGGGATTCCAGTAAAATATGTAGGAATCGGAGAAAAAATTGATGATTTGCAAAAATTTCATGCAGATGAATTTGTCAATGCATTATTTGAGATAAAATAAGTAAAGCAACAGATTAAAAACACATAAAGGAGCGTACAGTTATGGCAGAAGCAATGACATTAGAGGCTTTTGAAGAAGCCTCTGAATTGGTTAGCAAGGTAACATCAGAAACAAAGCTGGTATATAGCGAATATTTTTCTGAACAGACAGGCAACAAGGTATACTTAAAGCCGGAAAATATGCAGTATACTGGTGCTTATAAGGTAAGAGGTGCCTATTACAAAATCAGCACTTTGAGTCAGGAGGAAAAGGAGCATGGACTGATTGCTGCTTCTGCAGGAAATCATGCTCAGGGAGTTGCTTATGCAGCAAAGCTGGCAGGCGCTAAGGCGACCATTGTTATGCCAAATACCACGCCTTTGATTAAAATCAATCGTACCAAAGCATATGGGGCTAATGTAGTTCTCTATGGAGATGTATTTGATGAGGCTCTTCATCATGCTTTAGAATTAGCAGAGACAGAACATTATACCTTTATTCATCCCTTTGATGATTTAACAGTTGCTACAGGCCAGGGAACAATTGCCATGGAAATCATAAAGGAATTGCCTACGGTGGATTACATTTTGGTTCCCATTGGCGGCGGCGGCCTTTGCTGTGGTGTTGCCACTCTTGCAAAACTTTTGAATCCAAAGATCAAGGTGATTGGCGTAGAGCCTTCTGGAGCTGCTTGCATGAAAGAATCTATGAAGGCAGGACATGTCTTGGAATTGCCTTCTATTGAAACCATTGCGGACGGTACAGCTGTAAAACGCCCAGGCGAAAACCTGTTTTCTTATATCCAGGCAAATGTGGATGATATCATTACGATTCAGGATACAGAATTGATTGTAGCTTTTCTAGATATGGTAGAGAATCACAAAATGATTGTGGAAAATTCGGGTCTTTTAACTGTGGCTGCTTTAAAGCATCTGAATGTGCAGAAGAAAAAGATTGTTTCTATTTTAAGCGGAGGAAACATGGATGTGATAACTATGGCCTCTATTGTTCAGCATGGGCTGATTCAGAGGGATCGTATTTTCACAGTATCTGTCCTTTTGCCTGATAGGCCTGGCGAGTTGGCAAAGGTTTCTACTCTATTGGCAGCTGAGCAGGCCAATGTCATTAAACTAGAGCACAATCAGTTTATCAGCATTAACCGCAATGCGGCTGTTGAACTGCGCATTACTGTAGAAGCCTATGGAACAGACCATAAGAATAAGATTGTGAATGCCTTGAATGAGGCTGGCTATCGGCCAAAGCTAGTAAAATCAAAAGGTGTTTATACAGATTAGCAAGATGGGGGGATGAAAAATACTATGTACCATTTTCGAATCCGTGTTCCTTGGAAAGACAATTTTTTCTACTTTTTAAAATGGACCTGTATCTCGTGCTGTATTGGCCTTCTGACAGGGGCAGTAGGTGTAGCATTTGGATATAGTGTACAATGGGCGACCTTTATCTGGACTCATTATAACTGGACCCTTTATCTTATGCCTGTAGCTGGCATAGGGATTATCTGGATGTATCAGACCTTTCATGAAGAAAAAAATAGGGGAACCAATGCAGTATTAGAGGCCATATCCTCTGGACAGAATATTACCTTTACCACAGGGCCTTTGATTTTTGCTAGTACTATACTGACCCATATTGTGGCAGGGTCATCAGGCAGGGAAGGAGCTGCCCTCCAGATTGGAGGCAGCCTTGGCATCCAGATAGGCCGTCTTTTGAAACTGGATGAAAGGGATAAAAAGATTGCTGTTATGTGTGGCATGAGTGCTTGCTTTGCAGCATTATTTGGTACTCCATTAGCTGCTGGCATATTTTCTCTGGAAGTTATCAGCATTGGTGTGATCTATTATGCTGCTTTAGTGCCATGTCTGTTTTCTGCATTCATTGGTGCAGGTATTGCCAAGATATGTGGGCTTAAGCCAGAGCAGTTTCTGCTCAGAGAAGTTATGGCATTTACACCAAAAACAGCAGTTTTTACAGTATTCCTTGGAATTCTCTGTGCTACTGTCAGCGTTATTTTCTGCATGATCCTTCATCAGTCAGAACACTTATATCGAAAATATTTTGTCAATCCATACATACGTATTCTAATAGCTAGTGTTATTTTTATCCTTCTTACTCTTCTGATAGGCAATCGGGATTATAGCGGCAGCGGTATGCAGCTTGTGGAGCAATGCATGGAAGGCAAACCTGTGAGATATGAAGCTTTTTTCTTGAAGATGATATTTACAGGAGTTGCTTTGGCTGCAGGTTTTAAGGGTGGTGAAATTGTACCTACTATGGCTGTTGGTGCTACATTTGGGGCAGTAGTGGGAAGCCTCTGCGGACTTGATCCTGTTCTTTTTGCTGCCTGTGGTGTGGCTGCTTTATTTGCAGGTGTTACCAATACTCCTATTGCTGCAATTTTTCTGGCTTTTGAAATGTTTGGGTTTGCTGCTATGCCATATTTTTCTCTGGCTGTGGCAGTAAGTTTTGCCCTTTCCGGATACCGCGGGCTTTACAATAGTCAGAAATTTATTTACTCAAAGGTTAAATTGGAATATATTAATATTAAATCCCATTAAAAAATTCAGGCCTTATTAGCTTGAAAAAATCTTAGAATGTGGATATTATCATAAGAAAATATTTGACTCTAAATTAAATGAAAGGATGGATATGAGATGAATATCATCATATCTCCGGCAAAAAAAATGCAGGTGGAAGAGGATATTATAGATGTGTCCTCCAAACCTGTATTTTTGAATCAGGCAAAGGAGCTTCAAAAGATTCTGGCAGATTATTCCATAGAAGAATTAAAGTCACTGTATCAGGCTAATGAGAAAATTACAGAATTAAATTACAAGCGGCTTCAGAAAATGGATTTAGATTCTGCTGTTACGCCAGCACTTTTGGCGTATGTAGGGCTTCAATATCAGTCCATGGCTGCTAATGTATTTACAAAGCAAGAGTGGGCGTATGTGGAAAAGCACCTTTTTATTTTAAGCGGATTTTATGGACTGCTCCATGCCTTGGATGGGATAGTGCCTTATCGGTTGGAAATGCAGGCAAAGCTTCAGACTGACAATGCAGAAAATCTATATCAATTCTGGGGGAGAACTATTTATGATGAACTGAAAAAATATGGTTCTGTAATAATTAATCTTGCCTCTAAGGAATACAGCCGTGTTATAGAGCCTTATCTAACGAAACAGGATACTTTTGTTACATGTATATTTGGAAAAATATGTGATGGGAAAATAAAGACAAGAGCTACAGAAGCAAAAATAGCCCGTGGTTCCATGGTAAGGTGGATGGCTGAACATGAAATAGAAAAGGTAGATGAATTGAAAGGCTTTCAAGAAAATGGATATGTATATGTAGAACAATATTCAAAAAAAGACAAGCTGGTATTTCTTACTTTTTGATATTTCTCTTTTAAATTTGGAAGTTTTATTTTGAATTCATGGATAGGAGATGTTTATTTTCTTCCCCCCTAAAACCCCCTCTGTAACCCCATTTTATCATAAAAACTCTCTGGCGTCAATAAAAACGAAAATGGAAATAAAAGTTATTTTTTAACAGTTCCCAAATGAATTTCAAAGCTTTTGGAATCTCTAGCTGAGTGAGATTTTATCCTATTAGGAATTGCAGATTTTCAGGTTAAAGCATATTCTGCATATTCGTCTAAAGGGTTACGCGCACTCTTGACAGGGAAAGACTGGCGAGCTATAATTTAAGAAAAATAGGCTCGTAATCTGGGCCAGAAAGAGGAAGTCTATGGCAGGAATTAGAAGAAAGATTTGCATCCTGCTAGTCTTGACCCTCCTAGTTTTATTATGCTTTTCCTTGCCGGCCATGGCGCAGGTGGAGGAGATCCATGAAAATGATCGGATCTATTACAGATTGCCTGATGGGTCCATTGCTCCGGAGTATTGGGAGCTTAGAGGAGAGAAGGACTGGTATTATGTGAGCAAAGAAGGGGAGCCTTTTCGGGATACAGTGATCGCAGCTTATGATGACAATTACTATGTTTTTGACAAAAACGGCGTGATGCTAAGGTCACAGACCATTTTCAAGAATGGGCTGAGCTATGTGATTGATGAAAATGGCGCGGCTCATCCGGAAGAATCGGAAGAGGAATTGTTGTTGCAGAAACATGCAGCATCCATCATAGCAGAGATCACGAATGAGTCCATGTCCTTAACGGATAAGTGTAATGCCATTTACGATTACTTGTGGCAGGGATTTACCTTTGATGCTGCAAATGATACAAATATGGATATCCTTCAGTCAGGCTTAAAGGGGTTTGATCTGAGGAGAGGAAATTGTTTTGTGATTCTTTCCAAGGCCCATTATCTCTATCAGGCCATTGGTGTAAAAGATATGCTAGTGATCGGTGCTGAAAACGGCAACTCGATTGGACACTGGTGGTCCATGGTGAAAGTGGGAGACCGGTATTACCATGTAGATGCCACGCCCTTTGATGGATTTCACGGATGGAATCTAGTGACAACAGAAGAGTTGTTTACAAGCAGTAAAAAAACGGAAATGACTGCTTATGAGCACCAGTTTGATGAATCAAATTATCCAAAATCTTATGATTGGGAGGAGATACAATGAAAACATTAAAAAGAATGATAGTAGTAGCCCTTGGAGCAATGATGATGGTCGGAGCAGCTTTTTCTATTTATGGAGCTGAAAAAGAAAAGACTCATTATACTTTTACATATGGGGAAAAACAGTATCAGCTGGGGATGGAGGCTAAGACGGCTATGAATTCCCTAGGAGAGGCAGTCAGCAGCCGGGATGTAAATAACTGTGCTAACGGTTATGTAAACAAAGCCTATCTATATGGTGATAAGGATTTTGAAATTTATGTGGAGCAGAAGGATCGAAAAGAGATTGTTACCAATATCACCTTGCTTACAGATAAAGTAGCAACCGAGGAGGGCTTAAAACCTGGCGACGTAGAGACTAATGTGACGAAGGTCTACAAAGATGCGAAAAAAGGTCTTGGTTCTTATACAGCTGCTCTGGGAGATACCAAACTTTATATTAAGATCAAGGATAAGAAGGTTGATTATATTTCCTACTTGATCGAAGAAACAACAAAATAAACGGAGGATATTCAAGGTATGGTGTTCGCATCAATGACATTTCTGTGGATATTCCTTCCGGCAACTCTGGCCGCATACTACGGTCTGGCAAAATGGGGAAAGCAGGAGAGTAAAAATCTTCTGCTTCTCTTTGTGAGTATCCTTTTCTATACCTTTGGAGAACCCAAATACGTGGTCCTCCTTGTTTTATCTGCTGCTATAAATTATGGAGGCGGTCTGGCAATCTTCCGAACAGAGGAAAAATGGAAAAAAGCGGCCCTGTGGCTTACGGTGGCGGCGAATCTTCTGCTTCTTGGGTATTTCAAATATTATCATTTCCTGGCGGATACGGTAAACAGCCTGACTGGCGGAGAGAGTTTTCCTATTAAGAATATTGTTCTTCCTGTAGGCATTTCCTTTTACACTTTTCAGGCCATGTCCTATGTGATCGATCTGTATCGGGGAAACTGCCATGTTCAGAAAAACTTTTTGAGGCTTTTGCTTTATATTACATTTTTTCCACAGCTGATCGCTGGTCCCATTGTTCGTTACCGGGATATAGAAGAGCAGATCGGAAGCCGAAAGGAGTCCCTGGACAAATGGGAAGAAGGTCTTGTCCGCTTCATTTCCGGCCTTGGAAAAAAGGTCATTTTGGCCAATACCTTTGCCCAGGCGGCAGATCGGGTCTTTTCCTTGTCTTATGGAGATCTAGGAACAGTGATCGCCTGGTTTGGTGTGCTTCTTTATGGCCTTCAGATCTATTATGATTTCAGCGGTTATTCTGATATGGCTATTGGTCTTGGAAAGCTTTTTGGCTTTGATTTTTTGGAGAATTTCTGTCTGCCTTATGTATCAGGATCTATCCAGGAGTTTTGGAGAAGATGGCATATTTCTCTATCTACCTGGTTTAAGGAATATCTCTATATTCCTCTGGGGGGAAACCGAAAAGGCCAGCTTCGCACCTGCGTGAACTTGCTTTTGGTATTTTTAGCCACAGGCATCTGGCATGGAGCTGGATGGAATTTCGTGATCTGGGGACTTTTGCATGGTGTATTTTTGGTACTGGAACGGGGGCCCTGGGGGCGTGTTCTAGAAAAGAATCCAATCAAGTTTTTGAATCATGTGTACTGCCTTTTGGTGGTTGGCATTGGTTGGGTATTTTTTCGCTGTGAGACTATGGGAGAGGCATGGAAATACCTTTCTGCTATGTTTTCCTGGCATCCAGAGGGAACCTATGGATTTTTTGAATTGTTTAGTAGGGAATGTCTGTTTCTTTTTGTTGTGGGCATCCCATTTGCTGGATTGCTTCCAAAGAAGGCACAGATAGGGGTTTCCAAGATCATTGGTTATCGTGGAATCTTTTTGCCGCTTGTTTTGTTTGTCAGCGTTGTTTTGCTGGCGGCAGGGAGCTATAATCCCTTTATTTATTTTCGATTTTAGGTTCGGGAGGAGACAGGATGATAGAAAAGAAAAAGAAAAACACCTGGGAATGCAAACTCCTCTTTGGAGCTTTTGGGATTTGCTGTGGATTTTTTCCGCTTCTATGGGCAGTCAGTGGTCTTTTTGGATGGTCCAGGGACAGTGAAGAAGAAAACCGCACGCTGGTGTCTTTTCCCAAAATAGAAACAGCAGCGGATCTTTTGGATTTCCCAGTGGAATTTGATAACTGGTGCATGGATCATCTGTTTTTGAAGTCGGAATTTGTAAAACTGAAATCAGAGACTGAGGCAGCGCTTTTTGGGCAGCTTGATTCTCAGAAGGTCATACTGGGAACAAAAAAACCCTGGTTATTCCATTGCTCTAATGATGGGCAGCCTTTAGAGACTTACAAGGGAAGCAACCGGTTTACAGAAGAAGAGTTTTTGGAGATCAGCGAAAATTTGAAAAGCATTCAAGAGTCTCTCTCTGATATGGGAATCCAATTTGTGCTGATGATCGTACCAGATAAGGAACAGATCTATGGAGAATGCTATATGCCGGAAACAGTGAAAAAAGTGGCGGTGGAAAACCGGACAGAACAGCTTCTCAAATATCTAGAAGATCAGGTGCCGGAGGTAACAGTGATTTATCCAAAGCAGGCTCTTTTGAAGGCCGATGGCTCCTGGCCGTCAGTGCAGTCCCTTTATTATGAGTCAGACACTCATTGGAACAAGGTGGGAGCCTGGACGGCGGCTAGAGAGCTTCTTTCTGTGATGGCAGAGGAAAATGGTATCCAAAATGCAGGCTTTACAGAGCCAGCGGATTTTTCCCTTTCCGACACAGTGCGAGGAGATCTGCAGAAGATGGTAAAGCTTGGAAAGGCCTATGACAGTACAGAGTATGAGCCGTTTTGGAAGACATCCTGGAAATCTTTGGAGGTGATTCGGGATCAAAACAGTGAGGTGATCTGGGAGAGCAGCGTCTGTAAAGGAAGCAATATTCTTCCAATTTCTGTTTATGTGGCAGGAGATTCTTTCCGGTGGAATCTGGGAAACTATGTGAAAAACAATGTACAGGAGGCTGTCATAAGTTCCCGGTATTATCTGGAACCGGAGCTTCTTGGTCTTATAGAACCAGATGTTTTCGTCTATATGATTGCTGAACGATACCTGCAGGAGCTATCTTTACTGCCAGGGATCAATACCATGCCTCTTTCTATGCCAGAGTATCCGTCCATTGTGCAGGAAGAAGATGATTAGGGGTTTCATTCATAAAATCAAAAGTTATCATGACAATATTTTCTAAGATATTAATAAATAGGATGTCAAGAAAAAATACTTGACAGTAAATACCTTTTATTGTATGATAACACAGGTGACAAAAAACATGGAAAAAATCGTAAGGCAGGGACAGCTCTATGATTTCTATGGAGAGCTTCTTACCAGCCATCAAAAAAAGATTTATGAAGATGTGGTATTTCATGATTTATCTTTAAGTGAAATTGCTGAGGAACAGGGAATCAGCCGTCAGGGTGTTCATGATCTAGTCAGACGCTGCGATAGGATTCTTGAGGAATATGAAGAGAAGCTTCATCTTTTGGAAAAATTCTGCCAGACCAGACAGATGGTAGCAGAAATTCAAAAGCTGGCTGGCAAGTGTCAGGGGATTGAAGATAGACAATGGATTCTTGATATTAAAGCAATTGCAGAAAAAATCATGGAATTGTAGCAGTAGGGATCTGACGACAAGAAATCAGGAGGATATGGAATGGCTTTTGAAAGCTTATCCGATAAATTGCAGAATATATTTAAAAATCTGCGAGGAAAAGGCCGTTTATCCGAGGGAGATGTAAAAGCTTCTTTAAAAGAAGTAAAGATGGCTCTTCTGGAGGCAGACGTAAGCTTTAAAGTGGTGAAACAGTTTATTAAAACTGTACAGGAACGGGCGATTGGACAGGATGTCCTGAACAGCCTTACTCCAGGGCAGATGGTGATTAAAATCGTAAATGAAGAATTAGTAGCTCTTATGGGATCTGAAACCACAGAGATTGTGTTAAGACCTTCTAATGAGATTACGGTTATTATGATGGTCGGCCTTCAGGGTGCAGGAAAAACAACTACCACGGCAAAAATTGCAGGCAAGCTGAAATCTAAAGGAAGAAAGCCTATTCTTGCTGCCTGTGATGTATATCGTCCAGCTGCAATTAAGCAGCTTCAGATTAATGGGGAAAAGCAAGGAGTTCCTGTGTTTTCTATGGGTGAGCACCATAGTCCGGTTAATATTGCTAAAGCAGCAATTGAGCATGCTAAGAAAGAAGGCATGAATGTAGTAATTCTTGATACAGCTGGGCGGCTTCATGTGGATGAAGAAATGATGAATGAATTGACTGCTATAAAAGCAGCAGTGGAAGTACAGCAGACAATTTTAGTGGTAGATGCTATGACAGGCCAAGATGCTGTAAATGTAGCTGGCATGTTTAATGAGAAGATCAGCATTGATGGTGTGATTCTTACAAAACTGGATGGTGATACACGAGGCGGTGCTGCTCTTTCCATTCGTTCTGTGACAGGAAAGCCGATTTTATATATTGGTATGGGAGAAAAGCTTTCTGATTTGGAACAGTTTTATCCTGATCGTATGGCTTCCAGGATTTTAGGTATGGGGGATATTCTTTCCCTGATAGAAAAAGCAGAGCTGGAGATGGATGAGGAGAAGGCGAAAGAGCTTTCTCAAAAATTGAAAAAAGCTGAATTTGATTTTAATGATTTTTTAGAGCAGATGCAGCAGGTAAAGAAAATGGGAGGAATGGCCAGCATTCTAGGAATGATGCCTGGAATGGGACAGCTAAGAGATACAGACATAGATGAAAAGGCTATGGATCGTGTGGAAGCAATTATTCTTTCCATGACAGCAAAGGAACGAGCCAACCCTGCTATCCTTAATCCTTCCAGAAAGCAGCGGATTGCCAGAGGAGCTGGTGTGGATATCAGCGAAGTAAATCGGATTGTCAAACAGTTTGATCAGATGAAAAAGATGATGAAACAGATTCCAGGCATGATGGGCAAAAGGCGAGGTGGCTTTGGAGGCATGATGGGTAAATTGAAGATGCCTTTTTAGCAATGAATTCATGACAACAACTCAGGATTCCTGTGTTTGTTATATATTCAGCATTAATCCAAGGAGGTGAAATTACAATGGCAGTAAAAATGAGATTAAGAAGAATGGGTCAGAAAAAGGCTCCTTTCTATAGAATCGTAGTAGCAGATTCCAGATCCCCAAGAGATGGAAGATTTATTGAAGAAGTAGGCTATTATGATCCGACCGTTGACCCAAGCGTAATCAAGTTCAATGAAGAGGCAGCTAAGAAATGGCTCTCAACAGGCGCTCAGCCAACTGAAACCGTAAGTAAGCTTTTAAAAATCGCCGGCATCCAGTAATCGAGAGGTGAATGGTATGAAAGAATTGGTTGAAGTAATCGCCAGAGCATTGGTTGACAGCCCGGATGAAGTTCTCGTTACAGAGACAGAAAAGGAGGAGGCAACAGTTATTGAACTTAAAGTTGCTCCTTCTGACATGGGCAAGGTAATTGGCAAGCAGGGACGCATTGCCAAAGCAATCCGTTCTGTTGTGAAAGCAGCAGCTTCGAAAGAAGAGAAAAAAGTGATTGTGGACATACAATAACTGGGGGGAGTACAAAAGTACTCCCTTGTTTTTTTGATAAACTTTAGGGAGGGATAACTATGGAAAATATGTTGAGAGTAGGAGTGATTACTTCTGCTCACGGGTTGAAAGGAGAGGTAAAGGTTTTTCCTACTACAGATGATGTCAGGCGGTTTAAGAAGCTGAAAAAGGTATTATTGAATACAAATAAGGAACAGATTCCACTAAAAATACAGGAAGTGAAATTTTTTAAAAATTTGGTTATCCTGAAATTTCAGGAATTTAATAATATTAGTGATGTGGAAAAATATAAGGGTATGGATTTACTCATAACAAGAGAACAGGCAGTTCCTTTAGAAGAGAATGAAAATTTTGTTGCTGATCTTATTGGTCTTGCAGTGAGGACAGAAGATGGAGAATTTCTTGGAAAACTGAAGGATGTGCTTTTTACAGGCGCAAATGATGTATATGTGGTAGAGATGGAAAGCAGAAAAGAACTTTTAATTCCAGCTATTAAAGAATGTATCTTAAAGGTAGATTTAGAAGAACAGGAAATTATAGTGCATTTATTGGATGGTCTATTGGATTTATAAATTGTGGATAAAGGAGAAATTACATGAATTACCATATTATGACTCTTTTTCCAGAAATGGTGCTGGATGGTTTAAATACCAGTATTATAGGACGGGCTGTGGATAAAGGGCTTCTTTCTATAGAGGCTGTAAATATCCGCGATTTTACAAAGGAAAGGCATGGGCATGTAGATGATGCGCCTTATGGAGGCGGAGCTGGCATGGTAATGCAGGCAGGACCAGTCTGTGACTGCTATGAGGCTCTTTGTGGAAAAATCGGAAAACGCCCCAGAGTTCTTTATATGACTCCACAAGGCAGGGTATTTAACCAAAAAATTGCAGAGGAGCTTTCCAAGGAAGAAGATTTAGTCTTTTTATGCGGCCATTATGAAGGGATTGATGAACGGGCATTGGACATGATTGTGACAGATCATCTTTCTCTTGGCGATTATGTGCTCACTGGAGGGGAGCTTCCGGCTATGGTTATGATTGACTGCATTTCCAGGCTGGTTCCTGGTGTGCTGAATAATCAGACTTCTGCAGAAGAAGAATCCTTTCATGATAATCTTCTGGAATATCCCCAGTATACCAGGCCAGAGGAATTTCGGGGACAAAAAGTTCCAGATGTTCTTTTATCAGGCCATCATAAAAATATATATGAATGGCGGAGGAGAGAATCTATCAGAAGGACCTTTGTCAGGCGCCCTGATTTGCTTGTCCATGCGAATCTTAATAAAAAAGAGCAGCTTTTTCTGGAGGCTCTGAAGCAGGAGGCCATGGAAAATACAGAAAATCGGACAGATGAAGAGACAGAAAGAAAGGGAATAGGACAGGATGAATAAAGGGAGGCTTTGGAAGGCCAAGGAAATCAAAAGCGGTAGGGAAATATGGCAGATTTTCAAGAAAAGCCGCTGGTGTTCCTTACTTCTGATTCTTGCTGGATATACGCTGGTTTCTGGTTTTACAATTGGCTGTCCCATCCGCTATATCACAGGGTTCTCCTGTCCTGGCTGTGGGATGACACGAGCTTTCTGGTCTCTGTTTCATGGCAATATCCAAGCAGCCTTTTCTTATCATCCCTTATTTTTTTTGGTTCCTGTTTTATTTTACAGCATCTACCAGGTGGAGGAAAAGGAAAAAAATTCTTCTCGCCTCCGTTTTATGGAAGGGAAGGGGCTTTTGTTCCTTTGTATCATTTTATTCTTCTCTGTCTGGATTTTCCGCATGATAAAAGGTGATTCGATTCTTGTCCCTGATTTTGAAAAAAGTTTGATTTATTCTATAAAAAATGTTGTAATAAAGGTTATGGAGATGCTATAATATTGGGTGATATTACGGATGATAAGAAAAGGTCAGACCGTATAGAAATTTTATATTCCAGGGAATGGAAAGGAGAACATGATGAAAAGACGTAGTTTTTGGATGATGCTGCTTTTATCAATGGTTACCTGCGGCATCTACGGTATTATCTGGTGGTACACCTTTGTGGAGGATTTAAATACCTTAACAGATGGAAGATCCTATGAAAAGCCTAGCCCTAATTTTATTCTAGTATTGCTTTTAGGTACCATTACCTGTGGCATTTACAGCCTGATATGGATGTATAAACAGGGCAACCGGACTGCTGATGCAGCTGCTACATATGGTATTCAGACCCGTTTCAGCGGCACTTCTCTGTTACTTTGGTATCTGGTAGGTTCTCTCTTATGCGGACTTGGCCCATTGATTGGACTTTTCCAGTGGATTGAAGCCTATAATCACTTGGTAGATGCCTATAATGCTTCCACCTATAATGGAGCTTACTAAAAGATTTTAAAAAGGGCTTGCCAAAAAAATAGTTTTATGGTAAACTAAGCCGGTATGAAAATTAAGAGATGGTCCTCTGTTACCAAAATTAGGTATTAAGAACATTGAATAGATTCAGGAGGTTTTGTATGAACGATATTATTAAGAACATTGAAGCTGCAGAATTAAAAGAAACTGTACCAGAGTTTCGTGTTGGTGACACTGTAAAGGTGTACAACAAGATTGTAGAGGGTACTCGTGAGAGAATCCAGATTTTTGAGGGAACTGTCATCAAAAGGCAGAACGGCGGTGTAAGAGAAACTTTTACTGTAAGAAAGAATTCCAATGGAATTGGTGTTGAAAAAACATGGCCGTTACATTCTCCATCTGTTGCCAACATTGAGGTTGTTAGAAGAGGTAAAGTAAGAAGGGCAAAACTCTACTACTTAAGAGACAGAGTAGGTAAGGCAGCTAAGGTTAAAGAATTAGTAAGATAATTGAAGACCAGTGGAAGGGAGTGTTGCAGTTCTTGTAACACTCCCTTTTAATCATATTGTAAACTGGTTTTTTTAGACAGGATGATTCCATAGAATAAATGGGGGTGCACAGGTGGAATTCTATCAATATGAAGAGAGGGGACTGCTTCAACGTGTAATCAGTTGGACAGTTGATATCATCCTGGTAATTGCTTTTGCGTGGTTTATTGTCTATACCTTTGGAACAGAGGCTACCATAGCAGGACATTCCATGTCTCCTTTTCTGGAAAGTGGAGATGTAGTTCTTATGAACCGCCTTTCTTATAATCTTTCCGATCCGCAACGGTTTGATGTAGTGGTATTTCAGAGAGAGGACAGCAGAACAAATGTAAAACGGATTATTGGTCTTCCAGGAGAAACAGTACAGATTTACGGAGGATATGTTTTCATCAATGGAGAACAGCTGAGTACAGATGATGCTCTTGATAAAGTCTCTCTGGCTGGTATCGCAGAGATACCAATTACTCTTGGAGAAGACGAATATTTCCTTTTAGGAGACAATCGGGACAGCAGTGAAGACAGCAGGTTTATTAATATTGGAAATGTGAAAAGAGAGCAGATTTTAGGCAAGGTTTGGATTCGAATATTGCCGATCATTGATATAAAGCTGATTGGCTTATAAGAGAGGGAAATTATGAATATACAGTGGTATCCAGGGCATATGACGAAAGCAAAGCGTGCTATGGAGGAAAGTATTAAATTAATTGATCTGATTATTGAACTGGTAGATGCAAGAGCACCTCTTTCCAGCCGCAATCCGGATATTGACCGCTTGGGATATGGGAAGGCCAGGCTGATCCTTTTAAATAAAGCAGATATGGCAGATGAGCAATATAATGATGCTTGGACTGCTTATTTCCGAGAAAAAGGCTGGTATGTAATTAAAGTGAATGCCCGTTCTGGTGCTGGGCTGAAACAGATAAACAGTGTGATTCAGGAAGCTTGCAAGGAAAAACTTGAGCGTGACAGAAGACGTGGAATTTTAAACAGGCCTGTCCGGGCTATGGTGGCAGGAATCCCAAATGTGGGGAAATCTACTTTCATCAATTCCTTTGCTGGGAAAGCATGTACTAAGACAGGAAATAAGCCTGGTATCACAAAAGGAAATCAGTGGATTCGACTTAATAAAACCTTAGAGCTTTTAGACACTCCTGGCATTTTATGGCCTAAATTTGAGGATCAGGAGGCAGGGCTTAGGCTGGCATTTCTAGGCTCCATTAATGATGAAATCCTAAATAAAGAAGAGCTTGCTGCAGAGCTTATTTTTTTTCTGGAAACCTATTATCCTGGCAGGCTTAAAGAGCGCTATTCCTTAGGGAAAGAGCAGGGCAAAGATAAGGCCCATCTTGTTCTTACAGAAATGGAACCTACAGATACCCGGCTTACATCCTCTTATATCCTTTTGGAGGAAATTGCCCAGGCCCGAGGCTGTCTTTTAAAAGGAAATCGTTATGATCTTGCAAAAGCTGCAAAGCTGTTATTGGATGATTTTCGGAATGTGCGTCTTGGAAGAATTACATTAGAATTCCCAGAACAAAGTATGTAAGCCATAGCCATTCATTTTATACGCCAGATGAGAGGGGAGTATATACATTATGGCGAAAAAACTGTCAGAGGAAAAGCTTCAAAAGGAGCTGGAACGCCTAGAAAAAATGAAGGAATATGAATATGCCTATGCTTCCTGTAGGGCAGTCTGTGGGATAGATGAAGCAGGCAGAGGGCCTCTTGCAGGACCTGTGGCTGCAGCTGCTGTGATTCTGCCTAAAAACTGCAGAATCCTTTTTCTCAATGATTCAAAAAAGCTTTCTCCGAAAAAAAGAGCAGAATTATCTGAAGAAATAAAAGAAAAAGCAGTAAGCTTTGGAGTTGGCATTGTCATCCCAGAAAGAATTGATGAAATCAATATCCTCCAGGCAACTTATGAGGCTATGAGAAATGCTGTAAAACAGCTTACTGTGATTCCAGATCTGCTTTTAAACGATGCAGTTACGATTCCAGGCATTAATATTCTTCAGGTACCGATTATAAAGGGAGATAGTAAAAGCATTTCTATTGCAGCAGCCAGTATTCTTGCAAAGGTAACAAGGGACTCCATGATGGAGGAATATGATAAGCTGTTTCCAGAATATGGCTTCGCCAAACATAAAGGCTATGGAACAGCGGCTCATATCGCTGCACTCAGAGAATATGGACCTTGTGCCATACACCGCATGACATTTCTTAAAAATATTCTTTTCAATCAGGCACAGAAAGGAAAGCAATCTTGAATAAACGGCAGATAGGTGCAGAAAAAGAAGCTCTGGCTGCTTCTTACCTGGAGCATAGGGGCTGTAGGATACTGGAATGGAACCATAGAAATCACTGTGGAGAAATCGATCTGATTCTTAAAGATGGGGACTTTCTTGTATTTGCAGAGGTAAAATACAGAAAGAACCTAAGGAATGGTTATCCAGAAGAGGCTGTAGATATTCAAAAGAGAATGAGAATCCGAAGATGTGCTGGACTTTATCTCGCTGGACATAATCCTGATATTCCCTGTCGTTTTGATGTGATCAGCATACTGGGAGAACACATCCGCTGGATTAAAGACGCATTTTAAAGTTTTTGGAAAAGGGGAAATCAACAGATGGATTATAAGTATAACTGGAAGAGAAAAGATAAACAGGAGATTTTGGAGGAGAAAGAAAGCGGCGGCGTGACTTATCTCTCTTTTCCAGCTTTGGAGGCATCAGGCATGGTTATTCATGCATTTTCTACCCGTATGGGAGGAGTCAGTGAAGGTGCATGGTCTTCCATGAACCTGTCTTTTACAAGAGGAGATAAAGAGGAACATGTAAGAGAAAATTATAGCCGTATTGCTAAGGCTCTTGGAATCCAAAAAGAAAATATGGTTCTGGCTTGGCAGACCCATACTACTAATATACGTATTGTTTCCAAAGATGATGCTGGGAAGGGAGTGGTAAAAGAACGGGATTACCGTGATGTTGATGGTCTAATTACAGATGTTCCAGGGCTTGTTTTAGTAACCTTTTTTGCTGACTGTGTTCCACTTTACTTCCTTGATCCAGTTCACAGGGCTATTGGTCTTTCCCATTCTGGCTGGCGAGGAACTGTAAAAAGAATGGGAAAGGTTACGCTTGATAAAATGAAGGAAGCCTATGGTTCCAGGCCAGAGGATATGATTGCTTGTATTGGCCCAAGTATCTGTAAAGACTGTTTTGAGGTTGGAGAAGAAGTCATTGAGGAATTTAGGGAGGCATTTCTTCCAAAATGGGAAGCTGACTTATTCCATCCAAACGGGAAGCCTGGAAAATATCAGCTTGATCTCTGGAGAGCTAATGAAATTATTCTCACAGAGGCAGGCATAAGGCAGGAGAATATCCATACAACTAATATCTGTACTTGCTGTAACCCACAGCTTCTCTATTCCCATAGACGGATGGGAGAGCAGAGGGGAAACCTTTGTGGGTTTTTAGGGCTGATTTAAAAGAATAAACAGAGGCTGTTGCAGAATAAACTTTTTTTTTCGCAAGATATAGTGTGGGAACGGGATTTTATGCTATATCTTGTGTTGAATTTGTTGTTCTATAACAGCCTTTTTACTATTACATATTATTATAAGGTATTTTCCTGGGAACGCTGTACCAGCTTTTGAATTTTATGGGTTGGGGTCAGAGCAGAGTCCAAGGACTCATCATGGTTAATGGCGTTAATAATAGCAGCCAAGTATTTACTCATATCAGCTTCCAGATACCAAGGGCGTTCAAAAATCTTTTGAGGGCGATAATTCAGATTGGTAGTAATTACATAGTCAATGTAGCCTCTTGCATAGTAATCATCAAATTTTTCCAGACCATTGGTGAACAGACCAAAAGTACAGCAGATGATGATCTTATCTGCCTCTCGATCCTTTAAAGCCTTTGCTGTATCCAATATACTTTCTCCTGAGGAAATCATATCATCAATAATCAGGACAGTTTTGTCCTTTACAGAAGTTCCCAGAAATTCGTGGGCTACAATGGGATTACGTCCATCAACAATCTGAGAATAGTCTCTGCGCTTGTAAAACATGCCCATATCAACACTTAAATTATTCGCTAAATAGACAGCGCGATGCATGGCTCCCTCGTCAGGGCTGATTACCATATGGATTTTTAAAGAAGGTTCGTGCTGAAAAAGGGTTTTTATGAATTGATAAGTGGGATTGAAGTTATCAAAGCCGCATAGGGGGATTGCATTCTGCACTCTAGGATCATGGGCATCAAAGGTAATGATATTTTTAACCCCCATATTGGCCAGCTCTGCCAGAGCAGTAGCACAATCCAGGGATTCCCTCTTGCTCCTTTTGTGCTGGCGTCCCTCATATAAAAATGGCATGATTACATTGACGCGGTGGGCAGTTGCAGCAGAAGCAGCAATGATTCGTTTTAAATCCTGGAAATGGTCATCTGGAGAACTATGATTGGTCATTCCATTTAATTGGTACTTAAGGCTGTAATTGGTAACATCTACCATAATAAAAATATCCGTACCGCGCACAGACTCATTGATTATGCCTTTTGCCTCTCCAGAGCCAAACCGGGGACATTCCAGATCTAACAGATAGGACTCTGCTTCATAGCCCCGATAATGCAGGCTCTTTTTCCTTTTTCTGGATAATTCTTCCACATCATGCTTGCGGAAATTTACGATATGACCGTTTACTTTTTCTGCCAATGGGCGGCAGCTTTTCAATGCAGCGATTTTTAGAGGGGCGACCGGAAGGGAATCTTCAAAAACAAAGTTATTTGACATAGAATTGTCCTCCATGAAATGTGAAAAGATAGTTGCAATTCCGTACAAATCTTATAATAAATTTATATCATTTTTCTAACTTTTCCGTCAATGATTTATAGGCAATTTTACCTGATTATGGAAAAAAATACAATGACGCTTTACAAACTACAATGTTTGTTGTTATGATAGAGGCGAATGGAAAAAAGCTGGGAAAGTCAGGAGTGTGGGATGAAAAAGAAAAAGGGACATCGTATTAAAGAAGTGGCTCCAGGTTCGATCGGCGAAGAGCTGGAGCTAGAGCCTGGCGATTATGTGCTTAGCATTGATGGCAATGAGATTGAGGATATTTTTGATTATGAATATTATGTCAATAGTGCAGCCATGACTATGATTGTACAAAAGGCTGATGGAGAAACGTGGGAATTAGATATTGAACACGACTATGAGGATTTAGGTCTTTCCTTTGAAAACAGTCTGATGAGCGAATATAAATCCTGCTGTAATAAATGTATTTTCTGTTTTATTGACCAGATGCCTCCTGGAATGAGAGATACTCTTTATTTTAAGGACGATGATTCAAGGCTTTCCTTTCTACAGGGCAATTATGTTACACTGACAAATATGAAGGACAGAGACATTGAACGCATCATACGATTTCATCTGTCTCCGATCAATATCTCTATCCAGACCACCAATCCAAAGCTGCGCTGTAAAATGTTAAACAACCGGTTTGCAGGAGAAGCTCTTAAAAAAATAGATCTTCTCTATCAATCAGGAACACCTATGAATGGCCAGATTGTCCTATGTAAAGGAATTAATGACGGCCAGGAGCTAGAGAGAACCATTCAAGATTTGACGAACTATATTCCCTGCATGGAAAGTGTATCTGTGGTTCCAGTCGGACTTTCCAGATTTCGGGACGGACTTTATCCCTTGGAATTATTTACACCAGAAGAAGCCGCAGAAACCATAGATCTGATTGAAAAATGGCAGAGGATCATATTTGAAAAGCATGGAATCCATTTCATCCATGCCAGCGATGAATTTTATATGCTGGCAGGAAGGCCTCTCCCAGAGGCAGAGCGATATGATGACTACATTCAGTTGGAAAATGGCGTAGGCATGGTCCGCCTAATGACCGAGGAGGTGAGACAGGCCTTGGCAGAATCAGAGGGAGATGAAAGAGAGGAAGAGCTGTCAATTGCTACTGGACTTTTGGCCTATAAATGGATTCAGGGATATATAGAGGAAATACAGACAAAATTTCCTAACAGGAACGTTCATCTGTATCCCATAGAAAATCATTTTTTCGGTACATCCATTACAGTGGCTGGTCTGATCACAGGGCAGGATTTAATTGCTCAGCTAAAAGGTAAAAAGCTGGGGAAGCGACTTCTGCTTACAGAGCATATGTTTCGCAGCGGTGAAGATGTATTTCTAGATGATCTGACAAGGGATGATATACAAAAGGCTTTACAAGTACAGGTTGATATTGTAAAATCAAGCGGACAAGCTTTTGTGAATGCAGTCCTTGGAAGAGCGGAGGAAAAGGAAAGCCTCGCTCATGTGCAGCCAACAGAAGGGGAAGAAAGTTCCCTTTGTTCAGAAGAAGATGCTTACCAAGGTTATGAATTAAAGGAGAATCCATATGAGTAAACCAATTGTAGCGATTGTAGGGCGGCCGAATGTAGGAAAGTCCACATTATTTAATGCATTGGCTGGCAGTAATATTTCTATTGTAAAAGATACTCCAGGGGTAACCAGAGACCGGATTTATGCGGACTGTACCTGGCTGGATATGAATTTTACATTAATTGATACAGGTGGAATCGAGCCAGACAGCAAGGATATCATCCTTTCCCAGATGAGGGAGCAGGCGGAGATTGCCATTACAACGGCAGATGTGATCATATTTATTGTAGATGTACGGCAGGGACTGGTGGATTCGGATGCCAAGGTGGCTGATATGCTCCGTCGTTCTGGAAAACCAATAGTTCTAGTAGTGAATAAGGTAGACATCTTTGACAAATACGGCAATGATATTTACGAGTTTTATAATCTGGGCATAGGAGAGCCGATCCCTGTTTCTTCTACTTCTAAACTAGGAATCGGCGATATGCTGGACCAGGTAACAAAGTACTTTAAACAAGAACATATGGAAGAGGAGGAGGATGACAGGCCGAGAATTGCTATTGTAGGAAAGCCGAATGTAGGAAAATCTTCCATTATTAACCGTCTTCTTGGAGAAAACCGGGTGATTGTATCTGATATTGCTGGAACAACCAGGGATGCGGTTGATACCTCCATTTTTTATAATGGGACAGAATATATTTTTATTGATACTGCAGGTCTGCGCAGAAAGAATAAAATCAAAGAGGAATTGGAGCGCTATAGCATTATTCGTACTGTGGCTGCAGTAGAACGGGCAGATATTGCAGTTCTTGTTATTGATGCAGCAGAAGGCGTTACAGAGCAGGATGCCAAAATAGCTGGAATCGCCCATGAACGGGGAAAGGGCGTAATTATTGTTGTTAACAAATGGGATGCCATTGAAAAGGACGACAAAACCATATATGAATTTACTAAGCGGATAAAAGATACCTTTGCTTATATGCCTTATGCTGAGATCCTGTTTGTTTCTGCTGTGACAGGGCAGCGTTTGAACCGACTTTATGAATTAATCGATATGGTTCGTGAAAGTCAGACCCTTAGAATCGCTACAGGCATATTAAATGAAATTATGTCAGAAGCCGTTGCCCTTCAGCAGCCGCCCTCTGACAAAGGCAGACGATTAAGGCTTTATTATATCACTCAGGTAGCTGTAAAACCTCCCACCTTTGTTATTTTTGTAAATGATAAGGCTCTTATGCATTTTTCCTATACCAGATATATTGAAAATAAAATTCGAGAGGCCTTTGGCTTTCGGGGAACAGCATTACGGTTTATTATTCGGGAAAGGACCGGAAAGGAGAAGTAAACATGCTGCAGAGAATATTCTGTCTTGTGTTGGGATATCTTTTTGGCCTGTTTCAGACGGGCTATATCTACGGAAAAATAAAGCATATTGATTTAAGAAAATATGGAAGCGGCAATTCTGGAACCACCAATGCTCTCCGCGTCCTGGGATGGAAAGCAGGGCTTGTGGTGTTTATCGGAGATTTTATGAAAACCATAATTCCCTGTATCATTGTCCGCTTCCTGCCTGGAAGCCGTGATGACATGGTCTATCTCCTTATTCTCTATACTGCCTTTGGAGTTATTTTAGGCCATAACTTTCCTTTTTATATGGGCTTTAAAGGAGGGAAGGGGATTGCAGCTACAGCAGGACTTTTGGTAGCTTTTGACTGGAGGATTACTCTGATCTGCCTTGTAATCTTTGTGGTTACAGTGGGAATTACCCGGTATGTATCTCTTGGTTCCATTCTTGTTGTCAGTGCATTCCTGATCGGAACCATTTACTGGGGTAAAAAAGGAGATTTCGGCCTAGCACCAGAATATCTTTATGAATTTTATGGGATTGCAGCAGTGATTACAGCTATGGCTGTATGGAGGCACAGAGCCAATATAGGCAGGCTGCTTCATGGAACAGAAAATAAGTTAGGCGCAAAGAAAAAAGAAGCCTAAAAACAAGGGGAGGTATTAATTATGGCAAAAGTCAGTGTAATCGGAGCTGGAAGCTGGGGCATTGCTCTTTCCTTCCTTCTTTCTAATAATGGACATAAGGTAACTGTCTGGTCTGCTTTGACAGAGGAAATCCGGGAGCTTAGCGAAACCCATACGTATCATTCCCTTCCAGATATAAAACTTCCAGAATCCATGGAATTTACAGAGGATTTATCTCTTGCAATGCAGGGAAAAGATCTGTTGGTAACAGCTGTCCCATCTGTCTATGTGCGTCAGACCGCTCAAAAGATGAATTCTTTCTGTCAAGAGGGGCAGATCATCGTCAATGTGGCAAAGGGCATAGAAGAAACAACTCTGAAAACTCTTTCCCAGATTTTAGAGGAAGAGCTTCCTCAGGCAGATGTTGCTGTCCTTTCCGGACCGAGCCATGCAGAGGAAGTAAGCCGTGGACTTCCCACCACATGTGTGGCAGGAGCTCACAGCCAAACTACAGCAGAATATATTCAGAATGTTTTTATGAGCCAAGTATTTCGTGTCTATACAAGTCCTGACATCTTAGGCATTGAGCTGGGAGGTTCTTTAAAAAATGTCATAGCCCTTGCAGCAGGAATTGCTGACGGCTTGGGCTATGGAGATAACACGAAAGCTGCATTGATTACCAGAGGAATTGCAGAAATTACCCGTCTGGGAACTGCCATGGGAGGCAAACTGCTAACATTTGCTGGGCTTACGGGAATCGGTGATCTGATCGTTACCTGCGCCAGTATGCATAGCCGCAATAGGAAAGCAGGTATTTTGATCGGCCGTGGGTATTCTATGGAAGAGGCGATGAAGGAAGTAAAAATGGTGGTAGAGGGCGTTTACTCTGCCAGGGCTGCTTTGTCTCTGGCACAGAAATATCAGATACCTATGCCCATCATTGAGCAGGTAAACGCTGTTCTATTTGATGGAAAACCAGCCGCTGAAGCTGTTACAGAGCTTATGCTAAGGGATAAAAGAATTGAAAATACCGGTCTTTTATGGGAAGATTTCGACACTTTTTCACTTTAAAATATTGACAAGGGAAATTGATATATATATAATTGAACAAAGTTGAAGGCAGAATCATTTTTGAGATTTTGTAATAACAGTATCTTTTTTGCGCAGTAGAAAATGGAATCCAAGGATTCCAAATGCGTTGGATACTTTTATTCATGGCAGGAGGCTGATCTTGCCCATAAAGGTTTTGAAAGGATTCTCCGGATACAGTGAAACAACTGCCTGTGTTTTTCTTACAGGTAGCTGGATTTCAATATTATGAGGAGGAATTATTTATGAAAAAAGCAGTAAGCTTAGGCTTGGCTGCTGCCATGGCTTTATCATTAACAGCCTGCGGCGGCGGTGACGCAACAACAGAAACAAAAGCTCCGGAAAGTAGTGCAGAAGCATCTGGCAACAGCAGTGAAAGCAGTGAAGCTTCTGATTCTGCTGCAGAAGGTGCTGACGGAGAAGTATTCAAAATCGGACATATTGGTCCTTTGTCCGGTTCCACAGCTGTATATGGTATGGCAACCCAGAATGGGGCTCAAATCGCGATTGATGAGATCAATGCAGCTGGCGGTATTAATGGATATCAGATTGCATACAACTCTCAGGATGATGAGAATGATGCAGAAAAGGTTATTAATGCCTACAATACTTTAAAAGACTGGGGTATGCAGATGCTGATTGGAACCACTACATCCACACCATGTGTTGAGGTAGCAGGACAGACCAGTGTTGACAACATGTTCCAGATTACACCATCTGGTTCTGCCGTAGAGTGTGCAGCACAGCCTAATGTATTCCGTGTATGTTTTGCTGATCCGGCACAGGGAGCGGCTTCTGCACAGTATATCGGTGGAAACAAGATTGCTTCTAAGGTTGCTGTTATCTATGATGGTTCCAGCGTTTATTCCAGTGGTATTTATGAACAGTTTGCCGCAGAGGCTGGCAGCCAGGGGATTGAAGTCGTGTCCGCAGAGCCCTTCACTGCAGACAGCAATACAGACTTTAACACCCAGCTTCAAAAGGCAAAGGACAGCGGAGCAGAACTTGTATTCCTTCCAATTTATTATACAGAGGCTTCTCTGATTCTTGCACAGGCAGATGCCATGGGCTTTGATCCGATTTTCTTTGGATGTGATGGTATGGACGGTATTCTCCAGGTAGAGAATTTTGATACTTCTCTGGCAGAAGAGCTCATGCTTCTGACTCCGTTCGCTGCTGATGCAACAGATGAACTGACTGTAAACTTTGTAACCCAGTATAAGGAACGCTACAATGAGATTCCAAACCAGTTTGCAGCTGATGCTTACGATGCAGTATATGCTATCAAGGCAGCAGCAGAGGATGCTGGTATTACTCCGGATATGGATGCAGCATCCATCGGCGAAGCCCTGGCTGCTTCTATGCCAAATATTTCCATCGATGCAATTACTGGTTTAAGCGGAGAGAAAACAACTTGGACGGCAGATGGTGAACCAAACAAGGCTCCAAAGGCTGTTCAGATTAAAGATGGCGTTTACGTATCCATGGATTAATCCAACTTTCCTTAAAATTATTTTCCAAAAACAGGAAAAACATATCACTGTATATACTGTGAAACAAAAGGTTTTGGGCGGCAGAGAGCCGCCCAAAACCACATTTCGTGTCTGATGACAGCCGTTAAAACGATGTCTAAGGTTACTATGAAAGTGCCTTTTTTCCACATGGCAGAAAACTAAATTCAGGTATTCTAAATGTGTTAAAATACTTTCCTTCATGACAGTGCGCTATTTAGGCGCATACAGGTTTACTATATAAAATAAGAGGTGAGAAAATGAGCTTTATTTCCTACTTAATAAATGGAATCAGCCTTGGCAGCGTATATGCAATCATTGCCCTTGGTTATACCATGGTTTATGGAATTGCTAAAATGTTGAATTTTGCCCATGGAGATATTATTATGGCCGGAGGCTATGCAGTCTTTATTGCTGCCAGCGTCAAGGGAATACCAACGATTCCAAGCATCCTCCTTGCTGTCATTATCTGTACAGCGCTGGGAATGTCCATTGAATTTATTGCATATCGGCCTCTCCGCAAGGCTTCACCTCTGGCAGTTTTGATTACAGCGATTGGAGTCAGTTATTTTCTGCAGAATCTGGCCCTTCTCTGGTTTGGGGCCAATACAAAATCCTTTACGTCTGTTGTTAGTGTGCCGGCTTTACAGCTGGCTGATGGAAATCTGAATATTTCAGGGGAAACAATGGTTACTGTGACAGCATGTCTGATTATCATGGCTGCACTGCTGACCTTTATTAATAAAACAAAAGCCGGACAGGCCATGCTTGCCGTTTCAGAGGATAGGGATGCAGCTACTCTAATGGGGGTAAATGTAAATGGAACCATTGCCCTCACCTTTGCAATTGGTTCTGCCCTTGCAGCGATTGCAGGTGTCCTGCTCTGTTCCGCATATCCGACGCTTACTCCTACAACAGGAGCTATGCCTGGCATTAAGGCCTTTGTAGCAGCTGTATTTGGCGGAATCGGTTCTATCCCTGGGGCATTTCTTGGAGGGATCCTTTTAGGCGTGATTGAATCCATGTCCAAAGCCTATATCTCCAGCCAGCTTTCCGATGCCATTGTTTTTTCCGTTTTGATCGTGGTCCTTCTGGTACGGCCTACTGGAATCCTCGGGCGGAAAATCAGTGAGAAAGTGTAGGTACAGATATGAAAAAAAAGAACGCAAAAAATCAAATCTGGAAAGATAACGCAATTACATACGGAATCGTAATTGCTGTATATCTCATCATTCAGTTTATGCTAAAAGGCGGACACATGTCCAGCCTTATGAAAGGCTTGCTTGTGCCTGTTTGTGTTTATGTCATTATGGCAATTTCCTTAAATCTGGTAGTAGGTATTTCTGGAGAGTTAAGCCTGGGACATGCCGGATTTATGTGTGTCGGCGCTTTCAGCGGTGCCTTATTTACAAAATGTATGGCAGATACGATTCCTAATATGACTCTTTGCTTTATTCTGGCAGTTTTGATTGGGGCTCTTTCAGCCGCATTTTTTGGAATCCTGATCGGAATTCCCGTATTAAGGCTTCAGGGCGATTATCTTGCCATTGTAACCTTGGCATTTGGGGAGATTATTAAAAATATTGTCAATGCTTTGTTTCTAGGAAGAGATTCCCAGGGATTTCACTTTTCTATAAAGGCCGCTGCCAATCTTCAGATGGAAAAAGGAGGGGAAATCCTGATTAAAGGCCCTCAGGGAATTACAGGAAACCCTAGAATATCCAGCTTTACCATAGGAGTTATCTTGATTCTGGTTACACTTTTTATTGTTCAGAATATCATTCATTCCAGAACAGGGCGAGCTGTCATGGCAATTCGTGATAATCGGATTGCTGCTCAATCCATTGGGCTTTCCATAACTAAGTATAAGCTTATGGCATTTACCGTGTCAGCAGCGCTGGCAGGAGTGGGCGGGGTTTTGTACGCGCATAACCTGACAACTCTCACAGCCCTTCCAAAGAATTTCGGATATAATCAGTCCATTATGATTCTTGTATTTGTGGTTCTGGGAGGTATTGGCAATATTAGAGGTTCTGTCATTGCAGCTGTGGTATTGACTGTACTTCCAGAATTGCTTCGCGGCATGAACAATTACCGCATGCTTATTTATGCAGTCGTTTTGATTGTCATTATGATTTTCAGTTCGGCGCCAGCTATGATTGCCTATAGGGAACGCTTTGTGGAAAAATTCAGAAAAAACAGGCCAAGGGCCGCAAGCAAAGGAGGGGCATGATATGGCTATGTTAGAGGCAAAAAATCTGAGTATCTCCTTCGGAGGCCTGAAAGCAGTAGATAACTTTCATATTACAATTGAAAAGGGAGAATTGTATGGACTTATCGGCCCTAATGGAGCTGGAAAAACCACTGTATTCAACCTTTTGACAGGAGTATATAAACCCAATACAGGAAGCATCCTTTTAGATGGGGAAAAGATCACAGGAAAAGCCTCGATTGAAATTAACCGGATTGGAATTGCCAGGACATTTCAGAATATCCGGCTTTTCCATAATCTGACTGTATTGGATAATGTAAAAGCAGGTCTTCATAATCATTATCCATATTCTACAATTAGTGCTGTATTTCGCCTTCCATCTTACTATAAAAGGGAAAAGGAGATGGATGAGAGAGCAATGGAGCTTTTAAAGGTCTTTGATCTGGACGGCGAATTTGACTATAAAGCATCCAATCTGCCTTATGGCAAACAGCGTAAGCTGGAGATTGCGAGAGCCCTTGCAACAGGACCAAAGCTTTTACTTTTGGATGAACCTGCAGCTGGTATGAACCCGAACGAGACGGCAGAGCTGATGGAAACCATCCGTTTCGTCCGCAGTCATTTTGATATGACAATCCTGTTGATTGAACATGATATGAAGCTGGTATCCGGTATCTGTGAAAAGCTGACTGTGTTAAACTTCGGTCAGGTGCTTACACAGGGGGATACATCTACAGTTCTTCATGATCCACAGGTAATCTCTGCATATCTTGGAGAGTAGGAGGAAAAAAAGATGGCAATGATGGAAGTAAAAGACCTTCAGGTATACTATGGGGTTATCCAGGCATTAAAGGGAGTTTCCTTTGAAGTCAATCAGGGAGAGATTATTGCTCTGATCGGAGCTAATGGAGCTGGAAAGACGACAACCCTCCATACAATTACCGGCCTCCTTCCCTCCAAAGCAGGTACTATTATCTATGAGGGAAAAAATATCACGAAAGTGCCTGGCTATAAGCTGGTTTCCATGGGCATTGCTCATGTGCCAGAGGGGCGGAGAGTATTTGCTCACCTTACAGTTCTTCAAAATCTGAAAATGGGGGCCTATACCAGAAGTGATAAAAAGGAGATGGAAGATACTCTTTCCATGATTTATCAAAGATTTCCACGTTTAGAGGAGCGAAAAAACCAAATGGCAGGTACCTTATCCGGAGGAGAGCAGCAGATGCTTGCCATGGGAAGGGCGCTTATGAGTCATCCTAAGCTTATTGTTATGGATGAGCCTTCTATGGGGCTTTCACCTATCTATGTAAACGAGATCTTCGATATTATTCAAAAAATCAACAGCGATGGCACTACAGTCCTTCTAGTAGAGCAGAATGCAAAAAAAGCATTATCCATCGCAGACCGGGCATACGTATTGGAAACAGGAACGATTGTCCTGTCAGGAGATGCTGATGAACTGATGAACAATGACCAGGTAAAGAAGGCTTATTTAAGTGAATAAACCATGAATAGTCCCCCCTTGCTGCACATATACTGTATCAGCATAGCAAGGGGGTATTTTTATGGACAATTTTAGTGTATACAAAGATATTGAAGCCAGGACAGGAGGAGAAATCTATATCGGAGTAGTAGGTCCGGTAAGAACTGGAAAATCTACATTTATCAAACGATTTATGGAACTTATGGTGCTCCCAGGGCTCCAGGAAGAGCATCAGAGGATGCGGGCCAGAGATGAGCTTCCTCAAAGTGCTGCTGGAAAAACGATTATGACCACAGAACCTAAATTTATCCCCAAGGAAGCCGCGGAAATCCAGCTGGACGATGGAATTCAGGCCAGAGTCCGTCTGATTGACTGTGTCGGCTTCATGGTAGAGGGAGCTGGAGGGCATATTGAAAATGATGAGGAGCGGCTGGTAAAAACACCTTGGTATGAAAAGGAAATTCCCTTTACTAAAGCTGCGGAAATCGGTACCAGAAAGGTAATCACTGATCATTCTACCATAGGAGTGGTAATCACCAGCGATGGCTCATTTGGAGATCTAAAGCGTTCCAGTTACATACCGGCAGAGGAGAGAACCATACAGGAATTAAAGGCTCTTGGCAAACCCTTTGTCCTTCTTTTAAATTCTATGAAACCCTATTCTGGCGAGGTACAGTCCATGGCTGGTGATCTGCAGGAAAAATACGGCGTAACTGTTCTGCCAGTCAACTGCGAGCAGATGAAAAAAGAAGATATCTATCATATTCTGGAGATGGTCCTGAAGGAATTTCCTGTTACAGAGCTGGACTTCTTTATTCCAAAATGGCTGGAAATCCTTTCTCCTTCTCATTGGCTGAAAGCTCAGGTAATCCAGGCTGTAAAGGATATGATGAAAAATATCATACATATGAAGGATGTCAATGACTACCTTCCTGATTCTTCTGAGGCCATCACAGGTATGAAGGTACAGAATATGGAAATGGCTGATGGCAGTGTTTCCATAGCTGTAAACGTAGATGACAGCTATTACTATCAGATATTAAGCGACTATGTGGGGATTCCCATTGAGGGAGAATACCAGCTTATGCAGCTCCTTTCTGATATGGCGAAGATGAAATCAGAGTATGAAAAGGTGCAGAATGCCATGAGCCAGGTACGCCTAAAGGGCTATGGAGTAGTGACTCCCAAGCGTTCCGAAATCATGCTGGATGAACCTCAGGTAATACGCCACGGCAATAAATATGGCGTGAAGATGAAAGCAGAAGCTCCTTCCATCAACCTGATTAAAGCCCACATTGAAACAGAAATCGCCCCAATCGTAGGGAGTGAACAACAGGCGGAGGATTTAATTGCATACATAAAAGAAAATGCCCGAAACAGTGATGATGGTGTGTGGAATACCAATATTTTTGGAAAATCCATTGAACAGATTGTTGAGGATGGCATACAGGCCAAAATATCTCAGATGACTGATGACTGTCAGATGAAGCTGCAGGATACCCTTCAGAAAATTATTAATGATAGTAATGGCGGTATGATTTGCATTATCATTTAATATGGGTTATACTGGTAATAGGATAAAGAGGTGCGTTGTTTATCACTTTTACAGAGGAGGTATTTTATGAAACTTACATTTATCGGCGCTGACCACGAAGTTACCGGAAGCTGTCATTTTCTTGAAGTGGGGGAAACGAAAATCCTGGTAGACTGTGGCATGGAGCAGGGTTTAAATGTATATGAGAATGCAGAACTTCCTGTAAGCTATTCCCAGATTGATTATGTATTGCTGACCCATGCACATATCGATCATGCAGGCCTTCTTCCTCTCATCTATGCCAAAGGCTTCCGTGGACAGGTGATTGCTACTATAGCTACATCGGATCTATGCAGCATCATGCTTCGTGACAGTGCCCACATCCATGAGATGGAAGCAGAATGGAAGAACCGGAAGGCACGTCGTGCCGGCGGTCAGGAGGTGAAACCCCTTTATACGATGGCAGATGCCATGGGAGTGATCCGACAGTTCGTTCCTGTGGCCTATGGGGAAAATAAGGTGCTTTCTGACTGGGTACGGGTGAAATTTACCGATGCCGGCCACCTTCTTGGTTCTGCTTCCATTGAAATATGGATGAAAGAAGGAGATACGGAAAAGAAGATTGTCTTTTCCGGCGATATTGGAAACAAAAATAAACCAATTATCCGGGATCCTGAATATCTGGACCAGGCGGACTATGTAGTTATGGAATGTACCTATGGGGACAGATACCATAAAAAGGGCGTGGATCATGTCCCTGTGCTGGCCCGGATCATTCAGGAAACCCTGGACAGGGGAGGAAATGTAGTAATCCCTGCGTTTGCTGTAGGCAGGACACAGGAGCTTCTATATTTTATACGCCATATTAAGACCAATCACATGGTAACTGGACATGATAATTTTGAGGTTTATGTGGACAGCCCGCTAGCTGTAGAAGCCACCCAGATATTCAGCAAAAATCTTCTGGACTGCTTTGATGAAGAGACAAAAGCTTTGGTAGAGCAGGGTATTAATCCTATCAGCTTTCGAGGCCTGAAGCTGTCCATTACCAGTGAGGAGTCAAAAAATATCAACTTTGATGAGACTCCTAAGGTAATTATTTCAGCGGCAGGTATGTGCGATGCCGGCCGTATCCGCCACCATCTCAAGCACAATCTGTGGAGGCCAGAGTGTACAGTTGTTTTTGCAGGCTATCAGGCTGTAGGAACCTTAGGACGTAGTCTGATTGATGGAAGCCCTTCTGTCAAGATATTTGGAGAAGTCATCGATGTAAGGGCACATATTGAAAAGATGGAGGGCATCAGCGGCCATGCAGATGAAAGCGGCCTCATCGAATGGGTATCTGCATTTAAGGAAAAGCCAGATAAGGTATTTCTAGTTCATGGGGATGATAAGGTCTGTGACAGCTTTGCTGCCCATCTGCATGATACTTATGGCTTTGATACAGCAGCGCCTTTCAGCGGCTCTTCCTTTGATCTGGTTTCCGGACAGTGGATCACAGTAACTGAAGGAATTCCGGTTGAGAAAGAGGCTAAGTCTGCGGCTTCAAGGAAAGCAAGCGGTGTATTTGCCCGTCTTATTGCTGCAGGAGAGCGGCTTCTGCTGGTTATCCGTCATAATGAGGGCGGCGCCAATAAAGATTTGGCAAAATTTGCAGACCAGATCCATTCTCTTTGCGATAAATGGGATCGATAGAAGGAGATTATTACAGATATGAGCAAGGTACAGATATATACCGACGGCTCTGCCAGAGGAAATCCTGACGGACCAGGCGGCTATGGAGTTGTCCTCCACTTTACAGATTCTAAAGGTGTACTTCATGAAAAAACCATGTCTGCTGGTTATGTAAAGACGACCAACAATCGTATGGAGCTGATGGCTGCTATCATGGGGCTGGAAGCCTTAAACCGTCCCTGTGAAGTAGAGCTGTATTCGGATTCCAAATATCTGACAGATGCCTTTAATCAGCATTGGATTGACAACTGGGTAAAGAATAACTGGAGCCGCGGAAAGAGCGGACCTGTGAAAAATATTGATTTATGGGAACGGCTTCTTAAAGCCAAGGCTCCCCATAAAGTGACCTTTCTATGGGTAAAGGGACATGCCGGCCATCCGGAAAATGAACGCTGCGACAAAATGGCTACTGCGGCGGCAGATGGCAGCAGGCTTCTCACTGATACAGGACTTATGTAAAAAGCGGGTATCTTAAATGGAGCATTGCTAAAGATTAAAATAATCTTACAATATATTACCATTTTCAAACTGCTATTTCTTTTCTTATCCGTTTGTGTTATGTTAGATTTAACTAGAATGACAGTGAAAGCCAAAGGGATGATGAAGAATGAAAAGAACCGCTGGAATGCTGGCAGCTATATTTATAATACTCCTTTTTGGAGCAGGAATTACTGCCTATACTAGTAATATAGTGAAAAAACAGCAGGCAGAAATAGCAGCTGATACCATTATAATTTCACAGGAGGATGCTGCAGATAACGAGCTTTCCCCTATCCAGACAGAAGAAGCTGTAGGAGTTCAAGACAGCATGGAAGCGCCTGGTTCAGTTTTTGAAATAACAGTGGGTGTTGTAGAAGGAACACCTAAGGGCAGGCAGAAGGCTCAGGAAGAAAAACAGAGTGAAGCGGCAGCAGCAGCCTCTCCGCTAGAAGGAGCTTCTCCATTAGCAGATTATGCTGCTTCTAATGACATGGGTTCTGGTGTAGAAGAAGGATCTGAAAAAGAGATAAGTCAAAGCAGAGCAATGGCTGAAGATACAGCTCCTAAAGCAGCCCTCTCAAGCAATATTGCTCATACAGAAAAAGCTGGAATGCTGCCAGAGAAAGAATCTATGCTATCGGACAAGCAGATGATGTCTGATGGACAGCCAGGGGACAGCCAGGGGATAGACAAGGGAGAGGACACCGCTACGAAGCCCTATGAAGAACGGCTTGCAGAGCTGGAGGCACAGGCAAGCCGTTTCCATCTTCAAGGTGATTCTTCCAGCCAATATGCGGTCCAGAATGCAGTGGAAAGCGAGTATAAGCTTTGGGATGGAGAACTAAACCGAATCTACAATATCATTCTTAACGCCTTAAGCCGAGAAGAAGCAGAGGCCTTAGTTAAGGAACAGAGAGACTGGATTATTCTGAGGGATCAAATGGCCGCTGAGGCAGGTGCAGATAAGGGGGGTTCCATGGAAAGCATAGAATACCGCATGAAATTATCCTCTTTGATAAGAGAGCGGATCTATACCTTGGCTGAGCAGTATGGGCAATTGCTAGCAGAGGAATAATAGACATAAAAACTTTACAGCAGAGATATGGATTTTCCCATCTTATCAGGAACAGACAGGAAAAATCTCATATCTCTGTTATTTTCTATCTTGATAAATGGGATTTCCTATGGTACGATATTGAAGAATATTTGTACAGACTGCTGTACAGCAAAATTACAAAAAAGACCACAAGGGTCTTCATGGAGGATGAATAACGTGCAGAAGTATGGTGTAAATGAACTCAGGCGGATGTTTCTGGATTTTTTTGAAAGTAAGGATCATCTGGCTCTCCCAAGCTTTTCCCTGGTTCCTCATAATGACAACAGTTTATTATTGATCAATTCTGGTATGGCTCCTCTTAAGCCATATTTCACCGGACAGGAGATTCCGCCTAGGAGAAGAGTTACAACTTGTCAGAAATGTATTCGTACAGGAGATATTGAAAACATCGGAAAGACTGCCAGGCATGGTACTTTTTTTGAAATGCTGGGAAATTTTTCCTTTGGAGACTATTTTAAAAAAGAGGCGATCCAGTGGTCTTGGGAATTTCTTACTGAAGTGGTAGGTCTTGATCCACAGCGCCTTTATCCTTCTGTATATCAAGACGATGATGAAGCCTTTGAAATATGGAATCAGATGATTGGGATCCCGGCAGATCGGATTTTCCGCTTCGGTAAAGAGGACAATTTCTGGGAACATGGCGCCGGCCCCTGCGGCCCCTGTTCAGAAATCTATTATGACAGAGGAGAAAAATACGGATGCGGAAAGCCTGGCTGTACTGTTGGGTGTGAGTGCGATCGATATATTGAAGTATGGAATAATGTATTTACCCAATTTAACAATGATGGCTGTGGAAACTATTCTGAACTGGAGCAGAAAAATATTGATACAGGTATGGGACTGGAACGACTTGCAGTTGTCGTACAAGATGTAGATTCTCTGTTTACTGTTGATACCAATAAGGCACTTTTGGATGCAGTCTGCAGTCTGGCTCATACAGAATATCAGAAAGATGAGAAAAAAGATATATCCCTCCGTATTGTTACAGATCATATAAAATCCTGTACCTTTATGATTTCTGATGGAATCATGCCCTCTAACGAGGGAAGAGGCTACGTATTAAGAAGGCTTCTTCGCCGAGCTGCCCGCCACGGAAGACTTTTAGGCATAAAAGGGCGCTTTCTCGCTGATTTAAGCAGAATTGTAATCTCCCTTTCCAAAGATGGATATCCAGAACTGGAAGAGAAGCAGGCCATGATTTTAAAGGTTCTTACAGAAGAAGAGGATAAGTTTAACCGCACCATTGACCAGGGTCTCGCCATCCTTTCCGATATGGAAGAAGAGATGAGGCAGGCAGGCCTTACCACTCTGTCAGGAGAAAATACATTCAAACTATATGATACCTACGGATTCCCTCTGGATCTGACAAAGGAGATTCTAGAGGAGAAATCCTTTGCTGTTGATGAGAAGGGCTTTCAGGCTTGTATGGAGGAACAGAAGAAAAAAGCTCGCGCCGCCAGAAAGACCACCAATTATATGGGAGCAGATATCACAGTATATCAGTCGATTGATCCAAGCCTTACCACAGAATTTACTGGATATGACAACCTTTCAGGTGATTCTGTGATTACTGTTCTGACTACAGAAACAGAGCTGACAGAGGCCCTGACAGACGGCCAGACCGGCACAATCATTACAAAGCAGTCCCCCTTCTATGCTACGATGGGCGGCCAGCAGGGCGATAAGGGAGTCATTACAAGCCATAACGGTGAATTTGAAGTTATGGATACCATTAAACTCCAGGGTGGAAAAACAGGCCATGTGGGAAAAATGGTAAAGGGAATGTTCCAGGCAGGAGAAGAGGTTTCCTTAAATGTATGCGAAAAGAACCGCTATGCAACAGGAAAAAACCATAGTGCTACCCATCTTCTTCAAAAGGCTCTCCGTATCGTTCTGGGGGATCATGTGGAGCAAGCAGGCTCCTATGTGGATGCAGACAGGCTTCGTTTTGACTTTACCCATTTCTCTGCTATGACACAGGAGGAAATCCAGCGCGTGGAAAGGATTGTAAACGAGGAGATTGCTGCCTCTCTTCCTGTTCAGACAGAGATTATGACTTTAGAAGAGGCTAAGAAAACGGGAGCTATGGCTCTCTTTGGTGAAAAATATGGTGAAAAGGTACGCGTAGTACGTATGGGTGATTTCTCTGTTGAGCTTTGTGGAGGTACTCATGTGAGCAATACCAGTTCCATTTCCGCCTTTAAGATTCTCTCTGAAGCAGGAATTGCTGCTGGAGTACGGCGAATTGAAGCCCTTACAGCAGAAGGTCTGATGAATCATTACAAAGAGGTGGAAGCAGAGCTTCAGGAGGCTGCTGCAGCTGCTAAGACAGTACCTCATGAGCTAAAAAAGAAGATTGAAGCCATGCTGGAGGAAATAAAATCCCTCCATTCTGAAAACGAAAAACTAAAGAGCAAAATGGCCAACGATTCTCTGGGCAATGTTATGGACCAGGTTCAGGAAATCAAAGGCGTGAAACTTCTGGCAGCCAGGGTAGATGGCGTGGATATGAACGGCTTACGGAATTTAGGCGACCAGTTGAAAGATAAGCTGGGAGAGGGAATTATTGTCCTAGCCTCTGTTACAGATGGAAAAGTAAATCTAATGACTGCTGTTACAGAGGAAGCTCAGAAAAAGGGCGCTCATGCTGGAAATCTAATTAAAGCGATCGCTGGCCTTGTAGGCGGCGGCGGCGGCGGACGGCCTAATATGGCTCAGGCCGGAGGAAAAAATCCAGCCGGAGTAGAAGCTGCACTGGCAAAATCTGCTGAAGTAGCGGGAGAACAGATAAAGTAATCCATTTTTAGGAATAAATTTGCAAAATATTGTTGACGAAAACAGAATTTATGATATAATCATAGCAGTGCTAAAATACCCAAACAGTTGTTTTTCGCACTCTATACTATGCAACTGGAGGGAGGTCAGGTGTGAGCTATGTCAAACGTAATCGTAAAAGATAATGAAAGTTTGGACAGTGCTTTACGCAGATTCAAAAGAAACTGTGCAAAGGCTGGGATTCAGCAGGAAATTCGTAAAAGAGAGCATTACGAAAAGCCAAGCGTAAGACGTAAGAAAAAGTCCGAAGCTGCAAGAAAACGCAAATTCAATTAGTGAGTCCATAATTCCCGGCGACATCCGCCGGGAATTTTTTTTCTTAAAGGAGGTATGATTGTGATGAAGCAGGATATGCTGAAGGGAAATCCTGGGAAATCTTTATTTCTATTTGCACTCCCAATGATTATAGGTAATTTATTTCAGCAGTTTTACAATATGGCTGATACTATTATTGTAGGGAAATTTGTTGGAGAGGATGCCCTGGCGGCTGTAGGCGCTTCCTATTCTTTGACTACTGTATTTATTATGATTGCCATCGGAGGCGGAATCGGTGCCTCTGTCCTTACCAGCCAGTATTTAGGTGCAGAGAACTATGGAAAAATGAAGACTTCCATCCATACGGCTTTGCTAAGCTTTTTATTTTTAAGCCTTTTGCTGGCTGGCTTTGGACTTTTGGCAAATCCTCTTATCCTTCAGATTTTAAAAACACCAGACAATATTATGAAAGATGCCCTTTTGTATCTGCAGATTTATTTTCTTGGAATGCCATTTCTTTTTATGTATAACATACTGGCCTCCACTTTCAATGCTTTGGGAGAATCGAAAATTCCTCTATTTTTCCTCATATTTTCTTCTATCCTCAATATTATATTGGATCTGCTTTTTGTCTGCAGCTTTCAAATGGGAGTTGCTGGAGCGGCAATTGCCACAGTGCTGGCTCAAGGATTGTCTGCTGTCATATCCTTCCTAGTCCTGAAAAAAAGGCTGAAAGCTTATTATGCGGAAAAAAGCAGTGTTAAACTTTATGACTGGTCAATGCTGTGGGCTGGAATTAAGATAGCAGTTCCCTCCATTATCCAGCAGTCGATTGTCAGCATTGGTATGCTTTTGGTACAGTCTGTGGTAAATGGCTTCGGCTCGTCTGTATTGGCCGGATATTCTGCTGGCATGAGGGTAGAATCCATCTGTATTGTCCCTATGATTGCAACTGGTAATGCCATGTCTACTTTTACAGCACAGAACTTGGGAGCCAGACAGCCAGAGCGAGTGAAGCAGGGATACCGGGCTGCCTATGGCATTATCATAAGTTTTGGAATTCTTATTTTCCTTATCCTGAAACTTTTCCATCATGAAATCATCTCTGCTTTTATGGACTCTGATGGAGCTGCTGCCATCTCCACAGGCAGCAATTATCTCACCTTTATCTGTTGGTTTTTTGTCTTTTTAGGATTTAAGGCAATTACAGATGGAATCCTTCGGGGAGCTGGTGACGTAGGAGTCTATATGGCTGCTAACCTGACTAATCTAGGGCTGCGGGTTTTTGTGGCAAACCACTTTGCTCCGATCTGGGGAGTCGCCGCTGTCTGGTATGCAGTTCCTATGGGCTGGGGATTGAATTATTTCCTTTCTTTTTTATGGTATCTGACTGGCCGTTGGAGCAGGAAGAACATCATAAAATAATGTCCCTTCACATATATTATTAACAATTGAAGGGTAAGGAAGCTTATGGCGAATAAATTAAAAACCACAGCTGTGTCTGCCATGAGGCTTCCCCGTGATGTATGTATGGGAGAGGCACTTATTTCCATGGAAGGCAGGCACAGCCTTGTAATAGAAAATTACAGAAATATCCTGTTGTATACAGAGAATGAAATAAAGATCCAGGCGAGGACCCTTAAGCTTTCTATTCGAGGAAAGGGCCTTTCTATCGTCTATTATGATAAAGAGGAAATGAAGATTACCGGGTGCATCTCAGCAGTAGAGCTGGATGGACCATGACATCAGGCAGGGGATTCTGGCACCTAAGGCTTAAAAGGGAGGGGATGGAATGGCAGGAAGATTTAGCCATTATTATCAGGGATATCTTAAAATATGCATGACTGGTTCCTCGCCAGAGCGTTTTTTTAATCTGTGCAGCGGACGGGATATTGAAATCTGGGATACTATCTGCAAAAGAGACAACTATGAATTCTATATAACAGTCAAGGGCTTTAAAAAGGCCAAAGCCCTTGTGAGAAAGGCTGGAGTCAGGCTTAGAATTATAAAAAAGCTGGGACTTCCTTTTTTTTTATATAGGAACCGAAAGCGCAAGCTCTCCTTTGCCGGCTTTCTGGCATTTTTTTTATTTCTTTACAGCATGTCAATGTTTATCTGGGATATTGAAATCTATGGAAACAGCCGCTACAGCAGGGATACCCTGATGGATTATCTGGAAAGTCAGGACATTACCTATGGAATATCAACTGGAAGTATCAGTTGTGAACAGCTTGAGTGGGCCATCCGGACAGAATTTCCCGAAATCACCTGGGTATCTGCTCAGGTATCAGGAACTCGCCTTCTGGTTAGAATAAAGGAAAATGAGGTCCTTTCTTCCATACCAGTAAAGGATACCTCTCCCTGTGACATTGTGGCAGAAAAAAGCGGAACAATTACAAGAATGATCGTACGTCAGGGAACTCCTCTTGTAAAGTTAGGAGATGAAGTAGAAGAAGGTCAGGTTCTAATATCCGGCGTGATAAAAATAACGGATGATTCGGAAAACATAGCTGCAGTGCATTTGGTACATGCAGATGGAGATATTTGTGCCAGAACCACTGCATCTTTTGAAAAAACATACTCTAAATGGCGTAAGATAGAGGCCTATACAGGAGCGAAAAAATCAGGGATCTTTTTAAAAGCATTTTGTTACTCCACAGACTTATTGTTCCCTCTCATTCAGATTCCAGAGTTTGGAGAGACGGTTTCCCACCCATGGAAATATACTAGGGATGTGGTACAGCTGAAGCTCTTTGACAACTATTATCTGCCCTTTTACTGGGGAATGATTACAGGAAGAGAATATGAGATTTATGAACGTCCCTATACAGAAGAAGAGAAGGAACAGCTGAAAGAAGAAGTAAATTCGCAATTTTTGGAAAAATTAAAGGAAAAAGGGGTGCAGATTATTGGAAATAATGTTAGAATACAAGAAAGTGGTGTCGATTTTTCTATTTTCTGCGATGCAGTTACTGAGGAGCTGATAGGAACAGAAAAGCCATTGACATCTGAGGTTCCGGACATTTCTCCGGTTCCTTTCACATAAGCAGGAAACATAAACCCGGATAAAATGAATCAGAGGAGAACAAGAATCAGCATGAGTGTAGTGGAAACAATGATCGATATTCCCACTGAACATGAGCAAAATGTTTTTGGTCAGTTTGACGAATATTTGAAGAAAATAGAAAAAACCCTTCATGTAACCATGGTTGCAAGGGATGGTGCACTTAAAATCATTGGTCCTGAGACCACCATCCGGCGAGCGAAAAGCGTTTTCAGCAATCTGATTGAACTGTCTAAAAGAGGTAATACCATTACCGCACAAAACGTAGACTATGCTCTTTCTCTGTCCTTTACGGAAAGTGACGGACAGATTCTGGAGATTGATCAGGATATTATATGCAGGACTATTAATGGAAGGCCGGTAAAGCCCAAAACAGTGGGGCAGAAGCAATATGTGGATATGATTCGAAAACGGATGATTGTATTTGGAATCGGTCCTGCTGGAACCGGAAAGACCTATCTTGCCATGGCTATGGCGATTCAGGCATTTAAAGATGGAGAGGTAGGACGAATTATCCTAACACGTCCAGCTATTGAAGCAGGAGAAAAGCTGGGCTTTCTGCCTGGAGACCTTCAAAGTAAGATCGATCCTTATCTCAGGCCTCTTTATGATGCCCTCTATCAAATTATGGGAGCGGACAGCTTTCTCCATAATTCGGAAAAAGGACTGATTGAAGTGGCACCTCTCGCATACATGAGAGGCCGGACTCTTGATAATGCCTATATTATTTTGGATGAGGCTCAAAATACAACTCCTGCTCAGATGAAAATGTTCTTGACTCGCATTGGCTTTGGCTCTAAGGTAATTATTACTGGAGATCAGACACAAAAGGATCTCCCATCTGGGACTGTTTCTGGATTGGATATGGCAATGCGCGTGCTTCAAAAAATAGATGATATCGGCTTCTGCCAGCTTACCAGCAGCGATGTTGTCCGTCATCCCCTGGTACAAAAAATCGTACAGGCCTATGAGGATTATGAGGCGCGGCAGAAAAGGGAGGAAAGGCCTTCAAAACGTTTCCAGACCAGGAGGAAAAGCTGATGACTATTAGCATTGAAAATGAAAGCAATAGAACATTAACCCTGCCTTATGAAAGAATTATACACAGTATTGTAGAAGCTGCCATGGATTATGAAAGCTGTCCATATGAAGCAGAACTCAACGTAATTCTGACAGACAATGAAACAATTCGCCAGATTAACAAAGAGCATCGCCAGATTGACAGCCCTACGGATGTTCTGTCCTTTCCAATGGCAGATTATAAAAGTCCTGCTGATTTTGAAGGCCTGGAAGAACAGGCTGAGGATTATTTTAATCCTGAAACAGGGGAGCTTTTGCTGGGCGATATTGTCATTTCTGTTGATAAGGTAGAAGAACAGGCTGAGAAATACGGCCATTCCTTAGAAAGGGAACTTGCATTTTTAGTTGCTCATAGTATGCTTCATCTGTTCGGCTATGACCATATGGAAGAGGATGAACGGCTGATAATGGAAAAGAAACAAGAAGAAATCTTGGAGAGGAAGGGGTACAGACGATGAAAGAGCAGAAAAGTTTCACCATATTTCTTCTTATACTGGTTCTGACAGTATTCATAGCAGGCTGTGGAAAAAAAGCAGAACCAGCAGTAGCAGAGCCATCAGAAACACAAAGGGATATCATAGAAGTTACCAGAGCTCCTGAGCCGGAAGAAGCAGTACAGACCGTCGTTCCAGATGAACGGATTGAAGTAGATGGTAAAATCAGGAGCTACCTTACTGGAGAAATGGTAGATATTGGCCAGGGAAACCGCAGGCCTATTGCAGTTATGATCAGCAATGATAAAGACTCTATGCCAAGCTATGGGATTAACCAGGCAGGAGTAATCTATGAAGCACCAGTTGAGGGAGGTATGGTACGCTATATGGCATTAATTGAGAATTACGATGAATTGGAGCGTATTGGGTCCGTAAGAAGCGCGAGAACCTATTATGTTTATTTTGCCAGAGAATTTAATGCAATCCTGACCCACTGTGGACAGAGCACCTTCGCAAAGCCTTATCTCCAGTATGTTGATAACATCAATGCTCTAGAGGGTGCTGGAGGAGCTGCTTTTTACCGTACTCAGGATAAAAAAGCTCCCCACAATGCCTATACCAGCTTTCAAAATATTCAGAAAGCTGCTGATTCTTTAGGTTATTCTCAGTCTTATGATAAGGATTATCAGGGACATTACTGTTTTGCAAAGCCGGACGAGCCTGTTACCCTGGTTCAGGATAATGCGGTGGAAGCCTATAGAATTTATCCAGGGTACCAGTTAAATGATCCATGGTTTGAATATAGTGAAGAAGATGGGCTGTATCACCGTTTCCAATATGGGGCTGTACATAAGGGAAATGAAGGGCCTCTGGCAGTAAAAAATGTAATCATTCAATACTGTCCTCAGGGGTATTATGCCACAACTCCTTATCTAAATATTGATGTACACGCTTCCAAGGAATGGGGATATTATGCCACAAATGGTAAGGCCATTCCTATTTATTGGAAAAAGGATGGAGAATTTGGAGTGACCCATTATTATGATTTTTCCGATCAGGAAATTGAACTGAATCCCGGAAAGACCTGGGTATGTATTGTATCGACGAGAGACGAATCAAGGACAAAGCTTCATGGAAAAGAATAGACAGATACATGATAGAAAATCCATTCCAGACAGGACAGCTGGAAGAAATAATCAAAACTCCTCCAGAGGGACTAATTTTGTAATCCAGGGAAGTATTCTGGCCATTGCCGGCATTCTTGTCCGCCTGATCGGCATGGTATACCGGATTCCGCTGATTAATATTATCGGAAAAGAGGGCAATGGCTATTATACGGCTGCCTATGATATCTATGTAATTCTTCTGATTATATCCTCCTACAGCCTCCCTACGGCTGTATCAAAAATGGTAGCAGCAAAGCTTGGCCGGGGAGAATATCGAAATGCTGGGAGAATTTTAAAGACAGCCCTGTGGTATGCTACTGCAGCCGGAGGGCTTGGAGCTCTAATTCTATGGTTTGGAGCAGATACTCTGGCAGAGCTTTTCCGGATGCCCTACAGCAAATATGCCTTAGCGGCTTTTGCGCCTACCATATGGATTATGGCATATCTCGGAGTCCTGAGAGGATATTTTCAGGGAACTGGCAATATGGTTCCTACAGCAGTTTCCCAGATTCTGGAGCAGTTAGTCAATGCAGGAGTCAGTATTGCTGCCTGTAGTTTCCTGTTTACAAAGGGAATGACCGCCAATGTTGTTCATAATAATGCACATTATTCTTATGCATACGGTGCTGCCGGAGGCACGATCGGAACTGGGGCCGGAGCTCTGTCAGCCTTTCTATTTTTCCTGTTCATGCTCTGGCTTTACCGTCCAGTTATGCGCAGGCAAATGCGCAGGGATAGATCCAAAAGAAAAGATTCTTATAGCCGTCTGGCAATGGCTATGGGGATGACAATTGTGCCCATTGTCCTAAGCAGTGCTGTATATAACGTAAGCACTGTGATTGATAATTACTTTTTTTCTCATGGGATGGAGGCTTTGGGAAGATCAGAAGAGATTGCTGCTCTTTGGGGAGTCTTTGGGCAGTATCATCTGTTGTTTAATATTCCGGTTGCTATTTCCAATGCATTATCCTCCTCTCTGATTCCTTCCCTTACCAGAGCAGTAGCAGAGCGGAACCGGAGGCAGGCCGTGGAAAAGGTGCAGATTGCTATCCGCTTCTCCATGATGATTGCAATTCCTTCTGCAGTAGGTCTTTATGTCCTTTCTGGTCCGATTAATAACCTCCTCTTTCAGGGAGATGATAATGGACTTTTGATTAAAATTACCATGGCCGGAGCGCTGGCTGTTGTATTTTTCTCTCTCTCTACTGTAAGTAATGCAATTCTTCAAGGGATTAATCATGTAAATGTGCCCATGAAACATGCCATCTTTTCCCTCATTGTCCATATCATTTCCCTTCAGATTATGTTGAGGGTGCTGAAATGGGGGCTTTATAGTGTGGTTTTTTCAAATATTGTATTTTCCCTCCTTATGTGCCAGTTAAATGGCGCCTCCATCCGCCGTTATCTTCACTATCGCCAGGAGGTAAAGAAAACTTTTCTTTTACCAGCGGTTGCTTCTTTTATTATGGGGGCTATTGCATATGGCACTTACCATGGCATCTACTTTTGGAGTGAAAGCAATCTCATTGGAACTATGTGTGCAATTGCAGCAGCAATTGTGATATATGGAATTCTGCTGATTAAGCTTAGATGTATTAGTAGAGCGGAACTGAAAAAGATGCCTGGAGGCATGCGGCTCTATCGGATGGTCCGGAAGGTTCATCTTATGTAATTGAAATCCTTCCTAATGGATTTCGGTTTTTAAAACTAACCAGCCTAGGAAAAGTATCAAAATGGTGCGCTGCTCAGGCGCATGAAGGTTTATAGGAAATTCTGGAGGAATTTTCTATGGAAGAATAAAACTTCTACAAGAAGCAGATACTATACTTGAATCATTCTGCCTGGAACAGGTTTTGATGAAAGGAAGGGAATATCCTGTGAAAAAGTATAGTTACTGCTTTTTGTTGTTTATCGTTATAAGCCTGATATGCGCTGCAGCAGGCTATGGTATTACCAAATATGGGGAACAGAAGGGAACCCAGCCAGAAGGAGGAATAGAGAACGCAGAAACCATTTTGGAACCATATGTGGCTGAAAGTCCTGAAGATAACCAAAAATCCGTTGAAGAGGCTGTAGAGCCAGCAAATCAAAAGCCTCAAAACAAGTATTATCTGGTATCAGAAGACGGCTTTCTGCTGGTCTTCTGTGGTGACAGGACTACTGTGTGTTTATATACTCATGTACCTATCACTGATTTTCCTGAGGAAGAGCAGGATCAGCTCCGGGCCGGCATATGGTTTTCCTCTATGATGGACATTTTCAGCTATCTGGAATCTTATACAAGTTAATTCTGATGCTCTTGGAGAAGGATTTTTCTGTCTTCAAAAACATAATTGTAAGTTTATAAACTATGTGCTAAGATATACTGATAGAAAATGGATAGGAGTTGTGGAGGGCAGAAAACGATGGGAAAACAGGTGATTATTGTAGGAGGAGGCGCTGCTGGGCTGATGGCTGGAATACAGGCCGCTAGAAGAGGTGCTGATGTCACAATTTTAGAGCGTATGGATCGAGTCGGAAAAAAAATCCTTTCTACAGGAAATGGAAAATGCAATATGACAAACCAAAAGCTGTCTGCTGCCTGTTATCGAAGCGATAATCCGGATTTCCCCATGAAAGTGATAAGCCGTTTTCCCTTAGAACCTACCCTGAACTTTTTCTCCCAACTAGGGATTCTGCCAAAAGAGAGAGATGGTTATATCTATCCAAATTCCCAACAGGCATCGGCAGTTTTAGATGTCCTGCGGATGGAGACAGAACGTTTAAAGATTCATATTCATTGCCAGTGTCATGTAAGGAACATCCAGAAGCTTCCAGAGGGATTTTCCGTTCTATGTACGGATAGGGATGGAACTAGCAAAAACTCAGCAATATTTACTGGAAGCTCTCTGATCCTTGCTCCTGGCTCCATGGCAGCGCCTTCCTTAGGCTCTGACGGAAGCGGCTACACCCTAGCTAAAGCCCTAGGGCATGGGATTATTAAGCCTTTGCCAGCTCTGGTACAGCTTATTTGTGAAGGGCGGGATTATAAAGCCCTTGCGGGAGTCCGGAGTGAAGCCCGTTTGAAACTTTTTATTGATGGGAAACTGACAGCGGAAGATAAAGGAGAGCTGCAGATTACAGATTATGGCATTTCTGGTATCCCAGTTTTCCAGATCAGCCGCTATGCTTCTAGGGCCTTGGACATGGGACAAGATGTAAGTGTCTCCATTGATTTTCTTCCCTTTATGAAAAAAGACGAGCTGGCAGATTTTTTGTTCCAGCGAAAAAAACAGTCAGGGAACAGAAAGGGCGAAGATTTCCTCACTGGGGTGTTGAATAAAAAGTTGGCAGCTGTACTTTTAAAGCGTGCTGGCATCGCTTTACATGAAAAGATAGCACAGATAAAGCCCAATAAACTTCAAGAGCTTTGCATGCAGATTCATGAATTCCAAGCAGTGGTAACAAATACTAAGCCTTTTTCCAGCGCCCAGATATGCTGTGGCGGTGTAGATACCAGAGAAGTTAACAGCAAAACGATGGAATCCCTGATTGTGCCAGGAGTTTATTTTGCCGGAGAAATCCTGGATGTGGATGGCATCTGCGGCGGCTATAATCTCCAGTGGGCCTGGTCCAGCGGAAGCCTGGCAGGAATAGCAGCAGCAAAGTGAGCTGGCAGACGAGAGAATGCACAAGCAGCTGGAGCAGTGACAGAAAGCAACCAGCCACATTAAGAAAAAAACTGGAATAAGGGAAGGCAGAACGAAGAAAGCCAGAACAGCAATAACAGAAACAATATAGAAGAACTCACATAAGCCTTTACAGTGGGTGAACATATGGAAAGGTGAGTACATAAATATGATACGGATCCATCAGTTAAAATTACCTATCCGTCATACCCAGAAAGAGATGGAAGAGAAGATTGGAAAAATACTGCGTATTTCTCCTTCTGCCATTCAGACCATTCGAATGGTTCGTCAGTCTGTGGATGCCAGAAAAAAAGAGGAGATTTTATATATTTATTCTGTGGATGTGGAGACAGAACAGGAGGATAAGTTAATCCGTCAGGCTAGAAATCGGAATGTGGGAAAGGCACCTGATGAGTCCTATCATTTTCCTGAACCTGGAACGGATATTCTTTCTGATCCTCCAGTCATCATAGGGGCAGGGCCTGCCGGACTTTTTTGTGCCCTTATGCTGGCTCGAAGCGGTTATCGGCCTCTTGTTCTGGAACGAGGAGAATCTGTGGAAAAACGTCAGCAGAAGGTAGCGTGTTTTTGGGCTGGAGGGGCTTTAGATCTCAGCTCTAATGTCCAGTTTGGAGAGGGTGGCGCTGGAACTTTTTCCGATGGAAAACTAAATACTCTTGTAAAAGATAAATTGGGGAGAAATCAAAAGGTTTTAGAAACTTTTGTAGAATTTGGAGGCGATAAAGCCATTTTGTACCAGAGCAAACCCCATATTGGGACTGATGTCTTAAGTCATATTGTAGCTGCCATGAGAGAGGAAATTATCCAGCTTGGCGGAAGCATCCGTTTTTTAAACAGAGTGACTGATCTCATGGCAGAAGATGGACATGTGTCCGGGCTGTTGGTAAATGAAACAGAATTCGTTAAGGCAGAAGCCATTGTCCTGGCAATCGGCCACAGTGCCAGAGACACCTTTGAAATGCTGGATCGAAAGGGGATACCTATCAGTCCAAAGGCCTTTGCTGTAGGCCTCCGGATTCAGCATCCACAGGAAATGATCAATATGGTTCAATATGGACCTGGCAATGAGGATATTTTAGGACCTGCCAGCTATAAACTAACCCATCAGGCTTCTAATGGACGAGGAATCTATTCCTTCTGTATGTGTCCCGGCGGCTATGTGGTAAATGCTTCTTCTGAAGAGAGACGTCTGGCAGTAAATGGAATGAGCTGCCATGCAAGAGATGGGTTAAATGCCAACAGTGCCCTTATCGTTACCATCACACCAGAGGATTTTCCAGACTCTTCTCCCTTATCCGGAATTTCCTATCAAAGAAGGCTGGAAGCAGCAGCTTATCAGCATGGACAGGGAGGCATTCCAATTCAGCTTTATGGAGATTTTAAAGAAGGCAGGATTTCCTCTTGTTTCGGGCAGGTACAGCCTCAGATAAAGGGAGGATATGCCTTTGCCAATATAAAAGAGATGTTGCCAGACTATGTGTCCCAAGCTCTGCTGGAGGGAATAGAGGCTTTTGGAAGAACGCTTCCAGGCTTTGACCGATGGGATGCCATATTAGCTGGGGTGGAAAGCCGAACCTCATCTCCAGTGAGAATCGAAAGGGATAGCCATTTTGAAAGTCCACTGAAGGGATTATTTCCCTGTGGCGAGGGTGCTGGATATGCTGGCGGAATTACTTCTGCAGCCATGGATGGAATTCGGATAGCTGAAGAAATATGCAGAAGATACCGGCCATTTGATCATAAGACTAGCTAAAACAGGCTTATCTCTCTGTAATGGCTTTCGCTGGTTATGAAGCAAACATCTTTATAAGGTCTGGAGTGAGGGAATCAAGCATATGAAAAAAGAACATAGGGATGGAAAAGAGCAGAGGCAGAAAGGATAGTATAAATGGAACAAGAAGAAATAAGCAGAAATGGGTTGAGGGATAAAAAGCGGATTGTAATTAAAATCGGTTCCTCTTCCCTTACCCATATGGAAACTGGCTGTCTCAATCTGATGAAAATAGAAAAGCTGGTCCGTGTAATCAGTGATTTAAGGGGGCAGGGAAGAGATGTGGTTTTGGTGTCCTCTGGTGCTATTGCTGCTGGGAGACAGGCCCTTGGAAGCAAGGTCAGGCCGGTTACTCTGTCAGAAAAACAGGCGTATGCAGCAGTAGGCCAGGCCAGGCTGATGATGGTATACCAGAAGCTGTTTTCTGAGTACAATCAGACTGCTGCCCAAGTACTCCTTACAAAAGATACTATGGTAAACGATAACAGCAGGTATAATGCTCAAAATACCTTTGACGAACTTTTAAAGCTAGGGGCTATTCCCATTGTGAATGAAAACGATACAGTATCCACTCATGAAATCCAGTTCGGCGATAATGACCGTCTCTCTGCCATTGTTGCGGCCTTGATCGGTGCAGACCTTTTGATTCTCCTTTCAGATATTGACGGCCTGTATTCTGATGATCCCCATTCCAACCCAAAAGCTCGTTTTATCAGCTATGTGGGAGAAATTACATCAGAGCTTCTGGATATGGGAAAGTCTTCCTCTGGAAGCGATGTAGGAACTGGAGGTATGTCGGCAAAGCTGGCGGCCGCCAGGATTGCCACAGACAGCGGCTCCGATATGGTCATTGCTAATGGGGACCATGTAGAAATTGTAGAAGAGATTTTGTCAGGAGAAGATAAAGGTACCCTGTTTACCGCCCATACCAATCTGGATTTTGATTTAATGGATTTTATTAACTACCGATATTGAAAAACATGAAAAGCAAATCAGAGTTTCCCATTGTTTTTATGGGATACGAGAAAGCATACTAAAAAGGATGGTTTGAACTATGAATCAAGACAAAATTGACCGGATTAATGAATTATATCATAAATCCAAAGCAGAGGGCCTTACCCCAAAAGAAAAGGAAGAGCAGGCAGCTCTGAGGCAGGAATATATTCAGGCAATACGGCAAAGCATGCGCTCTTCCCTCAATAATATTTCCATTGTGGAAAAGGATGGAAGTATTACAGATCTTGGGCAGAAATTCGGACATATGGATAAACCATCTCAATAATTCCTTTCCTAGCGTTTTGTGAATCAGGTGGAGGAAAATGGATGGATATTAGAATGGATAAAGAGGAAATCCGTGTGTATATAAAAGAAAAGCGTTATCGCATGTCTGAAGAGGAAAAGCAGAAAAAAAGCAGGAAGGCAGCAGAAGAAGCGATTCGTTTTCTTAAGGATTCTCCCAGGCTTTTAGATTCTGGATGGCTGTACTGTTATATGGATTTAAAAAAGGAAGCAGGCACAAGGGATATTCTGGACTGGTGTTTTTCGAACAAGATCCGGACAGCAATCCCCAGGATAGAAGGGGAAAAAATGAATTTTTATGAAATCCTGTCACTGGATGATTGTATCATCGGCACCATGGGAATTCAAGAGCCAAAAGTAAGCTGCTGCCTGGCTCAAGAAGCTTCAAAAGGACGTTCCATTGACTGTCCAGTCCTTGTCCCCGGCTTGGCCTTTGGACTGAATGGAAACAGAATCGGTTATGGAAAAGGCTATTATGACCGCTTCTTATCAGAAGAGCCAGAACATATGGCTATCGGATACTGTTTCCTTTTTCAGACATCCCCTGCTGTTCCAGGAGAATCCCATGACAGGCGGATGGATGGGCTAGTGACAGAAAAAGGAGCCATGTGGCTCAGAAAATAACTATGTTCACATATGACAAGATAAGAAAGGAGCAAACACGTCATGGAATTACTGGACATCTGCCAAAGGGCAAAGGAAGTGTCAAGATTTTTAAATAAGTTGGGCACAACAGAAAAAAATAAAGGCCTCTTAAATGCAGCAAATGCCCTTTTACAGGGAGAAGAAGCGATCCTTCATGCGAACCAGGAGGATTTGGCAAAGGCAAAAGCAAACGGCATGAGTCAGGCTCTTATGGATCGGCTAGCTTTAAACCACGATCGGATTGAGGCTATGGCAGAAGGACTTCGGCAGATTGCCAGCCTAGAAGATCCGATCGGAGAGGTGATTTCCATGAAACGCCGTCCTAATGGATTGGAAATTGGAAAGAAGCGAGTTCCTCTTGGGGTAATTGGAATCATTTACGAAGCCCGTCCAAACGTTACAGCAGATGCCTTCGGCCTTTGTTTTAAGACTGGAAATGCTGTGATTTTAAAAGGGGGAAAGGATGCTCTTTCTTCCAATACTGCTATTGTAGATAGGATCAAAGAGGGGCTTAAGTCTGCTGATATCCCTGAAGATGCTGTTCTCCTGGTTACCAATACGGACAGGGAGACGACAAAACAGCTGATGCGGATGAATCAATATGTAGATGTGTTGATTCCAAGAGGCGGCGCTGGTCTGATTCGCACAGTGGTAGAAAACAGTACAGTTCCTGTCATTGAAACAGGAACAGGCAACTGCCATATCTATGTGGATGAGACAGCAAACATAGATATGGCCCTAAATATTGTTTTTAATGCTAAGACCCAGCGGATCGGTGTATGTAATGCATGTGAATCCTTAGTTGTCCATAGAAAGGCAGCAGAACTGTTTCTGCCGGCCCTACAGGCCCGGTTGATAGAAAAGAATGTGGAAATACGGGCAGACAAAGAGGCATGCCGGATTGTTCCTGATTTTAAGGAGGCAGAAGAGGAGGACTGGAGCAGAGAATATCTGGATTATATTCTGTCTGTAAAAGTAGTCGACAGCCTAGATGAGGCGATCGCCCATATTAACCATTATAATACTGGCCATTCGGAAGCAATCATTACCTCAGACTATGAAAATGCTCAGAGATTTTTAAACGAAATCGATGCAGCTGCAGTATATGTAAATGCCTCCACTCGTTTTACCGATGGTTTTGAATTTGGCTTTGGCGCAGAAATCGGCATCAGCACGCAGAAGCTTCATGCCAGAGGGCCTATGGGGCTTTTAGAGTTGACTACCACCAAATACATCATTTATGGAAATGGGCAGATTCGGAAATAGGTGAACCATATTGTAGTTTTCAAATACCTGTGTTATAATCCCACAATGGGAAAGGGAACTACATAAAGCAACACTTGTTTTTACGCTACAACAGAAGGGAAACAGTCAGGAAAATGTATGATGAAATTGATTGGGATAAGATAGATTTAACCTTGGAATTGTCACAGGAGGAACCTGCCAGGCAATATTATTATATGGCAAAATGTCGAGAATGGGTTCAAGAGTTTGAAAAGAAAAATGGACATCTTCCCTTGGCATTTACTCAAACCTTTGGCTGTCCGAACGTTTGAGTAAACAGGATGCGGATAGAGAGGGAATATGGAAAGAAACATAAGCGTCATAAAAGATGTGAATGGGAAGCAGATTGTTATTGTAAATGATATTCGTTTTAAGGGAAAAAGAAATATAGATTGGGATGAGGTGGAGCAGTATTTAAAACAGTATGTTGGAGAATTTATAGAAATTGCCGAAAGTAAAGAAATTATATATATTGGCAGTGACCTACCTGATGAATATTCGGGCTCGAAGTATACTGCAAAATTAAAAGGAGCATTAGCAAAGGCAAAAGCAAATGCCGCACAGGGAATTACGGAAATAGTAGAAATTGCGGAGAATAAAAGATTTCAGGAAAATTTGGAAAGAAAACATAGCAAAAATGCAAAATATGGCTGGTATCGATATGATTCCAGATTTGCAATACCAGTTTTTGATGAAAATAATGATGTTTTGCGGTATAATATATTTCATGCAGAGTTGGTGATAAGACATTCTGAAAACAGAAAGCTGTATTTATATGATATCATAAATATAAAAAAAGAAACGAGCACCCCGCTTGAGCCATAAAGCTGTACGGTAAAAAACCCGCTTCTTTTTATGTGCTAATTATATGATAGAAAGGGAGAAAAGTCAAGGAAAATGTATCATGAAATCGACTTAGATAAAATAGACAGAAATTCAGAGCCGCCGACAGAGGAACCAGCCCGACAGTATTACTTTATAGCAAAATGCCGGGAGTGGGTTTTCGAGTTTGAACGGAAAAACAGTCGTCGCCCATGCTTTTTTACTCAAACATTCGGCTGCCAGATGAATGCGAAAGATTCTGAAAAGCTGGCCGGCATTTTAAGACAGTGCGGTTTTGAAGAAACAGATTCCGAAGAGGCGGATCTAGTCCTTTATAATACCTGTACCGTTCGGGAGAATGCGAATCAAAAGGTCTATGGCCATCTGGGCTTTGTACACAGTCTGAAAAAGAAAAAACCTGATATGTTAATTGCTCTATGCGGCTGCATGATGCAGGAAAAACAGGTTGTGAAAAAAATCTGCAAAAATTACCGTTTTGTAGATCTGATTTTCGGAACCCACAATATATTCAGATTAGCCGAGCTTCTTTATCGCCGCCTCTCTACAGGCTCTATGGTAGTGGATGTATGGGATAGTACTGATGCAGTTGTAGAGGAGCTGCCTGCGAAACGAAAATATCCCTTTAAATCAGGTGTGAATATTATGTTTGGCTGCAATAATTTCTGCAGCTATTGTATTGTCCCTTATGTAAGGGGGCGGGAACGGAGCCGGGAGCCGGAAGACATTATCCGGGAAATAGAAAATCTGGCGAAAGACAGTGTGGTAGAAGTGATGCTGCTAGGACAGAATGTAAATTCTTATGGGAAAACGCTGGAAACTCCTATCAGCTTTGCACAACTTTTAAAGCGTGTGGAACAGATCGAAGGAATCCGCCGTATCCGCTTCATGACCTCTCATCCTAAGGACTTATCCGATGAGTTGATTGAAGTGATGAGGACTTCAAAGAAAGTCTGTCCCCACCTCCATCTGCCTATGCAGTCAGGCAGTACAAGGATATTGAAGGCTATGAACCGCCGCTATACAAAAGAGCAGTTTCTGGCTCTGGCAGAAAAAATCCGGGCTGCAGTGCCGGATATTTCTTTAACGACTGATATTATTGTAGGTTTTCCAGGAGAGACAGAAGAAGATTTTGAAGATACCTTGGATGTAGTGAGAAAGGTGCGATTTGACAGCGCCTTTACCTTTATCTATTCTAAAAGGACCGGCACTCCTGCTGCTTCTATGGCGGATCAGATTCCTGATTCTGTGGTAAAAGCTCGATTTGACCGGCTGCTTTCCCAGGTTCAGGAGATTTCAAAAGAAGTTTGCGGACGAGATATTCATACTGTTCAGGAAGTTTTAGCTGAAGAGGAGGATGATCACGAACAGGGATGGCTGACTGGTCGTCTAGGCAATAATACTCTCGTTCATTTTCCAGGAGATTCTTCCCTTATCGGGAAAATCGTTTCTGTATATCTGGAAGAATCCAGAGGTTTTTATTACATGGGACGGCTTATTTCTTAGGGATTATACCACTATGAATGAGAATATTCCGGCACATTCGGCATACCTGAATTCCGTTTTCCACACAGCGGAAAAGCGTGTTTTCATAAATAAACCTTTATGTGCAAGATTAACACATCACTGTAAACGAGGGGGTACTGTGAGCCTCTGGCGGATGGACAGCAGAATACAAAAACAGTATTCTGTCATCATATAGACAGCATAGCAAATGCGCAGACTACGGCGAGGATTCTAGGCTTTCACAGGAACCGCTGCATTTAATATACAAAATTTAAGTAAAGAGGAAAGAAACGTGGCAGGATTATCACCAATGATGTCTCATTATCTGGAGACAAAGGCACAATATAAGGACTGCATTCTGTTCTACCGCCTTGGGGACTTTTATGAAATGTTTTTTGATGATGCCTTGACTGTATCGCGGGAACTGGAGCTTACCCTGACTGGGAAGGAATGCGGGCTTGAGGAACGGGCTCCTATGTGCGGAGTCCCCCATCACGCCGTAGACACCTATTTAAACCGCCTTGTACAAAAGGGCTATAGGGTTGCTATCGCAGAACAGATGGAGGATCCGAAGTTTGCCAAGGGGCTTGTGAAAAGAGAAGTGGTACGGGTTGTAACACCAGGTACAATTACCAGTGCTCTTGCCCTTGATGAAACCAAAAACAACTACCTGATGGGGATTGTATACCTTGGAGATACTTTTGGAGTTGCCAGTGCCGATATCAGTACTGGTGATTTTTTGGTAACAGAGGTTTCTTCAGAAAGGGAGCTGTCTGATGAGATCAATAAGTTTTCCCCTTCTGAAATCATCTGCAATCATGCTTTTTATATGTCAGGAATTGATTTGGAGGATTTAAAAAACAAATATCATTTTTTGGTATTGTCTTTGGAGGACAGCTTTTTTTCCGAAGAGATGTGCAGGAAGATTTTAAAGGAACATTACCATGTGGGAAGCCTAGATGGATTGGGGTTAGCAGATTACGATGCTGGAATCATTGCTGCTGGAGCAGTGATGCAGTATATGTATGATACCCAGAAAAATTCTCTGGCACATATTACATCCATTATTCCATATTCCAGCGGACAATATATGGTTTTGGACATTTCCACTCGAAGAAATCTGGAGCTTTTGGAAACCTTAAGGGAAAAGCAGAAACGAGGTTCCCTTTTATGGGTTCTGGATAAAACAAAAACAGCTATGGGAGCAAGGCTTTTAAGGAGTTACATGGAACAACCCCTTATTCGAAAGGATGAGATTCTCGCAAGGCAGAATGCGATTGAAGAGCTAAATATGAATTATATTTCTAGAGAAGAGCTCCGGGAATATCTGAATTCTATTTATGATCTGGAGCGCCTGATTGGGCGGATCAGCTATAAAACGGCAGGCCCGAGAGATTTAATCGCTTTCCGCAGTTCTCTGTCCATGCTTCCTCACATTAAAAACATTCTGAAGGAATTTACCTCCTCCCTTTTAAGAGAATTTTACGAAGAACTGGATACTCTGGAAGACCTGTACCATCTGATTGGAACAGCGATTGTAGATGATCCCCCTATTGTAGTTCGGGAAGGCGGTATTATCCGGGAAGGTTATCATGAAGAAGCTGACAGGCTCAGAAGCGCAAAAACCGAAGGAAAAGGCTGGCTGGCTGGACTAGAAGAGGAGGAAAGGGAAAAGACAGGCATTAAAAATCTAAAGGTTAAATTTAATAAAGTATTTGGATATTATTTTGAAGTCACTAATTCCTTCAAAAATATGGTTCCAGACTATTTTATCCGCAAGCAGACCCTTACAAACGCAGAGCGTTATACTACAGACAAGCTGAAAGGCCTGGAGGAAATTATCATGGGAGCAGAAGACAAGCTGATTTCTCTGGAATATGAGCTGTTCTGCCAAATTCGTGATAAAGTCGGAGCAGAGGTTCTGCGGATTCAGAAAACTGCCAGGGCAGTTGCAGGCATTGATGTATTTGCCTCTTTATCTCTGGTTGCCACACGAAATAATTATACCAAGCCTAAAATCAATGAACGAGGCATTATCCACATTAAAAATGGACGCCATCCTGTGGTGGAGCAGATGATGAGAGATGATCTATTTATTGCAAATGACACATTCCTAGATAACGGAAAGAACCGCATTTCCATCATTACAGGGCCGAATATGGCTGGTAAATCCACTTATATGCGCCAGACCGCCTTGATTGTCCTGATGGCACAGTTGGGAAGCTTTGTACCTGCTGACGATGCCAATATTGGAATCTGTGACAGGATTTTTACCCGTGTAGGTGCTTCTGACGATCTGGCATCCGGTCAAAGTACTTTTATGGTGGAAATGACCGAGGTAGCCAATATCCTGCGGAATGCCACTAGAAATAGTCTGCTGATTTTAGACGAAATCGGAAGGGGAACCAGTACCTTTGATGGCCTGTCTATTGCCTGGGCTGTGGTGGAATACATATGCAATACCAAGGTTTTAGGGGCAAAAACTTTATTTGCTACTCACTATCATGAACTTACTGAGCTAGAAGGTACTATGAGCGGTGTGAATAATTATTGTATCGCAGTGAAGGAACAGGGAGATGATATTGTATTTTTGCGGAAAATCATTCGAGGCGGCGCTGATAAAAGCTATGGCATTCAAGTTGCCCGGCTGGCTGGCGTACCAGAAAGTGTAATTGTCCGGGCCAAAGAGCTGGTGAATGAGCTGAGCAATGCAGATATTATGGCAAAGGCCAGGGAAATTGCAGAGGTCAGTGCTAATGTAAGCCAGCACAAGCCAGTACCTAAGCCGGATGATGTAGAGATGTCTCAGCTCACCTTGTTTGATACAATCAAAGAAGATGATATTATTAAAGAGCTGGCGGAGCTGGAATTAGGAAATATGACTCCTATCGATGCTTTGAATACCTTATATCGTATCCAGACAAAGCTGAAAAACAGATGGAATGTCTAAGCTGTCCCAGACTATGCTGCCTAAATGGCTTATTAGCCGTTGGAGACTGCCCTGAATGGAAGGAATCGTGAATATGCCTCATATTAATGTACTCGATAAAAATACCATAGATAAGATTGCAGCCGGAGAGGTGATTGAACGTCCAGCGTCTGTTGTAAAGGAGCTCCTAGAGAATGCGATTGATGCAAAAGCAACAGCTGTAACTGTGGAAATCCGCGATGGTGGAATCTCATTTATCCGTGTTACAGACAATGGCTGTGGAATCCCAAAAGATGAGATCGCTCTGGCATTTCTCCGCCACTCTACCAGCAAAATACAGTCAGCAGAGGATCTTTTTACAGTTTCCTCTCTTGGATTCCGGGGAGAAGCTCTTTCCAGTATTGCGGCTGTAGCTCAAGTAGAGGTAATAACAAAAACTGGAGAATGTCTGACTGGAACCAGATATCAGATTGAGGGCGGACAGGAAAAGTCCATTGAGGAAGTAGGAGCTCCTGATGGGACTACTTTTATTGTACGGAATCTGTTTTTCAATACACCTGCCAGAAAGAAATTTTTAAAAACAGCCCATACCGAAGGTGCCCATACAGCTGATCTAGTTGAAAAAATTGCTCTGTCCCATCCAGAGGTATCCATACGGCTGATCCAGAATAACCAGAATAAGCTTCATACCTCAGGAAATCATAATTTAAAGGATATGATCTATACCATATTTGGCAGGGAAATTGCCGCCAATCTCCTTGCTGTAGAAGCAGAAGAGGGAGCTGCCAAGGTAACTGGCTTTATTGGAAAACCGGTAATCGCTAGAAGCAGCCGAAGCTATGAAAACTATTATATTAACGGACGCTATATTAAAAGCCCGATTATAGCAAAGGGGATTGAAGAGGCATATAAGCCTTATCTCATGCAGCATAAGTATCCTTTTACTCTGCTGCATTTTTCCATCAAACCAGAATTTCTGGATGTAAATGTCCACCCAACAAAAATGGAGCTCCGTTTCCAGGATAGGGAAGGGCTTTATCAAATGGTCCTTTCCGCTCTGCGGTCAGCCCTTTCTCATAAGGAGCTGATACCAGAGGTAAATCTGTCTGGACAGGAGGAACAGAAAAAAACGGGAAACTCTGCTTCCTGGCAGGAAAATAAAGATTTCCATATGCCTGAGCCCTTTGAAATAAACAGGATGAAACAGCTCCATATCATCCCTTCGGAAGCCCACTCCTCTTTCAAAATGTCTCCAGAAACTGCTGGAAAGAGGACGGCGGTTTCCTCCCCTGGTATGGGAAAGAAAGCAATGGTTTCAAAAGAAAGCGAGAAAGAAAAAAGCAGTCCCAGGGGCAGCTCCTTTCAGGGCATCTCTGAAGATACAGAAATTTATCACACCCATCCGGCCAGACAAGCTGCCTCTTTCCCTCAGCCGGAATATCATCCAGAACAGCTTGACCTTTTTGATGGAAAGCTCTTAGAGCCGGAATCCAGAAAACGACACACTCTGATCGGCCAGCTTTTTGATACCTATTGGCTGGTAGAGTTTGAAGGAAATCTCTATATTATCGACCAGCATGCTGCCCATGAAAAGGTTCTTTATGAGCAGATGATGGAATCTTTAAAAAAGCAGGAGCATGCCTCTCAAGCCGTTAATCCTCCTGTCATTTTAACTCTTAATACCAGTGAGGAGCTTCTCTTGAAAAAGCATGAGACATATTTCACTCGAATCGGCTTTGAGATTGAGCCTTTTGGCGGAAGAGAATATGCAGTCAGAGGAGTGCCTTCCAATCTGTTTTCTATTGCCAAAAAAGAACTTCTTATGGAAATGATAGACAGACTTTCCGAGGATGTCTCTCTTTCCAATCCGGATATTATCTATGAAAAAATTGCTTCTATGTCCTGTAAAGCAGCAGTAAAGGGAAATCACCGTATGTCCATCCAGGAGGCGAATGAGCTGATTGACAGGCTTCTCACTCTGGATAATCCCTATTCCTGCCCCCATGGCAGGCCGACCATTATTTCTATGAGCAAATATGAATTGGAAAAGAAGTTTAAAAGGATTGTATAGCGCAGAAAAACGGAATGGGGAAATGGCAGAAGGGGGGAAACAAAAATCCAAATGTATGAATGGGAGGAGATAGATTTGAAGGGCAGATCGGAAAAAAAGCCTCTTATTATTCTTACAGGGCCTACAGCGGTAGGAAAGACAGCTTTGTCTATCCGTCTGGCTAAGGCGGTAGGAGGAGAAATCATCAGTGCAGATTCTATGCAGGTATACCGATCCATGGATATTGGCTCCGCAAAAATAAGACCAGAGGAGACAGAAGGAATTCCCCATCATCTAATCGATGTCTTGGAGCCGGAGGAAGATTTTAATGTTGTGCTTTTTAAACAGATGGCGGAACAGGCCATGGAGATTATTTACAGCCGTGGACATATTCCCATTATCGTCGGCGGAACAGGGTTCTATATTCAGGCTCTTTTATATGATATTGATTTTAAGGAAAATGAGGAGGAGAGTTCTGTCCGAAAGAGTCTGGAAGAGCTGTGCTCCCAAAAAGGCGCTCATGCTCTCCATGAGATGCTCCATCATGTGGATCCTGAATCAGCTGCTGCCATTCACGAAAATAATGTAAAACGGGTGATCCGTGCCCTGGAATATTATCACCAAACGGGAGAAAAAATATCTGTTCACAACGAGACAGAACGCCAGAAAGAACCTCCCTATCACTTTTTCTACTATGTGATCAATACAGACAGGGATGTCCTTTATCAGCGGATTGATCAGAGGGTAGATCAGATGATAAGGGATGGTTTGGAAGAAGAGGTAAGAGCTTTAAAAAAGCGGGGGCTTAAACGGGGAATGGTATCCATGCAGGGCCTGGGGTACAAGGAGCTTTTAGGCTATCTGGATGGGGAATATCCATTGGATGAGGCAGTTCGTATTTTAAAACGGGATACCCGCCATTTTGCTAAACGGCAGCTTACCTGGTTTCGTCGGGAAAGGATGGTTCATTGGCTTAACCTGCCTGATTTTGATAATGATTTAGAAAAGGTTTTGGAACGGATTTTAAGGGATTTGAAAGGAGTAGAAGAAAACTGTGGATAGGAAATGCATTGGTGTAAATGATATGTATAGAAAGATGGGAATCAGTGACAGGGTACTGGCCTTGGCAGGGGAAGTAGAGCAGGCTTTGGAAGGACGTTTTCAAGCCATTGATGAGACTGCAGAATATAATCAACTAAAGGTTATTGAGGCTATGCAGAAAAACAGAGTCAGTGATATTCATTTCGCTGCCACTACTGGATATGGTTATAATGATCTGGGAAGGGATACTCTGGAAGCTGTTTATGCAGATACTTTTCATGGAGAAAGCGCTCTGGTGCGTCCTCAGCTTATGAGTGGGACACATGCGCTCCATGTGGCTCTTTCCGGCAATCTCAGGCCTGGAGATGAGCTGTTTTCCCCTGTGGGAAAACCCTATGATACACTGGAGGAAGTGATTGGAATCCGGGAATCTGCTGGTTCTCTGAAGGAATATGGCATAACCTATCGCCAGGCAGACCTTCTTTCAGACGGTTCTTTTGATTATGAGGGAATTCGGGCCTGTATCAATGAAAACACAAAGCTGGCAACGATCCAGCGTTCCAGGGGCTATGCTTCCAGGCCTACTCTTTCTGTAGAAAAAATCGGTGAATTAATTGCATTTATAAAAAAAATCAAGCCAGATATGATCTGTATGGTAGATAATTGCTATGGTGAATTTGTGGAGCAGATAGAGCCTTCTGATGTGGGAGCAGATATGATCGTAGGCTCCTTGATTAAAAATCCAGGAGGCGGACTTGCCCCTACAGGCGGATATATTGTAGGAAAAAGGGACTGTGTAGACCGAGCCGCCTTTCGTCTGTCTGCTCCTGGACTTGGGAAAGAAGTAGGAGCAAGCCTTGGTCTGAATCAGCAGCTTTTCCAAGGCTTTTTCCTAGCCCCCACAGTTGTGTCCAATGCTCTAAAGGGAGCTATTTTTGCTGCGAATATTTATGAAAGGCTTGGATTTTCTGTTCTTCCTAATGGATCGGAATCACGCCACGATATCATTCAGGCTGTTACCCTTGGAAGCCAGGAGGCTGTCATCGCATTTTGTCAAGGCATTCAGGCTGCAGCTCCTGTGGATAGTTATGTAAGTCCAGAGCCATGGGATATGCCTGGCTATGATGCTCCTGTGATTATGGCAGCTGGAGCTTTTGTCCAGGGTTCTTCTATTGAGCTTTCAGCAGATGGTCCTATTAAGCCGCCCTATGCAGTGTACTTTCAGGGCGGCCTTACTTGGTACCACGCCAAACTAGGAATCCTTATGTCTTTACAGAAGCTTTTTGAAGCAGGTCTGGCAGTTTTTTAAAATTTTATGAACTGTTCGGAAATTGTATACAGGTCTGTAAACTTGTGGTAAACTAAAGGAAACAGAGCTTGGCAGTCTGTTCCAGAATTTATCTGTTTTAGTTAAAGAGGGTTGTTAATATGGGAAGTAAGAATTTCTGGGTGCTTCTGCTTTTAATGCTGGCTGGGATTGTTCTCGGCGGTTTTATCGGCAATGCACTGGGAGAGGTATCCGGCTTTTCCTGGCTGAATTTCGGCCAGTCCTTTGGTCTGGATTCTCCGCTTGTCTTAAATCTCGGTATTCTTGTGATTACCTTTGGATTAAGCATCAGGGTTACCATGGCGGGAATCATCGGCCTGGTCGCTGCACTTCTGATATTCCGCTGGATGTAGGACCTGTCATAAGGCAGTCCATAAGCAAGAGCGGTTCCCTTCCTTCCAGGGGCGTACTTGGAGAGACACTGCGGATGGGAGGATACAAAATGGGTTCAAAAACCATGAAACAGCTTCCCAAGGAAGACAGGCCTTATGAAAAGTGTCTGCGCTTGGGAGCAGAGGGACTAAGTGATGAAGAACTTTTAGCAATTATTATCAGAAACGGCTCTCATGGAGAGAATTCCCTGGAGCTGTCAAAACGAGTTCTACAGGCCAGTTCTCCAAGAGAAGGTCTGGTAGGTCTTATGCATCTGTCCCTGGCTGATCTAACTTCTATGAAGGGAATCGGCCAGGTGAAGGGAATTCAACTTTTGTGTATCGGGGAGCTTTCCAGAAGGATCTGGAAGCGCCGTCTTTTGGAAAAAGGGCTTTCCTTCCATAGTCCGGAGGAAATTGCTGAATATTGTATGGAGGATATGCGCCACAGAGAACAGGAGGAGCTTATCATGATGTGCTTTAATACCAAGCAGATATTGGTAAAAGAAGTCCTTCTTTCCAAGGGAACGGTAAGCGCTTCTGTAATCACCTCCAGAGAAGTATTTGCAGAGGCTCTGAAATGCGGGGCAGTCAACATTGTACTAATACACAATCATCCCAGCGGCAATCCGTCTCCCAGCAGGGAAGACCTTGCCTTTACTGAGAATACAAAGAAAGCCGGCGATTTAATCGGTATCCGGCTGATTGATCATATTATTATAGGCGATCATACCTATATCAGTCTGAAAGAACAGGGAGTATTGTAACATGGAATCAAAACGCAGTAAATATATACTGATTGGCCTGACCATATTTTGTATCCTCCTGATTGGCATCACATCAATTAACAGTACCATTCTTACTCCTCTGCGGACAGGAGTTGGCTATATCCTGATTCCAATACAGTCAGGAATTAATCGGGTTGGTCTGACCGTTTATAACCAGCTTACTGATTATTCCAGCTTAAAAGCAGCTGTAGAAGAGAATAAGCAATTGAAAGAACAGATTGCTTCTTTGGTAGAGGATAATAACCGTCTCCAGGCAGAAAGCTTTGAGCTTTCCAGATTAAGAAGGCTGTATCAGCTAGATGAAGAATATATGCAGTATGAGAAGATAGGTGCTAGAGTTATTGCCAGGGATTCCGGTGACTGGTTTCGAGTTTTTCGTATCGATAAAGGTTCTACAGATGGTATACAGAAGGACATGAATGTGATTGCTGGAGGCGGCTTGGTGGGAATTGTTACTGATGTAGGCGCCAACTATGCTACGGTACGCGCTATTATTGACGATTTCAGCGAGGTGGGTGCCATGGCGCTTCAATCAGGTTCTTCCTGTATTGTGTCAGGAGATTTAAAGCTTTTTCAAAAAGGGCGGCTAAGAATTACAGATATCGCCATAGACGGGGATGTAAAGGATGGAGATAAGATAGTTACATCCAATATCAGCTCTGTATTTCTCCCTGGAATTTTCATCGGTTATGCTTCCGATATCAGTACAGATAACAGCCAGCTCACCAAATCCGGTTATCTAATACCAGCAGCAGAATTTGACACCCTTCAGGAGGTCTTAATTATTACAGATTTGAAAGAGGATTTGATCCGTGACGGAGAATCGGAAGGAGATGGGAAGTAATGAAACAGAGGATTTTAAACCTTGTACTAATCCTGCTGGCTTTTGCAGTGCAGAACTGCATTTTCCCTCAGCTTTCCTTTTTGTCAGCTTCACCTAATCTTCTTCTGATTCTTACTTTTTCTGTTGGTTTCATCCAGGGAAAAGAGGCTGGGATGTTCTGCGGCTTGTGTTCTGGAATCCTTTTGGATCTTTTTTACAGCGGACCCTTTGGCTTTTATTCTCTGTTCTATATATGGATGGGATATATTAATGGAATTTTCACCCGATATTACTATGAGGATTATGTTACTCTTCCCCTGGTTCTCAGCTTTATCAACGATTTTATGTATAATCTGTACATTTATATTTTCAGCTTTCTTATCAGGAACCGGCTGGACTTTTTTTACTATTTCCGCAGCATCATAGTTCCTGAGATCATTTTTACTGTAGTTACAACCCTTCTCATCTACCGGATTGTATTGATTTTTACAAAAAAAATGGCGGAATGGGCACAAAGGAGAGATACAACCATTGTTTAATGATTTTATTGAGATAATACAAGATTTTTTGCGTAGGTTTTTTACTTCTAGGCTCACAGCCTTAGGGGCTCTTTTTACCACCATGTTTCTTACTTTAATAGGCACTCTGTTCCAGCTTCAGATTGTCAATGGAGAGCAGTATCTGAATGACTATATCCAAAAAACAGAAAAAACTGTAAAAACTCCTGGAACCAGAGGACGGATATTGGATAAAAATGGAAATGTTCTCGCTTATAATGAGCTGGCTCATGTAGTAACAATCCAAGATACAGGAAAATATCGTAAGAGTGCTGAAAAGAACGCTATGATCCTTCAGCTTATCCAGATTCTGGATAAGCACGGGGAGCATGTGGAGGGCAAATTTGAAATCGCTATTAACAGCAATGGAGAAATGGTCTATACAGCCTCTAGCGAGACAGCGCGGAAGCGTTTTCTCAGGGATTTTTATGGCAGAAGAAGCGTAGATGACCTGGATGATCCTGCTGGAAAATATCCTTCTGCAATTACTGCACGAGAGGCATTTGAAAATAAGAAGGTCTATTATGGCCTGGATCAGATGAAAGATGATAAGGGAAATTCTCTTCTCCTTCCTGATGATGTTGCTTTGGATATTATTAATATCCGATATACAATGGATGCCGCTGCCTTTCAGAAATACGTGACAACTCCGATTACTTCCTATGTCAGCCCAGAAACAGTCATTGATATTAAAGAGCATAAGGCAGAGCTGGACGGTGTGGATATAGAGGAATCCACAATCCGAGTATATAATGACAGCATCTATTTTGCATCCATCATTGGCTATACTGGAAAGGTCCAGGAGGATCAGCTGGAAGATCTGAAGAAAAAAAATACATCCTATGAACTGACAGATATTGTAGGCAGGATCGGGATTGAAGCTTCTATGGAAGAATATCTTCAGGGCACAAAGGGAGAACGCACGATCTGTGTGGACAATATGGGCCGTATTATGGAAGTTCTTTCAGAATCAGAGCCAAATGCTGGACAGGATGTATATTTGACTCTTGATCGGGATCTGCAAAAGGGAATCTATCATCTCATTGAACAGCAGCTAGCTGGAGTTCTGACAGAAAAAATCGTCAATCAAGGCGATGAGGTCAACGAAAACAGGGACTCCTCACGCCGTCTAATTCCGATAAAAGATGCATATTTTCAGCTGATCAATAATAATGTACTGAATATGAGCCATTTTTTTGCCGAAGATGCCTCAGAGATTGAGAGGGGGATTGCCAATCAGTTTGAAGCTTCAAAGGAACGTATTTTAGGTCAGATCAGAAATGAACTTTATAGCAGCCATGCCACCCCCATGAAGGATCTGTCCAGCGATATGTATGCCTATATGCTTTATATTAAGAGTTATCTCCAAAGCCCTACTGTAGGAATCCTGACTCCAGACAGCAGTATTGATAAAACCAATGCAGATTATCTAGCATGGAGGGATGAAAGCGGAAGTTTGAGAGATTTCATCTATGCTGGTATCGCCAATACCTGGATTGATACTACCAAACTTCAGATCGGAAGTAAATATTCCAATGCTGATGATATTTACTCGGTTCTTGTAGAATATGTTTTGGACAATCTAAATCATGATGCGGAGTTCCACAAAAAAATTTATCGTTATTTGATTAATGATGAAGTGATTACAGGCAGGGAGCTTTGCCTTGCACTGTTTGATCAAGGGGTTCTGACCTATGATGAAACGCAGGTTCATACCCTTCGTGATAATGGTGACAACTATGCCTACCTATTTCTTAAAGCCAAAATTGCCAGTCTGGAATTGACTCCTGCTCAGCTTGCTCTGGATCCTTGTACAGCGGGCTGTGTGGTAACTGATGTCAATACTGGAGAAGTCCGGGCCATTGTCACATATCCCAGCTATGACAATAATCGCTTATCCGGCACCATGGATAGCTCCTATTATACCAGCCTTTTGGAGGATCTTTCCAATCCGCTTTATAATAATGCTACACAGACAGTAAAAGCTCCCGGCTCCACGTTCAAGCCGATTTCTGCCATTGCAGCATTGCAGGAAGGGGTCGTAAGCCTGGATGAGAAGATTGAATGTACTGGTATTTATGATAAGATCAGCCCCCCCATCAAGTGCTGGATTTCTCCAGGGCAGCATGGGGAAGAAGCCGTAGTAGAGGGAATCCAGAACTCCTGCAATTACTTTTTTGCAGAACTGGCACACCGGCTTTCTACAGATGAAAATGACAATTATGTCCCGAGTCTTGGCCTGGAAAAAATCCGTAAATATGCTTCTATGTTTGGCCTTGACCATACTTCAGGGGTGGAGATATCCGAATTGAATCCTAGGATCAGTACAGAGGATCCGGAGCGTTCGGTTATGGGACAGGGTACTCATGAATATGCGAACGTCCAGCTTTCTCGCTATGTGGCTGCCCTAGCTAACCGGGGAACCGTTTATGAGCTGAGCCTGATTGATAAGATCACTGATTCGGAAGGTACTTTAGTAAAGGATTATACGCCGGCTGTATGTTCCCATATCGATATCCCAGAAGCCACCTGGAATGCTGTACAGCAGGGTATGCGCCAAGTAATTACAGAAAGCTCCTCCAGAAAGATTTTTAACGACCTGGAAGTGGATATTGCCGGAAAGACAGGAACAGCCCAGGAGTCTAATAAACGAGGAAATCATGCATACTTTATTTCCTATGGACCTTTTGAAAATCCGGATATCTGTGTAACTGTGAATATTCCATATGGCTATTCATCTGGAAATGCAGCTTCCCTAGCAAAGTCTGTATATCGGTTCTATTATGGTTATACCGATCTGGATTATATCCTCAATACAGGAGCTCTGGATGCATCAAATGTTGAAATCAGAGATTAAATATGTTTAAAAAGCAGAAAAAAGGATAGGATTAAGGCAGGTGAATGACTATGCATAATACGGTTGTGATAAAGGGGAACCGATCAGGACTATCCGTTTATCTGGATCCAGATCCGGATTTCCAGGTTCTCCTTCACGATATTGCCGTAAAATTTAAGGAGAGCGCCAGATTTTGGGGCTCAGTTCAGATGGCTCTTACTTTAGAAGGGAGGCAGCTTACTCCAGCTGAAGAATTTGCTGTCGTAAATACTATTACAGAAAATTCCCAGATTGAAATCCTGTGCCTTCTGGATACAGATGCCCGGCGGATTGAGCGCTGTGAGAAGGCATTAAATGACAAGCTGATGGAGTTGAATTCCAGAACAGGCCAATTTTATCGGGGCGACCTGCTTTCAGGAGAGGCCTTTGACTCTGAAGCCAGCATCGTTATCATTGGCAATGTATTTCCAGGAGCAAGGGTAACAGCGAGAGGTAATATTATTGTATTAGGAGAGTTACGTGGATCTGCTTATGCAGGGGTAGCCGGCTCTTTAGAGGCTGTTGTTGTAGCATTGGACATGGCTCCAGCCCAGATTAAAATAGCAGATTCTGCCAGTTTTTTTGGCGGAAAGGGAAAGCGGCTTGGCCGGGGGCCTATGATTGCAGCAGCAGAAAACAACAGAATTGTTGTAAAACCATTGAAAAAAGGATTTCTCAATTCCATTAAATTTTCATAAATTTTCATAAATGCTGGAAATGTAACAGATTTTCATGTAAAATAGATGTGGTACATTGATAACAGTTCAGGAGGATATTCATTTATGAGTGAAGTCATTGTGATTACTTCCGGAAAAGGCGGGGTCGGCAAAACAACAACCTCTGCAAATGTAGGAACAGGACTGGCTATTTTAGGTTTTCGTGTGGTATTAATTGATACAGATATCGGATTGAGGAACCTAGATGTAGTCATGGGACTGGAGAACCGCATTGTCTATAATCTTGTAGACGTTGTAGAGGGCAATTGCCGTATGAAGCAGGCCCTGATAAAAGACAAAAGATATCCTAACCTGTACCTTCTTCCGTCTGCTCAGACGCGAGACAAGACTGCTGTTAACCCTGAACAGATGAGGAAACTGGTCGATGACCTGAGAGATGATTATGATTACATACTGCTTGATTGTCCGGCCGGCATTGAGCGTGGTTTTCAAAATGCCATAGCTGGTGCTGACAGGGCCCTTGTGGTGACAACTCCAGAGGTTTCCGCCATAAGGGATGCGGATCGGATTATCGGTCTTCTGGAGGCTGATGGGATGGAGGACATTGAACTGATTGTCAACCGTATCCGGATGGATATGGTGCGGCGTGGGGATATGATGTCACTGATGGATGTTATGGACATTCTTGCAGTAGATATTGTAGGAGCTGTGCCTGATGACGAAGATATTGTAATTTCTGCCAACCAGGGAGAGCCTCTTGCCGGAAGTGATTCAGCAGCAGGACAAGCCTATATGAATATATGCAGACGGCTGACAGGGGAGCGGATTCCCCTTATGAGCATAGAGGCTCAGAGAGGAATTCTTTATCGGCTTTCCACCTTTTTAAAGAGAGCCTGAGGGGGACAAGATATGAGGCTGTTTTCAATCATTCCAAAGAGAAATTCTGGCGATATGGCAAGAAAAAGGCTTAAACTTCTTCTCGCTGCAGACAGGACAGATTGTTCCCCAGAGATGATTGAGATGGTGAAGGAAGACCTTGTAGGTGCTGTTTCCAGATATATGGAGATTGACACTGGGGGAATTGAGATACAGATTCGTGAAGCTGCCGCTTCCTGCGGCAGAAGGGTACCATCCCTTTATGCTAATATACCCATACTGAACATAGGAAATAAGGGGACATTTTAATGTTACTTGAATACGATTTTAAAAAGTTTAATTTTCGGCTTCTGCTTTATACAATAGCCTTAAATATAATTGGAATACTTGTAATCCGAAGCGCGACCAATCAGGACATGGCCAGGGTCGGTAAGCAGATTGCTGGAGTTATTGTAGGCCTTGCCTTGGCGGCCGGCCTTTCCCTCATTCCATACCAAAAGATTACAAGCTTTAGTATCAGTATTTATCTTGGATGTACGGCTCTTCTTATTGCTGTCCTTTTTATAGGGCGTAAGGTTAACGGGGCTACACGGTGGATATATCTTCCCGTAGTTGGCCAGGTACAACCTTCAGAATTTGCCAAAATAGGGCTGATTATATTCAGCGCCTGGTATCTAGGGAAGTACTCAGAACGAGTTGATGAATTAAAAACGCTCCTTGTGGCAGCCGCCCTTTTCGGTTTTCCTATCCTGTTAGTGCTGGCAGAGCCGAATCTTTCTACAAGCCTTGTAATTATTTTTACATTGATATGCATGATATTTATTGCAGGAATCAGCTTCAAATGGATTGGCGGGACTCTAGCTGTACTGATCCCATGCAGCGGGCTTTTTATCTATCTTTTAAAGATTGGAATGATTCCCTTTCTGCAGGATTACCAAGCAAGGCGTATCTTGGCCTGGGTGGACAGAGCTAATTATGCAGATGCGAATTATCAACAGGATAACTCTATTATGGCAATCGGATCTGGAATGCTTAAAGGCAAGGGACTAAACAATAACACACTTGCTTCTGTAAAAAATGGCAATTTTTTATCAGAAGAACAAACTGATTTCATTTTCGCAGTTGTAGGGGAAGAACTAGGGTTTATTGGTTGTGTAATTGTAATTGTGTTGTTTGCAGCTATTGTTTTTGAATGTCTATGGATGGCAGAACAGGCAAAGGACATGACTGGAAGGCTGCTTTGTACTGGAATGGCAGCCCTTCTGGCCTTTCAGACTTTTTCCAATATTGCTGTGGCAACCGGAATATTTCCCAACACTGGTCTTCCCCTTCCCTTTGTCAGCTATGGCGTCAGCTCTCTCATCAGTATGTATTTGGGGATAGGAATTGTATTGAATGTAGCGCTTCAAAGAAAAAACAAACACTGATTAAGGAGGTATTTCTATATGAACATTGGTCTAATTGCCCATGATTCAAAGAAAAAACTGATGCAGAATTTCTGCATCGCTTATCGGGGGATTTTAAGCAAAAATGAGTTATATGCAACTGGGACAACAGGACGTTTGATTGAAGAGGTCACAAATTTAAATATCCGCAAATTCCTGGCAGGCCATCTTGGGGGAGAACAGCAGCTGGGAGCGCAGATTGAGCATGATGGTATTGACTTGTTGATTTTTTTAAGAGATCCTCTAGAGCCCAAGCCTCATGAGCCTGATGTAAATAACGTAATCCGGCTCTGTGATACCTATAATATTCCTCTGGCAACAAATATAGCCACAGCAGAGCTTCTTGTAAAGTCTCTGGACAGAGGAGATTTGGAATGGAGAGAGGCCTACAAGTAATGGGGAGAAAATGGACGAAAACTGCCTTAATAGGAATTCTTCTGGCCGCGGCTTTTTTATTGATTAGCTGTGGGCAGGAGACTTTTGAACAACCTTATGAATTTGAGGCACGCCGTCTTCAGACAGAAGAGACGGAAAGCAGCCGGCTGCCTGCCTTTGCTGACAGCCTTTGTGTTGTATGGGATGAAGACTCTTTTGAGGATGAAGAGATTACATCAGAAGCTGCTGCTTTATTTTCTCTGGAAGATAAAGAAGTAATGTTTTCTCATAATGCTTTTGAGCCTCTTTATCCTGCCAGCATCACCAAAGTTATGACTGCACTGCTTGCTTTAAAATATGGCACCCTTTCTGATATGGTGACAGTAACGGATGATGTGATAATTACAGAAGAGGGGGCTACTCTCTGCCATATCAACCCTGGAGACAGCCTTACCTTAGAGCAGCTTCTATATGGGCTTATGCTCCCATCTGGCAATGATGCAGGAGTTGCCATTGCAGTACATATGGCTGGCAGCGTAGAGGCTTTCAGCGATATGATGAATGAAGAAGCAAGACGAATCGGTGCCACAGGCACTCATTTTGTAAATCCCCATGGACTAAATAATGAGCAACATTATACTACAGCTTATGACCTGTATCTGATTTTTAATGAAGCCTTAAACCTTCCAGAGCCTTCTGGAAAGAAATTCCGGGATATCATCAGTTCCACATCCTATTATGCAGAATATGAAAACAAAAACGGTGAGACAGTAAGCCAGACCTGGAAGGGTGGAAACTGGTATATGACAGGCGAACGAGAAGAGCCTAAAGGCCTTACTGTATTTGGAGGAAAAACCGGAACTACTAAATCTGCTGGTTACTGTCTAATTATGGCAAGCCGGGATGACGAAGAGAAGGAATATATTTCCATTATCCTGAAAGCTGAGAGCAGACCTGGGCTTTACGACAATATGACAAATCTAATTCAGAAAATTGTCGATTAGTGATTGCGTTTTTTTCGAATTTATTCTATAATTAGGATAATATAAATTGACTTTTTATACAAATTAAATAAAATTCAAGGAGGGGAACATTATGGTTCAGATTATTGCAGGTGAAAAGGGGAAGGGAAAGACAAAACATTTATTGAATAAGGCAAATCAGGCCATTAAGGAATCCAATGGTTCCATTGTATATCTTGACAAAAGTTCTAAGCACATGTATGAATTAAATAATAAAATTCGTCTGATCAATGTAAACGAGTATCCGATTACTTCCAGCGAATCTTTTCTTGGCTTTTTATGCGGCATTATTTCTCAGGATTATGATTTGGAGATGATGTTTTTAGACAGCTTTTTAAAGCTTTCCTGTCTGGAGGGACAGGATATCTCCGATACGATTACAACATTGGAAAAAATTGGTGAAAAATATCATGTAACATTTGTTTTAAGCGTTTCCAAAGATAAAGATAAGCTTCCGGAAAACGCTCAGAAAGATGTCATTATTTCATTATAATATACATAGAAAGAAAAAGACCTCTGCATATTACAAGGCAGTGGTCTTTTTTTAGAGGTATTCCTAATGGCAAAAAAGAAGAGTAAAAAGATCATTCCTTACCGCCGCTCTTTCCATATTAATATTGGTATGATAATTTTCTTTCTTATTTTCGTGTATATGGCCTTTAATGTATATACTTACATACGTAGAGACAAGGTTCAATTTTATGAGGTAGAGGCTGGAGGAATTGTAAATGACCGAAGTCATACTGGTTTGATTTTAAGAGATGAAGACATAATTTATACCGACAGAGCTGGTTATATCAATTATTATATCCGAGAGGGAAAAAGAGCTTCTGTAGGATCTCGTGTCTATTCTCTGGATGAAACTGGCCGTCTGTCCTCTTTTTTGGAAGACAATCCTAATACCTCTGAAAAAATGGATGAGAATGAGCTGACCGATATCCGAAACCAGCTTTCTGCTTTCTGCCTTTCTTATCGAGATATTGATTTTTCTGAAGTGGTTGAAACAAAATATTATCTTCAGTCTGCCGTTATGGAATATATAAACTTTAATAATATAGAAGATATGGATGCTGCCCTTGAAAGTGCAGGAATCAGTTTCCAGCAAGTACGTGCTTCTGAATCAGGAATTGTTTCTTATATTATCGATGGTTTTTCTGATGCGGCTCAAAGGCCTGTTAAAAAATCAGAAAAAAAGCCAGATGTAACAACTACTGTAGAAAGCAGCTCCATAGAGGAAGAAACAGACTTACCTCTAGAAGAGGGGGAAAATGCTTTCCCTCCTGATGAAGCTCCCTCAGAGGATAAGGAGGATAACGAAACAGTTCAGACAATAGGAGGATTAGGAGAAGAAGACAGCGACGCTCAAAAACAGCAGGAGGACATGCTTCAAAATATGACTTTATATTCTGATGTAATAGCTTCCCATCTTACAGAGGAGCTCTTTGACAGAAGCAAATATATCAGACGTATGATAAAGTCAGGAGAGTTGATTGGAAAGGGAGCTCCAGCCTATAAAATTATCCGTTCAGAAAATTGGTCAGTTGTCTTTCCTATGTCAGAAGATGATATTCAGGAGTATGGAGACAAACAGACTATGGATGTCTCCTTTAAAGGCCGTGATATAACTATATCTGGCAGATTTTCTATGGTGACTGGCTCTGATGGTAAGCCCTATGGAAAGCTGGATTTCGATAAATATATGGTACAGTTTGCTTCGGAACGATTTATTAATTTTGAAATTCAGTCTGAAGAGGTAAAAGGCTTAAAAATCCCTGTAAGTGCTGTTACTTCAAAGGATTTTTTCCTGGTTCCTGTGGATTATATCTCCCAAGGTGGAAACACCTCTCAGACAGGCTTCATGAAAGAAATCTATACTGATAAAGGTACTAATATCCAGTTTATTCCCACAGATATTTACTATTCTACAGAAGAGTATTATTATATAAATAAGGCGGATTCCTTTGAACTGAAGCCTGGAGATTATATTGTAAAGCCTGGTTCCACTGACCGGTTTCAGATTGGACCTACCGCCTCGTTAGAAGGAGTCTATAATATCAATAAGGGGTATGCTGTTTTCCGCCAAATTGAGGTACTTACCTCTAACGATGAATATTATACAATCCAAAAGGGAACAAAATATGGACTCTCTGTATATGACCACATTATGCTCAATGCAGAACATGTACAGGAAGGCGATTTAATCTATCAATAATATATTAGGAGATTTTAAAATGGTACAGGAAAATTTAAAGCAGATAAGAGAACACATAGAAGAGGCCTGCCAAAGAGTAGGTAGAAATCCAAAAGAAGTAACACTCATTGCAGTGAGTAAGACCAAACCCCTATCCATGATGGAAGAAGCGGTTCAGGCAGGTGTACTGGATTTTGGTGAAAATAAGGTGCAGGAAATTGCTGTAAAACAGCCTTGTCTGCCAGAACATATCCGTTTTCATATGATTGGTCACCTTCAACGCAATAAGGTAAAGCAGGTAATTGACAAAGCAGTTCTGATCCATTCTGTGGATTCCCTGCGCCTTGCGGAACAAATTGAGGAAGAGGCAGCAAAGAGGGGGCTTCATGTGAATATTCTTCTGGAGGTAAATGTGGCACGAGAGGAAAGTAAGTTCGGATTTTATTTGGAAGAAGTGGAAAATGCAGTGGAAAAAATAGGAAAATTCTCCCATATTACTATAAAAGGGCTGATGACAATCGCACCATTTGTAGAAAATCCAGAAAAAAACAGAGACGTTTTTAAAAAATTATATCAATTATATGTTGACATCAAGGGTAAAAACATTGATAATGGTACTATGGTTGCTCTGTCCATGGGAATGACCGGTGATTATGAAGTAGCGATAGAGGAGGGTGCAACCATGATTAGAGTCGGTACCGGCATCTTTGGTACAAGATAGGAGTGACAGTATGAGTTTTTTTGGAAAAATCGTAAATGCCATGAAATTTAACGATGAAGAAGATGACGATTACTTTTTAGATGACGATTATGAGGAAGATGACAGGCCTGTTAAAAGAGGACTGTTTTCCAGAAACAATACAGAAGATGAAGATTATTACGATGATGAGGACAGGCCTGCTTCAAGGTCTCATTTCCTTCCCCGTTCCAATAGCAGCTCAAAGGTTGTTCCTATGCGAAGAGGAATGGAGGTTTCCCTGATCAAACCTACTTCTATGGAGGATTCCAGTGAAATCTGCGACTATCTTCTTGCCGGTAAGGCAGTGGTTCTGAATATGGAGGGTATCCATACAGAGATTGCTCAAAGAATTATTGATTTTACTTCAGGAGCAGCTTATTCCATGAGTGGTAATCTGCAAAAGATTTCTAACTACATTTTTATTGCTACGCCGGAGTCTGTAGAGCTGTCTGGAGATTTTCAGGATCTTCTTTCCGCAACAAGCGGCGGCACTGGAGGAAACAGCAATTCCATGGATATGCCGGGAGTCCGGTTTCATCTATAGGGAGAGCCGATATTTTCCAGAGGGAAAGACATATTATGGAAAAAGACGAACAATTACTGAAGAAAAGACTGCTGGAATTGGCTGAATTGTGTTTTCACCGGGATATTCCACTACATACTGATTTTCTAAACTTAAACGAGCAGACAATTTTCCATTCTCTTGCTGGCAAGCTTCCACCGGTTTCCTGTGTGATGACCGGAGGATATCATCCTGCTGAAAGGAAAATTGTTTGCTTTCTTCCGTCCTATATGGATAAAGAACGCTTTGTCCCTCCTTTATCATGTATATGCCTGTCTCCGTTAAATCTCCGCTTTGCAGAGGATTTGACCCACAGGGACTATCTGGGGGCTGTTATGAATCTTGGAATTGAACGCTGCAAGATCGGAGATATTATACAGAATGAGAAAGAAGCTTTGCTTTTCTGTATGGAAGATATGTCTGAATATATATCGGGTGAGCTTACAAGAGTGCGCCATACCCAGGTTCAAGCTGCGTTATGTCAGCCTGAAGATATTTCCTTTACTCCCAGATATGAAATAGCAGAGGGAAGCATTGCTTCTGTCCGCTTAGACAATATGCTGGCTCTTGTTTACCGCTGCTCTCGTAACAAGGCAGTTGCTTATATTGAAGGGGAACGGGTTTTCATCAACGGGAAGCTGGCTCTTTCTAACAGCGCCCCTTTAAAGGAAGGAGATATTATCTCTGTGCGGGGGCTTGGCCGATTTCAATATGATGGAGTGCAAAGTGAAACGAAAAAGGGCCGTTTATTTGTAATAGCTAAGAAGTATTGCTAGCCTTAATTACGAATAAAGCTGCTTTCACTCAAGATAATTTAATCCTGGAGGTTTTATTGACATATGTCTGAAAGAATTACTGTACATGTAAATGAAAGGCCTGTTTATGATATTATAATTGAGCCTTCTTTTGAAAAGCTTTCTAAAGAAGTTTTCCCCTTTATTGATGGACGGAGATTGTGTATTGTAACAGATTCTAATGTTGCTGCGCTTTATCTGGATGAAGTACAGGAGATCCTGCGCCCTTGCTGTCGGGAGGTAATTTCCTTTGTCTTTCCAGCAGGAGAGGAACAGAAAAATCTGGATACTGTACGCAGGCTTTATGAAACCCTGATTCTTGCCCATTTTGACCGGAATGATGTACTCCTTGCTCTGGGGGGCGGTGTAGCAGGGGATTTATGCGGATACGGAGCTGCTACTTATTTAAGAGGAATTTCCTTTATTCAGGTTCCAACCACCCTTCTTTCTCAAGTAGACAGCAGTATAGGCGGAAAGACAGGAGTTGATTTTGATGCCTATAAAAATATGGTAGGTGCATTCCATATGCCCCTTCTTGTATACAGTAACACAGCAGCCTTAAAAACTCTTCCTCCTGAACAGTTTTCTTCTGGAATGGGAGAAGTTATCAAACATGGCCTGATTCAAGACAAAGACTATTACCAGTTTCTAGAACGGGAAAGAGCAGCTATTATCAATCGTAATCCTGATGTGTGTGAACGTATGATTGCTGGAAGTGATATCATTAAACGCAGAGTAGTAGAAGAAGATCCGTCAGAAAAGGGAATCCGCGCATTACTGAACTTTGGACATACTCTGGGCCATGCGATTGAAAAGCTGGGAAATTTTCAAATGCTTCATGGCCATTGTGTAGGCCTTGGTTCTCTGGCCGCCGCTTATATTTCCGCAGATAGGGGACTGATTTCCTTGGAAGAAGCAGAGCATGTGAAGTTCCTCCTAGAAAGTTTCTCAATTCCTGTTTCGCTGAAGGATATGGAAGCTGCATCTATTATAGCTGCTACAAAAAACGACAAAAAAATGGATTCTGGTGTTATTAAGTTTATCCTTCTGGAAAAAATAGGTTCTGCCTATGTAGACAGGTCTGTAACTGAAGATGAGATGCGAAAGGGTCTGGCCCGCATTCTGGATCCGTCTCCAAACGGGACCAGCAAACAGGTATAATGCTATGAGTCAGAAAATCAAACAGCTTTTCTCCATTATTTGCAGCATTCTTATTCTAATTGGCCTGGATCAGTGGACAAAACAGCTTGCAGTGGACAGGCTGAAAGGAAAAAATCCTTTCGTTCTATGGAATGGTGTCTTTGAGCTTCGATATCTAGAAAATAGAGGAGCTGCTTTTGGTATGCTCCAAGGAAAACAGAGCTTTTTCTTTCTAGTTGCCTTGGCTGTATTGGCAGCCGCCATATTCTTTTTTCTCCGTCTTCCTTGTTCCAGGCATTACTTGCCACTGGGCATATGTGGAAGTGGAATTGTAGCCGGAGCAGTCGGCAATATGATTGACCGGGTATCCCAGGGATATGTGGTGGATTTCCTCTATTTCAGCTTGATTGACTTTCCTATTTTCAATGTGGCAGACTGTTATGTAACCATAGGTGCAGGACTTTTAGCCTTCCTTGTCCTGATCTATTATAAGGATGAGGACTTTGCCGTATTCTCTTTGAAAAAAGGAGGGAGGGCAGGTTGAATCTAGAATTAACGGCCGAACCTTCCCATGAGGGGATGCGTTTAGATAACTTTATGAGCTGCTGCATTGATTCCTGTTCCCGTTCCTATATTCAGAAGCTGATTAAGGCAGGAGAAGTTCGGGTAAATGGAACAGAGGCAAAGGCCAGCCTAAGGATAGAAGCAGGGGACCAGGTATCCTTTCAAATTCCAGAGGCCTCTGAACCTGAAATCATAGCGGAAGAGCTCCCTTTAGATATTTTATACGAAGATAGTGACATTATTTTGGTTAATAAACCGAAAGGAATGGTGGTCCACCCAGCAGCCGGGCATTACAGCGGCACTTTGGTAAATGGTCTGATGGCTCATTGCAGACAGGAACTATCTGGTATTAACGGCGTTATGCGCCCCGGAATTGTCCATCGTATTGATATGGATACTACCGGGGTCTTAATTGTATGCAAAAATGACTTTTCCCATAACAAGATTGCCGAGCAGTTAAAGCAGCATTCCATTACAAGAAAATACTATGCCATTGTTCATGGTGTAGTCAAAGAGGAATCTGGCACTGTTGATGCTCCCATCGGCCGGCATCCTATTGACCGGAAAAAAATGTGTGTCAATTATAAAAATGGCAGACAGGCAGTGACCCATTATCGTATTCTGAAGCGTTTTCAAAACTTTACCTATATTGAATGCCAGTTAGAAACAGGGCGCACCCATCAGATACGAGTCCATATGGCTAATATCGGTCATCCCTTGCTGGGAGATAAGGTATATGGCCCTTCTAAATGTCCTTATCCGTCTTTAGAAGGACAGACCCTTCATGCAGGAGTGCTTGGTATCATTCATCCGCGAAATGGAGAATACATGGAATTTTCCGCTCCATTGCCTGACTATTTTCAAGAACTTTTAGAAAAATTGAAATAATTCATATACTTTTTCCTATTTTTGGTGTATAATATCTTTATAGAAATAAATATTAGGGAATGCTTTTATTTTATAGGGATTGCGAAACAATTTCCCACAAAGGTTAGGATGTCAAAAATACTCTGACTATTTTCCTGGACTGGTAGTTTTGACCTGGAATCTTATAAAATAACAAGATGAATCCCGCATAACACCTTTGTAAAGACAGAAAGGAGAGGTATTATGGGCAAGAATTTAATAATTACAATTGGAAGGCAGTGTGGAAGCGGTGGAAGAATGATCGGTCAGAAAATCGCTGAGCGGCTTGGGATTAAATGTTATGACAAAGAACTCTTGAATCTGGCTTCAAAGCATAGTGGATTATGTAAAGAACTATTTGAATCTCATGATGAAAAGCCTACCAGCAGTTTTTTATATTCTCTGGTAATGGATACTTATTCCCTCGGCTATACAACATCAGCATATACGGATATGCCTATCAATCATAAAATTTTTCTCGCTCAGTTTGATACCATAAAAAAACTGGCAGAGGAAGAATCCTGTGTGATTGTAGGCCGCTGTGCTGATTATGCCTTAGCAGACTATCCTAATGCTTTAACTGTATTTATCACGGGAAAAGAAGAAGAGAAGATTGAACGGCTGGCTGAGCTTAACAAAATACCTCCAGCAAAGGCTAGGGATATGATGATTAAGACGGATAAACGCCGAGCTAGCTATTATAACTATTATTCCAGCAAAAGATGGGGCGAAGCCCAGAGCTATGATTTATGTCTAAACAGCAGTGCAATTGGCATGGAAAATGCTGTAAATCTTATTATTGAATGTGCCAATAGAAAAATAGGACTGATTAGTGAATAAAACAAACAGCTTTTTTCCACTTTTATATCTCAATGCTTCAGGTGTCAAAGCGATCCGCCTAGGAAAAGTATCAGAATATTTTTACATTGAATGTAACCATTTGTGCACGTAAGTGATTACATGATAGAAGTCTTAAAATTTCTTGGCTTCCAAACCGTAAAAATATCCTAGTATTCTTTATTAGCGTGCGCTTGACACCTTAATCATTATAGAAATTGATTTTTCTGTTTTCAAGAGAATCCTTGGAGAAAATCAAATCCCCTATGAGAAATCCACTTTGTAAGAGCCCTCATATAAAATTCTGTCAGCTTGTTATTCCACTGTTACGGATTTCGCCAGATTACGAGGCTGATCCACATCAAGTCCCTTCAGTAAAGAAGCATAATAGGCAATGAGCTGAAGCACTACTGCAATAGGAAATACAGTAAATTGGTCATTTAAATCGGGAATCTGAATCTGTATATCTGCAAGGTCAGAAGCCACAGAGGCATGTTCCTTTGTGATTAAAATTACAAAGGCGCCTCTAGCTTTTACTTCTCTTACATTAGATAGTGTTTTAGCGAAAATAGCCTCCTGAGTTGCTATGGCTATAACAGGAACTTTGTCAGAAATCAGGGCAATGGTACCATGTTTTAGCTCTCCAGCTGCATAGGCTTCTGCATGAATATAAGAGATTTCTTTTAATTTCAATGCTCCTTCCAGGGAAAAAGCGTAATCCAGTCCTCTTCCGATAAAAAAAGTATCTGGCTGATTAATAATGTGAGTTACAATAGATCGGATAGTTTCCTTCTGGCGGATCATCGCTTCCATAGCAGGAATCGCATCCAACAGCTCTGCCATAAATGCCCGTCCTTCTATATCCCCCATACAGCTTCGGGCTAGGCCCATACGGCAGCTTATCATGTAAAGCGCAGCAAGCTGTACAGAATATGCCTTTGTACTAGCTACAGCAATTTCCGGCCCTGCATGAGTATAAAGTACATAGTCGCTTTCCCTTGCAATGGTTGAGCCCTTTACATTAACGACAGCAAGTGTTTTAGAACCACAAGATTTTGCCAGGCGCAGGGCAGCAAGTGTATCAATCGTTTCTCCTGACTGAGAAATAATGATTGATAATGTCTTTTCATCAACCAGAGGGTTCTCATACCGGAACTCAGAGGCAATGGATACTGTAACAGGAATCCGTAGGATTGGCTCCATCAAAGCTTTGGAGACCATACCCGCATGCATAGCAGTGCCACAGGCAATAATACGAATCTGGCTGCAGCTTTCAAAAATTTCATCACATATTCCATCTGCTTCAAAATCAGGAAGCCCTCTGCTGATCCTAGGGAGTATTGTATTTTTTAAAGCTTCTGGCTGCTCGTGGATTTCCTTCAACATGAAATGTGGAAAGCCGTTTTTCATCGCAGCGTCCATATTCCAGTTTACTTCCATGATTTCAGGAGATATGCGGCTGCCATTTTCATCATAAAGGGTGACTTGATATGGAGTCAACTTGAGAATCTGGTTTTCTGGAACCACAAAGTAAGACCTGGTATAAGGGATAAGAGCTGTCAGGTCAGAAGCTACAAGAGACCCTGAGTGCGTATAAGCGGCTACAAGAGGGCTTATTGTTCTTACTGCATATATTTCTCCCGGATGGTCTGAAAACATAATACAAAAGGCATAAGAGCCTTCCAAAAGAGGCAGAAATTTCTGGATAGCGTCCACAGGATTGCCTGAATAAAGACTCTCCAGAACCCAGGCGGCAACTTCTGTATCTGTCTGGGAAATCAGCCTATCTTCTAGGTGATATTCTTTTGTGAGCTGATGGTAATTTTCAATAATCCCATTATGTATCAATGTAACCCTTTTGGCCGTATGAGGATGTGCGTTTTCATCTGTCACCCCTCCGTGGGTAGCCCATCTAGTGTGCCCGATACCACAATGAGAGATTTCATCTTCTATGGAGCCACATAGTTTTTTCAGCTCGGAAACCTTACCAGTTGTCTTAATCTGATGTATCTTGGAATCACTGCCAAAATATGCAATTCCCGCGCTGTCATATCCACGGTACTCCAGCTGGGCCAGCCCATCCAGCATAACCTTTCTCGCCTTGAGAGGGCCTGTATATCCAATAATTCCACACATAATCTGTTCTCCAATCTCTTTTTTTAATCTTATGATTCTTACGAAATAAAATTATAGCTCCTGCAAAATTTTACGTCAATAAAATTTCTCCTCTTATTTTCTAAGGATATTCTTAATATTTTTGAAAAATAAAAGAAATTGTAATAATTTATTAAGCCTCTTTACTCTGTTTTTTCTTTTTCCGCTATGCTATACTAAAGTATATTGGAAGCTTGAGTTCAGCTATGATGGCATTATAGCTTTCATTTGCAATATACATATACAGTGCCCACAGCTATATAACAGGACAGCCATGATGGAGAGTTATTACAAAAGTATCTTTTTTCCCACAGCGAAAAACTGAATTTCGGTATGCCCAATACGCAAGGATATTTTCATTCATGGCAACACCCTAATTGTATGCATGAAGGTTTCCTGTGAAAGTACCCTTTTCTGTACAGCAGAAAACTGAATTCAGGGATAAGAAATGCGCTGGATACTTTCATTCATGATGGTGCGCTGCTTAGGCGTATGAGGGCATCACCATAAATGAAAGGAGATTCCTGTGAGTGTCCAGCGAATGCACACAAAATGCAAAAACGGCATTCTTTGCCATACGGACTGCACAGCGAGTGTGCAAAGTCCTACAGCAAGGATTCAAGATTTTCACAGGAAACCCTGGCCCTACGCATGAAGGTTTACTAACTGTACAAGGTCATAGACTGGCAATGATTAAAAATTAGTGGAGTAAATGGAAAATGAGTTACGAGTATGAAGATGAACTGGAACGTATGAAAAGGCGCAGGCAGCAGCGTAAACAGCCTAATAACAGCAAAAAGCACAGAGAACATGATTTTATCAGCGCACATCAGGAGAAATTTGAAAACAGAAAAATACGGCATTCAAAAGCATTAAGGAGACATCGGCGAAAAAAAAGGATTTTTCTACTGGTGGAAATCATAGCCCTTTTTCTACTAGCAGCTATCATTTTTTCTACAATAAAAAAGAAAAATGATGATGGGTATTTAACCATAGCTGTATTTGGCGTAGACTCCAGGGATGGAAAGCTTGGAAAGGGAACCTTATCTGATGTAGAAATGCTTTTTTGTATTAATAAGGAAACAGGAGAAGTAAAAATAGTTTCTGTATTTCGAGACACTTATTTAAAAATAAGTTCGAAAGGTGAATACCATAAAATCAACAAAGCTTATTCTCAAGGAGGTCCTAAACAGGCAGTGGCTGCTCTTGAAGAAAATCTGGATATTCAGATTGATAGCTATGCCACATTTAACTGGAAAGCCGTGGTGGATGCCATTAATATTCTAGGTGGAGTAGATGTAGAAATTTCAGAGGCTGAGTTTGCCTATATTAATTCCTTTATTACTGAAACTGTCGATTCCACGAATGTTGGATCCCACCACCTTGAGCATGCAGGTATGAATCACTTGGACGGTGTACAAGCTGTTGCCTATGCACGTCTTCGTCTAATGGATACTGATTTTAATCGTACAGCCAGACAAAGAAAAATAGTAGAACTGGCAATGGAAAAAGCAAAAAATGCAGATTGGGCTACGAGAAATAATGTATTGGTAACTGTATTTCCTCAAATTTCCACGAACATTGGCATTGATGACATTATCCCTATGGCGAAACGAATTGGGGACTACCATATCGTAGAAACAACAGGATTTCCTTTTTCGAGAGAATCTAAGATGATTGGAAAAATGGATTGTGTAATTCCTACAACTCTGGAAAGTAATGTAGTACAGCTTCATCAGCTCCTCTTCAACGATACTGACTATAAAGCTCCTTCCTCTGTAAAAAAAATTAGCAGCCGGATAGCGGAAGAAAGCGGATTGACAGAGGCTGGAGAAAATGCAGCTCCGGCTGGAACAGGAGGCGGGAGGCTCCCCAAAAAGCAGGAGGAAAAATCCTCTGAAACGATTTCTACAACTGTAGACGAAACAGAAGCAGAGAATCCAACAGAAGAATCCGTTCTGGAAACGGAGGAAGAAGCAGAAGAGAGCAGTCAAGAATCTCAAGAATCCACAACCGATGAATATGAGGAAACTTCCTTCGATGGGCCTGGAAGTGGTCTTAAACCTTCTGCTGGATCAGTAAAACCTGGCGATGGCGACTCTGCTGAAAAGTCCGATACTTCTCAAACATCAGGAGGCCCAGAACCTTCCAATACTGAAAATTCATCAAGTTCTGTTGAATCAGAGATTCCTGCTTCAAAACCAGATTCGTCTATTGAAACGGATATTCCACCATCAGGAAATGAAAATTCTCCTAATGGAGGACCGGGAGAAATGCCTTAATATATTTATTTATGAAGTTTTCAGCAGAGTAAAAGCCCCTTACGGGGCTTTTTTCAATCCTTCTGTTTTATTTTCCTTTACATGCTCCATAATATCTCCAGGCTGGCATTCTAAAAACAGACATATTTTTTCTATTGTACGTGTATTCATAGATTTATGTTTGCCTAACTTTGCAAGTGTTTTAGCAGTAATGACTTCCAGAAGGTCTGTCTTCTTCATATGTTTCCTTTCCAGAAAATCAAATAATTTATCGTATACTATCATTCATTTCCCTTTCTAATTTTATAGTAAACCAGCGAAATAAACTATCTTATCCAGTCAAAGGCACTATGAATCAGGATGAACGCTAGACCATTCCTAAAAACAGCAGGAGGACTTCCTCATCCGTTATTTCCTCATAATCCCATTCGCTTGGAGTCGAAATCGCGGCCAGTGCTGGGAAGACCGCAAGAAATATCAGAAGGCAGATAAGGAGGCTGGAACTATATCGTTTTATCTTATTTTTCATCATATAACACCTTTGACAAAAAAATCATTATGAGTTACAATGTATAAAAATCATGCATAAAAGAAAAAGCCATGCATAAAACCCGGAATCTGAGAGGGAAAGAGGCCGGGTCTTATTAGGCGTACTCTGAAATCAGGATGTTTCTTAGAACTATTCGTTAAAGTATTCTTTCGCGAATAGTTTTGTATCTCTCTTTGTTTTTTTACTTCTATTTCACTACAACCATTCATTAAAATCAAGAAAGGCTATTTTCTATGAATTTACAACGCCTTATGAGTTTAACGCGCCAGGCAATTGATAAATACCATATGATTGACAAGGGTGACCATATTGCAGTCGGAATTTCTGGAGGAAAAGACAGTCTGGCGCTTTTATATGCACTGCATGGTCTAATGAAGTTCTATCCAAACAATTTTTCCCTTATAGCAATTACTGTAGATCTGGGATTAGAAAATATGTCTTTAGGACCTATTAAAACGCTCTGTGAGCAATTTCTAATCCCCTATACAGTAATTTCTACAGAAATAGGAGAAATCCTGTTTGAAAGGCGAAAGGAATCCAGCCCCTGTTCTCTATGTGCAAAAATGCGCAAAGGTGCTTTAAACGAATATGCCAAAAAAGCAGGCTGTAATAAAGTAGCTTATGCTCATCATCGTGAAGATTTAATTGAAACTATGATGATGTCATTGATTTATGAAGGGCGTTTTCATGCTTTTTCTCCTTATACCTATCTGGATCGTATGGATTTAACCGTAATTCGTCCTATGATATTTGTACCCGAAGCAGATGTTATTGGATTTCAACATAGCTATGCGCTTCCTGTATGTAAAAATCCCTGTCCCATGGACGGTCATACGAAACGGGAATATGTAAAACTGTTGATAAAACAATTAGAGCGAGAAAATCCTGGATTAAAAAGCCGGCTTTTCCATGCTGTCACAACTGGGAATATTTCTGGTTGGCCTAGGGAGGATACTGCTTTTTCAGGATAAAATACTAAATATCACCTAACTTAAAAGGGCACAATAGCTACGACTATATAGTTAAGAGGAAGAAATTTTTATGAGTCAATTATCTTATCATGAACAAGAGGATATTAAAAATATTCAAAAGCTTAGAAGTATGATAAAAGCTTTGCCTCTCTTCTGCTCTGATTTTTTTCGGGGAATCGAGCAAAGAACCTCTTCCAGAACACGGATTGCATATGCATACGACCTGGGAGTTTTTTTCGACTTTTTAAAATTAGAAAATCCTTATCTGTCAAAGTTGGAAACCTCTGAAATTACACTGGAACATCTGGATAAGCTTAGTGTGAGTGATTTGGAAGAATATATGGAATATCTGAAATATCGGTTTAATGATAGAAACCAGGAAGTAATTAACAAAGAACGTGGTATTATGCGGAAAATTGCTTCTTTAAAGAGCTTTTACAATTACTTTTATCGAAATGAAAAAATCCATAATAATCCAGCTGCTTTAGTGCAGCTTCCAAAACTTTTGGAAAAAGAGATCATACGTCTGGATACTGATGAAATAGCTCTCCTTTTAGATGAAGTTGAACATGGAGATGCTCTCACTAAAAAACAAAAAAATTTCCATGAGAAGACTAAAATCAGGGATCTTGCTCTCCTGACGCTCCTTCTTGGTACAGGAATCCGTGTATCTGAATGTGTTGGATTGAATATATCTGATGTAGACTTCAAAAATGATGGAATTCGAATTCATCGAAAGGGCGGTAAGGAAGTTACTATCTATTTTGGCGATGAAGTTGAAATTGCTTTACAGGATTATCTGAAAAAAAGGGAGCATATAATCCCTGAACAGGGTCATGAAGATGCACTTTTCCTCTCTTTACAGAAAAAAAGAATGTCTGTCCGAAGTGTGGAAAATCTTGTAAAAAAATATGCTAAAATTGTCACTCCTTTAAAGAAAATAACCCCTCATAAGCTTCGCAGCACTTATGGAACCAATCTTTATCGGGAGACTGGGGATATTTATCTTGTTGCCGATGTATTAGGGCATTCTGATGTAAATACCACTAAAAAGCATTATGCTGCTTTGGAAGATGAAAGGCGGAGAAGTGCAAGAAACAAAATCACTTTGAGAGAAAACCTTTCTAGAAAATAGAAAAAATATACGGAAATATAATTATACATTTAATTGTCATATCTCCACTGCCAGGTAGTGGGGTTTATGAGAGTTGCTATAAAAATTGTTGTGTTGAAGACATACAGTACAGGCATCTATTCCTTCTTCTGATGCCTGTCTGTTTTTATCTCCATCTATCTCCTTATCTCGTCTCAGCTCTCTTCAGCCTGTCTTCAATATATACAATTGTCAGATATTGCCCAGCATAAATCGTATCACTTTTCAGCTGATTCATAGAGCGCAGTTCATTCACATATTCTTCTGTAGTCATTTGGCAATTTTCTTTATATTCTCCAGCAATACTCCATAAACTATCTCCATTTTTTATTTGAATACTCTTATAATATTTTAAGAAACGTCCCTGCTCCTTTACTATTATAGTGTTAAAGGCAAAGCTTTTTAATAACAGAGAACCTATTAGAATCATAGTCACAAACGGCCATAGTGATCTTTTCCACTCTCCCATTCTTACCTTTCCTCCCAAATACATATTTCAAATATATGTTCTGAACATTTGTTCTTTTTACGAATTTATTATAATTAGAGAACAAATGTTTGTCAATACTTTTTTTGCATTTTTTCGAACAAAGGTTTGCATTTTTTATATATTTGTGTTATGATATAAAAGAGAATACAAGTTCGAGGAGGTTTTTATATGGCACAAGGAAGAATTACACCAAAGCAACAGGAAATTTTAGAATACATAAAAGAAACCGTTCTAAAAAAGGGATATCCGCCTGCTGTACGGGAAATCTGTGAAGCGGTTCATTTAAAATCCACTTCCTCCGTACACTCTCACTTAGAAACTTTGGAGAAAAACGGTTATATCCGGCGTGACCCTACAAAGCCACGAACGATAGAAATCATAGATGATGAATTTAATTTGTCAAGACGTGAAGTTGTTAATGTTCCTATTATAGGGACTGTTACTGCAGGACAGCCGATTCTTGCGGCAGAATATATTGAAGATTACTTTCCCATTCCCGTCAGCATGCTTCCTAATGCAGAGACATTCATGCTTAAAGTTAAAGGGGAAAGCATGATTAATTCTGGGATCTTAGATGGAGATATGGTAATTGTACGGATGCAGAATACTGCTGATAATGGAGACATGGTTGTTGCCCTTCTCAATGATTCTTCCACTGTTAAAACATATTATCGGGAAAATGGGCATTACCGGCTCCAACCGGAAAATGATACTATGGAACCAATCATTGTAGACGAGGTTCAAATTTTAGGAAAGGTAATCGGTATTTTCCGACTCATACAATAGCCCACCATCATACAATGCACTGCTAGGCTGTGAGCTATAAAGCCACACACTATGAAAGTTAGTTGCTTTGAATTGCCTCTTACAGCTGCTGTTAGCATTTATAATCTGGTCTATTGCCTTTTTCGCTCATATCGACTTCGTTGCCAATCCCAAAAAAGAAAAACAGATAGAATAGATAGAGAATATAAAATTAATATCAATAAAATAAAAGTTAAACCTGCTTCATATGATTGATTTTTAATTTTAGGTTTACATAATTAAATTATGTAAACCTAAATACATAAACTAAAAATATCATACAAAGGTTTTAAAGAATTTATTAAAATTCATCTGATATCCCCTTTAAGGCAGAGAATACCCAGTCCAATGTTCCTTTTTTATAGTTCATTGATATCTACAATAGTTTTACCATCTCTCCAAATCCGTTCCAGATCATAGAACAAGCGATCTTCCTTACAAAATATGTGAATTATAATGTCACCATAATCCATGAGTATCCAGTTTGCCGTCTGATATCCTTCTATTTGACGGCAGCTATATCCTCTTTTTCCTAACACTTCCTGCACATTATCAGCCATGGATTGTACCTGATTAGCATTACTTCCATCTGCAATGATAAAATAATCAGCAAGAACTGTTACCTCATGGATATCAATAATTTTTACGTCACCTCCCTTTTTTTCTTCCAAAGCAAATACAGCATCTCTTACCATTTCCTTTATACTTACTTCCTTTAGATTTGCCATCTCATACTTCTCCTTTCAAAGGATTTCTGTGTTCTTTATAATACTCATAAGCTTCATAAGTCATTGAATCTACACTTGCCTTTTTATTTCCAAGATATTTCAAAGTTCCTTCCAAAATGCAAAATATGGTTTCATTTAAGTCCATAAATGCCATTTTTCGGACCATTGCAAGATCTTCGGCTTTTGAACGCCGCGGTTCAATATAATCAGCAATATAGATAATCTTCTCAAGAAGGCTCATATCAGCTTTTCCCGTAGTATGCCAGCGAATAGCAGAAATAATTTCTGGATCTTTCACCCCATATCTATGTTCTGCAAGCCAAGCTCCATACACAGCATGAAGGACAGCCGGAGCCTTTAATTCGTCTCCTGTAAGAAATATCTTATGTTTTCTGCATTTTCGGATGATTTCTGAATCCTGAAAATGTTTTGCACAATCATGGAGAAGACCTGCTATTTCCGCCTTTTCTAAACTATATCCATATCGCATAGCAAGAGCCATTGCCGTAAATGACACACCAATAGAATGTTCATACCGCATAGGGTCAAGTTTTTGTTGAAGCCGTTCCCGGAAAAGTAACATCTGCTCGTTCATATTCATACCTCCCATCCAAAGGGAAAAGTGATACATCACTCACCTTTCCCACATATTGTTTCTATCTCTCCACCTGCATATAAAGATTTTGGCTTTCAATATAAGCTAGGACTTTCGGAGGAACATAGGGCTTTAATGAAATTCCATTTGCAGCCATAGAGCGAAGCTCTGCGGAAGAAACATCTATTTCTCCAGAATGAAGGCGCTGAATCCTTGCATGATATGCTCCCTTTAAATAAGCAATCTGTTCCTCCAAGCTCCTTCCCTTATTTTTGCAGTCTCGGCCAGCTGCTAAGATAACTGCCAGCTCCATAATAGTCTCTGGATGATACCAAGTTTCAATCTGAAAGAGCGAATCAGCTCCAACAATAAAATAAAAGATATGCTCTGGATAATCTCTGGTAAGCACCTGCAGTGTTTGAGCCGTATAGCTGTTTCCCTGACGCTTGATCTCAAAATCCGAAAACCTAAAATATGGATAGTCTTCAATAGCCAGCCTTGTCATTTTTCCTCGTATCCTGGCATCCGTAACTCTATGGTCTCTTTTATGAGGCGGCTGCCCAGAAGGCATATACCAGATTTCATCCAGCTGATACTCCTCATATGCCTGTCTCCCGATCAGAATATGCCCATTGTGGATTGGATCAAACGTTCCTCCCATAATTCCAACTTTTCCCATAGCAAAATTTCTCCTGCTGTCTGAAATATATTTTTTACAAAGCCTATTTAGGAAGGTTGATTTTCCTTTTATTCTCATCTTTTGCTGGCTTATACAACACGATTTTCTTTCCTATTACCTGTACAACTTCTGAATGTGTCCTCTCTCCTAGGGTCTGGGCGATCTCCTTTTCATGATCCATACAATTTTTCAATACATTAATTTTTATCAACTCTCTGGCCTCAAGAGCCTCTGCTATGGCCATAGTTGTCTCAGGGGTAATACTGTTCTTTCCAATCTGAAAAATTGGCTCCATAGTCATTGCAAGCCCTTTTAAATATGCCCTCTGCTTACTTGTCATCTTTCTCTCCTTATTATACTTTGAAGAAACCCTTTATTTCTAAACTTAAACTATCTGGTAATCCTGCATACGTAAATACTGTGACAAATATACGCGAAATAATTTTTCTAAAAAGTAAGTATTCCTTATTGCTACTTAAACTTATTTATAATAATCAAACTCCAGGCCATACATACGTACTGTATCTCCCTCAGTAATTCCTGCTTTTTCCAGTTCATCCAAAATCCCTTTTTCTTTAAGAAAATTTTGGAAAAATACAAACCCCTTTTCAGACTCCAGATTGGTATACCCTAACATCTTTTCGATTCGCGGCCCTTCTACAACAAAAACGTTATCTCCGGTTTTTTCTACTGTAAATGGAAGATCATCTCTGGCAAAGAGCATGCTTGTATCAAATTCTTTTTCAAATATAACTGGTGCTTTGTCTATATGCTTCAACTTTTCATAGACTCCATACAAAAGCTCCTTAATTCCCTCTCCTGTAACTCCTGAAATCGGATATACCTTTACGCCTTCCGGCTCAAATTCCCTTTTCAGTCGTTCAACAGGAGGTTCCATTCCCTCTTCCAAATAAATAACATCTATTTTATTAGCAGCTATCACCTGAGGCCTTTTTAAGAGCTCTGGATTATATTTTTCAAGCTCTCCCATAATAGCCTTGATATCAGATACAGGATCTCGTCCCTCTGTGGAAGCAGCATCCACTACATGGACTAGGACCTTTGTCCTCTCTATGTGTCTTAAAAAATCAAATCCTAACCCAATTCCCTCTGAAGCTCCTTCTATAATTCCTGGAATATCTGCCATGACAAATCCAGCTCCCTCGTCCAAATCCACTACTCCAAGATGAGGATCCAATGTTGTAAAATGATAATTTGCCACTTTGGGTTTTGCATTGCTTACTCTGGACAGCAATGTGGATTTTCCTACATTGGGGAAACCAACAAGGCCTACATCCGCAATTACCTTTAGCTCTAACTGTACCCACAACTCCTGTCCTAATTGTCCTGGCTGTGCATATTTGGGAGCCTGCATGGTAGAGGTGGCATAGTTCATGTTACCCAGGCCTCCCTTTCCGCCTTTTAGAACTACTTCTCTTCTATTTTCTCCAGACATGTCAGCAATCACCTTACCGGATTCAAAATCTTTCACTACTGTTCCTTCAGGAACCTTAATTACAAGATCTTGGGCACTGGCTCCGGAACATTTGCTTTTTTTTCCTTCTTCGCCATCTCTAGCAATATATTTACGGAAATGGCGGAAATCTGTCAGGGTATTTAACCCATCATCTACTTCAAATATAATATCTCCGCCCTTACCGCCATTGCCGCCGTCAGGGCCGCCTGCCGGCACATATAATTCCCTTCGAAAGCTGACATGGCCGTCTCCGCCTTTTCCTGATCTGATAAATATTTTTGCTCTATCGGCAAACATTTGCCCACCATTACCTTTCTGCCCAAAAATGGGATCATAAATCTTCTTTAAAGAAATTATTCTTAGATTTGAAAACAACCTGGATTTGAAAAATGGCTTCATACGGTCTTGTATGAAGCCATCAGAATTACATAATATTCCAAATCACACGCCTGCAGTGTATCCTGCTGGATTACTCGTTGATCGTTCTTGGATAAACAGAAACCTGCTTTTTGTCTCTGCCCTTTCTTTCGAATCGCACAATACCATCTGCAGTCGCAAACAAGGTATCGTCACCGCCACGGCCTACATTAAGACCTGGGTGAATCTTTGTTCCCCTCTGTCTGTATAACACATTACCAGCCAGTACAAACTGTCCATCTGCCCTTTTAGCACCTAAACGCTTAGACTCAGAATCCCTTCCGTTCTTAGTGGAACCAACACCTTTTTTATGAGCGAATAACTGAAGGTTCATTTTTAACATCACTTACACCTCCTTCGATCGGATATTAATATATTCTGCTCCATATGCCTCTCTGATATTCTGTAATCCCAGAATCAGGGCCTCCATAAGGAGCTTTGATTCTCCACTGATATCCCCTGTTAGGTGAAAAGAAAGATAACCATCTGTCTCTCCTGTCTCTCCTGTAAAAGCATCATCCGTAAATGCCTCAATAGAATTAACAGTATTCACAGCCAAGGCTGATACTGCAGCACAGATAATATCTGTACCACTTTCTCCAAAATTGGCATGTCCCTCTAATTCAATTCCCCTGCACAGGTTATGTGAATCTCGAAAAACAGTTACCTGAATCATAGGCTTCCATCAGGCGTTAATCTTTTCAATCTTAACCTGAGTATAAAGCTGTCTATGACCGTTCTTCTTATGGTATCCAGTTTTTCTCTTATACTTGTAAACAATAATCTTCTTACCTTTTCCTTGCTTAGTCACAGAAGCAGTAACTGTCGCTCCCTCTACCGTTGGGCAGCCGATTGACAATTCACCATTGTTTACAGCAAGAACCTGATCAAACGTAATGGTCTCGCCAACTTCGTTATTAAGCTTCTCTACCATAATGATATCGCCCTCAGACACTCTATACTGCTTTCCGCCAGTTGCAATAATCGCGTACATATGTGGCACCTCCTATTATCATTACTCGCCAACTATGGTGTCCTTTATCAGGAACTTATAAACCTCATTGTGCGGCATACTTATATAATATATCATCACTCTCAAAATATGTCAACTCTTTTTTCTACTAGCTTCTTCCAACCAGAACTTTGCTGAATTTCTTCCATCAATTCTCTGCATTATTATTTTTTCCAAAAGAGCTTATCCTGTTATTTGAGAGTATTTTACCTGAAGTCCTGTCTGTAATGCCTGATTAAAATAGCTCCAATCATGCCCTCCAGGAATTTCTTGATAGGAAAAGGGAATTCTGTTTCTTTTTTTCATTTCTGCGGCAAACCATCTGTTTTCCTCTAAGTAAGGGTCTTCACTTCCACATAACATAAAAATATTTGGCATATTTCTTCTCTCTTTTAACTGCATATCTGCTAAGCTGAGAAGTTCATCCTTTAAGCTACACTCCAGATTTTCTCCAAATACTGCTCTCATATCCCTCCACAGGCGGGAATGCGCTTCTGCTCCAGCAGCTTTCTCTTCCCTCAGCTGCTCTAAATCCTTTTTCAAAAATAATCCGGCACTGGAAAAGGCCATACAGTGTCCAAAAATATCCGGCTGATCCAATGCACATTTTAAAGCTCCATATCCTCCAGCAGAACCGCCGATGATAAAAGTATCTTCCCGCCTATCTGATATAAAAAAAGTTTTTTTGCATATCTGAGGCAGTTCCTGGGAAATATAGGTAAAATAGTCCAGACCAAAGGTCATATTTGTATAAAAGCTTCTTCCTGCCTCTGGCATAATAAAGACGATTTCATAATTGCTCGCATAATCCGGGAGCATTGTATAATCTGACCAGCTTTGATGGTTGCCATAAAGCCCATGAAGGAGATAGGCGACTTTATAGGGCTGTCTGACCTGATCTTGTGTATCTCGATAACTTCCTGGAACAATCACTGTAAGCCCTGTATCCATTCCTAAAACTGCGGATGGCACACTTCCTCTGAGGATCATGGCAAACCTCCTACTAGAATATATTGTATCATTAATATACCTGACAGTCAGGTCACTGCCCGCCCTTGCTTCTTTTCTACCTGCTCATATAAAGGGCGCTTTACTTTTTTTCTTGTAATTTCTACTAAATTAAGACTTGTAATATCTACAACTGTTGTTTTCACATGATCTCTTCCACAAAACTCCCTGAGCCGCTTTAAAAGAGCCTCCCTTTTTTCCTCTTTGTCCATGTCAATAAAATCCACAATAATAATGCCTGAAATATTTCTCAAGCGGAGCTGTCCTGCCACTTCTTCAGCAGCCTCCAGATTGATTTTGAAAATGGTTTCTTCAGGAGTCTTTTTTCCAGAATATTTTCCTGTATTCACATCAATAACGGTCAAAGCTTCTGTAGGTTCTATTACCAGATATCCTCCTGATTTTAGCCAGACACGGGGAGATAAAGCTCTTTCTAAAGCAGTCTCCAGACTATACAGTTTACATAGGGGAAAAGCAGCGTCTTCATAAAATTTCAATTTAGGGATATCCTCTGTCGGAAGTTCTTTCATGTATTCCATCAAAGTATCCAAAATCTGTCTATTATCCGTAACAATTTCATCTGTCTCTCCCATATAGGAGTCTCTCAGAGCAGCTGTATAGGCTGGATACGCTTGATCCAATTGGGTTTTGCAAGTTCTGTAAGCAGCATTCTGAATGAGAGAGCTACCCTTCTCACTTAGCATACGAACTTCTTTTAAAAGGGCCTCTTCCCCAGCCTCATAGGCATTGGTTCTTACGATAATTCCAACCCTGCCGGTCGGCCCCAGAAAGCTGCTGTTTCTCATAGTTTCCAGGCGTTCTCTCACCTGGGCTTTCCAGACAGAATCCGTGATTTTAGTAGAAAATCCAACCATATTCTTTCCAGTTGTCAGCACACACAGACGTCCGGTAAAATTCAGATTTGAGGTCAAAACAGGCGCCTTTGTCTTGACACTATCTCTGGCAACCTGGACAATAATCTCATCTCCTGCCCTTAGTGGCGAGGACGGATCGGAACCATTAGAAAAAAGATGCTTCTTGTTTTCAGTAAGACTATAATATCCTATATAGCCCTCTTCTATTTCCACAAAGGCAGCTCCAATATTTTTTACAATATTTTTTACCTTCCCAATATATATATGTCCCAGAATAGAAGGCTTTTCTTTCTCCTCCGCTGAAAGCTGGACCACCCTGCCTTCTGACAGCCAAGCTGTAAAAATTTTTCCTTGCATTTCTGTTATGATCAGTTTATTCAATCTCTTTTCTCCTAATCTATAATATCTCTTCTCCGTAGGAATCTAAAGAGCAAAAGCCTGGCCCATACAGTTCCTCCCTCTGTACTTCAAATGCAAAAGGCGTATAGGGAACGGCCCCTTTTTCACAGCAGGCAGAAAGCAGTACTTCCGGCTTTAAATTGTCTGCGCTTCCTGCAGACACTCTTATAAAAAGTAAAGGCCTTTCAATCTCTTGGAAATTAACTGGTGCATATTCATCCCCCTCTGTCCGAATAACAGTATGTTGATAAATAAGAGGTCTGATATCCAGTCTCTTTTCCCCCTTTTTTGTCTTTTTCATCACAGGGATGGATTCCTGACTGCAAAAAGCCGAAAAACTTTTAAAAAAGCTCTCTAAGTCCTCTGGCTCATAACCTTTTCGAAAAGCAGCTGTATAATCAGCTCCAGTTACCAGTGACATAGCGTTCTTTGCATCATCTGGCAGTCTGCGCCAGCTTAATATCTGAAAGCCCTCTGTCATAACCTCATTCAGACGATGTACCATTTCTACAGAGGAGAGAGAATTCGAGACTTCAATATCCATATATTCTCCATTACTTGTAAGGCCAACTCCCAAAGGAGAGGCAAACGACATAATTTGGTGAGGGCTAAATCCTTCACTATAGCGAATGTCTATGTCTCCACGGCGCATAGCTTTCTGAAAATACCGCATTACATCCAGATGGCCTACAAATTTCATAGCTCCCTGTTTCCGGAATTTAATCCTTATTTTCATAGCATACACCTCCTTTAAACCTTAAAGCGCCACAGCCAGAGCATTTCTGGCGGCAGTTAGGCGTTACTCTCTCTGCTGCTGCCTCCATCCATTCCTGTTTCAAAAATTCTTTTGATATGCCGGCATCAATAAAATCCCAGGGGAACACTTCATCCAAGCTCCGTTCTCGTGTAGTATAAAAGTCAATGGAAATATTGCTAGCTCTAAAGGCCTCCATCCATATTTCATTGCAGAAAGATTCAGACCAGGCATCATAAAGAGCCCCTCGATGATAAGCTTCTTCAATCACCTTTCCTACCTTTCGGTCTCCACGAGCCAGAACCCCTTCTAAAGCCGTCAAGTCTGCCTCATGCCAGTTATATTTCAAGCTTTTATAGTTTTTCATCTGCTTAAACTTATTTTTTACAATAGATGCCCGTTCCAGAAATTCCTCCTTGGTACACATTCTGGCCCATTGGAAGGGAGTAAAGGGCTTGGGAACAAAGAAAGAGGAGCTTGATACAACCTGTACTCTTCCCGGGCGCTCTTCCTTTGGGATCTCATCATAATAGGTTTCTGCTACTTTCTCTGAGAGAAGAGCAATTCCTTCTATATCTTCTACTGTTTCCGTAGGAAGCCCCAACATAAAATAAAGTTTCACCCTATTCCATCCACCATGAAAGGCCTGCGCGGCTCCTCTTAAGATCACCTCTTCTGTCAATCCCTTATTAATCACATCTCGAAGCCTCTGTGAACCTGCTTCCGGGGCAAAGGTAAGGCTGCTCTTCTTTACATCCTGGATCTTGCTCATTACATCTAGAGAAAAGGCATCAATCCGTAGGGATGGTAGGGAAATGTTAACCCCTTTTCCTTGGAATTCATTTATCAGAAAGGTTACAATCCCCTCCAGATCCCTATAATCGCTGGAACTCAGAGAACTCAAGGAAATCTCTTCATGACCAGTGCTTTTTAACATCTTATAGGCATAATCCTTCAGACTCTCTAGACTCCGTTCCCGTAAAGGGCGATAGACACAGCCTGCCTGACAAAAACGGCAGCCTCTGATACAGCCTCTCATAATTTCCAATACGACCCTGTCCTGTGTAATCTTAATAAAGGGAACCAACGGTTTCTCTATATATGGAGCCTTATCCATCTGAACTACCAGTTCCTTTGTAATCCTGGGGCGTCCATGTGGATTAATCGGGCAGAAGCTTTCTATTGTTCCATCCTCTTTATAACTTACTTTGTAAAAGGACGGAACATAGATACCTGGAATCTCTGCTGCTTTTTCCAGAAACTCTTTTCTAGACCCCCCTTGTCTTTTATTTTCCTGATAGCAATCCAAAAGGCGAAAATATACAGTTTCTCCCTCGCCGATATAAAACATATCGAAAAAGTCTGCCAATGGTTCTGGATTATAGGCACAAGGACCTCCTCCAATTACAATTGGTTCTTCCTCTGTTCTATCACAGGCATGAAGAGGAATCCCTGACAGCTCAAGGATTTGAAGAACATTCGTATAGCACATCTCATATTGAAGAGTAATTCCCAAAAAGTCGAAATTTCTCACAGGTTCCTGGCTTTCCAGAGCAAACAATGGAATCTGCTTCTCTCTCATGATTTTATCCAGATCTGTCCATGGGGAAAATACTCGTTCACAGTACACATCATCTCTTTGATTAAACATAGCATATAGAATCTGAAGTCCCAAATGAGACATACCAATTTCATATACGTCCGGAAAACACATAGCAAAACGAATGGCCACATTTTTCGGATCTTTGACACACATATTTACTTCTCCGCCGATATAACGGGCGGGCTGCTGGATACTGAGTAAAATTTCATCTTTTAACGCTAGTTTTTTCATAATTATTCCTTATATTTTAGTTGATATGATACAAAGCAATGCTAGTTTCTAAACCTTCATGCGCATAATCAGCGCACCACCATAAATGAAAGTATCCGGCGCATTCGACATACCCGAACTCGGTTTTCCGCTTCTCGGAAAAGGATATTTTCATAGTAAATTCTTAGCACTTCCATCTTTCCATACATTGTACCACATGCTGATATGCTCTGCCACACTATATTAAACACAGCAATAGATACTTATTTAAAAAACGTAATACGGAAAAATGTATGTATATTGATAAACCAGAAGCTGTTGCAAATATATATATAAATAAAAAAGCCTTCCGGTAACCTTATTGTATCAGCCTCCCGGAAAGCTCTTTAAGCTCTTTATCTCTATCAATTTCTATATTCTGCCTCTGTACATGCATGCTTTATGCCTCATCTCTATAGCTGCTTTCCTGTGATTTTAACATTCTTCAGTTCATCAAAAACCACATCATTCAATACCTTAATATAAGTTCCCTTCATTCCGGAAGAACGGGATTCTATTACTCCGGCACTTTCAAATTTTCTCAAAGCATTGACAATAACAGAACGGGTAATCCCTACCCTATCTGCAATCTTGCTGGCGACTAAGATTCCTTCATTACCATCCAATTCCTCAAAAATATGAGTAATTGCCTCTAATTCCGAGAATGAAAGGGTACTGATAGCAGACTTTACAATTTGAATTTTTCTTGTCTCCTCTGCATTTTCCTCATTGACAGAACGCATCATCTCCAAACCTACTACTGTGGTACCATATTCGCAGAGAATAATATCATCAATATCATAATGACTATCTGACTTGTAGATAAATAAAGTGCCAAGCCTTTCTCCGGCAATATCAATAGGAGCAATAATAGCCTGATATTTCTTTACATTTTCCTCTGCAAACCCCAAAGTTGCCAGGTTTACATTTTCCTTGGTAGAAAGGATATTCAATAGGCGTTCATTTAACATAGCATCTACATATCCGCCTACCTGATCGGCAATCAGCTCTTCAATCTCTTCCACATCATCCAAAATGCTGACTCCAAGAACCTTTCCCTTTTTACTAATAACCAAAATGTTGGATAACAGGATCTCACTCAAAACTTTACAAATATCATTAAATACAACTTTGTGAGAATTATTGTTATGCAATAACTTATTTATTTTTCTGGTCTTATCCAACAATTGTACACTCATTCCGAATCCCCCCCTTATCTATTTATTATTATCATACAAAATCAATGATACTTATTGTAAGTGTACCACGATTGTGCGTTAATAACAAGAGTTTTTCGGAATTATTTGAATTTTTTAGAAATTTCTTCAATAATTTATTCCTTAGTTTCCAGCTTTTTGTTCTCCTCTGAACTGCTATCCTTTTTACTCATATTATAGCCGCACTGTTCATTGGAGCAAAGAAGCTTGCTGCCTTTTTCCATCATATAGCGGCCGCACTCCGGACATTTTTCTTCTGACGGCTTTTGCCAGGACATAAACTCACATTCTGGATTATTGGAACAGCCATAGTATTTTCGTCCCTTCTTTGTCTTCTTAATTACAACCTCACCATTACACAGAGGACAGGGCATACCGATTTTTTCAAGATATGGCTTTGTGTTTTTGCATTCTGGAAAACCAGGACAGGCCAAAAACTTCCCGTGAGGGCCGTATTTTATCACCATATTGCGCCCACACAGTTCACACACCTCATCTGTTACTTCGTCTGCAATGGTTACGCTCTCCAATTCTTTTTCAGCTTTATCAACCGCTTCCTTTAAATCCGGATAAAAGTTACGTACAACCGTTTTCCATTGTACAGATCCATCTCCTACCTTGTCAAGAAGATATTCCAAATTAGCTGTAAAGGCTGTATCTACAATGCTTGGAAAGCTGTATTTCATCATTCCATTTACCACCTCTCCAAGCTCTGTTACATAAAGATTCTTATTTTCCCTTGCTACATAGCGTCGTGCTATAATGGTGGTAATAGTGGGAGCATAGGTACTAGGACGTCCAATCCCCTGTTCCTCTAAAGCCTTTACCAAAGAAGCTTCTGTATAATGAGCTGGAGGCTGCGTGAAATGCTGGCTGGACTCTAGCTTATCAAGAACAACTTCATCTCCCTTTTTCAGATTTCCAAGCATTCCACTAGTTTCTTCTTTTTCATCCTCCTGGACATATACTGACATGAAGCCGTCAAAGGCGAGGCGGGAAGCAGAAAGAGTAAAATAATATTCTCCTGCACCAACTTTTACAGATACTGTTTCATATATGGCCGGCTTCATACGGCTTGCCGTAAATCGTTTCCAAATCAGCTGATAAAGGCGGAACAAATCTCTGGAAAGGGATTCCTTTAGCATTGTAGGAGAAAGAGAAATATCTGTAGGACGAATTGCTTCATGAGCATCCTGAATCTTTATATTGGGTTTTTTTGCCTTCTCCTCTTCAGCTACATACTGTTCTCCATAATTTTCACCCACATAAGCCTTTGCTGCCCTATCAGCTTCTTCCGCTACACGGGTAGAATCTGTTCTCAGATATGTGATAAGGCCAATAGTTCCATGACCCTTCACATCCACGCCTTCATATAACTGCTGTGCAAGACGCATAGTCTTTTGAGTGGAAAAATTTAAAACCTTAGAAGCTTCCTGTTGGAGGGTACTGGTGGTAAAAGGGATTGGGGATTTTTTTATCCGCTCTCCTTTTTTTACCTCTTCTATCACATAAGAAGCTCCTTCCAGGCCTTTTAAAATCTCATCCAGCTCCCCTTTTTTATGAATTACTATCTTTTCTTTTTTGCTTCCATAAAAACGAGCTGTTAAAGGTGCCTTCCTTCCACTGCATTTCAGCTTTGCCTCCAGGTTCCAATATTCCTCTGGAATAAATAGATTTATTTCATCCTCTCTATCACAAATTATCCGCAAGGCTACTGACTGTACTCTTCCCGCACTTAACCCTCTTTTCACCTTATTCCATAAAAGCGGGCTTATACTATAGCCAACCATACGATCTAGTATTCTTCTTGCCTGCTGGGCATCCACCAAATTCATATCAATTTCTCTAGGAGACTTCAAAGATGATTTCACGGCATTCTTGGTAATTTCATTAAAACTTATGCGATATACCTTTTTTTCCTTCAGCTCATCCAGCTTTAAAGCTTTCATTAAATGCCAAGAAATCGCCTCCCCCTCACGGTCAGGGTCTGTTGCCAAATAAATCTTATCTGACTTTTTCACTTCCTTGCGGAGCTTTGCCAGAATGTCTCCCTTTCCCCTGATTGTAATATACTTTGGATCATAATCATGCTCCACATCAATTCCCAACTGGCTTTTAGGTAAATCTCTCACATGTCCGTTGGATGCATCCACGATATAGCTGGTGCCTAAAAATTTTTTAATTGTTTTTACCTTTGCAGGTGATTCCACAATCACTAAACAATTCGCCATGTCAACCTCTCACTTGCAGCTTTTTTTCATAATATTGGCCGAAAGCCCGAGTAATATATCCCATTTTCTCCAGCTCATAGAGAGCTATCATACATTCTCCCACAGAAGCCCCGCTTTCAGCTACAACCATCTCCAGAGATTTTGGTTGTAAATCGAGGCAACTATACACCATTTTTTCAGTCTTTGCAAGTCCCTTTCCACTTTTTTCACGAAGTCTTAATAATTTTTCACCTTCCAGATGAAAATAATCCAAAATATCCTCTGGCCCATTCACCGCTCCGGCCCCACTCTGTATCAATCGGTTACACCCTTGGCTCAGCACATCTGTAATACGTCCTGGGATAGCAAAAACTTCTCTTCCCTGTTCTAATGCCAGCTCAGCTGTTATCAGGGAACCGCTTTTCTCTGCTGCCTCTATTACTAAAACAGCCTGAGATAATCCGCTGATAATTCGGTTCCTCATAGGAAAATGGGCTGCCTTAGGCGGTATAGAAGGCAGATATTCGGAAATTAACCCACCTTTTGCTGGTATTTCTCTATATAGTCTATAATGTTCCCTTGGATAACATATATTCAAGCCACAGCCTAAAACAGCAAAGGTCCCCTTTCCAGTTTTAAGGGCTCCTCTATGGCCGGCTCCATCAATTCCATAGGCCATACCACTGATGATCTGTATCCCTGCTTCAGAAAGAGTCTTTGCAAATTCTTCTGCCACATCTTTCCCATAGTCACTGCAATGCCTTGCTCCTACGATCGCTAGAGAAGGCATACTCTCATCTGGCAGGCTGCCCTTTACAAATATTCCAGCAGGATAATCATAGATTTCTTTAAGCCTTGCTGGATATGCAGGTTCCCATGCACTAATAAACTGTATTCCGCTGTCCTTCAGACTATGATACTCTTCTTCTGACCTAGAAAGATTCTTTTTTCCTTCTATCATCTGCTGTAGAACAGGCTCTTTAAAAATACCTGACTCCCTCCACTTCTTTTCTTCTATATAATATGCCTGTCCAAAACTTCCTGCAAATTCTCTAATCCTTCTTATGGTTACTGCACCAATGCCCTCTATGGAGCACAGCCAATACAAATACTTCTTTTCATCCATATTCTTGTCCCCTCCCCCAATATTTTTCCTCCAACCCACGAAATCCAACAGCTTCACACAGATGAGCTGCCGCAATGTTCCCTTGTCCATCTAAATCAGCAATCGTTCTCGCTACCTTCAGAATCTTAGTACATCCTCTTGCACTCATTTCCATAAGTGCAAATTGTTCTTTTAAAAAATCCTCCTCAGTTTTTCCTAACAAGCAGAATTCTTCCAGCTCCCTTTTTCCCATTTCACTGTTAAAAAATATTCTTCTTCCAGTAAAACGTCTTTTCTGGATTTCTCTGGCTTTTTCTATCCGGCTTCTTATCAAAGCAGAAGATTCATTTTCTTCTTTTCTTCTCATCATTTCATAGGTAACAGGGGAAGCCTCTACACAAATATCCATCCTGTCCAGAAGAGGTCCTGAAATACGCGAAAGATATTTTCGAATTTTTTCAGGTGTACATCTGCAACGCCGTCTATCAGGAAAAAAACCGCAGGGACAAGGATTCATAGAGGCCGCAACCATTGTATTAGCTGGAAATTCACACGTATCCCTCAACCGAGAAATTACAATTTTTCTGTCCTCCATCGGCTGTCTTAGAAGTTCAAGCACGTCCGAAGAAAATTCAGGAAGTTCATCCAGAAACAATACACCTCCAGATGCTAAAGATATTTCTCCCGGCTTAGGAATCCGGCCGCCTCCAGCCATAGCCTGTGGAGTGACAGAATGATGCGGACTTCTAAATGGCCTTTCCCACATCCATGGAACTTTTTCCGGCAAAAGGCCACTGACACTATATATTTTAGAAACCTCCAAACTTTCTTCACAAGTCAAGGCGGGCATGATTGTAGGGATCCTTTTCGCAATCATACTTTTTCCAGTTCCGGCAGATCCTATATATAAAATATTGTGCATTCCAGCTACAGCGATTTCTGTGGCTCTTTTCATAACTGCCTGTCCATTTACTTCAGAGAAGTCCACAGAATAGGAGGGAGGCTTCCTGGCTGGTATTCTCCTCTTTTCTACTCTTCCCTTTTTCTCTGGATGATTCAATAAATCAACCACTTCTCTCAGGGAAGATACGCCTATCACTAATTCAGGGCCAAAGCTTCTTGCCTCTTCGGCATTTTCCTGTGGTACAAGGCATACCTCTATGCCTTCCTTTTTTGCACAAGCAGCTATAGAAATAGCTCCATGAATTTTTCTGATTTCTCCATTCAAACCAAGTTCTCCTACGATTACCACGTTTTCCAGCCAGTCTTGTCTTATAATTCCAAAGGCTGCCAGCACAGCTACTGCAATCGGTAAATCATATGCCGTCCCATCTTTTCTGATATCTGCTGGGGAAAGATTAACTGTAATTTTTCTGGCATTTAACTGAAAACCCGAATTTTTCAAAGCTGTCTGAACTCTATCTCTAGCCTCTTTTACCTCGGCCGCCAGGTATCCAACCATAGTAAATCCAGGAAGCCCATTTCCTACATCAGCTTCCACTCCTACCAGGTATCCTTCTATCCCCATAATACCTACACTATTTACTTTACAAAACACTTAAAACTCCTTCCCGCTTTCCTGTCAGCCAAAATTTTCCATGTCATATACTACGAAACTAGACAGAATTGCTTATTTAAATACATTTGCAGAAAATCTGTACAGAAGTGTACGCGAAAAGGCCTTATGCCAAAAGCTGCCTGGCATGGCCTAAAAAGAATGGCAGAAAAGCCGTTTTTATTCATCTATGTAAGTTACGGCTGCCTGTTCTTATTATAGATAATAAATAAGAATCAAGCAACCATTGTTTTACATTTTTTATGATAATCTTATAGCAACAGCTATGTGATAAAATCTATCTATTATAAAAAGATATCAGAGCAGAATTTAATAACATATCAGATATGCTGATTTATCCACTCAAGAATATCATGATAGACCTGTTCCCTGTTTTTCTCATTTAACAGCTCATGACGACAGTTTGGATACAGATGAATACTCACATCCCTAATACCAAGATGGCAAAGTTTCCGGTAAACTCTCCTTACACCTCTTCCTCTAGCTCCTACTGGATCTTCTTTTCCCGACAAAAGGAGTATAGGTAAATCCACAGGCATACGGCAAAGCCAAAATTTCCTTTTTAAATCTAACATTGTTTTAAAAAAATCTTCATATGCTTGACAGGTAAACAGAAAATTGCACATAGGATCTCTTACATATTCCTCTACCTTTTTTTCATCACTGGAAAGCCAGTCGTCCCGTGTCTTTATTGGTTTAAACTTCCTATCAAAATCACCTAATACCATATAATGAAGAAAAGAACTGCGGTGACGCCATCCCTTCCACCTCCCTATCACTCCCACTGCTGCTTTTCCTACCCATAAAATCGGTAATGGCTGATCACCTGTTCCCATAATAACTGCTCCATCCACTCCACTTCCATAGATCGTCAGATATTTTCTTAGGAAATAAGAGCCCATACTATGTCCCAAAAGGATGTGCGGTACTCCGGAAAAAAATCTTTCAGCAGCTTTTCTAACCCGATGAATATCACGGATCATATATACATCGCCTGATTTCTCTGCAAAAAAGCCATAGTCCTCTTTTCTGCTGGTTTTTCCATGTCCCAGATGGTCATGACCTATTACAGCAATACCATGTCTCGTCATATATCTAGCAAATTCATCATATCTTCTGATATGCTCAATCATGCCATGGGAGATCTGAAGCACTCCCCGTATCTCTTTCAGCGGCTTCCAGATTACAACATGAAGTCTGGACTTTCCATCACTAGACAAGAGACTATGTTCTGACATAACAGTTTCTGTCCTTTTCTCTGCACTTTCCATAGCATATACACCTCAATTCAACAAATCACTTATAGCTTTACATTATGGACAGCTATATCCGCAAAACAGTCTATATAGGTCTTGTATGGACAGCTGTATTCCATAAAGGCTTCAGACAGATTCATCTGACTGAAATTCCGTCATATATCCTCTGTATCGAAGAGGCAAAAAATTCCTCTGGCATACAGGATTTTTTCTCTCCCTTACTGCTATACTATGAAAAAAGCTTTTCCACAAATCTTCATATTTATCCCTCTCATATTGAGGTTTTAATCTTTCTTTCCACTGGTCGTTTTCAGTCCTGACAATCATCCATCCTTTTCCAGATTGATGTATTGCAGCCTTAGATCGCTTCTCATCATAGATAATCCAGTTTTCTCCAGAAAGACGATCTCCAAAGTGTCTGGCTAAGAGCACTAAAACATCGTTTTTCGGTCCAATTGTACTTAAAAGGATTCCTTCCTCCATCTGAGAAAATCGGACAAAGCCTTTCAAAAGATGAGCTTCATTAGCCAAGTGACGATGCATTTCAAAAATATGGAATACTGCAGGTATCTGGAGCATATCCACAATTTTCGCCTTATAATGGAAGCCATAGATAAGAAAACGATATATCTTATCCGCCCTATCCTCCCTCATACTTAAAGCGGCCTCATAAATAAGGGAATATGCTTCTTCTGAAATTCTCTCCCTTACCGCTTTTGCCACTTTCTCTGCTTTCTCTCCTGACACTTCTACTTGCTTGTATTCGCAAAAAAGCTCTGCTTGCCAAGATTTTTTGCTTTCCAGTCTTACATTGTCATGGCCCAATCGACTCATCCAGGCATCATATACTCCACTCAGAATATCTTCAAATTCTTCTCCACACAAAAATACTGTCATAGGATACTCCTTTTTTCTTTCATACCTGTCTGGCATCCTATAGATTCCCTAAAGCTGCCATATAGCTGTCCTCCTCTGCTGGAGGAGCAGCTATATGGTAATCATCAAATAGGGACAATTGGCGATACATATTATGATTTTCCACTTCCCATATCTTTTTCTTTTCATTTCCTATGAGGTGAGAAGTTATTACGTCCTGGTCGATTTTAATAGGATAAAGCATTCGGCCTTTACAGGTAATGAAATAAGCTGCCCGTTTTAATACAACTCCTATTTTCTTTAAATCTCCAAAGTCCAAGGGAGTGCTCTTTCTGGCACCAATAATCCGCCGTACTGATTTTACTCCCATTCCTGGAACACGAAGAAGCGTAAAATAGTCCGCTTGATTTACTTCTACAGGAAATAGATCCAAATGAGATATAGCCCAGTCACACTTTGGATCGAGGAGAATGTTAAAATTGGGCTTTTTCTCAGAGAGCAGCTCATCTGCCTGAAACCCATAATATCGTAACAGCCAGTCAGCCTGGTACAGACGATGCTCCCTTAACAAAGGCGGTCCTCCTGGGAGAGCTGGAAGCAAATTATCGTCATTTACTCGGACAAAAGCAGAGTAAAATACCCTTTTCAATCCATAATTCCTATATAGCGCCTCTGCAACAGAAAGCATCTGGAAATCATTCTCTGGCGTAGCCCCAACAATCATCTGTGTACTCTGTCCAGCTGGAACAAAAGAGGAATTTCTTTTATAAATCATAATCTCCTGTTTCCTTGCCTCTATTCCTCTTTGTATCTGACGCATTGGAGCGAGGATCTTTTTCCTGGATTTTCCAGGCGCCAGTGTTCGAAGTCCCTCTGCAGTAGGAAGTTCCAGGTTCACACTCATTCTATCTGCCAGAAAGCCTGCCTGTTGAATCAGTATCTCATCAGCCCCTGGAATCGCCTTTACGTGAATATAACCACGAAATTGGTATTCATGGCGCAGTTTCCAAAGAGTCTGGCAGATCAACTCCATCGTATAGTCTGGACTATAAAGAATGCCTGAACTAAGGAAAAGACCCTCAATATAATTACGCTTGTAGAACTCCATAGTAAGAGTGCAAACTTCCTCTGGAGTAAATGCTGTCCGCACCACATCATTGGAGCAGCGGTTAATACAGTACTTACAGTCATGGATACACTGATTCGTAAAAAGTATTTTAAGAAGGGAAATACACCTGCCGTCAGAGGCAAAGCTATGGCAGATACCACAGGAAGTAGTATTCCCAATCGTTCCGGTTTTCCCTCTTCGATCCACGCCGCTAGAAGTGCAAGCCACATCATATTTTGCTGCATCTGATAAAATTTCCAGCTTTTTCTTTATATCTAATTGTTCCTGAATTAGCATAAAAATTACTCACCCCTTCTGTGAGAACATTTGTTCTAAAAATATTCTATCACAGATAAAGTCACTATGCAAGTTTTTTTTCGAAAATATGTTCGTTTACAAACTGCCAATGCATTAACATTGTAAAACAAAAGCTCCCCCTATATAAGCCAAAAAATCATAATAAAGAAGTATAGCTTATATAGAGGGAGAATTATCTTTCTAAAATATTATTAGTTAATATTTATCTGGTGATCCGTAATAGGGCTCTTCATAGCAGGAGCTGCCTGAGCGTTTGCTAAAATCATCCGAATATCCGGATGCTATAGGAGCTGAAGGCTGTGAAACACTGCCCTTTAGCTTAAATCGGCCTACTAAATCTTTCATCAGCTGAGCCTGGCTGGACAGCTCTTCACTGGCAGCTGCACTCTCTTCAGCAGTGGCAGAATTAGTCTGAATAACACTGGAAATCTGATCAATTCCCTGAGTAATCTGCGTAATAGACTCCGATTGATTTGTGCTGGCCTCAGAAATCTTATCTACAAGCTGAGTAACCTCTTTTGCTCCTTCTACTGCATGAAGAAGAGATTTTGCGGTTTCATCCACGATTTGTGTACCATTCTGTACTGCTTTAATAGAACTTTCGATTAATGCAGCTGTATTTTTAGAAGCTTCAGCACTCTTACTTGCCAGATTACGAACCTCATCAGCTACAACTGCAAAGCCCTTTCCTGCGGTTCCAGCTCTTGCAGCCTCTACTGCTGCATTTAAAGCCAGAATATTAGTCTGGAAGGCAATATCCTCTATTGTCTTTATAATCTTTCCTATTTCATTGGAACTCTGGCTGATATCCTCCATAGCGTGAATCATATCCTGCATCTTGGTGTTGCTTAAGTTCATCTCCTCGCCAACCTCATTTACCATATCATTAGCATGGCTGGCATTTTCAGCATTTTCCTTAATTCTTGCAGAAATCTCCGTAATCGTTGCAGCTAGTTCTTCTATAGAGCTAGCCTGCTCTGTTGCTCCCTGAGAAAGTGCCTGAGCTCCACTGGAAACTTGCTCGGAACTATTAGAAACCTGGTCACTGCTGTTACTGATCTGCGTCATAGCATCATTCAGCTTCTTTGCAATCGCGCGGAAGGATAAAAGGAGCTGATGGAACCCACCAATATATTCATGCTCACATACAGAATCTACTGTAAAATCTCCAGCAGCCATCTGAGCCAAAAATTTATTTTCATCATCAATAATCGCACGAAGCTTGCGCACAAGTTCTCTTACCTGGTCAGAAAGCACACCAAGCTCATCCTTAGAGTGATAAGTAATTGTTACATCCAGGTCTCCTTGTGCCATCTTTGTAGCAGCACCCTCAATTTCAGCAACTGGCTGACGTATACTATTAATAATGATGACTGAAAATAATACAGCAATAACAAGCACTACAAACATAATAATAACCTGGCTTAAAATAGCCCCTTTATAGGTTGCTGTACTCTCTTGATTTGCAGCTTCACTTCCGCTTGTATTAAATGCAGTCATATCCATCAAGGCAGAACTTACGCTGTTATACATAGCAGCGCCTTCTCCATTCAAAAGCTCTTTCGCTTCTTCCTGCTTTCCTGCGCTTACCAGGCTGATTACTTGGCTGTCCAACTGCTTATAGTTAGACCATGCAGAGCAGAGAGTCTCGTAAAGCTGTTTTCCCTGAGCAGTGCTGACATAATTTCCATAAGTCGAAACATTTTTATCCATATTGCTTACTTCCCCAGAAGCAGCTTTAGACCCCATCCGGGCAAGCTCCTGCGCATCAGCAGTCACATATGACAGCTCCTCCAGACGTATGTTAGCCAGCTTAGTATTCATCTCTTCTGCCAATCCAAGGCTTGGCATCCATTTCTCTGCAATAATAAGAGTCTCTCCATTCAGCCTTCCCATAAGTAAAATTGACATAAAACCTATTACAAACATTCCTATTGTAGCTATTCCAGCTAATAAATAAAGCTTCATACCAATTTTTAGGTTTTTAATACCATTTAACATAACTTACTCCTCCGTAATCAAATCCCATTCATAAATATACTAGCTACTATGAAAGCTCCGGACAACATCCATATAAAAGGCGTGTGGCACACACTGACATAGGGACCTTGGACGGACTAAGGTGTATGAACAAAAGACCCATAGGCCGGATCGGAAATACTCCTGGCAGTTGTGACTGCCCCCAGTTATAAAACAATCAGCTTTCATTAATTTTGTGCAATTCTCTACAACAGTGGGATAAACATTTTTTATTCTGTAATTAGGAAATCAAAAAAATTTTTCTATAGAGATTTAGGCGCCAAAACTACAATTTTCGGAAACTAAGCTGATACCTTTTCATTTGCGACTCTTTTGACACCTAAATCCTATAGAATAAAACATCGTTTTACAACAATCTTTTTGTATCATCTGTTGTAAACTTAATGGATTTTAATAGCTTTTAAGTTTGAATTTTCCAATCAACGACTTCAGCACCTGTGCCTGGCCTGCCAATTCCTCACTCGCTGCAGCACTTTGCTCTGATGTGGCGGAATTGGACTGAATTACTGTTGATATCTGATCAATGCTGTTTTTAATATGATTAATTGCTGTTTCCTGTTCCCTAGAAGCTTCGGAAATCACCTTAATCTGATCTGTTACAATCTCTGCCCCATTCACAACTTCAGCTAAAGATTCCTGTGTCAAATTAGTTAAACGGGAACCTGTTTCTACCACTCGGAGAGTCTTCTCAATCAGCTCTGTGGTATCTTTAGCCGCATCTGCACTCTTAGCAGCAAGATTACGTACTTCATCAGCTACAACTGCAAAGCCCTTTCCTGCACTTCCTGCTCTTGCTGCTTCAACAGCTGCATTCAGAGCGAGGATATTGGTCTGGAAAGCAATATCTTCTATTGTCTTAATAATATGCTGGATTTCTCCAGAACAGGAACTGATCTGATGCATTGCCTCTGCTGTTTCCTGCATCTGTTCATTGCAGATAGAAATTTTTTCACCTACTTTGTCTACCTCTGTTGTTGTAATAGAAGCACTTTTTGCATTATTATTAATCTGTTCTGTAACCTGCTCTATCATATGTGAAAGGTTATCCACCTCTGATGCCTGCTCTGTAGCACCCTGGGCTAGACTCTGAGCGCCATCAGCAACCTGATTAGATCCAGCATCTACCTGGCTAGCCGCAGAATGTATCTGTTCCATAGTCTGGCTCAAGTCACGGCTAATTGCTGTAATAGCCTTTTGAATCTGAACGAAATCACCAATGTACTGAATATTGCTTTCCCTGCCAAGATTTCCAGTAGACATATCCTGAAGAACCTCTGCAATATCAGAAATGTACAACTTTAAATTCTTTACAGAAGTATTCAAACTATCTGCCAGCACACCTATTTCATTTTTGCTGTTCACATCTATATGGAAATTCAAATCGCCTGCTGACAGATGCCTGCTGGACTCTGTAACTATCTGGAGAGGCTTTATAATGCCTGTCAAAACGTATATAACAAGAAGAACACTGACAACCAATATTACACAAATTGTAATCAATGTAATGATTTCTGTCCTGGTAACAGAGCTAAATAGCCCTTGCTGATTGTTTGAAACCTGTTCTTCTGTAATAGCAGCCACTTCATCCAAAATAGAAACCAGTTTCGTCACATTGACCTTTGTATCATTCAGATACATGTCATGAGCCTGCTTTGGATCTTTCTGACTCATATCCAGAATCTTTTGAGCGGACTCATGAACTGCCTGGTGAATCGGCTTCATTTCTTCTATCAATCGCAAAATATTCTCATCGACTGCAGAAAGATCAGAATTGTAAAACCAATTTCCAAGAACACACGTCTTATAATCTTTACTTCCAGTAAATTCCGTCCCCAAGGCAACTGCAGAACAAAGATTTTCCACCCATCCATAATGGGCCTTTTCAGCATTCAGTACCAGTGTACGAATTTCCACTGATTGTTCTGTTGATTCACTAAATTTTTTAATTCGATTCATGCCACTTACTGTCACGATTCCGCTGACAATTACAACGAAAAAAATAAGGGCTATACGCATCATAACTTCCTGTTTGATAGTATGTTTCATTCTTCTTCCCCTCATTAAAATTTGCTAAATTCTAAAGACTATTGACCTTTATATGCAGCAAAATACCACACATAAAATTTATTTTAGATTACAGATAAATCAGCATCAGCATACGAGAAGCAGCTCCCTTACCATACACTGACACTGTTTTCAGACAGAACATACCTGTCAATAATACTGTAATTACAAAATCAAATATATAATTAATACTTATCATTCATCCCATAATCAATACCTGAAGACTCATAGCTGGATGGGCTTTGATGTCTATATTGTGATGGCACTGATACAGGAACGCTGGAGTTGCCATCCAGCTTAAACTTTCGTACCAGATCTTTCAGAATCTGTGCCTGTCCAGACAGTTCTTCACTAGCTGCAGCGCTCTGCTCTGCTGTTGCTGAGTTAGTTTGAACCACACTGGAAATCTGGTCAATACCTAGAGTAATCTGAGTAATTGCTTCTGCTTGATCTTGAGATGCTTTTGCGATTGAATCCATCATACCAGCAGCATCCTGAACTCCTGTCATAACACTTTCCAATGACTTAGCTGTCTCATCAGCAATTTTCTTTCCATTCTCTACTGCACGAAGGGAATTCTCAATCAAAACCGCTGTATTCTTAGAAGCTTCTGCTGACTTACTCGCCAGATTCCGCACTTCATCTGCTACAACAGCAAACCCCTTACCTGCTGCTCCTGCTCTTGCCGCTTCAACAGCCGCATTTAAGGCAAGAATATTGGTCTGGAAAGCAATATCTTCTATTGTCTTTATAATCTTTCCTATTTCACCAGAGGATTCATTAATATCTGACATAGCGGCCAACATATCATGCATTCTGCGATTACTTTCTCCTGCTTCCTCACCTACCAATACTGACTTTTTACTAGCTTCCTGTGCGCTTTCAGCATTGCGGTTAATATTACTGGAAATTTCATTAATAGAAGCAGCCAGCTCCTCTACAGAAGAAGCCTGCTCTGTTGCACCCTGTGAAAGAGCTTGTGCACCGGAGGAAACCTGATCTGAACCGGAGGAAACCTGATCAGCAGAATGGTTAAGTGTAGAGAGAGTAGCATTGAAGCTGTCCCTGATCATTTTCATGGACTCAAAAATCTTATGATAATCTCCTATATACATTTCCGGAGCAGAGGAATGAACTGTAAAATCTCCACTTGCCATAGCACTGAGCAATTTTTCAATGTCCTTAATAATTATGCTGATACCACCCGTCATCTCCTGCATATTACGAGCCATAATTCCGAACTCATCTTCAGACTGATAATCCGCCTTTACAGAAAGGTTGCCCTTCACAATTTCACGCATAGCATCCTGAATTCTTCTGACTGGCATCAGGATATTTCCAGTAAGACATACAGCGATCACGCATGTAATAGCAAATGCAATTACTGCCACTATGATTGCTACAGCAAAAAGCAGATTTAACAGGCGCATTGCACTATTATACTCACTACTGCTGTTTTGTTGAATCTGCTCTAAAGCACGCTGAAGAATTGCTACAAATTCTTCAGCCTGTGGATTATACTCGTTGAGAGTTATCTCCTGTGCCATCTTGCTGCTTGCCTCATCCCCCTTGAGAGCATATTCCACAATCTTCTGTCTTGTCGACTTATTGGCAGACAACTTGCTTTCAAACTCTTTAAGCAAGGACACATCACCATCATAATTGGCATAAATATGTTGGAGATCTGAATGGATCTCATTTACTTTCTCGTCTACGGATTCCATTCTTGCGGCCGCCTGTCTAGAATCAGTCTCTGCAATTCCAAGCAGCAATTCCTTTAGGGCCCCCTCCAGTTTTAGACGCATTTCATAAACGCTGGTAACTGCGTCAAAATCCCGCGAATAGAATTCACTGTAACTTGCCTTCGACTTCGTGATCCCTATACTGGCCATAATTACTGATACCAGAAACAGGAATAGGATAATCCCAAAGGACACTATAAATTTTACATTGACCTTTAAATTCCTCATTTGCTGCTCCTCCTTAAATTGAGCTTTTGCAACTTCAAGTTGTCTACTCAAAAGCCTTTCTTTTAATTATACTCTACTTATCTATTTCGGCATATTTTTTTATTCAATAATATATCTTTTAAAAATATTTTAATTTTTTTAGGGAACATTGATCCGAACCCTTAATAATCTCTCTTTTCTGTCGATAAATAATTTAGTATGTACGGTCTATTATGCGTTTCTCGCTATAGATTGTTTTATTTTCATGCATATATCAAAAGAGATAGGTGGTGTAACGGAATGGATAATGGTATGGAAAGTATGCTTGATGCATACCTCTTTGAAACAAACTCCCTTTTGGACAACCTGGACGAGATGCTGATGAAAGATGAGAAGGTCGGTGATTTTTCTCCGGAAGATGTCAATGAAATTTTCCGCATCATGCACACAATTAAAGGGTCCTCTGCCATGATGGAGTTCGGCTCCCTTTCAAGCATTGCGCATCATATAGAAGATTTGTTCTTCTATATCCGCGATAAGGGAATTGATTCCCTAAATTCTGAGCACAAAAAAGAACTTTTTAATCTGATGTTCCGCTCGGAGGATTGTCTTCGAGGGGAAGTAGAAAAAGTGGAGAATGGGCAGCCTCTTGACACAGATTTGGATTCCTTCGCTTCTGAAATCAACAGCTTTCTGAAAAAAATCAGCGGCGCATCTGACGAAAAGGATCCGGGAGAACATGCCTCAGAGATAAAGGATAGCGGAACCGCTTCTGCACTTCCTGGAAACCTCCCAGCTGATAAAAATGCCGTATGCTTTCTTCATGTCTTTTTGGATGAGGGCATCGGAATGGAAAATTTACGTGCTTACATGATCATTAACTCTCTGAAGGAATGTGAGCTGGATTTTCGATATTATCCAGAAAATATGGAATCTGATCCAGAAACTTGTTCTTCCATTATTGAAGACGGCTTTTATATGGCCTTTGAATCTGAAGATGCTGCCTCAAAGGCAGGAGATATTTTAAGGACTCAAAATCATATCCGTTCCTATGAATTGGTATCTCTACCAGAACAAGAAGAAGAGCCAAAAGCTCCTGCTCAGCCAGCACAGACATCTCAGTCTCCTGCTCAGGCGGCAGCGCCAGAACAAAGTAAACCCTCTTCAAAACCTCCAGCTCCCGCAAAGCAGAGCCAAGGACCTGTGAAACAGAATCTGATCAGTGTAAATCTGATGAAGCTGGATAGCTTGCAGAATATTGTAGGTGAGATTGTTATTACAGAGTCCATGGTAACTTCTTCTCCTGAATTAAATCAGCTAAGTAGGGATGCTTATGATAATTTTATGAAGTCTGCCCGCCAGCTCAGGAAGCTTACGGATGATTTACAGGATATTGCTATGTCTCTGCGAATGGTTCCCATTTCAGGGGTATTCCAGAAGATGAGCCGGATTGTTCGGGATATGAGGCAGAAGCTGGGCAAAGATGTGCGCCTTACCCTTATCGGAGAGGACACTGAAGTTGACAAAACCATTGTGGACAGTATCCAGGATCCAATTATGCATATGGTCCGTAATGCTATGGACCATGGTATCGAAGATACGGTTCAGGAACGTTTAAATGCAGGGAAAAGTGCGCAAGGTGAAATTATCCTGTCTGCTTCTCATACCAGCAGTGAGGTTGTTATTTCTATTGCTGATGACGGAAAAGGCATGAACCCTGACAAACTTCTAGCCAAGGCTAAAGAAAAGGGAATTCTTACTAAACCAGAAAGTGAATATTCCAGAAAAGAAGCTTTAGGGCTGGTTATGCTGCCAGGATTTTCCACTAATCAAGAGGTAACAGAATTCTCTGGCCGTGGTGTCGGCATGGATGTAGTCAAGAAAAATGTGGAATCTGTAGGTGGTGTAGTATCTCTTTCCAGTGAAGAAGGCCTAGGTACCACCTTCACTATGAAGATTCCTCTTACTCTGGCGATTGTAGACGGAATGAAGGTAACAGTAGGAAATTCTATTTTCACGATTCCTATTGCCAATATCCGTCAGTCCTTTAAAATTGTTACCAGCGAAATTATCCGTGATGAAAGCGGAAACGAAATGGTGGAGAGAATGGGAAGCTTTTATCCTGTTATACGCCTTCATCAGTTTTATGGTATTGAAACCGATGTTACGAACCTAGAAGATGGTATTGTTTTATGGGTGGAAACCAGCGACCGTTCCTTCTGCATGTTTGTGGATGAGCTGATCGGAGAACAGCAGGTTGTAGTGAAACCTATGCCAGAGTTTTTGAACTATTTTGAACTTAAGAATTTTGGTATATCAGGTTGTACAATTCTGGGTGATGGAAACATTAGTATCATTCTGGATATCCAGAGCCTTCACGCCGCGGCCCTGGAAAATGTATAATATAGAAGGGAGGAATTAAACATGTCTGAACCAATGAATACTCAAGATATTCTGGAACTGTCCGACACAGATGAGAATTCCGTAGTGGAACGCTGCCTCACCTTCGAATCCGGGGATCTTGTTCTGTATATCAGTACGAAACATGTTATCGAAATTATTAATAACCATTCTATCACAACTCTGCCGTTAATGCCGCCTTACATCAAGGGTATTATTAACTTAAGAGGACAGATTCTTCCTGTAGTGGATATTCAGCTCCGTATGGGAAAAGCAGGATCAGAATATACCAGTAAGACCTGCATTATTGTGCTGGAGATTGATTCCATTTCATTGGGAATCATTGTAGATTCTGTACGTCAGGTTATTGATATTGATCTAAAAAATGTGCGTCCTATTCCTTTAAAGCGTCAGCAGAAGCTTCTTGACGGTATGGTGACTATGGACGATGGAAGCGTTTTTATGTCAATTGACTGCCAGGCGCTCTCCTCTCCTCAATAATTAAGATCAATGAAACAGGAGTGATTTTATAATGCTGACACTAACGGATAAGGATTTCCAGCGCCTCTATATTTATATTAAAAAGCACTATGGGATCGATTTAAGTAAAAAAAAGCAGCTTATTGTAAGCCGTCTTTCCAATACGTTGAGCGCCCAGGGATTTAAAGATTTTTCAGCTTATGTAGATGATATTCTGTCTGGCCGTGATCCTGATATGGTTACTGCCATGCTGAATAAGCTGACTACTAACTACACTTATTTTCTCCGTGAGGAAGCCCACTTTAAATATCTTTGGGATGTGATTTTGCCAGATCTAGCCAAAAAGCATGCTAGAGACAAAGTGCTTTCTATATGGAGTGCAGGTTGTTCTTCTGGGGAGGAGCCTTATACGATTTCCATGTATTTGAAGGAATATTTTGGTGCCCAGGCATCCCAGTGGGACACTAGGATCCTGGCGACAGATATTTCTCGAAAGATACTGAATACAGCGATTAATGCTTCTTATAATGATGAAAGTGTTGCCCCTCTTCCAGCTACCTGGCGACAGAAATATTTTGTAAAGACTGGAAATGACAGCTATGCTATAGCGCCTGTTATTAAGCAGAATGTTATTTTCAGGACCTTTAATCTCATGGATCCGATAACTTTTAAAAAGAAATTTGATTTGATTTTCTGCCGTAATGTAATGATATACTTTGACCAAGACACCAAGGATGCACTGGTGCGGCGTTTTTATAATGCAACGGTTCCTGAGGGCCATCTTTTCATCGGCCATTCTGAAGGGCTTACTAAGGCTACCTGCCCTTATGAGTACATTCAGCCGGCCATCTATCGGAAGTCGGCCAAATAGAAAGAAGGTTTTTAATGATGAAACAGAAAATCCGTGTTATGGTGGTGGATGACTCCATCGTATTCCGAAGCTGGCTAGTGCAAAGTCTGGGCGATGATCCTCGTTTTGAGGTTGTCGGATATGCAGTAAATGCACTTGATGCAAAAAATAAACTTCCTATCCTTAAACCGGATATTATGACTCTGGATATAGAGATGCCAGGAATGAGCGGACTGGAATTTTTAAAGGAAATTCTTCCAATCCATCCTGTTCCTGTTATCTTAGTATCTTCTCTTAATGTACGAGTATTTGATGCTCTGGCTGCTGGGGCCGTGGATTTTGTCCGCAAACCTGGTATGGAAAATGGTGCAAAAGAGGCTTTCTTAATAACTCTGAAAGCTAAGCTTTCTATTGGAGCGAATGCACGAGTTCGTCTTCCTTCTATTCAGACTTCCACTCCGCTCTCTATTTCTACTCGTCAGACAACTGCCTCTTTAAAGCAGTCACATATGAGTGCTGGTTTTAAATCAAATGTGGATCTCATCGCTATTGGTGCTTCCACGGGAGGGACTGAGGCGATCCTAGAGGTGGTAAAGCAATTTCCGGCAAAGATGCCTGGTATTGTTATTACGCAGCATATGCCAGCGGGATTTACTTCTATGTATGCAGAACGATTGAATCGTCTATGTAAGCTTGAAGTCAAAGAGGCTCGTCATGGAGATAAGGTTCAGCCAGGACTGGTTCTTCTGGCTCCTGGTGGTCTTCAAATGCGAGTAGTACGACTGGGTGCTGGTTATTCAGTAAGCTGTACTGATGAGGCAAAAGTCAGCGGCCATAAACCTTCTGTGGATGTATTATTTGATTCGGTTGCTTCTAATGTACGTAACAAAGCAATCGGAGTTATCCTTACAGGAATGGGGGCCGACGGTGCCGCTGGAATGCTTCGGATGCGGAAGTCCGGGGCTTATACAATCGGTCAGGATCGAGAATCCTGTGTTGTATATGGTATGCCCATGGAAGCATATAAAATTGGCGCAGTATGCCAGCAGGCAGCTCTTACTGCAATCCCCCAGACTGTTCTGGCACATCTTGCAAAGGCATAAGATTAAGATGGTAATTGGAAAAGAGATGACACCTGAGAATCATATGATTTCCAAAAAGAAAAAAAAGCCCGGAAAGGTGGACTCTTATAAAAGAACAGCTTCCCTCCGGGCTGTGACGTCTGCAGCAGCTGCATCCGATCTTACAAAATACAGACCTGTCCGCAGACGCATGAAAATAGGTATTGCAGAACTATTGGTAACAGGCGGCGTTCTAGCTGCAGCGATAGCTGTAGCTGTCAGCCTGTTTGTTTATTTTCATCCTTTTTTAAAAGAGGCAGCAAAAGGTCTTTATACTTATGGACATAGCTGTATAGTTAAGCTTTTAGAATGGGAAAACCAGCTCTTCGCCCAAGCTGAAGAGGAAAACACAGCACAGGCCGCTGGCTCAAAAGAAGAGAACGAGACTCCTTACATTACTCGTACTGCAGATATGGGAGAAATCTCCAGTTTCTGGGATGAACCTTATGTTCCTCCTGTGGAGGACGCAATCTATTCTTTCATGCTAGATACCACCTTAGGACCGCTCCTGTACTATAATCAAGGGGATAGCCGGTGGAGGGACTATCTTTATGGAAATCGTGATCCTATGAGCAAGTATGGCTGTGGTCCTACCTGTGTGGCAATGGTAATTAATAGCTTTGGAACCACCAGTGTCACTCCTGTGGAAATGGCCGACTGGGCTGCTGCCAATGGCGGCTATGCCGTCCACAGCGGCTCCTACCACAATTTAATTCCAGATAGTCTCTCTGCTTATGGTCTTCAGGTAGAAGGGGTTACAGATCGTTCTGCAGAACATGCCGCTGAGCTTTTAAGAACTGGCCATATCCTTATCGCTCTTATGGGAAAAGGTGCTCTAACTCAAAACGGCCATTTTATCATTATCGCACAGCTTGATAGCGATGGAACGGTATATATTGCAGATCCTGCTAATTATGAAAACTGTACAAAAAAATGGGATCTTCATCTGCTCATGGATGAACTAAAGAGCAGCTATGATAGCGGAGGTCCTTTATGGTCTGTATCTCTTCCTTCAGGAGAAACAGAGTAAGAACACTTTATGTCAGAATCTTTTTGTATTGGATATCAGCAATCTCTCAAATTCAAACCTGCAAATAGATTCTGACATGTTTCTATCCAATCAACTACTGTCCCGTTACCACTAAGTAATCCGCATTTCCAAAAAATCCCCTTTCCTCCATCCCTCTTTCCTCCCAGACTGCTGTGATTTCATATACCTTATTCTGCTGCAATTCAATATATGGGATATCATAAACAACCTTTGAATATTCCTCATACTCTTCACTTCCAATTTGGGACATGTCCCACTCCTTTACAATCAGGAAATCTGGCTCCTTTTGGCAGGCTACTGCATAAGAAACCTTGTCGATTCCATTATAATCGGGAACTGTCAGAATATCTTTTTCTGAAATAGATGCCTTCAGAGGATGAATGCCACAGGCTATCACTTCTGCTTCTTCTTCACCATTTAGATAATTCCACTGATAGCTCCCTGGATAGATTTTAAATTCGCTATATAAACTGCTGAGAGCATCTGATAAATAAAGTTCCGGAGGAGAGATCAAAGAAGCGGTAGTGCTTTCTTCTTCAATTATAAGAGTTCTCTCCCTTTCCTGCTGTTCCTTATCACTTTTATATTCCTTTTCTGGATCCTCCAGCTCTTCTACTAGTTCCTCATCGACTTTTGTCCAAATATCAGGAAAGCCTTTGCTATATCCCATCAGGGCCGCAGTAAAGACCACCATTCCTATCCCCCATAAAATGATCCTTTTCATAGGCTTTCCTCTTCCAGTATAAGATTCATTGCGCACATATAGTTCCGTCCTCCCTCATTATAATGCCAAAGGAAATATCTTCCAGATATTGGTAAATTTCCCTCTGTTTCTCCTCTTCCATTATGCTTCTGGTATATCCATTTCCTGATGTACCTGGCAAAATGCGCAGAACAGGTTCCTCTTTCCATTCAGAGGATTTGGAAATCACGTCCTCCTCCCTGAGACGGGCAGGGAGAGTCACTTCCAGCAATACTGTTTTCGGAATCGAGCTGCCAAATACAAAATTTCCCAAGCTGTATATAATAGGCTTGCCTTTATAATATTCTATCCCCTGCAAAACATGAGGGTGGCTTCCAATTACCATATCCGCACCTGCATCAATATACTGTCTGCCAAGGGTTCTTTGATATTCCTGCGGTATTTCCTCTCTCTCAATTCCCCAATGTACAAATACGATGATATAATCATACTTTGATCGCAGGTTTTCAATTTCTCCCAGGAGTATGGATGCATCATAAGTAGCAAGCATGCCCGGATGACTGTTGCCGGCAGCCCATCCAGCCTCAGGAATCACCCTGGTAGCACCGATTACAGCGGTTTTTATGCCATGGATATCTATTGTCACAGGAACACAGGCCTGAGCCAGATTCTCACCAGCTCCAGTGTGGAGAATCCCTGCCTTATCTAATACCTCAACTGTATCAAGGAGCGCATCTGTCCCAAAATCCAAAGCATGATTATTAGCAAGGCTTACTCCATCAATCCCCATCTCTTGAAACAAAGAAACCTTTTCTGGGGAGAGGCGGAAGGTAAACTGTTTATCCTCAGCCTGAACTCCCCGGCTGCTGAAGGGAAACTCCTCATTTACCATAAAAAAGTCACAGGTTTCAATTGCATCTCGGTATCCCTGATCCAAAACTCCATGGATCCCTCCTGCACTCTCATATGCACTTAAAACATGACTGGACAGAAACACATCGCCTCCAAAAAGGAGCTTCACTTCCTGCCTCTCCTCTTTTGCATCTCTGCCCTTTTGTTCCTTATTTTTTTCTGTCTCTCCAGACTTCCAAAGTACAGTTCCATCCCCAGAAACCAGGCTCCCTTCAAGATTTTTCTCCTCATCTTCTCTGTTTGAACCCGCTGTTTCTTCCTCTGCTCTGTGGGTTACCTGAACAGCCGCCGCCAATGACTCTTCTGTTCCTTCTTTACGATCTTTCTGACCCTTACATCCGAACAGCCCCCATACTGCTGCTCCCAATGCCACTGACAAAAGCATACGCCTTACATATTTTCTCATTTTTAAATGTTTCACAAAACCTCTCTTTTTACCAATACTGCTATCTCTTTTTGTCCATATGGTTGAAACATGAAAATTATCTATTAAAGCACGCTGGCTTCAAATTTTTTTACAATCCTGATTAAAATTTCCGTCACCTTTTCTAAGGATTGAATACTGATAAATTCATATTTTCCATGACAATTTTCTCCTCCAGTACACAAATTCGGACATGGAAGGCCCATATAGGAAAGCCTTGCTCCATCCGTTCCGCCTCGGATTGGTATCATATTAGGAGTCACTTCTGATTCCAGCATAGCTTCTTTGGCAATATCAATCAAATACAGAAAATCCGGATCAATCTTTTCTCTCATATTATAGTAGGAATCTGCCATGTGAAGCTCAATAGTTCCCTGGCCATACCTGTCATTCAGATAATCGGAAACACGCCTTATATATGCCTTTTTCTTTTCAAATCTCTTCCTGTCATGGTCGCGGATAATATAATTCATACAAGCCTGTTCTACTGTACCATTCATATCTCCCAGATGATAAAAACCTTCATACCCATCTGTGTACATGGGATTCTCAGACACTGGAAGCATATTGTGAAATTCCATAGCTATAAGAATAGCATTTTTCATCTTTCCTTTTGCAGTTCCCGGATGGATATTGGACCCATGGACATAGATCCTGGCAGAAGCAGCATTAAAATTTTCGTATTCCAGCTCTCCTACAGGGCCTCCATCTACTGTATAAGCTACATCTGCTCCAAATCCTTCTACATCGAATAGATCTGCACCTCTTCCAACTTCTTCATCAGGGGTAAAGCCTATTTTTATCGTTCCATGAGGAATGGTTGGATCTTTCAGAAAATATTCTGCCATTGCCATAATTTCTGCAATCCCTGCTTTATCATCTGCCCCCAGCAAAGTAGAACCATCTGTCACAATCAAATCCTGTCCTTTATAGGAAGACAGCTGTGGAAAATCCGATACCTTCATTACTAGGCCCGTATTCTCATTCATCTGGATATCACTTCCATCGTAGTTTTTGACTATCCTAGTTTTAGCTGGCATACCGCAGTAATCCGACGCAGTATCCATATGAGCGATGAATCCCACTGTCAGCACCTTTTTATCTGTCGTAGCTGGAAGCTCCCCATATACATAACAGTTTTTGCTGACCCTCACATTCTCTGCTCCCATGGCTTTTAGCTCCTCTGCCAACTCCCTTGCAAGGTCAAACTGCTTTTTCGTGCTGGGAATCTCTTCCTCTCCAGCCTTTGACTGGGTATCAAAGGATACATATTTTAGGAATTTTTCTACAACGCCTGTCATTTTCTTTTCCTTCATTCTCTTGGTTCTGCTCCCTCCATTTTTCCTAAGCTGGCAGGTTTAACACCTGAATCTTCTTTAAAATCTGTAGACCTAACAAGGGCTCTCCCTTAATGTATTGAATAGCCTAACCTCTATCGATTTGCCAATTCTTCTGTAATATCCTCCCACTTAAGCCCCTTCTCTGCCATCAGGACCATCATATGATATAAAAAATCTGAAATTTCATACTTCACTTCCTCGGGATTCGGATTTTTTGCAGAGATAATGATTTCTGCAGCTTCCTCTCCGACCTTCTTTAATATTTTGTCAATTCCCTTTTCAAATAAATAATTGGTATAGGAGCCTTCCTTGGGATTAAGCTTTCTGTCCTGGATAATATGATACACGTCTTGAAAAACCTTTAAAGGATTGTTTTCCCTATACTCTTTCTCTGCCAAAGTCTGGAAAAAGCAGGAACGGGAACCTGTATGACATGCACTCCCAAGCTGATGTACCTTTGCCAGAATTGTATCATTATCACAGTCTAGCTTGAGAGATTTCACATATTGGAAATGTCCTGAGGTTTCCCCCTTCAGCCACAGGCTCTGCCTGCTTCTGCTAAAATAGGTCATCCGGCCTGTCCTTAATGTATGATTAAATGCTTCTTCGTTCATGTAGGCCAGCATAAGAACCTCTAAGGTCCGATAATCCTGGACAATGACCGGAATCAGGCCATCCACTCCCAACTTAAAATCCTTCCACACTACGGAACTTTGGAATGTATTCATGGATATTCCTGAGATCTGTAATCTCTCCTTTAGTTCCATAGCAGTCCCGCCCTTTCCCTTTGGCAAAGTCAGAATAATCCCCTCTACCGCAGGAAGCTTCAGGATAGCCTCCAAGCCTTCTTTCTCTTCTCCATTCCAGCAGATAAGAAAGGGAACAGCGGATTTCTCCAGAAGTTGAAACTCTTCAGAATCAGGAACTAAGTTATTATCTTCCAGATGGAGAATCATGATTGATGCTCCAAGCTGTGTATATTCTTCTACAGAAGAAAGATAGGCTGAGCCAGGCAGATAAGCATATATTTTCTCACTGCCGAATCGGTCAGCTGCTTCCTTCATCAGATCTACATTTTCTTCAATGCTTACATCCAGAAATACTGCTCTAGCTCCCGCATAGAGGTACTTTTTTACATCTTCCAGCCGTTTTACCCTGCCGCCTGCGATCAGAGGACTGTCCATCTCCCTGGCTGCCTCTTTCATAATTCCGATTGTCCTGTCATGATCCTCCTCTGTTTCCGAAGCATCATACAGAAATATCTCATCTCCTCCATTATCGCTGTGGTGCCTGCATAAGGGCAGAACGCTGCCTCCTTGACAAATTTTTCCACCTTCGATAAAAACAGCCTCTCCGTTTCTACAGCCAAATCCGGGAATGATTTTTTTATAATTTTCCATATTTTTTTGTCTCCTGTTCACCGATATGAGATGCAGGCTTTTCAAAAAGGCGGACAGCTTCTCTCAAATCAATTCTTCCCTCATAGAGAGCTTTTCCAATGATTGCTCCTCTGATACCTGCCTCTTCTAATGCATTTAAATCCTCTATAGAAGCCACCCCGCCAGATGCAATGATGTTAAGGCCTGTTTTTTCAGTCAAATTCCTGGTACTTTCTACATTAGGGCCAGACAACATGCCATCACGGGAAATATCAGTATATATCACATATTTTATCCCATACTCTTTCATTTTCAGGCATAGATCAAGAGCAGAAACAGAACTTACGGTTTCCCAGCCCTGGACAGCCGCCATGCCATCCCTGGCATCTACTCCAGCTGCAATCCGCTCTGTTCCAAAGTCCTCCACCAGCTCTTTCATAAATTCTGGCTGTTCTACGGCTCTTGTTCCAATAATTACTCTGGAAACTCCTAAAGAAAGCATATGCTCTACTGCCTCTCTGCTGCGGATTCCACCTCCAATTTCCACCGGAAGGCCTGTCTTATCGACAATCTCTCTTATGACAGTCTCATTGACCGAACGTCCTTCAAGAGCTCCATCCAGATCAACCAGATGAAGAAACGACGCTCCCCTCTTCTTCCACAAAACAGCCATCTCTACAGGGCTGTCAGAATAGACTTTTACATTGTCAAATAATCCCTGAGTCAAACGGACACATTTTCCATTTTTAATATCAATCGCTGGATATAACTGCATTTTTTCTCTCCTGTCTACTGTGAAAGTATCCTTAAACTAAGTTCAGGTATGGCAAATGTGCTGGGATACTTTCATCTATGGTGATGTATTAATCTTGCCCATAAAGGCTTGCTATGAAATTCTCTAACTTTTATAATAGAGGGTAGACATACGGCCCATTTCCCAGCAGTGTGTCGTATAATGAAATTTACTTATAACGTTCCTTTTGTAGAAAGGACATCTCTGATTCTAGGATCGTATTGTGTCGCCTCATCCAGAGCTTTCCCAAATGCCTTAAAAGCTCCCTCAATAATATGGTGGTTATTTACGCCCTCCAGCTGCTTGATATGCAGGTTCATCGCTGCTCCATAAGAGAGGGCATAAAAGAATTCCCTCACCATCTCTGCTTCCATATCCCCTATAAACTCTCGATCCAGTTTTAAGTCATAGATCAGATATGGCCTTCCACAAAGATCCAAGGCACAAAGGATTAAAGCCTCATCCATAGGAAGGATTTTTGAGCCATAGCGTACAATCCCCTTCTTATTTCCTACAGCCATCCTTATGGCCTCTCCTAGGACAATTCCCGTATCCTCTATGGTGTGATGACTATCCACTTCCAAATCCCCTTTTACCTTCAATGTTAAATCAAACAGCCCATGGCGAGCAAAATTATTTAACATATGGTCGAAAAACCCGATTCCTGTATGGATGTCAGCCTTTCCCTCTCCGTCTAAATGAATCTCCAGTTCAATCTGCGTTTCCCTTGTATTCCGGACCACTCGCCCGATCCTATCTGTCATTTTTTCCTCCTTGCTCTGTTGCTTCTATAAGGTTTGTGTAAAAAAAGTGCCAAACATTATTCATCTTCCCCTTCAAAACGTATCCAGATGGAATTAGCATGGGCAGTGAGATATTCTGCTTCTGCGAAAGCAATAATATCCTTATGGGCCTTTTTCAGAGCAGCCTTGGAATAATAGATTATGCTGGACTTTTTTATAAAGTCATCCACTCCCAAAGGAGAAAAGAATTTTGCTGTGCCGTTGGTAGGAAGGACATGGTTAGGGCCTGCATAGTAATCTCCCAAAGGCTCTGAGCTATATTCTCCCAAAAAAATGGCTCCAGCGTTCCTAATCCCTGTCATGGTTTCAAAAGGATTAGCAGTAAGGATTTCCAGATGCTCTGGTGCAATGGCATTGACTGTCTCCACTGCTTCCTCCAGATTATCTGCAACTAGGATATACCCATAATTTTCCAAGGATTTTTCCAGAATATCCTTTCGAGACAGTTTCTGTACAAAGGCCTCTATTTCCTGGGATACCTTATTGGCCAGCTCTCTGCTGGTAGTCACAAGAATTGCAGAGGCCAGCTCATCATGTTCTGCCTGGGACAGCAGATCTGCTGCCACATACCTTGGGTTAGCCGTTTCATCTGCCAGCACAGTTACCTCACTAGGTCCTGCAATACTGTCAATGCTTACATGACCATATACTGCTTTTTTAGCCAAAGCTACAAAAATATTCCCTGGCCCTACGATCTTGTTGACTCTAGGTACGGATTGGGTTCCAAAGGCAAGAGCTGCTATGGCCTGGGCGCCTCCTACCCGGTAAACTTCTGTGGCTCCCGCCATATGGGCAGCTGCCAAAGTTACTGGATTTACCTTTCCATCCTTTCCTGGAGGAGTTACCATTACAATGCGTTCCACTCCTGCCACCTTTGCAGGAATAATATTCATCAGTACAGAAGAAGGATAAGCAGCCTTTCCTCCTGGCACATAGACACCTACGCTTTCCAGAGCTATAATCTTCTGTCCCAGAATGGTGCCGTCCGGCCTGGAGTCAAACCAGCTGTGTCTTATCTGCATTTCATGGTATGTGCGGATATTTTCCATGGACTTCTTCATAACCTGAAGCAGCCCCTCATCCACCTGTCTGATAGCTTCCTCAATCTCCTTCTCTGTCACCTGTATATTGGAGGAATCCACAATGGCTCTGTCAAACTGAGCCGTATATGCAAAAAGGGCCTCATCTCCCCTTTCCTTTACCTGTTCTACAATCTCTGTCACCGTCTCCCCATAGTCAGAATAGTTGTTTGGATCTCTTTTTAGAAGATCTGCCAGTATATTTTTCCTGGAGGCCTCGTCCAATGTAATAATTTTCATGATTGTTTCTCCCCTCTTATTTCCTCTCTCAGGGCATCTAAAAACCTGGTAATTCTTTCATTTTCTCTTTTCATGCTTACCTGATTCACAACGACGCGGGCGGAAAGGCCGCACACCTCTTCCAGAACGGAAAGCCCATTTTCCTTTAAGGTGGAACCTGTTTCCACAATATCTACAATCACCTCGGAAAGCCCTACAATAGGAGCTAACTCTATAGAGCCGTTCAGCTTAATAATTTCCACAGTTTGATGTTTTTTATTGTAAAAATAGTCTCTGGCTATATTCGGATATTTTGTAGCTACCCGTATCAGCTCATGATGCTTCAAGAGTTCTCTCGCTTCTTCTGGACCGCATACACACATACGGCATTTTCCATAACCCAAGTCAATCACTTCATAAAGCTTGCGTCCTTCCTCCAAAATAGTATCCTTTCCTACAACTCCGATGTCAGCTGCCCCGTATTCCACATAAGTAGGCACATCATTCGCTTTGGCGAGGAAAAAGCGGATTCCCAGCTCTTCATTAGAAAAAATCAGCTTTCGTGAGCTCTTATCCTTCATTTCCTCACAGGTAATGCCGATTCTTTCAAACAGTTCCATGGTAGTCCTGGCAAGACGCCCCTTAGCTAAGGCAATCGTTAAATATCGCATAGTATTAGTCTCCTTTCATGCCTGGCGGAGCACCGCTGATTACTTTCATAATATAAATATTAGTACGGCCTATTAAAACAATAGAGGCAGTATGACAGAGAGATTGCAAAAATCCTGCTTTTTCAGACTCCTCTTTCATATTGGTTATAAGGAATATCCTCCTTCCTCCCATCCAAAATATGAATACAATGTATCATTTCTCCGATTCCATCTAGAAAAAGCAGCTTTCTGATAGGGCCTTCTCCCAGGGAATGTTCGTATATCTCTACTGCTTTATCCTTTTCTTTCCGGATGATCTGCACACAGGTCCCTTTTTCCCTGAGACGGCATCCCAGACTTATGGCCCTTCTCCACGCAGAAGGTTCATATAAAATGGCTGTGGCTGCAGGCGCTATTGGCACCTCTATTTTTTGTCTGGATAAGGCCTGTAGAAGCCTGTCTACCACAATGGCAAATCCTACTGCTGGTCTGTCTGTGCCAAATTGAAGGAGAAGTTTGTCATAGCGCCCTCCTGTTACCACGTAGTCCCCTGTACCATAGGTATAAGCTTTAAAAATAATACCAGTATAATATTTATATTTACTCAACATTCCCAAATCATAGGAGACGTACTCATCAAGGCCGTATGCCTCCAGGACTGCCTGTACCAGCTCCAAACGGCGGATTGCCTTTAATGCTCTTTCATTATCCGTAATTCCTTTCAGTCTGGTAATATCCTTTAATGGACCGAACAATTGTGGAAGCTTACGAAAAATTTCTTTTAAATTTTCTTTGATTGGTCTTGCTTCTACCAGCTCTTCTACTCCGAAATAATTTTTATTTTCAATCAGCTCCCTAAGTTCCTCCTGGGTCTCCTCGTCCATGCCAGCCTCATCTGCTAGAGCACGGAAAAATTCCACCTGTCCGATTTCCACCTGAAATTCTTTCAACCCAGAGGATTTAAGGGCTGCTACTACCAGGGCTATCATCTCGCCATCTGCCTGCGGGCTGTCCTCTCCAATCATCTCTGCTCCAGTCTGGGTAGTTTCCTTTAACCGGCCCTGATAGCTGGAATTATTTATAAATGTTCTTGCTCGGTAACAGAGCCGAAGAGGAGCCTCTGTATCCATAAAATATTTAGCGACACATCGGGCAATCGCAGGGGTTGCATCCGGGCGGAGCACCAGCGTATTATTATCTCTGTCAAACAGCTTAAACATCTCCTGTGTGGTAACGCTTCCCCTCTCCTTGCTGAAAATATCAAAAAACTCAAACGTAGGCGTCTCAATATCCTCATAGCCGAAAAGGTGGAATACCTCTTTAATCCCGTTCTGAACAGCCAGCTTCTGCAGGCATTCATTTCTATAAATATCACGCACTCCATCCGGCGTATGTAATAATTGATTATCCATGCTGCTCATACCTTTCTTTTTTCTCCCTCTTTTGCTCACGGGTATCTTATGAAAATCAGTTCAACATATATTTTTATGGTACTTCCTGTATTCTAAAACTGTCTTATTTTCAATATGTTGAAAGCTCCAATTACTTCACCGCATTAACGCACTAATTTTGTATCATGATAGTTTATTAAAGACCTGTCCATTATATGAAAAAATGCTGATACTGTCAATCTCTTTCATCCAAATCTTTCTGAAGAAGCTCTAGATAATGGACAAAAGCCTCTCTTTTGCTGTGAATCTGCCATGTTTTATCCACTTCATCATAGGTAAAGCTTTTCCTGCCTCCCTCTTCCATACGGTTCCAAAAGCTTTGGATATGGGAAAATGGAACATAATAGATTTCATCTATAGAGGTAAAATGGAGAATGATAAAGGCAATTCCTCCCTGCTCTTCAAATTCTTTCATAAACTGGATCTGATGGGGATGAATATTTTGAAGGGGAAAAGTCTTAACTGCACATTCCTTGGCATCAAAACATATAGGAATCCCTTGAACGGTTCCAATATAGTCTACTGTACTTTTTTTGTCAAAATAGGCTAATGTAATATGACGGCTTTCCTTTGCAATCTCAATCGGGGTAATGGGAGTGGGAATTTTTTGGATTAAGGCTAACTTCTTCTCCCGATAGTATTCATTTGTATGGTTAATCAGATCCTCAAGGGTAGATCCTCTTAGTCCTCTTGTATTCCAGGTTCCCATCTAAAACGATTCCTTTCTGGCAGACAGAAGAGAGATACCACTTTTTATGCTCTCTTTCTTTCCCTCTTCTCGCAGGAGAGCAGCAGCGCCCTTCATTCCCTCTCCCTCCAAAACCTGGATAAGCTTTAGCGGAGGCGGCGCTACAATACGTGTTTTTGACAGCCTTTTTAGAGGCTCCTCAAGCTTAGGAAGCTCCATTCTCCAGGAATGGAGGAGCTGAGAATCAACTTTATAGCGTTTTTTCCATTCCTCATTCCAAGCCTTATCCCCATATTTTCCATCTCCTAACACAGGATGGCCGATAAAAGCCAGATGAGCACGGATCTGATGAGAACGTCCTGTAATTAAGGCAACCCTCAACAAGGTGATTCTGCCATTCGTCCACAGGGGCAGATATTCTGTCTCAATCTTCTGGCTCCCCTCTTGCTTCTCCTGGTATATGAACACTTGATTCTTTCTTTCATCCTTTGTAAGAAAACCGGAAATCCGCCTGGCCCCCTTTACCTCCCCCATAACAACAGCCAGATAATATTTATGGGCACTTCGGTCCCGGAAAACCTCTCCCATCCGCTGAAGGCCGGCCAGGCTTTTTCCTGCTGCTACAAGACCGCTGGTATTTCTGTCCAGCCGATTACAGACGGACGGACGAAATCCTCTTAACTCCTCTTCATTAAGCTGTCCTGAGTTTAAAAGATAAGCTGTCACATATTCCACCAAAGATTCATCTTCCTTTTTTGCTTTTTGTGAAAGCATACCAGATGGTTTATTGACAAAAAGTACATGACTGTCCTCATATACAATATCCAGTTCTATTCCCCTCACCTGTGGAACCGCTGCTGCAGCAGAAAACTTTTCAATCGTCTCATCTGACAAAAACAGCCTGATTTCATCTCCCTCTTCCAACCGTTCCTGACCGCTGCATCTCTTTCCATTCAAGGTAATATTCTTCTTTCGTATCATTTTATAAAGAAATCCCTTAGGTGCCTGGACCAAAAGCCGGGAAAGCATCTTATCCAGCCTCTGCCCGGCTTCCACTCCTCTAACTCTCACAGTCTGCATAAACTCTCCTCTTTACATAGAAAGGCTTTTCAACACGCTTATACCATACTCTACGCTCCCATCATCTTCATATTCTGATGAAGGCTTTAGGCTGTCCAGCCTTTGAAAAAACATTTTCTCATCCTGAATGATCTTCACATGCGGATCCAGCTTATGGGCTGAGAATATTCCATTTAGAAAGCTCTCTCCCTTCCTGCCATCCAGCCGTAAAGATATACAGTAGCAGTAGACTCCTGTAGGATGAACTACTATGGCATCCATAGGCATAATCGACTCTTTTGAGGTAATGATCAGGTCATAAAGAATCGTAAATCTGCTTTCATAAACCTGGAGCCTTTCATAAAAGGGCGTTGGGGGAGTCCTATATCTCCATGCTGCAAGCATAGGGGAAGCGATATTTGCTGTTGGAAGGACAGAAAGAATCGCCATAACTGTCAAAATATTTTTGGCAGCCTGATTATCCGTAAAGTTTCTAGCGGCAAGTTGAAGCAGAATCATAGCTGCTCCAAAGCCTACCAAGGCAAGCTGCATATTTCGATGGCTTTTTCGATAGCCATATTCTCCTTTGTTCTTTCCCTTTTTTTTCATCGTCTGCCTTCTCCCTGCAGTTTTCCCATGTTCATACAGCTTAACAGCAGCTTATGCGGCATAACTTTAGATAGGATGAAAAACAATTTCATAAGAAACCCGTATACAGAAATGCTTTTTCCCATGCAGCTGTCTGACACTGCTTTTTTCACCACCCGCTCTGGCTTTGCCATTGCAAGTTTTTTGTAAAGAGGGATTTTCCCTGTAGTTTCCGCAATATCAAAAAATTCTGTTTTCACAGGCCCTGGACATACGGCGGTTACGCAGATATCCCGCTGTCTTAATTCTTCATTTAAAGCCCGGCTATAGCTTAAAACAAAGGCCTTTGTAGCAGCATAAACGGCAAATTTAGGCTGAGGCAGAAAAGCCGCTGCAGATGCAAACTGGATGATCCGGCTGTGGTCAGAGATAAAGGGAAGCACAACATGGGTCACTGCTGCAAGGGCTTCACAGTTTAGGGCCGTCATCCCTGCTTCCTCCTCCAGTGATACCTTGCCCACTCTGCCGATTTTTCCATATCCAGCAGCATTTACCAGGAACTTTACATTCGGTCTTTCCTTCTCCAAAACCTTTTTTAATTGTTCTAAATCTCTTTTATCCGTAATATCCAATGCAAATGTTCTAATATCAGCCGTTACCTTATCTCTCAGTTCTAAAAGTCTATCTTCTCTTCTGGCTATCACCCATATTTCCTCAATGCTGCGGAAACGGTCTGCCAATTCATATACCATTTCCCTTCCCATTCCAGAAGATGCACCTGTAATTACTGCTATTTTTTTCATTTCTTCTTTAAGCCTCCTGATTATTCGCTCTGCTGTTTTTATCTGCCATTTCTATCTTCTGTTATTCCCTTCCTTAGATCTCTTGCCCTTTTCTGGATGGCCCTTTTCCCTATCTATTCCATATCTTTTTCCCACTGATAGCTTTTTGGCGCTCTTTTCTGCCCTTTTTCCAGCCAATGGCTTCTTTTCACTCTTTTCTGCCCGTTTCCTAGCTATTGGCCTTTTTCTTCCCTTTTGTGTTTTCTCTTCTCTTTCCAGCTTTTTTTCTCCCTTTCCCATCTTTCTTGGGGGAATCAGACATCCTTCTCCAAAGCCGATCAGATCCGTCCTTCCAGCCCTCTTCAGGGCTTCCAGGACAAGCTCATAGTTATCTGGATTCCTGTACTGAATAAGAGCCCTCTGCATAGCTTTTTCATGAGGGTTTTTCGGAATATAGACGGGTTCCATGGTTCTAGGATCCAGTCCTGTATAGTACATGCAGGTAGAAATAGTGGATGGAGTCGGATAAAAATCCTGCACCTGCTCCGGCATATATCCCAAGCCTTTTAAGTATTCTGCCAGCTCTACTGCTTCTTTTAATGTAGAACCTGGATGGGAAGACATCAGATAGGGGACCAGATACTGTTTAAGCCCCAGCTTGGCATTCATCTCTTCATATTGTCTTGTAAAGCGCAGATATACCTTATGTTCTGGCTTTCCCATCCGTTTTAAAACTTCATCTGCCACATGCTCTGGAGCCACCTTCAGCTGCCCACTCACATGATACTCGCACAATTCCCGGAGAAAATCTCTGTTTTTATCTGCCAATACGTAATCAAAACGGATTCCAGAGCGGATGAATACCTTTTTTACTCCAGGCAGACTCCTAAGCTTTCTTAACAGCTCAATATAATCTGAATGATCTACATCCATGTTCCTACATGGTGAAGGAAACAGACACTGTCGATCAGAACAGGCTCCCTGGGCCATCTGTTTTTTACAAGCCGGAAAACGGAAATTGGCAGTAGGTCCTCCCACATCGTGAATATAGCCCTTAAATTCCTTGTCCTTTGTCAGAAGAATGGCTTCCTCCACCAGGGATTCATGGCTTCTGGCCTGAATGATCCTTCCTTGATGGAAGGTCAAGGCACAAAAACTGCAGGCTCCGAAGCAGCCTCTGCTGCTGGTCAAACTAAATTTTACCTCCTGGATGGCAGGAACACCTCCTGCGCTTTCATAAGAAGGATGGCTGCTCCGCATGTAGGGAAAGCTGTAAATATCATCCATTTCCTGGGTAGTAAGGGGTTTGGCAGGAGGATTCTGGATCACATAAAATCGGCCTCCTTCATAAGGCTCTGCAAGCCGTTTTCCAGAAAAAGGGTCCGTATTGCAGTATTGAATATAAAAACTTCTGGCATACTCTCGCCTGCTCGCCTTTATCTGATTGAAATCAGGAAGAAGCTCATAATCATAAACCTGCTCCAGTGACTTTGTCCGGTACACAGTCCCGTCAATAAAAGTAATATCCTCCACATGAATTCCTGCAGCCAATGCCTCTGCAATTTCTAAAATAGAATGTTCTCCCATTCCATAGGAAATCAAATCTGCCTGAGAATCCAGAAGCAGAGACCGTCTTATCTTGCCCGACCAATAATCATAATGGGCCAGCCTGCGCAGGCTGGCTTCAATTCCACCGATAATAATGGGGATTTTTTTATAGGCAGAACGAATCAGATTGCTATAAACAATCGAGGCATAATCCGGACGGCATCCCATCTTTCCTCCAGGCGTGTAGGAATCCTGGCCTCTTCTTTTTTTTGATACCGTATAATGATTCACCATAGAATCCATATTTCCTGCCGTAATGAGGAAGCCAAGCCTGGGCTTTCCCAAAATCTGGATGCTAGACGGATCTTTCCAGTCTGGTTGGGAGATCAGCCCTACCTTGTATCCATGGGCTTCTAAAAGGCGGCTGATAACAGCATGGCCAAAAGACGGATGATCTACGTAGGCGTCTCCGATTACATAGACAAAATCACACTGTGCCCACCCGCGTTTCTCCATGTCATCCCTGCATATGGGCAGATAGTCCTTTGTCATCCCTTATTCCTCCCTATAGGCCTAAAAGTTCATAATAATCTTTGATATAATAATCAGCCAATGCCTTCTTTTCTTCCTTCATGAAAAGAGAAAATTCATCTTCTATGGCAAACACAACCATGCCTGCATTTCTTCCTGCCTCAATTCCCGCTGGAACATCCTCAAACACAATACATTCCTCTGGCTGTTGCCCTAAATCCGCTGCTACCTTCAGATAGATATCCGGGGAAGGCTTTCCAGCAGGCACCTCGCAAGCTGTAGTCACTTGGCTAAAATAGCTGGCAATTCCCAGAGACTCTAAACAGGCATCCACCATGTCCCGGCTGTTGCTGGTAGCAATCCCCATGACCATTCCTCGTTCTTCCGCCCATTTTAAGAATTCTAAGACTCCTGGCTTTAAAGTGACCTCATATTTATACTTGTCCAACGACATATCAATCCAGTCCTGTTTAATCTTATCTAGGGAATCTGGAATGTGGAAACGCTCCTTAAAATAAACCGCTGTTTCTGAAAAGCTCATTCCCTCGATCTTTTTCTGCAAATCATCTGGACAGTCAAACCCAAAACGCCCCAAATATTCAATATCAATTTCCTTCCACATCCACATGGAATCCACCAGTGTTCCGTCTAAATCAAAAATAACCGCTTTCTTCTCTTTTAAAACCTCTAACATTTCTGCAGCTGCTCCAATTCTTCTTCTGTTAATCTCCGATACTCCCCTGGCCTCAGCCCTTCATCCAGAACCAATGTCCCCATGGACAGCCTTTTTAAATAAATCACTTTACAGCCTATAGCCTCAAACATCCTTTTAACCTGATGGAACTTGCCTTCATGGATCGTAAGGCAGACTTCCCCTCCTCCCTCCAACACCTGAAGCCTGGCCGGAAGTGTTTTAGTTCCATCTGAGAGGACAAGCCCTTCCTGAAACAGTTGTTCCCCATCTGACGGGATATTTCCCTCTATCCTGGCATAATATACCTTGTCTACATGACTTTTCGGCGCCAGCAGACGGTGAGCCAGGGCTCCGTCATTAGTAATCAGAAGAAGCCCTTCTGTATCCATATCCAGCCTCCCTACAGGAAATAAATCCCTCCTGGCCTTTTCCTCAATCAGATCCAGAACCGTAGGATATCTTTTATCCTCTGTGGCTGATACAACTCCTGATGGTTTGTTCAGCATAAAATATTCCCAAGCCTTATAACCGATCTCTGTCCCATCTACCATAACCCGGTCAACTCCTGGAAATATCTTCCGGTCAGTTCTCTTTTCTACCTCCCCATTTATGAAAATCCGCCCTTTTTTGGCCGCTTCCTTAGCCTGGCTGCGGCTTAATACGCCCATTTCCGTGAGAAAGCGGTCCAGCCTTATCTTCTTTATTTCCATTCTTTTCTCCTGCCTTTGCTGCGAAAATCTCGAATCCTTACAGTAGGACTGGCCATACAGCGCCAAAATGCTGCTTTTGCATTCTGTATGCATCCTTTGGAGGCTCACGAGAACCTCCTTTTCATTTATAATGGTTCCTGCTTGGTGACATGAGGACTTACTGTAAAACTGCCCTTTTCTGCGCATCAAAAAGCTGAGTTCAGGTATGCCAAATACACCGGATACTTCCATTCATAGCGGTGCGCTAACTATACGCATAAAGGTTTACTGCCATCGCCATCCTGGATAATATTTATTCTTTAGGGCGGCATTGTTTCGCTTTCCCCATCCCAGAGGAAAGCCGTCTACACAGACCAGACACCAGCCCTTTCCTCTCTGCTCCTCCTCCGCCAAACACAGAGTTTCACCCTTCAGATACCGGATAACTCGTTCATCCTTCCTGGAAAAGGACAAAATATCCGGAAAATCCTCTTTTCTCAAGGCCATCGCAAGAGCCTGGGAAGGCTCAAACCGTCCTTTTTTCCATGTCCCCAGGAAAAGGCCTGTCCTGAGATAACGGATCCTTCCCTTCTTTGGAAAGTCTGGCGGGAACAGATAGATTCCATCTCGGATCATGTGAAAGCTCCCACACTTCATGAAGGAAGCGCTGATAGGACCAAGGAATTCTATGGCTTCCTCTGGAAGCCTATAAAAACTTTTTCTATTTTCCTCTTCCCCTGCTTGGGCTTCTTCATTCCTGCCTGCATATTTCAGACTCTTTTCCCCAGACAGTTCCTGTGTCTTCTCCTTTATTTCCTCTTCTCCCTTTCTTTTTTGGAGCAAAGCTATAAAATGCCCCTCTCCCCGAATCCTATGGGGAAACAGGCGAATACAGCCCTCCAGGCCGATACCAGCCCTGGCCCCCTCCCATCTTGACAGCGGAACTAAGCACATTTCCGAATGGGAATCTAAAAGCCTTTGAATCTGTTCCTCATCCTCAGCTCTGGAAAAGGTACAAGTGGAATACAGCAGATAGCCTCCTGGCTTCAGCAGCCGGATAGCAGCTTCCAGGATCTCTCTCTGGAGCGGAGCATAAAAGGAAGGTCCTTTTTCCATCCAGTCCTTTACCAAGCTGTTGTCTCTGCGGAACATTCCCTCCCCAGAACAAGGGGCATCCACCAATATGGCGTCAAAATATTCTGGCAAAACTTCCGCCAGATTTTCAGGCGCCTCACTGGCAACACAGAAATTAGGAATTCCAAAAAGCTCCAGATTTTTTAAAAGGGCTTTTGCCCTGGAATTACTGATATCATTAGAAAACAGAAGTCCCTGGCCCTTAAGCCTGGCTCCCAGCTCTGTACTCTTTCCGCCAGGAGCAGCACACAGATCCAAGACCCGATCCCCTGGCTTTACTGGAAGGAGGGCAGCTGGCGCCATGGCACTTGGCTCCTGTAAATAATAAAGTCCAGCATAATAATAAGGCTCCCTGGAAGGCCGTCTCTGGCCTTCACAGCAATCTTCTACTCTCCTTTTCTCTCCTGGGCTTGGGGCCTGACCCTCTATATTACGAAACCCTTGGCTTTCATAATAAAATCCATTTTCCGTCCACGGAACTTTCTCAAGGGAAAAAGGCATGCTTTTTTCAATAAACTCTGTCTCTGTTTTCCAAGTATTTACACGAAGCCCATACACAGGCTTTTCCTCAAAACTGTTTTTATAATCCTCATATTCTCTGTCTAACAGTTTCTTCATATGTTCCCTGAAAGAAAAGGGAAGCTCCTCAAATTTCACCTACTCTACTCCTTCTCTTGTCGTCCTTTATTCATTCTTTATTCCTTTTTATACCATAGATTCAAATATCAAAATACCATCTGAGGAAAAGGATAAAATATTAGTATACAGCCTTCAGCCGTCTCTTTTCCATATATTTCAATATCCAATAGGGATTCACACCCATTTCCTCATAGTGATCCGTTTTAAGATAAATGCCCACATGGAGATGGACTGGGAAATTTCCCACTGTACCTTCTACTGTGCTGTAACCTGTATCTCCCATAAAACCCAGCAGCTCTCCAGCCCGTATTTGGTCTCCTTCCTTCCACTCTCGGCTATATCCATACAGATGAGCATAATAAAGATAAGCTCCGCCAGGCGCCCGTACGCCGATTCTCCAGCCTCCCTTTTCCAGCCATCCCACCCTTTCTATCATTCCATCGCTCATGCTGACAACAGGATAAAACCCTCTCTCCCGTTCCATTCCCATAATATCACAGCCTTCATGCTGCCGCTCGCCTCCATACGTTCTCTTATCTCCCCAGCTGTCTTCAAATACTACATCCGGCGTATCTGGGCTTTTGCTTAAAGGAATGGGAAAATACTGCAGATCTCCCAGAACAGCCTCATAGGCCCGTTTCAGCTTCTGATATTCTACTGGTTTTTTCTTCATCAGGCTGCTGCTGTCATAAGTTCCATCCTCCAGGTTTACAAGATCATAATCATTTTCCACCATCAGGGAAGTAAGCATATCAAAGTCAATGGCGCCTGCATTGACAATCAATTCTCCCAGACGCATGGCGCAAAAATCTTCGCTTTCCCAAGTATAGGCATCCAATTGATAATAATCAGGATTATTCACCAGATAATCCGTTACCACCACTTGAAATACAGCAAGAAGCAGGATCAAAATGAAAATCATATCCCTTTCATCCCCACAATATATTGTATAAAAAATATATTCCGGTGGATATGAAAAAATCCGTTTTCCCAATAATTCCTATTACAATTCTTCTGCTTCTTCTAGCCAGGCCCCAGCTCTCTTTTCTAGGAGCCAAAAAAGGGCTGACCCTCTGGGCCTCTGTTGTACTTCCTACCCTTCTGCCCTTTATGATATGTACTGGGGCTATTGTAGCCTTAGGAGGAGTTCCCTTGCTGGTAAGACCCTTTCGTCCACTTTTCCGGATTTTTGGTTTCAGCGAAGCTGGAAGCTTTGTATTCCTTTCTGGACTACTCTGCGGCTATCCTATGGGGGCTAAAACCTGCAGTGAATTTTTAAACTGTGGCATGATCGAACCAAAGGAAGCCCGCTATCTCCTGGCTGTCAGCAACCATCCCAGCCCCATGTTCCTTTTAGGCTATGTTATGGCAGCATGGGAGCAGAAGGGACTGCCTCTCCTCCTTCTTTCTGTATATCTTCCCCTCCTGCCTCTTTCGGCAGCAGCCAAGCGGTACTATGGTATCCATAACCTCTCTTCCAAAGATCTGTCACCTTCTTGCAGGCAGGATAGCCATTATGACCAATTTTCCTTTGACAACAGTATGATGAATTCCTTTGAAGTAATGGTAAAGATCGGGGGCTATATTATGCTTTTTTCCATTGCAGCAGAATTCATCCGAGCAGTCTCTCCTTTTTCTCCTGCAATCAATGCTATTCTCCTAGGAATTACAGAAATTACTACTGGCATCCACGCTGCATCCATGTCCATGGAGGGCTTTCTCCTCTGGCTTTCTACAGCTGGATTAACCGTATTTGGAGGCATATCCGGAATCTTTCAGACAAAAAGCGTCATAAAGCCTGATGCCCTCTGTCGAAAAAATGCCGGACTCTCTATCCGGCATTATATCATATGGAAACTCATCCACACTGGCCTGACCTCAGCTGTCCTTATCCTATTGGCCCTTCCGCAGGTGCTTCCATCGCTTCGCCGGCTGCTTCCGTAACGGAAGCTCCGGAAAGCTCTTCCCTATTGGAAGAAACAATATCAAAGCTGGACTGAAGGGCAGCTACATAGGAATTGTATCTGCTTTGGGATTCCTCTATTGCATGGCTGATAATTTTCTGTAATGTTCCTAGCATATCATCTGTATATCTGACTGCTGCCCCACGCACGCTTTCTGCCTCTGCATAAGCATTATCAATAATCATCTGGGCATCCGCCTGGGCCTGCTCCACCACTTCATCTGCCTGGGCATAGGCCATCTGCATAATTTCATGCTCATTAATCAGATCATCCGTCTGAGCTTTTGCATTTTCCAACATAGAATCCGCCTGGGTGCGGGCTACATTCAGCATAGAATCCGCCTGAGTACGAGCATCAGACAAAATGGCATCTTGATTGCTGATAATCTTCTGATACTTTTTAATTTCGTCCGGAATACGCATGCGAAGCTCCATCAGCAGTTCTTCAATTTCCTCTTTATTCACAATAATATCTGTACTGGAAAACGCCTTTGGCTTACAGCTGTCTATATATTCTTCAATTTCGCTGATTAATTGTTCGATTCTACTCATGATATTATCTTCTCCCTGCTTTCTCTAATCCCTGTCCTACATTTACATAAAATCGCCTGTCTCTTCAAACAAGCGGCTGATTTTCTATATTCTATAACATCTTATCACGTTCTTTTCAGGAAAACAACCACTACTTTGCGTCATTGCTCCCTTTTATTCCTGTAAAGTCAAGAGGCTCCAGCGTGCTGGCTTGGCTTTACTGTGAAAGTACCCTTTTGGGCGTAGAAAAAAACTGAATTCAGGTATGCCAAATACGCTGGACACTTTTATTCATGGTGGCGCGCTAACTGTGTGCTTGCTCCATTAGCTGTATCTTCGACGCTGTTATCTGTTTCTAAATCTTCATGTACATTCGCACAAACATAAAGGAACACCTTCTGGATTTGGCAAAAAAGCGCCCGAAAATCTTGGAATATTTCAAGATTTTCTGAGCGCTTTTTTACGTCTTATTCAACCATTATCTTATTTTCCTTCTGCACAAAAAAATGCTTATTGGTCTTATATTCCTTTATTCTTACAACATTCATACCCCATTCCTCAGGAAGCTCAAGCTTTGTGTCAAGAGCTGCTTCTATGAGAATTAACGTGTCTTTGTCTGCCAAACTGGAAGCTGCAAGGTATTCAAGAATCTTTTCCTCCCATCCCTGCCGGTATGGAGGATCCATAAATATAATAGAAAACGGTTCTCCCTCTAGCTTTATAAGAGCTGACAATGCATCAGAACATAACACCTTTGCCCGGCCTTCTAAACGGGTATTGGCAAGATTTTCCCGAATGCACTCCACTGCCTGACGGTCATTTTCAACAAAGACTGCTGAAGCTGCTCCTCTGCTTAACGCCTCAATTCCAATCGCTCCACTGCCGGAAAAAAGATCTAGAAAATGGCAGCCGGGAATTTGATTTTGAAGAATATTAAACAGGGTCTCCTTAATTCTATCTGTAGTAGGCCGTGTATTAAGGCCCTCTGTCGTTTTCAATATGAGCCTTCTGGCACTGCCTCCGATCACTCTCATAAAAAACTCCTTATTTCTATCAGATTACAATGCTCCCTACGCTCTGACTGGCATTCATCATCATCTGAAGGCGCAGAATCTGTACCAGACTTGCAAAGCTTTCTTTATCCATAGTAATGGTTTCTCCGTCTTCACTCATAGCAAGGCCTCCCAAAAAGCTGCCCATCTGAGAACCAGTATAGCCATTAAGGCCTAGAAGCGGCGAACCTATGCCGCTTTGAGACAGTCCCATGGCAGCATACTGGCTAAGGCTTTCCTGAGAAATTCCCAAGCTTCGATATTGATTTGAAGAACTCTGCAGGCCATTCAAGCTGGCATACTGACCAAAAATGCTTTCAGAAGTCTTGCTGCTTCCAGAAGCGCCAGCCAGAAAATTACTAGAAGCCGGACCTCCTGTAGCGACAAACTTATTGGCCTTTAAAGGTTCTCCATTCATAAAAGAAGTTACCTTTTTTACATAATTTTGTGTTTCCGCATACGGTGGAACTCCTCCATACTTGCTGACAGCGCCCGGCCCCGCATTATAGGCAGCTAATGACAAACTGATGTTACCATTATACCGATCCAGATTATCCCTTAAGCATTTAGCACCTCCCATAATATTCTGCCTTGCATCAAAAGGATCTGTTACACCTAAAGACCTTGCCGTAGATGGCATGAGCTGCATAACACCCATGGCGCCTGATTTGGAAACCGCTCTGGGATTAAATCCAGATTCTGTCTTTGCCACTGCTTTAATCAGGTTCAGAGGAACATTATATTTTTGAGATGCTTCTTCAAATATAGAATCCATGCTCTCTGTGGTCTTTAAGCTGGCGCTTTTCAATATTTCCTTAAAATTACCTCCTGTGGCCTCCGTTTTTGCTGATGTTACAGAGTCTGCAAAAGTCTGCTGTTTTATATCTGATACAGCTGTCACAATAGACATATGTACCGTCCTCCTTGCAATTTTTTATCTATTTATACAAAACCTTATCTATTGCAATCCATACATTGCCATGAATAAACATATCTTGATACATTAGGAACATCTATACTACAGAAAATCCTTCAGCCAGACTGCCGCAGCGCCTTTCCTTCTCCATCAATCTGCCAGCCGTCAATATAGGTATTCACTGCCATGGATCCATCGTTATAAAAATAATATCGGTTTCCACCTATCTCTGCCCATCCAGTAATCATCTTGCCATCTGTTCCAAGATAATACCACAGACCATTTATTTGAACCCAGCCTCGTTCCATATAGCCTTGGGCATTCATATAATACCAGGAACCTGGTGTAGGCTGTACCCATCCGGTCATCATAACTCCGCTTTCATTCATAAATGACCACAAGCCGCCTCCAGAATCAACCCATCCAGTTACCATGACGCCGTTTTGATCCGCATAATACCACAGGCCGCTTAAATTCATCCAGCCCTTTGCCATATTTCCGCTGTTATCAAAATAATACCACTTTCCAGAAACCTTCTTCCAGCTGTTTCTGGCGCTGGTTCCGTCAGGAAGGATATAATGATTTCCTCTCAAGGCTCCTCCGTCTCCAACTCTTTCCCCAGAAGACTCATCCTGCCAGGTATCACCTTCCTCATATTCCAGATCCTCAGATGTGACAAAAGCGCCTTCCTTTAAATATTTCTTCTGATCTGATGTAACTGGAATTGCTTTTACCTCATAATAATATGTTTTATCTATATCCTTCATGAATTCGGACAAGTCTGCATAGTTTACATTCACAGTCATTCTCTTTACAGCTTTATTATCGCCATAGAGGACAAGAGAATAACCTGGTGCATACTCTACCTTTTTCCATACAGCCTTTGTCCCTCCATTGCTCCATCCAGCCCTGGTTGTAGTTCCAAGCACAGACACTGGACGATAGTCTACCTTTACCTGAAGGCTGGTATTGTCAAGAGCCTTTGCCGAAACAAAGTCTGCCCCAGTAACTTTGCACTCGCTGCGGTTTAAGCTGGAAGGAAAAAACTTTCCATCATCAGCTATCAGGTTAATCTCCATACGCACCTTTTTTCCTGGCTCCCATTTATCAAAATCCGTTTTAAACTGTATATCACCTATGGAATATCCTTTCCCACTAATGGTAATCTCCGGCTCAAAAATCTCTTCTGGATCTCCATAGGTGCTGGAAAACTTAATTGCCACCTTCTCAACAATACTGGATTCTGCACCCAATGCGGAGAAGCCGGCCCATACCAGAAACACTAAGGCCATTATGAGAACTGCTCTTATGCCCTTTTTTTCCGACTTTCTTTTGCTGTTCCAAGCCATATCCTATTACGCCTCCTACTTTTTCCATATGCCGTCAGGGCCAATATGCAGACCCTCTATATCTGTATCATGGGCCATCCGGCCGTCCTCCGGATAGAAATAATACCAATCGCCATCAATCTGATACCAGCCCTTTATGATAACTCCATTGGCATCCGCAAAATAAGTCTCGTTATCCCGTTTAATCCATCCAGTAAACATAGCTCCCATCAGGCTATTATCCACAGTATTCAGATAATACCATTCATTTTCATAGGTCAGCCATCCTGTATGCATGGAACCATCCTCATTAAAATAGTAATAGTAAGGTCCAATCACACGCCATCCAGCTCCTGCCATAGAGCCAGCCGGCCGGCCATCCGCTGCCTCTGGCCGGAAGTAATACCATTTATCGTCAATTTTTCCCCAGCCTATGGCCATCTCTCCTCCAGGCCAGAAATAATATCTGCTTTCACCGATATTTTTCCACCCCACAGCCATTTTCCCAGCTCCATCAAAATAGTACCACTGGCCATTGATCATCTCCCAGCGGTCTGTAATAAGGCTCCCGTCCGGATAGCGGTAATACCATTCATTTCCTTCTTTAAACCATCCTACGCTATCTGTTGTCCCCTTCTTTACCGTCTGATTTTGATTCTGCTGACCCTTGCCGTCCGATACATAGCGGTCTGTGATTTCCAGCTCTCCTGACTCAACCCAGTCGCTCTTCTTACCATACTTTTTTTGTGTATCTGTACTCGGTATGGTTCTTACCTTAAATGTATATTCTCCCTTTTCTGTCATATAGGGATAAAAGTTATAATTTTTCGCTGAAACTTTTGCCACATGATGAATGCTTCTCGTCCCTCGGTAAAGCTGAAGCTCATAGTAGCCAGAGGAATTTTCCGGCTCCTCCCAGCGTGCTTCTCCCAGATTCTTTTCATACCAATACGCATCCGAAGGTGCAATATAATCTCCCTTTACTGCGTTGATGCGCAGCGTAACAACCAGATTATTTCCATCTCTTCTGGCAGATACAAACTTACCCCCAGTTATCTTAACTGATGATTCCTTATAGTTGGCAAGGAAATAATCATCACTTACCTTTGCAGGCTTTAAAGTTACCTTCATCCGCGGCTCTGAAGCAATCTCCACTCCCTCGCTGCTGACCTTATCCACCCACTCTGCTTCCTCTATCTCATATTTTGAGTTGCTGGAGCTGACACTCACACCACCTTCTGGAGCGGATTTGTCCCCAATTGTAATATCTGGCAGCCTCACGCCTGCCTCTATATCAGAAGAAACCTTTATGCTCACCGTATTAATCGCTTTGGCTGCTTTATCAGCTGCCTGAGCTGTAAAGGCTTTTTTTGTTGTCCCGTTAAAAGGTATTGCACTTACAGCAAATACTGCTGCAAGAAATACTGCTGCCATCCTTTTAGCGCTGCCTGTTCCTGTATTCCAATGTCTGTATATCATCCAATACCCCCTTACTTCGTATAATCCAGTATCATAATATCACGTAATAAACCAGCCTGTCAACAAACTGAAGAGGAATTCTTATTTTGTCAGATTTTTGTTATCATTTTGTTACTTTTACCGTTTTTTGACAGTTTTCCAAAAACCTTCTAGTGTATTATTTTTTTATCCATACATAATAGGAATGTATCAAACAGCAAGCTGTAAACAGAATCATCTGTTTATAGCAAATCTAAATGTAAGGAGGTGCAATTATGTCAGGGAATTCTTCTAATACTACAAATGTTCCAGAAGCAAAAGAAGCTATGGACAAGTTCAAAATGGAAGTAGCCAGCGAGCTGGGCGTTCCGTTAAGCAACGGATATAATGGCAATTTAACTTCTGCACAGAATGGTTCTGTAGGCGGATATATGGTAAAGAAAATGATTGAAGCCCAGGAGCGCCAGATGGCAGGAAAGTAAATTTGCATGGGAATCTCTTATTCTAAAGGGATATCACGCAAAACCTGGCGGATCCCTTAGGACCTGCTAGAGAGTTTTATCATATAGAAAAATCCAAAGGAGTTTCCTATATGATAAAAAAGGGGCTGTGAATAAATAGGGCAGCCACAGCCCCTATTACTCTGTAGACACAGGCTCTTTCGGACGTTCTAAAGGGTGATGGCTCTTTTTCTGGTAGGCAATACGTTTTGTTCCGTCATCTGTAAAAATTGTACCGCATGGTATAAATCCATTTTTTTCCAAAAAACGCTGCATGGGAATATTCTGTCTGTGGGTATCGATACGCAGATTGGTACATCGTTCCAGGCACCAGTTAAGGCAGAAGCCCGCTACCCCCTTGGACCTTGCAGCAGATGCAATCCGGTGAATCACGCCATATGGTTCATCGTTCAGCCATGCCCCATCCTGGATCACATGATATGTCATATCATCTCCGATACGAAAATAAAAAGTTCCTAAAATCTCTCCCCCATCATCCACACATACATAACTGTTCCCTTCCTCCACATCCTCCTCCAAAAGAGCTCTATCTGGATAGGACAATCCCCACTGATTCGGATTTCCATTCTCTGCCATAAAGGCTCTGGCCATTTCATAGATCTCCATTAACTGATCCAAATCTTTTTTCTCTGTCCTTCTGATTTCCATATTTTCTTTTATATCCCTTCTTCATAAAATCTTTCATCTATTGTAAAATCTCTAGCTGTAACATCAAATCCTGCATGGCCTAATGCCTTTTGTATACTCCCTATAGGTTCAACCTTTCATAGCTCCTCTCCAAATACCTGTCCAGCCTCCCTTTTAATTCTTTGTTTTCTTCCATGGACAGCTCTGGATCTTTCTTCAAAAGACAGTCAACTTCATGGGAAACTGCTTCTAATAGTTTGGCATCTGTAAAAATGTCAGCCAGCTTAAATTCCATATCACCACTTTGCCGCAAGCCAAAGATATCTCCTGGCCCTCTCAGCTTCAAATCCTCGGAAGCGATATAAAAGCCGTCATTGGAACGGTTTAAGATGTCCAGCCTCTCTCCAGCCTCTTCTCCGTCTTTACAGTTCACCATGATACAATAGGACTGATGCCTTCCTCTGCCTACCCGTCCCCGGAGCTGATGAAGCTGGGCCAGTCCAAAGCGCTCTGCATTTTCTATCATCATTACCGTAGCATTAGGAACATTCACCCCTACTTCAACCACTGTAGTAGAAACCAGCACCTGGATTTCCCCAGCTGCAAACCGTTCCATAATCTGATTTTTTTCTCTTCCCTTCATCTTTCCATGAAGGTATTCCACACAGATAGAAGCAGGAAGCTCTTTTTTCAGTATTTTCGTATAATCCAGCACGTTTTCCGCTTCCATCATTTCGCTTTCTTCTACCATAGGACAAATAACATATGCCTGATGCCCGGCTGCTGCTTCTCTAGCAATAAAATCATATGCTTTTTTTCGATATGAAGTATTTACCACACAATTTTTAACAGGAAGGCGGTTAGATGGCAGCTCATCAATAACAGAAATGTCCAGATCTCCATAGATAATGATTGCCAAGGTTCTTGGAATTGGAGTTGCGCTCATCACCAGTACATGAGGCTCCTTCCCTTTATTTCCTAAAGCCTCTCTCTGACCTACACCAAACCGATGCTGTTCGTCTGTTATCACAAGGGCCAATCTGTCATAAACCACTTGTTCCTGGATTAAAGCATGGGTTCCAATAATAATATCCGCTTCATGGGAAATAACCTTTTCATAGGCCAACCTCTTTTCCTTTGCCGTCATGGAACCAGTGATCAAAACAGGGGTCTTGTCAATTCCATATTCCTGAAACAGTTGGGAAACTGACTCAAAATGCTGTGTTGCCAGCACCTCTGTAGGCGCCATCAAGGCTCCCTGAAAGCCATTATACGCTGCCTGTAAAAGAGCCAGAACAGCGATGATAGTCTTTCCAGAACCTACATCCCCTTGAATCAGACGATTCATTACCAGTCCCCCAGACAAGTCCTCATACACTTGGGAAAGAGCCCTTTCCTGAGCTTTGGTCAGCTGGTAAGGGAGACTGTTCTGAAGCCTGTTTACCTCTTCTCTAAGCTCGATCTGAAAACAGCTTTTTCTATCTTCCCTCTTTTCCTTTAGCCTTCGAACACCCAGGATAAAAAAGAAAAATTCATCAAAAACCATCCGTTTTCTCGCAAACAAGAATTCCTGCCGGTTGGAAGGAAAATGGATATGCTCCAAAGCAAAGTTGCATTCTGCCAGTTCATGGCGGCAGCGGATATCTTCCGGAAGGTATTCCCGTTCCATCTGCCTCAACTCCATGGCCTGAGCGACTGCACGGATAATAGCCTTATTTCCCAGTCCCTTTGTCTGTCCGTAGACTGGCTGCATGGAATCCTTTACCTTTCCATAGCTCTCCAGAGAAAAGACTTCTGGCTGCTCCATTGTCAGCCTTCCACTCTTTTTCACCACTCGCCCTCGAAATATAAAGCGGCTTCCGGCTTTTAATGTAGTCTTCAGAAACGGCATGTTATACCAGGTAAGCTGAAGTTTGTCCTTTCCATCAAAAAGAAATGCCAGCGTGACCTGGATGTGGGAAAAATGCCTTACCTCTCCATCCCTTATCAGCACTCCCTCTACTGCTGCTACAGAATCCGGGCAAAGCTGCTCTATCTTTGCCGGCACATCATAAATGTCGTATCCTCTGGGATAATATTCCAACAGGTCTCCTACAGTCGCCACTCCCAGCCGCTCAAAAAGCTTACCTGTCTTCTCTCCAATTCCCTTTAGGGAAGTAATTGGAGCCTCCCTCACAATCGAAAGCTGCTGTTTCTTCATTCCTTCCATAATTCTCTCCCTGCTGCAGCCCCGCTCTGGCGCGGGTATATGTTCTGACACACAATTTTTAAGGATGCAGCTATCAAAACTCTCAGTCCAGGAAAAGTGTCAGAATATTTTTGCATTGCATGTAATCGCTTGTGCATACAAGTAATTGCCTACAGGGCCTTAGAGTTTCTTGGCTCCAAAACCGCAAAAATATTCTGACACTTTTCCATTTGCGCTTTTTTATTCTACTGAAATCAGATAATAGTATACTGGCTGTCCTCCATTATGGAGCTCCATTTCACATTGGGGAAATTCTTCCCGAGCCTTTTCCATCAGCCGTTCTGCGTCTTCCCTATTTGTTTCCTCTCCATAATAGATCGTCACAAGCTCTGAATCTTCATCCACCATCTCTTGAAAGGCCTGTAAGACAGTTCCCTCTACTGATTTTCCCACTGACAGGATTCCATTGTCACTAATAGCCATAATATCCCCTTCTTGGATATCTCTGCCATCAATGTTGGTAGTGCGTACTGCGTAGGTGATTTGAGCTGTCTTTACTCGTTTCATCTCTTTTATCATATTCTCTATATTTTCCTCTGGTGACAGGTCCGGCAGGAAATTAATAATGGCCGTAATTCCCTGAGGCACAGTCTGGGATGGAATAACAATAATATTCTTTCCCTCAGTCAGGCTTTTTGCCTGCTCTGCTGCCAGAATGATGTTTTTATTATTGGGGAATACAAAAATATTGTCCGCATTGACTTTATCAATCGCATTAAGCACATCCTCTGTACTAGGATTCATGGTTTGGCCGCCTTCAATCAAACAATCCGTGCCAATTCCCTTAAAAATCTCTTCCATTCCTTTTCCTATGGATACAGCAATAAAACCATATTTTTTTCTAGGGGGCAATAGAGCTTCTTCTGATATGGCTGCCAGCTTCTCTTTTCCGTTCTGCTCCATTCGAACCCTCTCTGCTGCGGCAGCAGCCTTTACTTCAGCCTCCTTTACCAGCTTTTCCTCATGCTCTTCCCTCATATTGTCAATCTTCATTCTAGAAAGAGAACCATATTCCAAAGCCTTCTCAAAGGCAAGGCCTGGATGGTTGGTATGAACATGGACCTTTACCATATCTTCATCCGATACCACTACAATGGAATCTCCAATGGATTCCAAATAGGCTTTTAGCTCCATTTCTTTTCCACTGTCATAGTTCTTTTCCAGATTAATAATAAATTCTGTACAATACCCGAAGTGTATATCAAAATCAACTGTATTTACAGCAGCGCTTTTCTCTGGAGAAGCTGGAACCGATATATCTCCTATATCCTCTGGCAGCTCCTCTGCCTTTCCTAAAAGGCCATTTCTCGCACCTTTTACCACCTGCATCAATCCCTGGCCGCCGGAATCCACCACACCAGCCTGCTTCAACACAGGAAGCATCTCCGGCGTCTGGCTGAGAATATAATCCCCGTATTCAATCACCCGATCCGCAAATTCTATAATGTCATCCGTCTGTGAGGATATCTCCACAGCCTTTTCTGCCATTCCCCTGGCAACAGTAAGGATGGTTCCCTCCTTTGGCTTCATAACAGCTTTATACGCAGTCTCTGTTCCCCTGACAAATGCACTGGCCAGACTTTTAGTCGTAATGTACTCCTTTGTCTTAATTTCCTTGGTAAAACCCCGGAAAAGCTGGGAAAGGATCACTCCAGAATTGCCTCTAGCACCTCGCAAGGAGCCTGAAGCAATGGCTTTAGCAACCTGGTCCATTGTCGGTTCCTGCAGCGCGGCAACTTCCTTTGCTGCTGCCATAACCGTAAGAGACATATTGGTTCCTGTATCTCCGTCTGGAACCGGAAATACATTTAATTCATTGATCCATTCCTTCTTTGCCTCCAACCCCCTGGCTGCCGCTAGAAAAGCGTTCTGGACTGCTTTGGCATCGATTGACTTCATACCCACGGGTATCTTCCTCCTTAATCTATCACTTTTACACCTTCCACGAAAATATTGATTTTATCTACTTCCATTCCGGTGAATTCTTCTACTTTGTATTTTACGGTTTCAATCAGATTATCTGAAACTGCACAGATACTTACTCCATAGGAAACAATAACGTGAAAATCAAAACTGATATGGTTGTCCTCAATTGTAACATTGATTCCTCTTGTCAAGCTTTCCTTTTTCAAGAGCTTTACAAGACCATCCTTTACACTGATAGCAGCCATTCCCACGATTCCAAAGCATTCCACTGCGATTGTACCAGCGTATAATGCAATCACTTCGGGATTGATCCTGACCTCACCAAATCGGTTATTCCATCGTCCGTTCATCTGACATGCCTCCATTTCTTGTAAATAAAAATCCTGCGGACAGGATTCTTTATAAACTGTGTATATTATACATGATATTAAGAAAAAAAGAAACAAAATTTTATTTTTCACTTGCAAATCGGGAAAACATCTGGTATCATACTATATGTTGTGGATTCTAGTATACAGGAATCCAAGTAGCGTCTAAGGAGGTGCGAATCATGGCTAAATGTGCAATTTGTAAAAAGGCTGCCCACTTCGGCAATAACGTGAGCCATTCCCATAGAAGAAGCAACAGAATGTGGAAAGCAAACGTAAAGTCTGTTAAGGTAAAGGTTAACGGCGGCGCTAAGAAGATGTATGTATGTACTTCTTGCTTACGTTCCGGCCTTGTAGAAAGAGCATAATTAAGACAGAATCAAAGGCTCCGGGGAAATTTCCCCGGAGTTTTTTCATTAGGATTTTGGATTGCAAAACTACCTGCCTGGGAAAAATGTCAGAATATTTTTCCATGAGCTGTATTCGCTTTTCCTTTCCCACTCCTTTTGACATCTAAAGCTTCCATAGAAAACTCTTCGAATTTTCTATGGAATAAACATATTTATCCCACTGCGGCAGAGATGAATTATGCCACCGATACGACTCTCATGACACAAACAATAATGAACATCTAATGACTGCAGGCAGCTCTTTCAACAGCAGAACAGGTTATACCCTACTACCAGGCAGGCTATAATAAAAATAAGGGTGGAAAATGTCTGTGGTATTAAAAGAAGCACAGTCATTCCCACACCGAAGCAAAACAACATCAGTCCGCAAAGCCGCTTCATTCCCCGTCTCCCGGTTCTCCTAACTATACTTATATCTTATGCAGAAACTGCGAAATTATTCTGCTATATCCTTAGCTGCCTTTACAGCCTCTTCAGAAACCACACCCTGATTTTTTCCTGACATAAAGCGATTTACAAAGTCAGGCACCATATCCAATACCTTGGTCATAGCATCCTGGTTCTTAATATTTACCAGCTTTGTTACTCCGTTTTGAATAATCAATACAGCGCTTGGAGTCATTTTTGCACTCATACCTCCGCCGCCGTTCTTTTTCGCATTTTCTGCAAAAGAGCCTGCAGCCATTCCGCAGCTTACATCTACGAAGGGCAGGATGATTGCATCATCTACCTTTACAGCATCACCGACCACTGTTTTGGTAGTAACAAAATGGTCCATTCCCTGAAATAATGCCTGAACTGTTGAGTCAAAATGATTGTCAGCCATGATAATTCCTCCTTATGTGTAGGCTCTTTATCTCATCAGCTTTTTAAATAGATATCGGAGCCTTTTATTCATAAACAGCCTTCCTGCGATGATAGCAAGGCTGTAAAGCCGGATACGCCCTCTGCATGTAATCTGCCCTTCCAAAACAGCTTCTTCAAAGGAAGGATATATTTGGAGGGAATTTTTATAAACAGGACATAAAAGTCCGGCAGCAGCTATCACCTGTCCAGTAGTATATGGATCCTCAAATCCTACATACAGCCTTCCGCGGATCTTCCTAGGAAGAATATGGCGCAGCAGGGCTTTGGTCTGCTTCAATAAAAGCTTAAAAGCCTGCTGATTCTCCCTGTCTGACACGAACTCCTTCAAAGAAGCAGCTTTATCCTTTACTTCCTTCCATTTTTCCAGAAGCTTCCGGATTTGATTTTTTATCTTTTTTATGAAAAGACGAATCATTTCCTTTATTCTGCTAAATAGCCCTTTGGATGGAATCTTCTTTTGAATTTTCTTTTCCTTCTGCCTTTTTTTCCTTCTGTCTTTCTTTTCTTCTATCTCTCTTTGCGGCTGTTCTCCATATACAAAATCTTCTGAGCTGTCCTCAAGAGATGCGATATGGACATCCGGGGCAGGCTTATCCTCCCCAATCCCATCCGAAGCCTCTTCTGCTGCCATATCATGGAAAGCATTGTCCTGAATTTCTTCCTCTGTAAGCTGCCCTTCCTCTCTCTTTCCCTTCAGTGGAAAGCCTAGGATACGGATGGATAAATCCAGCTTTTTTTCATATACAGCAGTAACCGAAAAAGCATGAAAAAGCCAAAAGGCTTTTGCCCTTCCCTTTACTTCCTCATGCTTATCAGCCTCTATTCGATAGCGCACTGGCACGAACAAAAGGACAGCTATAATCAGAAGCAACAGGCCTAAAAAGGCCAGAAAGATCCAGCCGATTACCTTTAATGCAAACAAAATAATATGAATCACTACGGCCTCCGGGGAGTTTCCCTCTCACGTTCCACGACAGCCAGAAATTCCACAATATCCGGTCTGCCAATCTTTTTATACATATCCACAATAATGGTTCCTGCTACTTCCAGAGCTTCCTCGTAATCGGCTGCAATGCCTAAAATCATCATATCACTTTCTCTGTAATATGGAAGAAGAAGGATATAGGACGGATAGATATCAAGAACATTATTCCCGTTTGAAGGAGGAGTAATCACATAGCTTCCCCTTTGAAACTTTCTTCTACGGATTTTTTGTATTATGGAATATCGCTTTTTTCCTGCCCTTTCTCCCTCATACAAATTATGATACCAGCGCATTGACATTTCTCCCGATTCCGGTTTTGTTAGCTCCAGATTACATCTGGAGCTATTTCCGATAATTATTTAAAATAGAACGGCGCAGAAGATCCAAAGCTCTCACTACGGATTGTTCCCTGATTTTAGCCCTGTTTCCTTTAAACTGGCATGCCTCTACCCATACCTTATCATTCATATAGCATGCAATATATACTAGGCCTACTGGCTTTTCTTCTGTTTCTCCTCCTGGTCCAGCAAGCCCTGTAATCGCAATGCAGACATCTGAATCCGTAGCAAAAACACCGCCCTTTGCCATCTCCTTTGCTGTCTGTTCGCTGACTGCGCCATACTTTTTTAAAGTGCTCTTATTTACATCCAGGATTTTTCGTTTTGCCTTGTTGGAATAAGTGATAAAGCCTTCCCGAAATACATCTGATACTCCTGGGACATTTACCAGTCTTGCGGCAAGCATCCCTCCTGTACAGGATTCCGCTGTAGTTACAGTCAGCTCGTACTTTTTCAAAAGAGCCACTACTGCCTCTTCCAGTGTTTCTTCTTCATTAATGGTATAGATATAATCGCCAAAACGGTTTTTTATCTCCTTTATGACAGGCTTAATCATCTTTTTGGCTTCTTCTTCATCCCCTGCTTTAGCTGTAACCCGCAGATGAACCTCTCCTGTTTTGGCATAAGTTGCAATGGTAGGATTGGTCTGCTTGTCTATCATATCAAGAAGCATTGTCTCCACCCGGCTTTCCCCCATACCGCATATCTTTACCATTTTGGAAAGTATGATTTCCGGCTGAAGGTTTTGAAGATATGGGTATACCTTTTCTATAAATAAAGGCTGGAGCTCATCCGGCGGCCCTGGAAGAAGGATCGCTGATTTTCCATATTTTTCTATAATCAGCCCAGGAGCTGTGCCATTATCATTATCCAATACCCTAGCTCCCTCAGGAATTAGAGCCTGCTTCCAGTTATTCTCTGGTATTTCCTTATTCGTACCACTTTTCAAATATTCTTCCATGCGCTTCCTTGTACGGGCATCCTCCACAAGGGGAAATCCCATCACCTCTGCACAGACCTCTTTTGTCAGGTCATCCTCTGTCGGCCCAAGACCTCCTGTGAGGATAATAATATCTGCCCTTCTTAAACCTGTACGGATGGCTTCAGAAAGCCTTCCCCTATTATCCCCTACTACAGACTGATTATAAATAGAAAGGCCAAGGAGGGCACATTTTTCAGCCAGGAACTGGGCATTTGTATTGACAATATTGCCTAACAGCAGCTCTGTACCGACAGAAATCAGTTCTACTACCATAGTTACATGCTCCCTTCTGTAAGAATCTTATGGTTTTTCGCAATATAGTCAACAAGAGAAACCACGGTCAGGATGAGAGCTGCCCATACAAACAGGTCTGTAACAAGTTCCAGGGCCTCTATGTCCAGCATGAGAAGCACAACTGCAATCATCTGAAAGGTGGTTTTAAATTTTCCCCAATAGCTTGCGGCGATTACAATTCCATTATCAGAAGCTACAAGGCGGAATCCGCTGATGATAAATTCACGGCTCATGATAACAATAACCATCCACGCCGGAATTGCCTCCAGTTCAATCAAGCAGATCAGTGCAGCGCATACAAGGAGCTTATCTGCCAGGGGATCCATAAATTTTCCAAAATTAGTAACAAGATTGTATTTTCTAGCAATTTTTCCATCCAGCATATCAGTCAGGCTTGCTATGATAAAAATTGCCACAGCTGCCATACGCATGGTTTCGTTTTCTCCTCCGTCCCACAAGAGGAAGGCCACAAAAAAGGGAATCAGAATCACTCGCAAAACAGTCAATTTATTCGGCAGATTCATCACACACTTCTCCTATCAAATCGTATTCATAAGCTCCTGTCACCTTCACCCTGACGAAATCTCCGGATATAAGCTCTTCTTCACTGTCAACAAAAATCAATCCATCCACATCAGGAGCATCCATATAGGTTCTTCCTACATAAACAGGTTCATCACTTACCTTTCCTTCAATCATTACCTCCAGAAGAACACCTGTCATACTTTTGCAGTGCTCAAAGGCAATGTCCTGCTGCAATTCCATAATGGCATCCCGCCGTTCCTCCCTGATCTCCTCAGGAAGCTGTCCCTCAAAGGAGGCGGCCGGCGTATCCTCTTCCGGGGAATAGGCAAATACCCCAAGGCGCTCGAAAGCCATATCTTCTACAAAATCCATCAGCTCTTCATGATCTTCTTTCGTTTCTCCCGGAAAACCGGATATCAAAGTGGTGCGCAGAACAATATCTGGAATTTCACTTCGAAGCCTGGAGATTATTTCTCTCAGCTGATTCTGACTGGTCCGCCGTCCCATATGCCTCAAGATCCGATCGCTGCAGTGCTGAATAGGCATGTCCAGATAATGACATATCTTTTCTTCCTCTTTGATTACCTGGATCAACTCGCCAGTAATCTCCTCTGGATAACAATACAAGAGGCGGATCCACTGAATTCCTGGAATACGGCACAGCTCTCTCAACAGTCTGGGCAGTCTTTTTTCTCCGTATAAATCCACTCCATATACGGTTGTCTCCTGGGCTACCAGAATAAGCTCCTTTACTCCCTGACTTGCAAGCTGCCCAGCCTCCTCCAAGAGCTGTTCCATAGGAATGCTCCGGTAGGGACCTCTTAAACTTGGAATAATACAATAAGTACAGTGCTTGTCACAGCCCTCTCCAATCTTTAAAAAGGCATAATGTCCCCCTGTAGTCATCATTCTCTGGAAATCGCCCTTTGGAAGGGTAGTCAAATCCCGGAAGCATTGGATCCTGTTTTCTCCCTGCTCCACCCGTTCCAGGATGACCGAAATTTCTTCCCAGGCCGCAGTTCCTAAAACCCCATCCACCTCTGGTATCTCCTCCATGATATCCTCCTGATATCTTTGGGCCATACAGCCGGTAACGATTAATGCCTTACATAAACCGGATTTTTTGTACTCTGCCATTTCCAGAATCGTATTTACGCTCTCTTCCTTGGCATCATTAATAAAACAACAGGTATTGATAATGATCGCCTCTGCTTCTGTCTCTTCATTCGTAAAGGTATGGCCTTTTTTTCCGAGAAGCCCTAGCATCTTTTCACTGTCTACCAGATTTTTATCACAGCCAAGAGATACAAATAGTATTTTCATAAATAACTCCCCATCGTATCATGCCCTTCCGGATGGCAGCCATATGGCAAGCCGCGGAAGAGGGTAGTCATAAAAAGCCATCTCTGTAATCGCAAAGACGGCTTCCCTCACCAGCAGGCGCTATGATGTCTCTGCCTCACTGTCATTATCCGCTTCATCATCGCCTACAATTTTAACTTTTGACTTGTATAACTCTTCAATGGCCAAAGACAAAGGCTTTTTTCCGCCGCTGGAAACCATGGAATCCTCTCCTGCTATCAGCTGTCTTGCCCTTTTGGATGTGGCAATTACGATGGAATAGCGGCTCTGTACAACTGGCTGCTCTCCTGGCTCCACATCACTGTTTACTACATCAATTAAATCAGAATAAGATGGATGTAACATATTAGATTTATTCTCCTTTTCTACAGACTCTTCAATTCTTCCCTCATCTGGCGGATCATATCCAGATTCAGGCTCATCCTATGATGCTGAGACTGGATCAGACGATGCATTTCCTCCACACAGTCTTCCACCCGATCATTTATCAGTATATAATCATATTGTTCCATACCTGCTGCCTCATCAGAAGCCCGGCGCAGCCTGGCATCAATGACCTCTTCAGACTCTGTTCCACGTCCCATCAGGCGCTTTTTCAGCTCTTCCGCACTGGGTGGCATGAGAAAAAGAAGCAGAGCAGACGGATATTGTTCCTTTACCTTAATGGCTCCCTGAATCTCAATCTCCAGAATCACATCTATGCCCTCATCCATCCGGCCTGTCACGTAATCCTTTGGTGTCCCATAATAATGATTCACATATTGGGCATATTCAATCAATGCATGCTCTGAAATTTTTTTCTGAAATTCTTCCTCACTGATGAAAAAGTATTCCCTTCCATTCTCTTCACCCTTACGGGGGCTTCTGGTTGTTGCGGAAACAGATAATGCGTAATTATCATATTTTTCCATAAGCGCTTTTATTACCGTTCCCTTTCCTGCTCCTGAGAAGCCGGAAACAACGACTAAAATCCCTTTCTTTTTCATAATCAGTCGCTCCCATTACTCAATATTTTGAATCTGTTCCCTTACCTTTTCGATTTCTGTCTTTAATGCAATGGCCTTATCTGAGACTGACAGATCCACAGACTTGGAAAGGGTGGTATTTGCTTCCCGGTTCATCTCCTGGGCGATAAAATCCAGCTCTCTTCCCACTGTACCACCAGATATCAGCCTAGCCTTTGTTGTCTCTATATGGCTGCGCAGCCGGACCATCTCTTCATCCACACAGATCTTATCTGCAAAAATAACAGCCTCTGCTGCAATCCTGCTGTCGTCAATCGCTGCTGTCTCCAGAAGCTCCTTTACTTTATCCTCCAGCTTCTGCCTATACTCAGACAGAATACGCGGAGCCCGCTCCTCGATAAAATCCACCAGCTCCAGCATATAATCCAGCTTTCCGATCAAATCTTCCTTCAGGTGCTCTCCCTCTGTAAGCCTGGTTTCTACAAAGCGTTTTGCCCCTTCCTCCACTGCTTGGGAAAGAACCTTCCAGAGATGTTCTTCATCATCAGGAGTCTCCTCCATAGTGAGAACTTCAGGACATTTTGCCAGTGTAGAAGCCTTTATATCATTCTGAATACCAAATTCCTCTGCCATTTTCTGAAAATAGCTGACATACTCCTTTGCCAGCTCATGGTTGTACTTCAGACATTTCCTGCCCTCTGTATAATCTTCATAATTAATGAAAAGATCTACCTTACCTCTCTGAACATAATTCTTTAGAAGCGTACGCAGACCTGCCTCGAAACGGCTGAACTTCCTTGGCATCTTGATAGTTAAATCCAGATATCTGTGGTTGACGGCCTTCATCTCTACCGATATCTTATACTCATCTGTGACGACCTCGTATCTTCCGAAGCCGGTCATGCTCTTTAACATGGGAGCTGCCCTCACTTTCACATAGATAATTTTATTATAATTCATAAGGAAATGCAAGTCAACCAGGAAATCCTTTGAGTTTCCCCTTCTCCCCATTTAGATTTTATGATACAATAGGATTCGAGTGTCAAGAGGGTTGTGAGCGGAAAAATATTCTGACACTTTTCCTCAGCTAGTAGTTTTGATATTTTAATCACAATAAGAAAACATACCATGAGCCTGATAGTTAGCAGCATGGTATCGTAATGAGGTTTTGGTATCCCGCTCACCTAATATTTAGGATTTACACAGGAGGTAATCTATGGCTTTTGATGGAATTGTAATTGCAAATCTTGTATACGACATGAAATCGGCTTTAGAAGGCGGCAAAGTAGCAAAAATTGCCCAGCCTGAAAAAGACGAGCTTCTATTTACCATAAAAAATCAAAAAGAAACCTGCCGGCTGCTCATATCTGCAAGTGCCAGCCTTCCCTTGATCTATTTCACAGATACGAATAAACAAGGGCCTTTAACTGCCCCTAACTTCTGTATGCTTTTAAGAAAGCATATTGGCAATGCTAGAATTGTTTCGGTGTCTCAACCTGGCTTGGAACGGGTGATACAGATAGAATTTGAGCATCTGGATGAGCTGGGGGATCTATGCCGGAAAAAACTGATGGTGGAAATGATGGGCAAACACAGCAACATCATTTTCTGTCGGGAAGACGGGATTATTTTAGACAGCATCAAACATGTTTCCGCTCAGGTAAGCTCTGTCCGAGAAGTACTGCCAGGCCGGACCTATTTTATCCCACAAACAGTAGAAAAGGAAAATCCTTTGACTATCACAGAAGATGACTTTTGTAAGGCTTTAAAAAGCACTTCGTCCCCTCTTCAAAAGGCTTTGTATCAAAAATTTACAGGCATCAGCCCGATTATCGGCACAGAGCTCGCCCACTTAGCCTCCCTAGATGGAGATGTTCCGGCGGATGAGCTTTCAGAGCTGGAGCTGACCCACCTTTATCACACTTTTTCTCTCCTGATGGAGGATATAAAAAACGGCTGCTTCTGTCCCAATATCATTACCCATAAAGATGAGCCGGTAGAATTTGCTTCTCTGCCCCTTACCTGCTATGAAGGAAGCGATTTTCAAGCCCAGCCTTATCCTTCCATAAGCCTTCTGCTGGAAACCTACTATGCATCTCGAAACGTTATCACCAGAATCAAGCAGAAATCTGCTGATTTAAGGAAGATTGTCCAAACCCTCCTGGAGAGGAATTATAAAAAATATGATATCCAGTTAAAACAGCTGAAAGATACGGAAAAGAGGGACCGCTACAAGGTCTATGGAGAACTGATCAATACCTACGGCTATGAACTTACAGGAGGGGAAAAGGAGCTTCGCTGTCTGAATTACTATACCAATGAAGAAATAACCATCCCTCTGGACTCTCAGCTCGATGCAAAGGGAAATGCTCAGAAACACTTTAATAAATACAACAAATTAAAAAGAACCTTTGAAGCCCTGACCGAGCAGATCAAGGAAACAAAGGCTGAAATCGATCATCTGGAATCCATTTCCACCTCTTTGGATATTGCCCTAAAGGAGGATGACCTGGTTCAAATCAAAGAGGAGCTCATGGAATACGGTTATATCAAAAAAAGGGCCTATGGAAGCAAACGTCCTAAAATCACCAGCCGTCCCTTCCACTATCTTTCCTCTGATGGTTTTCACATTTATGTAGGGAAAAATAACTATCAAAATGAAGAAGTCACCTTTAAACTGGCCTCTGGAGGCGACTGGTGGTTCCATGCAAAAGGCATTCCAGGCTCCCATGTCATCGTAAAGTCGGAAGGAAAAGAGCTGCCTGACCGGGTCTTTGAAGAGGCTGGAAGCCTCGCTGCCTACTACTCCAGCGGCCGGTCTGACAGCAAGGTGGAAATCGACTATATCCAACGGAAATTTGTAAAAAAGGTCGCTGGAAGCGCTCCAGGCTTTGTCATATACCACACCAATTACTCCCTGATGGCTTCTCCTTCCTGCAGCCTTTTAGAAGTATAAAGAAACGTGTCAGAATATTTTTGCATACTTGCACACACAAGTGATTGCGTGCTGGAGCCTTAGAATTTCTTGGCTCCGAAACCAAAAAATATTCTGACACGTTTCCTATACCTGAACTTAGTTTCCCGGCACGATCTCAATCCAGTATCCGTCCGGGTCTGTAATAAAATAAATTCCCATCTTCTCGTTTACAAAGCACACACAGCCCATCTCCTGATGCTTTTTAAACAATGCATCATAGTCATCCGTATGAAATGCCAGGTGGAATTCACATTCACCCAGATTATAAGCTTCTGTCCTATCCCTAAGCCAGGTAAGCTCCAGATTAAAATCTGTAACTCCATCCCCCAGGAATACCAGCTTAAAGGAGCCGTCACCACTCTCCTTTTCCCGTATCGGCACAAGCCCCAGCGCCTCTTTATAAAAGGCAAGGCTTTTCTCCAGATTTAACACATTAAAATTAAAATGATTGAATGTAACCATAGCCATTCTCTCCCTTCTTTCTATCAACTTTCTCTCTTTTAAGTTCAAGGTTGTTATGAATAAATATGGATTCTATTTATAAACTTTTTGCGGAAAATATAAAGGTACCAGGATAAAGCATACCTTCCCCTGCACCGCAGGAGTCTGCATTAGGGATATGCCCCACTCTTATTCTGCTGTAAATGTCACTGTCATACTCATAGGCGTTTCCCCTCGCGGTTCCTCCTGGGCATCTTCTACATAAAAATTCATAGAAATTTCCAAAGGCACGTATTCCTCGTTTACAGGAGCTGGGAAAATAATAACTGGCCACTGATCTGTCAGCTCATATACAGCAAGTACCTCTCCTTTGGAAGTTATGGTAACTGTTTCTCCTCCCTTTAAAGGCCTTGGATAAAAGCAGTCCATGCGGATTTCTCCTGTCGTCCCGGTAAAGACATCTACTACCGCTTCCTGGTCCATCCACCCATCTTCATAATAACCGTATACAGGTCGGAACTTCTCCACCTTTACCAGAGGCGTTACATCAATATACCGCTGCCTTACCTTGTCTTCTTTCAGGACATAGATGTTCTCCTTATCTGTTACCCTTCCAGCTTCTTCCAGACTATCAATAATCGTAACTTTAGGAACCTGTTGAGAGGAATCCCTGCGGAATGGCTTCCAGAAGGTATCAGTAATATAATCATCCAGCTTAAAATGATTTCCGATTATTTTGATTTCTGATCCGAATATTTCATCTCCATAGGTGCCATAGGTAACCTCAGCCAGAGAATTGGCCCTAAGCTGAGTCGGCCAGTAATAAAGGTGCCCGTAATTGCTCCGGTAAAACAGCTCTACTGGAATCAATAGGAGAAAATAAACTCCCAGACATATTCTGCCAGCTAGAATCATCCGGCGGCTGCCATCTGTTTCCAGTATGTGATAAAGAAATACAAGAAAAAACAGCGCCACTGCATAAGTGATATAGACCCACCGCATCTCCACACGGATGGTAGAACTAGCCGCCCCTATGCACATGGCGAGAAAGGTCAGAATCATAACAGTTTTTGCAAAGAAGTCCGCCTTTTTTTCCCTGGAAAGCCTTTTTACAAAAACCCACAGCACCATTATAAGGATTCCAAAAAGAGCCATATCCATTGCAAGTACCAGCAGTTTAAATTTTCTGGGCACATTCACCCACTCTATACCATTTAGATGCCCTGGCCCTGCATTAATGCCAAACACATAGCATACATTGCAAACCGCAAAGTGCAAAGCCTGGGAAAAGGAAAAGGTGTCTGTTACATTTGTCCCTCCAGTTCCTGCTGGTGTAAAGCTTCCCATAGCAAAAAACCGGACAAGAGCTACCAGGGCGAAAGCGGCCAGGGCTGTAAGAATAAGACCGTAAGATCTCTCCTGTTTCCTATGCCCTTCGTGTCTTTCCTGCTTTCCCTCTTTTCCTCCTTTTTTCTCTTTTCCCCGTTTTACCACGCCTTCTTTTAAAAGTATGGCTGTTACCATTGCCACTGTAAGAAGCATAAACCGTTCATGGGTCATACAGGTAATGACGTAAAGAACATCAGCCAGAAGAAAGGCTCTGCGCCCGTCCTCCTGCTCCATATACTGGTAGAGAAAATACAGGACTCCAAAAGCTCCCCACAGGGCGACTGTCTCCATGAGACCATAGGCCTGTGAAATCTGGTAATAGGAAAAATGGGAAAGCATATAGGCTATCCCGGCTAACAAAGGGAGAACCGGCTGTCTGCTAATCCTCCTGGCACAATAAAATATGGTAAGGGCCACAAGGCTGTTCAGTACAATATTCACGGCCACGGTCAGATGAAGCCTTGGCCCCAGAAGCCAAAGCTCCAGATAGCTTAAAAGATTGAAAACAAATCGGAATTTTGTGCCGCCTAAGGGGCAGATATAGTCTAAAAAGGGCTCCTTATCATAGCAATACCACAGATACAGATCATCTACACAATAGCCATCTGTCCGGATCCCTGCATTGACAAGAAAGCCCAGGAGAAGGAATGATGCCAGGGCAAGGGCATATTCCATTCTCTGAACCTGTCTTTCTTTTGCACTCATTTTATAATCTCCGTTTTATCAGCGGATCTCTGTCATGCCGCCCATGTATGGCTGCAGTGCTTTTGGAATCCTTACGCTTCCGTCCTCCTGAAGGTTATTCTCCAGGAACGCAATCAGCATTCTAGGAGGCGCTACAACCGTGTTGTTTAAAGTATGAGCAAAATATTTGCTTCCATCCTGGCCGTTTACCCGGATTTTCAGACGGCGTGCCTGTGCATCGCCTAAATTCGAGCAGCTTCCTACTTCAAAATATTTCTTTTGTCTTGGAGACCAGGCCTCTACGTCAATAGACTTCACCTTTAAATCTGCCAGATCACCGGAACAGCATTCCAAAGTCCGAACCGGAATATCCAGAGAACGGAATAAATCCACTGTATTCTGCCACAGGCGTTCAAACCACATCATGCTGTCTTCTGGCTTACAGACTACGATCATTTCCTGCTTTTCAAACTGGTGGATACGATATACGCCTCTTTCCTCAATTCCATGAGCCCCCTTTTCCTTTCGGAAGCATGGGGAATAACTTGTCAGGGTCTGAGGCAGCTTATCCTCCGGGAGAATGGTATCAATGAATTTACCAATCATGGAATGCTCACTCGTACCGATCAGATAAAGGTCTTCTCCCTCGATCTTGTACATCATGGCATCCATTTCAGCAAAGCTCATAACCCCTGTTACCACGTTGCTGCGAATCATAAAAGGCGGAACACAATAGGTAAAACCGCGGTTAATCATAAAATCTCTGGCATAGGAAATCACAGCAGAGTGAAGCCTGGCAATATCCCCCATCAGGTAATAGAAGCCATTGCCTGCTACCTTTCTGGCACTGTCTAAATCAATGCCGTTAAACCGTTCCATGATTTCTGTATGATAAGGGATCTCAAAATCCGGAACAACTGGTTCTCCATACTTCTGTACTTCCACATTTTCACTGTCGTCCTTTCCGATGGGAACGCTGGCATCAATGATGTTTGGAATGGTCATCATGATTTTCAGGATCTTTTCCTCCAGCTCCTTCTCTGTCTCCTCCAATTGGGAAAGGCGCTTCGCATTTTCGCCTACCTGACGCTTGATCTCTTCCGCTTCTTCCTTTTTTCCCTGTCCCATTAATGCGCCAATCTGTTTGGAAAGCTTATTACGGCTGGCTCTCAAACTGTCTGCTTCAGCCTTAGCCGCACGATTCCTTCCATCCAGCTCAATCACCTCGTCCACCAATGGAAGCTTACTGTCTTGGAACTTATTTTTAATGTTCTGTTTTACAATATCAGGATTCTCCCTGACAAATTTCAAATCTAACATAATTTTCCTCCTGTTAATAAAAGGTGTGCGCACTCACGCCAAAGCGCAGCGGCAGCAGCCTTTTTCTTTTGTGGAGAGTAAGAGTAAATATTATCATATAGGGAAATCCAAATTCGCTACCCTCAGACAAATAGATTTCTGCAAACAGCACACTTTTTGGGAACTAAGAATTTCTAAGGTTCCTGCACGTAATCACTTGTGTGCATAAGTGTTTACATTCAATGCAAAAATATTCTGACACGTTTCCTGGGCTGGTAGTTTTGGCTCTTGAATCCTATATAATAAAAAACGCGCAGACTCTCCTGAATCTGCGCATGATTATACTACAATTTGGAAGGAAAGGAAAGCCCTTTTTCCCTTGAATCAGTCTTTTGACTCCACGCAGATTAAAATTCCCTGGCTGAATGCAATCTCTGCCTCTTCCTCCACGATTTCATTGCTGATGCACAGGCTGGGGCCGATGATAATATCCTTTTGATATAGGGGATACTTAAAACCGGTAAGGGTAATCCCTTTTACCTCATAAGTCAAAGGCAGAAAGGATATATATTTCCCCCACTGGCTATTTCTACAAAAGGTTCGCCCCTTTTCAAGAACAGACACACGATTTTTCTTATCCACCATATAGGCAGGAATCCCCTGCTTCAGGCAGTAATATAGAAGATGCAGATTTCCCAGTGTGTGGTCCAGACGTCCTCCCATAGCGCCCAGCAGCAGGATCTCATCACAGCCAGATTTTAGAGCTGTATAAATAGCAAGCTCTGTATCTGTCTCATCCTTTTCAGGCTTGTGGATATCCCAGGCAATCTGGTTTTCTCTCCGATACCTCTCCAGAGTCTCCTTGTCCAAACTGTCAAAATCTCCTACTGCTGCATGAACCGTAAGGTCCAAATCCCTGGCTTTTTTCAATCCTGCATCCACTGCGATTACCTTGTGGAACGAATGGGAATGGATATATTCTGCAGCAAAATCCATATCCAGGCTTCCGCCTGCAAGAATCAGACATATGTTCATCTCTTTTTAACCTTCATATTCCCGGAATATCTCCAGGAACTGTTTTGTATTGGCTGCTGCATCTCCCTTATATACGGCAGAACCAGCTACAAAGACATTTGCTCCAGCTTCAATCAGCTCCCTTACATTTTCCGGAGATACTCCGCCATCCACCTGGATATCTGTATGAAGCTCTTTTTCCTGTATCATGGCTCTTAAAGCCCTGATTTTATCTGTTACATAGGGGATATATTTCTGGCCTCCAAAGCCTGGATTGACAGACATCAACAGCACCATATCTACCTGCTCCAGAACATATTCCACTGCACTTAATGGAGTAGCTGGATTTAAAGCTACCCCTATCTTTAAGCCGGCTTCCTTGATCTGCTGAATTGTCCGGTCCAGGTGACGGCAGGCCTCTGCATGGACACAGATCAGATCCGCTCCGGCTTTTTTCATATCCTCAATATAGCGCCCCGGCTCCTCTACCATCATGTGTACATCAAATACCTTATCCGTACATTCCCTGACACTGGTAATGACCGGCATTCCAAAGGATATGCTGGGCACAAAAGCTCCATCCATTACATCAATATGAATATACTCTGCTCCGGCCGCGGCCACGGTCTGTATCTGTTCTCCCAGCTTTTTAAAATCTGCTGCAAGCAATGATGGTGCTAATATCAGCATATTCAATACCTCCTCTTATCCTTTAATTCCTGATACATCAGGCTGTAATTTCCATAGCGGCTCTTAGGTATTTTTCCATTTCTTACCCCGTCTTTTATACCGCATACTTTTTCCCCTATATGGACGCAGCCAGGAAACCTGCAAAACTTTTCATATGCTGCAAACTCTGGAAAATATTCCTTTAAATCCTCTGCCTCCATATTCTCTACGTACATGGAGCTGAATCCTGGCGTATCCATCATATAAGTATGGTTTCCCAGAAAAAATAGCTCTGAATGTCTGGTAGTGTGTTTTCCCCGTTTGATTTTTTCACTGATGAGGCCTGTCTCCATTCCAGCTTCAGGATAAAGACAATTAGTAATGGAGGATTTTCCCACTCCAGAGGGGCCAGCCAGGGCCGTTGTCTTTTTACAGATAACAGCCCTTATCTCATCCATGCCCTTTTTCTCGCAGGCACTTACAAATATCATAGGATATCCTGACGGCTCATATATCCTTCTGTACTGCTCTTCTTCCTCTTTCCCTGTTAAATCTGTTTTATTAAAACAGATTACCACTGGGATTTCCTGGCACTCCATCATCACCAGAAACCTGTCTAAAAGATTTAGATTCGGCTCTGGCTCTGTCATGGCAAAGACTACAAGGGCCTGATCAATGTTCGCTACAGCAGGACGGACCAGAGCATTTTTTCTAGGAAGAATTTCCGTAATATTTCCCTCTTTTTCCCTCTCATCTAGAACATCAAATTCCACATCATCCCCTACCAAAGGCTTAATCTTCCGGCTGCGGAATACTCCCTTGGCCTTGCATTCATAAACCTGGCTGCTTCCGTCATGGACATAATAAAAGCCTGCGATTCCCTTTACAATTTTTCCCTTCATCCTTTTACTCCTGTGGGAAAAAGGTGAGAGGATAGGATTTTAACACATCTCCTGTATCCACATTCACAATTTCCAATTCTCCTGTACTGACTCCTGGCGCTCCTTCTATACTGGAAAAGCTGACTGGCATAAGGGTAGAACCTGTAATCTTGGCAGAAGGCATAAGAGGTGTGTACTCCACGCTTCCATCTACCACCTGCTTTAACCGTATGGTAACTTCCAGACTGACGCTTCCAGATCCTGGACCTACCAGACCGCTTGGATCATATGTTTCATTAATGGCAGCCACATATCTCTGCTGTCTCTCTACAGGCCCGCTGCTTACCACATAGCCGATTGCGCTTCCTCTGGCAATTGCAGTTCCTCCTGGAGCTTCCTGGCTTATAATCGAACCTTTTGGAACTGTGCTGCTGGTATCCACATTAGTAAGGCCAGGAACAAGGCCTGCCTCTGCTAGAAGAGCAATTGCCTCTTCCTCAGACTGTCCCAGCAGAACCGGAACTGTAGTCATGGAGCTTTCCGAGCCATCGCTGACAAACAGAGTAACCCTCTCTCCCTCTGCTGCTGTTTCCGGCGAAAAACGTATGACTCTGCCAGCCTCCACGGTCTCGCTATATTCATGCTTTACATCAACAGACAGTCTTTTCTCCTCTAGCAGCATTTTGGCAGCATTTTCTTCCATTTTCTCCAGGCCCAGAGACAAAAGATCTACTTTTCCAGATCCCTTGCTTACAGTAACATAGACGGTGGAATAACGTTCCACGCTGGTTCCTGCAGCCTTCTCCTGAGAGATTACTACATTTTCCTCTGTATGATCAGACTCCGTATATTCCCGTATCTTCATTACTAGATTATTTTCCTTCAGAAGCTTCTCAGCAGCATCCACACTCAAGCCTTCCACCTGGGGCATTACCGTCATAGTGTGATCCAACGCAGTGCTCTCCGTTTCTTTTTCAGCTGCTGAAGTTACCTTTCCCTCTGAAAATCCCATTTGAAAGAGTCCTCCCAGCCGAGCTGCCAGGAAAATAATCCCAGCAACAAATAAAATAGCAACAAAGATTCCCAAGCCTGTAAGGAGCCTTTCGATCTGAGGATTTACGTCCCCTTCCTCATCCTCTCTGCGCCTTTTAGGTCTGGCTCCTTTTCCATCTATGGTTTCTCTCTGACGCATTCGCCCAGGTTCCTCCTGCAAAGGCACCTGGATTTCTCTATGCTCCCTCTCTGACGGACCAGCCTCCCTCCTTCCTCCATTTCGGATCATAGCCAACTCTTTACTGCTTATCTCTCTGGTGGAAGCCGCACTATCTGTCCTGGACACTGTTTTTACAAAGCCTGAATCAGGCTCAACCAGAGCACGGCGCAGGTCATTAATCACTTCTACTGCTGTATTATACCGGAATTCCGGCTTTTTTTCCGTACATTTTAAAATAATCTGTTCCAGACTTACAGGCACACTGCTATTGTACCGGCTAGGAGGCGTGACTGGATCATTTAAATGAGCCAATGCTACTGTCACCGTATTATCCCCTTCAAAAGGAACGCGCCCTGCCACCATCTCATATATGGTAATTCCCAGAGAATAAATATCGCTTCTGGCATCACTATAACTGCCTCTGGCCTGTTCCGGGGAAATATAATGGACAGAACCAATTGCGGAAGTTGTAGCAGTCTGAGCTGATGCGGCTCGTGCAATCCCAAAATCAGCCACTTTTACCTTTCCATCTCTGGAAATAATAATATTTTGAGGTTTAATATCTCTATGTATAATATTCTGCTCATGAGCAGCTGCAATTCCCTGGGCCACCTGAATAGCGATGCCAATGCTTTCCTGAATGTCCAGCCTGCCCTTCTGGGTAATATAATTTTTAAGGGTAATCCCTTCTACCAGCTCCATGACAATATAGTGGAGCAATCCTTCATCTACAACGTCATAAACACTGACAATATTGGGATGGGCCAATCTGGCTGCTGCCTGGGCTTCCATTTTAAACTTGCTGACAAAGCTGTCGTCTGCGCGGAATTCTTCTTTCAGCACTTTAATTGCCACCATCCGGTTCAGGGTATGGCATTTGGCCTTGTATACATCCGACATTCCGCCGGAACCAATCCGTTCCAGTATCTCATATCTGTCCTGTAGGAATGTCCCTGCTCTCAGCATATACTCACCTCACTTATCCTGGGTTCAATGAGAATGACCGCAATGTTATCCCGTCCCCCATTTTCATTGGCTGACTCAATCAGCGCTTCTGCCTTTTCTTCAAGGCTTTTATCTTCTGAAACAATCGTTCCGATCTCCGTATCATCTACCATATTGGTAAGGCCGTCAGAACACATAAGAAGATAGTCGTCTTCCTGTAAGGTGATTTCAAAAAAGTCTGCTTCTACATGAGACTGTGTCCCCACTGCCCTGGTAATGATGTTCTTATTTCTCAGGTAATCCTCACTGCCTCGTTCCATCCTTCCCAGAAGAACCATTTCTTCTACAAAGGAATGATCCCTAGTAATCTGAAAGGCTTTTCCGCCCCGGACCAAGTACATTCTGCTGTCCCCTACATTGGCTACGCTTAAAGTCTCACCCTTAATGGAAGCAGCTACCAGAGTGCTTCCCATACCGCTTAAATCCTCATTTTCAGAAGCCTCCTGATAAAGCCTTTGATTTACTGCATGGATGCCTTCTTTCAGAATGGTAATTTCGTTTTTCTCCTTAGTTTCCCTTATATAATTTACGAGATTTTCCACAAGGGTTCTGGAGGCATAATCTCCTGCCTTATGGCCTCCCATCCCGTCTGCTACAAGATAGAGATTTGGAAGCATTCCTACAGGCTCTGGGGAAGAAAAGATATAGTCTTGGTTCATTTTCCTGACTCTTCCCACATTTGTCATGGCATAAGCCCTCATAGCCTCATCCCTCCTTTTTCTTCATATAGCTTCTCCGCAGCTGGCCGCAGGCTCCATCAATATCCCGTCCCATTTCACGTCTTACAGTAACATTTATTCCGCTCTTTTCCAGATAATTCTTAAATTTTTCCACTGACCTAGGGTCCGACTGGACATAATCCCTTTCCTTCACTGGATTGACAGGAATCAAATTTACATGGCCTGATTCCCCTTTTAGAAGCTTTGCTAAAGCTTTTGCTTCTTCCAGATTATCATTCACGCCCTTTACCAAGCTATATTCAAAGGTAATCCTTCGGCCTGTCTTTCTGAAATATTCCCGGCATGCCTCCATAACCTCAGAAAGAGGATAGACTTTTGCTATGGGCATCAGAGTCTGGCGCACTTTATCGTTAGGAGCGTGAAGAGAAAGAGCCAGAGTCACTGCCAGCCCCTCCTCTGCCAATCTGCGGATTCCTGGAACGATCCCACAGGTGGATATAGTAAGATTCCTCTGGCTGATATTCATCCCATCTTCAGATATAAGAAGGTGGATAAAGCGTACCAGATTGTCATAATTGTCCATTGGCTCTCCAGAACCCATAACTACCACATTGGAGATCCGCTCTCCAGTGTCCTTTCTGATCTGATAGATCTGATCCAACATTTCAGATGGCAGAAGGTTTCTTTCCAATCCCTCCAGGGTAGAAGCACAAAAACGACAGCCCATACGGCAGCCAGCCTGGGAAGAGATGCAGACAGAATTGCCGTGTTTATATTTCATCCACACACTTTCAATTACATTGCCATCTTCCAGGCCAAATAAATACTTCCTGGTCCCGTCTATTGCGGATTCCCTTACTTCCAGTTTCTTTAAAGAGGTAAGAGAATATCCCTCCTCCAGCTTTTCCCTCATAGCCTTTGGCAGGTTCGTCATCTCTTCAAAGCTGCCAGACAGCCTTCTGTGAATCCACTGATAAAGCTGTGTGCCCCGAAAAGGCTTATCTCCCAGAGCTTCCTTTACTTCCTGTTTTAATTCTTCTATAGTAAACGATTTAATATCCTTTTTTTCATTCATCATCTATGTATCCTGACTTTTCTTTTTTCGGAATAATGCAAGAAAGAAGCCATCACAGGGATACTGATCTGGCAAAAGCTGGACAAATCCTTCTTTTGTTCTTTCTCCCACCTGTTTCCCCAGCCGCTCTGTTATATCTACAGCCTCAAAAGGGAAAGAAGCTCCAAACCATGCGGCATTTTCTTCGTTCTCCTCCTGGCTGATAGTGCAGGTGGAATATAAAAGCAGCCCTCCTGGCTTCACATACTCCTGAACCACAGAAAGAATCTGGCGCTGAAGCTCTGCCAGCTCCCGGATTTTCTCCCTGGAAGCATGATATTTTATCTCAGGCTTCCTTCCAATCACTCCCAATCCAGAACAGGGCAGGTCTGCAATTACAATATCTGCCCTTTCTACAGAAGACTCCTCCCTTTCTAGCGCAGACCATACTCTGGCTTTTATGTTGGTAAAACCAGCCCTCTCTATATTTTCTTCCACCATAGATATTTTCTGAGGGGAAATATCCCTTACATCTACCATGCCCGTGTGATTCATCAAATCAGCCAAATGAAGGCTTTTCCCTCCTGGAGCGCCACAGACATCAATAATATGGCTTCCTTTCTCAGGAAGTACTGCCAGACCGACCAGCGAAGAGCTTAAATCCTGAACCTGGATCAGTCCTTCCTGAAAAGCGTGAAGCTCTTCCAGATAATCATATTTTTTCAGTTCAATCAAATGTCCCCATTCCTCAGGACATTCTGTCTCAACGCCCTGACTGTGAAGGCTTGCTAGAATTTCCTCCCTGGAAGCTTTATTTAAATTGCAGCGGACCATGACTGCTTTTTCCTGCAGAAAGGAAGCAGCAATCTTTTCTGCCCTGTCTCTTCCATAGATTTCCTGCCACATAGTAAGGATCCACTGAGGCATAGAATAACGGATAGAAGCATCAGGCCATGAAAAGTTTTCTTTTTCTCGAACGATTGTCCTTAAAACACCATTTACAAAGCCCTTTAATCCGGAAAACTTCCGTTTTTCCGCCAAGCGCACTGCCTCATTGCAAACAGCAGAATCCGGGACCCTGTCCAAATAAACCAGCTGGTATACGGACATGCGCAGCAAGGTACGTATGAAAGGCTTCATTTTCTTAACTTTTATCGAAGAATAGGAGTCCAGCACATAGTCAATCTGCAGCAGATATTCCAAGGTTCCATCCACTGTCCTTGTAATAAACGCTCTTTCCGGCTTGGAAAGATACTGATATTTGGTTAGTGCCTGGCTTAAGACCATATGGCTGAGCCCATCTCCTTCCAGCACCTCCATAAGGACATCCAATGCAATTTCCCTCTCATTATCTATCTTTTTCCTTACTGGCCTACAGCTGTTTCCTACTCCCTTTCCTGTTTCCTTTTGTATTCTTTCCCTTGGCTGCTGATTTCCTATTTTTATCTTCTCTTCCCCTATCCCCATTTTATTACATTCTGCTTCTCTTTTGGGGCTCTCGTATACTTTCGCTTTTCTTTTCATTTTTCACAGCCCTTTCCCTCACCATGCCTTGATGCCGGCCATCGATCAATCCCTCTCTCTCCGTCCAAACAAAAGGATCAGCCGCAGAAGCTGAAGAATACTGGCTGCTGCTGCCGCTACATAGGTAAGAGCTGCTGCTCCCAGAACCTTTCTAGTTCCATCCACTTCATTGCCAATTAAAATCCCCTGGGAATCCAGAAGGGTAACCGCCCTTCTGGAAGCATTAAACTCTACTGGAAGAGTGATAAGCTGGAACAAAACGGATAAGGTAAACATCCAGATGCCAAGTCTCAGCAAAGCCGGCATGCTTACAAGAAGTCCAAAAAGAATCAGCGGCCAGGAAAGCCTGCTTCCAAAGTTGGCTAAAGGAACAAATGCTGCTCTCAGCCGCAAAGGAGAATAGCCTTCATTATCCTGCATGGCATGGCCGCATTCATGAGCTGCCACACCGACTGCTGCTATGGAAGAAGAGTGATAGACACTTTCAGAAAGATTTACTGTTTTAGACCTTGGATCATAATGGTCAGTCAGCTTTCCGCTTACCGGGCGGACTGTCACATCATAGATTCCTTGGGAGTTCAGAAGCCGCTTAGCGGCTTCTGAACCTGTCAGGCCAGTCGTGCTCCTCACTCCAGAATATCTGGCAAAAGTAGAATTGACCCTGGCAGAAGCCCACATAGACAGAAGTGCTCCTATGAGCACAAGAATCATGGTGGGATCAAAATACCGCCCATAGCCCATCCCGTAGTTTCCATAATAAACCATAGCTGTGGTAACTGTCATACCCTCTATCTCCTTTCCAACGTCATACCCGCCTCTACTGAATATCCCCGGAGAAAGGATTGAATATCCATTCGCTTCTTTCCCTCTATCTGAAGCTCCCTGATGGAAAGGGAGCCCTTTCCTGTCTGTACGAGCAGGTAAGCCTTATCAACCTCTGCAACAGTTCCTGCAGGAATGCCATATTCCTTTTCCACTACCTCTGCATCCCACAGCTTTACTGTCTTTCCGTTTAGCACTGTATATGCACTAGGCCAAGGATTCAGCCCTCGTATCAGCCGCTCAATAGATTCTCCATCCATGCTCCAGTCAATATTGCCTAGGGATTTGTTCAACATCTTAGCATAGCAGGTTCCTTCCTCAGTCTGGGGAATCCGCTTCAGCTCCCCCTTTGCTAATTTATCCAAAGTGGACAAAATCAATTCGCCGCCAGCAAGAGATAATTTATCGTGAAGACTTCCTCCTGTCTCTTTTTCTTCGATTGGAACTACTATCTTTTCCAGCATGTCTCCAGTATCAAGCCCTTCGCTCATATACATGGTAGTGACTCCCGTTTCTTTTTCTCCATCCAGGATTGCCCACTGGATCGGGGCCGCCCCCCGATATTTAGGAAGCAGGGAGGCATGGATATTAATGCAGCCATATGGAGGCATATCCAGAATTGCCTTAGGGAGAATCTGCCCAAAAGCCGCTACTATAATCACATCTGCCTTTATATCTTTCAGGACTTCTATAAAGCCCTCCTCTCTTACTTTAGCTGGCTGATATATCGGAATTCCCATGGCAGCGGCCTTTTCCTTTACTGGAGTCATGAGGACAGCCTTTCCCCTTCCCTTAGGCTTATCCGGCTGAGTGACTACAGCCGCTATCTCATGGCCTGCTTCTGCAAGCTTTAACAAAGCAGGAACAGAAAAATCTGGTGTTCCCATAAATACAATACGCATACCTACTCATCCTCCTCCGGTGCATCTGCATCTTCCAGCTCGCCTTCTACTAATTCCACATAAAGCTGTCCATCCAGATGAGCGCATTCATGGCAGATTGCTCTAGCAAGAAGTTCCTCTCCCTCCAGCTCATAAGGCTGCATATGTTCATCAAGAGCCTTTACCTTTACATAATTCGGCCTTGTAACAATTCCTCTTTTTTCTGGAACACTTAAACATCCTTCGTATCCGGTCTGGCTTCCCTCTATCTGAACGATTTCAGGATTAATTAACACATACTGATTGCCGTCATCCACATCAATCGTAACAATTCTGCGGAGGACTCCTACCTGGGAAGCTGCCAGTCCTACACCGTTTGCCGCGTACATCGTTTCAAACATATCATTAATTAATTCTGCCGTCCTGGGCGTCATTTCCTTCAATTCCTTACATTTCTTTGTTAAAATCTCATCCCCTATGGTTCTGATCTGTCTGATTGCCATACTGCTCCTGTCCGATCCTTTCTCTTGAATTTTACATCCATATCCCTTGTCAACCTGTTATCCCATGTCATATTGAACCCGTACATACGGCTCCCAAAGGGATTTTTTTTCCTGTTCATCCAGATAATTTCTGATTCTTAATAGTATATCACAATTTTCGTGCTTAATATATAAAATTTTTCTATATATATCATTAACTTTGTATACAGGAGCATCCACTGGCCCTGTGATCTCTGCTCCGCCTCCTGCACGCCTTACTTCTTCCTCTGCCATAGTCAGCATATCCTTCATACACTGTCTTAGCATTTCTTCTGACGGAGAAGCGGCAAATGCCACAAGAAGGCCAGTAAAGGGAGGATAATGGAGAAGCCTCCGATAAGCCTCTTCCTGGCTGTAAAATGCTTCATAATCCTGAGCAGCAGCAGCCTGGATGCTATAGTGTTCCGGCTGATAGGTCTGAATCACCACATTGCCGACAGTCTTTCCTCTTCCAGCCCTTCCGGCCGCCTGAGTTAAAAGCTGGAAGGTTTTCTCACAAGCCCGGTAATCTGGCATATAGAGGGATAAATCTGCAGCCATGATTCCTACCAGGGTCACATTGGGAAAATCATGGCCTTTTACAATCATCTGGGTTCCTATGAGAATGTCTGCTTCTCCTGCCCCAAAGGCAGCCAGAATTTCTTCATGGCCTCCCTTCCTAGAGGTGGTATCCATATCCATTCTCAATATCCTAGCTGCTGGGAATAGGCTTCTGGTAATCTCTTCCAATTTTTGTGTCCCTGTTCCAAACCCTGCAATATAAGGAGAGCCACAGGAAGGGCAGGAATCCGGCATAGAAATACGATAGCCGCAGTAGTGACAGAGCAGATATCCCTTTCCCTTTCCTGTATGAAAAGTGAGAGATACATCGCAGTGGGGGCACTTTAAGGCTTCTCCACAGGAGCGGCAGGATACAAAGCTAGAGTATCCTCTCCGGTTGATAAACAGCATGACCTGCTCATGGCGCGAAAGCCTGTCCTCCACCAGCTCATGAAGCCTACGGCTGAAAATGGAGCGGTTTCCTTCCTTTAGTTCCTGTCGCAGATCCACAATCTCTGTTACAGCTAGATGGCTTTCCTTCTTTGCCCTGCTCTTCATAGACAGAAGCCGGTATTCCCCTGACAAAGCTCTCCTGTAAGCCTCTACAGAAGGAGTGGCCGATCCCAGTACCAAGCTGGCTCCATGCATACGGGCCAGCTTCTCTGCTGCCTCCCTGGCATGATATCTGGGGGTAATATCACTTTTATACGCACCTTCGTGCTCCTCGTCGATTACAATCAATCCAATATCAGAAAAAGGGGTAAATAATGCAGACCTGGGACCTATCATAATGGTAATCTCCCCTCTTCTGGCCCGCTTCATCTGATCATACCTTTCTCCTTGGGAAAGTCTGGAATTAATGATGGACACTTGACTTCCAAACCTTTTATAAAAGCGCATAACTGTCTGGTAGGTAAGGGCAATTTCCGGAATTAGAACAATAATCTGCTTTCTCTGATCCAGCACCTCATCCATCATCGCCATATAGACCTCTGTCTTTCCACTGCCTGTAATTCCATGAAGAAGATAAGTCCTGCGGATTCCCTCCTGGAAATCTTTCAGAAAGATTTCCACTGCATGCTTCTGTTCTTCATTCAATGCCATCTTTCCATTCTGTCTCTGAAATCCTGTTATAGGGTTGCGGTAAAATTCTCTTCGGATGATCTGGAGCATTCCCTTTTCTTCCATCTTCTTTAGAGAACCTGCTGTCATGTTCATCTGGTGAATAGCCAGTTCGTAAGGGATTTCCTCTGAATCCTGAAATGCAGCAAGGAGGCGGAGCCTGGCACTATAGTGCTTCTTCTCTGCCTCTTCCATGGCCTGTTTTCTCTCTTCCAAATTTAAAAGGCAGCGGATAGCCTTTTTCTCCGCTGCTTTTGTTTTCTGTTTTACCGGCAGGACGGTTTTTAATGCCTGGTTCATGGTAGAGCCATACTGCTCCTTCATCCACCAGGCCATTTGAATCAGCCGGGATTCTGCTGAAATACTTCCTTCCACAATCCCGGCTACTTCTTTTATTTTTCCCTTGTCATATTCTGCCTTATGTGTCACTTCAACCACATATCCTGTGCGGAGATGGTTTCCCTGTCCAAAAGGAACAGAGACCCTTACGCCAGAACTGATACGGCCTGTAAGGGACTCAGGGATCCGATATTGAAAGGGCCGATCTACCTTCTCATGTGATATATCAATGATTACATTGGCAAACTCTTCTGCCATATTTATACCTTATCCTCTTTTCCTGCAAAATAAGCGACAATTTCCCCAAGCCTCATGGAATGGGAGCCTTTAAAAAGAATCCCGTCTCCCTCCCTTAAAAGGCTTTTCAAAAAATCTGTCATCTCCCCTTTATTCAGAAATTCGTAAATCTCAGGACCGCCTTCTCCCTTCTCCATACCCCCTTTGGCGCCTTCTGCAATGCTGCCAGCCAGCTCTCCATATGTTACAAGCACATCCACTGATGATTTTCCTAAATACCGGCCTACGTCTCTGTGAAGTTCTTTGCTGTCTGCTCCCAGCTCTTTCATATCTGCCAGAACAGCCACCCTTCTTTTTACTCCTTTTAATCCACACAGAATAGCAATACTGGCTTTCATGGAAACTGGACTGGCGTTATATGTATCATCTATCACAGTCAGTCCCTGGCTCTCTATCATCTGCTGCCGGCCCTCCACTCCGGAAAAGGTCCTAATTCCTGCTGCTGCTGCTGCCATGGAAACCCCTGCCTCATGAGCAGCTCCTATAGCAGCCATGGCATTCCACACATTATGGCGGCCAGGAACTGAAAGCCTTACAGGAACACACTCCTGGCGGAAAACTGCCGTAAAGGAAAGGCCTCCATCGATTTCTTTTATGTCTCTAGCAAGATAATCACAATTTTCTCCTGTGCCATAATATAATGTCCGATAGCCATGTCCTTCTCTTGCCCGAATATGCTGCAGCATATCGTCATCTCCATTTAGAAGCAATGTTCCTCCTTCTGCCAATCCATCCTGGATTGTCAGCTTTTCCCTGCAGATATTCTCCTTTGAACCCAGCTGTTCCATATGGGCAATTCCCACATTAGTAATCACTGCGACAGAAGGCCTGGCAATCTTAGCGATCCTGGTAAGCTCTCCTGGCTCACTCATTCCTAGCTCCAAAACAACTGCCTGATGGCAGGCTTTGATCTCCGATATGGTCTTTGGCACCCCTACCTGACTGTTGGCATTTCCTGGGGTCTGGAATACAAAGAGTTCTCCAGAAAGAGCAGCAGCCGTCATTTCCCTGGTAGTCGTCTTACCTACACTTCCCGTAATTCCGATTACCGGTACCTGCAGTCTATCCCTTAAAAAAGAGCCGACGGCCTGAAGGGCATACACCGTATTTTCTACCTGGACCCAGGCTGTTTGAAGCCCAGGTTCCTGACAGCTGCTCTCTTCCCTGCCTGCCTCTAGACGCTGCATGATTTCCTCTACCTCTTCTTTTGTATGGCGGCTTGTAAAAACAGCCCCTGCTCCCTTTCCCACTACCTGCTCCAGAAAACAGTGGGCATCTACTTTTTCCCCAATAATAGGGACAAACAGATCATCCCTTTCCACCTCGCGGGAATCAAACCTTATATTTGCCAAAAGCCTTTCTCCATCTCCATAGAGAAGAGTTCCCCCGGCGGCCCTTACCATATCCTTTACCCTTACCTGCTCCATGCCATGTGTCACCTCAATTTTTTTACTGTCTCTTCGATTACTTCCCGGTCAAGAAAATGAGTCCGTACTCCATTGATCTCCTGATAATCCTCATGGCCCTTTCCAATCACTGCAATCATATCTCCTGGCTGAGCTTTTTGGATGCTGTATTCAATCGCTTTCCTTCTATCAGGAATCTCAATAAACGCTCCTCCAGCCGGCTCCAGCCGGCTCCTGATATCTGCAATAATATCTTCTGTCCTTTCATATCTGGAATTATCCGCTGTAATGATACAGAAATCTGCCATTCTTCCACCGATTTCTCCCATAGAATATCTTCTCTCCTTAGCCCGGTTTCCACCACAGCCAAATACGCATACCAGGCGTTTAGGGTGATATCCCCTTAATGTGGTAAGCAGGCTCTCCATGCTCACTGCATTATGGGCATAATCTACAATTACCGTACACAGCTCTGAACTGTACACGGTTTCCATCCTTCCATTGACCGTAACTGTTTTAAGGGCTGCTTTTATCCCTTCTTCCCCAATTCCCATAAGCCTTGCCAAGGCAATTGCAGCTAGAGCATTATCTATATTATAGATTCCCGGCATCCCCAGCTTTACATCCATAGCATTTCCCTCATGGAGCATATCAAATTCCATTCCTACAAAGCCTGGCTCTGCCACATGGCGTATATGGACAGCCTGAAAGTCTCCTTTTTCTATCCCAAAGGACCAAAGAGGACAGGAAGCATCCCGAATTATTTCCCCAGCATGCTCATCGTCTTCATTATAAATTCCCTTTTTGCTCATCTGAAAAATTTTCGACTTGTAGGAAAGATATTCCTCAAAATCCTTATGCTCATCCGGGCCAATATGATCTGGAGAAATATTAGTAAATATACCATAATCAAACAGAATCCCATCCGTCCTGTGCATTTTTATCCCCTGAGAGGATACCTCCATAACTGCATATTCACAGCCTGCTTCAACCATCATGGAAAAATATTCCTGCAGCTCATAGGATTCTGGAGTCGTATTCCTTGTCTCATATACCCTTCCGTCAAAAACAGCTCCTGTGGTTCCTATCATTCCTGTTTTTTTGCCCGCTGCTTCCAGAATTGCCTTTATCATATGAGTTGTGGTAGTCTTTCCCTTAGTCCCTGTTACTCCTATAGCTGTCATCTTCCTTAAAGGATATCCAAAACGGGCCGCTGAAAGAAGAGCAAGGGCATTTCTGGAATTTTCCACCTGGATTGCCGTGATACCTGCTGGAATCGAAGTTTCTCCTTCCACCACCAGAACCCTTACACCCTTTTTTACCACATCAGGAATAAACCGGTGGGAATCAGTCTTTGTCCCCTTCATGCATACGAACACGCAGCCCGGACCTGCTTTCCTGGAATCATAGACAACCTCAGTTACTTCCTCCTCTAGATCTCCCTGAAGCACCTTATAGTCCAGCTCCTCCAGCCATTCACAAAATCTCATTTTTTTCCTCCATCCTATCCTGCCCTTCCTCAACATGCCTCAAATCAAAACCTGCCTTTTTAAACCGTTCTTTCCTCTGCCTGCTGCCAAGCCTTATGGTCCTTTTTCCGCCAAAATACCTTCAGGTTTCTGACGCCAGAGCATTTCACTGCTATCAGAACAATCCTGTAATCACGCCGTCTTCCCTTACATCAATATTATATGCGGCAGGAGCTTTGGGAAGGCCCGGCATCGTCATAATTGCCCCAGTAAGAACCACTACAAAGCCTGCCCCGGCAGACACATATACATCCCGGACATTGATATCAAAGCCTTCTGGTCTTCCCAGCTTTGTCTGATCATCAGAAAGGGAATACTGGGTTTTTGCCATACAGACAGGCAAGGTTCCAAATCCCATCTCCTCCAGCTTTTTCAATGCTCTTTGAGCTGCCGGAGCATAGGTCACTCCGTCTGCCCCGTAAATTTCCCTGGCTACTGTCAAAATCTTATCCTGTAAGCTCATCTCATCCGGATAAATCGGCTTAAAATGGCTTTCTTTTGTCTCAAGTGTCTGCAATACTTTTTCTGCAAGGGCTCTTCCACCCTCTCCTCCCTTTTCCCACACTTCGGAAAGAGCAAATTCACAGCCTCTGTCCTCGCAGAACTTCTTAATATAGGCGTATTCTGCCTCTGTGTCTGTGGTAAAGGAATTTAAAGTTACGACTACAGGAACTCCGTATTTTTGTATATTTTCAATATGCTTTTCCAGATTTACAATTCCCTTTTCCAGAGCCGCTAGATTTTCTTCTTGGAGCTCTGCTTTTGGAACACCGCCATTATACTTCAGCGCCCTTACCGTAGCCACAAGGACAACGGCATCTGGCTTTAAACCTGCCATACGGCATTTAATGTCCAGAAACTTTTCAGCCCCCAGATCTGCTCCAAATCCTGCCTCTGTCACAGTGATATCTGCCAGCTTCAAAGCCATCCTGGTAGCTCGGACACTATTACAGCCATGGGCAATATTAGCGAATGGGCCGCCATGAACCAGAGCACCCGTGTGTTCCAGGGTCTGAATCAGATTCGGCTTTATGGCATCTTTAAGAAGAGCAGCCATAGCCCCCACTGCATTCAGATCACCTGCTGTCACAGGCTCCCCTGCAAAATTATATGCTACAATGATACGCCCAAGACGCTCTTTCAAATCCCTCATATCCTCTGCCAGACAGAGAATTGCCATAATCTCTGATGCAACAGTAATGACAAAATGATCCTCTCTCACCACACCGTCTGCCTTAGCGCCAAGTCCCACCACTACATTTCTTAACACCCTGTCATTCATATCCAGGCAGCGCTTCCACATAATCTGCCTTGTATCAATCCCAAGTGTATTTCCCTGCTGAATATGGTTGTCCAAAAGGGCGGCCAAAAGGTTATTCGCAGACGTAATCGCATGGAAGTCTCCTGTAAAATGAAGATTCAGGTCTTCCATAGGAACTACCTGGGCATATCCGCCTCCAGCTGCGCCTCCTTTAATCCCAAAACAAGGTCCTAAAGACGGCTCTCGCAAAGCAATGATTGCCTTTTTTCCAATTTTTCCAAATGCCTGTCCCAGGCCGACACTTGTCGTCGTTTTCCCTTCTCCTGCTGGAGTCGGATTTATGGCCGTAACAAGAACCAGCTTCCCGTCTTTTCGATCCTTAATCCTGTCCCACAGTTCTTCTGTAACCTTGGCTTTATACTTTCCGTAAAGCTCCAGGTCATCTTCTGTAATTCCATAAGCAGCAGCTACATCCCTGATGGGAAGCATGGACGCTTCCTGAGCGATTTGAATATCTGTTTTCATTGGTTATGGCCTCCTTTTTTTTGTCATTATAAACCATGTTCAAGCATTTCGTCAAATTCTTCCATTGACATGAGCACTTTCCTCGGCTTTGTCCCCTCTTCCTCTCCTACGACTCCTGCCTCTGCCAGCTGCTCCATAATGCGGGCAGCCCGGTTAAAGCCAATTTTAAACATTCTCTGAAGCATGCCAATGGATGCTTTTTCTTTTTCAATAATAAATTTTCCTGCCTGAATAAAATAGTCGTCCCTGTCGCCTCCTTTATCTGCTCCTCCCAGAGATGGAGAGGCCATCTTGTTTTCCACCTCTTTGCTGTATTGCGGAGTCATCCCCTGTTCCTTCAGGAAATCTACCACCTCCTGCACCTCGGAATCCGATACAAAGGCACCTTGAACACGCTGAGGCTTAGGATATCCAGAAGGGTAAAAAAGCATATCTCCCTTTCCAAGCAGCTTTTCCGCGCCATTCATATCAATAATCGTTCTGGAATCCACGCCGGAGGAAACGGCAAAAGCGATACGGGAGGGCACATTGGCCTTAATCAATCCTGTAATGACATTGACTGACGGCCTTTGAGTTGCAATCACCAAATGAATTCCCGCAGCGCGGGCCAGCTGGGCCAGACGGCAAATGGAATCCTCTACCTCTCCCGGAGCCACCATCATCAAATCCGCAAGCTCATCAATAATAATGACAATCTGAGGCATTTTCTCCGGTTTGTTCTCGTCATCAATATCTTGAATATTTTTGATCTTTTCATTGTAGCCTTTTAAATCTCGAACGCTGTATTCCGCAAATTTCTGATACCGCTCTGACATTTCTGCCACAGCCCAGTTTAAAGCAGCTGAAGCTTTTTTCGGATCTGTGACAACTGGAATCAGAAGATGGGGGATTCCATTATAGATGCTTAACTCTACTACCTTGGGATCTACCATGATCAGCTTTACATCCTCTGGATCTGCCTTATAGATCAAGCTCATAATCAGCGTATTAATACATACGGATTTACCAGATCCTGTAGCGCCTGCGATCAGAAGATGAGGCATCTTCCCAATATCTGTTACCACCACCTGGCCGCCGATATCCTTTCCTACGGCAAAAGCCAGACGGGAAGGATGCTTTTGGAAATTATCTGATTCCAAAAGTTCCCGTAAAAAGACAATGCTGTTTTCCTTGTTGGGAACCTCTATGCCCACAGCAGCCTTGCCAGGAATCGGAGCTTCAATACGAATGTCCGCTGCTGCCAGGCTAAGCTTAATATCATCTGCTAACCCTACAATCCTGCTTACCTTTACTCCCTGTTCCGGATGAAGCTCATACCGGGTTACAGAAGGGCCGCAGCTTATGTTAGTTACTGTAACACCTACTCCAAAATTCTTTAGTGTCTGCTGGAGCTTAATTGCTGTTTCTTTATATTCTCTATCAGAAAAGGCTCCTGTCCTTGTCCCTTTTTTCAGCAGCTCAAGGGCGGGGAAAACATACTCCTGCTTCTCTGCTTCTTTTTCCCGTTCTAATATCTGAGAGGCCACACTTAGATTCCCCTCTTCTCTGGCCTCTTCCCTTTTCTGTTCCACCCTTTTTCGAAGGAGTTCCGTATCCTTCTCAATAATCTTCCCATTCGCTGTTACCACCCGTCTAGTTCCCTCTTCCGAAGCTACCTGGAGCGGACCATCATTGGAAGGAGATTCATGTGGCGGAACTTCAGATGGCCTAATATATCTGGCAGAATCTGGTTCTGGAGTTATGTCAGGTATGGTCTGTATGGAAAGAAGCTCTTCTGCTGGAATCCAGTCATCAAATTCCGGTCTCTCTATCGCCGGGCGGACTGTTTCTGATTCTGTCTGAAGAACCTTGTTTTTCTCTTCTTTCTCCAGACCGACTGTTTTTCTCTCCGTTCTCTCCGGGAAAGATTCTGCATCCGGTTCTATCCGCAAGCTGCCTTCTTTTTCCCATTCCGGCTGCTTCCGCTGACTTTTCTGCCCTTCGTCCTGCTGTCCCAGCCAATCTTTTTCCTTAGGATTCCGGATATGCACGATCTCTATATCTTGGTTCTCAGCCTTTGGTTTTCCTATAGCCGCTGATGCTGCCTTTATGGCTGAGGGTCTTTTTACAGCTGATTTTACTTCTTCCAGTGCATCGATATCAAAAGGAATCTCGTCCTCGTCCATTCCACCTGGAGGAGTAATCTTTCCAGTAAAAATATCTGCTGAAGATGGCTTTTGGGATTCCCCTCTTGAATCTATTCTGGAGATGGCCTTTTCCTCTTTTCCCTGTTCTGAGAGACGCTGATTCAAAGTATCCAGCTCATCTTCTAGCTCCGAGGTTTCAGCAGAATAACGGTAAGCATCTCTTTCCTCATATTCTTTTTCCAGCTCTTCCTCATATTCCCCGTCTGGATATTCCATATCGTTTAATATGATAGCTCCCATATTAACTCCACGGACTCGTCTCTCCTCCCGGAGATGCCGCTGTTCTTCCCTGCGCTCTGCATGAATTACCATTCTCCTGTCAATATCCTCTCTCGCATATCGATAAGCTTTGCTTCCTCCCTTTCTCACAAAGGATACGAGAGATTTTTCTGTAATCAATACTGCACAGATAGCAAATAATACAAGCAGCACCAAATAAGCCCCTACAGTGCCTAAAAGGCCGGAAATTCCATAGGCTATGATTCCTCCTGCCAGCCCCCCTCCTTTTCCTGAGTCATAAGAAAGGCGGTAGCAGTCCATAATCTTTCCCTCTTCTCCAGGCGGTGTACCAAAGGTAAGCTGGGCCAAGGCACACAACACCAGAACTGCACCGATTACAGCTCCCATTTTCATCATGGCCCGGGCATTTCCTCTATTAGCTATGTAAAAGCATGTTCCCACAAACAGGAACAATGGTGCGACAAAGCCTACGGAGCCAAAAAGCCCAAGCTGTACACCTCTTAAAAATAAGCCAAACACGCCGCAAAGGCGAAAATTGCTTAAAAACAGCAGGACTGCCAGAGCAAAGGATATCATAATACACACCTCTGACTGCAAAAACTCCTCCTTTTCTGGCTCCCTGCCCCTTGACGGCCGGCCTCGTTTGGCTGTGCCCGTCTTATTTCTTCCAGATGATGATGTTTTTCGTTTCCTTGTTTCTGCCAATGTAGCTCTGCCTCCTAAAAACATAATCAAACGGCTTCTGACAGACACATTTTCCATCAGAAACCGTTTTTCATGAAATAACAGGTTTCCATAACCATTACTGTGAAAGTCCCCTTTTTCCGCTCAACGGAAAACTAAATTCAGGTATTCCAAATGCGCTGGATAAATAGTGCACTAGACTGGGCGCATAAAGGTTTCCATATAGTATACAAAAAATCCAGAAGAATTGCAATCCAAGATTTTCCGAAGTACAGCCTAACGCTTCCTCTCCTGTTTTTTCTTTTCTCCATCGATCATCTGATACAGTTTGGAAAGAGCTTCCTTGATTCCTCCTACTTCATTAATCAGCCCCTCCTTCACAGTCTCTTCACCTACCAGGACAGTTCCTAAATCTCTGGTAAGCATCTCTGTATTATGCATAAGCTGCTTTAATTTGTCATAGGGAATCACCGCATGACTGGACACAAAACTTAAAATCCTATCCTGGATCATTCCAAAATATTCATAAGTCTGTTCTGCCCCAATGACCATTCCGTTCATCCTTACTGGATGAATCATCATAGTTCCTGTAGGGACAATAAAGGAATAGTCTGTACAAACCGCCAAAGGTACTCCGATGGAGTGGCTCCCTCCCAGCACCAGAGAAACTGTAGGCATGCTTAAAGAGGCTATCATCTCTGCAATTGCCAGGCCAGCATCCACATCACCGCCTGAGGTATTTAAAAGTACCAGCACGCCTTCTATATCTTTATCGTCCTCCAACTCTGCCAGCTTAGGCAGGATATGGTCATACTTTGTGGCCTTGCTGTTTCCTGGAAGATTTTCATGCCCCTCTACCTCGCCAATAATAGACAGAAGGTATATCTTCCTCTCTTCGCTGTTAGAGGACAGGACAGCTTGACCATATTCCTCCAGACGGGCATCCTTCTTTTCCTCAACCTCTTCCTGTTTTTTCTGCTTCTCCAGCCCATCTATAGACTGGCCTGCTTTTCCTGAGCTATTATTTTCAAAGCTGGTACCTCTGTTTTTTTGCTGATGCTTTTTATTTCCCATAACTGTCTGCTCCTTTTCCCGTAACTTCTTGTTTACAGGATAGGATGTGAAGAAACTGAGGAATTATTCATTTATCGGTCCTGAGAACCCTTTCTTTACTTGTGGCTATATTTGCTCACATACACATATCCATTTACCAGTTAATCGGATACACCTTATATTGTATTTTCAATTTTCTGTTATTTTTTATCCGGTTAAAATGCTTTTCTATCCTTTGAAATACCTTCAAGAAGTCATCGTCTTCTGTAATCCCTACCATAAGAATCATAAAAGTACCTGCTCCATATTTTGTATATAAATCTTCTTTTCTTAAAGAACAATGGATTGCCTGACGAAGCAAATAGCTGCTCTCCTCCCCTTTTTCATAAATATCCTGAGCCGTGGAATCTTTGTCCCTTTCTACCACATAGCATACAAGCATAGTAAGCACATACCGATTCCTTTCCGCTATCCGTTTCATTACATGACAGCAGTCCATAAAGCTTAAATAACTGCAGTAATAGGCTCCTCCCTCATTCACATCTTTTTTTATTGCTGACTCAATCAACTCCTTTGGATCTTGTCCTTCAAAAATACGATTCCCCACATCCTCAAATTTCCTGATCGTGTCATCTGGAATACCTACGCCAAATTCTTCCTGAAACATTTTTAATGTTTCTTCATAGATATGAGCTGCTTCCTTTTTTCGGCCCTCTGCTAAAAAAGCCTCTATCCGGACGAACTGCCAGTCTTCAAATGGAAAAATACGGCTGTTTTTCTCTGCCAACTCCTCCAGCTCGCCATATTCTTTAAAACACCATAGCTTGTCTGCCAGCCGTCTGGAAACCTCTGAATAGATTTTCTGAAAACGGCCGTTCTCAATCTCCACCCAGATTTCTCCCTGGTATTCTCTGAGAAAGTCTCCCTGATAGATCCTGCATGCTTCCCTGAGAAAACCTGCCTCTTTTTCTTTATTTTCTTCTTTGGCAGCCTTTTTTACCGCTTGAATGAAATGGTCAGTATCCAGCTCTATCCGTATGCTTTTTGTAAGATAATAGCGGTCTCCCTCTACAACAACATATTCACCATCAGGAAGCTCCGATTCTTTTATCAGCTTTCTCAGCCTGTGAACCACAATCCGCAAGGCATTATCCACTGCTCCTACTTTTTCTTCATACAAGCTCTCTATTAGATTTTTCTTTGTAATCCCCTTTTTATTGTAATACAAAAGCATTAAAAATAACTGCATGTACCGGCTTTCCATCGTACATTTCAGTGTAACTGGCATATCCTTATGAGAAATGGACAAATTGCCAAACATACATGCAGTTATTATATTATTGCATTTCATACTTTTATCTCCAGACTCGTTCCCTTTTCATTAATTATAACTGGAAACCCTGTCTGGTTCAAGACGGATTTTCCTGTTTGCAGCCCTTTTGGCACTCAAATTCTATGTTATTGGGGTCAAAACTATCAGCCTAAGAAGAGTATCAGAATATTTTTGGCTTCAAAACCCCAAAAATGTTCTGACACTTTTCCGTTCGCATCCTTGTTCAATGCTTAATCCAATGGAAGAACAAAGAGTCCAGCAAACCGGACCCGCGCGCCGGAACACGGCTGTGGCAGCAGCCATATTTCCTTAGCGCGGAGTGTGCATCCTAAACAGAGCTTTTTCCTTTATAGGACGCAATTTCCTATAAATATTCATGCCCACAGAAAAGCTGCTGCAGACTTTTTGTCACGCAGCAGCCCATAAAAGCTCCTTTTACTTCCTGTAAATAATCTCATCTCTTCCTGGCCCGTTTGAAACCATAGTGATCGGAGTCTGGATCTCTTTTTCGATAAATTCAATATAATCTCTGCACTTTTCTGGAAGTTCCTCATATTTTTTAATTCCCCTAATATTACATTTCCAGCCAGGGAAACTAGTCAACACTGGTTTTGCCCTTTCCAGATCTATGGTTGCAGGAAACTCTTTTGTGACTGTACCGTCAATTTCATATCCCACGCACACAGGAATTTCATCCAGATAGCCCAATACGTCCAGAACCGTAAGGACAGCGTCTGTTGCTCCTTGAATGCGGCAGCCATATCGAGAGGCTACAGCATCAAACCATCCTACTCTCCTTGGCCGTCCAGTAGTCGCTCCAAATTCTCCTTTATCCCCTCCCCGTTTTCTTAATTCATCTGCCTCTTCTCCGAAGATTTCGCTGACAAAGGCTCCTGCCCCTACCGCACTGGAATATGCCTTTACCACAGCCGTAATCTGGCTGATCTCATAGGGCGGAAGGCCTGCACCGATGGCTCCATAGGCAGCCAGGGTAGAGGATGAAGTAACCATAGGATAAATACCGTGATCCGGGTCCTTTAAAGAGCCTAGCTGGCCCTCTAGAAGGATCTTTTTTCCCTCCTTTATAGCATCCCACAGGTATTTGGACACATCACATACATAAGGCTTAACCATGTCCCGGTATTCTAAGAGTGTCTCATAAAGTTCATTCGGATCCAGAGCAGACTTATGATAAAGATGCTCCAAAGTTACATTCTTAATCTCACAGACTCTGGCTGCCTTTTCCTTTAAAGCTTCTTCGTCAAAAAGCTCACTTACCTGGAAACCAATTTTTGCATATTTATCAGAATAAAATGGTGCAATACCGGATTTGGTAGAGCCAAATGACTTTCCACCCAAACGTTCCTCTTCATATTGGTCAAACAGAATATGATAGGGCATAAGGAGCTGAGCCCGGTTAGATACAAGTACCTTCGGCCTAGGAACACCCTGCTCCACCAGGGACTGGATTTCCTTTACTAAATAGGGGATATTCAGGGCAACACCATTGCCTATAATGCTGGTCGTGTGATTATAAAACACACCAGAAGGAAGGAGATGAAGGGCAAATCTTCCATAGTTGTTAATAATTGTATGCCCTGCATTGCTGCCGCCTTGGAAACGAACGATAATATCTGATTCCTGTGCAAGCATATCGGTGATTTTTCCTTTTCCCTCATCACCCCAGTTTGCTCCAACAATTGCTCTAACCATTGATTCTTTTCCTCCTTTAAGTAGCTGCGTATAAAAAGTGTGCGTTTTGACGCACACTCGCGCCGAAGCGCGGCTGCATCAGCAGCCATCTTCCTCTTGCGCGCAGTGCGCATCCCCCAGAGTTTTTTGCTTTATAGGACGCAGTTTCCTATAAAGTAAAAACATATATAATTTACACCTATTTTATTTATAAGTAAAGATAAAGTCAGAAAAAATATCATTTATACCGTAATTTCTGCGGTCAATCCCAAAAGGTCTTTGTTCGCCTCCAGAATAGGATTTACCACCTCTTTTAGGAATTCCTCCACCTGTTTTGGAGCACGTCCCACATATCTGGAAGGCTCCATCGCCTTTTTCAGCTCCTCCAGAGAAAGCCCAAAAGCAGGGTCAGCTGCAATCAGCTCCAAAAGATTATTATCTCCTCCCCTTTCCTTTACATTCCTTCCAGCTTCCATGGAAAGAGTACGGATTTTTTCATGAAGCTCCTGCCTGTCTCCGCCTGCCTTTACTGCATCCATCATAATGTTTTCCGTTGCCATGAAGGGCAGCTCCGCCATCATGTGTTTTTCAATTACCTTAGGATACACTACAAGGCCGTCTACTACATTTAAATATAAATCCAAAATTCCATCTACAGCCAAAAATCCTTCAGGTACGCTTAAACGTTTATTGGCAGAATCATCTAACGTCCTTTCAAACCACTGCGTAGAAGAAACCAGCATAGGATTCATCACGTCCGCCATCACATAATTAGACAGAGAGGCAATTCTTTCACTCCTCATAGGGTTCCTTTTATACGCCATAGCAGAAGAACCGATCTGATTCTTTTCAAAAGGCTCCTCTACCTCCTTCAGATGCTGAAGCAGGCGGATGTCATTGGAGAACTTATGAGCACTCTGGGCAATTCCAGCCAATACCTGTACTACCCTGGTATCCACCTTTCTGGAATAGGTCTGTCCAGAAACAGGATAACATTCCCCAAAGCCCATCTTTTCCGCAATCATTTGGTCCGCCTGACGGCATTTGTCATGGTCCCCGTCAAAAAGCTCCAGAAAGCTTGCCTGGGTTCCAGTAGTTCCCTTAGATCCAAGAAGTTTTAATGAGCCAAGTACATAATCCAAATCTGCCAGATCCAAACAAAGCTCCTGAAGCCAGAGGGAAGCTCTCTTTCCTACCGTAGTAGGCTGAGCCGGCTGAAAATGGGTAAAGGCTAAAGTGGGCTGAGCCTTATATTCCTCAGCGAATCCAGCAAGCCCAGCCATTACATTTAAAAGCTTTTTCCTTACCAGTTTAAGGGCCTCGCTCATAATGATAATATCCGTATTATCTCCTACATAGCAGGAGGTTGCTCCCAGATGAATAATCCCTTTTGCCTTGGGACATTGCAGGCCATAAGCATATACATGGGACATTACATCATGACGAACCAGCTTTTCCCTTTTTTTTGCCTCTTCATAGTTAATATCATCCATATGAGCCTTTAGCTCCTCAATCTGTTCGTCTGTAATCGGAAGTCCTAAGGCTTTTTCTGTCTCTGCCAGAGCAACCCAAAGTTTTCTCCATGTTTTAAATTTCATATCCGGAGAAAAAATATACTGCATTTCCTTGCTGGCATACCGCTCCGATAAGGGACTCTGATATCTGTCATTCATGTCATTTCCTCCATTATCATTTTTTTCACATTTTCTCTCTTGCCCTTTGGCATTTGAATTTTACTACAAAAAGGATTCTGTTTTTCAGGCTTCTCCACCTGCGATGGGCCGCGTAAACCGTATCATTCCTTTCCACAGTAACAGGATAACTATTTCTGATTCCATTAGAAAATTCCAAGAACTTCTCTATGGAATCAGAAAGGCTGCTGCAACCCTTGCAGCAGCCCTTATAAAGCCTATTTTACTGGATTCCCAGCCTGCGGAATACTTCCTGATAAGCATCCTCTACATTTCCCAAATCTCTGCGGAAACGGTCCTTGTCCAGCTTTTCATGGGTTTCCTTATCCCACAGCCGGCAGGTATCTGGGGAAACCTCATCAGCCAAAATAATCTGTCCCTTATAGCGGCCGAATTCGATCTTAAAGTCGATCAATTCAATGCCCAGACTGTCAAAATACTCTCTCATTACCTCATTTACAACAAATGCATACTTTGTAATCGTATCTACCTCTTCCTCCGTAGCAAGGCCAAGAGCCAGTGCATAGTATTTGTTAATAAACGGGTCGCCTAATTCGTCGTTCTTATAGCTGAACTCCAGAGTCGGCTGTTTAAATTTTACGCCCTCTTCCATACCCATTTTCTTTGCAAAGCTTCCTGCAGAGAAATTGCGGATAATAACCTCCAAAGGCACAATCTCTACCTTCTTTACTGCAGTTGCTCTGTCGCTTAACTCCTCAATCAGGTGGGTAGGGACACCTCTTGTCTCTAAAATTTTGAAAATATGGTTTGTCATGCGGTTGTTAATCGCACCCTTTCCTACAATTGTCCCTTTTTTTAATCCATTAAATGCAGTCGCATCATCCTTATAATCTACAATTAAAACATCTGGGTCTTCTGTTGTATAAACCTTTTTTGCTTTTCCTTCGTACAGCAACTCTTTCTTCTCCATGGATATCCACCTGTCCTTTTCATAAGATTAAGATTTATAAGTTTTCGATATAAAACTGCTCTGTTTCAGTAGGAATTATAATACATGAATTTTCAGGATGCAAGAGGCATAATCATTAAACTTTCTAATAAGTTCTGTTTCCTTTTTTGTTTAATCTTACCTTTCTTCTTCCTTCCAGTATTCCTCCTGGCGGTAAATCCGGATCGTTCCGTCCTTCCATTCAATGGAAACTCCGCAAATCTCTGTCCTTCTGCCAAACTCCTCATCCCTGCTTTCAAAAGCTGTTTTCTCCTCTGTTACTACTGTCTCTGTCCTCCTGTATTCCCTGGAGGCCATCCTGCCGCCATATGCCTGTATTCCCCAGGCAGTCTCCAAAATAAGGGCACAAAGGCAGATTTTTCGGATACTGTCTTCTGCTCCTGTCCTAATTTTTCTCCAGGGCTTTTTCCTTTTATCCCGAAAAGACAGATCATTCATTCTCAACAGCATTGCCCCTTTCTCAACTATTAAAAACAGCCCCTTAACCTATAAGGGCCATACACATAGGTATCTGTAAAATCAGTATACACTATTTCTATTCCACATGGAACTATTTTCCATGGATTTTCATAAAAATACGACATAATTCTCCTCTACCGCAGTACGATCCTGCTCCCAGGGCTCTTTATTTCATAGGAAAGCCAGGGACCTTCGAACTTTACACTAATAAGATCTTTCTATGAACCTTCCTGCCCATAGTCAGCACACCATCATGAATAAAAATATCCATCGCATTTCTTATCCATGAATTCAGTTTTCTGCTGCGCAGAAAAGCGTAGTTTCACAGTAAATAAAAAGCGCCTCAAATGGGGCGCTTTTCAATGTAAATTCCATCATAGGACACACTGCCAGGCAGTGAGCCATAGACCGTCCATACCATGAAAGTGAGATAGTTTCATAGCAATGGGCCTATTCTTCCGTTCCTGAAGTCATATTAACGCCTGGGCCTTTATCTTCCATATCATCCAGGCCTTCATCTATCGCTTCGCTGGCATCATCCATAATGCCATCTACAATACCTGTGCTTTCCTCTCTGTCATCTACGGATGAGGTACCTGTCTTTCCGCCGCCTGACTGGGTAGTTCCACTAGTACTGTTCTCCTGAGTGGTCTGAGTCATTGCACCATCAGAACTGTTTTCACTATCCTTACTGCCGCATGCAGCCATCATAACCATGACATATGCCAGCAGGATTCCTAAAGTGTATGCTTTTATTTTTTTCATAACTCTATTCTCCTTTCCTGTACTATTTCTAGTATGTGAGAAAGAAGCAGAATTTATAATTGGAAAATTTTGTCAGCCGATCACATGAGACATATTATAAAGTCCAGGCTCTCTGCCATTTAGGAACTTTGCAGCCGCCACTGCGCCCTTAGCAAATATAGCTTTGGAATAGGCTGTATGGCTGAAAGTAACCACTTCATCCTGGCCTGCAAAAATCACATCATGCTCTCCTACAATAGTTCCTCCACGAATAGCCTGTATTCCGATTTCCTTTTTATCCCTTTTCTCCCGCTGTACCGTCCTATCATATTTATAATGATAGGAATGATCCAACGCTTCATTGATAGAATCAGCTAATGCAAGTGCTGTTCCACTTGGTGCATCTATTTTTTGATTATGATGTTTTTCTAAAACTTCAATATCAAAATCTGCTGCTGCCAGAGTACGGGCAGCCTCCCTCACCAACTTTAAAAGAAGATTAATTCCTAGAGACATATTGGCGGAACGGAGGATTGCCGTTTTTTTACTGGCCTCCTCTACTTTCTGTATCTGCTCTTTTGAAAGTCCGGTTGTACAGAGTACCACAGGTATTTTCTTTTCTACACTGTACTCCAACAAATGATCTACTGCTTTTGCAGAAGCAAAATCCACAATCACATCTCCTTCTGCTTTGCACTCTTCCAATGTTCGGTATACCGGATAGCTGTTCTTCTGCTCTCCAGTAATATCAATTCCTGCTGTAATCACTGCATCTTTGTCCTTTTCCACAATTCCAGAAATCACCTGCCCCATAGCTCCATTACAGCCATGCATAATGATCTTAACCATATTCTTTTCCTCCAAATATATGTACTCCTTCATGAATATCCGAAGAATCCTGCTGATTCTTCTCCGTACCTCATATTACAGGATTCCATATTCTATCATGGCTTTTTTCAGCTTCTCCTGATTTTCCGGCTCCATTTCTGTCAGAGGAAGGCGTAAAGGACCTACTTCCTTTCCCATGAGGTTCAAAGCTGCCTTTACCGGAATAGGATTTACCTCCCGGAACAGCTCAGTCACCAAGGGGATTGCATCTAGTTGAAGTTTCATAGCTTCTTTTACATTGCCTGCTAGATATTCCTTGCAGATATTATGGGTCTGACGGGGCGCTACATGAGAAAGAACAGAAATGACTCCTTTTGCTCCCAATGCCATTAAAGGAACAATCTGGTCATCATTGCCAGAATACATATCAATGCAATCTCCTGCCAGATGCATCATTGTGGCGATTTTGGACAAATTACTGCTGGCCTCCTTGACCCCTACAATATTTTTTACATTCCTGCACAGCCAGGCAATCGTTTCCGGCTCAATATTAACACCTGTCCTTCCAGGAATGTTGTAAAGAATAATAGGAAGGCTTACTGCCTCTGCAATTGTGGTAAAATGCTTAATCAGTCCCTTTTGGGTGGCTTTATTATAATATGGAGATACTACAAGAAGGCCATCTGCTCCTGCTTCTTCTGCCTCCTTTGACAAATAAACGGCTGTTTCTGTGCAGTTAGAGCCTGTTCCTGCAATAACTGGAATCCTTTTATTCACAGTCTCACAGATAAAGCGGATTACTTCAATATGCTCTTCATGAGTCATAGTTGAGGATTCTGCTGTAGTGCCGCAGGCCACAATGCAATCTGTCCCCTCTTCAATCTGCTCCTCCACCAGCTCCCTTAATTTTGGAAAGTTAATTTCTCCTTTTTCTGTAAATGGTGTAATTAATGCAATGCCTGCTCCTTCAAAAATAGCCATTTTCATTTTCCTCTCTTTCATGCCTTGATGATATGTATTGTGTGCTGCGTCAGACACATAGGGTATTTAAAGTCCTTTTATATACGGTGAGCCATTAAATCACATGATTCCTCTCCGCCACAGTATGACCTGCCTGGAAAGCTTTTGCTTTATAGGGCGCAATTTCCTATGAACCTTCATACGCAAAGCTAGCGCACCATCATGAATGAAAGTATCCAGCGCATTTGGAATACCTGAACTCAGTTTTTCGCTTTGCGGAAAAAAGATACTTTCATAGTAAGTAAAAAAATGTGCGCCAAAACCTACACTCGCGCCGGAGCGCGGCTGCTGCAGACATTTTCCTCTTGCGAAGAGTGCGATAAAGGTTTTATTATATTAGGAAAATTCTGAGGAATTTTCTATATGATAAAATATGGGGCCGACAATATACGGTCAGCCCCTAAAATCTCATCCATAACTTTAGTAGCTCCCCATCCTGACGGATGACAGTCACAGAATTATTCATCCTATGCCCAGGAACATATGCTCAGGACATATCTTCCTTCGGCGTGCCTCCCTTTCATCTGCCTTCCTATGCTTCCTGCAGCATCCAACAGCCTACTCCTGATTTACGCAACCTCTACCTTTTTCTTATTCAACTGTTATCCTATCACCATTATCTCTGATTGTCAACTCATACCTTTTGAATCATAGTAATTTCTCCGGCAATATCTTTTAAGCACTCTGGCAGCTTCTGACCAGTGAGGATCAGCTCCATATCTTCTTCCCCGTTACAGATCATATTTTTAATATCATCTCCACCTATAATGCTCAAATCCAACAAGCCCAGGATCTCATCCAGAATTAAAACATCGCACTCGCCGGTTGTTAAAACCTTATTGGCAAAATTTAGACCATTTTTGATATTACCAATTTCTTCTAATCGTTCCTTCTCTGAAAGCTGCTCAAAGGGAACTGCTAGTTTTTCAAATCGAAATATCTTCAACTCCGGCTCCAGGCGCTTTAAAAAATCATCGTCATCCAGCTTTAGTGTACCCTTCATGAATTGTATCATAATCACTGACTTTCCACGATTCAGCTCCTGTACTGCCTGGCCTAAAGCAGTGGACGTTTTTCCTCTTCCCGGACCGCAGATGATACGAACCTTCTCTTTATCCATCGTTCCACCTCATCACCAATGCTTTCTGTTTTGTATTATACTATATTTTCAGAACATTTGCAAGGTTTTACTGTTCTACGCATTCCAACTTGCTGACAGAAACCTCATAGGCTGTACGCTTCTCACACTCTGTCTCATTTAATTTTTTTGTATATTCCCTGCTCTGTACACGGCCCCAGATACGCACTCTTGTTCCTACTGGAAAAGAGGAAGCATATCTGGCATTTCTGCCCCAGGCAATACACGGTATGTAGTCAGACTTTCCATAGGGCCGGTTTACTGCCAGCAGGATATCTGCAATTTCTCTTCCAAGAGGGGTTTTTCTGTAAATCGGCTCTTTACATATATAGCCGTCTAGATAAATCTGGTTAGTCTTTGTATAGTCTGTGAATTCCTCCATGAAATTAATCTCTCTTACAAAAATGGAAAGGACAAGGCGGTTTTTTACCCCTTCATGCCGGTTATAAGAACGGAACTGTCCGATAGCCTCCACCGTACAGCCAGTATAATCCTCATCAATGTCCATTAAACGTTCTGACACAAGAAGAGGAATCACATCGATCTGGTCGCTTAATCGATTTACCTCAACATTAACTACATAAAATCCCTCGCCAAATACCTCATGGCTGAAGACAAATCCGGATATGATTTTTCCAATTACACTTACTTTGTTGTTTTCAATGACTTTTTCTGACATAGTATCTTTCTCCTCTTTCATAAACCTTATTTTGCTTTGTAAGCTAATATCATGTTTATGAAGAAAGAACGAATTCTATGAGAAAAAGCCATCGTAAAATTCCGACAGTTCTTGCAAACAGCTTATGCAAAATCAAACAGTGACAGTTGATTTGTTTCTGGAAGTTTCCCCAGCAGCCCTAAATCCCCCATCAGGTCACAGATAGTCTTGCTCACCTTAGCTCTGTTGCGGAAGTCTTCCTTGGATAAAAACGGGCCGCCTGCTACTGCATCTACAATGGAATCTGCCGCCTTATCTCCCAGACCATCTATGCTGCTTAAAGAAGGCATAATCTTCCCGTCTATAATTTGAAAATGCCTTGCTCTGGCCTGATAGATATCAAGAGGAAGGAATTCAAACCCCCTTGCGTACATTTCCTGGACAATCCTCATATCTCTTAAAGTATCCTGTTCCTTTTTCGACAAGCTGTCTGAACGTTTCCGATAATCCTCCAGACATCTTTCCAAATGTTCTCTTCCCTGGCACATGATTTCATAGGAAAAGGCATTGGCACGGATGCTGAAAAAGGCGGCATAATAGGCCAAAGGATAAAAAATCTTGCAGTAGGCAATTCTCCAGGCCATCATAACATATGCTGCTGCATGGGCCTTGGGAAACATATACTTTATCTTTTTACAGGAGCCTATATACCAGTCAGGAACGCCGAAGGAGGTCATTTCTTCCACCCATTCGTCCCTTAGCCCTTTTCCCTTCCGAACGCTTTCCATAATGGTAAATGCATGGCCTGGAGGAAGTCCTTTTTGGATCAGATAAGTCATAATATCATCTCTAGTACAAATAGCAGTCTGAATGGTAGCCGTTCCCTCCTGGATCAGGGTCTGGGCATTTCCCAGCCATACGTCTGTTCCATGGGCCAGCCCTGCAATCCTTACCAGATCGGAAAAATATTTTGGCTGTGCTTCAATTAACATCTGCATGGCAAAATCCGTCCCAAACTCTGGAATTCCTAATGCTCCCAGCTTACAGCCGCCAATATCCTCTGGATCAATTTTAAGGGCTGAGGTATTCTGAAACAGGCTCATAACCTCCTGGCTGTCCAGAGGGATATCCCTAACCGGATCGACTCCTGTCAAATCCTGAAGCATACGGATCATGGTAGGATCATCGTGCCCCAGAATATCTAGCTTCAGCAGATTATGGTCTATGGAATGGTAATCAAAATGAGTGGTAATGGTAGAGGTAGTCATGTCATTTGCCGGATGCTGCACTGGGGTAAAGGAATAGATTTCCTCTCCAATAGGAAGGACAATGATTCCTCCCGGATGCTGCCCTGTGGTCCTCCTTACTCCCACACAACCCTGGACAATCCGGTTAATCTCGCAATTTCGCTTTCTTACCCCATGCTCTTCATAGTAATTCTTTACATAGCCATAAGCTGTCTTATCTGCCAGTGTACCGATAGTGCCAGCCCGGAAGGTCTGTCCCTTTCCAAAGATGACCTCTGTATAATCGTGGGCCTTGCTTTGGTATTCACCAGAGAAATTTAGGTCAATATCTGGCTCCTTGTTGCCTTCAAAGCCTAGGAAGGTTTCAAAGGGGATGTCAAAACCTTCCTTACACAAGGGTTTTCCGCATACTGGACATGATTTATCCGGCATATCACAGCCAGCCATGCCAGAAAATCTTTTCACTTCTTCCGAGTTAAATTCATGATAATGGCAATTATTACAGTAATAATGAGGGCTTAAAGGATTTACCTCTGTAATCCCAGCCATAGTAGCTACAAAAGAAGAGCCCACAGAGCCACGGGAACCTACCAGATATCCATCCTCATTGGATTTCCATACCAGCTTCTGGGCAATAATATACATAACTGCAAAACCATTGCTGATAATAGAATTCAGCTCTCTTTCCAGACGCTCTACAACGATTTCCGGCAGATTTTCTCCATATATTTCATGCGCTCGATCATAGCAGATTTTTCGAAGAGTCTTATCTGAATCCAGAATTACTGGAGGACATTTATCCGGCCTTACAGGGGAAATATTTTCGCACATAGCTGCGATCTTTCTAGTATTTAATACCACTACCTCATATGCCTTATCCGGCCCCAAATATTCAAATTCCTTCAGCATTTCCTCAGTTGTCCGTAAATAGAGTGGTGCCTGTTCATCACTGTCCTTAAAGCCCTGACCTGCCATAATGATCCTGCGGTAAACTTCATCCTGAGGATCCAGGAAATGAACGTCACAGGTAGCGCATACTGGTTTGGAAAATTTTTCTCCCAAGCTTACAATCCTTTGGTTAATTTCAATTAAGTCCTCCTGGCAATGGATGCTGCTCTTTTCGTCCTTCAGCATAAAAGCATTGTTCCCAAGCGGCTGGATTTCCAGGTAATCATAAAAATTTACCAGCCTTGCGATTTCGGTATCTGATACTCCTCTGAGAATTGCCTGGTACAACTCCCCAGCCTCACAGGCAGAACCGATAATCAGCCCTTCCCGGTATCTTTCCAGGAGGCTTTTCGGTATCCTGGGCCTTCTGGCAAAATATTTCACATGGGAAAGAGAGATCAAGCGATAGAGATTTACCCGCCCGATGTCATTTTTTGCAATAATAATCACGTGATAGGTGGGAAGCTTTCTGATTGTTTCTGTAGTCACAGCTCTCTCCCTGTTCAGTGCAGCCAGGTCAAGAATATCCATGCCCTTTAGCTTCTCCACAAATTTCAGAAAAATTTCTGCTGTAGCTTTTGCATCATCCACAGCCCGATGATGGTTTAGCAGTGAAATCCCCAAAGCTTTTGCCACCATATCCAGCTTATACCGGTTCAATCCAGGGAGAAGCATCTGTGCCAACGCTACTGTGTCTACTACGGTAGGGGAAAAGGAAATTCCCTGACGCCTGCAATTATATGCGATAAAACCCACATCAAAAGATGCATTATGTCCCACTAAAACTGCATCTTTACAAAAATCCAGAAATTCAGGAAGTGCCTGTTCAATCATAGGAGCAGAAAGAACCATATTGTCATTAATACCTGTTAACTTCTCTATCTCATACGGAATAGGCACATCTGGATTTACAAAGGTGCTAAACCTGTCTGTAATCCTGCCCTTTTCCACCTTTACCCCACCGATTTCAATGATTCTGTTTTTTTCCGGGCTTAAACCTGTAGTTTCCAGGTCAAATACTACATAGATATCATCCAAGCTCTGGCCCTTTTGATTCTCTGCCATTTCCTTTACATCATCTACCAGATACCCTTCCACACCATACAGAATCTGGAAGGTATCGCCTTTATCTAATGCATGGCTGGCATCTGGAAAGGCCTGGACACAGCCATGATCTGTAATTGCAATTGCTGGCATTCCCCACTTTTTTGCCCGTTTTACAATATCTTTTACCTCAGAAACGCCGTCCATATCGCTCATCTTTGTATGGCAATGCAATTCTACCCGTTTTTCCAGGCTGTTATCCTGGCGCTTATCGGTAAAGTCCTCACATTTCTTAATTCCTATTACAGAAGCCAAAGTCAATTCTCCATCAAACTTATCTACCGTAACGACTCCCTTCAGCTTAATAAAGCAGCCTTCTTTTACAGCAGCCCTTACCTCGTCTTCCATTTCCTCTTTTGGGAACATTTTTACTGTCATGGTGTCCGTAAAATCTGTAATGTCAAAAATCACCAGGGTCCTGCCGCTGCGCAGTTCCCTGATATCTCTGGCAATGATCTTACCTCGAAGTACTACCTCTCCGATCTCCCCATCTATCTTATCAATTTCGATTGTTCTGTCATCTTCAAAGTCACGGCCAAATAATACATCCGGATTATCTGACTTTTTATAGGAACGCCGAAACTCCCTTTTCCCGCTGGAAAAGCCAGATCTGCCTGACTGGCTGGATGCTTCTCCTGACACAACCCTGTCAGCCTGGAAGGGAACCTCTTCCGGCCTGGCACTCTCATGGTTTGCGCCCTTTGTACTGCTGGAATGCCTGGATAAAGGCAAAGGAGATGTCTGGCCTTCATTTTCCCCAGTCCCTTTTCCTCCCTCTGCAGCTGCTTCAGAAGGGCTGCCATCAAAAGAAGTTTCCTGATTTCCTGATACTCTTTTTGCGATTTCTCGAACCTCCTGTTCCATTCGGGCCTCTCTCAATGCTCTGCGGCTGTTTTCTTTTGGCTCTACATACTGATAGTCCACCTCTACTGGAAGGCCGCAGCGCTCCTGGAACACCTTTTCCAATACGCGCTTTAATTCTCCTGCTTTTTCCCGGTTTACCATAGTATCCTCCACTGTCATATGAAGAACATCTGGCTTAGGAAAGGAAGTTTCCGTTTTTCGGAATATATTATATTCCACAATGCTGTAATTTTTCAGCTCTAGGAGCAGGCTGTCACGGTATACCTGCAGAAGCTTCTCCGGAGTATACTGGCCTGACAGCCTGTATTTTTCTTGGATTTTAATTGTAAGCCGCTTTCCAGGAAAAAGTTGTTCCTGAATTCCTATTTCCAGGGCATAAATATTTTTTTTATGGATCAGTCTGGAGCTTACAATATAGACGCGAAGGGCGCTCCTGTCCCTGGAGGCACTTACCTTTTCTACCTCCACCATGGACATCAGCCCCTTCATCTCATCTGTCATATGTAGGTCTGGAAATACTTCCAGAAATTTTTTTGCCATATTTTCTGTCACCCTGCCTGTTTCAGATTGCTCTGTCTTCTGTCTTCATTGTCTCCAACTCATGCCGAAGGACAGAAAGCAGCTCATGCTCTGGAACTTTTCGGATTATCTGACCTTTTTTAATCAAAAGGCCTTCGCCAATCCCTCCTGCAATCCCAATGTCTGCCTCCTTTGCCTCTCCCGGTCCGTTTACCACACAACCCATAACAGCCACCTTAATATTCAGGCTGTCAAACTCTGCCGCCATGGTTTCTACCTGGTTCGCCAGACTGATCAGATCAATCCTGGTTCTTCCACAGGTAGGGCAGGAAACTACCTCAATGCCTCCTTTCCTCAGACCCAATGTCCTTAAAATCAGCCGGGCAGATTTGATCTCCTCTATCGGATCTCCAGTCAGGGAAACACGGATCGTATCTCCAATTCCCTCATAAAGGATGATTCCAAGCCCTACAGAGGATTTAATGCTTCCAGAGGCCAAAGTTCCAGACTCTGTAATTCCTATGTGGAGAGGGTAATCCGTCCTCTCAGCTATCAGTTCATGAGCCTTGACACACATCAATACGTCAGAGGATTTAATGCTAATTACCAGATTGTCATATCCCAAGTCCTCAATAAGCCTTACCTGGCCCAATGCACTTTCCACAATCCCTTCAGCCGTTACGCCGCCATATTTTTCCAAAATGTTTTTTTCCAGGGAGCCGCTGTTTACTCCCACCCGGATAGGAATCTGCCGTTCCCTGGCCTTATCCACTACTGCCCTTATTCGATCAGAGCCTCCGATATTTCCAGGATTAATACGGATCTTATCTGCACCGTTTTCTATAGCAGCAATAGCAAGATGATAATCAAAATGGATATCTGCTACAAGCGGAATGTGGATTTGTCTTTTTATTTCCTTTAATGCCTCAGCTGCCTCCATGGCAGGAACTGCTACCCGGATAATATCACAGCCGCTGGCCTCCAGCCTGTGTATCTGGCTGACAGTAGCCTTTATATCCTCTGTTTTAGTATTGCACATGGACTGAATCAGGATTGGATTTCCTCCGCCGATTACCCGATTTCCAATAGAAATCACTTTTGTATGTTCACGCTTCATCTCTCATCCTCCTAGAAAAAGCTTCGTATATCATTAAACAGGACAAAGACCATCAATACCATCAGGCATGCCAGACCAGCCATGTGGACCATTCCTTCCTTTTCCCGGTCAATAGGCTTTCCTCTAACCAGTTCAATCAAAAGGAATACAAGCCGTCCTCCATCCAATGCTGGTATGGGGAGAAGGTTCATAATCCCCAGGCTGGCACTCAATATCAGACACCAATAGGACAGGGTAAGCAATATCGTAGGTATTCCAGCTTCCCGGCTCTCCTCTACAGTTCCGCCAATCATGGAAACAATCCTAACAGGCCCAGCCACTGCCTCGTCCACTGCCACTTTTCTTGTAAAAAGCATTTTCAGACTTACAAACGTAGAACGGATACAATAATCCACCTCATAAATACTATATCTCACTGTATCCCACAGGTTCTTAGGCTTTTCATATTTATTATAAAACTGAAGTCCTAGCAGATAGGTTCCTGTCGTCTCCGAATACTTTGGCGTTATGACAGCCGTTTTTTCCTCGTATCTTCCTCCAATATCCCAGTCGCCCTCTGTCACCCTTCCATAAGTGATAGTTGTTTCCTCTCCTCCATGAGACATGGTATACAGAAGGACATCCCGATAGGTCAAAATTTTTTTATGATTCAGCTTTAAAATTTTGTCCCCTTGGCGGATATCTGTTTCCGCAGCCGGAAGCCCTTCTGTCACCCCATAGACATAGGCAGCATCATGGCCGATATTTACTACGATCACTATAGCAAAGAAAAATGCCAGAATAAAGTTAAAAAATGGTCCGGCGAAAATAACTGATATCCTTCCCAGAACTGATTTGTTGTTAAAGGCCCTAGGATCTTCCTCCTCTTCGTCCTCCCCTATCATCATGCAGGAACCTCCAAAGGGAAAAAGTTTTATTGAATATCTTGTTTCTCCTTTTGGGATGCTGATAAGTCTAGGCCCCATACCTATGGAAAATTCTACAACCCCGATTCCATTCATCTTTGCCAGTAAAAAGTGTCCGAACTCATGAACCAGAACTACCAGCCCGAACACTAGGATTGCCAAAATAATATTCAGCAAATTACCACCTGCTTTCTATATATTCATAGGTCGCTTTTTCTGCATCTAAAATCTCATCCAGATCTGGACTTTCAATCACCTTGTGCTCTCCCATCGCTCCCTCAATCATATCTGTTATGGTAAGGTAACTCACCCTTCCTTCGAGGAATTTCTTTACAGCCAGCTCATTAGCAGCATTAAATACTACAGGCATAGAGCCTCCAGCACGCCCGGCTTCATAAGCAAGAGAAAGCCCTGGGAAATTCTCAAAATCCGGCTTTTCAAAGTGAATCTCTCCAACTCTAGCAAAATCCAGTCTTTCTCCCGGCAGGAATCGCCTCTCAGGATAATACAAGGCATACTGAATAGGAAGCTTCATATCTGGCGTACCCATCTGTGCCATCACTGCCCCATCTTCAAACTCTACCATAGAATGGATCAGGCTTTGAGGCTGTACTACTACTTGGATGTCGTCTACTTCTACTCTAAACAGCCATTTAGCCTCCATCACCTCTAATCCCTTATTCACCATGGTGGAGGAATCTATGGTTATCTTTTTTCCCATAGCCCAATTTGGATGCTTTAAGGCGTCCTCTGGCCTGATATTTCTCATTTCCTCCCTGGTATACCCACGGAAAGGGCCGCCTGAGGCTGTCAGAAGAATTTTGTGTATGGAATTGTTCTTTTCCCCGTTTAAACATTGAAAAATCGCACTATGTTCGCTGTCCACAGGCAGCAGACTGACTCCATATTCCTGAACAAGGGGCATAATAATATGGCCTGCAGTTACAAGGGTCTCTTTATTTGCCAGTGCAATATTTTTTCTCTCTTTAATGGCAGCAATAGCAGGCCGTATGCCAATCATACCTACAATCGCGGTTACCACAGTTTCTGCCTCTGGTTCTGTAGCAACAGCGAGTAATCCGTCCATTCCTGAAACCACGCGGACACCTGTGTCTCTAGTCCTGATCTTTAATTCCTCTGCCTTTTCCCTTGACCAGACGGCTGCAAGGTTGGGGCGGAATCTCCGTATCTGTTCTTCCAACAGATCAATGTTGCTTCCCGCTCCAAGAGCTGTCACCTGGATATCCCTGTTATTGCCTACTACCTCCAGAGTCTGTGTTCCAATAGAACCTGTGGAGCCAAGGACTGCTATTTTTTTCATATGAATCTCCATTCCGCCGCTTCTTCAGGTCACGGCACAATTAGTAATGAAACTATATTTCATACTATTTTTATCTCTTATCGTAAAAAGGTCAGGGCAAAAAAGATGGCTGGAGCTGTAAAAAGCATGCTGTCAAAGCGGTCCAAAATCCCACCATGCCCCGGTATAAGATTCCCATAATCCTTTACATCATGATTCCTCTTTACTGCTGAAGCCGCCAGATCCCCTATCTGGGAAATTACAGCCGCAATACCGCATGCCATGGTACAGGACAACTCCGGATGAGCAAGCTCCACCATATGTCCTTTAAATACAAGGGCATAAATCAGGCCCAGAACTGCCGCCCCTATGGTTCCTCCCACAGCTCCCTCAATGGACTTCTTCGGACTTAATACCGGAGCCAGCTTGTGTTTTCCAAGCAATATTCCACTGCAATAAGCACAGGTATCACATCCCCAGGAACTTAGGAAAATCAGCCATACAAGATAAGCTCCATCTGCCATCTGCCTGGTCTGGTACAGATAGGATAGCATGACTGCTACATAAAATACTCCGAAAAACGCTCCTGTCACTTCATCTGTTTTATAGGCGGGAAAAGTTATGACATAAACCGTCATAAAAAATATGACAGCAGCAATAATCACAAACTCAATATGCTGCTTCCCGTCAAACCATAAAAGACCATAATAGACAACAGCAAGGAGATATCCCTGGAATCCCAGAATATTTTTATGGATGTTAAGAACACGGTAAAATTCAAACAGCCCCACAAGGGAAATGATACCCGTCACAAAGAAAAGTATACTTCCGCCGCTTACTACTACAAAAAGTGCAAGCAGAACCAGTATAATACCGCTGATAAGCCTTTTTGTAAACATAGGACCCTCCCTCTGGCTATTTTGTTTTCACCCCGCCGAAACGGCGTTCTCTGTTATTATACGCAATAACAGCCTTTTCCAATTCCTCCTTTGAGAAATCTGGCCATAGACAGTCTGTAATATAGATCTCCGTATAGGCAAGCTGCCATAAAAGATAATTGGAAAGGCGGAGCTCGCCACTAGTACGGATTAATAGATCCGGATCTGGTAAATCCGCTGTATCCAGATAAGAAGCAAACCTTTTTTCATCCAACTCATTCGGATCCAAAGTTCCTTCCTTCGCGGCTGCACTTATCTTTTGAGCTGCCCGGACAATCTCATCCCTTCCGCCATAATTAACAGCGATTACAAAGGTAAGCCCTGTATTATCCCTTGTCTCTTCCTCCAGACGGTTAATTCCCTCTACAATATCTTTATCAAAGCGGCTCCTCTCTCCTATCATTTTAACCCTTACATTATTGTTCTTGGCAATCTTCAAAAGTCTCACCATATAAAAACGGAACAATTGCATAAGAGCCCCTACCTCCTCTGTGGAACGTTTCCAGTTTTCTGTAGAAAAACCGTATACCGTTAGATAGCGGATCCCCATCCTGGCTGCAATCTCTACTGTTTTTTCTACAGTCACACAGCCTTCCTTATGACCCATTGTACGGGGAAGGCCCCTTTTTTTTGCCCACCGCCCATTTCCGTCCAAAATAAGAGCTATATGTTGAGGAATCACCATATTTTCCAGTGTGCTGCCCATCTCTTACCTCCCTTTTCTTCAAACCAAAAATCAGGGCGGGTTTCTCCTTCCCGCCCCTTTTTATGAAATACAGCTATACCATCAAACTTGCTGACTGCAGACATATGCTGGCCAATACTGTAAACTTAACCCAAACCCTTTTCCCAGCCTTACACAGTCATAATCTCCTTAATCTTTGCTTCTACCGCCTTATCCACCTTTTCAATCATCTTGTCCGTTATCTTCTGAATTTTCTCTACTGCCTCATCTCTGTCATCTTCAGAAATCTCATCTGCCTTTTCCATTTTCTTAAAGGCTTCATTTGCATCCCTTCTGATATTACGGATAGCAACCTTAGTACCTTCTCCCTTTTTCTTTACATCTTTAGACAGTTCCTTTCTTCTTTCCTCTGTAAGCTCTGGAAAGACAAGGCGGATAACGGAGCCATCATTATTCGGATTAATTCCAAGATCCGAGGTGAGAATCGCCTTCTCAACAGCCTTTAACAGGCTTTTATCCCATGGCTGGATCAGAAGCACCCTGGCTTCTGGTACAGAAACATTGCCCACTTGTTGGATGGGCGTAGGCGTACCATAATAATCCACCTTCAATCGATCAAGGATGCGCGGATTCGCACGCCCAGCACGGATCGATGCATATTCATTAAGCAGTGCATCCAAAGATTTGTTCATCTTGTCCTCATAAACCTGAAATTTCTCCTTATCCATAACTCCTCCTAATATTATACGGTCACTACCGTGCCATTTATTTTTCCCTGGTTTATCTTTCCCTGCATTGCCAGCGCAATGCTGTCTTTTTCATTTAAGTCAAAAACTGCCATAGGCATCCTATGTTCCATACACATGATAGATGCCGTTAAATCCACTACAGCCAGCTTCTTTTCCACCACTTCCTCTATGGTGATAGTATCATACCTCTTCGCATCGGGATTTACTTTTGGGTCACTATCATATACACCATCAATCGCTTTTGCAAGGAATATGCAGTCTGCTTCCAGCTCCACTGCACGCAATACAATTCCTGTATCCGTGGAAAAATAAGGATGTCCTGTACCACCAGCAAAAAATACGACCATGCCTTTTTCAAAGTACTTATTTGCTCTGTCTTTGGAAAACAGTTTTGTCATAGAACCACATTCAAAAGGCGTAAGAATTTGTGTCTTCATTCCCTCTGTCCTGAAAATCTCAGAAGTGTAGATACAGTTCATCACTGTAGCTAGCATCCCAATTTGATCCGCCTTTGTGCGGTCAATGGCATTGCTTGTCCTGCCTCTCCAGAAATTGCCGCCGCCAATCACAATTCCCACCTGAATGCCAGCTTCTACAGATATCTTAACCTGTCTGGCTACTTCCCTTACAGTATCCTCATCAAAGCCTGTTTTTTTCGAACCGGCAAGAGCTTCACCGCTCAGTTTTAATAATACTCGGTTTGTCTTCATCTGGTTTTATCTCCTGGCTGTTTTTTATTCTTGTTCTGACCCTTATGATACTTATATTGCCGCTATTATATCATGTCACCAACCGCCAGGTTGATGACATGGAATATGTTTTTCTATTATATCACAAAAAATATTGTTTGAAAAGACATGAGCAATCAACTTTCAGGACTGACAGTATCCTGCTAAAATCTTAAAGCCCTTCATAGTATGGAGAGCCTTGCAGCTAGCTGCCTCACAGTGCGTCGTATGGCGAAAACTGCTATGAAAGTGCCCTTTTCCATACAGCGGAAAACTAAGTTCAGATATGTCAAATGCTCCATAAACCTTTATTCATGGCGGTGTGCTCATGAACATATAAGGGTTTATTGTAAATCTTTTTCTTTATCAGTTTTTATATTTTCAATAGAACAATATGCTGGATTCACATCGCTAAAGTCTCCGGTACATTGCATATAATCATAATCCTCTTTTAAAGCCCATGATTTAGCAAATATCCACATATCGCTGGTAGAGGCTAAACCAAACAGCTCTGATATCATGGCTCCTATACTATAAACTCACAGTTATCTCTTTTATTCTATCATTCCTAAAAAGCAGCTGTCAATCATTTCCAGAGCAATCACAGGAAAACTAGAGATAAAAGTGTATGCCTTGTCACACACTTGTGCCAGAGCGCAGCTGCAATAACAGCTATTTTTCTCTTGTGCAGAGTGCGCTCTTTGCCCTAAGGGGACATCAGGGAAAGTCTTGAGAGTCACCAGAATCTTATCTTTACTTAAATAACATATCCAATTCAGAGACAAAAAGGATGGACTGCCGCAAAACAATTTCTCATACAACATACAGTAAAAGCATTCACATTTCATACCATACGTTATAGTCAAGAGATTATTCTGCAACAGCCCATCCTTTTTGTCTTATGCGGTTCTTCCCTTTATTTCCGCAACCTCTTTTTCCAGCCGTTCCACTTTTGAACGAAGACTTGTTATTTGCACTTCATATATCAATGTCTTATCAGAAACCCTGACTGTTTCATTAAGCTTATCTATCAGATTGCTGTGGTTCTCCGCTAAAATCTGAATACTATGATTTGTTTCATTTTCAAGGGTTACTTCAATAGCTGTTGTGCGGCGATTCAGCTCTGCTACCTTTTCTTGCAGATTTGCTACATTCACCTTCAGCTTTGCTACATCTGTTTTTAGCTCTGCTACATCTGTCTTTAGCTCTGCTACGTCTGTTTTCAACCTTGCTACATCTGTCTTTAGCTCTGCTACGTCTGTTTTCAACCTTGCTACATCTGTCTTTAGCTCTGCTACATCCGTTTTTAGCTCTGCTACATCCGTTTTTAACTCTGCTACGTCTGTTTTCAACCTTGCTACATCAGCTTTTAGCTCTGCTACGTCTGTCTTTAGCTCTGCTACATCAGCTTTTAACTCTGCTACATCTGTCTTCAATTCCCGTATATCCTCTCTTACCGGCTGTAGCTCTGATTTTAATTTTTGATCTAGCAGATCTGATATTGCTGATAATAATTCCTTATCGCTCATCCTGATACCCCCTTATAAATATGGACTGTATACCAAAAATTTTATGTGCGCCGGAGAAAATCGTCTCACCGATTCAGGCATACGGATGCCGGAAACATGCATATGAACTGTGGTATGACATATTGTACCATATTCCAGATATAAAGTCTATGAAGCATCAGCCTTTTTTCCGTTTTCTTTCAGACTGTTCCAGAGCCTTTGTCATTTTATAGATATATGCTGTGGGCCCTACTCTACAATCAAATGAGCTTTTCCCTGTAGGATTGTCATAAATATATTTCCCTCGTGAACATCCATTCCTGTATCAAAGGCATCCACGATCCATTCCTTGCCCATTTCATCCTCCATGAAATACCGTACCTTTTCTCCAAGGAACATGTGATGCTTTACCTTTCCTGGAATGTTCACCCGGCCCTCTTCCCTTCTTTCGGACAAAAGGATAGATTCTGGACGGATACTAAAGGTAATTTTTCTTTTCTCCTCAAAAGTTTCATCTCCGATTACCCTTTCTCCTCCATAGGAGAAAGCTGCCTTTCCTCCTTCTGGCTCATTTTCACCTTCAATAAAATTAGCAACTCCAATAAAGTCTGCTACAAATTTTGTTTTAGGTTTAAAATAGATCTCTCTGGGCGTTCCATATTGTTCAATATTTCCCTTATTCAATACCAGAATCTTATCGGACATAGATAAGGCTTCCTGCTGATCATGGGTGACATAAAGCATGGTAATCCCCAATTTCTGCTGAATCAGGCGCAATTCTACTCTGACAGATTCCCTCAGCTTGGCATCCAGGTTTGAAAGAGGTTCATCCAGAAGGAGAAGATCTGCACTGTTTACCAGGGCTCTTGCGATAGCAACTCTTTGCTGCTGTCCGCCTGACATCTGATTTGGATAGCGTTTCTCAAATCCGCTTAAATTTACAAGTTCCAAAGTTTCCTTTACCTTTTTACTGATCTCACTCTTTGCCATTTTTTGATTCTTAAGACCATAGGACACATTTCCTTCTACTGTCATGTGAGGAAACAAGGCATATTCCTGAAATACCATAGGGGTATTTCTTTTCTGGGGAGGAAGGGAAGAAATCTCATTTCCCTTCAGATAAATATTTCCACTGTCCAAATGGTAAAAGCCAGCAATCATTCTTAAAAGTGTGGTTTTTCCACAGCCAGACGGCCCCAAAAAGGTAATAAACTTCCCCTTTTCAATATCCAGGGAAATATGATTGATAATCACATTGTCTCCGAATACCTTTACAATGTCCCTGATTTCCAGAAGCATATTGTTTTCGCTCATAGTATCTCCTTTTCCCGATTACAAATCAAATATATTAATCTTATCCCTTAAAATCAGTTTTACGATTCCAAAGGTAATTAAAATAATCAGCATCATGCCCAGGGCTGTTGCCGCAGCATCTCCATAAGCGCCCCAATCAGCCAGATTCAGTATAGTATTGGAAGCCAGGTTATATTTTGCAGAAACAAGAAAGATAACCGTGCTTAACGTATTCATACATTTCATAAAGCTATATACCAAGCATATGGAAATAGGATTTTTCAGCATCGGCATGACGATGGTCTGAAATGTTCTTACGCTTCCGCTTCCCAAATTGGCAGCCGCTTCTTCAATGGATTTATCAATCTGCTTAAAGCCTGCCACTGCATTTCGGTAGCCCACAGGTATCTGCCGGATTACCATACCAATAATAATGATAGCTGCTGTCCCAGTCAGGAGAAGAGGCTTTTTGTTAAAGCATACAATCAAGGAGATTCCGATAAAGGTTCCAGGGAGAGAAGCCGGAAGCATGGCAAGAAAATCTGCAATTCCTCTGCCTGGGAAACGTTTTCTTGTTACCAGATAACCTAGCAATACGCCAAAGCAGGCCGTCACTACAGCTGCAATCATGGACAGACGCCAGCTTACCCACATCGTCTTAGAATTCAGTACATTGCTGTAAAAATGCTCAAAGGTAATCGCATTATTTACTCCCAAAGTTTCTGTAAAGGAAAATCCTACAACTCCGCCGATTAAAATGAGAATCATCAGGCATGCAGCCAGACATATGGTAAAAAGAAGGCATTTAACCGGAAACGATACAAAATCCCTTGTCAGTCCGCTGGTTGGTTTTCCTGTTACTGTAACGAATGATTTCCTGTCAAGATAGAATTTCTGGACGAAAAACATTAAAAGGGAAGGGATTACAAGAAAAAGGCTCAAAGCTGCTGCAAGGGGCATATCATAATTTCCTGTTACAGTAGCATAAGCCAAAGTAGCCAATGTGCTGTAATTACCCCCAATCAACTTGGGATTCCCAAAATCAGCCAATGCATTAATAAATACCAGAAGATATGCGCTGGCAATTCCTGGAGTAGCGAGCTGTACCGTTACAGTCCAGAAAAGCCTCATTCCTGAAGCCCCTAGGTTTTGAGCTGATAACTCAATATTAGGGCTGATTGCCTTTAATACTCCAGAAATCGTAATATAAGCCAAAGGGAAAAACGCTAAACTCTGGACAATCCACAGTCCAAACCATCCATAGGGATCAAATGTCATGTGGAAGAGACGGTAGGTAATCACTCCCCTGCGGCCAAATAAAAGCAGGAACGCAAGACCGGTCATAACGGACGGAGCCATATTGGGAAGCAGGGCTACCACCCGGAAAAAGCGTTTTCCTGGAATATTGGTATAGTTCATTGCATAGGCAAACACAAATCCTAAAATAATAGCTGTTGTAGTCGCCAAAAGGGATGACACGATGGTGTGCCAGAATGCTGTAAATACTTTTTTAGAGGCAAATGCCTTCATCCACTCTGCGCCTGTGGGAAGCAGAATCAGTTTTGAAAAGGGAAAGATAATAAACAGTCCAAAAATGAAAAAGACTGTTACTACTGCGGCCGTCAGCCCTGGATCCTTCAGCATATCAGCCCAGTCTACTGCAAATCCCTTTTTTTCTCGAATTTTCTTTTCCATGCCTTGTCCTCATCTCTGTTTCTGAAATCCAGTCATCCACTGCTTCAAAAAAGCAGAAGGTCTGACCGGATAGTCCTTAATGATAAGGAGTCCGGCTTGCCGGACTCCTATACCAGAGCGCTGTAAAGAACTATGTTATCTGCTTTTACAGCCCTCCTTTTTTATATTTCACTGCCTTTCATTTATGGTGGTATCTGCCTGCTCAGACATGTCCGTTTCCTATGAAGGTATGTTTTTGCGCGCAGCAAAAACATAAGTTAGGTATGCCCAATGCGCTGCAATACTTTTATTTATGGTAAGGCGTGTTCATATGCTTAAAAATTTACTGAGCAAACGTACCGAATTTCTCCAGGGTTTCTGCCTTTACTTCTGCTGCAGCGATCGGATCAAAGTCGCGGTTAAAATTCAGCTCAGACAACTTACTTCCACCTTCTGGAGCAATCGCGTCATCACGAACTGCTACACAGTTTGCAAGCTCAACCAGTGCATCCAATGCTTCCTTTGTCAGACAGAAATCAATAAACTGCTGTGCAGCAGGATTATCTTCAGAGCCTTTTACCATGGATACAGGAACCATAGTCCAGCCTGCGCCTTCATATACCGTACTCTGAATCGGGTAACCGGATGTCTTTACAATCAGCTGATCTGCCAGGAAGTTTACAGTAATCAGATATTCGCCCAGACCTGTTTTCTCTGCTGGCGTATAGCCGCTGGAAGTATACTGGCCTACCTGCTCATTAAATTTCTCCAAATATTCCCATCCTTTTTCTTCTCCCATATACTGAAGAACAGAAGATACAAAGGTATAGCCAGTACCAGATGTGGATGGATCTGGAGTAATGATTTCGCCCTTAAATTCCGGATTCAGCAGATCCTCAAGCTTTGTAGGAATCTCAAGGCCTGAATCTGCAAATTCTTCTTCCCAGCGCTCTGTATTTACGCCGATGGAAAGGGTCTCAATATACTGAGATTTCCATACCTCTTCCGGATCCAGATATTCTGATGGTATCTCAGCCTCTGTGCTGGAGGTATAGCTGGTAAGGATTCCCTGCTGCTTCAGGTTTTCATGTCCGTCTACCGTTCCGCCCAGATAAACGCTTACGCTAGGGTTGTCCTTTTCAGCAGTCAGTTTTGCTACTGCTTCGCCAGTAGGCATACGCAGGTAGGATACCTTACAGCCTGTCTCTGCCTCAAACATTTCAGCCAGACGCTTTACCATATCCTCATGGTAAGAGCCAAGAATGCTAAGCTCCATGCCGGAAATATCTGCTTTTTCTCCGCCTGCCTCTTTGCTTTCCTCACCAGAAGCTCCATCTGTTTCCTGATTTACAGCATTTGTTGTCTCAGGGGTTGGTTTTGTTTCACTTTCGCTTCCGCCGCCGCAGCCTGTCATGCCTGCTGCCATAGCCACTGTCAGTACCAGGGCTGCTGCTTTCTTCATGTTTTTCATCATACTCTTTCTCCTTTTTTATATTATTCCCCTAGAATCGAGCAAAACAGCTTTGCTGCTTTTTAGCGACTCAAAGGATTGTTAACCTGATTTTCCTGCTCTCTTTGCAAGCTTCGCTGCTCCTCAGGCTTCTGCACCTGAGGTAAATCATATTTGTGGTATAGATTCTCTCCGTCCAGCGCGTGGGCATCCAAATACATGATAGTTCCTACAAACCTGTCATCGTGGACTGCACAAAGCCCATTTTCAAAAAACACCATATAAACCTTAGGCATTTTCTCTTCGCTGTCCAGCACATAAATCTCTACCTGGGCCACACTTTTTCCCTTTGTACGGATAGCATGGGACAGCTTTTCATTATCTGCAATGAGTGTACCTGCTAAAAGAGCTTCTCTTAATCCCATCTTCTGATCTACAGACAGATTCATCCTTTTATTTTCCTGTCTTAATACTACCCGGTTATGACTGCCAATCAGGTTTGCCAGATTATCTGGGGTAAACAGCCATTTACATAACCTGTTTGTATGAGATTTAATGCTAAGCCGTGTATAATCATCTCCATACATCACACCGTCAATGGATATATAGGTTCCAGCAGTAAAATCTATATTATCCCCTTCTACAAAGCTTATGGTACCTCTCACCGTATTCTCATACTTTTCTTCCTCGTCTGTAGACAAGGAAATCGGAAGATTCTGTATCATTTCATAATATGCTGCAGCTTCTTCGACTGAATCAATCATGGCACTTCCCCACACAGAATCTATTAGCTCTATTTTTATCGGAATCACCTGATTCATTAAAGAATAGGTATAGCTTTTATCGTCAATTGTATAAACTTTGTCCTGGTGAAACAGGATACAGGTATAGATGGGTATCAGACATACTGCCAGAATCAGACAGCCGATAATCCGAGGAAGCTTATCAAATCTTTGTGCATCCTTTTTATCTTCTTTGCTTTTCTTTATCATAATTGGTAAGTTTTTCATAATATTTCCCCAATTGTTTCATAATTGTAACTTTCTGAAGGTTAAAATAAATTCTGCTCCTCCTTCTGGCCCCGTTTTTACCTCCACAGTTCCATGGTTCTGCTTCATCATAGTTGTACAGACAGAAAGCCCCAATCCATTACCCTGTCCCATAGTTCTGGCCGAGCGATAAAAGGGGTTAAAAATCAGACCTGCCTCTTCTTTCCGGATCCCACAGCCATTGTCAATGATATGCAGCATTGTTTTGTCTTCTTCTGTATGTGCATAGAGACGAATGGTATCACAGCCGCTGTGACTGATCGCATTATCCAAAATAGAGAGAATCGCTTCTTTGCTCAGCATACGGTCATTTCTTAATATCAAACCAGACTCACAGTTGTTCTCCAAAGTAATATTCCACTTTTTCAACCTTGGTCTCAACATTAGGACACATTCCTCAATCAGCTCCCTTAACGAATATGTGGTAATATGAAGCGGTCCCCACCCAGCTTTTTCCCTGGATTCCTCCAGCATAAGCTCAATGGAGCGAAGCAGATTTTCTCCTGCCTCTTCAATAATAAAGGCATCTTCGCAGACCTCATCCTTATCACTTTGGAGCTGTATCATCTGGGAATAGCCGATAATTGCTGTAAGAGGTGTCTTGAGCTGATGAGTGGCGCTGTTAAACAGCTGGCTCAGCTGCTCCTGCTGTTCATCTAATCTAGTGACATATTCATTCATCCTGTCACTCATCAGGTTGAATGCATGGCCCAGATCTTCGATCTCATCTCCGCTGTTTAAAACCACATGCTGCTGTAGATTGCCTCGCTTCAGCCGGGAACAGGCGGTCTTCAACTCGTTTACCGGCTGGACGATCCGGCCTGACGTCCACAGACAGATCATCCAGAAGGCAATGATGGCAGCCCCGGACACAGCTCCTAGCAGGACTCCCATCTGAATCTGATATCCCTGCTCCTTATCCAGGGAACGGAGATATCGGATCGTTCCCACAGAATCATTTTCTGTCATAATTCCTACATAAATCGGACTGGAAAAAGACAGGTACCAGTGTCCCCTGTCCCTTATGTATTGATAAGACTTTATGCTTTTTCCCTTTTCCACATCCTGGCTAAGTTCTATGGGTGGCCCTGAGGTCTCTGAATCAGAAAGCAGCCCGTTCTTTCCATAAATCTGAACCCTCATATCTGTCCTTCTAGCAAGGCTGCCAGCCAAGTAAGGTGCCAGCTTTTCCAAACTTTTCCCTTTGTCATCTTCTGCTGACCGTTTCAAATATCCCATCACATAAATCTGACTGTTATAGCTCTTATCCTTTAAATTCTCCACAGCCATCCGTTTTAACTGTAAGCTGAAAGTGGCTAGGGACAGCGCATTAATCAAAACAATAAAGGGCATAATAATCCATAAATTAGTGCTGAGCATTTTTGCCATAAGCCGGTTTTTATTCTTTTTCTTCACGCTTTTTCACCTCAAACCGATATCCTACACCATATACAGTCTGTATAAAGGTTCCATAGGGCTCTATTTTCGACCGAAGGCGTTTAATCAAAATGTCCACTGCCCTAGTATTTCCCATATAGTCAAATCCCCATATTTCATTGATCAGCTGCTCTCTTGTAAAAACCTGAGCATAATGAGAAGCCAAAAAATAGATGGTATCAAATTCTTTATAGGTCAGTTCCCTTACCTGACCATCTACAAATATCCTTCTTAAAGCTGGATCAATTTCCATTGTTTCATAGTGCAGGGTTTTTCCCGGAGGTTCCCGGTTGATCCTCTTACAGTTCATCCGTCTCCATATAGCCTTGATCTTTAATACCAACTCTTTAATATTAAAAGGCTTGGTAATAAAATCATCTGCTCCCAGCTCCAGCCCCAGAATCTTGCTATACCGCTTATCATGAGCCGTAATAAAGATGACAGGAATCGTATCGTCAAATCCCTGTATCCTCTGAAGTACCTCATATCCATCCATATCTGGCAGCATAATATCCAGAAGGATAATATCCGGATATTCCACCTGAACCTTATGTATGGCTTCTTCCCCACAGCAGGCACATACGGTCTCATAACCCTCCATAATCAGGCTGCGCCGTATCAGCTCCACAATATCTTTCTCATCATCAACAATCAAAATCTTCATAACATGAAGCCCCCCCTATTTATGTCCTCACCTGTCAGCTGACTTTATTTTAAGTCTGACAGCAAAAAAACACAACGGAAGCAATGAAAATGTTACATTATTGAAACATTTGCAAATAAACCTTTATACGTAAGGCCAGCACACCACCATGAATGAAAGTATCTGGCGCTTTGGGCATACAGGAATTCAAGTTTTCCGCTGCGCAGAAAAGGGTACATGGTCAAACGGCCAAGTACCCTTTTTGACTTATTTCATATTTCATTTTTAATCAGGGGACAGGGGGAAAACATAAGCTCTTTTCCATGCCCGGTTTCAAAACTTAATCTTTCCCTCCCTAGTATCAGATGTGGTAAAACCATATTCCAAATCAATCCCATTAGCTCCAAAAAATCTTTTGGTGAACCAGTATCTCTTATCCTCCATCGCTTTCTCCCCAATCAAAGCTTCTGTAACCGCTTTCAGCTTAAAGCAGAGCATTAAACATGCCGTTCAGAGCTGCTATGGTATAAGGCATACAGTTATCGGGATTCAAGATCCTGCGTTGCATAGATAGCCTTGGTATGGTTGCCCGGTATTCAAAATATCCGGCAAATGCTTCTCTCGATATCTCCCTGACTCGTTTTCTTCCATGAAACCAATAGTCCTTGCCATGCCCTCCTCCTAGCTGGTAAAAGCTCATCCAGATTCTGTTCTCCTTTTCCCATCGCATATTCCACTCCCTTTTAATCATTTTCAGCCAAAGCTCCTCCTGCCCGTACAGCAATCAACTCTCCTGCAATGCTGATGGCAATTTCAGCTGGTGTTTCTGCATAAATCCTGGTTCCAATGGGCATATGGCAGCTTTCAATCTCCTCTTTTGTAAATCCATCCTGGAGCAAAGCCTCTGTTACTGTTTTTATTTTATTCCGGCTTCCCATTACCCCGATGTAGCGAGGCTTCCGAAGAAGAGCCTGCTTCTGCACCTGATAGTCGAATTGATGGCCTCTTGTCATGATACATACATAATCACAAGGCTTTAAGGAAATATAAGCCGAAATGTCTTCAAAATCTCCTACGATCAACTGCTCCGCCTGAGGAAATACATCTGGATTAGCAAATTCTCTTCTGTCATCCATCACAACACAGGAAAAATCCACCTGACATAGGATGGGAACAAGAGCCTGGGCTACATGACCTCCCCCAAATACATATACCTTTCCTGGACGGACCAAAGGCTCTATATAGTATTTCCCTCCGGCTGACTCGTAAGAAAAAGCCCTTTCCTTCCCTTTCCTTTCTCTTATTTTCTTCCAAAGCTCGCTGTATAAAGGAGTTTCTCCGCCTCCTGCAGTGAATATTTCCATATCCCACGAAGAGTTGTCTGTAAGATTCAAAGCAATCCAGCTTTCCTCGTCCTGTCTTAATGCATACAATATCTGGCTGCACAATTCCCGGAACCTTTGGTTTCTGGGGCTCACATACTGGAAATATACTCTAACCGCTCCTCCGCATATCATTCCAATACCATGTTCCTCTTTCCTGGTAAGGGAAAAACAGCGGAAAAAGGAGCTTTCCTCTTCCAGAGCTTTAAAAGCCTCCTTTACTGCCCAATGCTCCACTTCCCCGCCCCCAATGGTTCCCTCGCTCCTGCCGTCATGCCGCACCAGCATTTTCGCTCCTGCTCCCCTTGGAACAGAACCACAGCTTTCTGTTACTGTTACTAAAACAGCTCCGAATCCCTTCTCTAAATCTACAGCCAGCTTTTGAAATATTCGTTCCATATTTTCCTCCATTCTATGCAAGCTTCACAGTATTACATCGCCTTCCCCTCTTTGTCAGGCACAAACAGGCAGGGGAATTCCACATCGTTCCAGATGTTCTGTTCTTATTGCTTTCCTAACAGCTTCTCTTTTTCCTGCCTCTTATCCTTCCTCCAATAGAAAAACATCAGAAGGCTCCAGAGCAAGGAATGGAGGTACAGTTCCCGTCATACTGATAGTATGGCCTCGCTTTTCCTGCTTCCAGCGCAGCCCGTTTTCCAGGGTGAACTGCCACTCTAAAGGCATTTCACATATTCTAGGGTTTTTAACAGGAATTATATTTGCCATGCCCATATCCTCCATACCCTCCTCTTTTAAAAAAGGCTCGAAGGCATGTGAATGGATACCCACAGCTATAATATCATCCCCAACTGGCCTATCTACTGCCAGCTTCAGTCCTCCCCAGTCAAGCGCCTTCACCCGATAGGCTCCAATCCGCTGAATCCTGGAAATATTTTCACATCCAATCAGCCTAGCTGCCTGAACCGTTTTGGGATTAGAAAACAGTTCTTTCGTATCTCCTTCTGCCAAAACCCTTCCTTCATACAAAAGAAGAAGCCTGCCGCAAAGCTGAAAGGCTTCCTCCTTATCATGAGTCACCAATATGGCTATCCCTTCATAAAAATTCAGTATCTGCCCCAACTCCTGTCTCATTTCCTCCCTGAGAAAACCATCCATTGCAGAAAACGGCTCATCCAAAAGCAATACATCTGGTTCATAAGCAAGGCTCCGGGCAAGAGCCACTCTCTGCTGCTGTCCTCCTGAAAGCTGGCTGGGATATCTTTTTTCCAGGCCGGAAAGCTGAAACTGCTCTATCACAGTCCTCACTCTGGCTGATCTGATTTCCCTCCAGGCTTTTTTCTCCAGTCCAGGCTTCTTTCGAAATACACTTTTTTTCAAACCAGCCCCAATGTTTTCCTCCACAGTCATGTTTGGAAACAGGGCATAATTCTGGAAAACATACCCGATTCCTCTTCTTCCGGAAGGCATATGAATTTTCTTTTCAAAATCATACATAATCAATGGATTTTCTTCTTCTCCATGGGAAAGCAGGATTTTTCCCCTATCCGGCCGAATAATCCCTGCAACTGATTTTAAGGTCATACTTTTTCCACAGCCGGAAGCCCCCAGGATTCCCAGACATCCCTTTTTAGCCTGAAACTGCACATTCAGCTCAAAGCCCTTTAATTTCCTATAGATATCTGCTTCCAAAACCATCTCCTGTCTGTGAGCCCCTTTCATCGTGATATCCATTCCCTTTTCTTCACCAAGATGCAAAACTTATTCCCCTCAAATCCCTTCTTCATTAATTGAAGCAGGTAAAATAATCTGCCTGAAAAGTATAACTGGTTCATCCGCTTTTTTTCCTTCTGCCTTCCCAAAAGGCAGCCCAATTCATAGCAAAAACAGCAGCAAAAGCAATCACTGCAATTACAACCGTATAAGAGAACGCTGCTTCCATATTTCCTGCTGCTGTTTCTGAATAAACTGCTATTGGCAATGTCCTAGTTTTTCCTGCAATATTTCCAGCAAACATAGCTGTAGCTCCAAATTCTCCCAGCCCTCTCGCAAAAGCCAGAATACTGCCGCTTACAATTCCCGGAAACGCATTGGCAAATAAAACTTTTCGAAAAATACACCATTCGCTCATTCCAAGGATCCTGGCAGCCTCTATGAGAGTCTCATCCACCTGTTCAAAAGCTCCCCTGGCGGCACGGTACATCAGAGGAAAGGACATAACCACTGCCGCAAGCACTGCTGCATACCAGGAGAAAACAATTTTTACACTAAAATATTCTAGAAAAAACCGGCCAATAGGCCGTTTTACCCCCAGGAGATATAAAAGAAAAAAGCCAGCTGCCGTAGGTGGAAGAACTAAAGGGAGGGTAAAGATCCCGTCTAACACAGCCTTCCAGACATGGCTGCGCATACGCACAACAAGCCATGCAGCAGAAATCCCTGTAAAAAAGGTTATGATAATCGCTGTCCCTGCTGTTTTAATAGAAATGAAAACCGGCGACCAATCCATCTTTCCCACTTCCTTCCATATGGCTTCCCAGCAGTCTATGATCCCATCTCCATCGCTGAATATGACTGTATGGCTGACTATCTCTGCTGTAAAAACCGGCTATTTTTCCTTTCACCATTTCCAACTGTCAAATATATTCCCAATCCGAACTGACAGCTCTCCCTACAGACACAGCTGTCTTTTTCCAATCTGCTCTATTATTTGCTGTAAAAATCTCAAATCCTTACAGTAGAACTGCGCACTGTGCTGTCCGTACGGCGCCAGAATGCTGTTTTTACATTCTGTGTGTATCCGCTGGAGGCTCACAGGAACCTCCTTTTCATTTATGGTGACAGGCTAACTGTGCCCATAAAGATTTATAGGAGAAAACCCATAAGCCGTCCATATTTCTCCAGCTTCTTCTGAACTGAGAAATTCCAGAAAATGTTCTGCCTCCTCCATGTAAGCCGTGTTCTTCATTATAGCAATTGGATATATCACACGTTCTGACAGGCTGCCTTGCGGCGCTTCCTCTACGATTTCCACCCTATCCGCCAGGGCTGCTGCATCGGTTGCATATACAATTCCTGCATCTGCACTGGCCTCTGCCACCTGATACAAAACCTCTGTCACATTTGTTCCAAAGCTTACCCGGTCCTGAATCATATCCCATAAGCCAAGACTTGTAAGAGATTCCTTTGCATACTGCCCTGCTGGCACACTCTCAGGGTCTCCCAGTACAATGATTCCTGCCTTTCCTATATCCTGAAAACCCTTCAGACCAGCTTTGTTTCCTTTCGGGACGATCATGACAATTTTATTTTCCAGAATATCCATTCTGGTTTCCTCTTCCACCAGCCCACTTTCCTCCAGGCTTTCCATCTGCTTTGAAGCAGCTGACATAAAAATATCCACTTCCATCCCTTCTTCTATCTGAATCTGAAGCTTCCCTGAGCTATCATAGATTCCTTCCAAAACCACTCCAGGATATTCTCCCTCGAACCGTGGAATCAGCTCATTCTCATATATATTTTTTAAACTGGCTGCTGCAGCTATCCGTAATTTTTTCTGTCCCTTTTCCAGAGTCCTGCCAGCCTCCACACTGCCAGAATCTGCCTGTCCACAGCCAGATACTGACAGCAGGATTGCTATAATCCCTGCTGAGAATGCTGTCAGGATTATTCTAAACCTGCTTTTTTTCTCTTTGTACATATCTTTACATATCCTCTTTTTTATCTTTCCCACATATGTCTTATCTCTATTTTTTCTAATGCAGGAAAAATATCAGAATACTTTTCCATTTTATTTTTGATTTAAGAAGTCTTTTCCACACTCCGAAAGGCTTCCCCTTAAAATTCCCAGCCCATGTTTTAAAGGCTCCATAATAAAGCCTAAACTCTCTCTCACAGCCTTTGGACTTCCCGGAAGATTCACGATCAGAGTTTTTTTCCTGATTACTGACACGCCTCTCCCCAGCATAGCTCTGTCTGTCATCTCCATAGAGCGAAAGCGGATATATTCGGCAATTCCTGGAGCGTTCCTATCCGCTATCGCCATGGTTGCTTCCGGCGTCCTATCCCGAAGGGAAAAGCCTGTGCCGCCGCTGGTAAGGATTAAATCCACCTGCCTTTGATCTGCCAGGCGTATCAGCTGGGGTTTCAACTTTTCCGGCTCATCAGGAAGAAGCAGGGTTTCTACCACCTCATATCCTGCCTCTTTCAGGATTTTAACAGCAGCTGGGCCGCTCTCATCCTCTCTTTCTCCCACAAATCCTTTATCGCTCAGAGTAATAACCGCTGCCCGAAAGGAGCGGCTCTCTGGTGGAAACTCTATTGTCATCACATCTCCAGGACGGACTTTCCCTCCCTTTACTACCTCTGCAAATACTCCTTCCACTGGCATGATGCACTCTCCCATTCTCTCGTAAATAGCACAGTGTTCATGGCACTCTTTTCCGATCTGGGTCATGGAAAGTTCTGCTTCACCTACAAAAAGCCTAGTTCCCACAGGATAATTTTTAAAATCCAGGCCTTCCACCACAAAATTTTCTCCAAAAGCTCCATCCTCTGCTCCAGCGCCTCTTTTATTAAATTCTCTTATTTTATCATAGGATAAAAGGCTTACCTGCCTATGCCATTTCCCGCCGTGGGCATCTCCTTTAAGCCCAAAGTCCTTTATCAAACATCCTTCTGCAACCGGCTGCTTTTCTACTCCCCTTGCCTGGCTGATACAGACTGCCCTTACAATTCCTTTTCTCACCACGGCTTATCCTCCTATTGCTGCCATATGTCTTTGCTCTGTAATTTTCTCAGGCCTATCAAAGCAATGAGCTCCTGGTTTTTCCTTGATTCCCTGCTCTATGGCTTTATAAACCCTGTCTTTTTTCTCTGACTCCCCGGTTGTTTCCCTTAAAATCCTGCGTAGATCCATTCCCATATCATAACACAAGCATGGCTTAAAATATCCTTGGGAAGTAAGCCTGACCCGATTGCAGGTACTGCAGAACTTTCCATGGATAGCGCTAATCATCCCAATCCTTCCCTGAAATCCAGGAATCTGATAATATACCGCTGGCCCCATCCCACGATACGCTTTATCCCGTCTCATTCCTGGATACCTACATTTCATATCCTTTAAAAGTCTCTCATGACTCAGTCCGGAAACATATTTTCCATATCCAACCGGCATAAGCTCAATAAAGCGCACATCCATCGGATATTCCCTGGCAAGCCTTATCAGCGGCTGCCAGTCTTCATCCAAAGATACCGCATTAATCTTGATAGGAACCGGAAGCCTGATTCCATGGAGAATGGCTTTCATAACCATCTCTACATCGCCTCCTCCCGTAAGCTTCCGGTATTTATCCTGATCTAAAGTATCCAGGCTCACATTAATTCCGTCGATTCCAGCCTCTACAAGCCCGTCCAGATGTTCATTCAAAAGGATCCCATTGGTCGTAAGGGTAACCTTTTCAATCCCATGAATCTGTTTCAGCATGGAAATTAAGCTGATGCAGCCCTTTCTCATCAAAGGTTCCCCTCCCGTTACCTTAATCCAGCGGATCCCCAATCTGGCTCCCTGCTCTGCAATGGTGCAGATCTCTTCAAAGGTGAGAAGGCTTTTTTCACCGACTGGTATAGCTTCTTTTGGCATACAGTATCGGCAGCGGAGATTACAGCGATCCGTAATGGAAATCCGCATATATTCAATGGTTCTATTATATGAATCCTTCATATGTTCCTCGTGTTCTTCCTGTCCCATTCACTCCATTTACCTCCGGCGAACCTTGAAATATGCGGTTCCAAACCGCTGAGTGTATCTTGCTTTATTATAAATGGTGCAGGGGGAAAAGACAAGGAGTTCCGCCTCCAAAGTGTAGGAAACGGAACTCCTCTTGACTCAACTATACATATTCATGAACTAAAATCAGTCTTCTACTTTATACAGATCAGTAAGTCTGGACAGATGTCTGTATCTCTCCTTAGCATTCTGAGCTGCTCTTTCAAACAGTTCATCTGCTCTTCCAGGATTCTTCAGAGCTAAGGATGTGTAACGTACTTCACCCTTCAGGAAGTCCTTATAATCCTCTGTAGGAGCCTTGCTGTCTAAGCTGTATGGATTCTTTCCTTCAGCCTTGAGAGCTGGGTTGTAACGGAACAGATGCCAATAACCAGTAGTAACTGCCTTCTTCTCCTCGTCCTGAGCTTTGCTCATACCAACCTTAATACCATGGTTGATACATGGAGCATAAGCGATGATTAAAGATGGTCCTGGATAAGCTTCTGCTTCTGCGATAGCCTTTACAGTCTGATTATAGTCAGCGCCCATAGAAATCATTGCTACGTATACATAACCATATGTCATAGCGATTCCAGCAAGATCTTTCTTCTTGATCTCCTTACCACCTGCAGCGAACTGTGCCACAGCACCTGTCTGTGTAGACTTGGAAGCCTGGCCGCCTGTATTGGAATATACCTCAGTATCGAATACCATGATATTCAGATCCTGACCGCTGGCAAGTACATGATCAAGGCCGCCGAAGCCGATATCATAAGCCCAGCCGTCACCACCGAAGATCCACTGAGATTTCTTAGCAAGGAAGTCCTTGTTCTCAATGATCTCTTTGCAGGTCGGGCAGTCAATGCCTTCCAGAGCTGCAACCAATTTATCTGTAGCAGCGCCATTTAATGCACCAACAGAGAAGGTATCCAGCCAGCCCTTGCAAGCTTCTTTTACTTCATCAGAAGCATTTTCATTCTCAGAAACTGCTACGACTTTATCCTTCAGCCAATCTCTCAATGCATTATTTGCCAATACCATACCATAACCGAACTCAGCGTTGTCCTCAAACAGGGAGTTATCCCATGCCGGACCCTGTCCTCTCTTGTTAACAGTATATGGTGTGGACGGTGAAGAGTTACCCCAGATAGAGGAGCATCCAGTTGCATTTGCAATATACATTCTCTCACCAAACAACTGTGTAATCAATTTTGCATAAGGTGTCTCGCCGCAGCCTGCACAAGCGCCGGAGAACTCAAACAGAGGCTGTTTGAACTGGCTTCCCTTAACGCTTGTCTCTTTAAACTTAGCCAGCACTTCCGGCTTCTCCGGAATATTCAGACCGAAATCGAAAATTGGCTGCTCGTCCATGTGGTTAGCAAGGCGATCCATGGTAAGAGCCTTCTCGCCCTTCTTGCCAGGACATACATTTGCACAGGAACCGCATCCAGTACAGTCAAGAGCAGATACAGTCATGGAGAAGTATAATCCTGGCATACCTGTCATTGGAAGCTTCTTCATATCAGCTGGAGCTGCTGCTGCTTCCTCTTCGTTCATAACTACTGGACGAATAACTGCGTGCGGACATACATAAGAACAGAAGTTACACTGGATACAGTTGTCAGAATTCCATACAGGAACATTAACTGCAATACCACGCTTCTCATATGCAGAGGAACCAGATGGAGTTGTACCATCTACATAATCCTTAAATGCAGATACTGGTAAGGAATATCCCTCCTGGGCGTTTACCTTAGCCTGGATATTATTAACAAAAGCAACAACATCCTCTCTGCCTTCTTCGATATGAACCATATCAAGACCTTCGTCTTCACAGTTCTTCCAGCTTTCTGGAACCTGAACCTCTACTACCTGCTTAGCCCCTGCATCAATAGCTGCCCAGTTCTTGTTAACAACATCTTCACCCTTACGTCCATAGGTTGCCTTTGCAGCAGCCTTCATCAGATCGATTGCCTTCTCCTCTGGAATGATCTTTGCCAGCTTGAAGAATGCGGACTGAAGGATTGTGTTGATACGTGTCGGGCCCATGCCTGTCTCAATACCAATCTTAACACCATCAATGGTATAGAACTTAATATTATGGTCAGCGATGAATTTCTTCATCTGTCCTGGTAAATGTGCATCCAGCTCTTCTGCGCTCCACGGGCAGTTTAACAGGAAAGTTCCGCCGTCAACCAGCTCCTGAACCATATTGTACTTACGTACATATGCAGGATTATGGCATGCAACGAAGTTAGCCTGCTTAATCAGGTAGGTGGATTTAATCTTGGAATGTCCGAAACGTAAATGGGACATGGTAACGCCGCCAGACTTCTTGGAATCATAGTCAAAATATGCCTGAGCATACATGTCTGTATTGTCACCGATAATCTTGATAGAGTTCTTGTTAGCGCCTACAGTACCGTCTGCGCCAAGTCCCCAGAATTTGCAGTTGATGGTCCCTTCTGGAGTTGTTACCAGAGGAGTGCCTGCATCCAATGACATATTTGTCACATCATCAATGATACCGATGGTGAATTTCTTCTTCTCTGCATTGTTGTATGCGGCAACGATCTGAGCCGGTGTGGTATCCTTGGAGCCCAAGCCGTAACGTCCTGAAAATACAGGAATGGTTTCGAATTTGGTTCCCTTAAATGCAGCCAGCACGTCCAGATAAAGAGGTTCTCCGATTGCACCAGGCTCCTTAGAGCGGTCTAATACGGAAATCTGCTTTACTGTCTCAGGAATTGCTGCTACCAGCTTCTCACCTACGAATGGACGGAACAGACGTACTTTAACAACGCCCACCTTCTGGCCCTTAGCCATTAAATAGTCAATTGTTTCCTCGATGGTATCGCATACAGAACCCATAGCAACGATTACATGCTCAGCATCCGGTGCGCCATAGTAGTTGAACAGCTTATAATCAGTTCCAATCTTTGCATTTACCTTGTCCATGTACTTCTCAACGATCGCTGGAAGTGCATCGTAATAAGGATTGCAAGCCTCTCTTGCCTGCATGAAGATATCCGGATTCTGAGCAGAACCTCTCTGTACCGGATGGTTCGGATTCAGAGCCTGCTTACGGAAAGCAGCAACTGCATCCCAGTTTACCATTTCTTTTAAATCATCATAATCCCATGCCTCAATCTTCTGGATCTCGTGGGATGTACGGAAACCGTCAAAGAAATTGATGAACGGAACCCTGCCTTCGATTGCAGCCAAATGAGCAACAGCTGTTAAATCCATAACTTCCTGTACATTTGATTCGCACAGCAGCGCACAGCCTGTCTGACGGCATGCATAGACATCAGAGTGATCTCCAAAAATGGACAATGCATGAGTAGCCAGACCGCGAGCAGATACATTGATTACACCTGGAAGCTGCTCACCAGCAATTTTGTAAAGGTTCGGAATCATCAGCAACAGTCCCTGGGAAGCTGTGTAGGTAGCGGTCAGAGCACCAGCAGCCAGAGAGCCGTGTACAGCACCTGCAGCGCCTGCTTCAGACTGTAATTCTGTAATCTGAACTGGGCGTCCGAAGATGTTAAGTCTTCCGTCCGTAGCCCACTCATCAACATGCTCAGGCATAACTGATGAAGGGGTGATTGGGAACATAGCAGCTACTTCAGTAAACGCATACGATGCATGAGCAGCTGCTTCGTTTCCATCCATGGTTTTCATTTTTCTTGCCATTGATTTTATCCTCCTACAATGAAATATGAATATTGTATAGTTGTCCTCCTGTGGCGAGGGGAATTCCCTTCAGGAGACTGACCTATATTATATTATAACAATAATTTAAGGATTTGGAAAGGGATAAAACAGCAATTTAACGTATTATTTTTCGAACAAGATTCAGGTATCAAGTCTATCGGTCTAGGAAAAGTATCCGAATGTTTTTCAGTTTCAGAGCAAAGAAATTCTAAGCCTGGAAAAAAGCTCAAAAAACATTCACAAAAATCCAAAGAAGAAAAAAGAGCCTGTGCATTCTATAAGCGAAACTGCTCTTAGGATACACAAACTCTTTCTCTATTCTGTCTCAATTCTTATGTCAAAACCACTTTTTGACTGTAAACGCTTTTGACTGTGGAATTTCTTATCTACTGCCTTTCTATTCAATTATCCAATTCTGCTCTTACATCCCTGGACCGCCGCCAGAAGGCTTAGTATCTGCACTTGGAGGCTCCACGATATTTCCGGAAGGGCTGGGGCTTCCAGGCTCCTGCCCTCCTGTAGGGACAGGCGGCAGAGTCTGATTTCCACTGCCATCTGGAGATACCGCTGGATGGGAAGGCTCAATTCTGCCAGCTGGGGAATCATCCTCCCCATTTTCTGAACCAGGGCCATTTTCTCCTGAAGGACTGCTTTCTGTACTTCCATTTTCATCTGTCTCATCTGTACTTGTCTCTACTGGTTCTCCCTCTGGCGTCAGCTGTACATCAGAGCTGTTTCTCCGTATGGTAGTTTCGTGGCCCTTATAACGGCTGGTATGGAAAAACTCATCGCTTATTACCTCGCCGTTCTTTTTCTTTATAATATTTGTTGTCCAAACACTTCCATTGTCTCCCTGTTTCACGATCTGCTCTTCTCCAGGCGGCAGAGTCTGGTCCTCTTCATATACTGGCTCTGGAGGATCCAGCTCTCTGATTTTCTTTGAATGCATGGAAATGGTAACTCCTTCTTCAAGAATCGGGATTCCTACGATGGAAATGGTAAGCTTCATTCTGCTTCCCAAGCTTCCCTCCAATTTTGCCCGGATCGCTATAGCTGTATCTGATGTATTCACAAATTTCATGTCGGGCCCATCATAACTTACCATGGCATCTTCTCCTGGAGTCACGTAAGAAGGTTCATAGCTGTGGGCATGACGCTCCTTTGTATTCAATCCGGAAAAAATTACTGCATTATATAATGTAGAAGACACCTGACATACGCCGCCGCCCGGCTCTTCTACCAGCTTTCCCTTTACATAGGCGCCTGCTGGTTTATATCCTTTATCCTCTGAACGCCTTCCTGTTGTCTCATTAAAGGAAAATGTTTCACCAGGCATGATAATCTTCCCATTCAGACTTTCAGCTGCCAGCTGGATATTAGTATTCCTGTCTCTGTTTGCTGTAGTATTGGTGCTGTACTGACCGATTACCTTATACATCTCCTTTGCCTGGGCCTCTGATATTTCAGGCTCCACCTCCTGACCTTCTGCCTGAAGCTGTGCTGTAAAATTCTTCGCCTGGATGGCTTCGTTCATATCTTGTGCCAGTTTCTCTTGATTGATCACAACACCCTTTTCCTCACCGGAATAAATAAATGCGCCTTTTTCTTTATCAAATCCGGAAATTTCGCCATTCTTTGCCGGTTTATCCCACCTTTCTGCCATATTGGCAACTTCCTTCTCCACATCCTCTTCCATGCCGGAGGTATCCAGGCTATAGGATTCCCTTGGCTCTTCTGTAAATATCTCCTGAAGAAGACGGTCGACCTTATCTCCCATCAGATTTCCCACCTCATAGGTGTCGTCCTGATAGGTCACTGTCATTGCCCATGTATATTGCTCTAAAATCGCTTCCCTAGCCTCTTCCCTGGACATCCCTGTAATGGAAATGCCGTCTACCATAACCTCTTTTTGAAGCTCTGTCTCTGTTTCCGTCTCTGTCACTGACTCTGGCTGCTCATCTCCTCCTTTATTTTTCAAAAGCATTGCCATGCCAAAGATAACCAAAATCAGCAGAACGCCTCCGATTGCAATCATTTTATAGTTATTCTGAGTTCTCCGATTCCGGGATCCGCTCCTCCTGCTATGCCCGCTCCGGGATCCCTGAGCAGGGCTTCTGCTTAAACTACTGTTCCTTTTATAGGAAGAAGACGAGCTAGAAGAGCTTCCTCCTCCCTTACTTCTTGTCCCAGAATAACTGCCTGCAGAGTTTCTCCCATGTCCATTTCCCCTGCTGCTTCCAGATCTGGAAGAACCTTTTGCTCCATATCTATCTTCATATCCATTCATATTCATTCACCTGTCCAAACGTTATCTTTTCTTCAATGGTCTCTCACTACTTTTTTATCTTTACCAGTCCGGTAAGTTATCACATAGAGTATATCACAATTTTTCAAAAAAGAAATGACTATTTTCCTGTTTTTTTCAGAAGATTTTTTAACATTTTACTTATTCATTTCTCTGTGTTACTATTGTATTACCAAATTATTACCAATCTATCAACTGTATGTAAAATATACCCGCGAGATCCAATGATGTCCCTTATCACTTAGTGTACACCTGCTATAGGCTTCTATTTTGCCTACAGAATCCAGGTATCAAAACTATCGGCCCAGAAAAAATGTCAGGATTTTTGGGCTTTAAAACCACAAAAATATTCTGATGTTTTTCTATGTGTGCCTTTTTTGGCAATAGAATCCTAATAGAATAAAAAATATATTGTACAGGAGGTTTTATGAACTATATTGATCTGCATGTCCATTCCCACGCTTCTGACGGTACTCTTTCCCCGTCCGAGGTCGTACAATCAGCGTATGAAAAAGGGCTGGCAGCTTTTGCCCTCACAGACCATGATACGGTTGATGGCATTCCGGAAGCCCTATCAGCAGCCAAAATGCTGGCTGACTCCCATCCTGGCTCTGTAATTCCTGAAGTGATTCCAGGCGTGGAGCTTTCTGCTCTTTACCTGGAAAGAGAAATCCATATTCTCGGATTGTTTGTAGATGTGAATCACCCTGTTATCAAGAAAGAACTGGGACGTATGAGAGAAATCCGGAATGAACGGAATGAAAAAATTCTCCGCCATTTTGCAAAAGCTGGTATCCAAATCACCCTGGATGAGCTTCAGGAAGGCAATCCTGCTACGGTTATTACCAGGGCTCATTTTGCACGGATTCTTTTAAAAAAGGGATATGTCTCTTCTGCCAAAGAGGCTTTCCAAAAATATTTAAAGCCTGGAGGACCATACTGCCCGAAAAAGGAACGAATCAGCCCTGAGCGTGCCATGAGCATACTGACTGGCTCTCATGCCTTTCCTGCACTGGCCCATCCCTTCCAGTATCAATTTACTCCTTCCGAGCTGGAAAGTCTGATAAAGTGTTTAAAGGAGCTGGGAATGGAGGGTCTAGAGGTATATCATTCCTCCAACAGTCCCTGCGAAAGTATGCACTTAAAAGGACTAGCCCAGGCATATGACCTTCTTCCCACAGGCGGTTCAGATTTCCATGGTTCCAACAAACCAGATATTGAGCTTGGAAGCGGAAAGGGCGGATTAAAACTATCCCCTCTTCTTCTGGAGGATATCCGCCGGCGCCGCCAAGCAGATTCAGAAGGATGAGTGGCTTTTCCTGATCCTTCTTTTCTTTTAAATCCTATGACCGCAATGAATGCAAAATAGTTCATTATTTTTTATCTCCGCCTCACAGAAGCGGCATCTCTTTGGACCAGGCTCTTCTTGAACCTCTGGCACTGATTTTTCTGGTCTTTTCTGCACTGGTTTTCCACAGGTCGGACAGAACTGGTCGTTTGGAAAAAGGGCTCCCCCGCATTCGCTGCAATGTAGATACTCAGACGGCCGTACTGGGGGAGGAACGGATGGTCCCTCAGGCCTTTGTTCTGAAAATACTTCGGCTGCTTCTCTTGCTGCATGTGAACCAGATAATGGCGGCAAATCAGGTAATATTTGTTGGTTAGGTGATGGCTTTTTCTCATCAGGCCAAACATGCAGATCTGGACGGGAAAAGGACTGAGGTGCCTGACCTTTCCGATATTTTACCCGTATTTTCTTTTTTCCCAGATAAATAAATCCGCCTAAAATCAGTGCCAGTCCCAGACAGCCTGTCATGCAATAGAGGAAAACATATCTGCTCTCTTCCAATATTGCGAAAAGTGTAAATGCTAAAAAAGCAGTTCCTAAAAAAATCAATCCAGCAGCCATAGAACGTATGGCTTCTAATGATAGAAACTCCTTGTTCTGCTTTCTATCCTTACCTGCATAGCTAAAAGCAGTAAGGAGGAATATGATTCCAATCGCTTCAAATATAATATAACCTCCTATTAGTCCCATAACCCCTTCCTTTCTTATCCGTTTTTATCTACCAGACGATTTCCGCAAATATTACAGAATTCTCTGGACGCAGCAAATAACAATTTGCATTTAGGACATATTTTTTTCTGGTTCTGACCTATGCCAGATTCTCTCTTGAAAGCATTTTCTGCTGTATTCCCCTGTCTTCTGGAGGTTTCCGCCTCATACCTGCCAATATGCTTTCTGGATCGTTCCACTTTAGACTCAGACATGCGAAGACCCTCATCCACAGCCATATGGAATGCTCTTCCCGATTCCTTCTCTCTAGCTGATATCTCTATCCTGCCATTAGAGTCAACATCAATCCCTATCTCAGTCTCTAAAAAACTCTTTTCACTGAAACGAATTCCATCCAGACATAAGCTTCCTAGAAGAATACAGTCCTCAGGGAACTCTCCATTTCCCTGTCAGCTTTCTTCCCAGAATACCAGCTCCTTCCGCCATACATTCATCTATATCAGGGATATTTTCCAATATTTTTTCCGTTATGAGCTGGATTTTCCTGCGCAAGGCAGGAATCCGGGCGCAGCCTCCTGCCAGCAGAATGCTGTCAATATCTTCTTAGCCTGCTCTGCCTCTTCCCTCAGCCTATAAAGAGCTGTGCTGTCAGCCGCCAGATCCACGCCTTCTTTTTCCCGAAAATCAGACAGCATACGATAAACCAGCATCTCATCCAATGCATTGCCTCCCAAACGTTTATCGCCGCCAGAGGACAATATCTCTACAACACCGTCGCCTATCTCAATAACAGAGACATCAAAACCGCTGCTTCCCATATCACATACCAAAAGCTTCTGATCTTTTTTCTTTTTCAAATAGTAGGAAAGAGCTGCCGCTGAAGGACCGGTGATGAACCGGTTTATCTTCAGACCAGCGATCCTGCCAGCATCCCTAATCGCCTGCCGTTGTATCTCGTTAAAATAAGATGGTATAGTAAGCACTGCTTCATCTACCCGGCTTCCCAGATAGCTTTCTGCATCTTGCTTTAGCTTCTGAAAAATCATGGCAGTAAGTTCCTGAGGGGAATATGATTCTCCCCGGATATTGACACTTCGCCCTGTTTCTATATTCTCTTTTATGGCAAAAAATGTTCCTGCCAGATTATCTTCTGCCTGTCTTTTAGCTGCTTCTCCAATCAGTTTTTTCCCGTTTCTTTTCCATGCAACTGCGGAAGGGGTCATATGAGATCCGCCTCTATCAGGGATGAGAACGGGCCTCCCTCCTTCCATCACAGATACACAGCATTTTGTTCTTCCCAGATCAATACCGATTATTTTACACATGTTATCCTCCGAATGAATTCATATCAAATCATCTGTACAGCTGCACTCCATTCTTTACTCTTCTGCTCCTTTCCTATCCGTCTAACTGATAATCTCCTATTCCAGTTTTAGTCCTACGGATATTTGGCATACTTTTCAACAACGTATCAATTCCTTTTGTTTATTGTTCAAAAACTTGCCTTTGAGTATAAAATACCAATATTTTTATTGATTTCCTCAGAGGACAGAATCGTCTCTAATGCCTTAATAAATTCCTCCCTATTCTTACACTCATACTTTGGAACAAAATTCTCCGCATCATCAATGGTATTGCTCCCTATTGTAATTGCAATAGGATAATCCCTTTCTGTCTTTGAATAAATCACTAACAATGTATAATTGTAATTATCTAATCGGGGCACTACAATCTCGAATATGGAAGCCAGATTGTATTCTATTTTTTCATCTCGTGGAATAAATTGTTTATTGGTTATTCTTCCATAAATGACACCGCCTGTCTTATCTGACAAAATCTCTGCCTGTTCTTTCAAAATACTATTTGGTAATTCCTGTGTGATTTTTTTTAAAGATCGTTCATCAAATTTCCAAAAATCTCTTTTCATTCCCTGCCTCCTCAATCAATTGCAAATTTTACTGGTAAATGATCCGAATATCTTGTACTATAAATTTTATTATCCTTAATCAAAGAATTCTTTGCAATATGGTCAATAATCTCAAACTCTTCCCATATAAAATCATTAATTAGCTCTGGTCTGATCAATACCTGATCAAATGTATACCAATAAAAGGAATTATCATCCTGATCTGCTTCAAAATAGTAAGTACCTAACGCCTTTCCCTGTTTCCCCATTAAATGCCACATAGGATTATAATAGAATTTGATTTTATTTCCATTCAATATTCTGCTTCTCTTCAAAGCCCTGTTCGGGTCCATGACTGCATTGAAACCATGCATTCCTATCATACCTGCTGAAAATGGATGTAAATTAAAATCACCTACAATAATTGTACTATATCGCTCTTTTCCTTCTTTTTCAGCTTCTGCATTACAAAACTCTTCTATCTTTTCGATTGTCTTTGCCAAATCATTAGCTCTTTGATTTCTCGCTGTTTCACTAGAAAACATTGCACTTGTAAGATGCGTCACTACTAAAAGACGATTTTTTCCTCTATCATGCACTTTATATACTGTAAAATATTTTTCTTCCTGGTAAACCAAAATTTCCATGACTTTATCTGCCAAAAGTATTATCCCTTTTTCTTTTGGCAGCACTTCTTTTTTATGGAAAATCTTATTATGCTGTCCCAACTTTGTAAGGAAATAAGAGATATCTAAGTTTTCTGCCTCAACTCCTATCAAGATATCGATATTATTTTCTAAAACCATCGTAACCAATTCCGATACTAAATTTTTCTTATTCAAATTCCAAAACAAACATTTAATCACTATCACCTCCTATAAAAACTTTCAATAGGGTTTTAACTTTAGATTAATCGGTCCCTTTTCTAATCCTCCCTCCACCTCATTACTGCCATTTTTTATCTCTCTCAAATCTTCTCACTAATAGTTACATACAAAAATACCTTTCCCCTCAGACATAACATATTTGAACTTTTCCTAAGTTTTCCATCTCGATGATTCCCTTTTCATACATCTTAAATGTATCACTTCCTATGGCAATGCAAAGCAAATCTGTCGCACGACTCATACCAACATATCCTACTTTTAATGCCTTTTTCTCATCTACACCTATATTCCTTACATTATTGTTAATAATAAACTTTAAAATTCTTTGCATATCCGTCTTTTTATTAAAATATGTTTCCACATATAAGGTTCCTGTGTGTGTTTCTCCTTTTACTCCATGAACTGTATCAAATAATACAGATACCCCATCCCTCGTATAACAATTATACATAACATTTTTTTCTTTTTTTAAATTAATCTGTGTATTAAACAATTTTAAAAATGCTTTTTCATTGCAGTCTCTAAAAAATGCTAATACAATAAGCAATGCTTCCTTTCCAATTATCTGAAACGATTTTTTATTATAATCCTTAATATTTATCGCTTCTCTTACGATAGTACTCCGTAATTTTTTCCATTCATCTGTCATATTGTCTTTTAGATACTTTTTTAACATAGTGTTGGTAATTCGCTTTCCCTCAAATATAATATCATTCATATTCAAGTATCGTACAATACATTCTATCACCGATTTATAAATCAATCCTATTGTTATACTATCTTTTGCATTTTCTTCCAAAATGGCTTGAAAGCTAATACCTATGTACTTAATAGAATTATCTTTACTTGATCGATACATAGGGTAATAACTTTTAACTGACAATTGTTCCTCTTTTTCTTTATAACTCACCCATCCACAGCACTTAAATACGGATTTTTCTTTTTTAAGATTATGCTGCAGAATCAAATCTATAAACTTATCCTTTACATTGCAGATTTTGTCATGCTCAAAAACTAATATATAAATGAACGCATCTATATGCCCGTTTCCTTGTAAAACTTTTTTATGTGGTTCAACTCGTAATTTTTCAATAAAGTCTGCAATATTTTGAGGAAATCTCATACTTTTTGAAATCTCACATCTATCTCCCGAAACAATGTTTCCCATAGCTGCTGCATCATCATAAATGGCTTGATCCATATCGCCAAATTTTTGAACAATAATTCGTTCTGGCAAGAATATTTTATTTAGTATTTCATTCTGCATGATTCTGTTGTCCTGTACTTCATCCATAAAAACATATTGAAATCTAGAGCAAAAATAATTTGTCAATTCCGGATGCTGCTCCAAATACATTTGTGCCAGCAAATATGTATCATCATACCGTAAAATTCCTTGACAAAATAAATCATCTACCAGCAAAGAATATAATGTCTTATATGTATCTGATAACTTATTTTTAAGATTTAATGATTTACCCCTTATACAAAAATCAAATTCTCCATCTTTTCGCCGCAATACAATACTTTTTATATATTCATCAGTTTTTGAGTAATCTTTCTCGCATCTATGATATGCAAAATTTTTAAGAATTGCAATCTTATCCCTCTTTTGAAACATTTTTTGATAATAATAATCGTCATTTATGGCACTAGCCCCCTTTCCATATGTTTGTTTCAAAAAAGGGAAAGCCAAAAATTTATCTGTGAATGCCTGTATTGTTCCAATAAAATTGGGATATTGAAACAATATATCTGCTCTACTGTCCAATCTATTTTTAATTTCATTAATTGCTACATTTGTATGTGTAATAATACAAATTCCTTTTCCGTCACTAAAGGGCAAATAATTTATGAGAGCTATTATTTTTCCCATAAGTGTTGTTGTTTTTCCACTTCCAGGGCAAGCCATAACAGAAATAGATCTATCCATTGTTTTGATGATAGGAAGTTTTTCGTTTATATCAAAGTTTTTATCTCCTAACAATAATCTTTCTGCGTAACAGATATCTTTATCTGTCAGTTCAACCATACTCATCTAATTAATACCCCTTTCCACAAGCATATATAATAGCCTGCCTTAAATAAGAAAGTCTTTCATCTTTTTCCAAGATAGTTCTAACTGATACGGAATTTTGCTCAAGCATATCTGAAAAATATTGGGCAGTTACCGCCTTTGATGCATTTTTTTCTAGCAAACCCTCATAAATTTTATATGCGACCACGTCTTGTGAATCTCCTGAATCACACCATTCATTTATTACCCTTTTAGCCGCTGTAAGTTCTTCTGACAAATCAACTTCTATAGAATCTTCTTTTTTTACTTTCTTAGCAGCTATTACAGCTGCATATAGGTATTCTCGTAAAGAACTGAGTGCAATATCATATTCTAACGTCCAACTATTTGTAAATAGCCTTGCTTTATCCGTACAATATTTATCCTTTTTCTTTTCTAATATAAGTCTTCTGTACTGTTCCGTACTAATTTCTTCCTTAATATAATATTCAATATTTCTTTTTTGCTTTTGAGTCATTTTTTTCAAATTATTTTTCTTTTTTATCTCTTCATAAATACTTTCTTTTTTAATAAAGTACTTTTCTTCAATATCTGAGCACCTTAATCCACTCTTTTCTTCTACACCTTCCAAATTCTCTATAGAATAGACAATATTTATATTTTTCTCTTTCTTTTCTTTAAAATAACAATCCGGGTGAACATCTAAATCTGTAACGATTGCTAATGGAATATCTATACAATCTCCATTTTTTCTTTTAAATATATTTGCATATCTAAGAAATGCTAAGCTTCCAACATTAACGATCGAAACCCCATATCTTTCTAATGGCATATCAATTATATTTGCAATAACTGGTATCACAATATTTTCCGCATCGCCTTCAACAAAAATAACCCCCTTAGCAAAAAACAAATTAGCTTTTGTTGCATCTAAAAATCTTTCCAAATATTTATAGTCTCCATTCTCCAAAGCAGTATGAGTAGAATCTAGCATATAGGCTTTATTATTTTTGCAATATATCAAATTAGATAATTTTATTTTTGATGCTAGCGTAATACTATGGGTAGTAATAATACATTGTAGTTTTTCATTATTATTTTCATCACTACTTTTACTTTGTAAATATGTAATCAATCTCAACTGAGCTTGCGGATGTAAATGAGCCTCTATTTCCTCAATTAAAGCAATGTTATAACGATTTTCTATGTCAAACAATAACAATTCCAAGGCTATAAACAACTGATTCAAAGATCCTAAACCAACTTGATTTTTATCGATAATTAAGCTTAATCTTCGCAAAATACTAGCCAGCTCATTTCTACTTGCAAAAATTATAGGCTTATAGCCATGTAAATCATAATCATTACCCATGAATTCCTTCAAAGTTGTCTCCAGTTTCTCAGTGATTTCCTTAGCCCCCTTTTCTCCATCCTCAATCCCAAATGTTTCGTCTTCTTCCAAGCTTTCCTTTTTAAAATATTCCTCAATCTTTTGATTAGCTACACCAAAATATCTTTCCAATACATGATTATCTTTCTCTTTAATAAAAAGCGGATGGTTTAACAATATTTGTGCCAATCTTGAGTGATAGCCATGTTTTAACTCACTCTCTGCATCCCTTAAAGGTTTCAGATAGGTCGCCCTCAATAATTCTATTGCATCAAATTGAGTATCCAGCTCTGGTATACCTGCAGTAACCTCAGATTTAATTCTACTTTCCTTATATCTAGCTATCAGCCGAACGCAAAGCTCTGCCTTACTTCCGTCAAATGTAAGCCATTCCAGAAAATTTCCTGCCTCATCATCATTTAATTCTTGAAAAACACATTCTATTTTTAATAAGTCACTTCTTACTCCTTCATAATCTTCATAAAAATCAGATTCCTTCAATTGTAATGTATCATGGCTCCTAGTTCCAAGAACAAATTTAATTGCATCAATAATCGCAGTCTTTCCTGTATCATTTTCTCCGACAAGAACATTTAAACCCTTTTTCAGATGAACTTCTAATGCAGGAGTTCCATCCAAATTGGCATATCCATACTTTCTAAAATTCCAAATTTTTACATTAGATAAATACATATCTCATATCCCCTTTATCTTTAAGTTACTAAATATATCTTTTCAACTATTTCTTCATCAGGTAAAATCCAATATCATTGAATTTAATTTATATGAAGAAATTCCCATTATTCTTCAACAATATTTTTCTACTTCAATCCCACTCTTTCAGGGTATAGACTGAGCGTCTATTTTACTGCTTCCATTTTTTACTATCTATTACTAACATATCATATTTTTTATGTCTCGTAAATCCATATACCACTCTCTGCATTATCTTTTCGAGCCTATCAAATCTCTATATTCGTAAAATAATTCAATACCATTCATTCACCTATTAACGAACATACAAAAAATTATATTGGCAGCCTTTCTCTATGCTAAGGTATCAAAAAGCAGGCTAACAAACTTTTCAAAGTCCATTATCCTGCTTATAAAACCTATTCTTAAGTCATTTCCTTATTCTCTTACTTTCCTAAATTTATTTACCCTCTCAATAACCCCCAGCACACCCTCAACTCAATAAATCGCTCCAAGCATCCAGCTGTCCAAAATTCCATATAAACTCATAGGCCCAATAATGGTATATCTTACACCCAACTCCAAACATCTGACTCCCTCTTGCTACTCTTTCTTTATCAGTTTCTTTCCGCAGACACCACAGAACTCTTTATCTCCAGTAAAGGTTAAACGGCAGGAGGGGCATATCTTTCTCAAACGCAAACAGACTATTATCTGTTCTCCAAAATCTCCTTCCTGAGTCTGCAGTGGGGATGGAGCTGCTGGCCTTCTACCACAATTTCTACAGAATGGATCGCTTTTTTCCATTGCGACTCCGCAAAAGCTGCATTGGCCGCTCTGAATGGCGATCTGCTCTCTAGATGATGGCTGTATGTACATTTCCTTTGTATCCAGCTCTAAACCAGACGAACGCTGATTCTGACCTAATTGCGGCATCCCTTCAGAATCAGTCAGTGTCTGAGGCTGTGACAGTGGCAGCCGACCTGGATCCGGCTGTATCTGGCTCCATGAATGCTGTGATAGCTTAGTATCAGGCGGCTCTGGCCTGGATCCAAACGGTATTCCCTGCTGTAATGACCAGACCTGGCCCAGAGACGGCTGCCAATTCTGTCTAAGACTTGGTTGTACCTGGGTCTGCTCCTGTAGCATCTGTCCTGAGCCAGGCTGTACCTGACCTGACAGCGAAGACTCTGGGCCAGATACTATCCCCAGTTGTGACTGCTGTAAAGCCTGTTGTTCCTGATCATACTGCTCTTCTATCAGAGACGCAGGCTGTATCTGCACCGGTAACCTGGGCAGATCAGGTTCAGATCCTGCCCCTATTCCATGAATCAGGACTCCATCCTCCTTTATCTCCACACAGGACGAGGGATGATCCAATATAAACCTTCTCTGCGCATCATCTACATAAAATCCTGTTTTACATGCTGTACAGATCACAGCATATTTTGTACGGATAGGTACAGTTGGAATATAAACAATCCGTATCTTCATTTTCAGCTCCATCAGTGCCCAGGAAGTCTCCCGTCTGCAGCATTTACACCTGGCCTGATGAAGGTCTTTGATTTTATAGTAGCTGTCAGATGCCCCACAGCCATTCAACAGAAATCCCGCCATGTTTTTTCCTCCTCACAACTCCCCTTTTTCCTATCCGAACTCAAGTTTTTCAACTATCATCTCAGGAAAACTGTCCAAACATTTTCTCAATTCAATACAACAGCTTATGCCTAAAAATAATTGCCTGCAAAAGTGTTGTCATGTCCCGACTCCAAAACCGCTAAAATATTCTAACACTTTTGATACGAAACCTTCTTGCGCATAATCCGTATGCTGCCATAAGGAAGAAAAATTCCTGTAAGTCTTCAGCGGATACACGCAGTATGCAAAAACAGCATTCTGGCGCTGTACAGGCTGAACAGCAAGTGAGCAATTCTACAGTAAAGATTCGAAACTTTCACAGTAAACCTTCATGCACAAGGCTAGCGCACCACCATGTAATGAAGAGATTCAGCGCATTTGGAATACCGGAACTCAGTTTTCTGCTGCGCAGAAAAGGGTACTTTCACAGTAATCTCATTCCGCTACATGAGCGCCCCTTCCATTCCACTTAACACCACACGAATCTGACTGATAGCCTCACGGATTTCAGCCTTTTTTGTTTCATCCTGGCGAGCCATTACGGCCGCCTGTTCTGCCTGTTCTTTTGCGGTGAGGATCTGATTGCTATAGTATTCATCCAACTGCTTCTTTACGTTCTCTCCCATCTGCCTATAAGTATCCTCCACTGCCTTCAAAGCAGAAACTCTCAGACTTCCATATTGATCTCGGATTTTTTGCAGAATATCCGGTGCCTTTTTCTCTATCTCCTTCTGGCGCATGGCCCCTGCAATTCCATCAGCGGCCAGACTTATCAATCCTCCGACAGGCAGCTTTGATATGACATAGCTGACATTGTCCCCTTTCGTCCATGTTCTGTTGTCCAGCGCGAAGCGGAAACTATAGCCGCTGTCTGCGTGGAGAAACAAGCCCTTTGTGAGTTCCAAGGATATTTCTTCCAGATTTTCGTAAATGGCAATAGTATGATATTCTATACACCGGTTCATCGCCTCCTGCAGCATGTCAATACAATAAAATGAATAGTATTTAATCAGTTCCTCTGCCGGCAGATTGGAAAGGGTATCTGTCTCCCTTTGAAGCCGATCCAAAAGGCCGCTAACCCACTCATAGGCCTCTGCCTGCATGGTTTTTACCATATCGCTGATTCGTTCGGAGATTTCAGCCTGAACCTTTATCTGCTCCTCACTCTTTGTATGGACCCTTTCCATCGCAGTCCGTACATCCTGGCTGCTCATCTCCAACCCCTTTTCCATAACAGCCAGGTTTTGGGACAGCTCCTCTGTCATCCCACGGAGCATCCGCTGCATCCGGTCAGGAAGCACCAGATCCTTTTTTTCCGTTACCAGGCGGTCAATCCTCTCGCGGAAAGAAGCGAAATTTTTCTCCAGCAGATCTTCCAGAGCTTCATTAGGCCGGTCTTCTCCGCACTGAAGGCATCTTTCATCCAAAGCGCTGAGCATCCAAGGCTTCTGGCCGGGCAGAAGTCCCTGCACTTTTTCCCTGAGCAAGGCCTGCATTCTATCATAGTTTTCCTGATTTCCCAGCACATCTGTATAATTGCCTGCCAAAAAAAGCTCCGTATATTTCTGCGGCACAATCTCTGTCTTTAAAAAAAGCTGTTCTGCCTGAGACAGGGGATAGCTGACTGAAAATACATAAATGACTGCATCTGCCTGATGGAGCGCCTCCACCACCATTTCACTGAAATCCTTTAGAGAATCGCCCAGGCCAGGGGTATCGATTATGGTAACATATTTCAGCAGCTCCAGAGGACGTTTCAACTCCAGACGACGGACAGGTTCTCCGGTCTGCCTCATCACTTCCTCCAACCGCTCCCTTTGAAGCTCTTCATCCGACAGCTTCAGCCGCCTGCCTCCGGATAGCAAAGCCTCATTGGAGTGAGAGCCATAACTAATCCGGTTCAGAGTTACTGTTTCTGTCGTCACATTAGTTGTCACCACCTCATCCTGCAATAGTGCATTAATCAGGCTGGATTTCCCACGCTTAAACTCACCGCAGACTACCAGGGTAAAGGGATCATCCTTACGGCTGCGGATATTATTTTCCCATTCTGCCAGTTTTGCGACAAAAGCCTCTCCTAAAAGTCCGCGATAGCGGCTGTCAAACCGAAACACCTTTAATTGATCCAGCTGACGTTCTATGGCCTGAATCAGCTCGTGGGAATCATAGGTGATACGTTCCTGCAGTTCCATATCTTTCCCTCCTATCCCTTCTTCATCACATCTACAAAGCGGCGGCAGCGCCCATCTGTTTCCTCTTTTATGCGCATGATCTGTCCTGGACTTTTCAGCTCAGGCCGCCAGCGGTAAAATACTTCACATTCTGCAAATTCCATCTCAGCTACGATACGCCGGGCTGAGGAAGGATGGTCCGCCCACAGCTCATCCATCTTTGCCATGTTACTCATCTGCAGCTCCAGCTGGCTGCGGAGAGCGTCCAGGTTCACCGTATTATGCTCTCCCAAAGCAGCTCCATACATCAGCTTGGCATTCACCTGATAAGCATCCTCTACCCTCTCACAACAGATTAATCCCGCCCTGTCACAGGTAACCTCTGCAGCGCGGCTCCAGGCACTTAATGCCAGCTGGCTGCTTACGGTAAGCAGGGTCAAAGCATATGCGGGAACAGCCCCTACCATGGCCTGCAGACCTCCTGTCAGAAGAATCTGTCCTAACATGTTATATACGCCATGCTGGTTATGAATATGGCCGCACTCATGCCCGATTACACAGCGCAGCTCACCTGGCGTAAACCTCTCATACAAGCCGCTATGGACTACAATGAGCGGTGCGATATCGTCCGTAGCATAGGTAAATGCATTGAGCGAAGGGTCATTTACTATGTAAATATTAGGAATCCCGATTCCAAGCCGTCTGGCACAATCACATCCAATCTGGTACACATCTGGAAATTGATCCGGTCCTACTAAAAGGGCTGCTCGATTATACTCCTGCATACAGCGGCTTGCCACAGTACCACAGATCTTTTTGCCTATATTATAGAGCTGGGGAATTGCGTCCAATTTCTTACGCAGTTCAAAATCCATGGAAAACGCATAGTCTGGCAGTCCGTTGCCAGACAGTTTGGAATTTTCCATACTTTTACGCCGCTTCACATAATCCTGGAAACCAAATGGCATTCCCTGAAGCGGATTTTCTCCTGCCATGTTCATATGATAATCCATATTTCTCCTTTCCTCTGCCAACACCAGTTTATCCTGCACTTTCCAGCACTTGGCGGACCTTTCCCATAACTGGCTTTAGATTTTCGTTCACCTGTTTTACCGTAGCCAGAACCTGATCGTACTCTTCCTCCAGCTTTTTACGCTGCATTTCGTTCTCTGTCAGATCTCTCTTAATAGAATCCATCGTATTTTCTGTATCCTGCAAAAGGCGCTCGCACTCTGATTCCATACCTGCAATCAGTTCGTCAAAACGTCCATCTACCAGCTGATAGACCCAATTTTCCAGCTCACATTTGCTGCGCATATCTGCCATCATTTTGGCAATGCTTTCCCTCATGGACTTACGTATCTTTTCCAGTTCCCGCTCCCCTACGTCCTTTTTGAAAATCATCCTGGTCAGATGTTTCCCTGCCAAAGAACCAGCTGCGCAGCTGATAATCACTGCTGGAAGGCCTATTCCGGTCAAGGCCAGCATCACATTCCATACTGCCAAGTTTGCTGCCAGTCCCATGGCGCCGCCTACGGCTGCCCCCTTAAAACCAGCTTCTTTATATCCAGCTACAATTCCCCCAATTCCATTGATTCCGATATAGTCCGTCAACACATCTACGCCGATGCCCAGCAGATTTGTCCTGTCAAAATCCTCATTCTGAACAGTAAAGCTCCCACGCAGCCCATCCACCTGGTTAATAAATTCCTGTGTAAACTGTCCGAGACGGGCTGCTTCCTCGCCAATGATCCCGGACAATTGAACCTGAATTTTTTCTGAAAGCTGTGACATGGCTGTTTCCATCTCTGCGGAAACCTTCTTCTGCATCTTTTCCGCTGCTGCTTTCTGCCCGGCTTCTGACCCAAGGGCATTCACATCAACGGACATAGTTTCTACTGCCTGATATAACCGTTTCTCCAATTCCGGATAGAATTGAATTACCTGCCCTTCCATCTGCCTTCTTACGTTAACTGCACTGGAAGAAAGACGTTTTTTCTCCTCTTTCTTCCTTTTTCGCATCTCACTGATCTGGGCCAGAGCCTCTTTCTGACACTGGCTGAATTCAGCGCTGCTCATTTCAAGGGCATTTTTACGTGTCACAGCTGTTTTTGCAATTTCCAAAGAGGTGCGTTCAATCAGATTTAAAGGCCCTCCCAGTTCCAGAGCTCCTCTTTCCTCTGTAAGCATTTTTGTCAATTCTTTTTCAAATTCCAGCGTTCCGCTGGCCTCAATCAGCTTCTGATCTCCCTCCGCCTTTCCATCCAGGGCATCCAATGCAGAAATCGGATAGATGCGTATTTTTCCGATTTTCTGTTTAGCATCCTGATATTCTTTAGAGCTTTCTCCGTACATCTCTGCCATTTTCTCAAGCACGCTGCCCTGGATTTTTTCTTTAATTCCCTGTACCACTCTTTCCTTATCCTGGGCCCTGCGGATCTGGTCCATCTTATTCACCAGGAAAATCAGACGGCTTAAATCGCTGGTCATCAGTTTGTTGCGGACAAATTCAGCCTCACTCATGCTAAAAGGATTGTCTGGCGTAATTACCATAATGACTGCATCCAGCTTGGGAATCACCTCCTCACTGATCTTATTCATCCGTTCATCATCATTCAGACCAGGGGTATCCACAATATCCACACCATTTTTACAAAAATGGCAAGGGTAATATACAATAGCCTCCTCTACCTGCGCTGCGCGGCTCTCATTTTCACTTGTCAATTTTGTTACATAAGAGGACAATTCGTCTACCGAAATATTTTTTATGTTTCCGTCCTGCATCCGCAGCTCCACATGCGGCTCTAAATCATAAGTCACCCGATTCATGGTTGCAGAACAAGGCAGAATATCCGCAGGCATAATTTCCTTCTCCAGCATGGAGTTGATTACTGTACTCTTTCCTCTTTTAAATTCACCCATAACGCCTACGGCAAACTTGTGGCCGGACAGCTTTTTCTGGCCTGCTTCCAAAGCCTTTAGATTTTCCTCCAAATTTATCCGGGCGCAGACCTTTCTCAGCTCTGCCAGACTGGTACTTACCTGCGTTACCATGCTCTGATAGCTGGTGTAGCTGGTAGCTGTGTTTTCAGTTGACATATTCCGTTCCTCCTTCTGTTCCTCTCTTATTTATTATTTTTTCTTTCCTTCCTCTCTCCATAAAAAACTACGGGATTCCCAAACTCTACCTTCGCTCCGTTTAGGCAGCAAATAGTTTCGCACTTTCCTGTTCAACTATTTTTTATAAAACCTCCTGGTTGAGTTCCTGGCGAAGCTGTTTTTGAAGTTGTGTGTTTTCCCTTTTCAACAGAGAAATCTTTTCTTCTGTAATCCTATTTGTTATCGTCCTGGCCTCCTGCCTCCATTGCTTGGTCTGCTCCTCTGCCAAATGATACATTTCCACCACTATTCTCTCCAGGTGCTCTGCCGCTTTCATACAGGCAGTCTGAAGCTGTCTAGATATCTCTTCCTTCTGGAGGCTGCAATAATACCACAAGGATTCTTTTGCCGATGCATTTACCCAGTCAATAATGTCCACAACTGGAAAAAACTCTTTTTCCGGGGTCAGGGGCCGTATCCAGCCGAATTCTGAATGTTTCATTATCATAGCTGGCAGCCAACAGCAGGATGAAAATTCAGAAAACATTTTTTCCACCTTTTGAAATACTTCTCCATAAGGGGAAATAACTGCTCTTAAACGAGAACAAAGGTCCGTAATGCTGCGCCATGCTTCTTCCTGATACAGCCTCCGAATATCCGGCAGAAGCCGAGCCTGTATTTCCTGACAAGCATATCTATAGGTTTCCACTGACTGCCTTATCAATGCTCCCTCCAGCACGTTAATATCCAAGGTCCTCATGGAAGACAGACAATAGCTAAAGCCTTTTAAGACAATTTCTGTCATCTGGACCTCAAACTGATTGATCCGTTCATATATCCTAACTCTAGCTTCATCCAGTAATGTTTCAATGCTTTCATAACCAATCCTGGCGAAACGCTTCTTTTCCTCTTCCAGATGCCCTGCTCTAGCTAAATACACTTCTGCCTCTTCCGGCAGACTGGCCTGATATTCCTGGATAATCCGGTCAATGGTATCCATAGCCTTATCCATGGCATTATGATTCTGGCTGCTTAAAATCAGGCGAGGTAATCTCTGATTCAGCTGCATAAATCCACTGCTTTCAAGAAGCTCCATGTCGCCTGTCTCCCTGGCTAAAAGCCCATCCACAGAGGACACGGCAAATTGCTGGAGATTTCCAAATATCCTCTCATATTTTTGAAAAATCGGATCTTCTTCAGGATAAAGAGCCTGCAGTCTTTCCAACACTTTCCTGCATATTCTTTCATGCAGGTATGTCAAGATACGCTCCCTGTCCCGTTCCCGCACCATATCAATATAAGTAATTACCACAATAATCTGGCAGATCTCCGGGTTTTCCAGAAGCTGTACTACAAAGTTATTTTCTGTATCACTGAATGGCAGGTTTGCCGAAATAGCTACAATGGCTAGATCAATCTGCTCCAGCTTTGACACAGTCACCTGGTTCATGCTGTCATCATCGTTCATGCCAGGCGTATCGATCAGATCCACATAGTTTTGACAAAATATGGAGGGATATTCCACCACTGCCTCTTCAATCAATGCAGCATTTTCTGCTGCTTCTCCTGTCAGCTTTGTCACATACGCCGCAAGCTCTCCAATTTCCACTTTCTGTTCCAAGCCGTCTTTATACCGCAGATAAGCTTTAGGCACTGATCCGTAAGTAATTCGGTTAATGGTGGCAGTAGTCGGGCTGGCATCCACAGGCAATACTACCTGTCCTAATAGTGCATTGACAAAGCTGCTCTTTCCCCGTTTAAATTCTCCCACAACAGCCACACGAAACCGCCTTGTTTTAATGCGATCCTGCTCATAGCGGATCTGGCTGAGCCATTCTTCTGTCTTTGGGCTCCATACTCCGTTTTCCAATATCTGCTGAAGCCGGAATAAGTATTCATAAATCTGAAAATCATAACTTTTGTAATCAATTGCCATGGTTTTATTTTCCTTATATGATTCAAAGGCCAAAAATCATAAAAATAGAAAAGCACCTGAATATTTTTGCATTTTTAAGGCCAGGAAATTTATTCACAGCGCAGTTTTCTCTGTAAGAACTTCTAAACACGGGTTAAAATTCCTACAGGCAATCACCCACAGGTTATCTGCAAGCAGCCACATTCCATGCAAAAATATTCTGACACTTTTCTAAGGTACTGGTCTTGAGACTTGAAAAATTAATTACTGTGAAAGTACCCTTTTCTGCGCAGCAAAAAACTGAATTCAGGTATGCCAAATGCGCTGGATACTTTCATTCATGGTGGTGCGCTAGCCTTGCGCATGAAGGTTTACTATGAAATCTTTTTAATTATACTGCGTTTTTTATATAACCGCAATATCTATCTGCCCGATTTTTGTTGAATTTGCAATAATCTCCTGGCTGGCAGAAAGCAGAAGCAACAGCTCACAGGTATCTTTTCTTCTTTGGAATGCTATTTATAATTCCAATCAGGCAAATGTAACAAGAACTCTTTATAAGCTATCATAACAGCGTATTTTCTTTTAATCTCCTGACTTTTTTTGGTGATATTACTGATTGTTTTTTTCTTTTTCCCTTGCTATAATGGCCCCGTTAAAACATTAACCGCTTTTTGTCAATGGAAAGGAGTATGAATTTTATGAAGGTGCAGAATGTTACAGACGTAAATAAGTTTTTTCAGATAATCGATCAGTGTAAAGGAAGGGTAGAACTTGTTTCTGCCGAAGGCGATAGGATCAATCTGAAATCCAAGCTGAGCCAGTATTTATCTCTTGCAACCATCTTTTCTAATGGCTACATCAAGGAGATGGATCTGATCGCCTATGAGCCAGAAGATACGGATCTTTTAATCCAGTATATGTACCAGGGATAAATGCAGGTTCTGATTTTATCATAATGCATACCTAGGGCTTCCGGGAAAAAGATAGTCCAGCAGGGGCTGTTGCAGAATAGCTTTTTTATACAGCATATGGTAGAAAAGTTAGTATTTTTTATCATACCATGTATAAAATAGTCATTCTACAGCAGCCCTTAATTGCCATAAAAAGAGAAAAAAAGGTGACTGAGAAATAACCCCATAGAAAAGGGGCTGCTGTAGAACCATCGATTTATGCAGGACATGGCGTAAAAATCTTAGCTGTTCTACCATATGCTGTATAAAAAGTCCTTTTTGCACTTGCCTGGTCTATGATTTCCAAAATCAAGAAACGACAGAAGAAAAAATGGTAAAAGGACCCCTGCTAAAAATCAAACGTCCACATAACATTGATTTTAGCAGAAATCCCTTTATAAAGGCTTGATAGGGACAAAATTTAATGCTTTCCCTGCAGCCTCAACCGATATGTTCAGGATGCCGAAGGCTTCCTGCTCTTTTCTTCCACCCTTCTGTTCACCTCTCGCCGCAGAAGGCTGTAAAGCACTGAGCAGATTGGTATAAACACCAGCATTCCTACGATGCCCATCAAACTGCCTCCCAAGGTCACTGCTGCCAGCACCCATATGGATGGAAGGCCTACAGACCCTCCCACCACATGAGGATAGATCAGATTTCCCTCTATCTGCTGAAGCACATTGAACAGGAGGAAAAATGCCATTGCATTCATAGGGCTGATCATAAGCATCAGGAACATTCCTACCCCACAGCCGATAAAAGCTCCAAAAATAGGGATTAAGGCAGTAAATCCAATCAATACCCCCATCAGCAATGCGTAAGGCATATCCAGAAGACTCATAGAAATAAAAAACATGGTTCCTAATATAACTGCTTCCAAACACTGACCAGCCAGGAAATTGGAAAATGTTTTTTCTGTAAGAACAGCTGTCTCCAGCACCATCTTCATCATATGCTCTGGAAGAAAAGCCTGCAGACATTTTTTTAACTGTTCCGCCAGAATTTCCTTTTGCAGCAGAATATAGACAGCAAATACAAATCCAATTCCAAAAGATGTCATACCATTTACAATCGACGCTGCTGCTGCAAAAGTAGTATTTAAAATCGGGCCAGCCCCGCTTTTCAGAAACCCTAGCACATGATTAAAAACTCCGTTCCAGTCGATAACTAGATTATTTAAATAGGTTACAATATCTGGATAACGGACAAAAATATCTGTAAGCCGATTAATTAACTGTTCTGCAAACACGGGAACACTTACTCTCAGTCCCATAATTGTATTGGCAAACTCTGGAGCCGCCACAAAGAAAACCACTGCCAGAATCCCTGCCACCAAGATCAAAGTAATCAAAAGGCTGGCTGGCCTATGCCATTTTTTACTCTTTCCTTTGCCTGTCAGTCCGCCTTCAATCCGGCGCATAGGCACATTTAAGATAAACGCAATGCCGCCTCCCAATAAAAAGGGCATAAGCATATGCAGTATTCTCCCAAGGACAGCCAATATCTCCTTATAATGGAAAGCTGCCGCTGTCACCAAAACAGTAAAAAGAATCAAACCTCTGATTTTCTTTAATTGTTCCTTATCAAGCCTCATACGATCCGTTTTTCAGTCCTTTCCCTGGATATCGCAGTTGGATTCACACATCAAATCTTCGACTGCTTTGACGATTTCTTCTCGGGATGCCTGGAACGTTCCCTGAGCCATCTGCCGGCTTCCCCCACCTCTGCCATTAAGAATGCTATTTGCTTTTTTAGCAAATTCCTTCATATCCACTGTACTGCTTCCTGCCGCATACTGGAAGGAACCATCCTTTTCTCCACACACTATCACTACACTGCCCTTTCCCTTTTCGTAAAGAAGGGTACAGAACTGCCTAAGCTGTATTGGGCTCATTCCTTCTTCAAAAAGGACCAGTGGTTGTCCGCTGTCTGGATACCCTTTAGTCCGAACTGCAAACAGCTCCTGAAAGGCTCCTGTCAGCCTGGCCTCTTTTTCCATATTTTCATGTTTCAGCTTTTCCACAGTCTCTTCAATCTTTCCCAATTTCGCTGAAAGAAGGACTGACATGCGATTCATCTGACTCTGAAGGCTATCTAAATATACCAAAGCTGGCTTTCCACAAAGCATGGATATCCTTATGCCGCCTTTATAATGGATCATTCCTAAAACCTTAATCAGACCTATTTCTCCTGTCCTCTCCACATGGGTTCCACAGCATGCACATACATCCACTCCTGGAATTGTTACAATCCGTACTTCTCCGCTCAACTCCTTTTTGCTGCGGTATTCCATCTTTTGCAGCTCTTCCTGGGAAGGACAGGTAATAATAAATGGCAGGTTTTCATATACTGCCTCATTGGCTTGAAATTCCAGCTCATGGAGCTCTTCCATAGTAATTATACCGTTAAAATCAATGGTAATTTCCTCTTTCCCCATATGAAAGCCTACATTATCAAAACCGAATTTTTTATGTATCAGTCCAGTCAGAATGTGTTCTCCAGAATGACCCTGCATATTGTGAAAGCGTTTTTCCCAATCCAGGCTCCCCTTTACTCGTTCTCCTGTCAAAATCGGCCGGTCAGTGATGTGGTAAACCTTTCCATCCTTTTCATGGGTATCCATAACTATGGCTTCTCCCAACATACCGGAATCCCCTGGCTGTCCGCCCCCTTCCGGAAAAAATGCGGTCCGGTCTAGGATTACATGATAGGTTCCCTTTTTCCCTTCTCTGCATTCCAGCACTTCTGCCTCAAACTCCTTTATGTAGGGAAGTTTATAATATAATCGTTCCATAGCAGTTATCTCCTTTTATCCGCAAAGCGGTTCTTCATGGGGAAGGGCAGTATCTGAGTGTCCACTCTGCCAATATGGCTCTGCCTCTCTCCCCATCAAGAGTATATCACACTTTTTATGAAAATAAACTTATATTTTTTGCAAAAAAAGAAACTGTGGCAAGCTGATTAACATATGATACATTGTAATCAAAATCTTGGAGGAACTAACATGAGTGATTTAGCTGCAACAAACTGTGGATGCGGTTGTGGATGTGACGGCGGTGGAAACGGAGGCGGTAATTTCATCTGGTTAATCCTTATCCTTTTATGCTGCTGTGGAAATGGATGCGGTGGAAACAACTGCGGCGGCAGCAACTGTGGATGCGTCAGCTTTGGATGTGACTGGATCTGGATTATTATCCTTCTGTGCTGCTGTGGCGGCGGCAACAGCTTCTGCTGCTGCTAATACTTAACGACAATCTGTAATATCCATCTTTTCTTATCTGGAGGACAGCTAACGCTGTCCTCCTGTCTTTATTTACTAGGATTCAGGTTTTAAAACTACTGACCTGGAAAAATTTCTGACATCTTTCCATTTCCAGCACTTTTGATACCTGAATCCTTACAGGAAAGGCTATGAAGAATTTTTATCCTCTAGAAAACATTCTCTCCTGCCTCTCTTCTATTCCTGCCATTCCTCTCCCTTCTGTCCATGGAGCTTTTGTCTCCTTTTCATATCCACCAGTCTGGCTTTCCCTCCTCTGATTCATACAATCTTCATCTATTTCGTAAACAGCATTCCCATCAATGATTAAACGGCTGTTCATATCTGATTTCTCCTTTTTACGCCCCTATTGTCCAATAGCAGGAATTTTTGCTATCAAAATCTAACTCATATAAGCATACATCCGGCTTTCCCAGCTGCTTTCTGCTTATATAATATACATATGCCATGCCTCTCTCTGATGTGAAAGCTGTCCACAGTTTCTGATGAAAGGGTTAAAAGAAATTTTATTTCTTCATTTTTTGTATAAGATAATTAAACTCTTTTCCATTTACAGCCCTTTTGGCACACGACTCTATAGAATAAAATCCCAATTCTCTGCATATATTGTCTCCAAAGAATTCATAAGGATTTATGATTTATGGACAATTATAAAGAGGATACATTTAAACCCACTGACCTGGATTATATGACCGGAGATTCCCATCTGCAGATGATGAAAGCAGCCCTGCCTTATATGGGCCTTAGACAACAGAGAATGCTCTCCCTTTTTGTACGTATTCAGGAAATGAACCGTACCATGCGTATGTTCAGTCAGGGAGAAATGACAGCCATGAATGCTGCACCTGAGACAGGCGGCAGACATTTTTCAGTTTCAGACATGCTGGAGGCAATCAAACCTTATGGAAATACATATGAACAGGAGATCATTTCCCTCATCTCAAATATGGCCAAAGGGGTCTCTGCTCCTATGGAGCAGCTGAAAAGCTTTCTCTCTCCAGAGCAGCAGTCCAGAATCGATGCCATGCAGTTTATGATGCAAGCTATGCAGAATATGAATTAAACGCTTTTAACAATATCACAAGAATATAGGAGGTACAAATTTGAACGACTGGAAAAAGGATCCCCGTTTAAAAGAAATGGATAGAAAAAAACTGGATATGCTAGACGAATTTGCCGAAAAAGTAAAACAGACGCCGAAAAATCGTTTGATTCCTTCTCTTCTCACCTTCAGCATGGAAGCCCAGTCAAAGGGAATCTCCTTTTCTGACAGTGAAACTGATATTATTGTCTCTATTCTGGCAGCGGATATGAGTCCACAGGAACGCAAAAAAATCGATATACTGAAAATGTTCTCCCGACAGATTACCAAACCGGAATAAAGGCCATTCCTTTTTTCCTTAGGAAAAGTGTCAGAATCTTTTTGTATTCAATATAACCGCTTATACACCATATACAGGTGATTATGTATCAAAGCCCTAGAGCTTCCTAGCTCTGAAGCTGCAAAAAGATCCTGACACTTTCTCTCTACTGTTTCTTTAATGCTTCTTCATCCGGGACAATCACTGCTCTCATCCCATCATCTGCCCTGGTTACCAGAAGCTTCATCTCATCCTCTCCAATACAGATACAGCCGCTAGATCCGGTATAGCCCTCTGCTGTACAGTGAATAAAGATGGCCGATCCCTTTCCTGGAATAGCTTCTTCATTGTAATCCAGAGAAAGCACATAATTATAATAAGGGGACACTTGAATCAGATGTTCTGCCGAATTCCAGTCCTTCTCCACAGAATCTGTATTTACCATGCGGTTGTAATGGCGGCTTTCTGGGTCATCCACCCAGTAATCATTCTCTTTTAGCTTTTCATAGGGCAGAAGACTGCCCGGGTCATCTTGAATCCCAAAGGCCTTGTTAATCTTATAGATTCCATAAGGGGTCATGCCATCCCCTTCCCTCTTATCATAGGTTCCTCCATTCCTCCCGTAGACGCCTTCCGTATCAAAAAGCTGGCTCCACGTTCCCTGGCTGTTCTTCTCATAATAGGACACTTTCACCTTAGAATCTCCCTGCCCCACTGCCAGAACAATCTTGTCAGCCTCCTCAGAAATCTCCATCTCTTCTATGGCAAATCTTTCTCCCGGTCCTCCTGCGTTTTCTCCGGCAGCTTTCACTGTAGAAACTGTCCCAACAGCCATGAAAGCTGCAGCCGCAGCTAAAATCACCGCTTTCCCTGATTTTTTCATAATCGATTCCTTTCCCATTGACATTTTATCATTTCTGCTGCAATCTTTTCAACTTTGTTTTCAGAAACCTATTATACCACTTCTCGCCCATATTCGTAAATGAAGGATTTCTTACATTTCTAGGAAATCAAAATTTTTTCAAAAATCCATCATGAACGAAAGTATCTGACGCATTCAGCATACTTGAACTCCGTTTTCTGCTGCTCAGAAAATGAGAATTTTCACAGCCCCCCTTGCTTCTTATGTGAATTTTTATACTCTCTGGGTGTGCAATGATAAAACCGCTTGAATATTTTTGAAAAATTGCTAGGACTGTCAAACCCACAAAAAGCTGAAACTTCTGATATACTCTCTGATGGGGATTTCAAAAGTATATCTGCTCCCTGCATAATTCTATATTTTAGTAAATATTGGATAGGAGAAATATGTATTGTTCTTTGAAAGCATCGCATACACTCCCGTTCTCCGATATCAGCAGCCTTTGCAATCTCTGATACCATTACTGCTTCAGAAAAATGGCTATGAATATAGTCAAGCATCTTTCTGATCCGAAAGTTGTCCTGGTTAAGTCCTGCTTCTCCTGTTATAATTTCCTGTTCAAATTGTTGATATAGATAAAAGCATATTTGGGATAGATTTTCTCTTATGATAAATTCAAACCCAGAAACATCACTGGCCGCTGCATGAAACGCGCTGATAAAGTGATTAATTTCCTTTTCTGCATAATCCCTTTTGAATAAATATCCATCAAAAGAGGTCTTCTCTATAAGAGGAGATAAATATTTTTCGGCAAATGCAGAAATGTTATTTCCAGTAATCAGCGTAGGATGAAACACTAACGATTCCAGTTCACATTGAGGGGCCGCTATGGCATAATGGAGAATATTTGAATTTATCATAATACAATCTCCCTTTTCAAGAAAATATGTTTTTGTAGGAATTTTTAATTTTATTGTCCCATTTTTAACATATGCTATTTCCAATTCCTCATGCCAATGCCATGGAATCACTTGTTCTGGTTTGTCTGTATACTGTCCAAGGTATGCAGCACAGGGAAAGCCAGCGGTTCCATGGGCCTGTAATTCCTTATGGTTATGATTTAAATTTAATCCGCATTTTTCCAGTCCCATATTATCCTCATATAAGTCGTTTTTATTATATTATACGTCGGAAATAAAGTTGAAACAATATTAAAATGGCGATATTATTATAATACAAGACAGATAAGCCTCAAGCCTGGAACAAGCTGGACAATTAAAAAATTCTGTTTTGTAAGATTCGCCGCTTGCAATGAGCCATACTCTGCCATAGTGGGTAAATCTTATTGACACCTAATCTCGAAAATCCAAATGGAATCATTCATGACAGGAGGTACTTATGATTGATTTACATATGCACAGCATATACAGCAATGATGGCGGGTTTACCCCATCAGAACTGATAGAAAAAATCCCTGAGGAAGGAAATAGCCTTATATCAATTACGGATCATAATTGTATTCGAGCAAATGAGGAAGCTATTAGGAAAGCCGCAGAAAAAGGAATTGTATATATTTCAGGAATAGAAATCGATTGTGTTTATAAGAACAATAACTTTCATATGCTGGGATATGGAATTGAAGATGCGTCTGAAGATTTTAAAAGCATTGAAAAAAACATCCGATCTCAGGGCTTTGAAGCCTCCTTATGTATGCTTGAAAAAACACGGAAATTAGGATTTCATATCACAGAAAATGAAATGTGGGAAATATCAAAAAACAGTTATTGGAACGAGACATGGACAGGCGAATTGTTCGCAGAGGTGCTTTTAACTAAGCCAGAATATGCAGATCATACCTTACTACAACCTTATCGAAAGAATGGCAAAAGGGGTGACAACCCATATGTGAATTTTTATTGGGACTTTTATGCACAAGGAAAATCCTGTTTTGTACCCGTCCATTATCCGCAAATGGACGAGGTCATTGATATGATTCATCACAATCACGGGCTTGCCGTGTTAGCACACCCTGAAATAAACTTAAAAAACAAGTTCGCTCTTCTAAATGAGATCGTAGAGCTTAATATGGATGGAATTGAGGCCTTCAGCAGTTATCACTCTCCCAATGAAGCATGGAAATATTTTCATTTTGCAAAAGAACATCAGTTATTTGTCACATGCGGCAGCGATTTCCACGGAAAAACAAAGCCCTCCATCAGATTAGGGCAGCATGGCTGCCCCATTACAGAAAATGAAATGTGGGAACAATTGAACAGCCGGGGGATTTTATAAAACAGATTTCTCATACAGCACATGGCTGAAAGCTGAACTGCTTTCAGCCTGTATCTTGTATAAAACCACTATTTTGCAACAGCCCCTGCTATCTAAAAACAGCTGTCAACCTTGCCACATCCTTGGAAGAAACTCAGGAATTTTTATGACTAGAACAGAACTGGAACGAACTGCATATTTCCTACCTGCCCCAAAGCCATCAATATCTGGCAATTGCAGCAGGACAAAGGGCAGAAAACAAGCTTATTTACACACAATATTAATAATTTTCCCTGGCACATAAATTTCCTTCACAATGTTTCCAGAAATCTTATCCTTTGCAGCCTCTTTTCCTACTGCAACTGCCTCCTCTTTGGATACATCTGCTGGAAGGCTTACTACAGCTCTTGTTTTTCCATTTACCTGAACAGCGATTTCGATTTCGTCATCTTTCATCGCCTCTGTATCACACTCTGGCCAGGAAGCATGGAATACACTATCTGTACCTCCTAACTCTCTCCATAATTCTTCTCCTAGATGAGGAGCAAATGGAGCCAGAAGTATGATAAAGGTTCTTAATGTCTCTCTATCGATTCCGCCCTCTCTTCTCGCCAGCTCAATCATTTTGTTGTTATATTCCATAAATCCAGAAATAACAGTATTCAGGCTGAATTGTTCAAATCTCTGTTCAATATCATATACCAGCTTATGGCGCAGCTTCACCATTTCCCTGGTCTCTCCAATATCCTTATCTTTATTTTCCATAGCCAGGTTATAGAAACGCTTTAAGAAACGAGATACGCCATCAATCCCTCTGTCATCCCATTCCGCATCCAGATCCGGCGGCCCTACAAACAGCTCATACAGTCTCAAGGAATCACATCCATAATCCCGGACCAGATCGTCAGGAGAAACTACATTCCCCTTGGATTTGCTCATTTTGATTCCGTTCTTTCCTGTAATCATACCCTGATTGAACAGCTTGGTAAAGGGCTCGTCAAAGTCAATCACGCCGATATCGCACAGGAACTTAGTATAAAAACGAGAATACAGGAGATGGAGCACTGCATGCTCTACTCCGCCGATGTACATATCCACTGGAAGATATTTGTCTGCCTTTTCCCTAGAAACCAGCTCTTTCTCATTTTTGCTATCCACATAGCGGAGGAAATACCAGGAAGAACCAGCCCATTGAGGCATGGTATTGGTCTCCCTTTTTGCCGGAGCACCGCAGACCGGACAAGTAGTATTTACCCATTCTTCAATTGCAGCCAAGGGAGACTCTCCTGTTCCGGTAGGCTGATAGCTTTCTACATCTGGAAGCCTTAAAGGAAGTTCCTCTTCCGGCACTGGTACATTGCCGCAATGAGGACAGTGGATGATCGGAATCGGCTCTCCCCAATAGCGCTGACGGGAAAATACCCAGTCGCGAAGCTTGTAATTTACTGTTTTATGTCCAATTCCCATCTTTTCAATCATGACCGGAGCTTCTTTTTTCAGCACTGCTGATTCCATACCATTCCAGTCTCCCGAATGAATCATGGTTCCACTTGCTTCCGTATAAGCCTCGGTCATATTTTCAATTTCTTTTCCATCCTTTGCAATCACCTGGATAATCGGAATATTGAATTTTTTCGCAAATTCAAAATCCCTGTCATCATGAGCCGGCACACACATGATTGCTCCCGTACCATAATCTGCCAGTACATAATCGGAAAGCCAAATTGGTGTTTTTTCGCCGTTTAAAGGATTAATTGCATAGGTTCCTGTAAATACACCTGTCTTTTCCTTATCCTGAAGACGGTCTACATTAGATTTCATGGAAGCATCAAAAATATATTTCTCCACAGCCTCTCTGGTCTGGTCTGTCGCCAGTGTCTTTGCCAGCTTATGCTCTGGAGCCAGCACCATAAAAGTTGCCCCGTGAAGAGTATCCGGCCTTGTAGTGTAAACCGTGATTTTTTCCTCCCTGCCTTCTATAGGGAAATCCACTTCTGCGCCGTAGGATTTACCGATCCAGTCCGTCTGCATCTTCTTTACCTTCTCCGGCCAGTCCAACTTATCCAGATCCTCCAGCAGCCTGTCTGCATAAGCTGTAATCTTCAGCATCCACTGGCGAAGGTTCTTCTTTGTAACCGTGGTTCCACATCGCTCACAGCAGCCATTTACCACCTCTTCATTGGCAAGGCCTGTCTTACAAGATGGACACCAATTAATCGGGAATTCCTTTTCATAGGCAAGGCCTTTTTTAAACATCTGGACAAAAATCCACTGGGTCCATTTATAAAACCCTGGATCTGTGGTATTGACCTCCATATCCCAGTCATAGATAGCAGCGATTTGATTGATCTGCTTTTTAATGTTCTTTACGTTTTCTGCTGTGGAAATAGCGGGATGAATGCCCATTTTTATGGCATAATTCTCTGCTGGAAGACCAAAGGCATCCCAGCCCATAGGATGGATCACATATTTTCCCTTTAAAAGCTGATAACGGCTCCATACATCAGAGATCACATAACCTCTCCAATGGCCTACATGGAGACCGCTTCCTGATGGATATGGAAACATATCCAGGCAATAATATTTTTCCTTTTTCCCGTCATTCACATTGATCGGGTTTTTCGCCCAGTTCTCACGCCACTTTTTTTCTATCGCCGTGTGATTATACTGTGCCATAATTTTTCCTCCTTTTCAGTGCTGCACACACATATCTTTTTCGATGTCCTTGATAGATCGACTAGTTTTAAGAAAGAGTCTTGCTTCACAGGATTCTCCGCCTGGCTGCAACCCTTTTAATACCTGCAGCCGATACGATCAAAAAGTGTGCGTCAAGATGCACACCCGCACCGGAGCGCGGCTGTGGCAGCAGCTATTTTCCTCTTGCGCTGAGTGCGATAAAGGTTTTTATCATATAGGAAAATCCAAAGGAATTTCCTATATGATAAAAACCCTGCATCCTGCGGAAAACCCTTTCCGCAGAGACGCAAGGCTATTATTACTTACGCGGTACCACTCTGCTTCATACAATTGTATGCTCTCAGCTGGATGTGAAACAATTCTCACCCACTCCTGATAACGGCAGGATCCGTCCTGTCCTACTGAGCAGAAAATCCTTCTGCTTTTTCAAAAAGGCTGCTCGAGGGCCAGTTCAGCCATAGTCCTCATCTGCCTTTCACCGTCCGGCAGCTCTCTGAATGATTCCCATCGCTTACTACTCCCTGTCTCTGCATTTATACTGGAGTCTAATTTATCATATATGCCTGAAGGTGTCAACTTTTTTCTTATTCCACAGATTTTGGGTGTCAAAACTATCTACTGGGGAAAATATCAGAATGACAGATGCTATCACATCAGAAAAAGCTATTCAAAAACTATATTTTCATATATTGTGAATAAAAAGGAGGGACGATGGTTCAGAAGAACCCCTCATAAAACAGCAAATTACACGGCCTGATATGCTGGAAGCAAGAGAAAAACGTGCCTTCCAGCAGAAAAATCCTCGCGGCTTATCAGGAACCCCCTAATCTGTTTCCCTATGAAGTTTGTCCTATCGTTTTCCATTATTTGCACCATATCTTTTAGGCGCTCGCCTGCCTTGTATTTGAAAGGTCCGAACACAGCCCCTCTCTATAAACCCACTTTATATGGTTTCAATGTTGTCAAGAACATATTCTGCCGAACGGCGAATGTGGTTCCGCATAAGAGTCTCTGCCAATTCCCGATTTCCAGCCTTCACTGCATCTAGAATAGCCCGATGCTCCTGTAAAGACTGTTCTCTTCCATCCCTTTCTCTCAGCCCTCCATGGCGAAATCCTTGATTAAAGCTTCTCTGTGTTTCAATCAGCTGGATCAGATATTGATTATTGCTGTATTTAGTTATTGTCTCATGAAATTCTCTGTTAAAGCTTTCTACCTGCCCCACATTATCACTGTCTATCAGTCCTTCTGTTTCATCCAATAACAGCTCCAGCCGTTTCACCGCATCTTCATCCATATTTTCTGCAGCAAGGTTGGCCGCCACCCCTTCCAGAGCAGAGCGAAGCGTACTGAGCTGGGAAAGATTCTGCTTTGCAAACTCTGATACCATTGTCCCTTTTCTAGGCAGTGTAATCAGAAGTCCAGCTGTCTCCAACCCTCTGATTGCCTCCTTAATCGGAGTTGTACTGATATTCAGCTCCCGGCTTATATCTCTTTCTGATATCCTGTCTCCAGGCTTCAATTCTCCGCTAATAATCCTCATCCGAAGCACATCTGCCACCTGCTCTCGGATAGATCTTGTGTTGATATTTACCAAAAAATCACCTTATTCTTTCCATTTTCGTTCTCTTTCCGTATAACGGCAAATCCAGAAACGTGCCTGTCGGATCCTCTGATATAAAGTTCAGCATAGAAGCCCTGGCACTTCTCCCTGTGCACAGGATCTCCTATGCTGACCCCCTTCTGTCAAATGTGTCCCAAGTTCTAAATCACTTTTTATAGAATTTAGCCTGGATTTAATTGTGCTATTGATTCTGCTGAACATTTTCGCGATTTATGACTTAATACAAAGGCAATGGGCTTTTCCAAAAAATGCCTGAGGAACCAAAATCTGCTTTATACCATTTTGATATTATACCATAATTAAAAATTTATGTATATAGACTTTTTCCCCATCCTGATCTTCCATTCCGATTCCGATGTCAAAAATGTTCTGAAACCTTTCGGCCTGCGGCACTTTTGATCCCTAAACCTAATTCTTCCAAAAATGTTACTTCTAGATCAATATAAGATCCAAAGCAGCCTCAGATTTTCTGCACAACGAAAAAGGATATCTGATTTATCACTGCTCTTGAAGCCTCCCATCCCTTTTTTTTATACGGGCTTTTTGAAGTACAACTACTGCTCCTCCCATGAGAATTCCTGCGATATCCGTATATATTCCCGGATAAATCAGGGTAAGGGCAGCTGCACCAAGAAGAATCCTTTCTGCTGGTTTTGTCTTTTCCAAAAGCCACCCCTCACTAGCTCCAGCCAGAAAATATACACCCACAAATGATGTTGCTGCTGTCAGGACCAGCTGGGATATATTATTTCCAATCAGAAGAAGTCCCGTATTATAGGCAAACATAAAGGGGACTATATATGCTACAATTCCAAGCCGGAATCCTAAAAATCCTGTTTTCAAGGGTTCTGACTCCGCCAGCCCTGCTGCCGTATAAGATGCCAGAGCTACTGGAGGCGTAATGTTTGCCACATTGGCAAAATAAAAAGCAAATAAATGGGCTGCAATCAGAGGGATATCCAATTTTACAATCGTAGGAACCATCAAAGAAGCCACCACAATATAGGAGGGAGTGGTAGGAAGCCCCATTCCCAGTATGATTGTAGCCATAGCTGTTAAAATCAACACCAAAAGAAGATTTTCCTTCCCAATTGCCAGCATAAGAGAAGTAAATTTAAGAGCCAGTCCAGAATAATTGACAATTCCCACTACAATTCCTGCTGTCGCGCAGGTCACTGCCACTCCTACAGCCCCCTTGGCTCCTTCTGATAAAGCCTGACCGATTGCCAAAATTCCCATCCGCTTCTCAGGATTGATCCAGGAAACTACTATAATACTAATGATTGCCAGCAGACAAGCATAGGTTGGACTGTAGCCCAACACCAGCATGACAACAATCGCTGCAAGAGGAAATAGCTGATATGCCCCTTTTACCAATGTCTGCTTTTTGGGCATGTTCTCAGATGAAACACCGGAAAGTTTCCAGCGGACAGCTTCGAAGTGTACCATAAAAAATACAGCGCTATAAAACAGAAGTGCCGGAAGGATCGCACATTTTAATATCTCCACATATGGGATTCCTGTAAAATCGCACATAACAAACACTGCTGCTCCCATTACTGGCGGCATAAGCTGCCCTCCAGTAGAGGCCACTGCTTCTACTGCTGCTGCAAATTCCGGTTTATATCCTGCTTTTTTCATAAGGGGAATGGTAATCTGCCCAGTTGTAGCTACATTAGCAATTGAGCTTCCAGAAACACTTCCAAACAATGCGCTGGAAATAACAGACATTTTGGCTGGACCGCCTCTGGATTTTGCTGTAAGAGCACAGGATAGGTCCATAAAATATCCTGCCACCCCAGCCTTTTCCAAAAAAGCGCCGAAAATAATAAACAGAATCACAAAGGTAGCTGAGGTTCCTAAAGCCATACCAAAGATTCCCTCTGTAGTATAAACCAGCAGATCAGCCATTTCCAGCCTGGTAAATCCTTGATGTCCAAACAATCCTGGAAGATACTGCCCTGCCATTCCATACAGGATTGCCAGACTGGCCACAATAGGGAGCGCAGCTCCCAGAGAACGCCTTGTGCCTTCCAAAAGGGCAATGGTCAGCATAACAACAAAGACATATTGAAATGCTTTAAGCTCCTGTACATAGGGCATTCTCTGGAGCAGCTTAGTATAATCCAAAATCAGATATCCTAAGGGAATAATGGTACATATCAGCATGATTCCTGTCCAAACTTTTCCGACTATACTGTCTGGATACTTTTTGGAAGCTGGTTTCATCAGCAAGATCAATACCATAGCAAAGAGCAGATGTCCTTCCCGCAGCCGATACGGATCCAAATTTCCCATAAAAGATGTATAGAGGTGAAATATGCCGAATATCAGTGCTATACCTGAAATAATTTTTTCTTTCACTTAAGAACTCCTTTTTCTTTGAAATAGCGTTCTGCTCCCGGATGGAATGGCAAAGCCAGCTCTTGTCCCATTTTCTCCACTGTCAGATCTTTAAAAGTCACATGGGCATCCTGTATTATTGAAAGATGTTCTACCGTAGATTTCACAATCTGATATGCCAGCTCTTCATCCATATCCGCGTTTACAATTACATGAACCGCTCCGCCAAATGTAGAAATATCTTCATCCTGGAAATCATATGTTCCTGCTGGAATGGTCCTTTTTACATATCCTTTATTCATTTCCAGAACTTTTTCCATTTCTTCATCCCCAATGGAGATTATCTTAATGTCCCGGCTGGATGCCAGATCAGTAAGGATTGCGACTGGCGGCGCATTGGCAAAGGTAAAAGCATCTACAATCCCATCTTTCATCTGCTGTACCGAGTCATCATAGCTGTTTACATTCGATACTTTCTTTAAATCTGAATAATCCATTCCATAGGCAGCTAGAACCTCTTTCGTCATTTGCTCTGCCTGGTTGCCGACTGTCTGCGTAGAAAGAGATTTTCCCTTTAAATCCTCTATGGTATTAATTCCAGAATCCTTTAATACTACAAGATGAAATGCTTCATCATAAAAATACATTAAATTCCGTACTTGATCACATGGCTTTTGAAAGGGTTCTTTTCCTTCCAAACCTAAAATCGTTCCTGGAAGCTTTGCAAACGCAATGTCACATACCCCATCTTGAACAGCCTGAACATTAGATTGTCCCTGCCCTGGCGTTACGGTTACAGAAGTCAGGCCTTCAATATCCTGAGGCAGAAATTCGGCCATGGAAGCTGATACAGGATAGAAGCAGCCAGAAGTAGCCCCACTCCGATATTTAAGCTCAAAAGAGCCTACCTCTTTCTGATTGCCTTCCTGCTTTCCGCTGTCTGAACCAGTGTTATTTTGGCTGTTTCCGCATGCTGACAACATAAATGACGCTGTCAGCATGACACAAGCCACTAATGCTGCCCATTTTCTTCTTTTCTTTCCTTTTTCCATAAACCTTCTCCTTCCTCTTGAGATTCTTTTAATCAGCTTTCTTCTAAAGCTTTTTTTCATCAGTCTCTTTTCCCTTAATCTTGCCTGATAAGGCCTTTTATCATTCCAAAATAGCCCCCTGCTGTTTTAATTTCTCCTGTAGCTCTGGAACAGAAAGCTCTTTCAGACCATCCTTCTTTCCGCAAACCATTGCTGCCGCTGTTCCTGCCGCCTGTCCCATGCACATACAAGCTGACATCGTCCTCGCAGAAGCCAGCGCCTCATGAGTAACTGAAATGCATCTTCCTGCTACCATCAGATTATCGTATCCAGGAAGAGTCAGGCAGCGTAATGGAATTCCGTATGTACCATCTCCTCCAATTTCTTTAAAGACTACATTGCCTCCATCAGGATCATGCATGTCCATGGGATAGCCTACAAGGCAGATATTGTCTTCAAATTTTTTTCCTTCTCTGATGTCCTCTCCAGTCAATGTATAGTTTCCTATAAATCTTCTGCTTTCTCTTACCCCAAGAAATGTGCCGCCAATCAAATGGCATTTTTCAAAACCTGGAATATATTTTTTTATAAAATGATATAATTTTTCAATCTGGAGCCTTGCATCCATCAAAGCCTTGCTGCTCTCTCTAATCTGTGTTCCATCTACTCCTATTACCCTGGAAATATTTAGATAAATATCATTTTCCAATGTACATAGACAGAACATCTGATGATTTTTATCTGTAAAAAGCTCCTTAGCTTCTGATGTATCATCCCATTTTCCCAGACGTGCAACAAAATAAACTGGATATTCTGTATCTGAGCCAGGGCGTTTTACCATAAGCACTGCCTGGTCGGAAGGCACTTCTTCTGCCATCTTTTTTGTGTCCACATTAGAAACTCTCATAGCCAAGCTTACTGGCTGCATCTTACCGTCTCGTTTCCGTCCTTTTTCATATGGTGCTCCTGCCATGCAAGCTATATCTCCATCGCCTGTAGCGTCAATTATCATCTCTGCTTCCAGAAGCTCTGTCCCTTCTTTGTTTTGTATCATAACCCCCTTTACTCTCTTATCTTCCATAATAACATTATTGACAATGGTTTCAAAAAACACATCTACTCCTGCTTCTTTTGCCATTTTTATCAGCTCGATTTTTACCAGCTCGCTATCTACCGGAGTAATCGTATACAAGTGTCCCCCTTCATAGCGCAGATGGCCTAATGATCCCCCAGTCTGAATCAGGCGTTGGATCAATTCCTCAGCAATTCCTCCAATCGCTTTTTTTCCAGTATTTGCATAAAAAGAATGGGGGAAATATCCCATAGCCAAAACGCCTCCCAAGAACGGTCCTTTTTCTATCAGTACTGCTCTTGCTCCCTGCCTTGCAGCAGATATGGCCGCCATGGTTCCCGCTACTCCTCCCCCGCATACAGCAACATCATATCTGCCTTGTGTAATTAATGGCATTCTTACTCCTCCTTTAAAGTGATGTCTGATGTTAGATATCTGATATATCAGTTACAACTTTATCCTACCACTTTTATCTATATTTGTCAATACCTGATTTTTGGATTCTCTGCCCCAGTATAACAACTTTTTTATTCTATAGAACATTCGAAAAATTTTCTAAATAATTGATATGTCCATCTTGGAGATACCACTATAAGTGAAAGTATTCCAGCACATTGGGTATACCTGAACTTAGTTTTCTGCTGCGCAGAAAAAACACTTCCAAAACTTTCACAGTAACAAAAAAATCAGAAGATCTGCCTTCCTTTGCAGACTCTTCTGATTTCATATATCCCTTTTTAAGATGGCGGTTGCTGATGCCCCTTGACTCATTTCAGTGTATATCTATACACCCGAAACTGTTGTTCAATTTATCGCTAATTTTATAGTTCCTTTTTAATAAGTGCTGCTATATGCTTATTTTTAAAATGCTTTGTCAAAGTGTCGAAACCTCAGCATTTTGCTCTATTTGTAACACTTTATTTGATTTTCCAGATGTAACAGCATAAAATATGCAATCTTCATAAATAGGCATCACACAACAGACAACAGGGCGGAGCTTTCCATTAGCACCTGGCTCTCGGGCAATCGTTGCAAGGGAGATAAGATTATCTTTTCCGTGGCCAAACTTCTCATCAATTAGTTTTAATCCTTCTTCGTATATACTTGTCATTATAACGTCCCCTTCTCTTGCTCGCGCTATCCGTTAAAGGCACACAGCGCCTGATTTGTTGCTTTAAATAATATCATAAACATTCATCTGATTCCATATGCCTTAGTGAAATCAACAGAATTTTAACCAGCAACACTTATATTAAACAGAGACCTTTTATACATAAATAGTGTATATGATACAGTGCTACATACCAGCAACTGCCATCTTAAAAAAGGACTTATATTTTATTTAAGAAATGGTTATAAAAGAAATTCTAGGGTACATATGGTAAAAAACAATATCATTCCTGCATTCAAGAACACTGGCACATAGGTAAATCTTCCTGGTATCTTCTTTACTGGCGGCAGAAAATGAATTTTTTTCTGTACACATATGCAGATAAAGAGAATGAATCCCACAAAAGCTGTCACCATCAATCCCAAGCTGTAAACGATAAGAAGCAGATAGGATATCCAATGCTCCCCTACCACGCCTATTGCACCTTCCATATTGCCTATTCCTACCATCTCCATAAAACGTTCATATTCCATAGTTTTTAAGAGACTGCCTGCTATAATGGCACTCATTCCATTAATCATCATATGCATAATGATTGTAATTCTAAGCTTTCCAGTTTTTACATAAACATAAGCAAAAACCATCCCCAGGCCACAGGCATAAAAAAACTGGTAAAAATTTCCATGAACCAGGCCAAATAGAACTCCGGATACAATAACTGCCCTAAGCTCTCCAAAACGAATTATCCTATCAATGAGAATTTTTCGGAACATCAGTTCCTCCATAATTGGTCCCAAAATTACTGCAAACAGGATAATAATAAGCAGGCTGCTTTCCATAATCAAAGAAAACACATCATTAGCTGCCTGGGCTCCCAGCTCCCGGTTCAAGATGTGCATGATGCCATTGCCAAGCAGATTTCCTACCTCCATAACCCCTATAGAAATCAGGAAACTGATAAAAAGAGGAAGAAATCCCCACTTCTCTTTTTCCCATTTTTCCTCGCAGACATTACCTTCATATCCGAGCGGCAGCTTTCTTACCAGCAGCCAAAACAACGGAAAACCAGCTCCATACATGGAAATCATAGACAGAATTATCCGGCTGTTCTGACTGGCAAAAAGCTGTCTGCCTCCTGTATATCGAACAATCAGAACAATTCCAGCCTGAAAGACAAGAGCTGTAGCTAAAAACAAAAAATAGGCTAACCCCATCCTAGAAAATGTTTTCCTCGCTGTCTTCCGCTCCTGTGCCACGGCATCTATATCCATTATATTTCCCTCCTAAGCAAAATAAAGTTAGGCGATATCCAAATGTGCTTTTATCTTCTGGACTTCCAAACGTAAATTAATCAGTTCAAGCTCCATTTGTTCCCGCTTCTTTTCCATCTGCATAGCATTATCCAGCCTTTGCTTAAGGAAATCATGGCCCTCTCCAATAATATCAATTTTACGGCTGATTTCATTTTCAAGGGTTACTTGAGTCCTGATAGCAATTTCATTTGCTCTTCTAGCAGTTTCATTTGCCTTTTCAGCCTCTTCCCGGGCCTTTCCGGCTTCCTCTCGAGCTTTCCCAGCTTCCTCTCGAGCTTTCCCAGCTTCCTCTCGAGCTTTCCCAGCTTCCTCTCGAGCTTTCCCGGCCTCCTCTCGAGCTTTCCCGGCCTCCTCTCGGGCCTTTTCAGCTTCTTCTCGAGCTTTTCCAGCTTCCTCTCGGGCCTTTCCAGCTTCTTCTCGAGCTTTCCCAGCTTCTTCTCGAGCTTTCCCGGCTTCTTCTCGGGCTTTTTCAGCTTCTTTCTTTACTTCGCCTACTTCTTCCCTCACCCTTCCTACCTCTTCTTTTACCTCTCTAACTTCCTGACTTAACATATCCAGCTTTTTAATAATCAATTTTTCCGTATCAGTCATATTCTCCTTCTCCTTGCAGCTCACTGCGATATATTTGGCTATTTTTCCTCCAAAGGTCCAAAAAGCCCTTTTTCAAAACCAGCTGATTATAAATAGACTCCCTGTAAGTATCATCTCTGCAGATACCATGCCGCCAACTGCCAGATTAATGATACATAATACGTTTCTTTGATTATACTCTATAAAGATTTAAGTGTCAAAAACTATCTTCTTTGCATGCTGTGAAAAGTCAGCCTCTCTCTTAAAGAGGAATGAGAACCTCTTCTTAATCTTTCTCTTTTTCCACTTCAAACATATTTTCCATTAATAGCCAGCTTACCTGAAAAAATCTCATCAATTGCCAATATCCGATACCCTTAAGTCCATATTCCAAGACCAGATTCAATTTTGCCTGAATTGATCTGGCATCCTCGAACCATACTTCATGCTGCACTCCATACTGCCAGTAGCGGAAAAAGGGGGATTGAGCCACTGGGTCAAACTGAATCGGCACGCCATAACCCACTGCTAATTTTACAGCCTCTATATTTCCTATGGTTTTTGCCTTTGTCACCCCGTTCTGGTAGGGAAGAGGCCAATCATAGCCGTAATTTGGTATTCCCAGGATCACCTTTTCTGCCGGAATCTCAGTCAAAGCATAGTTTACTACGCGCCTCACCATGTTCAGAGGCGCTACAGCCATAGGAGGGCCATAGGTATATCCCCACTCATAGGTCATAAGGAATACTTCATTAGCTGCTCTTCCCAGCCCCTGGTAATCCACCCCCTCATATAGAAGTCCTTTCTGATTTGCTGATGTTTTTGGCGCCAAAGCGACCGATACCTGGTAGCCGAACAGATTCATCACCTGGGTCAGGCGACCTACGAAAAAGGTAAACCCATTCTTGTCCTCGGGCAGGATGTATTCAAAATCTACATTGATGCCTTTATATCCTTTTTCTGTTACTTCTGCTCCCAGATTCCAGATCAGCCGTTCCTGAACCTGCCTATTATTTATTAACCTGGTAATCAAGTTATTATTAAAATGTCCATCTGCCCCTAAAGGGGTCAAGGTCAGCACTGGCTTTGTAAAAAACTGTCTTGAAGCTTCAATCATCCATCTATCGTCCTGCATAGGAGGAATGAGTGCTCCTTCTTCCGTAAACCCATAAGAAAATACGGATAGTTCTGATAAAAAAGGGAGTGTGCTTTCCAGAACCTGGCCATTGATAAAAGGATAGGCATATCCCCCTGAAGAAATCTGCCTTTTCTCTCTCTGTTTTCTGTTCACTCCAATTGGTTCGTTTTCAATAACAAGAGCCTGGCCTACGGCCAGGCGGTATGGGTATTCCAGCTGATTATCTTCTATCACACGCCAGACATTTGCATTGTGGTTTAAGGCGATTTCATCTACATTATCTCCCTCCTGTACTACATAGATTTCCATGTGCCATCTCTTTTCCAGCTGTCTTTCTTTATTATATGGGGTCTGATGCAAAACGTGCCGCGAAAGAAAAGTGTCAGAACCTTTTGCCTCTTTATCCTTCCTAAATGATGCATACAGGGCTTTCTATTAAAATAGTTATACCAGAATACGCAAGGATTCTTATATCAAAATTCTTTACCTTGAAAAAGTGTCAGAATATCTTTCATTGAATGTAACCACTTTAGGCGTACCAATGATTGCATACAGAAGTCTTAATATTTCTCGACTCGAAAACCGCAAAATATTCTGGCACTTTTCCGTTAGCAGCATGTTTAATTGTTTAACTTTTTTAAGCTAACCCTCTCCCAAATAGAAAGAAGGAAGAATATCAGAATTGCCCCAGCCGAAGGAATCACAAAGGGAGTTACCATAACGGCTCCAGCAGCAATATAGGCAGCCTGCTCCCATCTGGCAAATCTCCTGCCTCTAAATCCAGCTACTCCTACCGCTACTGCATACACTCCAATGATAGCAGAAACAAAGGCAAACATGGTTTCTCCCACAGGATTGCCCGGAAAGAGCAGCATTCCATTACAGTATACAAAGGCAAAAGGAATAATAAATACTGGCAAAGCTATCATGCAGGAGAGGACTCCTGTCTTGAACCAATTGGATTTTGCCAAGCTAGAGCTTACATATACTGCGGAACACACAGGAGGCGTAATAAGGAACCTATAGCCAATACATTGGCTGCAGACTGGCTGGAAATCATCCCAAACAATCCGCTTCCGATCAAAGCAACCTTTCCGGCTAAGGGCCAAACAGCCCATAGCCTAGAAAGAGTGCTGCCATTACAATAAACACATATCCCACAGTACGCCGGCCTGATTCCAATGCCTGCCCTTTATAAGCTGAAGAGCATCAATCTCCTCTACATTTTCAAGTGCTTCCATAGTTTCAATCTGAGCGATAGAAATCACCTTCTCATCAGCCTTCTCCATAATGTCACTGTGATTTTCCTCCCTTATAACCACAATGGGCAATGCCGCCGGAATAGCCTCTTCTTCCCAGCGGCTGATACTTGGAATATTCCACATGCTGTTCTGCCATTTCCTTTGTATTCAGCATGGGAACCATGACTCCTAATGCACCCTGATCCAGAGAACGGGAAATCCACTCCTTTGACAGCTGAGGAACACGGATAAAGCTTTCTACTCCTGCTGCGTTTCCTGTAATAAACAAATCATGAAGGGTTTCCATGTGATAATTAGAATGTTCACAGTCATACATCACAAAATCCAACCCACTGTTTTTAATCAGCAGGATTGCGCACCACCCTCATCATGACCCCATATATCTTTTCCCTGTTTTTCAGCTTACCCTTCAGACTCATAAAAATCCTTTTGTCTCCTCCCTGTTTTTAGATAATTTTTCTTTTTTCTGCTTTTATTTTTACATTTCGAAATGTGTATGATAAAAGAAATACGTCAAAGTATTGTAGAAATGAACGGCGGAAAAAAGGGCCTGCTCCGCATCGGCTCTCCCAATTCCTATGTCCGGTATGTCCTGCCTGATATGATTCAGCAATTTGGGCAGCAATATCCGAATATCCGCCTGGAAATCGTTACTGACCTGAGCAATAAACTTTTAAAGCAGGTGGAAAGCAGACAATTGAACGCCAGTGCCGTGGCAATATTTCCACCCACTTGAACAAACTCCTTCTCTCTACGGACCAAGTGTATGCCATCTCCAGCTGCCCTTTTACCATTGGCAATCTGCCGTCCATGCATCAGATTGATTATATGAACGAACCAACTCTTTTAAGGGATACGGAACGGTGGTGGAATGAACACTTTTCTACCCGGCCTGATATCTGGTTGAAGGTACATAATGGGCAGACCTGTATTGAAATGATTAAAAAAAATCCGGGATTCGGCATTTTCCCAGATACCAGATTTTTTCAAAAGGAAACTTCTCTTTATTCCATCCCCTTGTTTTTCAAAAATGGAAAACCCTTTCTTAGAAAAACCTGGCTTGTGTATGAGAAGGGGGATTTGTCCAATTTGATCCTGAAAAATTTTGTAGAATTTGTCCGGCAGCTTGATTTTCAGAGGCTGGATTAGAATTGTTTTTCTTGTTAGACTGAATGGATTTAGACACAAAATAGATTGTTGCAAAATATAATATTGCCAATGAAAAGATTACAGATCTCTGCCTCATTCTTCATGCCATATCTGACTATCTGCTGGGGCTCATAGAAAAAGAATCGTTTACCGTAAACAGCTGCAGGGAAAATATAAAGGGATTTGCTGTGAGCTTCTACTAGATGCACACAGAATGCAAAAACGGCATTCTGGCGCCCTACAGGCAGCGCAGCCAGTGCGGAGTGTACATCCTAAGCGGAGCTTCTTTGCTTTATAGGACGCAATTTCCTATAAAGTAAAAAATGCTCTAAATGATTCTTTAACCATAAGAAACTATGATTAAAACAATCATTTAGAGCATATATGATTTTAATTATAGAACAAAAGTCTGCTTGTTATTCTACACTCAGCCCTCTGATGATTCCACCTTAGAGGCTCTTGCCTCCACTTCTTTCTTCTGTACATCGCCAGGAGCCTGCTCATAGCGGACGAATTCATATTCATACAAACCAATACCGCCAGTCATGGAGCGGAGATCCGTATTATATCCAAACAGCTCAGACATCGGTACTTCAGCTTCAATAATCTGCTTGCCATGGTGGTTGGAATTCATACCGAGAACTCGTCCCCTTCTTCTGTTCAGATCGCCCATAACATCACCAGTAAATTTATCCGGCACTGTTACCTTTACGGATGCAATCGGCTCCAAAAGAACAGGATTGGCATCCATAAAGCCTTTCTTAAAGGCCAGAGTTGCAGCCATCTTAAAGGCCATTTCAGAAGAATCTACCGGATGATAGGACCCATCCACCAAGGTTGCCTTCACACCCACTACTGGATATGCTGCCAATGGTCCCCTCAGAACACATTCCTGGATTCCCTTTTCAACAGCCGGGAAATAATTCTTTGGAACTGCTCCGCCGAATACTCGCTCTTCAAATACATATGGTGTCTCCAGGTCACCGGATGGTTCAAATTCCATCTTCACGTCGCCATACTGTCCATGTCCGCCGGACTGCTTTTTATACTTGCCCTGTACTTCTACCTTCTTCCTCAGAGTTTCACGGAAGGCAAATTTGGGCTTGCTTAATTCTACTCCTACTTTATAACGGTTCAAAAGCTTGCTCACTACGACCTCTAACTGCTGGTCGCCGATTCCATAGATTAGAAGCTGCCTGTTTTCCTTATCGTTGACTGCCCGTAAGGTCAGGTCCTCTTCCATCAGCTTGGATAATGCGCTGGAAACCTTGTCATCATCCCCCTTATTAACGGTTTTGTATCTCATGTAGGTATATGGTGTGGAAATCTCTGGCTTATGATATACGATCGGCGCTGACTTCAATGCAATCGTATCCCCTGTCTGGGTTACCGTCAGCTTGGCTACTGCTCCAATATCCCCTGCTTTCAGCTCAGGAACCTCAATTGCATCCTTACCTCTCAGAACATAGATCTTGCCTGCCTTCTCTTCTGTTTCCTTATTCACATTGTAGATTGTACTGTCCGGCTTTAATACGCCTGTACAGATCTTCATCAAGGAATATCTACCGATAAAAGGATCTACAATTGTCTTAAATACTCTTGCTGACAGGGATACGTCGTCATTATATTTTGCAGTAAACCGCTCTCCGGTGGATACGTCAACACCTACACATTCATAGCGATCCGGTGACGGGAAATAGCGGTCAATAGACTGAAGCAGCACACGGAAACCCTGGCAGTTGATTCCAGATCCCATCATAACCGGTACGATGCTGCCGTCTGTTACATGCTGGCGCAATGCTGCTGAAATCTCTTCCTGGGTAAATTCTTCTCCGGAAAAATATCTTTCCATATATTCTTCGCTTGTCTCTGCAACAGCTTCAATCAAAGCGTCCCTTGCAATGCTCAGATTCTTCTCCACATAATCTGGAATCTCGCACTCTTCATAATCGCTTAAATTAGTAAAACGGCGGCCTGCCATCTTCACTACATTTACAAAGCCTACGAACTTCTCATTTTCACGAATTGGAAGCTGGAACGGAGCAATCTTCCTTCCGAAATTCTTCTCCAGCTTCAGCACCAGTTCACGGTAGCTGGCATGGTCATCGTCCATATTGGTTACAAAAATGATCCTTGGAAGATTATACCTTTCACAAAGCTCCCATGCCTTCTCAGTACCAACCTCAATACCAGCCTTACAGTTTACAACAATAATTGCTGCATCCGCAGCGCTTACTGCTTCTTCTACTTCCCCTACAAAGTCAAAATATCCAGGAGTATCCAGAATGTTAATCTTAATCATCCCTTCCTCACCTTCATATTCCAATGGAATCAGGGATGTGGAAATAGAAAACTGTCTCTTTATCTCTTCTTTGTCATAATCACTTATGGTATTGCCATCTGTCACCTTGCCCATTCGCTTTGTAGCGTTTGTAAGAAACGCCATTGCCTCTGCTACAGTCGTTTTTCCTGCACCGCCATGGCCCAATAACACTACATTGCGAATCTGCTGTGTACCATATACATTCATAAAATACAACCTCCTGTACGAAAATTTAGCCTATGAGGATATTCTACTAAAAAATCTGAATTTTTACAAGCAGAATATGCAATTTACACAAATTATTTCTTATCATTTCTGCCCGTAAATATAACAGAAAATCGGCCTTTCCTGTGAATGTATCTTTTTTCTGCGCAGCAGAAAACTGAATTCAGGGATGCCAAATGCGCCGGATGGGTTCATTCATAGCGATACGCCGTTTAGGCGCAGGAAAGTTTACTGTGAAAGTCTTGGACCATCATGGCAGGACTGTGACTCGCTGCGCTGTCCCTATAGCGCCAGAATGCCATTTTTATATTCTGTGTGCATCCACTGGAAGCTCATAGCAATCCTCTTTTTGTTTTTTTACTTTAAATTTCAAAAGTTCAACGTGTTAAATTGTTGACATTTTTCCTCTCATCATATACAATCACCTTGATAAGAAACAGCCAAATACTCTACAGCTAGCTGGCGAGGATAAGATTCACAACAGAATAGTCTGTGAAGTATTTGATCCATAAAGGCAGTTGCTAAAGTCAAGCCAGCTTGACCTTTGTTCATTGCCTGCAAGAGAATAAAGCTCTGCTGATACTGTTTTTTGTATAGGTCTTCCATGGAAAAGCTTTTTCAGAGCCTGGATGGAAACAGGCCTGGTATGGCAGAGGTGTTAAAGGAGCTTATATATGATTATTATTATGAAACCAGAGGCCTCAAAGGAGGCTGTTAGAAAAATTACGGACTTAATTGAATCTAAGGGGCTTCAAGCCCATCTTTCTGAGGGAAAGGAAGTTACCATTGTAGGAGTGGTAGGCGATAAAAGCCTTCTTTCCAACTCCAATCTGGAGCTCTCCGAAGGGGTGGAAAAAATTGTACCTGTAACAGAATCCTATAAGCTGGTAAACCGTAAATTCCATCCTAAGGCTTCCTCTGTATCTGTGGGCGCTGCTAAAATTGGCCCTGATACCTTTACCATCATGGCAGGCCCTTGTGCCATTGAATCCAGGGAGCAGCTTTTTGAAACTGCCTGTGCTGTGAAAAAAGCCGGGGCAGCTTTCCTCAGAGGCGGCGCTTACAAGCCCAGGACCTCTCCTTACTCCTTTCAAGGGCTGGAAGAAGAAGGCTTAAAATATATACAGGAAGCGGGGAAGACCTACGGACTAGCCACGATCTGTGAAGTAACCAGCCTTCGCGCTCTGGAAACAGCTGTTAAATATGTAGATATGCTTCAGATCGGAGCACGAAACATGCAGAATTTTGAACTTCTGAAAGAAGTAGGGAAATCCGGCCTCCCAGTTATGCTGAAACGGGGCCTTGCTGCTACGATTGATGAATGGCTTAATGCTGCAGAATATATTATTTCTGAGGGAAATCCTAATATTGTCTTATGTGAACGCGGAATACGAACTTATGAAACAGCTACCAGAAATACTCTGGATTTAAGCGTAGTGCCTGTCATCCGCAAAAAGAGCCATCTGCCTGTTATCGTTGACCCAAGTCATGCTACTGGAGTAAGAGCTTATGTAGAACCTCTTTCCAAAGCGTCTGCTGCTGTGGGCGCTGACGGGATCATGGTAGAGGTCCATCCCTGTCCGTCCTGTGCTTTATCCGATGGCCCCCAGTCCCTTACTTTTGAAGATTTTGAACATCTGGCAACAGTTCTCAAGCCCTATGCAGAGCTTTCAGGAAGGAAGTTTTAGCTATGGAATCTATAATTGGTTTTATCGGCCTTGGATTAATCGGCGGTTCCATTGCCAAAGGGCTGAAGCGTACTTGTCCGGATATCCGGATCATGGCATATATGCGTACCAGAGCCAAGCTGGAACAGGCTCTCCAGGAGGGAATGATTGATCAAATTCTGGATGGTGTAGATGAACGCCTTGGAGACTGTTCCATGATTTTTCTCTGCACTCCAGTGGAATACAATGCCTCCTATCTAGCCAGGATTAAACCCTTTTTAAAACCAGATACCATTGTAACTGATGTAGGCAGCACGAAAACAAGCATTCATGAGGCTGTTGCTGCTCTGGATATGGAGAACTGTTTTGTGGGTGGACATCCTATGGCTGGTTCTGAGAAAACGGGCTATGAAAATTCCTCTGACCATCTTTTAGAAAATGCCTACTATATGATTACTCCCTCTTCACAATCTTCCAAAGAGCAGGTGGAGCGGTTGATAATGGTTGCAAAGGCTCTTGGTTCTATTCCAAAAGTGATTGATCCTAAGCAGCATGATTTTGCCGTTGCTGCCATCAGCCATCTGCCCCATATTGTAGCCTCCAGCCTGGTAAACCTTGTCCGCGATTCAGACAGTAAGGAAGAGATTATGAAACAGATTGCTGCAGGAGGCTTTAAGGATATTACTAGAATCGCTTCTGCTTCCCCTGATATGTGGGAACAGATCTGCATGACAAACATGGAAAATATTTCCAGTATTCTGGAAGAATACATTCATTCTCTGGAAACTGTCTTAAAACATTTGAAAAATCGGGATAAAGAGGCTGTTTATCAGCTTTTTGAAAGCTCACGGACCTACCGCAGCTCTATTTCTGATATTCGAAAGGGAGCGATTGAACCAGAATATTCTTTTTCTGTGGATATTGTAGACGAAGTGGGTTCTATTTCCACTCTTTCTGTCATTCTGGCTTCCAAAGGCATCAGCATTAAAAATATCGGCATTAACCACAACCGGGAGCATGGAGAAGGCGCCTTACGGATTTCCTTCTATAATGAAGCTTCCATGGAAGCTGCCTGGAAGCATCTGACTCATTATAAATATGAACTAATGAAAATGTAACTGCAGCAAAGGAGCATTTTATGAAATTCCACAAAATTTCCCACCTGAGGGGCGAAATTTCCGTCCCTGGAGATAAATCTATTTCCCATCGAAGCATTATGTTTGGCTCTCTTGCAAAGGGAACAACAGAAATCACCCATTTTCTTCAAGGAGCTGACTGTCTTTCTACGATCTCTTGTTTTCAGAAAATGGGGATAGAAATTGAAAACCAGAACGATCGCATCCTCGTCCATGGAAAAGGACTCCATGGCCTGAGAGCTCCATGGCCTGGTCCTGTTTTGGACTGCGGAAACAGTGGAACCACTGTCCGTTTGATTTCTGGCATTCTTTCTGCTCAGGATTTTGATGTTGTCCTTACTGGAGATGCCTCTATACAGAAGCGGCCTATGAAACGGATTATAGAACCTCTTTCCTCCATGGGAGCTCAGCTTTCCAGCATAAATGGAAATGGCTGTGCCCCTCTCTCTATTTCAGGAAGAGCTCTTCGTGGAATCCATTATACTTCCCCTGTAGCCTCTGCTCAGGTAAAATCTGCAATCCTACTAGCTGGACTCTATGCAGATGGAGAAACCTCGGTTACCGAGCCTTTCCTTTCCAGAAACCATACAGAGCTCATGCTCTCTTCTTTTGGCGCAAAGGTAAGAACTGAACATACCACTGCATTTATCTGCCCTGCCAGGGAGCTGTTTTCTCAGAAAATCCATGTTCCAGGCGATATTTCCTCTGCTGCCTTTTTTCTAGCGGCAGGCTTACTGGTCCCTGGCTCTGAGCTTTTCATTAAAAATGTGGGAATCAATCCTACTAGAGATGGTATTCTCCGGGTATTCCGGGAAATGGGCGGAAATATTTCCTATCTAAATGAACAGAAAGGCCCTGGAGAGCCGACTGCAGATCTGCTGGTAAAAACATCTTCTCTTCATGGAACTACGATTGAAGGAGCTATTATCCCGAGTCTGATCGATGAACTCCCCATAATTGCCGTTGCTGCCTGCTTTGCAGAAGGGACCACCATCATCCGGGATGCTGCCGAGCTGAAGGTCAAGGAATCCAATCGCATTGAAGTTATGGTGCGTAATCTCTCTGCCATGGGGGCCGATGTGACAGAAACGGAAGACGGTATGATAATCCGGGGTGGAAAGCCTCTTCATAGAGCTTTCATCGACAGCCGCCTAGATCACCGGATTGCTATGGCCTTTGCTATCGCTGGCTGCTTGGCTGACGGTGAAACCCAAATATCCAACGCAGAGTGTGTAAACATTTCCTACCCCACCTTCTATCAGGATCTTGCCAGGCTCCAGCAATAATACAAGCAATACTTTCATGTGCACAGGCAGGTTTATCACCATGCACGAGAGTATTGCCGCCTATTGGGTATGCCTGAATTCAGCTTTCCGCTGGACGAAAAAGTGTCAGAATATTTTTCCAGTTTCAGAATCAAGAAATTCTACGATTCCTGAATGCAATCCCTTGTATCCACAAAGGCTGCATTCCCTGCAAAAATATTCTGACACTTTTCTATTCCTATGGACCAGAAACTGCATTCAAGGCCTGATTCATCTTTCCTCTTAAAGTAGTTCCATAAATCTGGTTCACTAACTCTCTAGCACGGTTGCCAAGAGCTTGGCGAGTCTGCTCATCTGCTCCAGCCATTTGATCAATATATCTCTGAGCTTCATCTGCCAGCGTATGGTCTCTTCGATAATGGCCCACAGTATAACCTGGTGAAATCTCTTCACTGTCAGCCCTTCCTGGAAGATAATTGCCATCTCCAGCCACATAAGTTCCTGCTGTAAAATCTACCTGGTCAATCGGTTCACCAAACTCTGCTGGCGGCAAACCCTCAATCATACTGGTCATGGCTTTTTTCCAAATAGAGGCCGGATAGGTCGCTCCCCAAAGGTTGGAAAGCCTTCTGGGCTGGTCATATCCTACCCAGACTGCAATGCTGTAATATGGTGTAATTCCGCAGAACCATCCATCCTTACTGTTATTGGTAGTTCCTGTCTTTCCCGCTGCCTCTATTGAGCTTCTCCAGCCCATGCTTTTGGCTGTTCCGCTCTTAATAACCCCCTTCATAATGTCTACCATCGTAGAAGCAGCATATTGCCCATAGACCTCTATCTCAGCCTTTTCCCTATAGATATTATTTCCTTCCCGATCCCTCATCATCATGATACAGGTGGGCTCACGGTATATGCCGTTATTTGCAAGGGCAGAGTATGCCCCGGCCATCTCTTCTGTAGTCACTCCATAAGTAAATCCGCCTAAAGCAGAGGCCATGTAATAATCATCTGGCACAATGTTATTAAAACTCATTTTTGTCAAATAGCCCATTCCCACTTCTGGGGTAATCTCGTTATACAGCCACCATGCCACGCCATTTCTGCTTTTCTCCACAGCACTCCGTAAAGACATACTTTCCCCCGAAAGGCTGGCAATATCAGCTCCCTTTGCCTTGGCAGCATCTACACTGATATTCTTTACTGGCGAATCTGCGCTATATCCATTATCCAAAGCTGGTGCATATACAATTAAAGGCTTGATCGTGCTTCCTGGCTGACGGTAGCCCTGAAATGCTCGGTTCAGATTATAGGTATCTGCTTCCTGTTCCCGTCCGCCTACAATTGCCACAACTTTTCCATCTCGGTTATCTACAACTGTAGCAGCGCCCTGAAGCTCATAGATTCCATTTTCTCCCATATTGCCCTCAAAGGTCAGAACCTCGTCTACAGCCTGCTGAAGCTGCCGCTGCTTGTCTGGATCCAAGGAGGTATAAATACGGTAGCCGCCTGTATAAAGCTTATCCTTTGCAGCAGCATAGGCATCCTCATAAAGCGCATCATAGACTGTACGCTCCTCATATGTAGTAAAGCCATGACGGAACTCAAAACCATCCAGCCACATCAGATATCTGACCGCACATTCAATGGCATAGGTGGTTTCATAATTGCGGAACTCATATTCTGCCTTCTGAATGACAATTTCTTCTTTTATAGCTATGTTATAGTCCTCTTGTGTAATATATCCCAGCTCCAACATATCATTTAAAATCTTATTCCGCCTTTTCAATGCATTTTCCGGATGGCGATAAGGATTATAATAGCTAGGGGAATTGGGAATTGCGCATAAATAGGCAATCTGGCTTAAGCTGAGCTCAGAAGCATTTTTTCCAAAATATCCCTTGGCTGCTGACTGAAGGCCATAAAAAGTATTGGCAAAGCTGATATCATTTACATAAAATTCCATGATTTCTTCTTTGGAATATTTCTTTGTCAGCTCCATGGATATTAAAATTTCCTTTGCCTTGCGCTCAATGGAAATCTCTCTCGTAAGGAAGCGGTTCCGGGCAAGCTGCTGGGTAATCGTGCTCGCACCATGCATCTCCTCTCCCTCTGTTTTAAAATAGTTAAATGCAACGCGGACAATTCCCCTCAGGTCATAACCTGAATTTTCCCAGTATGTCCTATCCTCAATTGCCACAAAAGCATTAATGGCATCCTCTGGTATACTTTCAAAGGGCAGATAATCTGAATCCTCATCCTTTGTCAGCTTGGCAATCACATGTCCCTGTCTATCATAAATAAAACTGGATTCCTGAAGGCGGAACGTATCCAGAGTGCTTTTTGATACGGCGGCCACAGCCTCCTGCTTATACTGAGAATACATAGGATAAATCTTATACACACCGATAAATATAACTGCCAATAAAGCCAATACACACAGGATAAAAACTGACTGGAACAAAAAGCCCAACAGTTTAAAAAGAGGTCTGAAAATGATTTTCAGATATTTAAAAACGATCCGAAAAAAACGGACAGCCATGTTCGGCTTTTTTTCTTTTTTTCCAGAATCTCCAGGTCTCATCTCCCGGGATCTATTCTGCTGACCCTGCTTCCTGCCTTCTTCTGTCATCCCTATGCTGCGGCCGTTTTCCTCCCAAAGGCTGCTTGATTCCCGGCCCTGTTCCTGCTTTCCAGGCATCAGTTCTTTACGTGTATCCATATTTTCCCCTCTGTCATGCTGCTATATTATGTATAAAATTGATTCTGCTTCTAAACTGGTATCATCTTTTTTGATTATATCCTGTCACCAACCGTTAATTTGATGATAAGGGATACATTTCCTTGATTATACCATACATCTATCTATTGTTCCAGCTTAATTTTTTTCCTGTTGACAAACAGAGCAGCTTGTATTATGATAGAGACTGTTAATAAGATAAACCGTTGAGAAAGAGGAGTAAGCCTTTTGATAATATTTCAGAGAGCCGCTGATGGTGGGAATGCGGTATGGAATCATTGGCTGAATGGACTTTCAAGGGCATTCCTGAACAGAGAAGTAACTTTCTCCCAGTATGGGATGACGGCGACCGCAGCTGTTACCCGGCGGCATATATGTTAGTATATGGAAAAAGTGGACTTTCAGTCAATTTGAGTGGCACCGCGGATATGTTTTCGTCTCAGGCATAAAATATTTATGTCTGGGATTTTTTTATTATATCGAATTCGAGTGTCAAAAAGGCCGCGAACGGAAAAGGATTCCAGCTCTTTTCCTAAAGTCAATGGTTTTACTATCTGAATCCATATAGGAAAATCCAGAGGAATTTCTTATATGGCATTCTATCATAATATATCATAACCAGGAGGAACCCTTGTGAAACTTCGTTTCACAGCTGGAATCGTTCCAATGACTCGGCAGGTGACGCGTAGCGGCGCGTGCCAAAACATATTATATGAGGAGGAACTATTTATGAAAAAATCAATGAAAGCATTACTCATCACTGCCCTTGCAGCTTCCATATTGATGGGCTGCAACTCCCATTCAGAAGCGGAAAACACCTCAGAAGCTTCCAAAACTTCTATCGAAACTTCTGAAACTCAGGCTTCTGGCACAGAAGGACAAGACGATGTCTCTTCTGAAAATGGGGAAACAGTGTCTGGCAATTATGTCATTGGCATTGAACAGTTTGCCGTACATGGCTCTTTGGATAACTGTCGGGAAGGTTTCCTTGCCGGTCTTGCGGAGGAAGGCCTAAAGGAAGGGGAAAACTTGACTGTCATGTATGAAAACGCACAGGCTGATCCAGGGATTGCAGCACAGATATCCAATAATTTTGCTGCTAAAAAAGCAGATCTAATCTGCGGCATTGCTACGGTTTCCGCCCAAAGCGCCTATTCGGCAGGAAAGAAAAACAATATCCCTGTCATCTATACTGCTGTTACTGACCCAGTAGCTGCAGAACTTGCTAACGAAGACGGAACACCTGTAGGAGAAATTACTGGCACCAGTGATAAACTTCCAGTTCAGCAGCAGCTTGAAATGATCCGGTCCATCCTTCCGGATGCCAAAACTATCGGCATTATATATACCACAAGCGAGGTCAATTCCTTATCTGCAATTGAAGAATACAAGGCCTTAGCCCCAGAATATGGCTTCGCAATCGAAGAAGCCGGCGTTGCTGCTTCTGCTGATATCCCCCTAGCTGCTGACAGCCTTTTGGAAAAAGTTGACTGCCTGACGAATTTAACTGATAATACAGTCGTCTCTTCTCTGCCGCTGATTCTTAATAAAGCTTCTAAAAAGAACATTCCTGTATTTGGAAGCGAGATCGAACAGGTAAAAATCGGCTGTCTTGCCGCTATGGGTCTTGACTACATTGACCTTGGGAAACAGACTGGAAAAATGGCTGCTAAAGTTTTAAAAGGCGAAGCAAAGGCCAGCGAAATGAATTTTGAAATCATTGAAGAAGCTGCCTTTTATGGCAACCTGGAAGCTGCTGCCAATCTGGGAATTACTTTCCCTGAGGATCTGACATCCTCTGCAAAAGAATTATTTGATACTATTACAGAAAATTAATAAAAATAAACAATCCTGTTTGGAGGCATTACAATGCAGATTTTTCTTGGAATCCTTGAAGAAGGCCTGGTCTATGCCGTTATGGCACTAGGCGTATATATTACCTATAAAATTCTGGATTTTCCGGATTTGTCCGTAGATGGTACTTTCCCTATGGGAGCTGCCTTTACTGCCACTTTAATCATTGCCGGATTTCCTCCTGTTTTTACTCTTCCCCTGTCTTTTCTGGCAGGGGCTCTGGCTGGCGGCATCACTGGCGTCATCCATGTAAAGCTTAAAGTCCGGGATCTGCTTTCCGGAATCATTGTTATGACTGCTCTTTACTCCATTAATCTGCGTATTGCCGGCGGACGGGCTAACCTTCCTATTTTCAGTCAGGAAACCATTTTTGACAATGGTTTCCTGACCTCAGCCGTCCCCCAGTCCATAGCACCTTTTACCATTACTGCCATCCTTTTTCTGGTAGTCCTGGTCTGCAAAATCCTGCTGGATCTGTATTTAAAGACCCGTTCTGGTTTTCTGCTGCGAGCTGTCGGTGATAATGATACCTTAGTAACCTCTCTGGCAAAGGATAAAGGGATGGTAAAAATCATCGGCCTGTCCATTGCCAATGGTTTCGCCGCTTTGGCCGGCTGCCTTTACTGTCAGCAAAAATATGGTTTTGAAATCACCATGGGAACTGGCACCATTGTAATCGGTCTGGCAAATGTCATTATCGGCACTCAGCTGTTCCGCCATATGAGCTTTGTAACGTCCACTACAGCTGTAATCATTGGCTCTATTCTCTATAAGGCATGTATTTCCTTTGCCATTTCCATTGGCCTGGAAGCCTTTGACTTGAAGCTTATCACTGCTTTTCTACTCTTAGTCATCCTGATTATCAGCAATAGCAGTAAAGGGAGGAGCAGACATGCTTGAATTAAAACACATTAATAAATATTATAATACTGGCACCATAAATGAAATGTGTCTGTTTGAGGACTTTTCCCTTATCATAGAGGAACATGAATTTGTCTCTGTTATCGGAAGCAATGGGTCTGGCAAAACCTCTTTGTTGAATATCATATGTGGAAGCATCCCCTTAGACAGCGGACGCATTCTCATGAATGGAAGTGATATTACAAGGGTACCGGAATTCCGGCGCCAGCGCCGTATTGGACGGGTCTATCAAAATCCGGCTATGGGAACCTGCCCCAGCATGACAATTTTAGAAAATATGTCATTAGCAGACAACAAAGGCAGGCCCTTTAACCTCCTTCCAGGAACGGATAAAAAGCGAATCGACTATTACAGAGAAGAATTAAAAGCTCTTGGTCTAGGCCTGGAGGATAAACTTGAAGTGAAAGTAGGCGTCCTGTCCGGGGGACAGCGCCAAGCCATGGCCCTCCTCATGTCTACCATGACTCCTATTGAGTTTTTAATTCTGGATGAACATACAGCTGCCCTTGATCCTAAAACAGCGGAAACCATCATGCTCCTTACAGATAAAATCGTAAAAGAAAAGAAGTTGACAACCATCATGGTTACCCACAATCTTCGATATGCCGTAGAATATGGCAGCCGCCTTCTTATGATGCATCAGGGTACTGTCATTATGGATAAAAAATCCGAAGAAAAATCCTCCATGGAAATTGAGCATATCCTGGATAAGTTCAATGAGATCAGCATTGAATGCGGCAATTAATCTCATCCAATATCCTAAACGGAATACGACGCGGATGCGGCGTTTCTTTATCCCATAACAGGGGAACAGGAACGCCGCTTTATTTATGCGAGAAGCTATTGACGTTATGGATAACGAAACATTTCAGCTATAATTAAAATATCATTTTAACTATGAGAGCGAAATCCTCTTGGAGCGAGCCCATATGCTTTGCGAAATGCTTTTCCAAAATAGGGGGCTGTCGCACTAAGAAAAACATATACAAGATTTAGCGAGATTTAATTCCAAAACAATACTATATCTTGTATACTAAATCCTTATTGCGACAACCCCACTATTCAGCAGCATTTTCTTTACCTCACTATGTCTATAGGAGATTATGTATTCCACAGGGTCTTTGATTTAGGCTTTTATGGAAACAGAGAATAGCTTCTCTGGCAGCAAAACTGCCCAAAGAGTGTACCGCCACTAACGAAGAAACATAGGAAAAAAGTATCAGAATTTTCCCGGACCATATCCGTAAAAATTCTGATACTTTTTAAAATACTCCTATATGCTCTAAAAGTATCTTTATCCCTAGAACCACCAAAATAATCCCTCCAGCAAGTCCTGCAAGGGACTGATGCTTCTCTCCAAATATACTGCCGGCCTTAACTCCTGTTACAGAGAAAAGAAAGGTAACAGTTCCTATGACGGAAACGGACAAAACGATGTCCACATCCAAAAATGCGAAGGTCACTCCTACAGCAAGTGCATCAATACTGGTCGCTACAGCCATCATAAACATTTCTTTGAAATTCAAGGAGGCATCTCCCTGGCTGCCTATTTCACATTCCTCTTTTGTCATTGCCTCTCTTATCATATTGAATCCGATGATTCCCAAAAGAATAAAAGCAATCCAATGGTCTATGGCTGATATGGCATCTTTAAATTGTATGCCCATCAGATATCCAATTGCAGGCATCAAAGCTTGAAATCCACCGAACCAAAGACCCACAACCGCGGCATTTCCCATTGTAGCCTTTTTCATTGCCAGGCCCTTACAGATGGATACTGCAAATGCATCCATAGAAAGACCTGCTGCCAAGGCTAATAATGCAATCAGACCCATGTTTCCTCCCTGATCTTAAACCTATATGCGCTGCATAGCGCTGATCTGCACTCTGTCAGATATGAATTTTTCGTTCCATCTATAATTTCGCTCTATTTTGCAAGCATCATCCTATCATTAGAGAATTCCTCTCCGCTGGCTTCTTCAAATTTCTTCAGCAAATCCTCTACCTCCAGGTTTTTCTTTTCCTCTCCTGCCACATCATAGATAATTCTTCCCTCGTGCATCATAATCAGCCGGTTGCCTATTTCAATGGCATCTCTCATATTATGGGTAACCATTAAAGCTGTCAGCTGCTGCTCATCTACAATTTTTCTTGTAAGCTCTAACACCTTTGCTGCTGTCTTAGGATCCAGGGCTGCTGTATGCTCATCCAGCAGGAGAAGCTTCGGTTTCTGAAGTGTAGACATCAAAAGGGTAAGCGCCTGTCTCTGTCCTCCTGATAGAAGACCTACCTTGCTGTTCATCCGGTTTTCAAGCCCTAAATCAAGAAGGGACAGCTGCTGCTTATACTCTCCCTTTTCCTCTTTTGTTATCTGCCATCCAAGGCCTCTCCTCTTCCCTCTTCTCATTGCAAGAGCCAGATTCTCCTGAATTTCCATGCCGGCTGCAGTTCCCATCATTGGGTCCTGAAAGACACGGCCAATGTATTTTGCCCTTTTATGTTCAGGCGCTCTGGAAATATTGATTCCATCGATTACAATCTTTCCGCTGTCAATAGGATATACACCAGCTATCATATTCAGCATGGTGGATTTTCCTGCTCCGTTTCCACCGATAATTGTTACAAAATCTCCTGGATTCAAATGGAGGTTAATGCCGTTTAAGGCCTTTTTTTCATTAATCGTTCCTTTATTAAATGTTTTTCTTACATTAGTAAGGCTAAGCATGCTTATTCCCCTCCTTCTGAATAGGACATTCTCTGGCGGTATCTGGCCATAGCAACAGGAATGCTTAATGCAACTGCTACCATAATAGCTGAAATCAATTTCATATCATTGGCATCCAGTCCCAGACGGATTACCACAGCGCGGATGATGAAATAGATCACAGAGCCGATCACTACAGAGGTCAGCTTGCCAGCAAAGGAGCGGAGCCAGCCAAACAGTACCTCACCGATTACAATTGCCGCTAGACCGATCACGATCGCACCAGTGCCCATGCCAATATCCGCATATTTCTGGCTCTGGCATACCAGCGCACCGGAAAGTCCTACCAGACCATTGCTGAGCATCAAAGCCAAGAGCTTTGTCATCCTGGTATTCACACCTAAAGCCCGTATCATGTTTTCATTATTGCCAGTAGCTCTCAGAGTACAGCCTAACTCTGTTCCAAAAAACCAGTATAGAAGCGCGACCATAAGAGCAGCAATGATAATTCCAATCACCATGGAAGACTGTGCCTGGCTGATCCCGGCTTTCTTGGAAAAGCTGCTGATCAATGTATCTGCCTTAGGCATGGGAATATTGCTTTTCTTACCCATGATCCTTAAGTTGATGGACCACAATGCAATCTGTGTCAGGATTCCTGAAAGAATAGCCGGGATGTCAAAAAATGTGTGAAGAATACCTGTAACTCCTCCTGCAATCACACCAGCAAATAAGGCAGCACCCAGAGCTAGTGTAGGATCCATACTCTTATTCACCACCATTACCGCACAGACGCAGCCTCCCAGCGCAAAGCTTCCGTCAACCGTCAGATCAGCAATATCCAATAAACGGTAAGTAATATACACACCTAATACCATAAGTCCCCACAAAACGCCCTGTCCTATAGCGCCCTGAACAGAAACAAGCCATCCCTGCATATTCGTTCTTCCTCCAGTTCTTTGTCGTAAAGGGCTGTTGTAAAATGGTATTCCCTACAACATGCAGCGCCGCCTCAGCGGAAAGCCTCATGATATTACAGGAAAGCCATATTTTACAACAGCCTCATTTAGTAGATCAGAAGCCTGACAGCTCCTTTAAAATTCTATGTTTCCTTCTCTTATCTTAATACAGATAAGTCCAGTCCCAGCATCTTTTCTGTCTCATCGTTAATCATCAGCTCACACTTGGAAGCATCCAGATATCCGATAGGCATTTCTGCAATATCAGCTCCATTTACAAGGATTTCAATTGCCTGCTCGCCAGCCATATAACCTAACTGATAGTAATCAATCCCATATGTTACCAGGCCGCCTGCTTCAACCATGCCGCTCTCTCCCACTACAGTAGGAAGCATATTTTCATTGGCAACCATAGTTACAGTTGACATACCGGCTGCAATCATATTATCAGTAGGTGTATAGATTACATCTACATTTCCTATCATGGATTCTACAACTGTCTGAATCTCATTGGAGCTGGCAACCGTATATTCCTTATACTCCAGTCCTTCTGAAGCACATACTTCCTTGGCAATATCAATCTGAAGCTGAGAATTAGACTCTGCACTGCAGTAAAGAAGGCCTACTGTCTTGGCATCCGGAAGAATTTTTTTAATCATCGTAATCTGCTCCTTAACCGGAGTCATATCTGAGGTACCGGATACGTTGCAGTTTGGCTTCTCATTGCTCTCTACAAGGCCAGACTCTGCTGGATCTGTTACAGCGCTTACAAGAACAGGAATATCCGTTGTTGCGCCAGCAACTGCCTGTGCTGCTGGAGTAGCAATGGCAAAAATCAGATCATTTCCTTCATTTACCAGCTTATCTGCCATAGTCTGACAGGTAGACTGATCCCCGGAAGCATTTTGGTAATCCTTCTCATAGCTAATGCCTGCATCATCAAGAGCTGCGAAAAATCCCTCATTTACCTTATCAAGAGCCGTATGCTGCACTAACTGGAGGACACCAATCTTATATGTCTTTCCATCAGCCTCTGCTGCTTTTCCTTCTTCAGAAGCTTCTGCTGCTGTAGTTTCTTTCTGCTCTGCCTCTGATGCAGATGTTTGTTCTGCTGTTTCAGGCGCTTCGCTGCTGCCACATGCAGTCATGGATACTGCCATAAGGCCTGCCATAACCAATGCTGCTAGTTTGTTTGATTTTCTCATAATCATCTCTCCCTTTTTTATCCATTGTCCCATAGACATTTTTTGAATCCCATCACCTATTAGTTGGGATGCCAAACCTATCAGCCTGAAAAAAGTATTCTGATCCTTCTCCTCTCATGGCTCTTTTGGCATCTGAAGCCTGTATACAAAGCAGCCAGGTGATCGTCTTACACAACCACCTGGCCATAAAATGTACAGGTAATTGTCAAGCTGATGATTATCATACTACAACTTTTCCCTGTAGTCAATTTATTTAGCTAAATTTTTAAACTTTAACGCTTTAAATCGTCCCATTATCCATTTTTCCGGATTTTATTCCACAGATGCCTAATTTTCTTTTGCATCAATGGTTTCCTTTGCCATGCCTATGAGAGAATCCCCCATAACCGGAATGTTGCCGGCAGACAAGATAACACGGACGATCCCTTCATCATTCCAGCTGACGCTGTACATAATCTTCTCCTCTGGATCCGCCGGACTTCCATCCTCCTTTGGCCCCAGCCCATAGCTGATATAAAGCCGCCCTGCTGCTTCCTCTGCTTTCATCTCTGCTGTAGGTTCTGCATCAGGCGCCAGGAACACGTATTTGTCCTCCCTGTAAACAATGGTTTTTCCTTTATATTCTTCTGTCCTGGCAGCTTTCTGCGTCTCAGAACCTCCCATCTGCTTACTTGCTGATATGCTGACGCCTCTGTCTCCCTGTTTATACGTCATATAAAGCTTTTGAGAAGTTTCCACCACATTCCCGCTTTCGTCGTGCCCATTTACCTCTGAAAGAAAGCCCTTTTCAAATGTCAGACCATTCGAATAGGTTTCCACTCCATAAGGCTGGAAGCCAAGCTTTTCTTCTGCTTGGAATATTTGAGAAAAGGAGGTAAAATCTGGCGAATCTGGCGAAATACTGCCGCTTGTACTTACTATCTTACCTGCTGCGATGGCTCCAAAAGCCGTAAATACGCACATAACTGCTGCTGCAAAAATTACCTTTTTCATTGATTTCCTTTTCATTCCATTTCCCTCTCTTTCTTCTTTTATGCTGTGTATTTCATCTAGAATGCTTTTCTGCCTTTCGAGCCTCAAGGATACCTTTTCTGCCTCTGCCACAAGGCTGTCCCTTACTTTTCTGTCAAACAATTCTTCTTTCATATTGCTCCTCCTGCTCCGGCTCTCCAAGCCTTTCCCTGAGATTTTTCCTGGCTGTATAAAGCCTTGACTTTACTGTTCCTTCCATACAACCCATAGCGGCCGCTATTTCCCTGGTGGAAAACTCATTAAAATAATAAAGGATTACTGCCGTCCGCTGCTTTATCTCCAGGCCTCTTATTGCCTTATACAGCATTTCCCGGCTCTCCCCTTCTACGATTTCTTCCAGGAGGCTGTCACCTCTGCATTCACTTTCTCCTCCCCAAATCTCCTCTGCCGGCTGCTCCTTTGACCGCTTCTTTACATGTCTCCATGCTGTCCTTGTCAGTATACGGAACAACCATCCCTGAAAGGCTCTCGGTTCTTTTAGCTCCTTTCTGCTGATAAAGCATTTTACAAAGGTTTCCTGGACAATATCCTCGCTGTCTGCTGTATTCCCTGAGATGAGATAGGCTGTCCGGAAGGCTGCTGCCTGGTATTTGGAAAACAGATACGCGAAGGCTTCTTCGTCTCCCTTTTGCATACTTCGTATCATCTCCGCTTCTGTACCATCCATTGCAAATCTCCTTTCTTTTTGGTGCACCTGTATATAAGAGACCAGGGGAGGGAATATGGTTCATTTTCGGATACAAAAAATTCCATAGGAAATTCTAAGAACCTTCCTATGGAATTTAAAGTATCAAAGCTTTCCGTTCAGGAAACATGCCAGAATATTTTTTTCTCTTTCAGCCTTTTTGACACCTGAATCCTATCGAAAGCTACAAGCCTATTATCTGTACCAGCCATGCGGCAAATGAGGCACCTAAAGCTACTGTCAGAAGGCCTTTGTTAAAATAAGCCAGACAGATAGCTGTTATGCAGCCAATAGCAGCAGACATTTTGGAGCCTGTGGCGGAAAGGATAGCTGGGAAAGTCATGGCAGAGAGGACCGCATAGGGTACATAATATAGAAATGACTGGATAAATATATTTTTAATCTTTTTCTTGAAAATCACCATAGGAAGAACGCGGATCAAATAGGTGGTCCCTGCCATGATGAACATACAGGTCAATATATAACTAATCCTCATAATTTTTTCTCCTCTCCTCCTTCCAGGACTTCTGGCTGTTCCTCTATTTGTGCCGCCTGGATGTTCTGTGGCTCTTCAGGAGTTATAGGGAAACATAACGCGGCAAGAGCACTGGCTATAACTGTAATCAGGATGATTCCCCAGCCTCCAGAAAGCTGGGAAAAAATAGGCATATAATTCAACGTAAGGCTTAAGAAAACTGCTGTTACTGCTGTAAAGAGCACAGATGTATGGTTCTTTGCAGCAGGAACTACGATGGCAATAAACATGCCATATAAAGCGATTCCCAAAGCAGAAGCTATGCTTTCTGGCAGAACGCTTGTAACAGCGCCTCCTGTTAAGGTGCCGCCTGTCCATCCCAAAACCGGAAGAAAAATAAGGCCAGCCATATAAGAAGCTGTCACAGTACCTGGACGTTGTATAGCAACGGCAAAAATCTCATCTGTAATGCCAAAAGAAATCCCAAATCTTTTCATGTATCCCATCCCCTCTTCCACCTTTTGGGAAAGAGACAAGGACATAAGAAAATATCGAATATTGATTACAATCATGCTGATTAGCAGCTCCAGATACGTTCCTCCGGCTAACATCAGGTTCACTCCTGCAAACTGGCCGGCACTGGTCACATTTGTAAGGGAAATCATGACCGCTACCCATAATGGAATACCAGACAATACTGCCATCATTCCAAAAGCAGCTGATACGGAAAAATATCCCAGACAAATTGGAATCCCATGGCGCATGCCCTGAATAAATTCTCTTCTGTTCATCTTATTTTTTACTCTCTTCTCTATTTGATAAAAATATTTTGAAAAGTTTCTGTTTGCGGCTTTTTTGCTTTATAGGACGCAATTTCCTATGAAGATTAAGGTGCCAAAACATTCTGATACTTTTCCATTCGCAACCCTTTTGACATCCGAATCCTATAAAGCAAGAAAAGTGCCAGCCTGTTCTGACACTTTCCTCTCATGGCCCTATTCTTCATCCCAGTTATGATAGGTTGCCTGCACATCATCATCCTCATCCAGAAGATCCAAAATCCTGTTAATCTTCTTAATATCATCTTCACTGCTTAATTCTACCCAAGTCTGGGGAATCATGGTTACATCCGCACTTGCCATAGGCACACCTGCAGTCTCCAGTGCTTCACGGACTGCACTGAAATCATCTGGAGCTGTTAGAACTTCATAGCTATCCTCTTCTTCAGAAAAGTCCTCAGCTCCTGCATCCAGTGCTGCCATCATCAGCTCATCCGGATCCATTTCACACTCTTCTTTATCAATGATAATCTGCCCCTTTTTATCAAACATATAGGATACGCAGCCAGGAGTCCCTACATTTCCGCCTCCCTTTGTAAATGCACTTCTTACATTAGCTGCTGTACGGTTCTTATTATCAGTCAGAGTATCCACAATAATCGCAACGCCGCTAGGGCCATATCCCTCATATGTGATTACTTCATAATTGACAGAATTTGCATCTCCTGCTGCCTTTTTAATCCCTCTATCAATGGTATCATTCGGCATATTGTTAGCCTTTGCCTTAGCAATCACATCACGCAGCTTACTATTGTTGGCCGGGTCAGGTCCGCCCTCCTTTACTGCAACAGCAATCTCTCTTCCGATAACTGTAAAAATCTTGCCCTTGGCTGCATCATTTCTTTCTTTCTTATGTTTAATATTGGCAAATTTGGAATGTCCTGACATAATGTATGATTCTCCTTTTCTCTCTTTTTTCATCAGTCAAATACTTCGCAGCAGACTGTATAGTATTTGACCTCGTGGACAGCTCCATAGGCCAGCTGTCTCTACAAGAATATCGTAATCCCATCCGTCTTTTCTGCCGGACGGCTCTCTGTATTCTATCACCAATTTCTTTTTATGGCAAGTATTAATCAGGCCCTTTAACCGCCTCTCTTATAGCCTTTATGATACTTATCATTTTATTTTCTACTTTAAGCACCTGAAAACAGTATCCGCCAAAAGAAACTGCCGGTCTCTCTTCCTCTCCTGGAATCCTTCCCAGCCTGGAGATCAGAAAACCATTAATTGTCTCATATTTTTCGATAGAACGGGCATGGCCCTCTTCTCCCCCATTCTCTTCTTCTGTAAAGGTAATTTCCAGCTTTTCCTCCACATCGTCCAGGGAAGCCATCCCATTGATAATATAAGATCCATCACTTAAAAAGCGGATATATTCCTCTTCCTCATCATATTCGTCCATGATATTCCCTACGATCTCCTCCAGAATATCCTCCATAGTTACAATTCCTGCCATCTGCCCATATTCATCTACCACGATCTCCATGTGAATCTTCTCAGACTGCATTTCCTGAAAAAGGGAATGGATATTGCGGCTTTCCGGTATAAAGCAGGCTTTTCTTATAAGCCCTGGAATCTCTCTTAGCGGCTTGTCTCCATAATCCCTTTCTGTAAATACAATGGCATCCCTCATGTGGAGGATTCCGATGATATCGTCCATGTCTTCTCCATATACAGGAAAACGAGAGTTATTGCACTCCTCCAAGATAAAACGCACAGCTTCTTTTAGAGAAAGCATTCCATCAAGCGCCACTACATTTTTCCGATGAGTCATGATTTCCTCTGCTTTTTTATCATCAAGATGGAAAATATTGGTGATCATCTCTGCTTCACTGGCTTCCAACACTCCCTGCTCATGGCCCTCATTTACCATGGACATAATATCCTCCTCAGTCACATTATCCTGAGAGGCTGTCAGATCAATTCCAGTTATTTTCAGGAAAAACCAACTAATTCCCATAATAGCCCATACAAGAGGTCTCAAAAGAAGTGCTGCTGCCAAGACCGGCTGCAGCACTGCATATCCCCAAACCTTTGGGTTTTCAGCCGCATACTTTTGGGGGATTATAATTCCAAAGCTTACCAACAGTATTATGCAGATAATACCCTCCAATCCTTTTGCCACAGCAGGTTTAAGGCCTTCAATGGCAATCCAGCCTCCCAAGAGATAAGCCCCTGCTGCAGCGGCTGTCAGGCTCCCCAAAACCTGCAAAGCACAAAGAAACCTTTCCGGCTTATTTGCTGCTTTCAGAAAGACTGCCGCCTTTTTATTGCCCGCTTCCAGCTCTTCCTCCAGTTCTGAGGTGTTCACATGCTCCAAGGCAGCGGCAAACCCATAAAAACACACTTCCAAAAAAATAAGCAGGAGAAAAACTAATAGCTTTATCTCCGAATAATCACCATCCATAATACGTTTCTGCTCCTTTTAGCCAGCCTTCCAAAAGATGCCATTTCTATACTCCCTCTTTTTCAGACAGCCTGTCCGCCTGCGCACACAAGTACATTTGCCAGCTATTAAAAAATATAGCAGATTCTTCTTTTTTCGTCAATGTTTTCCAGACTCTTTTAAAGCCCTTCAATGGAAAGCTTTTCAGATGCCATTGCTCCTTCGGATTGGAAAATCCTGATAACAAATGGAAAACGATTACATTGTATACACATCCAGAAGTCCTCTTCCGGGTATATCTCCTGGTTGTCTGGCTGAAAGAAATGTTTTCCTCCTCCATCCTTCAAAGCTTCCGCCCTGGCCTGAATATCCTCTAGCTCCTGATCCTCTAAAATACTTTTTATGTACTGGGCACACAGCTCATCCTCTTCTGCCAGGCGTGTACCCTCCATTCCCATACATACCAGAGAAACCACATCTGGATTTTTTCTTCTGATATATTCAGCTACAGCCTTGGCATTTACAAGGCTTCCCGTTATAATTTCATCTGCCCTTTTCGCATTGGCAACTCCCTGGGTTCCAGCGCTTGTAGTATGTATCACCTTTCTCCCATCCAGGCGGATTCCGCGGAATGCAGAAGGAGAATTGCCAAAATCAAATCCCTCACATTTCTTGCCATGCCGTTCTCCCGCAAGGATGCATGTTTCATCTTCTCTTTTATATTCATAGGCCCTTTCAATATTTCCCACTGGCACAATCTCTTCTGCTCCTTGGGCATAGAGATAGCATTCTAGAGAAAAAGCTCGGAATACATCAATAATTACAGTCAGGCCTTCCGCTTGTTTTGCACCTTCAATCAGATGCAGTATCTTAATTTTCATCCCTTATCCTCCTTATCAGGCAGATCCCTTCTGTGATAAAAGGGCAGCTCTTCCAAAGTTCCCGAAAGCGGTATGGAAGTCTTTTCTCTGCCCTTAGGAATTATGTAGCCAGGTCAAGGCTAATTTTCAGGGCGAGATCTACCTTGCTTTGCAGTTCTTCATCAATATGGCATATTTTTTCCCTGAGCCTCTGTTTGTCAATCGTGCGCAGCTGTTCTAAAAGGATTACAGAGTCCTTTACCATGGCACACCGTTTTGTATCCAGCTCCACATGGGTTGGAAGCTTTGCCTTATTCATTCTGGATGTAATTGCTGCACAGATAACTGTAGGGCTGTGTTTATTTCCTACATCATTTTGTATAATAAGCACAGGGCGGACTCCGCCTTGCTCTGAACCTACTACAGGTCTTAAATCTGCATAATAAATATCTCCGCGTCTGATTATCACTGTTTCACACTCCGTCAATCGAATTCCTGCCATTAGTATTGCCTTATAAAAAGCCGGCTATTCAGAAAAAATCCGACTGCTTCTGCCATATTCTGACGACCTTTAAAGCTTAATATACAGAAGTCCTTCGAACTGCTCTGTCATCATACTCTCTGTTCTATCATATGGCAGCGCTGACGCTCTTGTGTTTTTCCAAGTGGTTTACTGTAAAAGTCTTAAATCCTTACAATAGGATTGCACACTCGCTGTGCCGTCCGTCCAGCACCAGAATGGTGCTTTTGCTATTCTGTATGCAGCAGCCGCAGACTCACAGGAAACTCCCTTTCATTCATGAGAGGACCTGTAGGGCAGATATGGGGGCCTGTGAAAGTACCTTTTTTGCATAGCAGCAAACTGAGTTCAAGTATGCCAAATACGCTGGACGCTTTTATTCATAGTGGTACGCTGATTATGCCCATGAAGGTTTATTGTGAACATTACTCTGAAAAATAGTCTTTCACAGCCACAGCTTTTCCATCCCGGATATAGACCCTGGGAACGCGTTTTCCAATGCCGCATAGGATTTCATAATGAAAACCTCCACTTACTTCTGCCAGCTCCTCTACAGTAATCTCCTCATCTTTGCTTCTTCCAATCAGTGTAACCTCGTCTCCCTCCCTTACATCGTCAATATTGCTTACATCTATCATAAACTGGTCCATGCAGATACGGCCTAATATAGGAGCTGTCTGTCCATGGATCAAAACTCTGCCTTTTCCTGATAACCGTCTAGGATAGCCGTCTCCATATCCTATGGGCACTGTAGCAACTCTTGTTTCCTTATTAGTCACATAAGTTCCTCCATAGCTCACAGGCATTCCCGCAGGTAGGTTTTTTACATAGCTGACAAAGCTTTTCCAGCTGAGAACTGGCTTGAGCCTGATTCTATCCTTTGATACCTCATTGGAAGGATAAAGTCCATAAATCGAAATTCCTGCCCGTACTAGGTCCATATTTACTTCCCTCGTATCTATAATTCCTGCACTATTAGAGCAATGGTGGATGGGAATCTCCACCCCTCTGGATTCCAACCGTCTAATGAAGGATATAAACTGTTGAAACTGCTGGTTCATAAAGGCCTTATCCCTTTCATCTGCTCTTGCAAAATGGGTAAATATTCCTTCCAGATCAAGCCCTGGAAGGCGGCTTAGTTTCACTGCTTCTTCCAGATCCTCTTCTCCTGTCATCATTCCAATACGGCTCATTCCTGTATCCACAGCCAAATGGATTTTTCCTTTTTTTCCCATAGAAAGGGCTTTTTTCGATAGTCTTTCCCCCTTCTCATACTGAAAAAGAGTTAGCCGTATGTCCTGTCTAATAGCCTCCTCAAACCGTTCTTCCCCTGTCATTCCTAATACAAGAATGGATTTATCAATCCCATGGCGCCTTAAAATAAGCGCCTCATCCACAGATGCTACAGCAAATCCTTTTACAAAGGGGTCAATTGCTCTGGCAATTTCCACTGCGCCATGCCCATATCCATCTGCCTTTACGGTTCCTATCATCCCAGCTCCATCTGCCAGATTATCTGCCATGGCCTTCATATTATCCATTGCATTGTCCAGATCAATTAAGGCCCAGCCTCTGTCATAAGCCTTTATCCTATTTTCAAGCTCCTTTACTATCTCCATATTCTCTCTCCCTTCTGACTCCCGCAAAAAAGGAAGTGTCGCAAAACGGATTTCTAAAATATGTGGATTACAGTGTCAAAACTCCTGATGCCTTTCCGTTCGCAGCCCTTTTGGCATGTGAATCATATATACTAAACCTTTATGCTCAAAAGCAGTGCACTACCGAACTGTATTAAGAGGCAGACTCCAACACCATCCCTGCTGCATCCGCTATCTCATGGGCCAAAACCCCGCGACTCCCTTTGCAAAATGCTGCATATTCCCCACAAAGTCCATGGAAAAAGACACCCATACGAGCTGCTTCCCCCTCTTCCATGCCCTGGGCAATCAATGCGGCAATCATTCCAGTCAGCACATCTCCTGACCCCCCTTTGGCCATAGCGCTGCAGCCGGTTTGATTCACAGCTATCTGTCCTTCCCGGTCTGCTGTAATGGTTACTGCATCCTTTAGCACACAGGTAAGGCCATATTTTTTTGCATAATCCTCTGCTGTCCCTATGAGATCTTCCTGAATCTCCTTTATACTCTTTCCTGTAAGACGAGCCATCTCCCCTAGATGAGGCGTAATGATTATATTTTCCGTATAATAGCCGGTCAGCTCCGGATTAGCAGCAATCGTATTCAGACCATCTGCATCCAATATGACAGGAGAACACACCAAACACATAACGCTTTTTACCAATTCCCGCACATAGGGCTCCTGGCCCATACCTGGTCCTAGGACAACTGCATCCATCTCTCTGCAAAGCAGCTCAAGCTTTAGGGAAAAATGGTTCCTCTCCTGGATATCCCCCAGAATCTGATCTGGGTTATATGTTATTACAACTGCTTCTGGAAGCTTTTCCTGAATAATCAGACGATTTTCTTCCACTGTCATGACCTTAACAAGTCCAGCTCCTGTTCTGTAAGCTCCCAGAGCTGACAGATAAGCAGCTCCGGCCATGTTTCTGGCTCCAGCTATGATCAACACCTTCCCAAATGTCCCCTTATTAGAATAGGATGGCCGCCTGGGAATTTTTCTTAAATCCTCCCGTTCCAAGGCAAATACTATCTGTCCAGGAAACAGCTTCTCGGCCACAGCCTCTCTGCTTTTCTTTGGAAAGCCGATATCCACTATCTTGACAATTCCACTATATTCCCTTCCTGGATAAAGGGCTGTTCCCAGTTTTTCATATCCAAAAGTCACTGTCACATCTGCGCAAAATGCACAACCCATGACTGCGCCTGTTCCAGCGTGGATTCCAGAGGGAATATCAACTGCAATTGTCTTTTTCGGCCTGATGGCAGACAGAAGTTCAATCATATCCTTATACAGCCCTTCTATCGGTCTTGTAAGACCTACACCAAACAGGGCATCGATGAGGATATCACATGTTTTTGGAAACACCTCACCATATTCCCAAACCGGTACCCCCAGCCTTTCTGCGATTTCAAGCTGAAGTTTCCTTTCCCTTGTTTGGTTTTCTTTATGGCCGACTGACAGCACAGAGACATGGAATCCCTTTTCCCAGAGCATCCTGGCAGCCGCTATCCCGTCTGCTCCATTATTTCCTGTGCCGCACACTACAAGTATTTCATCAGAAGCAGAAGCCAGCTGCTCTGCTTCCTCAGCCACCTTCATAGCAGCTCTTTCCATAAGTACCAGGGATGGAATCCCAATTTCTTCTATTGTGTATCTGTCAATTTCTTTCATTTCACTGCCGCTTACCAGATATTTCATTGACTCCCTCTCCTTTTTCTCTCATTCCATTGATTTTAGGGCTTCGTTACTGTGAAAGCACCCTTTTCTGCGCAGCAGAAAACTGAATTCAGGGATGCCAAATGGGCTGGATTTTTCATTCCTGATGATACGCTGCTTAGGAGCATGAAGGTTTGCTGTGAGAAGGGGATTCCTCTGCCTCTCCCACAGCAAATGCCAATGCATATTCACTGGTATTGGTGATAGATACATGGATCTTTGTCATCTTCATTGTATCAAAAAGCTTTCTGGCTCCTCCATAAAGGACGACATAAGGCTTTCCTAGATCATCCCTGAGCACCTCGATATCAAGAGGCAGAAAGGTTCGAAAGCCAGTTCCAAATACCTTAGCGACTGCTTCTTTGACAGCAAAACTGCCGGCCAGCCGGGAATAATTATCCCCAGCCTGCCGGCGTTCCTCTCCTGTGTAAACACGTACCCGGAAGCTTTCCTTTTCGCATGCTTTCCGGATCCTGCTGATTTCCACCATATCCGTTCCAATGCCCATTATCATGCTTTCTTTTTATCCTCTTTTTTCTTCTGGTCCTGAAGGCTGCATATACGGTAGGAAAGCCTCATCAGACTTTCAGAAAGATGTACATTTTCTACCACTACATCATCAGGAACAACCAAGTCCACATGGGCAAAATTCCAGATTGCCTTAATACCCGCTTTCACCAGCCTGTCTGCAATCTCTGGGGCTTTCGTCTTAGGAATCGTAAGGGCTGCCATCTGTACATCATTATCCACAATAAACTGTTCCAGATCCTCTACTCCTCGGATTTCAATCCCCCGTACCACAAGCCCGATCAATCGGGGATTGATATCAAACATCCCTTTAATTACAAATCCTCTCTTTTCGAAATTCGCATAATTGGCAATTGCTTGTCCCAGATTTCCCGCCCCGATGATAATTAAATTATGCTGTCTGTCTATTCCAAGGATTTTCCCGATTTCTGTATAGAGATATTTTACATTGTATCCATATCCCTGCTGGCCAAAACCACCGAAATTGTTTAAATCCTGACGTATCTGGGATGCGGTTACTTTCATCTTTATGCTCAGCTCATTGGAAGAAATTCTCTCTACACCGTTTTCCAAAAGCTCCCCCAGATACCGATAATATCTCGGAAGCCTTGAAATCACTGCCTTGGATATCTCTCTCTCCATCACCATAACTGCCTCCCTACTGAAAAATAGTAATAAATAATATTATACCTATATGTCAAATAAATGTCAAACATTTCGTTTTCTTTCCCTGCATACTAGCTCTTGAAAAAAAGCAGAACCTATATTATACTAAATCAGATTAACTTATTACCGTATACTGTAAACCAGGAGGGGTTCTTCATGATTTTATCATGCAGCAATATCAGTAAGGCTTTCGGCAGCAGCCAAGTGCTTTCGAAAGTTTCATTCCATATAGAAAACAATGAAAAGGCCGCCATTGTCGGCATCAATGGGGCAGGCAAATCCACCCTTTTAAAAATCATTGCAGGAGAGCTTTCTGCAGATGAAGGGGAGGTAGTGCTGGCCAAAAATAAAACCATTGGGTACCTAGCACAGCATCAGGATTTTATCAGCTCCCGTTCTATTTTTGAAGAGATGAGAGAGGTAAAACGGCCGGTGATTGAGATGGAATCGCGGATCCGTTCTCTTGAAGAGGAAATGAAGTATGCCCAGGGACAGCAGCTGGAGGAGCTTCTCTCCCTTTACAGCCGTCTGAACCATCAATTTGAGTTGGAGAATGGCTATGCATGGAAAAGTGAAGTCATTGGCGTCTTGAAGGGACTTGGCTTTACGGAAGAGGAATTTACTAAGCCGGTTTCCGCACTATCTGGGGGACAGAAAACCAGAGTCTCCTTAGGGCGGCTCCTCCTTACCAGACCGGATATTATCATGTTGGATGAGCCTACGAATCATCTGGATATGGAATCTATCGCCTGGCTGGAAACTTATCTGCTCAATTATCCAGGGGCAGTCATCATCGTTGCCCACGACCGTTATTTTCTCAACCAAATTGTAGAAAAGATTGTAGAGTTGGACAATGGCCATTCCTTTGTCTTTTCTGGCAATTATGACGCTTACCGCCAGAAACGTTCCATGATCCGGGAAGCACAGATCAAGGCCTGGATGAACCAGCAGCAGGAAATCCGCCATCAGCAGGAAGTAATTGCCAAACTGAAATCCTTTAACCGGGAAAAATCCATTAAACGGGCTGAAAGTCGGGAAAAGCTTCTGGATAAGATAGAGCTTTTGGAAAAGCCTGCAGAAATAAACGATGAGATGACCATAAGACTGGAGCCGGAGATTGTCAGCGGCAATGACGTTCTGACCATAAGAAATTTAAGTAAGGCTTTTGGCTCCCACGTTTTGTTTTCCCACGTAGATATGGATATTAAACGCGGGGAGAGAGTTGCCATTATCGGCAATAATGGTACTGGAAAGACTACTATTTTAAAAATTATTAATCAACTGATAGAGGCTGATGCCGGAGAAATTACCCTTGGCTCTCATGTCCATATTGGATACTACGACCAGGAGCAGCAGGTTCTCCATTCAGAAAAGACCCTTTTTGACGAGCTGCAGGATACATATCCAAATATGGATAACACTCAGGTACGTAATGTATTGGCCTCCTTTCTCTTTACCGGAGATGATGTCTTCAAGCGGATTGAAGATCTAAGCGGAGGGGAGCGGGGACGAGTTTCTCTTGCCAAGCTTATGCTGTCAGAGGCCAATTTTTTGATTCTCGATGAGCCTACCAATCATCTAGATATTACCTCAAAGGAAATATTGGAAGATGCACTTCTCCACTATACTGGTACAGTACTGTATGTATCCCATGACCGATATTTTATCAACCGGACAGCCAGCCGCATTCTAGATCTGACCGGCCAGACTCTGATTAATTATATTGGGAATTATGATTATTATCTGGAAAAGAAGGAAGTGATGGAGCAGGTCCATCTCTCTCCCATAAGAGAGGAAAACTTAAAAACCACAGACTCTGACATCAAGCTTGACTGGAAAGCCCAAAAAGAAGAGCAGGCTCGTTTAAGGAAGCGCCAGAACGATCTGAAAAAGACAGAAGAAGCAATTTCAGCCTTGGAAGAACGGGATAAGGAAATCGACAGCCTTCTTGTTCTGGAAGAGGTCTATACCGATCACCTGCGCCTGGCTGACTTAAACCAGGAAAAGCAAGCTCTTTCCTCCAAGCTGGAAGAGCTGTATGAAAAATGGGAGAAACTTGCCCAATAACATTGCTGTGGAAATCCCAATCTTTCCACACTATGCCATGAGAAATTTCTTCTGCAGCAGCCCCAAAGTCTTCCCCTTTCATTTATTGGAATGTCTGTACCAGCAGGTATATCTGTTTAATGGAGCAATAATTCCAAAGCTTTTCCTATGCAGATCGTTATGGCATTTAAATCCCAGACTGCTACTGAATCAGTTCCTTTAAAATAGCATAGGTGTCCGGGGCAGCTGCTTCTAAGTCGGCTGCTGTCTCTGGATCCCAAAAAAGCTTACAGAGAATCCCAAAGTAAAATCCTGGATCGTCTACATAGTAATCTGGCAGTTCTGCAAGCTCTGCGATTGCAATCTCATCCCTCCACATGGCTTCCATTTGGACATTCCCTTCCTGATACAGCCCTAATGCATAGCCGATGTATTCTCCAAATCCTCTTACTATGTCATCTGGATCTGTAAATTTCAACTTTTTATAAGCAGTATCTAATTTATAATTCATGTAATATACACCTAAATCTGTGTCTGGCGCTTCCATATACGCCTTTTTTGTATAAAACATGATCTGCCACCCGTCTTTTACAAATCTAAGCACCCATTTAGAAGGCACATAATACAAGGCATCTGATATCATATCCTTGTCATACATAGTTACTTCTCCCCTGCCTACCAGCCGGATATCATGTTCTTCCTCTCTAAGTCCATTTTCATTGATATAATGAAGTCCTAGATAAGTCCCTGTTGCCAGCCGTCCAGAGTTATAAAAAAAATAGTTTTTATTATCTATGCTTCTATAACCAGATTCCACCATATTCCCCAAAGGCGTAAAATAATACCAGGAGCCCTGGTACCGGAGCCATCCATAATGAAGCTCTCCGTTCCTATCATAAAAATACTTCTTTCCTGTCCTCTCATCTGTGTACCATCCATAGAGGGAATCATTTTCCTTATCCTCCTCCGCTCTAAGCTCCTGGACTGGATATATGATTAAAAAAAGTATTAAAAACCATGCAAGCCATCTTCTTTTCCCTCTCATTAAAACTTTTCCCTCCTGCAGGCTTGTTTTTTGTTTATTTTACTATACACTTTCTAAAAAGTATAGTATAATCTACCATGATAATCATGAAAGGATGAAGATGATATTATGAGTGTAAAACAAATCCTCGCTCTGATCGGTGTAGTGTTGATTGCACTTCTTTATCTAAGCACTCTAGTCCTGGCTTTTTGGGGAAGTTCCCATACCTCTGGCCTTCTTATGGCCTCCCTTTTCTGTACCATTGTTATTCCTGTTGTCATCTATGCGTGGCAGCTTCTGTGGAAGGGCAGCAAATAGTCCCAGCACGTTTGGCACCCAGTTCATGCCCAGGAGATCTAGTATAAGGTTTTCAACGCTTTTTTGATACAAAAAACCTATAGACATTTTCCCTTATATAGACTATAATAGAAAAAATGTCAGGGAGGATGCTTCATGTTCCGATGTAATCTGGTAATATCTGAATATCTGCCATCTCTTTTCACAGCTATAGATTTTCTGCTGTGAAGGGGATGGCTTTTTCTTGAATACAACTCTTTGCACGCCAGGCGTACAGGGATTGTTTTATGCCTCATCGGCAACTCTCCCCCATACAGGAACATTGTTCCATAAGACACATACAAGGAGGACATTTATGAGACATTTACTGAACCCACTGGACTTGACTGTGGAAGAAATCAGCAGCCTGCTTGATTTAGCCAATGACATCGAAACACATCTCCAGGCTTATGCACATGTCTGTGACGGAAAAACACTGGCCACTCTTTTCTATGAACCCAGCACCAGAACCCGCTTAAGCTTTGAAGCTGCTATGCTGAAGTTGGGCGGAAATGTCCTGGGCTTTGCTTCGGCTGATGCCAGCTCTGCTGCCAAAGGCGAAAGCGTGGCTGATACCATTCGTGTCGTGTCCAGTTATGCAGATATCTGTGCCATGCGCCACCCTAAGGAAGGAGCTCCTAGAGTCGCTGCCCAGTTTTCTCAGATTCCTGTCATTAATGCAGGAGATGGAGGCCATCAGCATCCCACCCAGACTCTTACAGACCTTCTGACAATCCGCTCCCTGCGCGGGCGTCTGGATAATCTAACGATTGGCCTATGTGGAGATTTAAAATTCGGCCGTACCGTCCACTCTCTGATTAATGCCTTGGTCCGCTATTCTGGAATCCGCTTTATATTGATCTCCCCTCCTGAGCTGCGGATTCCCAGCTATGTAAGAGAAGATACCCTCCTTGCCAAGCATGTGAATTTCATGGAAGTGGACAATCTGGAAACTGCCTTGCCTGAATTGGATATTCTTTATATGACCCGTGTTCAGAAGGAACGTTTCTTCAATGAAGAGGACTACATACGTCTGAAGGATTCTTATATTTTGACTAAAGACAAAATGAAGCTTGCCCGAGATGACATGTTCATCCTTCATCCTCTTCCCAGGGTCAATGAGATTTCTGTAGAAGTGGATTCAGATCCACGGGCTGCTTATTTTAAACAGGCGCAGTATGGTGTATATGTAAGAATGGCTCTCATCATGACTTTACTGGAGGTGGAAAAACCATGTTAAATATCAGCGGACTGAATGAAGGTGTTGTCCTGGACCATATCCAGGCAGGAAAAAGTATGGATATTTACCGTTATCTGAATCTAGATCGCTTAGAATGCCAGGTAGCAATTATTAAGAATGCCAAAAGCAGCAAAATGGGCCGTAAGGATATCATTAAAATTGAGGGAAGTCTGGACAATCTGAATCTGGATGCCCTTGGCTATATTGACCATAATATTACGGTGAATATTATTCGGAACAACGAAATTGCAGAAAAACGCAAATTGACCCTTCCAGAAAAGATCACTAATGTCATCCACTGCAAAAATCCAAGATGCATCACCTCCATTGAGCAGGAACTGCCCCATGTTTTTTATCTGGCAGATGCAGAAAAAGAGCTGTACCGCTGCATATACTGCGATGAGAAACATGGAAAGGGATGATAGACTTTTAGTTCCGTTCACTCTAAGACAATTTCCATATGGATTTTAGGGTATGAGATATAATACAAGAAGGAATCCTGCTTTCGCAGGATTCTCCATCTGTGGTGATCCATACAAGTAATATTATTCCTTTCCGCCGCAGTACGATAAAATGTACATTCGGAAAGGAGCGACTTAATTTTACTCCACAAAAATATTCTGGCACTTTTCTGTTTGAAGCAATTTTCATGTTTAAACTCTATAGAAAAATGAAAATCCCTGCCTTGGCTCTATATTTTTATAGGTGCCAGGCAGGGATTTTTCCCTTACTGAAGCTTCTTTTCTTCCTCTTGAATTAAAGTCAAGTTTTTCTTCTCATAATCGTTCAGAATATTTCCGTTAAAATTGCTAGGGGAAACCGTTCCATGATACCATGATTTGCTGTTAAAGTAGTTTTGCAGATCTTCACTGGAAAAAGTTCTTCCATGGCGAGCATAGATTTCATTTCTTGCCAGGCGAAGCTGATCCTTACTCAAGCCTGCCAGCTCTACTGACGAGAGATATCTTACTGCACTATCTGGCAGAATATAATCACCAGAAGACCCATAGGAATTTTGAGGCATGGTTTCACTTCTATAAGAAGGCTGAGTCGGCAGGTTATAGCTGCTGCCTGGCTGCGTCTGGGCTGCCGTAGGCATCTCATAGCCTGGAGTTTCATAGGAAGCTCCGCTGTCAGATGTGGTTTCTCTTCCTGTCGGGCTGCTTTCCTGGCCTTCTCTAAAAGTCTCTTCTGAATCATTATCCTCTCTGCCATCGCCAACGTTTCCATCATCAGCCCTAGTCTCGCCCTCATCGCCAGCAGGATCATCATCCTCATCAGAAAGATCGTCCTCATCTTCCTCGTCATCCCAGTCATCTCTGGATCTATCATGTTCCTCTGCTGTTGTTCCTGAATCCTGGAGGAAATAATAGATACCTCCCCCAGCAGCTCCCAAGATAAGAAGTACAAGAAGAATCATCAGGATAAGGAGCACCGGACTTTTGTGAGACTGCGGCCCTTTTCTACCTGGACCTGACGTACCACCCTGAAAATGGACATTTCCCATCCCTTGTCCTCTCTGGTTTGGAACAGTGCCAGCAGACTGGATCGTCATACCGCAGCCGCTGCAAAACTTTGTTCCAGAAGGAATCTCCTTGCCACATCTAGGACATGTGGTCTTTAAAGGGTTCCCGCACTTTGGACAGAACTTTGTATTTTCTGGCGCCTGGAAGCCGCATTTTCCACACTTCATAGCCTCTTACCTCCTGATTCCTTTTACGGACAGCCTCCACTGTTACCAATGCTGTAAAAGCCGGAGACATCTGTATCAATTGTCTTGACTTCCTTACCCTGGAAATATTTCAAATCGCCTCTACGCCTGGAACTATTATAATCTGTCAGCATGATGACTGCTTTCTCTCCCACTGCATCAAAATAGGATACATCATCAGCAATATTGTTCGTTTTTTTGCCCTTTACCAAAGTCAGAGTACCTCTGTTCTTATCTGAGTTTCCATCAGTAATGCATAAAACGCCGCTGCTCTCCGGAATCTCTACCACAGAGTTAATTGCTGCATCCGAAACAACCATCTCGCCATCCCTATATAAATCCCCTGCATAGCCGTAACGGTCTAAATCCTTAAAGTAATATAGGGAGCCATTATACACACCTTCCAGGTATTCCACATCCTCATCAACTGTCGTAATCTCTCCCTGATTTCCCTTTCCTATATTAATGGAAAGCAGGTCATTACCGTCTTCATCTTCTCCCTTCAAAGCATAGATAAAACCTTTATCCTCATCCCATTTATAATTCCGGAAGGGTTCCTCATCCAGTTCTGTTACCTCAGGGCCTACTGCCAGGCAGTAAACACTGGACTGATATTCCCTGACATGATCCTCCACGTCTCCAGCATAGTTGATTTCAGACAGATTAATCCTAGGAATATCCTCACTGCCAGCTTCCTTAAAGATTGCCACTCCCTTTCGGGAAGTCTCTACCCCTGCAGCAGAATCGCTGACAAGCTGTTTTTCCTTTCCATCAAAATAATAAAGATCTTTTAAATTCAGATGGATTTCCCTCTCTTTTAAATCTTCTCTCAGTCCGTCCCAACGGCTGTTATTCTCATCCTGTCCGATATCATCCGTAACAAAATCTTCTGCTACCATAACAGCCTCTGACTCCACGAGATAGAAAAAAGTACCCTTATCTGGATCCAGGCCTCTTACACTGTAGGCATCGCCTACGACTTTTTCCTTCTTTCCCTGTTTTACGATCTGATATACTGTATCATTTTTCATAATATAAATTTTACTGTAATCTTCATTAAAGCCCAGGAGGTCTTCCACATCGCTTTCCAGCTTGATCTTTTCGCTCTTTTTGCCAAACTTCTGATAGTAAAGGTCAAAAAAATCCCCCTCATCCTTAGTCCAAATCACAGCGCTGCCATCCTCAGATACATTAAAAGAGGTACGGGCTACATCAGAATCCACCTTATTTTTTTCCTTACCATCCCACAGATACAAGGAGTAGTTGTCCTTTTGATAAATGACATCGCCAGAAGCTGCAATATTATATGCAATAACATCACTATCTATTTTTTCTCCCTCATCCTTGCTCCCCACTTTTTTACACATCAAGCGAAAACGGCCATCTTCATCCATCCGCTCCGGATAATAGCAGTATTTTCCGTCTCTAGTAAAGGAAGCCCCTCTATAGCTTCCACTAAGAACTCCAGAAAAACCATAGGTCATATCACTGTCTCTGATATCATCTGTATATTCCACTGGTTCTTTCTTCAATTTATTCAAATTAGCGAAATATAAGCTGTCATCCTTGGCATATATCAGCTTATCCTTATTATAAATCTTATCTTTTCCAGATCCCCCTGAGGAACCAAACAGCTTTCCTCCGATTCCTACCGCCGCTGCGATCACGATAATTGCCGCCGCTGCCGCGCCTACGGGAACCAGTATTTTTTTCAAATCCTTTTTCCCTGCCCTACCGCTGCCTTCCACTGTCTGACCGCAGTTAGGGCAAAATGCGGAATCTGCTGTCATCTGCTGACCGCAGTTAGGACAGAATATCATATCCTGACTCCCACTTGTGCTCTGGTCTTGAGAATCCTGCTGACTCTTTGCACCGCAGTTCGGGCAAAACACGCTGTCATCTTCCATCTCTGTACCGCACTGCCTACATTTCATACTCTATTTCCTCCCATAGTTTTTTCATTTTACTGATAATTTTATCATATTTCGACAACAAAGTAAACAATATCCAGAAACCTTGTCGGAAAATGTCATTTAAAAAGCATGTGCCTATCACGAATCCATGTTCTTTCCCATATTATTCACAGACATTTTATAATATTCATCTGATAAACGTTTTCACTCCTGAATCTTATTTCTATAATTTAGGAAGTTCAGAATATTTTTATATCTATAAAAGAAATAGGCGCCAGAATATTTTTGTATCTCCAGAACCTCTGAAGATGCAAAAATATTCTGACGCTTTTTGCAATTTCCAGGCAAAACGATAAGCCGGGTTATGTCATTGGATGGTCATCTATCTGGGGCCGGCGTCGCCGCCGGTCTCAAGCAGCCTACCCGGAGCAGACGGGCCGCCTTATGCTCCCTGTTCGGCCTTGCTTCGAATGGGGTTTACATGTGCCCCGCCTGTTACCAGACGGGCGGTAGTCTCTTACACTGCCTTTCCACCCTTACATGCCATGCATGCGGTTTATTTCTGTTGCACTGTCCCTAGAGTCGCCTCCGCCAGACGTTATCTGGCATCCTGCCCTGTGAAGCCCGGACTTTCCTCTCCCACGGCCTTTCGGCCCTGTGGCAGCGACCATCTGTCTTACCTGAAAGCAATATCTTATCATGCTGTCAGCCATTAAGCGGATAAGAGATGATAGATTTTCTTTACCTTATCATAAAATTCCCTGTCTGTAAAGAGTCATCTTTCTTCTCCATATTGATGCGGTTGACAAAAGGGGCATCATCCTTTTTCCTCTTCTTTTTCTACCATCCAAAAAACCCGGTTAATTCCAACTGGATGAAATTCCATACCTGACAGCCCCTTTCTTACCATAAAAGCATTTGCCTTCTGACAGATCGGAAAAATAACCGCTTCCTCCATCACCATAGCCTCTGCCTGCTTTAGCACCTCCCATCTTTCCTCTTCTTCTCCCTTCTGGAACCCTTTTATTCCATAAGAAAGCATAGCATCATAGGTTTCCTCAGACCAGGAACCATAATTATAGGGAGAATCTGTCGTCCACATCTGGAGAAAGGCTGTGGGATCCCCATAATCTCCTCCCCATCGGACAAGGCCCAATTCATAATCGCCCTCCCTCATTCTGGCAAGCCTTACTTTTTTCGGGACCTGTTCCACTTGGATTTGAATTCCTGGAAGGCTTTCCTGAATTTGATTCTGAAAATATTGGGCGAGCAAAAAGGCTGCCTGTGTATCCTCCACCAGCAATGTATAGGAAAGAATCTCTCCCTCTCCTATTCCCATTTCCATCTTTGCCTGTTCCCAATATTCTGCTGCCTGTTCTCTGTCATAAGCCAGATAAGTTCTTCCATCCTCCCTGAAGTCTCGGCCGTCTGGTCCTCTTCCCATACCCCAGGGCACTGCAAAGCCTGCTGGAAAGGAACCATCCTTCATAATGTATTCTGCTGCTGCCTCTCTGTTAAAGCTAATTGCTAAAGCTTTCCTCAGATTCTTATTTTCCAGCCCTCTCACTCTCTGATTCGGTGAAATATACCATAGGGAACCTAGCAAAAAGGAATGAAATTCTTCCTGTTCCTTTAAAAGCTCTGCCTGTCCTCCGCTTAAAGGGGCTACATCCAATTCGCCCTTCTGGTATGCCAGCAAAGCCTGCTGGGAATCTCTGATAACTTGATAATGGATTTCATCTATTTTTCCAGTTTTTCCTCTATAAAAGGGATTTCTTTTTAAAGTAAATGATAAACCAGAAGGGCTGTAGCTATCCATCATATAAGGGCCATTACATAGAATGGCATCCCCTGTCCTGGCATATCCACTATCCCATTGCTCTACAAATTCCTTTTTCGCAGGAAAAAACAAGGGGAATGCAAGCATAGAACAAAAATATGGAACAGGGCGCTCTAGGATGATTTCCAGCACCTTTTCATCCACTGCCCGGATTCCAAGGCTGCTTAAAGGAACTTGTCCCTCTGCGGCTTTCTTTCCATTAAGAATGCCTGCTGTTTCCAGAAGAAATGCGTTTTCATTGGCAAGAGACGGATCTGCAGCCCGCTGGAATCCATATACAAAATCCTCTGCTGTCACTGGACTTCCATCTGACCAAAAGCTATCTCTAAGGTAAAACCGATACACCAAGCCGTCCTCTGACACCTCTTCCCGCTCTGCTATGGCCGGCACAGGTCTGTCATCTTGATCCATGAAATACAGTCCTTCCATCATACTCCCAATCACCTCAAGGGAAGCGCTGTCCACTGCTGCCTGGGCATCGAGCGTGGAAACTTCTGTATCCAATGACAAGTTCAAAATTCTGCTTTGGCCATTATCCTGTCTTTCCTGTTTTCCACAGGAAAGCAGACACAATAGGCACATAAAAGCTGCTATCCCCTTTCCTATTGCTATTTTTTTCATCCCTGCCCTTTCTGCCATGGTCCTGTTCCTTGTCCTCTTTCCCACTACTCTTTTTCTGCTGTTGTCTTTTCTCCTCTGTCTTCATTGCTGTTGTTTTCCCTCTCAGCCTTTCCTATTCTTTTCCTATGTCAGTCCATTCTATTGCCAATCCTTTTTCTTATGCCAGTTTGTTCTGCTTCCAATCCTTAGTCTGCATAGTCTTGATCTTTCAGTTTCCTTTTCCGGCTTTGAACTGACACTGTCCTTAAAGCATCTAAAGTTTATATGCTATGTTCATCCGCTTCTTTTTCCAACAGCCTTTTTGTATATTCATGGATGGGATGGAGAAACACTTCTTCCGTTGTCCCCTCCTCCAAAAGTTTTCCATTCTGCAGCACTCCTACACGGGTGCATATGCTGCGGACCACTGGAAGGTCATGGGAAATAAACAGTATAGCCATCCCTGTTTTTTCTTGTATCTCTTTCAAAAGGTCTCCCACCTGGATCTGCATAACCGGATCCAGAGCACTCACAGCCTCATCTACAATCAATATCTTTGGTTCTCCAATAATAGCTCTAGCAATTCCTACCCTCTGTCTCTGGCCTCCGGAAAGCTGACTGGGGAAACGATACAGAATTTCTTTAGAAAGCCCCACTGCCTCCAGACCTTTTAAAACCTTTTGACTCTTTTCTTCCCTTCCCAACCTTTCTTGGCGGATATCCAAAGCTTGGGCAACAATATCAATAACCCTCCTTGATGGATTCAGGCAGGCTGCCGCATCCTGGAAAATCATCTGCACTTGTTGATACAGCTCCTGCCTCTTTTTCCTGTTAAGCTGGCCGGAATAATCCCTTCCCCCTATGATCAGCCGGCCCTCTGTCCTATCATACACATGCATGATTGCCCGCCCTATGGTAGACTTTCCAGCTCCAGAGCTTCCCACTAACCCGTAAATCTCTCCAGGATAGATCTGGAAGCTGACCCCATCTACTGCCTTTACTCTGCTGCTCTTTGTTTTCCTAAAATGCTGTCTCAACTCCTCTGCTTCCAAAACAGGCTTCTCCACTTTTTCTGCCTTTTGATCTTCCTGACTGGCGAAATCCCCTTCCTGGAGCCTTCCGGCTGCTCTCAGGAGCTTTTTTGTGTATTCCTGCTCTGGATTCCTAAATATCTTTTCCGGCGTCCCCTGTTCTATCATCTCTCCTTCATGAAATACAAGGATTCTATCTACCTCTCCTAAAGCAAATTTCAGGTCATGGGTCACATAAAGCACTGCCATATTTCTTCTCTGTCTTTCCTTTTCGATCATTTTAAATACCTGTCTCCTGGTCAAAGAATCCAGGGAAGCAGAGGGTTCGTCGCAGATGAAAAGGTCTGGCTCAGAAAGAAGAGACAAAAGAATCGCAACCCTTTGTCTCTGGCCTCCAGAAAGCTGATGGGGAAATGACTTTAAGATCCGTTCCGGCTCCTCCAGTCCTGCTTCCAAAAGAAGTTGTTCTTTTCTGTCAAACGGAAAGCGAGTCTTTTCCTCCATCTGCTTTCCAATCGTCAGGACTGGATTCAGGCAGACAGCAGGGTCCTGAAAGGCCATAACCGCTTTTTTTCCATAGACCAGCTTCTGCCTCTCCTTTCTTGTCATAGCAAGAATATCCCTTTTCTCCCCCAGGTCATCAAACGTCATGAATACCTGGCCTTTTACTTGGGCCTTCTTGTCCAGAAGACCTAAAGAGGCCTGCAGCAATGTGGTCTTTCCAGCCCCTGACTCTCCTATTAGAGCAACCATTTCCCCTCTTTTTACGGCAAAAGCCACATCTTTTACAGTCTCTTCCATACCTTCTTCCAAAGGAAAACAGACCGACAGATCCATCACCTGGAAAAAGGTATCCTCCTCATATTTCCTTTCCTTCTGCTTTTCCTCCCCAATTTTCTTCTCTTCCTGTTTTTTTTCTCCCTGTCTTTTTACAGCCTCTTCTCTTATTCCCTGTCTTCTCTGAACCTGCATATTCTTCATTCCATCTGCAGTCAGGTTGAATCCCAGCATAAGGGCAAGCAGCGCTATGGCAGGGGGAATTACCATATAGGGGTGGATCGTAAATACCTGAAAGCCATCAGAAATCAAAGTTCCTAGAGAGGCATAGGGTGCTGGGATGCCCAGGCCGATAAAAGCCAGAAATGCTTCGGTAAATACAGCCTCTGGCACAGCAAGCAGGGAAACTGCCAACATTGTTCCGGCCATATTAGGGAAAATCTCCCTCCGAAGGATGTAGAAACTCCCTGCCCCTTGGGTCTTTGCTGCAATGACAAATTCTTTTTCCTTTATCTCCAGGACCATTGCCCTAGCTGTGCGGCTCACCCGAATCCATCCGGTAAGGGAAATGGACAGAGAAACAGCTAAAAAACCAGGACGCAGCAGGAGAAGGAGCACCATGGCAATTACCAGATTTGGGATTCCATTTATAATTTCTGTAACTCTCTGCATAAACAGATCAATCCGGCCGCCAAAATATCCGCTTATCATTCCATAGGCAATTCCTACAATTACATCCGCTCCTACAGCCAGAAGGGCGACAGCCAGGGAAATCCTGATTCCCATACAAGTTCTTGTAAAAATATCCCTGCCAAGTCCATCGCTGCCAAGCCAATAATACCGATTGGAAAGTCCTAAATCCTCATATCGATTTCTTTTTTCTCTCGCACCTGGAAGCCTTATGGTTTCTCTTCCATCAAAAATACCCAGGTATTCCACTCCGGGAATCCTGGGAGCCATCCCTTGTTCTTCAATTCTCTGGCTGTCAAAGGTATATCCACTGCATACAGGACCAGCAAAAGACAGAAGCAATACACCAGACAGAATCCACAGTCCCGCCCTGAATCGTTTTCCTAAAGCTCTTTTTTCTGCTGTTCCCTCATTACCTTTTCTATCTATGCCCCTTTTTTCTGTCTGTCCCTTCATCTGTCCCTCCTATGCCAGCCTTATCCTTGGATCTAGAAGCTGATAGAGCATATCTGCAGCCAACATAACTGCAATATAAATCACACTATAGGAAAAAGACAGCCCTGCTGCTACATTATAATCATTTGCCTGTATGGCAGCTGTCATCAGGCTTCCTGCACCTGGAATGGAAAAGATCCTCTCCACTGCCAGAGAACCTGTCATCACTGCTGCCGCCATAGGCGTAATCGCTGAAACTGTGGGCAGAAGGGCATTCCGCAGCCCATAAAGCAAAAGCCGTCTTCCTGAAACCCCTCTACATTCTGCAAACATAATATATTCTGATTCCATGGCTTCCGCCATTCCCGCTTTCATCACTTTTGCCGTAGAGGCTGCCATAAACATCCCAAGAGCAGCGGCCGGAAGCACTGACGAATACCAGCAATACTCCGGCTGGTAAAGAAGGGGGAACCATCCCAAGCGGAATCCTAACAGATAAGAAAGAATCAGTGCCAATACATAAGAAGGCAGGCTCACTCCCAACATGGTAAATATTGTAAACACTGCTTCCATCCGTCTGCTGTTCTTCACTTCTGCTGCCACACCCAGAATGATTCCTGCACTTCCTCCAAAAAGTACAGCCAGCCCTCCTGTCCTTAAGGACACAGGAAGCCTCTCTGATAAAAGGAGAGTGACAGGCACATTTTTAGCGATGGAATAGGATACGCCAAAATCTCCGCGCACCATATGACTTGCATAGACAAAAAAGCGAACCCAAAACGGCTTATCCAATCCATATGCTGCATTTAATATCTCAATCTGTTCTGTTGTCAACTTCTCATCATTAAAAGGAGAACCAGGAAGCAGCTCCATAAGCAGGAACAAAATGAAGATTACGGCAGCCAATGAGGCTGCCGCAGTCAGCAGACGTTTCCCTATGTACCCGATCATACCTGATAACAGCTTCCGCCGATAAACTCCCGTACCAGGGAATCCATAGGTACCAGGCTGCTGTCCATCCCCAGGAAATAATCCAGAAATTTCAGCAGGCGCTTTGCCTCTACATATTCCTCTGCATCCTTTGGAATCTGGAACAGCAAAGGCTCTGCATAGATCTTCAGCACCGCTGCCTCATACACAAGAGCAGAATTAAACATCACATCAGCTTCTTCCTGATATGGGAAAATATTGGACTCTTCCCCCTTTCGGACAGATCCCCACATCTTTATGGTATCTCTTGCACTGTTTCCCCTGGTTCTTGCATCCCTTACGATCCGGCGGAGAAGACGGCCATCTGTCGTAGCAATCCGGTTATGGTCATCAATATTTAGCTGGTTTAAAGCGCTGATATAGATTTTAAATTTATTTTCTTTAGGAAGGGAATAGGACAGTTTGTCATTCAAGCAGTGAATCCCTTCCATGACTAGAATATCTGACTTTCCCATTGTTAGAAAATCACCTTTGTATTCCCGTTTTCCCTTTTTAAAATCAAATCTGGGGATTTCCACGGTTTTTCCTGCAAGGAGATCCGTCATATCCTGGTTAAGCTGCTCTAAATCAATGCACTCCAGCGCCTCAAAATTATAGTTGCCGTTTTCATCCTTCGGGCTCTTTTCCCTGTCTACAAAATAATCATCTACAGAAATTGCATGGGGCCTCAGCCCTTGAGCCTTTAGCTGAATGGATAATTTTCTGGAAAATGTAGTTTTTCCAGAAGAAGAGGGGCCTGCAATCATGACAAATTTTTTATCTGGCTGAGCTACAATTCTTGCAGCAATTTCCGCAATTTTCTTTTCCTGAAGAGCCTCCTGGATAAGGATGATATCCCGGCTCCTTCCCATGGATATCTCTTCATTCAACTGCCCTACACAGGCTATACCCATCTTTTCTCCCCATTCATCCGACTCCTTTAAAATCGTAAAAAGCTTGTCCTTATGCACATATTCTTCCATTTTGCTAAAACTTTCACGAGATGGAAGTATCAGTACAAAGCCTTTATGGCAGGGAATGAGATCAAATCTCTTGATATATCCTGTATCAGGAGCCATGTATCCATAAAAATAGTCCTCATAACCATCCAGACTGTATATGTTAACACGGGATGCCCGACGGTAGGAGAACAGCTTTTCCTTTCCTACCATACCATATTTTTTGAAAAGAGCTACTGCATCGTCAGTATTGATGCTTTTTTTATGTATGGGCATCTTTTGTGCTGCCAGCTCCTCCATCCTTGCCTTTACTTTGGCAATCAATTTCTCATCCAGGACAAATTTTCCAGATGCCTCTCCATATAGTCCGTTACCTATGGAAAATTCAATCACAATCCTCTCGATATTTTCCCTTCCTATCACATCATGGAAGGCCTTAAGCATAAGAAATACTGCAGTCCTTTCATAGGTCTGTCTTCCTGGCTTGTCCATTCCTGTCAGGAAAGTTATGGAAGTTTTGTCCTTCATCTTTTTCCAAAGCTCTCTCAACTTTCCGTCTACAGAAGCCAGCAGGATATCCTCCTTATACATACTCTGGTATTCTCCTGCTGCCTGAAGGAGAGTCGTTCCATTTTCATAAGTCTTTTTTTCTCCATTCACTGTCACTGTTATCATATTCTGCTATGCCTCCTGTCTTTTCTCCTTTGATTAAGAAAGTCCTTTTTCCACGCAGTAGAAAGCGAAGCTCAAGGATATTGGATGTGATGAAATATTTTTTATAGCGAGACATTCAGCGTGAACATAAGGATTTACTTCCCCTCGCCGCCTACCAGTCTTTCCGGAAAACGAATTGGCATTTCCATCACCTCAATTGCTTCTCTCTCCTGCTTCTGTCCAATATGTTTCCTTATATATTCCGCCATAAAGTTGATAAAAATATGCTCTAATCCATAGTGTCCGGCATCAATCACTGCCATGTTCCTGGCTGCTGCATCAATTCCCTCATGATGACTGATATCTCCTGTTATCAAGATCTCTGCCCCCTTGGCAAGGCTGATATCAATTACACTTCCTCCGGATCCTGGGCAGACTGCAATCCGTTCCGCCTTTTCTTTTCTGTCCTCTAAGCCATACACTGTAACAAAATCCAGGCCAAACCGTTCCTTTACCAGTTCCGCCATTTCCCTTACCGTCCGGCCTTCAGAAAACCTGCCGATTTTTCCTATCCCAAAAGGCTCCTCACCTTTTTCTGTCTTAACCACTCCCATCTCTTCCAGTATTTCCGTCTCCTCCAGCCCTAAAAGCTCTGCCGCCAGATCAGCCATGCAGCCTGGAGCGCTGTCAAAATTCGTATGTATGGCATAATAGGAGATATTGTGACTAATCAGTTTCAGAAGCCTTCTGGCAATGAAATCTGAATCATTGATTTTCTTCAAAGGACGAAAAATCAGAGGATGATGGGTAACCAGCATATCAACTCCTTCTCCTGCTGCAGTATCCACTGTTTCATCATCTGCATCCACTGCCACAAGGATTCTCTTTACCTCTTTCTCCCTATAACCTGCCAAAAGTCCCGGATTATCCCACTCACATGCGCAGGACAAAGGAGCCAGTTCCTCCAACTGCCTGATTATCTCACTGCATTTCATTCTGTGCCTCCTTTATCAGCTCCAGCTCTTTTATCAGCTCTTCCACTCTTCCAGCCGCTCTTTCCCCAGAAGCTCCGCTCTTTCGAAGCTTCTTTAATATGGCTTCCTTTTCTTTGTGCTCTTTTTCCAGATAGCGGAAAAGAACTGGGCTTTTTTTCCTGAGCAATTCTTCTCCATAATAATCATAAAGCATTCTTTTCCCTCTATCTTTTTTACCATTTTTTATATAACCCTGCCTTTTCCCCCATCCCCCCGCTTTCATTACTGTATAATATTTTCCATCCTCCAAAAGCATGTCTTCCCGTTCCACAGCAAATCCCTGCTCCCTGAGATATCCCCTTACCCTATGTAAATCCGACTGGGGGGACAGGATCCAGTGTCTCACAGAAGGCCACATATGACGCCCTTCTTCCATAATCCGGATCACCAGTCCACCGCCCATTCCGGCCATTACAACTACGTCTCCATCCTCTTCCTTTATCTCTTTTAACCCGTCACTCAGCCGAGTATTGATTCTTGTCTCCAGACCATACTCTCGGATATGTTCTACAGCTCTTTCTAAAGGCCCTGGCCTTACATCCACAGCAAGTCCTTCTCCGATTATCCTCTGTTTAGCTAGATAAATCGGCAGATAACCATGATCTGTCCCCACATCGATAAGTCTGCTCCCTTCTGGTACAAAAGAAGCCACCATCCTTAACCGTTCTGATAAATGCATCCCTTACACCCCTCACAGCCATTCCATCAGCCAGTAAAATGATCTTTCTCTACCCCTATCAGCCATCTCACGACCATGGAACTCTCGCCTTGTTCGCAACAATATACGTATTTCACACAGGGGATTTGGATTTTTGTCAATCCAAATAATCCTTAAGCTTTTTACTTCTACTAGGATGCCGCAGCTTTCTCAAAGCCTTTGCCTCAATCTGGCGAATCCTTTCCCGGGTAACATTAAATTCCTTCCCTACCTCTTCCAGTGTCCGCGGCCGTCCATCTACTAAGCCGAAGCGCAGCTTCAGCACCTTCTGTTCCCTTTCTGTAAGGGTGTCTAATACCTCCATAAGCTGTTCATGAAGCAGAGTAAATGCTGCTGCATCCGCAGGTACTGCCACATGGTCATCTTGGATAAAATCTCCCAGATGACTGTCCTCTTCTTCTCCAATCGGTGTTTCCAAGGACACAGGTTCCTGAGATATTTTAAGGATTTCTCCTACACGCTCTACCGGCATATCCATCCTTTCTGCGATTTCCTCTGGAGAGGGCTCCCTTCCCAGCTCCTGAAGAAGCTGACGGGATACCCGGATCAAACGGTTGATCGTCTCTACCATATGAACAGGAATCCGGATGGTCCTAGCCTGGTCTGCAATAGAACGGGTAATTGCCTGGCGTATCCACCAGGTTGCATAGGTACTAAATTTATAGCCCTTCGTATAATCAAATTTTTCCACAGCCTTAATAAGCCCTAAATTTCCCTCCTGAATCAGGTCAAGAAACTGCATTCCTCTGCCTGCATACCGTTTGGCAATACTTACTACCAAACGCAAGTTAGCTTCTGCCAGCCTCTGCTTGGCAGTTTCATCTCCAAGCTCCACCTTTTTTGCCAGTTCGATCTCTTCCTCTGTGGAAAGAAGCGGAACCTTCCCTATCTCCTTCAGATACATTCTTACCGGGTCTTCCATGCTGACGCCTTCAGGAACCGAAAGATCGATATGCTCCATATCGATTTCTTCCTCGCTCTCCAGTTCCTCGTCCAGGAATAAATCTGCATCGATGTCTTCTTCATCAGGACGCAGGATATCTACCCCGTTGTTTTCCAGGAAATCATATATTCTGCTGATCTTCTCGCTGTCTAGAGCATCCTCCCTGAAAAAATCCAGAACCTCCTGGCTCTCTAAAATGTTTTTTTTCTTTTTTGCCTCAGCAAGAAGCCTTTTTAATTTTCCTTCAAAATCCGTATCTTTGTCCATAATATCTTCCACCCCTTCCACCGCTGCCTAATAGTGTCTCCTCTAGTCCAGGGAAATATGCAATGTTTTTAACGCTGCCTGCGCCTCTATGATTTTCTGCAGCTCATTAATGTCCCTGACATTTCTGCTTAAATAGTCAAGGCTGTTTTTCTTTACCTTATAAACAGTTTCCGAAAACGCCTTCTTTTGTTCTTCATTATCCAGAGATTCTGCCAGACTAGCATTAAAAAGCGCTGCTGCCTCTCGATATTCATCCTCATCATTAATAAAATGATTTAAAATTCCGGCAGGATTCAGACTTCCAGCTTCATGGCCTGCAAATACCATCTCAGCTACCTGATGATACAGCGGCTCCAGAAAATCATCCTCTGTAATTACCCCCTTTATTTTCTCAAAAAGTGTTGGTTCCTCAATAAGCCATGTGAGAAGAAGCCTTTGGGATTTACGTATGCCTTCTTCCTTGTCTTTTTTTCTCCCTGTCTGCACTCTCCTTTCTTCCTCCTGCTTCCTGGAACCTGGTCTGTTTTCTACACGGTTTCCCAATCTATTTACAAGGCGCCTTAAATCCTCATATCGTAAAAAGTACTCTCTTGCAGCCGCCTGTATGTAGTTGTCTCGTTCCAAAGGTTCCTCAAATTCCAACAACCTTTCAGCCAGCTCTCCCTGAAATCCTGTCTCCTGCTCCGGATCATCCCTGTTATATTTTTTTCTCATTACATCTATTTCAAAAAAGAAGCTGCCTCTGGCATTCTCGATCCGCTTTTTAAATTCATCAGCCCCCAGGTTTTTCATAAACTCATCTGGATCCTTATAGGGCTCCATGTTCAGCACCTTTGCAGAAAGCCCTGCCTCCCTCAGAATGGGGATTGCTCGTAATGCAGCGCGGACTCCTGCATTATCGCTGTCATAGGTCAGGATCACACGATCCGTATAACGCTTCAAAAGCGAAGCATGCTGGGAAGTAAGAGCCGTTCCCAAGGAGGCCACAGAATTAGTAAACCCAGCCTGGTGCATGGAAATCACATCCATATAACCTTCACAAACCATCAAATACTTTTCTCTAGAGGTCCTTGCGTAATTTAAACCGTATAGGTTCCTGCCTTTATCAAAAATACGGGTCTCTGGAGAATTCAAGTATTTTGGCTCCCCATCGCCCATCACCCGTCCTCCAAAACCAATCACCCGGTTATTTACATCCATAATAGGAAACATCACCCGGTTCCAGAATTTATCCCGTCCTCCCCGTTCTTCCACAGTCACAAGGCCTGTTTCCCTTAAAAAGCTGTCCTCATAACCTTTGGACTTAAAAAATTGATATAAATCACTGCTGGTTTTATTCGCAAACCCCAGACCAAACCGCCGAATCGTATCGTCCTCCAGCTTTCTGTTCTTCAGATACTGATAACCTGCCATTCCCTGAGGAGATTTTAACTGATAATAAAAATAATTAGCCGCTAGCTTATTGATCTGCAACAGTGACTGGCGCAGGCTGTCTTTGGCTTTTGCCTCCCCGGAATCCTCCTCAGGCAGCTCAATTCCTGCCCGATCCGCCAGGGCCTTCAATGCTTCCGGAAAAGTATAATTTTCATATTCCATAACAAAAGTAATCGCATTGCCCCCTGCACCGCACCCAAAGCAGTAATACATCTGCTTAGACGAAGATACGGAAAAAGAAGGGGATTTCTCATTATGAAATGGACAGAGCCCAAAGTAATTGCTTCCCTTTTTTGTAAGTCTTACGTAACCGGAAATCACATCTACAATGTCATTTCTCATTCTTACTTCTTCTACAACTTCCTCCGGATAATACATAATTTCCTCCGCCTGTTAAACCTTTATCCATATCCTTATGCCTTCCATGATTTTGGTATAAACAGTTCCTCAAAGGTATCTATGGCATAACTGTCGCTCATGCCAGCAATATAATCGCAAACCACTCTCGTTTTCTTTTCTCCCAGACCCTCCATTAAATAAAGGAATTCTGTAGGCAGTTCCTCCGTATGGTCCATATAATATTCGTATAAAATAACGATTAGATGCTGGGCCTTGCCATCCTCTGCCTTAGCCTTTGGACTTTTGTATACATGGTCGAACATCCATGTGCGCAATCCCTGCATCGTTTCCTCCATCCCAGAGGACATGGCAATAAAGGGCTTGTCCTGGCTGTTTTCAATAATATCATGAATCATATTATTCAACCTGTCTCTTACGCTATGTCCCAGAATATTAGTATAGCAGAGAGGAAGATCCTTCTCTACAATAATCCTTCCCCGTATCGCATCGTCAATATCATGATTAATATAGGCAATCTTATCAGAAAGCCTGACAACTCCTCCTTCCAAGGTAGAAGGTCTGCCGCTGGTACGATGGTTTAAAATGCCATCCCTGACTTCCTTCGTAAGATTTAATCCTCGTCCATTCTTTTCCAGACGCTCTACCACTCGGACGCTTTGCTTATAGTGGGCAAAACCATCCTCACAAATCTCATTTAATATTTTTTCTCCTGTGTGGCCAAAGGGCGTATGGCCCAAGTCATGACCCAGAGCTATAGCCTCTGTAAGGCTTTCATTTAGACGCAGGGCTCTAGCTATAGTCCTGGCTATCTGAGCCACCTCCAGTGTATGGGTAAGCCTGGTCCGATAATGATCCCCTTCTGGATCCAAAAAAACCTGAGTCTTATGCTTCAGCCGGCGAAAGGACTTGCTGTGAAGAATCCGATCCCGATCCCTTTGATAATCTGTCCGGATATCACAGGGCAGCTCCCACTTATCCCTTCCCTTCGTATTTCTGCTTAAAGAGGCATAAGGGCTTAAATATTTCTCCTCCATCACTTCTGCAGCTTCCCGTATATTCACAAAGCACCGTCCTTTCTGACCAAAAGGTCTGAAAAGGCCCTGTTTCTATTATATGGGCCCCCAACTGAAACTTATGCATATTGTAGCATATTTTTACGTTTTTTTATACTGCTTTTTCTCATTAGAGCATATTTTTACATTTTTTTCATAATTATTTGTTTTTGGATGAAATTTGTCATATAAAAAGTTCAGAGAAATTTTCTAATCTGATAAAAAATAGCCTGGCAGGCAAGCATATCCTGCTGCCTGTCAGACCTGCCAAAATTTTTATAGAAAAACAAAAAAACTTGTCAAGGAGTTATTAAATGAAAAACTGCCAATTATTGTGAAAGCACCCTTTTTCACCGCGCAGAAAAGGGAATTCAGATATATCAAATATGCTAGATACTTTCTTCATAGTGCTGCACTGCCGGCTATAGTATAAATAGCCATATGGCCCACTACCTGGCAGTATGTCATATGAGGGGAATTTAGGTCATACAGCCATCTGCCTGGTAAAGAATTGCTTGATGGGATACTCTAATATCCCTCCGTTCCTACCCTGTCTGCTTCCTAAATTCTCCCTCTTCCAGCCGTTTTAATGCTGGTTTATAACCATCTTTTGCTGCCATACGATAATATTTATCTGCCAGCTCTATCTGTCCCGAAACTTCATACCAGGCACCTAGATTATAGGCAGCCTTAAAGGATCCTGTTCCCACCACACCGCCTGTCTCTGGTCTTTCTCCCAGTTCTAAACATTTTAAATAATATTGTTCAATATTTGGAAGAAATCCGATATAACGACCCACATCGGAGAGAACCCGTTTCATATAGAAAATACCGCATACAAAACAAAAGTCCGGCCAGTTCCCTAAAGTACCTTCCTCCTGGTTCACAATCCTTTCAGCCTCATCCAGATGCCCTGCCTCTCCCAGGTCTAGCAAAGTGTAGAGATAAAGGACCACTCCCTCTCCCCAATAAGCTGTGTGGCAGCTAGTAAGCTGATAAAATCTCCGAAAATATGGAAGACTTTCCTCTAGCCTTTTTAAATTTCTTAGAGTAAATGCCAATTGAAACTGATAGTATCCATCATCTGGATATTCGGCAGCCGCCAGCTCTAGGTAGGAAAGATTTCTCTCACCTTTGTCCCCATACAGGTATCCATCATGATCTGCCTCCAGATACACCGAATAGAATGGATACTTTTCCTCTGGCTGTTCATGGATCTTCCCTATGTAGCGTACCCCTTTTGGCAAGAGCCTGGGAATTACAGAGGTGCTTATGCTGATGCCATCCTGGTCCTGATAAGAATCATATCGTGTAATTCCGCCTAACCACATGCCCTTCCTGCCAGAAAGGATGTCCTCCAACCTTTTCCGGCTGCATTTCCTCAAATATTCATCTCCATCTAATACCAGATTCCAATCCCCATCTGACTGATCAAGAGCAAAATTACGGGCAGCGGAAAAATCATTTACCCAGGTAAATCTTTTGACCCTGGCCCCCATCCTTTCCGCTATCTCTATCGTCCGATCAGATGAGCCGGTATCTACAATAATCATGTCATCCACCAATGCTTTTGCTGATTTCAGGCACCGCTCCAAAGATCTTTCTTCATCTTTTACAATCATTACCAGATTTATTTTCACACTTGTCTCTTCCCTGTCTGTTCTACTTTTTCCATCTGTTTTGCATAAACGAATTTCCGTATAGCTGCTTCATTGTCCGGAGATAATCCAATAAATTGACAGCCATAACCAAACTCGCTGTTCATCAAAGCTGTCACCCTTAAGACTCTAACCCTCACCCGGCTTACTTCTGCAGAAAAACGGTACTGAAAGGCAAAAATATCATTTTTCTTCAACGTCTGAGAACTTACCAGAAATAGACCTCCTGCGCTGATATTCTGGACCATGCCTGAAAAATATGCCCCTTTTTCAGATCTGCATTCTATGTTTGTCTTTACTTCTACTCGCAGATCCTTCTGCCTTTGAATCGCATCATATATTTCAAGAATCTTACAGTCTGCCATCCAAGGTTCCTTTTTTCTGGATACCCCATCATTCCTTTTTATCACCAATTCGCATCGGCAGCGGATGACTCCCTGCCGTCTGTCATAAAAATCCACTACCGTCTTAACCCTGATGCTGCGGAACTTGGGATTTGTAAAATACAGCCTGGACTCTCGTTCTCCATCCAGCTCCACTCTAGCCCTGGATAATGGATGGTTGTCTGTTCCATATACCATACAGCTTTCACAATTTTTTAATCTCATGATGTATGTTCATCCTCCTTATCTCTTAAATCACGCTGCTGATGAGACATGCATCCCATTCATATAACCGCTAACAAAGGCCTTCTCCCTGGCAGTATGCTGTATTAATGAAGAATTACTGTCTTCTCCTTCCGTTCTCATGGGAAACGGGCTCTCCTGTTCTGGCAGCTGTAGAATGAGGCCTTCCCGGCCCAGCTGGACGCGGCTTTCCACCTGGAGATCCCTGGGAACGCGGCCTTCCGGCCGTCCTAAGGCTCTGGCCCTGTACCCCCAGCTCTCCTGCTTCCTCTGGCGCTTTCTTTTCCTCACTGCTGTCTGAAGGCTCTCCGCCTTCCCTGGCCTCTGCCTCTTCAGAAGGCTCCTCCTCATTCTCCTTCTGTCCAGGCACATATCCAAGAAAATAAATATAGATTTCAACGATTGCCTGATACAGCTCTCTGGGAATCTCTGCCCCCAGTTTAAGCTGGGTCAAAAGCGTTGCAAGGGAGTCATCTTCATATACAGGCACTCCTGCTTGAAGAGCAGTTTCTGTAATCTTTTCTGCCATATATCCCATTCCAGACGCAACAATAACAGGAGCACCATTCTTTTCAGGACTATATTTCAAGGCGACTGCTTTCTGTCGCATCAAATCATCAAATTCTGACATTGATCGTCCTCTCCTTTTCCCTTATCTCTGGAAAAATCTCGTCTACCCTTCTGTCCCTGACACGTTCCCGTACCAGAAGCTGGCTGAACCGAATTCCATTTTTCTTCAAAATATCTGCCACCTCTTCCTGGATCTTTTTCTCCTGCTTTGCCAGATGACGGGGAACAAAAAGCTGCATCCTCGTCTCATGGTCCTGAAGAGTCATAACCAGCTCAAATTTCCCTACACTCTGGATATCAAATTTCAGAAAAACCTTGATTTTTCTTCCCTCTTCCTCGCTGTCCCGTCTGGCATCCGGATCTACCCACATCTCAGATACTACATTATTATCCTCGTATTGGAAAGGCAGGAGAAAATGAAGGAGGGGCATATATACGCTTTCATTTACAAGCATGCCGTTCATGATCGTATAAAACTGCTGTACATTTTCCAGGCCTCCATGGCCATTGGCTCCCTTTAAAAGCAGGTTCGCCAACCCGTCAGCAAAACCAGACAGAGGCCTCTGGGCCTCTTTTGCCCCGGCTTCCAGAAGCTGCTCTTTATTCTCCTGAAGATCTCCTTTGAAAAGCCTGACAAAATCTCGGTTATTGAACATATTATCAAAAAGCTTATCCAGCCGTCCCCCGTCCCCATTCTCATAACGGACTGCATGGAAAATCAAAAGCATTGTAGCATCACGTACAGCTCCATAATCATGGGTTCTGGAGATATATCTGGAAAGAAAGGGAATCAGCCTTCCATTTAAAACGCCAGTATTTTCAGAGGTATCTCCGTTAGACGCATCCCAATTCATAGAATCCGCAAGCCCTCTAAATTCTTCTCTATATGGTTTAAAAAGAAGCATTTCAATATCATCGGTAAGGGAACGCATCTGCTGTAAAAGATGAGCTCCAGAAGAATAGTCATTATATCCCTTTAAAAAAGCAAGGGCAGCATCTCTAAGGCCTGCTGAAGAGCTCTGGGATAAAATAGAACGGAGCCTGTCAAAAAATCCTCCTATAAACCTGGCCTGCAGTTCACGCTGTCCTGCCATAAATTCCACAAGCTCCTCAGGAGAATCCATTCTCACTGACATCAAGAACTTTTCCACCATGGAAGCGATCTCGGCCTGACCAGCTTCCCGAAGCCCTGCCATATCGGTAAAAAGCAAGCGCTCCAGAACACCTGCCAGCTCCCCTTCTTCCCCCAGGCTCTTTATAAACGCTCCATAATTGCTCTCATAATCAATCACCTGAAGCAACGCATCCTGGGCAGTATTTCCCGTCTGCTCCCCGTCCCGGCCGTCAGCCCTCACAACACGGGTAGGATCTACCGGATTGTGAACCGCCGGATTCTGCCTTGAATCCTGAGGATTCATTATATTTCTGTTATCCGTATTCAGATTCGGCGTAGTTACCTGTAAAATGTTCGCCATACACCCTCCAACTTCCGTTCTGTAAATTTCATAAAATTCTTTTTCTGCTCGCGACCCTTTTGACCCTTGAGTCTGCCATTATAAAAAACCACATATTTCTATAATATCGGCGTATTTTCTCCTGAGATTAGGATTTTATAGCTCAATCACCTCTCTGCGGCTTCTTTTTCTTCTGTATATTATATTCTTTTTTTTAATTTTGCACAAGATATTAAAGACATTATTTCATGTATTATTTCACATATAACAACAAGAAGCTCTCTGTTACAATCCCCGATATAAGCCCCTCATAACGGCATATGTACACAAGATTTGGGAATTATTTTATTAAACAAACAAATTATAAGGTTATTTCTTAACAAAAAATGCCGATAAATATATTATATGATTATTTATAAATATTTCAGGAAAGAGAATCACGAGTTTGAAGGGAGGTCGCTATGAATATTACATTTCAGACCGTAAGTACTGCCTATCGTCCACAGGTTACCATACAGCGCAGACAGGCTCCTAAGACCGGAATGGTTAAAGGAGATTATGACAGGGTAGATATTCGTAAGCCGCAGGCTGTTCAGGAAGATGATATAAGTTTTGCTCGCATGCTGGCGCACAGTACAGCTATGCAGATCAGTGATGGTGCCAGTCCGGAACGTCTTCAGGAACTTAGCAGCCAGATCGCGGAGGGAACCTATCAGCCAGATGCCCATAAGATTGCGGGACGTCTGTTGGGTCTAGGCTAAGGCTCGATTCTGACAGGAGGTCCATTTTATGAATCATACAGCCCAAAATCAATTAGAAGAACTTGCTTCAGTCATCCGGGACTTAACTGATACGGCTAACCGCATTTCCCATTCAGAGGAGGCCAAGGCCGAGGCTGCATCTCAGAACCGTCACGAATTGCTCGATGGCTTTATTCAGGAAGAACAGGCTTATATCCTTAAGCTTCGGGGACTGGAACAGCGCAGGCTCCGGCTGCTGGAATCTCTGGGATGGAAATCCTTAACTTTCCGGCAGGTGCTGGAACAGGCTGACCCTTCCCAGAAGGAGCTTTTAAGCCCTTTGTTTTTTGAACTGGAAACTCAGTTAAAGCGTTTGGAAAATGCCAGAAAGGCCTCCGAGCAGATTATAGGGGTGCGTCTCCATGAATTACAGATTTCCATTGCAAAAGCTCAGGGAAGTTCCTATGATAATTCGGGAAATGTAAACCTTAACGCTCCTTCTCATGCAAAGCTCCGGGATAAATATGTTTAACTACTTTATACAATACATTTATAAAACAGATATTTGGAGGATAGAACTATGGTAAGAGCATCTTTCGCCGGTTTTTCAACTGCTCTCTCTGCTATTCAGGCCAGTCAGAAGCGTTTGGATATTACCGGTCAGAACCTTGCAAATATGAACACGCCAGGATATACTAGACAGCAGCTTGAGGTTTCCAGCGTAACCTATACCCACCCTGTTTCCCATTATATGAATGGCTCTGAGGTTATGGTAGGCTATGGTGTACACATGGATAAGGTATCCCAAATCCGCGATCCTTATTTGGATGCCCAGTATCGAAGCCAGATGCGAAAATCCGGCTATACTGATTCCATGCAAACCTCATTAGATCGTCTGTCATCCTTTTTGGATGAATCCCATGTGAATGGTATCCATTCAGCTTTTGACGATATTCGCGCCACCCTGCAGAATATGCAGGATCTGGGTAAGGTAAATGATCCGGTATTTGAAGCACAGCTTCGCTCCCGTATGCAGGCCCTCACCAACCTGTTAAACGATGCGGACCGCCAGATTACTAAAGCAGAGCAGGAGGAATTTACCCGTCTGGATGGAACAGGAACCAATGAAAACGGAGCTGTCCAGGAGGTCAATGATATCCTTCGCCAGATTGGACTTCTGAACCGCCAGATTAAAGAGAATCAGATTTTTGGCCAGCAGAGCCTGGAGCTTATGGATGAGCGCAATCTTTTACTAGATAAACTTTCCAGCTATATTCCTATTGAAGTAACTTACTATAAGGATCCTGATCACGATGGTATAAAAAATGGTACTGCAAACACAGTAGACAAGGATGAGCTTTACGATCATGATTACATGGGCAATATTATTGGTAGACAGGACTGGCCTGATGACCTAAGGGTAGAGATGGTTTATCAGGACGAAAACGGGGTTACTCAGAAGCTCACTTTGGTAGAGGGAACCATTGGGGCCGGAGAAGCTAACTTCGGACAGCTGGAAATCACTAACGGAAGCTTGGAAGATCCTACTGCTGCTGAAATCACCTTTACTGGTGCTTCCACCTGGGATAAGCAAAACAATGGTACAGCCCAGGCTGCTGTAAGCGTAGTTTTTGGAAAAGATGCTGCTGGAAAAGTTACGAATCAGTTTCCTTCTGATTCCGGTTCCATTCAGGCCAGTCTGGATATGTTATGGAAGGACGGAAAGACTGCTGGAAGCAGTGATGTAAATGGATATGAATTTTACAGAAACCAGTTAAATAATCTTGCCCGTTCCTTCGCGCATGTCATCAATACCATCAATATTCAGGGTAATCAGAATAAAACCAATCCACCGCCTGATGAATGGTTTTTATTGGCTAACAAGGACGATATGAGCAAGGATGGAATCACAGCTGGAAATATTGGCATTAACGATGCATGGAGTAGTGGAGCTGTCCATGTAGGTAATGAAGGCAGCAGCCTTTCGGATACTGTGCTAAACCTTTTAGAGGCAATGGGCACCACATATCCTATGAATCCTGCCAAGCCAGGAATAGGAGGCAATAATAATCTGTTATTTGATCAAACTCAGGTGGATCTGGAGAACAATTCCTTTGCTGACTTTATGAACCATGTTTCCACCCTGTTAGCAAATGATTCTTATACAAATACAAATGCTTTAAAGTCTAATGTCATCGTATTAAATGGAATACAGAATTCCCGCGATTCTATATCAGGAATCAGTTTAGATGAGGAAGCTTCCAATATGATGGTATATATGTCTGCCTATAATGCTGCATCCCGTCTCATGACTGCTCTTGATGAGGCGCTCAATACCTTGATTAACAACACTGGCTTAGTCGGACGTTAACATCCTCTATTATTATAGGAAGGGCTTTAAATTTTCTAATTGGCTTAATCAAATATTTAACACTGCCTATTAGTCTGGCAGACAATAGAAACAAGAATTACGGAGGTAACTTACATGCGTGTAACAACGGCATCCACTTATAGGAATTTTACAGGTTCAGTAAATGATGTCCATCTTAAGCTGAACAAAAGTTTAAATAAGGTTTCCACTGGGGAAGCCTATGAAAGAGCTGCTGACAATCCATTGGCTCATTATACAGGTAAAAAAATTGACAGCCAGTATCTGGATACCTTAAGTAAGAATACACTTCTGACTGACGTTAAAAATCGTCTTTATCAGCAGGAATTGGGCGCAAGGGATATTCAAGATATACTTTCCAAGGCAAAGAATCAGGTACAGTATGCCAAAACAGCTACTACTACTGGCGAGCATGATATTGATACGATCAAACAGGATTTGCTCCAAAAACAGCAGACAATTGTTAATGATCTGAATACTCAGTATCAGGATTTCTATGTTTTCGGCGGTAATGACGTTTCCACTACTCCATTTTCTCTCAGCGCTTCTGAAGATCAGATGGTCCTGACCTACAGCCACATCTTCCCAGGAGAGACAGAGGTGACGGAATTCAAAATGACCTTCAAAAAGCAGAACGATGGAAGCTATGGCTTTTCTCAGCCGATTGAAGTTTCCGAAGGAGGCAATCTTTTAAGTGTGGCTGACGGTCAGAACAAGTTGGTAAAGGCAATGTCTGAGCAGGGCCGTATCGATATAGGTTATGGTGCCATTAATGATAGAGGCACCCTTCTTGACACTTATACTGGCGGACTAAACATTTTAACCGGTTTGAATTCTGACGCAGTCAAAGCTATGAATTCCAATACTGCGTATTCAAATATTATGGATGCCATGAATAAAAGCCCGATTGCTCTTATTGGGAAAGCTGTATTGGGAATTTCAGACTATCAAAATACCGGAGATAAAGATGTATTGGACGATGTCCTCGGAGACACGATTGATGAAATGTCTATGACCGAACATACTTTAAGCACTTCCTACTCTGATTTAGGCAACAAGTATAAGCTTCTGGAAGACACGGCTAAAAAGTTAGATACCATTGAAGATTCCTTGACCGAGCAGTATAAGGATATTTTAGGAGCTGATCCCTATGCTTCTATTATGGAAATGTATAACTATCAATATTCTTATAATGCAGCCCTTCAAGTGGGTTCTAAGCTTTTGAGCTCATCTCTCTTTGACTTTTTATAAGCTTCTAAGATCGAGCTGCTGCAGACACTAGATTTTTGCAACATACTTGCGGAAATCTAAATATTTCTGCCATATGCTGCATGAAAAACTACATTTTGCAACAGCTCTGTTCTAGCTTCTTTAAAAGATTATATATAAAGGAGGCTCTTTATGGAACCGCTTATTAAAATTACATCAGAACCCATACGCATAGAACGCTTTTCGCAAAATGCCCGATTAGTAAGTTCAAATTCTGTAGATATGGAACGAAGAAAAGCTATTGCTCGCCGTATATCTATGCAGCATGCAAGCAGCTCTGTTTCTGTCTCAGATCTTACGAGAATTAATCGTACTTTTTCTAAAAGCAGTGTTACATCACAGGGGCCTGACAGTTCCTATCAGCAGATAGTCTCCCGTCAGGCACGTATGTCTGCTTCGACTTCTACTCCGCGGAAAGCAGTGCCTGTACAAACAGCGCCGCTTTCCGTACCCAAAGCATCTGCTGGAGAAGTGGTATCTGAGCAAACCGCCCCTGTTTCTGTTCCAGTTTCTTCACCTGCACCGAGTCAGAACATTTCTGTAGAAACCAGCTCTTCTTATGCGGTACAGCGTGGCTCTTTAGAGATGAGGGTAGCCCGAGGCGACCTTACTTATCTCCCACCACTCACAATGACAATTGTTACACAAAGGCCTTCAGTCCATGTTGAGTATCTGGGAGGTTTTAATTATGTTCCTCCCAGGGATGACTCCGGCGGAAATGTCAATTTATTCACATAGGAGTGTTAATTTTATATGACAATACAAACGGATTATGGTATCGTGGAATATGATGAGAAAGATCTTGTAATATTTCCCGATGGACTTTTTGGTTTTTCAAAGTTGACGAAATATCTTCTCTTGTATTTAAATGAAAATGATGATTCCATGCTTTTGATGCTGTCGGTAGAGGAATGTAAAGTAGAATTTGTACTGATTAACCCATTTATTCTTTGCCCGGATTACTCTCCTACATTAACTCCGGAAGAGCTGGCTTGTCTGGAAGTTGAAACGGAGAATGATCTTTCTTTTTATTCTATCTGTGTAGTACGGAGTAATTATCTTGAGAATACGGTTAATTTGAAATGTCCTCTAGCAATCAATCCGCAGACGCGTCATGGAATTCAGGTTATTCTGGAGAATTCTCCTTATGAGTACCGTCATAAGCTGCGTTCATTTCCAGCCATTACTGATTCAATAAATGGGAGTGATGATCATGCTGATACTTCGACGTAAGAAGAATGAAAGCCTTATCATTGGAGACAATATCCGCATTACCATTATAGAATGTGCGGCAGATGGTGTCCGTCTGGCTATTGATGCACCAAAGCAGATTTCTATCATCCGAGAAGAACTTTCTGAGGCAGAACAGACCAATAAAACGGCATTGACCCCTGATCTGGATTCCGTCAGATTGTTTCAGTCTATGTTAACTCGACGGATTGATATTGATGCAGAACATCTAGGGGACAAAGAAACGGATGAATCTTTGAAGTAAACCTTAAACGATGTTTGCCATTTGCGTGTGAAAATTATTTTCCATAGAATAAAAAGCCTTGCTATCTGAATCTGATGCAAGGCTTTTTTTGTTCTCTATACTATTATTTCCTGTATATTAAATCCATAATCTCATTTAGATGATAAAATCCGCATTAAAAGTCTCATACCTCTCATCATCCAGAATATTGGAAGCAAGACCGGTACTCTTTTTACAGCAGGATAAATAGACGACATATAATGGTAATCAGGGAAAACCCATTTCAGCTTTCTCTTCGCATTTACCCAATATTCTGCCATCCGTTCTTGGAATACTCCCCCGTCCTCTTTCCGCTTCTCTTTCTTAATTTCTTTTTCAATTAATTTTTCCAGCCTGAGGGCCTCTGTATCACTCTCATTATTAATAATACCCTTTGTCAGAAGCCTGTCTTCCAAAATATCATAAACCGTTACATCCTCTGGTCCTTCTGAAAAATACTGGATATAATTTTCTTTTTTGTCTCCAAACCACATATATGCAATCCGAAGAAGCTTTTCTGCAAGCTCTTTGATTTGAAAATCCTCCAGCCCTTTCCATAAAGACTCCTTGCTTATTTCATCTCTCCATGTCATATGACACAGAAGAAGATCCAGCACCTCTCTCAAAGTCAGCTCATCGGTCACATAGTTATAGGTCACTTTTGCTATGCGGAATAGAAACTCACTTTCAATGGGAAGCATTCGAATATTCTTGTAAGGTTCCTTTATCACCGCGGTTTCTGCAATTCTAGACATTCCTCTTCTATATGGAGCTGTCCGGAAGGGAAGATTGTGATACAATATAATAGAAACTCCGGAAATCCTCCTTAACCGTTCTCCACATCCCTTGTACATCTGATCTGTTTCATAACCTAAATCAATCAGATAACCTTTTGCCAGATAATACTGGCTTTCATCCAGCAAAATCTGTATTGGACTGTTCTCTGCTGTTTCTGGAATGCTATAGAAATCCCTCACGGAACTGGAAGTCAAAACAATACATGAAATCTCTCTCATATCCAGCCAGGTAAGTGCTTCCCTGACCGACTCATCACAGTTTTCCCCAAAAAGCAATGCCTCCTGGTAACGTTCAAAAAAACGTTCTTTCCATTTATCTGGCAAGGCTTCTCCCTTTCCAAGTACTCCCAGATAAACAATATTAGCAACCTTATGAGCATCCGCTATACGAAACATTCTTTCCCAGTCAAGCCGACTATATAAAACATGCAGCGCATCCTGGCGAATAATCGAAGATACGATTCCTACCAAAGTACGCCCTTCATATAATAACTGATTCATATATCTCTCTTTTCAACCTGCCGCTATTTTATGCTCTTATCGACCGATTCTCTTTGTTTTTTCCCTCAGACTTATAGTAGGATTTCTCTCTAGCTACACTTTGATTCAACCTCTTATCTACAGCAAGGAGTTCATCCAGCATAGCCTGTGTTTTCTCTCTGATCTCGTATATCTTTTTCTCCTCCAGACTTTTTTTCACAGTCTTTGAAGGTTCCGAGGTAATAAGGATGCGAAGCTGTTCCATAGATTCTCTGTCAACTTCGCCTATCTGCCATATCTCGTCCATACAGCCGTCAATCTTTGCCATCTCATCCGCCCTCATCTGCAAAAGCATATTGGCAGATATCTCATCATAGCGTTCCAATGCCTCTCCCAATTCCCTTGTCAACCTTACCAGTTCCCGAACAGAACTGTATTTTCTCTGGAGGAGAATCATGACCTTTGTCATATCCAGACCTGTCTGCGCCCTATCCTCCATATCTTTCCTACCCTCTTATCTCTGTCTCTTTCACTACATGCATATCATTTACCTTTTTACTGGCCTCATCAAAGGCCTCTCGCAATTCAGAAAGAATATGGCGGACACGCCTGATTTCATCCTGTCTTCTCTCTCTTCCCGCTTTTATTATGCTTAAATCATAAATCAGGTAATTATAAATCCTCCTTAAATCCATGCTGATCGGCTGTTCCATATCCAATATATCCAGCAGATAGCGAACAATCCGAGAGACCCGGGAGATACAGTCGTCAAAATCATCATAGTTTTTTTCAGTCAAAGAATAATCTGCTCTTTTCAGACGGCTGATCGTCTCATCAAACAAAAGAAGAAGCTGTTCCGCCCCTGACATGGAATAGATACTTTTTTCCTTGTATTGACTATATCCGTTCATTTAATCCCTTCCTCAACGAAAATCTTGTAATTTTTCTATGAAATGAAAAATTCCAGCCGCCGCCCAAAAAGGACGGCGGCAATTATGTTTCTTGATCAGCCCGTAAGCTGTGAAAGATAGCTCGCCTGTGAATTCATCTGATTGATCATAGTTTCCATTGTAGTAAACTGTGAAATATAGCGATCCTGCTCTATACTCAGTTTCTCTCTAAGCTGTTCAATCAAAGTTTTTTTCGCCTCGATCTCTTTATAAATGGCATTATTCAAAATGGATGTAGGCACTTTCACTGATCCTGCCTCTTCAATCAGTCTGCCGTAAGAATTGCCGTTCCTGGTAGCAAACTTGGTTGCATAAGGAGTAAAAGTGTCTTCCACAATCTTTGTAAGCCCCTTGCTTACATTTCCTCCTCCAGTAAAAATATCGGATACTAAATCCGGATCAGATTCCATAGCGGATCGGAATGCAGCTTCATCAAAGACAATCGTTCCGCCATCCTTATAATCTTCAGAATAGCTAATACCGATCTTTTTCAGATCATCATAGCTGGCTCCACTGCTCATAAGATTTGAAAAAATTGCCTGTATATCTCCACTCAAATCCCTCATAGTGGAATCATTAAAAAGAAGCCCTGTCTTTGCTTTCTTCTCCCAGTTCTCAATGGAAGTATCGCTCATCTCATTCTTCTGTTCCTCTGTCAAAGGACCATAGGAGCTGTCTGGACGGGAGGTAACCTGAGTATTAACCTCTGTTGCAATGGCATTAAATGCTTCAAAGAAACTCTTTACTTTCTCTGTTACCTTATCCACATCTGCTTTCGCGCTGAAGGAAACAGCTTCAGAGGTATTTCCCTTCCATGTCTGTTCCATCACTGGGTTGCCGTCTGCATCAAAAATCTTATTTCCATCTGCATCCTCTTTCTGAGTCGTCGTATCAACCCATTCTCCGCCGAATAGACCTGACACAGTAACAGACATTCCCTCTAAATCAAAGGTATTGGAAGAACGCTCCATAAGTACATTCACTCCATTGCCGTAGCTAACCTCGATAATAGCATTTTGACCCTCTACTATACCAGCTCCATTTGCTTCACTGCCTCCGAAAAGTTTCGCAGCCAGAGAATCCTTATCTCCCAGATCAATCTCCCTTCCTGCACCAGTTTCCGAGGATACAAGCATAAACTGACCTGTCGCGCCTACATAGGTAGCCTTCACCCCTGCCTTAGAAGAATTGATCTTGGAAAGTATATCATTGATTGATGTGTCTGCAGTGATCCCATCAATCTTTACACCATTAATAACAAGGCCATCTTCCAGCATCTTGTTCATCTCATCTATTTTTGCGTTATCTGCATCCGTTCCATCATTTTTAATATCAAAAAAGATAGACTGCTTTAAATTTCCACTCATATTGATTTTATTGGATGAACCGTTCTGAAGGCCTAAGTTCCATAATACGACCGCATCTTCAGCTGTAATGGATACAGTAGAATCCGCTTTTGTCTCAAAGGTCAATGCGTGATTGCTGTCAAAGTCCAGCTTTACTGCATCTTTTCCGTATGCCTTATCCAATCGACTCTGAAGACTGTCCTTTAATATCCCCATCTGTGCTTCTGCTATGCTGTTTTTCACCTCATCACTGTCAGGATCCTTTCCATCAGCTATTGCCTGATCCCGTATTTCCTGTGCTTTGGCTTTCATCGCTTCTGCTTCATCGGAAGTAATCAGCTCAATTTCCTTTTTGATTCCATCAAGGTTAAAGGTCAACTTTTTGTCTGTCATGTAATCAATCGAATTAATATCTCTTACTGATGCAACCTTCAAATCATCAAAATTCTCTTCTTTACCGAAGTCGCTGAGATCAATTCCATTGATTGTGCTTCCCTCTCCCTTAGGCCCCTTATAGCCCAAACCTGCCAGAGCAGAGGAATTACTTTGAATCTGATAACCATGGAGCTTATTTGCATCCTTAGTTTCTATCAGCATTTTACCATTTTTATATACAAATTGAATTGCATCACTAGCCTTATCAGCACTGCTTCCGCTGCTGTCACTGCTAAAGGTTATCCCTGACTGTTCCAGGGCCTTATTCAGGCCATCTGCCAGCTCTTCACACTTTTTCTGATAAATGGCGTCAAATTTTTCCTTATACAGCTGCTCATAAAGTGCCTCATCGCCATTTGCCTCTTTCTTTGCTTCTGCTTCAGCCTCTTTCCTTGCATCCTCCTCTGGGAAATAGCTGATCTCAACCGTCTTGCCATCATCATCCTTATATGTGGCAGGAAGCTCAAAAGTCTTCGTGGTCCATTTGTCATCAGATGATTTTACGCCGAAACGCAGCTGCCTTCCCACCAGATTGCTGGATTGCATCAAGGTATCTTCCAGATTTGTCAAAGATGTAGTAATCTTTCCATTTGTACGCATTTCTGACTTGCGTACACTAGCTGTTGCCAATTGTCTGACAGACTGGAGTGTTACGTTATTTACCAGCTGTGAAGTTCCGGCAGCTGTAACAAACTGAGTAGAGCTCTCCTTTCCATGTACACTGATAAGACTCTTTGCAAAAAAGAAAGGGTCTTTTAAGTTGGAGGATGATGCATAGCTGGAGTAATTATCATATAGATCCAGAATCTTATCACTGATGCCTCTATATGCCTCCTGCTTCCACTCTAACTTAGTAATTGCGCTTTGCTGATTGGTAATCTTTGTATTAGTACCCAGGGTCATCTGTTCAATAATTGCGTCACGGTCAATACCAGATGCCATACCGCCAAAGCCTCTTAAAGATGTATTCCCAAGGCTATTTGCACTGGATACACTTGAACTTGATAAACTTGCCACTATTCTATCTCCTTTCTCTATTCACTTCTTCAATTGTAATACCTAAAAAAATCATTTTTTGTCTATACTTATTTATCGACATGTTATATAATAAAAATAATATCTGACAAAAATCATTTTTACAATTTTTATATTTGGAGGTACCGTTTTGTCTATTACTATTACAATTTCAAACCAGAAGGGCGGTGTGGGCAAAACCACGACATCTGCAGCGCTGGCTTCCGGGCTCGCCCTTGCAGGCAAAAAGGTTTTGGGAATTGACCTAGATCCCCAGGGCAATCTGGGTTTTTGTCTCGGTTCCGGTATGAATACCCATTATACAGTCCTGGATGTTTTAAAGGGTTCTGTCCCCGCTCAGGAAGCACTTTTTAAGAGTGATTACGGTGATCTTCTGGTTTCTGATATCACGCTCAGCAGCAGCGGCCTGGAAAAGGTTCCTGGCAACCGCGAATACATTCTAAAAAATGCCCTAAAGCCAATTATTGACCATTATGACTATGTCATTATAGATACGCCGCCTGCTTTGAATCTGCTGACAGTCAATGCTTACTCTGTCTCTGACTTTCTGATCATCCCTATGGCCTCTGATATCCTAAGCCTGGTAGGTCTGGCCCAGTTAAAGGAGACCATTGAATCTGTACGCGATACCTTTAACCCTCACCTCAATGTTCTGGGTATCCTGCTTACCCGATTTAATGCGCGCACCCTGTTATCTCGAGATGTGCTGGAAATGGCGGAGCAGCTTGCAAAACAAATCAACTCCAAAGTATTTGAAACAAAAATCCGCTCCGGAGTCGCGATTGCAGAGGCTCCGGCTCACGGAGAAAGCATATTTTCATATAATCTCCGCTCGGCAGCGGTAAAGGATTACAAGGCCTTTCTTGAGGAAATTGCGCCTGCAATCCATTTAAAGGAGGTAGCACATAATGGCTAGGAAAACAAATAAAACTTCACATGTAATGGATCTTTTAACAAATGGGGCTTCCCAGGAGGCTGAGGAGACCGTACAGGACTCTGCTGCTGCTTCAGATACCTCCCCTTCCGGACAGGAAAAAAAGAGTGAGATCCAGTCCCACACCGTTACCCCGGCAAAGGTTACAGTTGTAGACGAGGGAAGCAGAAATGATCGTATCTCTCAGGAAATCCTTAACAAGCTTTCGGAAGAGCTGGAAGAGGAGACCAGACAAGAGCAGCAACAGGCCATGCAAAGCCCGGAAGAGGCCAATAATGACATGGAAAACGCTTTAGGGCAGATTGCTCCAGAAGAGGTTGCAGCTCCTTCTCCTGAGCCTATTGCGGCCTCTCCTGAGCCGGAGACAGCTGCTCCTTTAGGACAAGAACAGGAGGTACAGGAACTTCCTCCAGACTCCTCAATACAGGAACCAGCACAGGAGACAGAAACGCCCGAAGCAGAGGAATCAAAGCCAGCTCCCGCTAAGGCTCACCACACCATCATTCCTAAAAGTCAGATCAGCGCTAATCTTGCTGATGATGAATATCGTTTTGTCAATGTCATGGAACAGCTCATCCTCAGACAGGATATCGACAGCTTCCTAGACCAATACGATGTGTGCAAATGCAGACGATGCATGGCTGATGTCTGCGCCCTGGCTTTAACCGGACTTCCGTCCAAATATGTAGTAACCAGTACAGATTCCTTGTCTCCAATTCTCAGCTATTATGAAAGCAAATATAAAATATACATGTTGACAGAACTGATTAAAGCCTGCAATAAAGTAAGAGAAAATCCACGTCACAAAAAGATATAAAGCTTCGCCGGGGGAAGGATGTTCCTTCCCCCGGCTTTTTTAACCAGTCCTATTCCCATCGATCCAGCTCTTCTCCCGTCAGAATCTGGTCTACCTGTGTCTTTACATTTTCCTCAGTATAAGGAATATAGCCAATAAGAGGGGTACTCCCCCTTTCCTGCTTTGCTTCTCCCATAGCTTCGTCCCAGGTATCTTTTTCCGTCTCATCTCCATTCAAATAATACTCCAGGCCGCCCCAGTCATCTGGCTCTGTAGTAAAATTCCACACATTTTCAAATATAGCAGAATCGCTCTCCATTCTAAAAAGGTTCAACTTTTCTCCCTTTTCTGCTATTTCCAGCCAGATTGTCTCTCCTCCAGGATCCAGATACAAAAGCCGCTGTTCCCCCTGGGTTGGAGGATCAAACTCTGCGGAAAGTTGAAATTTCTCCTCTTCTGGCTCCCATATAGCAATTTCAACAAGGCTTCCGCTGCCCTCTGGCCCATCCATAATAATCAGATCACGGATACCATCCTTATTTAGATCCCACATCAAAAAATGCCTTTGCTCCTGAGAATTTCCGGCATTCTTCTTTCCAGACTTCTTTCCCGAACTTTTCCCGGAATTTTTCTTTAACTCTGACTTCACTGCCTTTCGATATTTGTCATAGCGTTCCAGCCGAATTCCCTCTGGCCCCACATAGCGGTCATCTGGAGTAAACATATTAAAACATTTTGCTCCGTCCTCTCCCATATAATATTTATTTCCAGTATCTGAATCTGTCACCCAGCCGGTCTTCATATATCCCTTAGAATCCACATAATAGGTCTTTCCATTCTCCTCGATCCATTCATCCTCTGCTGGATTCCCTGGCGAATAAAAATACATCCAGTGCTTCCCATCCTCTGATTTATCCCACTCTCCGGCACATACCGGAAATATTTCCATAAAAGCAAGCACAGCAGCTATAGCTCCTACTGTTCTCCAACGCCCCATGCTGTCACCTCCTATTTCTAGAATCATGACTTTCATCTCCCACTCCATTAAAACAAAAATGTGAGAAATTTCTTAGCCGCCTTCTCTTCCTGTCATTTCTTAAAAACGGCTCTGCCTGCGGACAACCTTCTTGTCCGCAAGCGAGCCGCTTTGATCTTTATTTGGTTTACTCCCTTATATTTTGTATATCTTTATCAAACCGCTCTAGAAGCCTGTCAATTACATGAACCAGATTACCGATTTCTGGTTTAGTAAGCTGCTCATCTGCTCCTAGAGCTTCCCCCTTCAGCCTCATCTGATCATCGATCAAAGATGAGAAGATAACAATTGGGAAATACTTCAGTCTGGCATCATCCTTTACCAGCTTTGTCAGCCGATGTCCGTCCATTTCTGGCATCTCAATATCTGTAATAATCAGATTTACCTTATCATACAGATCTGAATCGTTTCGAATCGATTTCAAATACTCCCAGGCTTCCTGTCCATTATTGAAATTCTTAATATCTGTGAACCCAGCCCTCTCCAAAGCATCATCTATCATTTTCTGTAAGAGGATAGAATCTTCAGCAATCACAAGCGGTTTATTGCAGATCGGCCTGTCTCCCATCTCTTCTACTTCTGAAATCTGGATTGTTGTTTCCGGCGCAATCTCTGCCACAATCTTTTCAAAGTCAAGAATCGTTACTAGCTCTCCGGCACACTGGGCAATACCGGTAGCTACACCCTCTTCCCCATTTGTCAGAGTCTTATCCGGTTTCTGAATATCCTTCCAGGAAATACGGCTAATCCCCTCGATGCTCTGAACGCGGAAAGCTACTGTCATTTTATTGAAGTTTGTTACAATAAACAAATCTCTAGACTCATGCTCCAGATATTCGTTTGTCAGATAATACCCTAAATCAATGACTGTGATCAGAATATCTCTGGGCTTAAAAATGCCCTCTACCGCTGGATGAGCATGAGGCATAGCCTTTACCTTGGCTGCCATCATAATTTCCTTTACCTTAGCTACATTGATTCCATAAAATTCACCTTGAATAGTAAACTTCATGATTTCAATTTCATTTGTGCCCGATTCAAGAAGGATTCCTTCTTTTCCTTTGTCCGCTTTCATCCTCTCCACTCCTCTCTTACAGATGTTTTTCCGGTTTTCCTACTGTACGTATTACCACATCGCCGGTCGAAACATCCAAAAGCATTGTCCTCGCATAAGCTCCGCCTGTATCTTCGGCTGAAATACGCATTTTCTCTTCCATTAATATCTTCTTCACCATTGCTGCATTCCTTTGACCAATGTTACCGAAATCTGAACTTCCCTTCATCTCGAACATCTTAGCCCCTCCTGCAATTTTTACAATGGTGCGGTTCTTCATCATGCCAAAGGCAGTAAGCTTGCGAATTGTCTCCCGGATCCCGCTGTCCGCATATTTGAAAACTTTAGGATCATTCAAGTCGTTCCTTGTAGGAAGCATAATATGCAAAAGGCTTCCCAGCTTCAGGAATGGATCATAGAAAGTTATTCCAATACAGGAACCAAGGGCATACGTAATAATCCGGCTGTCTCCCCTGGCAAACTTCATATCCCCGATACCTACTTTTAACTCCTTTTCCGTCATTACGAAACACCTAATTTCTCTAAGATACTGTTAAGCGATTCTATATCAGGAAGCATTAACAGCCCGTCGGAAAGCTTTTCGCCTTCCATAATGAATTCTGCATTAATATACATCAATTTATCTGTCACATAGCCATATTCTGCAATGGGAACCGTAAGAATCCCTCCCAACATATTTACTGTGGAACTAGGAACAGATAAATCGATCTCCACTCCTACCAGCTGTGTAAAAGCATTTACATAGGAACATATGATAATATTACCTACCTCTTCTAGGGCAGAATAGTCCATCTCATCCATGTCATTAAAGGACTCATACTGCTTTCCAATCAGCTTTCCAAGCACAGCATTCGCCAAATCCAGCTTAAATACAAACAGCATCAGACCGTTTACTTCATCGGACATCCGAACAAGCGTAGCAGCTACAAGCTCTTCAATATTGCCAATCTTATTCACTGTCTCTTCATAGCCCAGAACGCTGACTTCAGGAATCGAGATACGTATTTCTTTCTGAAGAAGTTTCGATAAAGAGGTGGCTGCATGGCTTGTGCCAATGCTGCTGATTTCCTTCATTACATCCAATTCCTGTAGATTCATGTCTTCATAACTTTTTAATCTCATCGATATTATGACCTCACATTCATTCTCTGGTTAGCCTCTCAAGGAATTAATCGTAGATTCTATTTCATCTGATGTAGTTACCATCCTTAGTGCATAAGAATATGCCCGCTGACATTCGATCACCTTGACCATCTCTTTCGCCAGATCAGTTCCAGAACGCTCAACAGCTCCCTGTTGAATTCTAGGATTCTCTACCAATACTGGATCCATCCCTGCTGGAGGTGTATATTCATTATCTCCTACACAAAGCAGACGGCTTGGGTTGGAAAAGGTATAAAGGCTGACTCTGGGAACATCCTCATTCTCCTCGTCCTCCTCCTCATCTTCCTCATAGTCTTCCTCCATGGAGCGAATGATTTTCTCCACATCTACAACATCAGCTTCCAGCCACTCTCCATTCTGATCCAGCACTACCTTTCCATTATCCGTCATCAGATAAAAAGTGTCATCCATCTTTCCCCTGTGGAAATGGCCGCTTCTGGTATAGGTAATTTCTTTAGTAGCTGGGTCCTGAACCATAAAAAACTGATTATTGTCAATGATTGCAAAGTCACAGGCTTCATTTGTGGATGCAAACGCTGAAGTCTCATAGCTGGTATAGGTTCTCTGTAGTCGCACTCCATTACCAGACATGAGCTCAGTAACTGCATTCTCGGAATCATTCAGATTATATTGAAGCAAATCCGTAAATGCCGCCGTTTTAGGCTTAAAGCCATCGTTATTAATATTGGCAAGGTTATTGGACATAACTCCTATCTTTGCCATAAAACTTCCAGCGCCAAGGGCACCTGTATAAAATGACTGGTACATTTACCTTTCCTCCCTTACAATCTTCCCACATCCGATGAAGCCTTGCTCATAATCTGATCATACATCTTAAGGGCCTGAGCCGCACTCTGTAATGCCCTCTGAGACGTCATCATAGAAGTCATCTCCTCCACCATATCTACATTAGAGCGCTCCAAATTTTTCCAGAGAATTGTCGGCTGTTCTACATCACGAGCAGCCTGAGCTGTGGAAAACATGCCATAGTCCTCTTTATGAAGCTGTTCATAATCTTCAAAGTCCACAACCCGAAGGGTCCCGATGCTGCCTCCTTCCACAGTACTGTCTTCTCCGTCTAATGAAGCAGCAACATGGATCGTTCCTCTGCTATCTACGGTAAAATCCTCATTATTAATCAAAATCGGCTGACCGTTCGAACCCTGTACCCTTCCCATGCCGTTTAAATTCAGATATCCTTCCTCATCTACATGGAAGGAACCGTTTCTGGTATAGCGAACACCATTTGGAGTATCAATAACAAAAAAGCCATTGTCACCTAAAGCAAAATCAAACATCCCGTCTGTCGGTTCAAAGCCTCCTTGTTCGTGATTTACATAAGTCCGCTCTGCTGTCCGTATCTTTGAAGTAGAAGCCATAGCCTCTGCATTCTCCTTATAGCGCTTTCCTGTCCGATAAAGCATTTCCTCCTGAAATGTAGTGCTGACCATTTTCTCTCTTTTATAGCCTGCGGTCTGAATATTTACCATATTATTACTAATAACATTTAAATTCCTGCTCTGGGTCAGCATACCGGAGGCTAGATTATAAAATCCTTGATACATCCCCATCTCCTCCTTTCGGTTCTTTTCCTGTCAATTTGTGTTTTCTATCCTCTGAACGTTTACACCTTACATTCCTCACATATATGTGCTCATATAATCCTTTAGTTTTCGGATAGCTGCACTGTGAATCTGGGAAATACGAGGCTCACTGACCCCCATAAGCCGGGCGATCTGCCCCATATTCAGTTCTTCCACATAATAGAGAGAAATTACCATCTTTTCCTTTTCCTTCAAGCTGTTTATTGCTTCTGTGAGAACCTGACGAGACTCCCCTTTCAGAAATGCCTTCTCAGGCTGTACATTAGCATCTGCGCTGGAAAATTGCAAAGATTGATGCTCTCCTTCATCATCAGTTATCATATCCAGAGAAAGTACGTTCATCATAACACTCATACGCTGAAGCTTACGATATTTCCTTACATCAATCCCCATGGCATTCGCCGCTTCCTCATCAGAAGGAACACGACCCAGGGAACGGCTCAACGAAGCCTGTGTTTCCTCCATCGCCTTTACCTGTTTGCGAAAATCTCTGGGCATCCAGTCATTCTTGCGGACCAAGTCAATAATCATCCCCCTGATCCGCCTTGATATAAATGTCTCAAACTTATTATCGCGCTCTGGGTCATATCTGTCAATACTTTTCATGATTGCAATAACACCTTCATTGATGATATCTTCCATCTGGAGAGTGCCTGCATAAATATTGCGCATTTGAGAAGCGATTGCTTTTACAATATAGAGGTAACGGAGTACGAGGGCCTGTTTTACCTCAAGCTTTCCCTCTAATCGATACATCTCTAGAAGCTCTTCATTGGTTTTTTCCTCTAAATAATCCATCTGGACCATCTTTCCTCCCTCCCTCTCATATCCGGTCAGGCTCCCTTTCTCTCCGTGCGTTCCAGAGTCAGGCTGCCGATTGACTGTATCTGCACGTTATTAGAAATCTCATTGAAAGATAGTACTCTTACATTTGGATAAAACTGATCAATCAGCCGATAAAAATGAACCCTCATTACCTGGGAAGTTAAAATAACTGGACTCTGGGAAAGGCCATTGAACTTTTTAAGCTGTATGGTAATCTGGTTAATCAGACTTTGCAGCACATCAGGATTAAGAGCTAAATAATATCCCCGCTCTCCCTTTGAGAGGCATCCAACCATAGTACGTTCCAGTTCAGAATCCATGGTAATTACCTTCATACTGCCATCTTCGCAGTACATCCTGGTAATCGTTCGCTTTAAAGCTGCCCGGATGTTTTCAATCAGTCCATCCATATCCTTAATTGGAAGCCCTGTTTCTGATATGGTTTCCAAAATGGTTTCAAGGATTGTCTCCAGGTCCTTAATCGGTACACCTTCCTTCAGCAGGCTGGTAAGTATTTTCTGAAACTGGCTGTAAGTAATCAGATTTGGAAATGCTTCTTCAATCAATTCTGGTGAATTTTTCCTTGTATTCTCTATTAAATGTATAACTTCTTGCCTGGTGACCAGTTCAAAGGCATGTTGCTTCACAACCTCTGATAAATGTGTTACTAGAACAGAAAGAGGATCAATTACTGTGTAACCGTAGATTTCTGCCAACTCCCTATCCTCCGGCCGTATCCAACGGCTGGGAATTCCGTAAGCTGGCTCAATGGTTTCAATTCCATCAATTTCCTTTTCCGGATTCTCCGGCTCTAAGGCAAGATAATAATCTACCAGGATTTCTCCTCTGGCTACTTCTTCTCCTTTAATCTTAATGCAATACTGGTTTGTATTCAGGCCTGAGCTATCCCGAAGACGTATGGATGGTATAACAAAGCCCATATCTTGGGCATACTGCCTCCGAAATATAATAATACGATTAATCAGCCGTCCTCCTACTGTTTCATCCACCAAAGGAATCAGGCTATATCCAAATTCCATCTCAATTGCTTCTACTGACAATAAGGTGTAAACATTATTTACATCCTTAAAATATTCTTCTTCACTTACAGGCTTTGGCATTTCTGCTTCAGAAGCCTCTGAAGCTTCTCCCTCTTGGGGAACAAAATTTCTCAAGGTTGTTCCGCCTATGCCGCCAGAGGATGCAAGAGCCGGTTCCGCTTGAATCCTTCGGAGGAAATAATATCCTCCCCCAAGCAAAACAACAGAAATAACCAAAAGCTGGAATACTGGCATACCTGGAATCACAGTCAATACAGCAACCACAATACCGCTTATCATAATTGCAATCGGCTGAGCAGTAAACTGCTTGGAGATATCTTCGTTCAGGCTTCCTTCTGAAACAGCCCTGGTAACAATCATGCCAGTGGCTGTAGAAATCAGAAGAGAAGGAATCTGCCCAACTAAACCATCTCCTACTGTTGCGATCGAATAGGTACTCAAAACATTTCCTATGGTATCTCCAGACTGGATAATACCAATGATACTTCCGCCAATCAGGTTAATTGCTGTTGTAATCAGGGACATAACAGAGTCGCCCTTTACAATCTTCGTTGCACCATCCATAGAACCATAAAAATCCGCTTCTCTCTGGATCTTTTCCCGCCTCAGCTTTGCCTGCTGCTCATCGATCAGCCCCGAATTCAAATCTGCATCGATAGCCATCTGTTTACCAGGCATAGCATCCAAAGTAAACCTTGCAGCAACCTCAGATACACGCTCAGCGCCCTTGGTAATAACGATAAACTGCATTAACACAATAACCATAAAAATGATCATACCGACTACTACATTTCCTCTGAGGACAAAATCACCAAAAGCCTTGATAATCTGTCCAGAAGAACCAGAGTTGGTTAAAATATTTCTGGTCGTGGATACATTAATTCCCAGACGGAAAAGCGTTGTTATCAGCAGCAGAGAGGGAAATATGGAAAACTCCAGCGGCTCCCTGATCGTCATGGTCGTTACCAGGATCATCATGGAAAGAGACATATTGATGATGATTGCCACATCCACCAATGCAGCTGGAAGCGGTATGATCAATAACAATATAATTGTAAGTACAAACAGTACAACCGAATAGCTCAGTATCTTCTTCATGAAAAAACTCCATCCATATATAATAAAATATCCATATATAACTGAATATATGACTTAACGGAACATATCCTCTTTGTGCCCAGCCCTATAGATATATACCAGGATTTCAGCCACAGCTCCATAAAATTCTGCTGGTATCTCCCGATCTACTTCACAGGAATCATAAAGGGCCCTAGCTAAAGGCCTATCCTCCAGGATAAATACCCCGTTTTCTTCTCCAACGCGCACAATACGCAGAGCCAGTGAATCCTGTCCCTTAGCCAATACCCTTGGGGCATTGTCCTTTTGGGAGTCATATTTAAGGGCGACTGCGAAATGGGTGGGGTTTCTTATTATCACATCTGCTTCAGGGACCTTTTGCATCATCCTGCTTAAAGCCATCTGACGCTGAATTTTCCGGATTCTTCCCTTAATCTCCGGATTCCCTTCTGTCATCTTATATTCATCCTTAACTTCCTGTTTTGTCATCTTCAAATTATTCTCATAATCCCATCTCTGATAAAGATAATCGAAAAACGCCACAACAGTAAAGGCCAGGCTTACTCTTACTACCAATTCAAATACAAGCTCAAGCATATGGCCGGCGGACACATAGACCTGCATATCGATCATCCGCGCAACCTCTACCAGATCCTTTTTTAAAAGGGAATAGAGCAATGCCATCAGAAGACAGATTTTAATTAAATTTTTTGCTAAGTCCACCAGTTTTTTTATGCCAAACATTCTTTTAAGCCCGTTTATCGGATTCAACTTACTAAACTTTGGCTGTAATGGCTTAAAAGTAATATTAAAACGTGTCTGGGTCCCCTGGGCGACAATCCCTAAAACCAGGGAGGCCAACAAGAAAGGCAGGGCGCATTTTAAAAGGGACACTACCATATATATAAAAAGATGGGGCGACGCTCCTAAAGGATCGTTCTCTCCTACAAAGGAAAAAAGACGGATCATACATTCCCGGACTGTACGATAGGTAAAGGGAAGCATCACCTTTATCATATAGAATACACCAAACAGCATCACAACCGTAACAACGTCTCTGCTTTGGAATAGGTTGCCCTCTTCTCTGGCATCTTTTCGCCGTTTACTGGTTGGTTGTTCGGTTTTTTCCTGTCCGTTTGACTCCGCCAAGCCCACCACCTCTTTCCATGATCCGCAGACCTTTTTCTTACATCTATCTCATTAAAGACAACATCCTCTGCATATACAGGAACATATCATCAATAATCACATATAATCTATCCGCCATAGGGCTGAACATTAATACAAGCATCATCATCCCTACAATAATCTTGATCTGGAAATTGATTGCAAATACATTAATCTGAGGGATCATACGCATAAGAATTCCTACAGCTGCCTCTGCAACCAGCTCCATTGCCACAAGGGGAAACGCAAACTGAAGCCCCATCGCTATATTTGCATAGAAAATCTCAATCATCATCTCATAGAGCTCTGGCCGAAGTGTCACCTCTCCAAAAGGAATCAACCTGGCTGATGCAAAAAACAGGGCAAGCAGACGTACATGCCCATCAACAGCCAAAAACACCAAAGCCAAAAATGCATAAAAAATGCCGGAGGTAATTGTCATCTGTGTATTATATTGGGGATCATAGACCTGAGCCATGGAAAGTCCCATTGTATAATCTATAATCGCTGACGAAAACCGGACAATGGCAAAAGCAAGCTCCATAGAAAATCCCATCACAAAGCCTAACATCAGCTCTTTTATAAGCATGAACCCGTATTCTACCATATTAGATGGCTGATGCTGCAAGACTCCGTCTACCCCGAGATACATCATAATTGAAAGTGCAAAGATAAATGCTCCCTTCGCACGAGCCGGAAAATTCGTCCTGCCCAATACCGGGTTAAACATAATGGCTCCTGTCATCCGCATAACAATCAGGGCAAAGAGGATAAACATAAAGGATCAGCCTCCTAAATATATCCAAGCATCTGTTTGAAAAAATCCTGGAGAGTCACCAGAATTGTAGTTCCCATAAGCCCCATAACTGCTAATATAGAGAGAAATTTGGGAACAAAAGTCATGGTCTGTTCATTAATCTGTGTAGCTGCCTGAAAAATAGCAATTACCACACCTACTATCATACTGATAAGAAGGAAAGGCATGGAGAGCCTTAAGGCTAACTGAAACGTATAATATAAAACATCAAGTACTTCCAAATCTGTCATATATGCTTTCCTTTCCTGCCGTCCCACGGCAGTATTTTATGGCGGCTCATGGCTGGTGTCTGCCCATTCTCATCTCCTGCCGCCTTTTTCAGTCGCAAGCCTCCAACAGGAACTTCATCGATAGCTTTGTACAATATTAGAAAATAAGAGTTCCCATCCATCAACTGTTACAAAAAGCAATAGTTTAAAAGGCAAGGACACCATAGCTGGCGGAAGCATTACCATACCCATGGACATCAGAGTTGTGGAAACAATAATATCTACCAGGAGAAACGGCATATAAATAAGAAATCCCGCTATAAATCCTCTCTTTAATTCTGTAGTCATAAAAGAAGGAACTACCACTGCAAGGGAGTAGTCTTCTGGTTCTGCCTGTATTTGACTGCCTGACATCCGGACAAAATTATCCAGGGTATTCTGTTCTGTATTGCGTAGCATAAATTCCTTCATTGGAACAACCATTCGCTTAATTGCTTCTTCCTGAGTAATTTCTTCTTGGATATATGGCTGATATGCCTCACGGTTGATTCGATCAATTACTGGACTCATAATATATAATGTGAGGAACATTGCAATGCCTACTAAAACCATATTAGGCGGCGACTGCTGAACTCCCATCGCATTTCTTGTAAAAGATATAATGATGATAGTCCTTGTGAAGGAGGTCATCATTATAACAATAGAGGGCAGCAAAGCCGCAAGAGTAAGCATGAATACAATTTCCAGAGTGGGAACATTCCCACCATTCAATTGTGTCAGAAGGTCACTCATCTGTCTCTTCCTCCTCCTTTTTTCTGACGGGCGCTCAAATACTTTTCCAGCAGCTCCTGAAAGGGCGGCTGAGAGCTATCAGAAGGCGGCTGAGGCTCTTCTGCCTGAAAATCACCTTCTACCTCGGCCAGAAGCTGGATACCGGCCTGGCTTACACCTACTAGGTAATTGTGATCTCCCACCTTTAAAAGAAGGATTTTCCTATCCTGTCCTATCTGAATGTGTTCTATTACCTTAATGCCGCCAGAGCCGGAGGATTTCACCCACTGCTTTCCCAGCAGGCGGCTGCAATAATATGCAAGCAGCAATACTCCTGCTACGGTCAACACTGCGCGGAATAATGTCAAACCTTCCATTCTTATAAGCTTTCCGGATTTAGTTCCTTTGATACAATTTCTGTGATACGTATACCAAAATTATCTTCTACAACAACGATATCGCCTCTAGCAATACACTGTCCATTGACAAACAGATCTACCTGTTCTCCAGCCATCTTGTCTAAAACAACCAATGTACCCTGGGTAAACTCCAGAATATCACGAACCAGCCTCTTTGTCCTTCCGATTTCTACAGAAATCTCAAGAGGCACCTTCATGAGCATCTCCTGATTTGTCTTATCCTCTTCTCCCTCACCTGCCTCGTCCTGCATCTGTGGAGAAGACAGAGGACGGATAATCGAACTACTCATACTGCTGCTCCCTGAAGAACGCTCCGAAGACTTGACATTCTTCATCATCTCCATCATCTGCATCTGTGTCTGCTGCATCTGATTAAGAAGCTGAATCATCATAGGATCGCTTCCCATAGGCGGATAAGCATAATAGGGAGCCTGTGCCATGCCTGGCTGCATCTGAGACTGTCCTTCTGGCATCTGCGGCGGAACTGGCACAGCAGCCTGAGGAGCTGCCTGCTGTATGGGTGGAACTGGCATAGCAGCTTGCTCTACCGCCGGCTCTGGTATAACAGGCTGTGGCTCTGGGGCAACTGGTTCTGGCACAATAACCTGCGGCTCCGGCTCTGATACTACTGGTTCCGGCACAGCGGCCTGCGGCTCTGGAGCTGTTGAAGAATCCTCAGCATCAATAAAGGTTCCTTCAAATGGTGCCAAAAGGCGTTTTGTCAGATCAACCGACATAATATTCATAAACTCACTGTTCAACTTTCCCTCAATCTCCAGATGAAAGCGAACAACTACCATTCCTGAAGCATCGGAAAAATATTTTGCCTTAAACTCTTCAGGTTCCCCAATATCAAAAGATACTGGAGTAGAGATATTAACAATTGTTCCCAAAAATTCTGACAGGGCTGTGGCTGAGGCTCCCATCATCTGATTCATAACTTCACAGATAGCGCTGATATAAATTTCATCCAACTCCAGCGACATTTCTGCTGGGTCCTCACCCATAAGTGTTCCCACGATGATGCGAACATCTTCGCGGCGGAACATCATAATATTTTTGCCTTCCAGGCCCTCAACGTAGGCAATCTCTACACCGATTGCTGGTTCCAGGCGTTTGAATTCAAATTCATCTCTTGTCTGGACCATTACCACGGGCGTCGTAATATTTACCTTGGTGCCAAGCATGGTAGAAACTGCCGTTGCCGAAGCACCGAGGCTGATATTCATAATTTCGCCTATGGCATCCAGTTCCATCTCATTAAAGCTGCTAGCGCCCATTTCTTTATCTCCTCTATTTCTTTATTTATTCGTTAGCTGGAACATTATTTTCCAATGTCCAAAGCTTTTTGCGCCATTAGCTTCATTGCATTCAAAGCCGTAACGTTTGCTTCATAGGATCTGGTGGCTGACATACTATCAACCGTTTCTTTCAGCAAGTCTACATTGGGAAGGGTTACAAAACCATTTTCATCCGCATCTGGATGACCTGGATTGTATACCTGCTTCATTTCCCTGTCATCTTCAACAATATTGGCAACCCGGACTCCTGCATTCCTGCTAGAAAATCCTTTCCCCAGTGAGGCATTACGGAGCGCTTCTTTAAAAGAACCAGCTCCATAACTTTCAAAAACCACATCTTTTCTGCGGTAAGCACCGCCTCTCTCTGTTCTGGTGGTATCAATATTGGCAATATTCTCGGCAGCAATATCCATTCTGAGGCGCTGAGCGCTCAAACCGGAAGCACTGATGTCAAACGAACTTAAAAAAGCCATTTCTATTCCTCCTGCCCGGTACTATTTCCCTAAAATTGAGTTTACAGTCTGAACAATACGATCCGCATTAAAAGGTTTTACTATAAAATCCTTTGCTCCTGACTTAATCGCATCAACAACCATACCCTCCTGACCCATTGCAGTACACATAACGATTTTCGCATTTGGATCATCCTCCCTGATCTTTTTAAGAGCCTGGAGTCCATCCATGTTTGGCATGGTAATATCCATAATTACCATATCCGGCTTTTCCTCAGCATATTTTTTTACAGCCTCCGCACCATCCTGGGCTTCTACAAAATTGTCATACCCACTTTTTGTCAGAGCATTTTTTACCATCATCCTCATAAACGCGGCATCATCAACCAGCATAATCTTAGCCATTTTGTTTTCCTCTCTTTTTTAATAATATTTAAATAATATAGCAACCATTTATTCTGATGCGGCAAGTTTTTCCTCATCTGTGGACAATTCGTCCTCTATGGAAAAACTACCATCCGACTGTTTGCCGTCCTCATCTTCCTCATAAAGCCTCCGGCTGATCCGGATTGCCACATTCCTTTTATATACACCCATCTTACCAGCAAACCATGGCTGTTTCCCAATAAACAGCTCTACTTCCCTATCCTTTGACTTATTCATATCAATAACATCGCCAATCTTCAAATGATAAATATCATTTAAATCAAGGGCAATCGTACCAAGATGTCCTGTTATCGGAAGCTGCGACTGCCGGATATTCTCCAGAATCGCTTCATGGTTATCTTCATAGGCATAACCCTTCGCAAGATGCTTGCGGCTATCAATTACATGGAAAATCGACTCGAGAAGCGTTCCTGGAATACAAATCCGGATCCGCTCTACCGCAAGCCCCGAAACATCCACATTCAAATGAATAATTGCGACGGTCTCATCAAGTCCTACATCTTGTATCATGCTTGGATTTTCTTCAACCCTCTGGGCTTTGAATTCCACATTTATGTAATTTGCAAAGCCATCCCTGAGGGCCTGAATTAGATAAGACAGTATGCGGCGGTACAAAGCGGTTTCTACATCAGAATACCGGTACCCTTCCTTCACTTTTACTACGCCTTCTCCGCCTCCCAGCATGTGATCTATCAGGGTAATTACCAGACTGGGCGTAACATATATCATAAGAGGAACCAAGTTCCTGTTATAGTCCGGTATCAAGGCAGTTACTAAAGTAAGCATATCATTTTCGTTAAGAGAGTTCACATACTCATAATAACGCCGTTCCTGTACCTCCATCACGGTAATATCCGTCATAACCCTGAACACGCCGTTTATCTGTGAGGTAATAATCCTCGCATAATTTTCAAACACACTTGTCAGGATCTTCATCTTATCCTTTGTAAATTTTCTGGGGCTGTAAAAGTCGTACTTACTATATTTAACCTCTTCTTTTTTTGCCTCAATTTTTTCGTCTTGCACCGTTTTTTCCGGCTGCGCCGTACTGGTCTGCATAGACTTTAAAAGCTCGTCAATCTGACTTTGTGATAATACGTCTGACATCTCTAAAAGCCACCTTTTCTCAATTATTATTCCATCGGCGCACCTTTAAGGAGGTACGGTAATCTTAATCTGGAGGATTTACCCTCCCGAAAACTGTGCCACTTAATCCGGTGGATTTATGATCGGTTCCGGAGACTCTGGCGCTGAAGTAGGAACCATGCTTGCCTCCCCTTCCATGCTGCCGCCTTCTATTGGAGCAAAGCCCTCTCCTGATTCTCCTGAAACTCCATCCGTCACCACTACAGAGCCTTCATCTATATTGCTATAATATTCATCATAATAATCATTCATAGACTTGATGTCCGCACCCGCATCTACAATCAAAAACTCCACACGACGGTTCTTCGCTCTTCCTTCCTGTGTATCATTAGAATCCACTGGCCGGAACTGTCCATAACTTATACCTACCAGCTTATCTGGTTCAATAATATCCTTACTTTGGATATACGCGGCAACCTCTGCAGAACGGAGCGCCGAAAGCAAGCGGTCTGTCCTTGGATTATTGGGGCGGTCAGGACCAGCCTGAGCTGTATGGCCCATGATTTCGATCTGGGAAATCTTATCTGCCTCTGGCTCTATGGCTTCACAAAATACATCCAATACCTTGGTGGCTTCGTTTGTAAGGATAGAACTATCTCCGTTAAAAAAAGCCTGATTTTCAAATACAACAAAAGTATATCCTTCTCCCCGGGACACGGAAACTCCCTCAATACCATTGTCATTCAGTTTTTTCAAAAGTGCAATATATAATTCGTCCTTTTCTGCATCAATTTCATTTTCTATCTGAAGATTTCCTGTTACATCGAATTCACCGTCCGCAAGCTTCTCATTAATAGCGATCTGTTCTTTATCATCGGCATTCGGATAAATACTCTTAACAAAAATCTCCCATTTTTGCTGATTCAAGCTGGACATGGAATATAACATAACAAAGAAACACAAAAGAAGAGTCACCATGTCACCATACGTGTCCATCCAGCTTCCGCAGTCGCCGTCACCAGCGATTTTTTTTCTCCTGCTCATTAGCCCTCTTCACCTCCGGACTTCTGTGCCTTCAAAAGAAGTTTCTTCTGAAGAGACTGCTTCATACAGGAAAGAAGATGTTCTCGTAATAATTTGGGATTTTCTCCTGCTTGAATTCCCATAAGCCCTTCAATAACCGTAGTACAATAAAGCTCTTCTTCGCTCTGGCGAATTCTCAATTTCTTTGCAATCGGCTGGAAAAATATATTGGCAAATCCACTGCCATAAAAGGTGGTAATCAACGCCACTGACATATCCTGGCCTAAAGTGCTAGCTCCGCCTCCGCCATCCAGGTTCATACCTTTTAACATGTTAATCAAACCTACCAGAGTACCAATCATGCCAAATGCTGGAGCATAAGCCGCTGCCTTCTCATAAATACCAGCAGCTTCATCATGTCTTGCCATCATATCATCCATCTGCTTTTCCAGCATTTCCCTTACCTTTTCAGAATCGCTGGCATCGACTATCATTAAAATGCTTTGTTTGAAAAAAGGTTCCTTAATTTCTTCCGCTTTTTCCTCCAAAGCCAAAAGACCACTCTGTCTGGCAAGCATAGCCAAATCTACCATCTGGTCTACCAAACGGGGAATATCATATTTTTTACCACGAACTAGTACCGCAAAATGCTTCGGCACATCTTTCAGGATACGGAACGGATAGCTGGCAATTACAGCTGCTATCGCTCCTCCCAAAACAATAGCTAAACTCTGCATATCCACAAAGTTTCCTAGTTTATCTACACCAATCCCCCATACAATAAGTCCCAGAGCCATCACCATGCCGATAAGCGTTGATACATCCATTTCTTTTTTCCTCCCTAAATAAACATAAAGCTTTAAAACGCTTATTCACTCATGCCTGGATAGACAATACAGCTGTTGATAAACGCTCTGATCTGTTCTCTAACCGAATCAGCGGATTCCTTTACAAGGAAATAATAGCCGTTCATCATCTTGATCTTTGTCTCTGGTATGGATTCCATTGATTCAATCTGAAGTACGTTCAGATACAATACCTCACCGCTTATCCGTGTTACTTTTATCATCTTTTTTCCCCCACCTTCTGTCTCCTGGAACACTTTGTCTCCTGGGGCAGAAGCGTGTCTCTCACGCTCCCTTTCCCCAGATATTCTTTCCATACGTGCTTTGCGGGCTCTGTCAACTATTTTCTGATCTGCACTAAACCGCTTTTTCATGAAAATTACCGCTTCATGCTAACCAAATCAGATAGCATTTCATCGCTGACTGTAATCATCTTTGAATTTGCCTGGAACCCTCTGTGTGTGGTAATCATATCAGCAAACTCCTTAGCAAGGTCTACATTAGAAGCCTCTATATAACCAGTCATAAGGCCAGAGGCAGCGCCTCCTGGCGGTGTAGCGCTGGCAGCACCTGTATTGTCATCAGGAAGGGCATTGTAATAACTGTTACCCACTTTTGTTAAACCGTTAGGGTTCTGGAATGTGGCAATAGCCACCCACCCTACTGTAATTGTCTTTTTAACCTGTGTATTCGTAGTAGCATCTGTAACCTCTATAGAGGCTGTTACCTTACCGTTTTTGTCAATCTGGATATTTCCCAGCTTTGTCGCATCCGTACCATTCGGAGCCCAACTGGTTTCATTCTCTGGAGCGCGTAAAGGAACCAGCTTTTTCTTCTGATCATCTCCTAGTTTTGTGTCCGTAGGATTTTCTGGTCTGAAGCCATATACAAAGTTATTATTTCCATCAACAATATAGCCCTGGCTATCTACTGTAAACTGGCCTACTCTGGTATAGTCAAATAATGTCTCTTTAAATGCTTCATCCTCAGTAGAAATATCTTCAGCGAGCGTAGGCAATGTCATGAAAAAGCCCTCTCCATCAATCGTAGCGTTAAATCCACCAGTATAGGATGGTGTACTAGCTGTCATATCCATTCCGATGGTTCCCATCAAAGTACCATAACCATACTGAGCCGCATTAGAACCGCCGGCTGCATTATCGCCGCTCACACCGCCTGTTGATGAGGAAGCGGTTTGGTACATAGCTTCCTTAAAAGTAAAAGTCTGAGCTTTAAAACCAAAGGTATTAACGTTTGCAATATTATGTCCTACTACATCCATCTTATTCTGGTGGGCTCTAAGGCCTGCCACTGCTGCATCCATTGCTCTTAACATATCTTCTTTATTCCTTTCTTTTGCCGTCTCTCCTCCCGCCGGTCAGACGGAAGAATTGAGCACCCTCAACCAGAGGTCCTGCTACATCAAAACGGCGCTGTCAATATTAGTGAACACCCGCTCTTTCATATCATTCTGGTTCATGGTAGTAATTACAGTATTATTAGGGACATTTACAATAAAGACCCCTTGTGGACCTATTACTGCCACATCTCGGGCTCCTTTCTTTCTGGCCCCTTCTACAGCATGTTCCAAATCACTCATGAGCTGGTTATCAACGGCAATTCCCCGTTCATTCATACGTTTCGCGGCGTGTTTGGAAAAATTCAAGCCAACCTTTGCCTTTTCTTGAAGAAGTGTCCCAAATTCTGCCTGAATTCCCCTAATTCCGGACTCTTTGGTATCCTGGTCGGGGATGTCAAGTTGTCTGCCCTCATAACAGCGTACTCCTCTTACATCCATATCATTGTCCTCTTTCCAAATGCCTTTACCTACTATTTAAGCCATAACCACTGCTTCTTCTTCTGGTTCTCCTTCTGTCTCTTCATCCTCATCTGTCTTCTCCTCAAACGGATTCGGAATCCTGCCTATACCTACCAAATGTGACAGCTGGTACTCCTTGTCATCATCTTCAATCTTAATAGTAGGATTGCCGGTGGTAAAGTTTACCCACTCCACCTTAGCATATTTTACATCTACTGGCACTTCCTGTCCATAGGAATTTTCTTCAGTCACTGCCATTGTCACTTCTTGACCTACCAATCCAGCCGCATAAGTCTGGGTGGTAACTGCTGTAGAAGTATCAATCGCTGTAGTCATAGACTGCATGGACTGTACCATAGCCATCTGAGTCATCTGCGCCATCAGCTCACTATTATCCATAGGATTGTTCATATCCTGGTTCTGAAGCTGTGTTGCTAAAAGCTGGAAATAGCCTGTCATTGTCAATGTATTTCTATCATTGGATTCAGGCGTATATTTCTGCGCCACATAAGGGTTATCGGTCCCACTGATGCTTCCGACCTCTGCCATAAGTTCTCCTTTCTGCCTTTATACAAGGCCAAGCCGAAGCTGTTGGATGAAAGATTCTGAATGATCTCTATCATTCTTTTTCTCTCTTTGTCCGTCTTCTCTGTCTTCCTGACCGCTATGGCCATTGGGATTTTCATTAAATCCATCCCTCTCCTGTTCTGCCTGGTGGGTATAGATCAATGTTTCCTGCCCTGTCTTTTCCTCCAGAATCGCTGCGATTTCCGAAGCTTTCTGATTTAAAAGCTCCAGGGTTTTAGGATTCGATGCCATAATCGACACTGCTGCTCTGCTGCCTTCATAAACCAGCCTGATGGTAAGTTTTCCAAGGGAAGCTGGCTCTAGTTCTACGGTAAGGGTCCGACCATTCTCTGGCATTTTTGCCGCCAAGGCCTTTCCTAAATCTTCTGGAAGACTTTCTGGCATTGTCTTCAGAGGAATGGATTCTGTTTTTGGGCTCATCCCCATCCAATCTTCTGTCTGCTCGGACACCCGAAAAGCCTCCGCTCCATAGGATACCTGATTACTATTATCCCTGGTAACTGTTTCTCCTGCTTTTCTGCCATCTGAGCCTGTCATATTATTGTTCTGATTTTCCTGCTCCTTTGTGCCAGAGTCCTGTTCTGTCCTCCTGCCCTGGCTGGAAACCTCTTGAATCTGGGAATCTGCCGGTTTCTCTTCTACCTGTCCCGCCTTTTCTCCAGCAGGCTTTGTCTCCTTTTCCTCTGTATGCTTCTGAACGGCATAGCCTTCTACCTGCAATGCAGGTTCCTCTTCGCTTTGGGAAATCATCTCAGCTGCCTCGTTTCCCTCTTCTGAAACAATAGCTTCTCCGACCTGAGCATTGGCAGAAATGTCTGCATTTACTGTAAGGGTTTCCAACGCTTTTAAATCAGGTTCTGCCTGAGTTTCTAAAAGAAGTCCTGACATCTGAGCCGCTGCCTGCTGTAATGCTGCCTGCTGCATGGCTTCTTCTGACAGCGAATCTTCTTCGATAAAAGCCCCATCCTCTTTTTCTTTACCTTCTAAGGAATTCTCTACAGTTCCAGTCTCCTCAGTTTTTGCCTTTTGGGCCTTGCTGTCCTCTGCCTGCTTCGGCTGTCCAGCCAGGTTCTTCTTGTTCTGAAGAAGCTTTTCAAAATCATCTAACTTCTTTGATGCTTCCGTAGATATAGAACGCTCTGGAAGACCAATCTTAGCCATTGCAGCGCTTTGCATTTTCACTGTTCCTTCCAATCTCCTCCTCCTTTCCCTTTAAAAATTTTCTATAATCAACAGCCAGTTAGCTGTGACTATCTATTTTATTTTTCTCTATATTTTATTCATCCTGTCAGCCTCTGTGCTGATGGCGAATCCTTAATGCTGTATTAGACACAAATTCTTCGATAAAAGTCTCATCTTCTTTTGCTACGGCTTTTTGATATTCCCTGATTTTTCTATCCTTCAGCTTTTCAAACTTAGAGGTATCTACCTTTGCAGTAATAACCTCCTCTTTCTTTTCATTTTCTTGCTTTTTTAAAGCCCTGAGGCGTTCTTTTTCCTCATCAATAATCTCTTCCATACGTCCAATACACATATCAAATAACCGGTAATTTTGAATCGTGGCTCCCTCAGACTTCGCTTTGTTGAAGTCGCTTTCAAAGCCTGACAGCTCCCTCTTCAGCCCTCTGATCTCCTCCTGCTTCCGGTTTACATTCTGGAGGATTGCAGCATGTTCGATCTTTAAATTATCCAATACCTGGGTCTTATAATCCAGCACTGTCTCTAACCTGTACTTAAACTGTTTCAATCCTTTATCCTCCGGAATCAGCTCGTAATTGCTCCGATCCTCTTCAGGGTTTCTTCATAACTAAACCTCTCTTGAATTCCCTGCTGCAAAAATTCGTTAATTGCATCAATCCTAGAAACTGCCTCGTCAAGGGCCAGATTAGTGCCTCGCTTATAGGCGCCAATAGAAATCAAATCCGCATTCTTCTGGTACAGCCCCAGCAGATTCCTCAAGCGGGAAGCAACCTTTTGATGCTCTTGAGGAACAATCTCTACCATAAGTCTAGAAATACTAGCTCCAATATCAATAGCTGGAAAATGATTTTCATTAGCTAGCTGTCTGCTTAATACAATGTGTCCATCCAGAATACCTCTGACCGTATCTGCAATCGGTTCATTGGTATCGTCACCCTCTACCAAAACTGTATATACTCCAGTAATAGAACCTTTGCCAAAATTACCACTGCGCTCCAACAGCTTAGGAAATTCTGCATATATAGAAGGCGTGTAGCCTCTAGCAATAGGAGGCTCGCCAATGGCTAGACCGATTTCTCTCTGTGCCATGGCATAGCGGGTAAGGGAATCCATCATCAAAAGCACGTCATAGCCCTGGTCCTTAAAATACTCTGCAATGGTAGTCGCCACTAAAGGGCATTTCATACGGAGCATAGCTGGCTGGTCAGAGGTTGCAACTACAAGTACAGAACGTTTCATTCCCTCTTCTCCCAAATCCTTCTGAATAAATTCCAGCACCTCACGCCCACGTTCCCCTACCAGGGCAATTACATTAATATCTGTTTTTACATTCTTTGCAATCATTCCCATCAAGGTACTCTTTCCTACGCCAGAACCTGCAAAAATCCCTATCCTCTGTCCCTTCCCTATGGTATTCAAGCCATCAATAGCTTTAATACCAAATTCTAGTTTTTCTCTGATAGGCGGCCGGTTAAGAGGATTGATATAAGGGCTGTTGACGGTATAATATCTGGTGGCCTGGAAATCTTCCCCTCCGTCAATCGGCTCACCCAGCGCATTAATAATCCTCCCTCTCAGGAAATCTCCTACAGGCACCTTCAAACGCCGCCGTGTATTTCGTACAAAACTTCCAGAAGCAATACCGCTGGTAGCTTCGTAAGTCATAAGCTGAATTTTTCCATCCTTAAAGCCTACTACTTCAGCAGGCATCTGACGGTTCTGCTCTTCGTTATAGATCATAACGATATCACCGATACTAGAGCGTCCTCCAGAAGCCTCCATAGACATTCCCACCACATTTTCAATTTTTCCAATATGACTGACTGTCTCTGATTTACTAATTAGCTGAGGTATCTTTTCAAACATAAGCGGCTCCTATAATCTCACATTCTCCAGTATATCCTTTATGTTTTCAATCTGAGTATTAACGCTCACATCTACAATCTCTTCTGGCATCTCTATAATACAATTTCCTCTGTCTTCCTTATCCATCACAATGAATTTAATGTTATCCGACAGATGAGAAAGCTCATCCAAAATATCTGCATCCGCTTCCATCATCATATCATAGTCGCATTTATCAATATAGATTTTCACCCATGCTGTTTTTTTCCGCTTTTCTGTTGCAGAAATAATCATCTGTTTGATGACCTCGCCGCTGGATTTCAGGCTGATATGAATCACCTTTTCTCCTACTGCCACAGCACAATCCTTCAATTCATCTAGATAAGTGTGAAGGCAGTTTTCTTTTGCTCTTTCCACAGAAGAAAGAGCCTGCCGCATATCCATCTGAAAAGCCGCCAAGGCGTTTTGAAATTCCTCTTGGCAGTCCTTTTCTGCTTTTTTCCTGCCCTCTAGATATCCAGCATTATAGCCCTCCTGGAAGCCCTCCTCGTGAGCAGCCTTTAACTCCTTTTCCACTCGCGCTCTGGCTTCCATGCATATCCACTCCGCTTCCTTTCTAGCTTCTTCCAGAATATGATCCGCTTCCTGCTGCTTTTTAAGAAACTCTTCTGTCAAATGCTCTGAGCTTGATATCTCTTCTCCATCTTCTTCCCCCTGCAATCGAATCTGCTTCTCTTCGGAAGGGACGGCATCAAAAGCCCGACTCATCTCCAGCTTTTTCTTTCCATCCTTCCCATAATGGGGAAAGGATGCTTTCTTTGGAACCGCCTTTCTGCCTGCAGCAGACTCTAAAGGCGGAATATATTGTTCAATAATATATTCTCCAGAAGCATCTGAGTGCTTAATAATCCGATTAGACGATGATATTATCATCTTCTCCTCCCTTCTTGATTATTACCTCACCCTGCTCTTCCAGATTACGGATAATATTAACAATTCGCTGCTGAGCCTCTTCTACATCCTTCAGCCTTACATTTGTTGTAATCTCCAGATCGCCCCGTACGGTGTCAGCCATACGCTTAGACATGTTGTTAAAGAATATAGCCCGCATATCTTCAGAAGCGCTCTTAAGAGCATATACAATATCCTTGGCCTCGCAATCTCGAACGAATCTCTGTACAGATCTGTCGTCCATATCCAAAATATTTTCGAATACAAACATCTTTTCCCGAATACTTTGGGCCAGATCCGGATCCCGCTTTTCCAGCTCTTCAAATATTTTTCTTTCGCTGCTGCGGTCTACATGGTTCATCATATCAGCTACATAATCAACACCGCCAAGACTCATGTTATCCTCACTGGTAATGATTGTAGCGAACTTTCTCTTCATCTCTTCTTCCACAATTGCAATGGCCTCTGGCGAAACCCTGTCCATTCGGGCCATGCTCTCCACTGCCTGAATTCGCTTTTCATCTGGAAGCTCCTCCAATATCTGAGCTGCCTGCTGGGTTTCCATATAAGCCAGAATTAAGGCAATAACCTGAGGACGCTCATTCTGTAAAAGGGAAAAGAGAGCTTTTGGATCGCCTTTCATAAAGAAGTTGAACGGCTTTGACTGTAAGGTCTTGGAAACCTTCTCCAGAAGGTTTCTGGCCGTGGATTCACCAAAAGCTTTTTCTAGAACATTCCTGGCGTAATCCAAGCCGCCGTCTGTCATCATCTTATGAGTAAGGCATAGCTTATAGAATTCATCCAAAGTGGCTTCCACCTGAGTATTGCTGATTTTACCCAGCTTTGCCACCTCATAGGTCAATTCCTCAATATCCTGTTCATTTAAATATTTATAAATCTGAGAAGCCTTATCTGCTCCCAGAGATACCACTACGAGAGCTGCCTTGCTCTTGGCATCCATGGGTATTAACTCCTCTGGCTTATTTTCTGCTACTTCTGCCACTGCTGCTCTCCTCCTCTCCATTCAGCCAGCTTTGTACTAATTTTGCCGCAATCTGAGGACTCTCATCTACAAATTCCGCAATATTCTGCTTCAAACGCAGACTGCGCTGCATGCGGAGATTCAGAATTTCTTCATTCTTCGTAAATTCATCATCTTCCTCCATGAGAGATGATACTCCATCAACGCCGCCTTCTCCTGCTTCCAGTCCGCCTCCAATTAGATCGCCAGCAGAAAGCTGTTCGTCTTCTGTAAATTCATCACTTGTCAGCATGGCCTCCCTTCGCTTCCGCCCATTGCGCAGAATCAAGAGCACGATAAGAAGAATAATTAAGAGAATGCCAGCCCCTATGGCAATCCACACAGCTAAAGGTATCTGTCTTACGATTTTATCTGGTTCTCCATCTACCGGTATCGTCCCAGTGCCTTGCCCGCTCTGTGGTCCAAGTGCCCGGACAATTGTCACTTTTTCATTTACTGTATCTACCGGGATTCCCGCAGAATTAGCCACTAAACGCAGCAGATCCTCCTGACTTACAGAAGTCACATCCGTCGTATTAATTACAACACCAATAGAGGTATCCTCTAACACTCCTGGATCAATCTGTCTCTGCTCCTTCAGCATATTATACAGCCATGTTCTGGCCGAACTGCCGTTGGAATAAACTTCATCCACCCTTTCTGTACCATCCTCGTTGGTATATCTTGGAGTATCAGCATTGGCATCTGCCCCTACCAGTCCCCCAGCATTCTGGTCGGCTGATGAAGTGCTTTCATTTGTTAAGTCTTCCATTTGGAGAAGACCTGTCTTATCCTCTTCATTTATCTTGTCTGGAACTGAATACTGGGTATTTTCCTGAATCAGCCGTTCCATATTCAGAGTTCCCTTTACAGATACAGCTACATTTCCAGGTCCATAGAGCTGTTCCAAAACTCTTCTTACATTAGCCGCAATGTTACTTTCCACTAAGCTGGTAAGACTTGTTAGATCTGTAGCACCACTGCTGCCAGAACCTCCCGCCTCACTGCCTACCTCTTGCATAGTTGCAGCATCAAATACAGATACATTAGTAAAATTCATTCCTCTTACAGCGTGAGAGATGAGGCTTTTTACTGCCTGTGCCTTCTCTACTGTCAAAGTACTGCCATTCTGCATAGTAACTACTACAGAAGCGGAAGCTGACACTTCAGCTTCATCGTCTATGACAAATCGTCTCTCTCCCGCTTCATTGATTGTAACCTTTGCATCCTGTACACCCTCAAACAGTCTAATCTGGGCCCCAAGACGATTCTGAAGGTCATAAAGGGTAATCTGCTTTTTATCTGACTCTGTAGTCATCAGGCCTGTATTATTTAAATACATATCATATGTAAATCCACTTTTTGGATATCCCTGACTCAGGAGATTTGCTCTCGTCTGATCTACCACATTATCAGGAACCCTAATCGCTCCATCATTGCTGTTATATCGGTAACTAATCCCCTCATCCTGAAGAAGACTTACCACCTGCTGTGCCTCTTCCTGGCTCAGCCCTGTAAAAAGCGTAGTATAATCTGCCCGCTTTCCCAGATTCAATATCAATATGGCAGCCACAGCGATTGCGACTGTCCCTCCTATAAGCGCTATAATAATTTTCCGAGTTTTCTCCGGCATGTTCTGCCAGTTTTCTTTTAAAGTCTGCACCTTTTTATCCAACCTCTTACATTTTTATAAAATCAGACATTTATCTTTATAATCTCATTATATGACTCCAGCGTCTTATTGCGCAAAGAAATCAGTACATCTAGACTCAAACCTGCTTTTGCCTCTGCAATCGGCAGCGTATGGGCATCATCCAGCTGGCCTGTAGACAAGAGATATTGCTTATACTCCACATCTGCCTGTGTCTTCTTTACCTGATCAACCGTATTCTTAAAAATATCCTTAAACAACGACGCTTCTGCATTAACTTCCACTGTGCTCTGGGCTTCGGCAATATCTCCTACCGTCCTCCATGGCATAATCGGTGTGATAAATGCTGCTCCTTCCATAATTCCCTACCTGCTTTCTTATTTTCTATATGGACATATCCACTCCACTGATGCAGACATTTTTCTGCTTTTAAAATGCAAGCCAAACAGCCAAGACATTAAAAAGCCTTGGCTGCACTTTTCAATCGGTTAATATCATTAGATATGGAGTTAAGCATGTATTGATATTCATATGCTGTTCTAACAATCTCCACCTGTTCCTGATCCATATCCACATTGTTGCCGTCCAGACGGCTGGACTCATTCCATGTGGTATTAAGCCATGCCTGGGAGGACTCAATCGCTTCTCTCACTTCACGCCTAGGGGTCTTTTTTGCGTTGCTGGCTGCAGACAGACGCCTTGCCAGTTCCTCTTCAAATGTTATGTATTGAGATTTAAATCCTGGAGTATCTACATTTGCAACATTGTTCAGCGACACAGCCTGCCTGCTCCATAAATAATCCAAAACCTTCTCTGTTAATACCATGCCATTACCATATATCCCTGACATATACGCTCTCCTCCCTGTTACTCTTTCCTTATCTATTTTCCATTATAAATCTGCTATTTTCAATAGTAATTTTTTACCATATAGCGGATGAACTATATCTTCATCAACAATGCTCTGCTCTGAAAGCCATATCTCATAAAGCGGCTTTCCCCTCTGTTTTGAATCAATCTGAAGTTCAAAAACGATTAACATGTTAAAGGAGAGGACTAAGCTTTTAAATAAAAACATCCTCCCCCTGCAATATATTATATTATGCTCCAAGATTGTTTTTCTGTCAAGTATTTTACTCCTATTTCTCCTGTATTTTTACCCTTTATTAACGCTCTTTATTTTCAATTCACCCCCCCCCTCAAATTTTGCAGAATAATCTCCCCACCCTGCTATTTCTCCTCAATATGTAGTGTTTCTGTCTCCGCCGGACCCTGTTATTTTGTATTTCTTTGATTCTAACACCAAACTCACTCTCACCAGAAAAAGGCCTGCCTGGCAGAATTATCCGCCTCCATCAGGCCGCATGAGTGGTATAATCCTTTTCCCCTCCAGTGTAATTCCTTGTCCTAATGAGTACACAAAGCCTATTAAACAGCATTAATTTTTCTTTCCTAGGGAGCTATGAAATCAAGTTTATTGGAGCCCTTATGCCTCTGCAAAACGTTTTTTGTTTCATAGGATTAAGATCTCATTCCCTAAAAAGCTTTTTGTTATAGTAGAAACATCCAGCAGGATTTCCTGCTATGACAAAAAATCCGGCAGAGGATTTCTCTGCCGGAAATAGTTTTAATCCAATCTCTTACACCAGGATATTCAACATAGATACTGCATAGTAATTGCTGAGGTTGTAAGCTCCACTCTTTGCAAAGCTGGCAAACTGAAGGAAGGAATCAGACATCGTTGATGCCTTTGTATAAGCAGAAGCGCTGCTCGTACTGCTGTTTGAACTGCTTCCATTAGTGCTGTCTGTTTCCCCTGTAGAAGCAGTACCGCCTCCTGCAAGCTGATCTACAGGTGAGTCCAATATGGTGCTTGCCTTCGTGCCTACACGTTCTGCAAAACCGAACTGTCCGCCGATAAGATTCTTTACCTCATCGTAATCCTTTGATATGGATTCTTTCAAAGCCTCTTTATCCAACTGAAGCCTTCCGTTGGTGTCATAACTCATACCTACTGCCTTCAGAGTTTTATCAGTAGGCATAGCCCTCTTAAAAGCGGCCAGTTGGAAAGCAACTTCTGAATTACGGCCTGCGTTCTTTGACAGATAGGATATCGTGTCATTGTACTTGTTTACAAAATCATCAACCGCAGAAACAATGTCATCAACCGCCTTGTCAACTGGACTTGCTACGGATGCTCCGTCTCCTTTATCCGGTATTCTTATGCCGGCATTCTCTGCGACAGCAGCCTCATACTTCGCAAATACATTATCCTCTGAACCGATCTGAAGTCTTCCTGCCGCTGCTTCCAGATCCTCAAGGGATAACTGGTATCCCATCAGGAATGAACTGGTACTGCTGGTACTCCCTACGCTGCTGTTCGTACTACTGCTACTGCTGGTACTAGATGTTTTAGAAGACGCCTGGCTTTCAAGCTTCTTTGCTTCTTCCTCTGCATTCTTATACCATGAAGAGCTGTCTATCATTCCACTCTGATAGCTGTTATAGATGTAACCATAGCTTGATGTAACTCCGCCAACTCCCATAATTTGTCTCCTTTCTGGTATCATATACCTAATTTTTATATCACAGAAGCGCTATCCCATAGGGTAAAGCCCCTGCCTGTTGATGTAAAAGGGAATCCCTTTGCATCCTACTATATTTTGAATAAATCCCTACATGGAATTTATAATATATATCGGCCTTATTTATGGAAAAATAAGGTTTTCTATCCATTAAAATAATTCAGACCAGCAAGATCTTTCCTACTAAAAAGAGGCTGCTGCAGAACAAAAAATTTCTACAGGTATAGTACGGAAATCTCAGTATTTCCGCACTATGCTGTATAAGCAATCTATTCTGCAACAGCCCCTTTTCTAAAACAGGGGCTCTAGTATTAAATATATGCCTGCTGAAGATTTTGTTACCGAACCAGCATCCTGCTGATATCAAACTGTCCCTGGTCAATATCCTTTTTCATATTCAGAGCTTCTTGAAGGTCAAAATCCACATATTTTCCATTCTTGTATGCCACAACCCGGTTACTCTTTCCACTCGCCAAAAGCCCTACTGCTGTAGCTCCCATGATGGAAGCATATACTCTATCTTTGCAGGTAGGCGTACCGCCTCTCTGCATGTGGCCCAAAATCGTAGCCCTGGTTTCAATTCCTGTAGCCGCCTCAATCCTCTTTGCCATAGATCCAGAGTGGCCAATACCTTCTGCATTGATGATAATATGATGTCTCTTGCCACGTTTTCTGTTTTCGATGATCTTATTAATCAATGCCTGCTCATTGCCGTCATAGCGCTCTGGAAGGAGAATATCCTCAGCTCCATTGGCAATGCCGCACCAAAGAGCAATATAGCCTGCATTCCTGCCCATTACCTCAATGATGCTGCAGCGCTCATGGGATGTGGAGGTGTCACGCACCTTGTCAATCGCCTCCATAGCAGTATTAACTGCTGTATCAAATCCAATCGTATAATCCGTACATGCAATATCAAGGTCAATGGTACCTGGAAGGCCAATCGTATTGATCCCTAAAGAAGACAGCTTGCCTGCTCCTCTGAAAGAACCATCTCCGCCGATAACAACAATACCGTCAATGCCGTGCTTTCTACAGATTTCAGCCCCCTTCTGCTGCCCCTCTTCTGTCGTAAACTCCTGGCATCTGGCTGTATAAAGAATGGTTCCGCCCCGATGGATAATGTCAGCAACGCTGGTACTTTCCATGTCAACAATCTCTTCCTGGAGGAGGCCTGCATAACCTCTCATAATTCCCTTTACCTTCAGCCCTCTATTAATTGCGGTTCTGACTACTGCACGAATGGCAGCATTCATGCCAGGTGCATCACCGCCGCTTGTTAATACGCCAATCGTCTTTACTTCTTTTGCCATAGTCTTTCCCTCCATAATGAAAGTGTTCTTATTTTTATGTGTTATTCTAATCCATTTTTCCTATCTTTTCAATACTTTTTCAACAAGTTTGACATTTTTTTCACCATATGCAAGCATAAGTCTTTCTAACAGTGCCTTATCCACCTTTACGCTCCAATTGGAAGGTAAAACCTTCTTTGCTCTTTCCCTTTTCAGGTATACCACTACCATATCCTTTCCCTCTGACATTTTAAGCGTTTCCAGCAGCTTTTCCTCTTCCTCCAGATACCCCTCTTTATCTTCAAACTGAACCCAAAGCTCCTTAGGAATCTGATCAAATGGGATTATTTTTTCGCAGATCAGCTTTCCTGCCGGCTCATCTCCCAGGGAGACCCGGCCTTCGACAAATATCTTTGCTTCATCCATAAGAAGGTTCCTATTTTTTTCATAATCTTTGGGAAATACAATCACTTCAACTGATCCAACCAGATCCTCAAGAGTTATGAATGCCATCATCTGATTAGTCCTTGTAGTCTTTACTGTTTTTCCCGATATCATACCGCCTATGACTACATGCTGCCCATCCTGTACTACAGCCTTGTCTGTTTCCTCATCCATCTGAAAATCACCAGCAGTAGCTGTAATATTCCTTTTCCAGCTTTCCCGATAATCGTCCAGGGGATGACCGCTGATGTAGATGCCCAGTGCCTCCTTCTCAAATGCTAGAAGCTCTTCCTGGGGAAACTCACCTACATCGGGAAATGTAATCAGATAGTCCTTTTTCTCCTCCTCTCCAGCAAAGTCGAACAAGGATAATTGTCCCTCCATCACATTCTTTTTTTCTCGGCTTTTCTGCTCCAGCACCTCTGGGGCAATCATTGCCTTCTGCTTCCTGGTTCCAGGAAGACTGTCTAAAGCTCCAGACTTAATAAAGTTGTCCAAAGTCCTTTTATTCACTTCCTTATTGCTCATCCGCTCCACAAAATTGTCCAAGGAAAGAAACGGGCCAGCAGACTCTCTTTCCTTAACAATCTCTTCTACTACATTCCGCCCTACGCTCTTAATTGCTGAGAGCCCATAGAGAATAGCACCATCAGAAACAGAAAAACCGCTATAGCCGCTATTAATATCTGGAAGCATAACTTTAAGCCCCATTTGGCGGCAGGTAAGGATATATTCAGATATCTTCCCCACATTATCCATCACTGATGTGAGCAATGCCGCCATATATTCCATAGGATAGTAATATTTCAGCCATGCAGTCTGATAAGACACTACGGCATAACAGGCAGCATGAGACTTATTAAAGGCATATTTAGCAAAATCAATCATTTCATCAAAAATATGGTTCGCTGTTACCTCTCCGATTCCATTTTCTATGCAGCCCTTAACTCCCTCTTCCTGGTTTCCATATACGAAATTTTTTCTTTCCTTTTCCATGACCGATGTCTTTTTCTTAGACATGGCGCGGCGCACCAGATCGCTCCTTCCCATAGTATATCCAGCCAGATCACGCACGATCTGCATCACCTGCTCCTGATATACGATACACCCATAGGTAGGCTCCAGAATCGGCTCCATCTGAGGGCAGTCATAGGTAATGGCTGTTATATCATTTTTTCCCTTCAAATATTTGGGAATAAAATCCATGGGGCCAGGACGGTATAGGGAAATTCCGGCAATGATATCCTCCAGATTCTGGGGCTTCAGTTCCTTCATGAAGCTTTTCATGCCAGCACTTTCCAACTGAAACACCCCTTCATCTCTGCCGCTGCCGATCATATCCAGGACATTCTTGTCATTATAATCAATATTCAGCAGATTCAGAGATATGCTATGGTTATGCTCTGCTTGTTTCACTGCATTTTGGATAACAGTCAGAGTCCTTAAACCCAGAAAATCCATTTTTAAAAGCCCCAGCTCTTCTAAGGTCGTCATAGTGAACTGAGTCGTAATTGTTCCATCTGCTGCTCTAGAAAGGGGGACATATTCATCCACATTAGTGCGGCTGATCACCACGCCAGCCGCATGCATGGAAGTATGCCTAGGCAGCCCCTCCAGGCGCTTTGACATATCAATCAGATATTTTATCTCATCGTCATTTTCATATGCATTCCGAAGGTCAGGGCTGCTCTTCAAGGCCTTATCCAATGTCATGCCCAGATCTCCTGGTATCATTTTAGCAATGGTATCGCATTTACTATAAGGCATATCCAGAACCCTTCCTACGTCCCGGACAACACCCTTGGCTGCCAGAGTACCAAAGGTGACGATCTGTACCACCTGGTCCTTTCCATATTTTTCTACCACATAGTCAATCACTTCCTGACGCCGTTCGAAGCAAAAATCCACATCAATATCCGGCATGGAGATACGTTCCGGATTCAGGAAACGCTCAAACAGCAGGTTATATTGGATGGGATCAATATCTGTAATCTCCAAACAGTAGGATACAATGCTTCCGGCCGCAGAGCCTCTTCCCGGCCCTACAATAATATCATGGGATTTTGCAAAATGAATAAAATCCCATACGATCAGAAAATAGTCTACATAGCCCATGGAATGGATTACATCCAGCTCATAATCCAGACGTTTTTTTAGTGTACCATCGTCTTTTGGATATCTCTCCTTCATTCCTTCCATACACAGATGATTTAAATATCCCCATGAATCAAAACCTTCTGGGACTTCGTATTTTGGAAGTTTGGTAACACCGAATTCCATTTCCACATTGCATCGTTCTGCGATTTTATGGGTATTTTCCACTGCTTCTGGGGCATAGGGAAAAAGGCGTCTCATTTCTTCCTCTGATTTGCAGTAGTACTGTCCTCCTTCGTAGCGCATACGGTTTTCATCTGCCGCTTTTTTTCCTGTCTGGATACATAAAAGAATATCATGTGCCTGCATATCCTCTGCGTATGTATAGTGGATATCATTCGTAGCCACCAGCTCCATTCCCAGCTCATTGCTCAGACGCATAAGTCCCTGATTGACTTTTTTCTGAGCCGGAATTCCGTGGTCCTGAAGCTCCAGAAAAAAATTACCCTTTCCAAATATCCCTTCATACCTCAAGGCTGATCTTTTTGCCTCTTCATACATCCCTCTTGTAAGGTATCTCTGAACTTCTCCTGCCAAGCAGGCGCTTAATGCAATAATCCCCTCATGGTACTGTTCCAAAACCTCATAGTCCACCCTTGGTTTATAATAAAATCCCTCGACAAAGCCCTTTGATACAATCTTCATCAAGTTATGATAGCCCCTGTCATTTTCTGCCAGCAGAACAAGATGGTAATATCGATCCTCCCCTTCGCCTCCAGATTCCCTGTCAAACCGGGAGCCGGGAGCTACATAAACCTCACTTCCCAAAATCGGCTTGATTCCAGCCTCTTTCGCAGCCTTGTAAAAATCAATCACACCATACATGACGCCATGGTCTGTGACTGCCATACTGTCCATCCCCAGCTCCTTTGCCCTGGTAACCAGCTCTTTTATTTTACAGGAGCCGTCTAAAAGGCTGTATTCTGTATGGACATGTAAATGTGTAAATGCCATTGTTCCTCCTCCTTTCTATATTTTCTGATGAAAGAGGAGGCATTCCCGCAAGGGGACTGCCTCCTCAAGAAATTTGTCCTTATTATGCCGAAACCTTAGTTGCTGCCGAGATATTTTTGAATATCCGTGATTGCTGCCTCCTCATCCTGTCCATCCACAGTTACGACGACTTGCTCTCCCTTATTCAAACCGAGGGTCATCATTCCCATGATACTTTTTGCATTCACGCGGCAGCTGCCATTTTCAAGATAAATGCTGCTTTCATACTGGCTGGCAATCTGAACCAGCATGGCTACCGGACGGGCTTCCAATCCTGACGTAAGTTCAATCGTGATTGTCTTTTTTACCATAATAATCCTCCTCATTCGACGACCTGTCTAAGCTTTCCTTCCGCTGTCTCTTAATTTTTCTGCAAATTCACTCAGCTTTCTAAGTCTGTGATTGACACCAGACTTTCCTACAGGCGGTTCCAGAGCTTCCCCAAGCTCTTTTAACGTTGCTTCAGGCCGCGCAAGCCTTGCTTCTGCTATCTCATGGAGATTGTCAGGAAGGCTGTCAAGGCCGGTTGTATCGCGGATATATGTGATATCCCTTATCTGCTTTACTGCAGCTGATACCGTCTTATTAATATTGGCAGTCTCGCAATTGACCTGGCGGTTCACACTGTTGCGCATCTCTTTAAGGATGCGAATATTTTCCAACTCCATCAAGGAAACCGGAGCTTCCATCACGCTCAGCATATCTACGATTTGGCTGCCTTCTTTCATGTATACAACATAATACTTCTTTCTCATGATGATCTTGGCTTCCAAATGAAAGGAGGACACAATATTCCTCAACTGGACTGCCTTCTCTTCTGTGGCGCATACAATTTCCAGGTGATAGAATTTTTCTGGATCGCTGATAGAACCGCTGGCCAGAAAAGCTCCCCGGATAAATGCACGCCTGCAACATACCTGCTGGGTAACCACATTCTTTACTACAGAAAGATTCTCTCGGATCTCACCGTCTGCTCTTAAAAGCTTTACAGCTTTCAAAACCCGTAAGGCATTCTCATTTTCCCGAATAATTACTGTATATGCCACATTCCTCTGAAGATATGGATTGCGTCTAATGGATATATCAGTCTTTATATTAAATGTTTTTTTCAATAATGTAAAGTACTTTCTTGCAACTGCCACATTTTCTGTATGGATTTTTATACAGTATTCATCCCTTTCCGATATCTGTATCCGCCCGCAAAGGCTAATAATTGCTGCAATTTCTGCAATTCTACAGTGCCTCGCAGCGCTCAGCTGTCTGGAAAGTTCTTCTTTTACTTTTGAAGAAAATGACATTTTTTCTCACTTTCCTCTCTTGCTGTCTTTATCAATATCCCTATGCTCGATCTTTATGCCCCACTCTTCATGGACAGCCAGCTTTTTATAAAGCTCATCTGCAACTGCCACAGAGCGATGCTTTCCGCCAGTACAGCCTACTGCAATCACAAGCTGGTTTTTTCCCTCTGCAATATAGTTTGGAATCAAAAATTCCATCATATCATAGAGCTTTTCCATAAAGGCCTCTGCCTTTCCTCCCTGCTTTATATACGCCTGTACCTCATATTCCTCTCCTGTATGGGTCCGAAGCCCCTCCACATAATAGGGATTAGGCAGAAAACGCACATCAAAGACCAGATCCGCATCAAAGGGGATCCCATACTTAAATCCAAAGGAAAGGACAGTAACAAACAGATTAGCATATGCTTTATCATTCACATAGATTTTCTCCAGCTCCTGTCTCAGCTCTCTGGTAAGGAGCATGCTGGTATCTATGATAACATCCGCTTCTTCTTTTAAAAATTTCAGCTTTTCCCTCTCCCTGGCAATTCCCTGGTCAATTCTTCCCCTTCCTGCCAATGGATGGGCTCTTCTTGTCTCTTTATATCTTTTTATCAGGATTTCATTTGAACAGTCTAGAAACAGAATTTCATGAGGTATGCCTTTTTCATCCCATCTGCGGAAAACCTCATCCATCTCAGAAAGCCCCTCACCGCTGCGGATATCCAGTCCAAGGGCAGCTCCTGTCATATCGTTAGGATTTTCCATAATCAGTTCTGCAAACTTTTCCACAAGGGACACCGGAAGATTATCCGCACAGTAAAAGCCTAAATCCTCCAGCACTTTCAATGCAATTGTTTTGCCCGCACCGGACATTCCCGTCACAATTACAAGCCTCATTTCCTTCCTCCATCTGTCATCAGCAATGTGCCAAACCCTATATGACCTTAACACATTCCTCAGGTATCTCAACTGCCTTCTCTGTCACCAAAATCTCCCAGACATTTTATCTCCAGCTCTAGCTCCACGCCAAAGGCATCATATACTCTCTGCCTTACCTGCCGGCACAAATCCATTACTTCATCTGCCCTTGCCTGGCCCCTGTTAATTACAAAGCCACAATGCTTTTCTGAAACTTGGGCATCTCCTACACGAAAGCCCCTTAAACCTGCGTCCTCGATCAGCTTTCCGGCAAAATATCCTGCCGGCCTTTTAAAGGTGCTGCCAGCGCTAGGATACTCCAGAGGCTGTCTAGCCTTTCTTTTTGCAGCCAGCTCTTCCATCTGAGCCTTTATCTCATCCCTATTTCCAGATGGCAGCCTTAAAGCTGCTTCCAACATTATATATTCTCGGGACGGAATGATACTGCTGCGGTAGCCTAACTGAAGCTCTTCTGCCGAAATCTCCTTTACTGTCCCGTCCAGATCCAGAACCCGGACAGAAACCAGCACATCCCTTATCTCAGATCCATAAGCGCCGGCATTCATCACCACAGCTCCTCCTAGCGTTCCCGGAATTCCTGAAGCCCATTCCAAGCCTGTCAAAGAAAGACGTAAAGCTTCCTTTGCCAGAGTAGAAAGGAAGATTCCAGCTCCAGCCTTCAAAAGGCCCTCTTCTTCCCTTATATAGCACAGCCCTTTGCCTGTTTCCATCATGACTCCCCTAAAGCCTTCCTCACTGACGAGAAGGTTGCTTCCATTGCCTACAATATAGCAAGGCATTCCTTCTTTTCGGCAAAGAGCTGCAGCGGCCAGAAAATGCTGCTCATCTTCTGGAGACACAAAATAATCTGCCGGGCCGCCTACATGAAAAGTCGTATGTTTTTTCATTGGTTCATTCCGTTTTACTGCCTCTTTCCCGGCAGCTTCACAGAGTTGTTCGAGAAATAGTTCCTTATTCATGGATGACCTCAAAATTCTTTAAAATTCTTTTTTAGACAGGTTTTCCTGCACTCTGCGGTAAAGCTCCTGGGCTGCATTATAGCCCATCTTTTTCTGCCTGTAATTAACAGAAGCAGATTCTACGATGATTGCCAGGTTACGTCCTGGACGGATAGGAATATTATGGCATACTACCTTATTTCCTAAAAATTCCGTATACTGATCTTCCAAACCCAGCCTGTCATATTCCTTTTCCTTATCCCACTCCTCCAGCTTGATTACCATATCGATCTGCTGAGTATCCTTTACACTTTCCACGCCAAAAAGAGTCTTTACATCAATAATTCCGATTCCTCTCAGCTCAATCAGATGTCTTGTAATGTCAGGAGCGCTTCCCACCAAGGTCGCATCACTCACCTTTCGGATTTCCACTACATCATCAGTAACCAGACGATGTCCCCTCTTAATCAGCTCAAGGGCCGCCTCGCTCTTTCCGATGCCGCTTTCTCCCATGATCAGTACACCCTCTCCAAACACATCCACTAAAACGCCATGGATGCTTATGCTAGGCGCCAGCTTTACCTTCAGCCACCGGATCACCTCTGCCATCAGATCTGAGGTGGTATTTTCAGAAACCATACAGGGAACTCTATAATGGCTGCAAAGAGACAGCATATCCTCATCCGGCATAAGCCCGCGGCTGTATACAATACAGGGAACCTTGCTGGAAAGAAGCTGGTCATACCTGCTCACTTTCACCTCCTGATCCATATGTCCAATATATTCATGCTCCACAAACCCGATGATCTGCACTCTTTCATTATCAAAATGGTCAAAAAAGCCTGCTAGCTGGAGAGCCGGACGGTTAACATCTGGATGAGTCAGAACCGTTTTTCCTGGATCAATATCCGGCGTCATATTTTTAAGATTCATTTTTTCAATTAATTCTGCTATTGTAACCCCGTACATACTATTTCTCCCTTTCGTCATTTATGCTGCTGCAAAATACACCTTTCCTATTTCCATATGGATTTTACCATATCTTCCTGAAATTGTCATCAGCAAAACTGTCTCAATGAAAAAATTGCCATACATTCTCTGCTGCCCTTGCGTTCATCCCAGGTGCCCTTTTCAGCTCTTCTATATCCGCCTCTTTGACAGCCTCTATAGATTTAAAATACTTCATCAATGACTTTCTTCTAGTATCTCCGATCCCACTGATATCGTCCAGTACTGAGTGCACCTGCCCTTTGCTTCTTAGGCTTCTATGGTATTCAATCGCAAAACGGTGGGCCTCGTCCTGGATCCTGGTAATCAGCCGGAAGCCTTCTGAATGACAGTCAATGGGAATTTCTATATTCCTATAATAAAGGCCTCTGGTCCTATGGCTGTCGTCCTTTACCATGCCGCAGACAGGAATAGAAAGCTTCAGTTCCTTCAAAACTTCCAAAGCAATATTCACCTGTCCCCTTCCGCCGTCCATCATAATCAGATCCGGAAAACGGGTAAAGCTGCCGCACTCCGTCTCTACTCCCTGCTCCTGTAAAGCCCTTGCCTCTTCCATACCACGCTGAAACCGGCGCAGAAGCACTTCTTTCATCGAGGCATAGTCATCCGGCCCCTTCACCCATTTGATTTTGAATTTCCTGTAGTCATTTCGCTTTGGCCTGCCATTTTCATACACCACCATGGAACCTACAGAATCAAAGCCGCTGATATTAGAAATATCAAATGCCTCCATCCGCACAATCCCAGAAAGGCCCAACAGGCTCTCCAGCTGTTTTACAGCTCCAGTCGTCCGCAGCTCGTCCCGTTTCATCCGCTCTCTGTCCTGGGTAAGAACAAGGGCAGCATTTTTCTCCGCCAGCTCTACCAGCCTTTCCTTTTCTCCCTTTTTCGGCACAGTCAGACGCACTTTCTGTCCTCTTTTTGCTGTAAGCCACTGAATAAGCACTTCTTCCTCCATTAAAGGAGCCTGTGTCCATATCTCTCTGGGAATAAAAGGCGTTCCAGCATAAAACTGTTTTACAAAGCTGGTAAGGATCTGGGATTTATCCTCCTCCAGCTCTGCCCTTACATGGAAGTGTTCCCGTCCAATCAGCTTTCCTTCTCTGACGAAAAAGACTTGGACCACTACATCCTCCATATCCCTGGACATTGCAATAATATCCCTGTCTTCCATACCATTGCTGGTAATCTTCTGTTTCTGAGCCACCTTTTTTACGCTCTCCAGAAGATCCCTGTATTCAATGGCCTGTTCAAAATCCATAGTTTCAGAGCAGGCTGTCATTTTCTCTTCCAAACCTTTTATTACAGTATCATATTTTCCATTTAAAAATTCCAAAGCAGCATTGACATTTTTTTCATATTCTTCCCTGCTGATATATCCCTGGCAGGGAGCGCTGCACTGATGTATGTGGTAATTCAGGCAGGGCCTGTCCTTCCCTTTGTCTCTTGGAAGAACCCGGCTGCATGTACGCAGCTTATAAAGCTTATGGATCAGGGCAATCGTGTCCTTTACTGCTCCAGCACTTGTATATGGACCAAAATATCTGCTTTTATCCTTTTTCATATCCCTGGCAAACAAGACCCTGGGATATTCCTCCTGGATTGTCACCTTAATATAAGGATAGCTTTTATCATCCTTTAGCATGGTATTATATCTGGGCCTATACTCCTTAATCAAGTTGCACTCCAGCACCAGGGCTTCCAGCTCAGAATCTGTTACAATATATTCAAATCGTACGATGTGGGAAACCATTCTTTCAATTTTGGCCGTTTTATTTCTGCTGCTCTGAAAATACTGGCGCACCCTGTTTTTCAGGCTTATGGCCTTTCCCACATAGATAATCTCATCAGCTGCATTATGCATTAAATATACCCCTGGCTGAGAGGGGAGCTTTTTTAATTCTTCTTCAATATTAAACAAGCTATCACCTCCGAAGCCTGTTCCCATCGTATTTCATCTGAGTCTTTAGATAGCTTCTAACTGCCTCCAGGGATTTTTCTCCTGCCCTGCATGGTATTTCCATGGCTTCACAAATCATATCAAGCTGAGCTTGAGAAGCCTCTTCTCCCCTGCTATTAAGAACAGCCAGCTTCTCAGCTGCTGTCCCAGCTTCCAAAAACAGCTCCAGAAATCCAGCCGCCTTTTCTTCCTTCTCCCCTTCCGCCTCTTTAATCTCCATCCCCTCTCCCAGCTTCACCTGTTCAAAGCGGTATCTCTGAGAAGCATCTGGGTATTTCTCCCAGTCCACTTCTCCCATAAACAGCTCCAGAGGCCTTGCATAAATCCGAAAGCTTCCATAGAGCGCCTGATAAATTACAAGGGACTCTCCTGTCTCCGTATGCTCAGCCACTGCCAGAACCTGATACAGCTTATTCTTAAAATGCCGGTAAAATTCCCCTGGCCTTGGTATTTTTTTCATTTCATCACTCCTCTTTTTCTTTTCATCTGATTCAGATGTCAAAACTTCCAGTCCAGAAAAAGCGTCAGAATATTCTGATATTTTTCTCCCCTCAATCCATCTGCATCTGAGGAATTACCACCTCCACAGATTCTGTACCATCTATCCTGGATGATCCTGCGGGAGCCACATATTCTGGAAGCTCAGGAAATTCTGCCAGACTGCTCTCCTGGCTGTCTGATCCCTTCTCCTTCCCTTTCCGTGACAGGGCAGCCCTTGATTCCTTAATCTGAGCTGCCTCCCTTTCTGCCTCTTCTGGCGTCTTTAGACCTTCCCAGGAATATTGACAGGAAGCGCTCCAAAGCATCCACTGGTCATAGCCTGCATCATAAAGGGCCTGGATCTGGGCCCGCACCTGTTCTGGTCCATACTCAATATAGGTGTCCAGATAGGAAGCTGTAAAATCCTGAAGCCACGGGCGCACAATAGCCGGATTCCCTTTGGAACCATGCTTTTTCATTTCTACTGCTGATCCTTTCAAAGCAGCCCTTATGGTCTGATAAGGTTCTGTATCCGGATGGGCAATCCCAAAATACCCATCTCCATAATGGGAAGGATAGATCATAGGGCAGATATAATCCAATTCCGCTGCCATGTCTCCGTAATTCTGTCCCACTGCCTCTGCATCTACCTGACTGGAGATGATCCCTCCAAATACATCTGCGGATACGAAAATCCGATCTGATAATTGGCGGTAAACATATGAGGTAAACTGGGTTACAGCCTCTGCTTTACTTCTTCCCATAGTATCCTTTTCTTCAAACACCACATCTCCCACGCCCCGTTCCGTACAGAACCGGATATAATCAAACTGTACCTCATCAAAACCGTTTTCTGCTGCTGCCTCTCCTATTTCTGTCAGGTAATTCCATACCTCTTTTTTATAAGGGTTAATCCAGGCAAGGCCCTGCCTGTCCCGAAATACAGTTCCATCAGAAAGTTTCAGACACCATTCTGGCCTTTTCTCTGCCAGATAAGGGTCCCGAAAGGCTACAATACGGGCAATGGTATAGATTCCATGCTTTTTCAAACGGCGGATCAGTCCAGGCATATCCTTAATTTCCACCTGGCATGCATCAATTTCATTAATAAGCTGAGAATCCACAGAGCATGTCACTCTTCCCATATCATTTTTAAAGTCAATGACAACTGCATTGATCTCTGTTTCATCAATCTTCCCGATAATCTCATCCATCCGCTTTTCCGAACCTGCCACAGGCGCAGTAAGATAAATGCCCTTTACCTTTACAGGCACCTTTCTTCCTGTCTTTTCTCCCTTCTGTGGCATCTCCTCTGTCGGAGCCGCCCTTTCTGTTTCCCGGTTCTCCTGGCTTTCTGTTTCTTTTATTACAATCGGAGCCGGCATGGTAATGTCTTTTGCAGACTCCTGTCCCGCGCAGCCTGTTAAGGCCAGCAGACATGCGCCTGCCAACAGCCATCTTTTCATTGTCTTACCCTTTCTGAACTGCCTGTTTGTTATCCTTTGGAAGAGCAGAGAGTCCGGCAAGCCGGACTCACGCGCTGGAGCGAGGCTGCGGCAGCAGCCATATTTCCTCAGCGCGGAGTGTGCATCCTAAGCAGAGTTTTTTGCTTATAGGACGCAATTTTTTATAAAGATAGTCCTTTAACTGGAAAGGACCTCATATCCTTCTTCTGTCACCAAAACCGTATATTCCCATTGGGCGGAAAGGCTGCCATCGTCTGTGTAGATCGTCCATCCGTCGTCTTCATCCACAAACCAATCCTGCCTTCCAGCATTTATCATAGGTTCAATGGTAAAAATCATTCCTGGAAAAAGGATCATACCTGTATTTCTTTTTCCCACATGGCATATATAAGGCCTCTCATGAAAATCCAGCCCGACCCCATGTCCGCAGATATCCCTGACTACGGAAAATCCAGCAGCCCTGGCATGGGCAGAAATTACTGCTCCTATATTTCCTAGACAGCTTTCTGGTTTCACTTCATTAAGGCTTAAATCCAGGCATTCCTTTGTAATTCTTACCAGCCTGCCTGCCTCATCTGCCACCTGTCCAATACAGTACATGCGGGAGGCATCCCCATAATAGCCGTCTACGATTGTAGTGACATCCACATTAAGGATATCTCCCTCTGCCAGGATTTCCTCTTCAGAAGGAATCCCATGGCAGATCACGTCATTTATAGAGGTGCATACACTTTTTGGGTAACCCTCAAAGCCTAAGGGAGCCGGAATTCCTCCCAGCTCCAAAGTCTTTTTATGAACCAGCTGGTTAATATCCTCAGTAGAAATCCCAGGCCTTACCAGCTCATCCACTGCATCCAATATCTCCTTGTTCACCCTCCCAGCCCTTCGGATTCCTTCTATCTGCTTTGGTGTCTTTATCATGTTTTTTGATGGGACAATTTTTCTTCTCTTTCTGTAATATTGTAATTTTTCTTCCAGCTCCATGATTTTATACCTCGATTTTCCTTTTTCCGGAAAGTTCCCGGCTTCTCATTTTTTTCTGCGCTTCATACTCCGGATCTGTTTTTTTGTCTTCTCATCCACCCGATAAGACTCTATGATTTTCTGAAGCGCCTTATTATAGGTCCAATCATCCAGGCTGCTGCTTTTCAGATAAGCCATCGTCAGTTCCTCTGCCTTTATAAAGTATACGGACAAGGCCCAGGCCACTGCCATTTTTACATAATATCCTGTATGATTGATCGTTTCAAAAGCAGAAAAGGCTTCCTCTGCATGAGCCTCGTCAGCGAAATAATCCAGCATCATCACTACGGCAAAACGTATTTCATATTCCTCATTGCTTTCCAGATAAGGCTTTATCATCTCCCACACTTCGTCCTTATGCTTCAAAGAGAATTTTAAGCAGCTGCAAAAGCCATCGCACACAGCCCAGTTATGTATTTTAGGTACAAATTCCCTGATACGTCCAAACCGTTCGTTTAAATCCATGGCAGCCATGCCAGTAACAAGTCCTTTGAGCATAACTTCCTCATAAAAATCCTCTTCCCCGTTCTGCAGATAAGTCCGCCAGTCTCCCTTTGCCAGTTCCTTTGCCTTTTTCCGCAGAAGGGGCATGCGAATCCCGAGCACAGGTGTTTCATTGCCTGGAAGCAGGCTGCTGTGAAAATCTCTATATTCCTCATCTGCCATTTCCATCAGTTCTTTTCTGACTGCCACTCCACATTTCCCCCGCTTTTGCCCATTTTTCCCATATGCTTTTCCCACTTTTTGTTCAGTATAACACATTTTTCATAATTTTCAAAATTTCTGTAACTTTTTTTTCATTTTTGGGAAATTTATGATAGAATGTATCTATTGATTCCAGTATTAAAAAGACAGGAACAAAAAAGCTGCCGTAATGCCAATGCCCTCAAGACATGAGAGCATAGGTGCGGCAGTGTTCCTTTTATCTGTTATAATATACAATTTACAGTGGAGGATGAATATGGAAATTGGATTTGACAATGACAAATATTTAAAGACCCAGTCCGAACATATTATGGAACGTATCAGCCAGTTCGGTGATAAGCTTTATCTGGAATTCGGCGGAAAGCTTTTTGATGATTACCACGCTTCCCGAGTCCTTCCTGGATTTGCTCCTGACAGCAAGCTGCGGATGCTCCTTCAGCTTGCGGACAAAGCGGAAATCATCATTGCCATTAATGCTGCTGATATTGAAAAGAACAAGATTCGTTACGATTTGGGAATTACATATGATTTGGATGTACTCCGCCTTATCCAGGTATACCGGGATAAAGGGCTCTATGTAGGGAGTGTTGTCATTACTCAGTATGCTAACCAGCCGGCTGCTGGTATTTTCAAATCAAAGCTGGAAAAAATGGGCATCCGGGTATACCGTCATTATCTGATTGACGGCTATCCTAACAATATTCCTCTGATTGTTAGTGATAATGGTTTTGGCAAAAATGATTATATTGAAACAGAAAAGCCCCTTGTGATTATCACAGCCCCAGGGCCTGGAAGCGGAAAAATGGCCACCTGCCTTTCTCAGCTTTACCATGAAAACAAACGGGGCATTAAGGCCGGCTATGCCAAATTTGAAACCTTCCCTATCTGGAATATCCCGCTAAAGCATCCGGTCAACCTGGCCTATGAAGCAGCTACGGCTGATTTAAATGATGTGAATATGATCGATCCCTTCCATCTGGAGGCATATGGAGTTACTACGGTGAACTATAACCGAGATGTGGAAATTTTTCCTGTATTAAATGCTATTTTTGACGGCATTTACGGGACAAGCCCCTATAAATCCCCTACCGATATGGGAGTCAATATGGCAGGCAATTGTATTGTTGACGACAGAGTCTGCCAGGAGGCCTCCTGCCAGGAGATTATCCGCCGCTATTATCAGGCTCTGAACCGTATGGCAAAGAACATGGAAACTGAGGAAGAAGTATATAAAATCGAGCTTCTTATGAAACAAGCTAAAATTTCTCCTGATTTCCGGTCAGTTGTCTCTGCTGCCTTAAAGCGTTCAGAAGCCATCTCCGCTCCTGCTGCTGCCATGGAACTGCCCGACGGGCGGATCATTACTGGAAAGACCTCTAACCTCCTGGGGGCTTCTGCAGCCCTGATTTTAAATGCCATAAAGGAGCTGGGAGGCATTGATCACCATATCCATCTCATCGCCCCTTCTGCCATTGAACCAATCCAGCGGCTAAAGGTGGATTATCTAGGAAGCAGGAATCCAAGGCTCCACACGGACGAAGTTCTGATCGCCCTGTCCATGTGTGCTGCTACAGATAAAAATGCTCAGATTGCCCTGGAACAGCTTCCCAAGCTTCACGGCTGTCAGGTACACGCCTCTGTTATACTCTCTGATGTAGACCTGAAAGTATTTAAAAAGCTGGGAGTAGATCTGACTTCAGAGCCGATTTATGAACATCGGAGTGTATATCATAAGTAGTACAGAACAGAATCCGGGTTGTTTTTACAGTTTCAAAGTCAAGTACTTCTAAGCCAGGGAAAAGCTGCTAAAAACATCCGCAAAAATCCAAACCCGCTGCGCTCAAGCAGGTGGATTTTTGTGGATATCGCAGTTTCTCCCTGACTAAGAAGTTCTAAGACTCCTGCAAACGTAAAAACAACCCGGATTCTGTTCCCGGGGATGGCTTGTCTGGTTTGGGGCTTTAGCATTGAAGTTGGTTGGGATATGGGGCATTACACTTTCTTTTGGAATGAAAAGGGATTTACTATGCTGAAATTATCAGCTGGAAAACTGTTAGAATATTTTTCTGTTGAATGCAGTCACCTGTGTATATAAGTGACTGCATGCAGGAGCTTTTGAAAGTCTAACATATTTCCCTTCACACCTCTTTTGACACTCGCCCTATATGATAAAAAAGGAACTGCCTTCCAACTATGAAGGTCACTGCTTCTGTAAGAAGCATGGAACACCAGATTCCGTTCATTCCAAAGAAATGGGGAAGAACCATGACAAAGAAGCTGCTTAAAAGGATTCCTCTAAGAAGACAGAGCAGCAGAGCTTTTCCTGGTTTCAGCATGGACTGGAAATAGGTATTGGCTAAAAGATTTAAGCCTGTACCGAGAAAAGAGAGGAAATAAAGCCTCACCGCTGGCACTGCCATAGCTGTAATCTCTAAAGATGGTTCCACAAAGGCCTGTATTACCAGATCCGGCCATGCCAGGCCTGTGATGGTAAAGAGAATTCCAGCAGTTAACGCCGCCTTCTCTCCCTGTTTTCTAGCAGCTTCCACCCGTTCTGCTGCCCCGGCTCCGAAGTTTATTGCCATAATTGGCTGGGCTGCCTGAGAAATTCCGTTGCTCACAGAATTCACGATCATGGCACTGTTAGAAATAATTCCATATACCACTACCCCCAGTTCCCCTGCGTATGCAAGGAGCTGGCGGTTAAACAGGAAAATGACGATTCCACCTGACATTTCCACCATGAAGCTGGACAATCCGCTGACAAAGGCTTCTCCTGCCTTTCTTATAGAAAAACAGGGAACAATTTTCAGTGTATTGCTTGGGCTGAAAAAGTGGGTGAGCAGAATCAAGACTGTAACTGCTGAGCCTATAACCGTAGCTGCCGCTGCTCCTGCCATTCCCTTTCCCATAGGAAAGATAAAGATATAGTCCAGCACTACATTCAATACGCCTCCAGTAATCACTGCCGCCATGGCCGTCTTAGGCGCCTTATCATTTCTCACAAAAGCCTGGAAGAAAGAGGAAAGCATAAACACAGGCAGGAACGCCAGAATGACCCTTCCATATTCCTGTACCAGCCTGTCCATGGTTTCATTTTTGCCTAGGAAGGCTGTAATCTCATCAAAGAACAGATGAAATATGATAAGATATAGGACTGCTGCTGCTATATTTGCCAGGAAAGAGGCTGTGAAATACCGGTTTGCCTCTTCCTGGTTTTTCTTTCCTTTTTCTACAGAAAAATACACGCCCCCTCCTGCCCCAAACAGAAGCCCTGTGCCAAAAAAGAGGCTAAATAGAGGCAGAAGGATATTTAATGCTGCAATGCCTATAGGGCCCACACCTCTTCCGATCATCATGGTATCAGCAAGGATGTATATGGACGTTACCAGAGTAGCGCTGATAGACGGCAGAAGGTAGTGGAAATATAAGCTTTTTACATCTCCTTTAAGAAGATCTAATTTATTTTTCATAGAACTCCTAAAACTTAAAACCGAAATTTATCTTCAAAGTATGCCTTCAAACCATCAATCGGCACGCGAACTTGTTCCATCGTATCGCGGTCTCTGACAGTCACTGCATGGTCTTCTTCAGAATCAAAATCATAGGTGATGCAGAATGGCGTTCCAATCTCATCCTGCCTCCTGTATCTCTTTCCAATATTCCCTCTGTCGTCAAACTCACAGTTGTAATATTTGGAAAGCTCCCCGTAGACTTTTTCTGCCCCTTCATTCAATTTCTTGGAAAGAGGAAGAATGCCTACCTTTACCGGTGCAATAGCTGGATGGAAATGGAGGACTGTACGCATATCTCCCTCTCCTATTTCCTCTTCATCATACGCAGCGCAGAGGAAAGCCAGAGTCACCCTATCCGCTCCCAGAGACGGCTCAATTACATATGGAATATATTTTTCCTTTGCCTCATCGTCAAAATAGGACATATCCTGGCCGGATACATTCTGATGCTGAGTCAGGTCATAGTCTGTTCTATCTGCAATCCCCCAGAGCTCACCCCATCCAAAGGGGAAAAGGAATTCAATATCTGTTGTAGCCTTGCTGTAAAAAGCAAGCTCTGCTGGGTCATGATCCCTATAGCGCATCTCCTCGTCCTTGATGCCTAATGTCTTCAACCAGTTAATACAGAAATTTTTCCAGTAATGGAACCAATCCAAATCTGTATCCGGCTTACAGAAAAATTCCAGCTCCATCTGCTCGAACTCTCTGGTGCGGAACGTAAAGTTGCCTGGCGTAATCTCATTGCGGAAAGACTTTCCGATCTGGCCGATTCCAAAAGGAACCTTTTTTCTAGAGGTTCTCTGAACATTTTTAAAATTTACAAAAATTCCCTGAGCAGTCTCTGGCCTTAAATAAACCGTATTCTTTGCATCCTCAGTAACGCCCTGGAAGGTCTTGAACATCAGGTTGAACTGACGGATATCAGTAAAATCGTGCTTTCCACAGCTCGGGCAGCAGATGTTGCTATCTTCAATATACTTTTTCATCTCTTCCTGAGACCAGCCGTCTACAGAACCTTCTATGGCAATCCCTTTTTCCTGCATATAATCTTCAATCAGCTTGTCGGCGCGGAAACGCTCTTTACAGCTTTTGCAGTCCATCAGAGGATCGGAAAAGCCTCCCAGATGGCCGGAAGCCACCCAAGTCTGAGAATTCATCAAAATCGCACAGTCCACTCCTACGTTATAAGGGCTTTCCATTACGAATTTCTGCCACCATGCCTTTTTTACATTATTTTTCAGTTCCACGCCAAGATTGCCATAATCCCATGTATTAGCAAGGCCTCCGTATATTTCCGAACCAGGATATACGAATCCCCTGTTTTTTGCAAGCGCTACGATTTTTTCCATTGTCTTTTCCATTTTTAACCTCTTTTCTTTTTTTGTTGTGAGTTCTTATTTAAAGACAATACAGGACTTCTCTCCTGTAACCCTGGCTGTATTCCCTGTCCCGGTCAACTCTACCCCTTCAGAAACATACAAGATTTTACCTTCTGTCTGAATCAGAGCTTCTCCGCTTACAACCACTGCCCTGGCCTTGCTCGCCTTTCCTACCTCTTCCGATGATACCGTTTCATTTTCACGATTGCGGAAGTTCCCTGAGATATCCCCAGCAGAAAGGGCTTCAGATATCTCTTTTACCTCCAGAGATGCCAGGCCTATGGATTCATCCTGCTGGCTTACTGCAAAGCTTATCATATCCTCTGGAGAACCGTATTCAAAAACCGCTTTCATGATGCCGTCTTTAATCGAGCATTCCTTTAAAGAAACCGAGGGCTGTTCCCCCTGGCCTGGATTTTCCTGTCCATATCTGGCTATCTCTCCGTCTAAAAATGTCTTCAGCTTCTCTTCATCATTATCCAGGCTGTAAGGCTCTACAAGGGCGCTTAATACTTTCCCATCCCGAGAGATGTAAATGCTGCTGCTTTCCGGCTGAAAGCCTCCCCCTCCTGACGACCGCCCTGAACATCCATACAGAAGGACGCCAGTAACAGCAAGGAGAAGCACTGCTGCTGCTTTTTTCATGTTTTTCCTCCTCAAAACTGCCATTCATGAACATACCTGCACCAGCCTTTTTGCTTTTTCAGACATGTTCCTTTTGCATATAGCTGACATTATAACGGGTTTTTTCCATATTTTCAATACTTGCGCCTGGAAATTTGTATTCCTTTCCAACTCATTCTTTTATGAATGAAGTTTTATTTCTCTGCGCAGTCCTTCCATCTGCCATTTGATAGAATTATAATTCCACAGGCAAGTTTTTTAATCAGGCTTCTGTAAAAGAATATTCATAAAACTTGCAATACGCCTTACGCAATGCTAATATATTATAAAATATTTTATGTCCTTACAAAAAATATTACTTGTGAGAAAAAATAACGTCTAAAAATTTCAGATAATCCTAATATAAAAAGGATAAAGTCTGTTCACCCTTTCAAAGGTTCCTGACTTTATCCCTATTCTAATTTCTCCTATCCCATACACTCCATCTCCCGCCGCAGCTTCTTCACTGCCTTCTTCTTAATCCTTGCTACATACACTCCTGTCAACTAAAGTGCAAAGTAAATAAATGTTTGACTTTCCACTCAATCTGCCCTTCCTTTACTCTTTCCCAATAAGCACTTTACTCCCCTCAAAAGCAAAACCATATTTTTTAATGCGTTCTGGTTGTATTCCTCTGCCTCGAAGAACTGCCTCATACTGTTTTTCTTCAATTTGTTTTAGTGCTGAATTGACTGTATCCTCCAGAGTTTCTCTGCGCTTTGCATTAACTACTTTGAATTCTATTATATAGGCATCCTGTTCCTTCCCCTTTGGTTCCAACATGATATCATATCTGCCAAACCCACTCTCCCGATTAGATGTTATAACATACCTATTCTGCAGTTCAACCATCAAGCCTAATACAAATCCATGATAAAACCGCTCTGGCTGTGCTTTCTCGGAAGGTTTCTTCCCTGTGTCAAAACTGCTGAATAATTCGTGGGAAATATCATTCATATACTCATTCATACCTTCCAGATCATCAGAAAGCAACGCCTGCAAAAACGCATTTTGTACTCTGCGGCATCCTCCAAACCATCCTCTGATTATATGCTGAAACATAAAACGTACTTCCAGATTTGTTAGTTTTAGGTCATATTCCATTTCCAACCGTTCCATATTGAGTTCAGCATGCAGCACTGTTAAATATCCACTAGCAAGCAGCAGGCTCCACACGGCTTCATCCCCTTGATCCAGCTGACTAAACACGATCTGCTCATCAAGGACAGTGTGTAAACATCTCCCTTGCAGCAATTCTTCCATTACTATTTTAATCTCTGAGCTGCCTTCTCTGACTAGTTTTCCTACCAGACTGTTAGAACTGGTATTTGCCCAGTAAGCTGCAGCCTTTTTCTTATCCAGATAATTTAAAATAGACCATGGATTATATATGTCTGTCCTGCTCCCAAAAGCAAAACCATCATACCACTGCTTTACCTCCTCCCTCTGTTCAATCAAGGAGAATTCATTCAATGCTGCAAACACTTCCTCTTCTGTGAAACCAAAACAATCCTTATATTTTTCAGAAGTAGCCGTCACTACTTCCAGGTTATTCAGATCTGAAAACATAGACTCTCTGCTTATTCGGGTGATTCCTGTCATGATAGCTCGCTCCATATAAGGATTTGTCTTAAATGCTGCATTAAATAAGTTCCTAGTAAAGGCCGCCAGCTCTTCCCAATATCCGTAGACATAAGCCTCCTGCATAGGCGTATCATATTCGTCTAGAAGAATAATCACCCTTTTTCCATAATATCGCATTAAAAAACCTGATATAACCTTTAAAGCCTCTGTAGCTGTGTAAATCTCCATATCAGCAGAAACCTTCCGATAAAATTCTTTTTCGTTCTCATTCAGGATTCCACTGTCTAGTAGAAAATCAAACCGGTTGTACAATTCCGTGATAATATGACATAGTTTCTTCTGAGCGTTTAGATAACTCGTCTCCTTCATGCTTGCAAAGCTGAGCATGATTACAGGATACGAGCCCTGGAGCTTACGGTATTTTTCTTCTTTCCATATGGACAATCCCTCAAATATATCTCCCTGTCCGGCATACTCTATAGAAAGGAATCGTTCTAGCATATTCATATTCAAAGTTTTTCCAAAACGTCTGGGACGGGTGATTAATGTCACTTCGTCTCCCCTTTCCCACCATTCTCGGATAAATTCCGTTTTATCGACATAGAAATATTGATTTTTTATTAATTTCTCAAAACTCTGAATTCCTATTCCTACTGTCCTAGCCATACCATACCTCCCCACATGCCCAAACAGCTCTATCATATTCCCTATATTTAGTAAGTCTACTGCTCACTTTATCACAGTCATCAATATTAATAGCCAACGTAATATTAGGAATAATACACCCTCTCAAAATATCATCTTCTAACCTCTCCCTTCCGATAGATATATCTATCTTTCTGTCCATTTATCTTCTACCCATCTTCATTCTCATCAGTTTTTAACCCTTAACAGTCTACTCGTAACAATAACTGCTTATATAAAGGATCACATTTTAAACCTTATTATATTATAATGTTTTTTTCATCTCTTTACAATAAAAAAGCAAGAATAAAGTAAGGTCCTCCATTTTATGGCATTCCTCACTTTATCTCGCCTCATTTCTCCTATCCCGTACACTCCATCTCTCGCCGCAGCTTCTCCACTGCCTTCTTCTCAATCCTTGATACATAGGAGCGGGAAATCCCCAGTTTCTTTGCAATCTCCCTCTGAGTTTCCTCCTTTATTCCAAACAGACCGTAACGCATACGGATTACCTGCTTTTCGTTCTCCTTCAGACAGTGCTCATAAGCTTCATACAGCTCTTTTACATCCTGAGTAAGTATAATAGAGTCCAGAACCTCTTTATTCTCCATCTCCAGAACATCTACCAGGCTCACCGTTTCCCCATCTTTGTCGATACCGATGGGTTCAAATAGTGATACCTCTCTAGAGTATTTTTTACTGCTGCGCAAAAGCATCAGAATCTCGTTCTCTACACATTTGGCCGCATAGGTTGCCAGCCTAGACCCCTTATCTGCACGAAAGGTATTGACTGCCTTAATCAGCCCTATAGTGCCTACTGACAGAAGATCTTCCAACTCATAATCTGTTCCCTGATATTTTTTCACCACATGGGCTACAAGGCGCATATTCCTCTCTATCAGCACATTCCTTGCTGACTGGTCCCCCTCTTTGCAGCGTTCCAGATACTCCCTCTCTTCACAAGCAGTCAATGGTTTTGGAAAAGTTTTCACAGAAAGCCGCCTTTAAACTATTTAATCCATCTTATGCCTGGGACAAAATGAAAGTGCTTTTCCACAATATAAGAATTTTCGACAGACAGCTTTCCTTTCTTAAATTAGATTCAAATGCCAAAATTACCAGCAAAAAAATATCAGAATATTCTTTTGGTCTCAAAGATAAAACTTTCTTAATCTCCTACAAAGGACTGTTGTAGAACAATCGATTGATACAGAATATATTGTGAAAATCTTATTGCTCCTGCTATATGCAGTATAAGAAATCCATTCTGCTACTGCACTTTGCAGCTCTTTTGATACCGGAACCTCAACTATCGTTTTAATGCCTCCAATTTTTCTTTCATTACCTGTTGTATAGACTGAGGGTTCGCTTTTCCCTTTAGCTCTTTCATGATCTGGCCCACAAAAAATCCCATTACCTTTTCTTTCCCCTCCAGATACTCTTCTATGGACTTAGGATTGGAGGCAAGAATTCGGTCAGCCGTCTCTTCCAGAAGCTCCTTATCTTCCACCATCATGAGATTGTGTTCCTTCATATATGCAATCGGTTCTATATCCTCATCAAATATTTTTTCAAATATTTCCTTTGCTGTTTTGTGATTCACCATTCCTTCCTCTACAGCCTGGATCAGCTCGGCTAGATGGCTGGGAGTAAAGCTTACCTGGTTCGCATCCAGCTCTCTTTCCTTTATCAGCCGCATGGTTTCTCCCATAATCCAATTGGCTGATTTTCTGGCACTGCCGCTTATCCCTGCTGTTTCTTCAAAAATATCCGCCAGCCTTCTGGATTCTGTAATCACAAGGGCATCCCTTTTTGGCAGACCATATTCCCTCTCATACCTTTCTGCTCTTTCCTCTCGTAATTCTGGCTGCATGGATTTTATGCTCTGGATCCATTCCTCATTTATGAGAATTGGAGGCAGATCTGGATCTGGAAAATAGCGGTAATCCTTTGCATCTTCCTTAGAACGCATAGCATGGGAAACCTCTTTATTATCATCCCACCTTCTTGTCTCCTGGATTACAGCCTTTCCTTCCTCTAAGAGCTCTATCTGTCTTTCCCTTTCTCCTTCGATTGCCCGGGCAATGGCTTTAAAGGAATTCAGATTTTTCATTTCCGTCCTTGTCCCAAACAGAGATTTTCCTGCCTCCTTTACAGACAGGTTTACATCTGCACGCATAGAGCCTTCCTGAAGCCTGCAGTCAGATACTCCCAGATATTGAATCCTGGTCCTTAATGCTTCCAGAAATGCGATTACCTCCTCTGCATTCCCCATATCTGGTTCTGTTACAATCTCAATCAAGGGCACACCGCTCCTATTATAATCCACCAGGGAACAATCCTCCCATTCATCATGTATCAGCTTTCCTGCATCCTCCTCCATATGGATTTCATGAATCCTGACCTGCTTTTTTCCAGAAGAGGTTTTAATTTCCACCTGTCCATCATAGCAGATAGGAAGATAAAGCTGGGAAATCTGATAATTCTGAGGGTTGTCCGGATAAAAGTAATTTTTTCTGTCAAATTTGCAGCAGGTATGGACTTTACAGTTCATGGAAAGCCCGGCTTTCAGGGCAAATTCCACCACTTTTTTGTTGAGTACCGGAAGAGAGCCAGGCATACCGCTGCATACCGGGCAGGTATGGGTATTAGGGGCTGCTCCAAACGCAGTGGAACAACCGCAGAAAATCTTTGTTTTCGTTGCAAGTTCTACATGGACCTCCAGACCGATTACGGTTTCATACTGCTTCATACTATCTCCCCTCTCTTTCCCATGCCATTTTCCATTCCCCTCGGAGAACCTCATAATTATAGGCTGCACGTATCACTTTTTTCTCCTCAAAGCAGTTTCCAATCAACTGCAGTCCGATAGGAAGTCCTTTTCGGTCCAGACCGCAGGGCACACTGATCCCAGGAAGGCCCGCTAAGTTTACCGCCACTGTATATACATCCCCCAGATACATCTGAAGGGGGTTTTGAAGGCTCTTTCCGATTTCTGGCGCTGTTACGGGAGAAGCAGGTCCTAAAATCATATCATATCTTTCAAATGCCCGGTCAAAGGATTGCTTTATCATTGCCTTTACCTTCAATGCCTTCAGATAATAGGCATCGTAGTATCCGGAGCTTAGGACAAAGGTGCCAAGCATAATGCGCCTTTTTACCTCTGCGCCAAAGCCTCTGGAACGGCTTTTTTTGTACATGTCATGAAGCCCTTCATATCTTTCCTCACGACGGCCGTATTTCACCCCGTCAAAACGTTCCAGATTTGAACTCGCCTCTGCAGATGCAATAACATAATAGGCTGGGATTGCATAGTCCACAAGTCCCAGTTCAAAAATTTCAACTTCTGCCCCTGCACAAGAAAAAAGGTTCATCGCCTCTTCGATTGCTGCCCTTATATCTGGATCCAAACCCTCTGCTAAATACTCCTTTGGAACGCCGATTTTTATTCCCTTAATTCCTTCGGCCAGAGCCTGGGTAAAATCGGTCTCTTTCCTTTTTATCGATGTGCTGTCCTTTGTATCATAGGCGGTAATTTCCTCTAGGACTGCCGCACAATCTGATACATTTCTTCCCACAGGGCCGATCTGATCTAAAGATGAGCCATAAGCTACCAGGCCAAATCGGGAAACAGTCCCGTAAGTAGGCTTAATCCCGGTCACACCGCAGTAAGAGGCTGGCTGTCGGATAGAACCGCCAGTGTCAGAACCAAGGGCATAAAAAGCCTCCCCGGCCGCCACTGCCGCACAGGATCCGCCGGAAGAACCGCCGGGAACATGCCTGGTATTCCATGGGTTTCTGGTAATGCCAAAAGCCGAGGTCTCTGTAGTGCTGCCCATAGCAAATTCATCCATATTCGTTTTTCCAAGGATAACAGCCCCTTTCTCCTCTAAAAGTCTTACCGCTTCTGCCGTATAAGAAGGGATAAAATTTTCCAGAATTCTGGAAGCGCAGGTAGTCTTCATTCCGGCTGTGCAGATGTTATCCTTAACTGCCATAGGTACTCCGGCCAAAGGGCCGGTATACCGGCCTTTCTTCATTCCTTCTTCTACCTCTAAGATCCGTTCCTCCAGACCTTTTTCCTGAAGGGTGATATAAGCGTGGATCTGTTTCTCCTCTCTTTCAATCTGCTCCCTGCATGCCATTACTGCTTCTTTGATGCTGATTTTTCTCGATTTTATCTTTCTTCCCAGCTCAAGGGCTGATAGCTTCATCAATTCTGTCTGCTCTGTTCGTCCCATTAAATTTCCTCCATTTTTTCTTTCTTAAATGAACTTTCACTTCAACCATGTCCATCAGCAGCTCTCCCTTACTAGGAACGTGCGGCGTTCCAGTGGTGAACTACACGAAAATGAGAAGATAAAGTGACCATGTTTATACCCATTTTCTGTGCATCCGCCACATGCTCGCAGGAACTCCATTTCAGTTGTGCTGATCCCTGTAAGACCGACATGAGATGCTATGAAAGTTTCCAGCTTTCACCATCTGGCACGCCAGATTCATAAAAAAGGCTCAATAAATAGTTCCTTACATTGAACGCTTGTTTTTATTCTACAGTTTTAGGAACCTGATACTGACCTTCCTTTTTTTCCGGTGCATTAAAAAGCATAGCTTCTCTGTCGTCCCCATTGGTTATCTCATCTTCTCGAAACACATTATGGATGGGGAATATGTGGGTCATGGGCTCAATATTTTCTGTATCCAGCTCATTCAATTTATCTACATGGTCCAGCATCTGCTCCATATCCCTGGCTGCCTTTTCCTTTTCTTCCTCTGTCAACTCCAGCTGCGCCAGAATCCCAATATACTCTATCATCTCATCATTCCTCCTGCTTCCCATAATGATGCCTCCCTTCTACTGCAATATTTTTTATCATGTAAGGTATGACAGGCCCTGCTCCAGCATATCTTTCATCACCTATTTATGGCTTTAGCCGATTCATATCCCTTGGAAACAGGGAGGCCTCTCTCACATTCTCTTCTCTCAACAGATTCATTGTAAGCCTTTCCAGGCCGATTCCCAGGCCGCCATGAGGGGGCATTCCATATCTAAAAGCGTCCAGATAAGTTTCCATGCCTTCGGTCTCCATGCCTTTTGCTTCTAGCTTTTTTAACAGCCTTTCATATTCATGGATCCTCTGCCCCCCTGTGGTAATTTCCATTCCATGGAGGAGAAGATCAAAACTTAACGTATACCTGGGATCAGTCTCATCATCCATAGCATAAAACGGTCTTTTCTTCGATGGATAATGGGTAATGAATACAAAGTCTGCATCATATTCTTCTTTAAAATACCTGCCGATTAGCTGCTCTTCCTCTGGCTCCAGATCAAAGGGCGCCCGCACTGGCCTGTGGTATTTTTCCGAAACCAGCCGCTTTGCCTCATGGAAACGGACTGACGGTATCTGCTCTGTTTTAGGAAGGCTTATCTTCAGAATCTCCAGTTCACTTCCATATTCCCTTTCCAAAAGGCTCATGATATGCCTTAACACTCCTGTCTCCATATCCATGATATCTTCAAAACTATCAATATAGCCCATTTCAAAATCAAGGCTTATGTATTCATTTAAGTGGCGCTTAGTATTATGCTTTTCTGCCCGGAATACTGGTCCAGTCTCAAATACCCGGTCAAATACTCCCACCATGATCTGTTTATAAAACTGAGGGCTTTGGGCCAGTACTGCTGGCTTATGGAAATAACTGAGCTTAAAAATATTAGCTCCGCCCTCTGCACTCTTTGCCCCGATTTTCGGCGTATGGATTTCTGTAAACCCCTGGCTGTAGAGAAAGTCCCTGAAACCTTTTACAATTCCCTCCTGAATCTTGAATCTGGCTCGCTCTCTTACATTCCTTAAAGAAACCGGCCGCATATCCAGTCTGGCTTCCAGAGAAGCAGACAGTTTCCATTTATCAATAGGAAGGGGAATGGGCTCTGAAGGCTGAGATAAGATTTTCACCTCTTCTATCCCGATCTCTACCCCATGAGGTGAACGCTCTTCCTCTCTCAAAATTCCTTTTACTTTTACAGCGCTGCCTTCTTTCAGACTCCGAATATTAAATCCTGTCTTTCCTTCCTCAAAGACACACTGAATCAGCCCGTCCCTCCGTCTCAGAATCACAAAGGAGATCTCCCCCATACGCCGGATGCTGTGCACCATACCTTCTGTCTCTACACAGTCTCCCTCCTTATAGATCAAAAGCTCCTTCACCCCTATCAATCCTTTCTCCTCCATCTTTTTCCCCGTTATATACTCCATCACAATTTCCTCCTACATACAAGATTTATAATAAATATAAAAATACCAGCTCAAGAAAATGGTCAGAATTTCTTGGCTCCGAAACCACAAAAATATTCTGATCATTTTCCGCTCATGACCCTTTTGACCTCACATATACGATAAAAAAGTCCCATCCCAGAAATCCCCATCTTCTCATGGTTCTTTCCGGGACGGGACTTTTTCCCGCGGTGCCACCCGTATTGCGCAAAGCAGCCTCTCTCTTTATAGGGAACAGCCTTTTTGTGCCTCTCTTTTCCATTTAACGCATGGCTGCGGCCTGCCTTTAAGATCCTGATCCTCCATACCTTTTGAAAAAATCAGGCTTTTCTGTTCAGACAGACAGCTCCAGAGTGTTCCCGTTCCCTTTCTCCCCTGCCCTGCTCTCAGTCTGTGGCAAAAGCTCCCTGTCTGGTTCTTAAAAGGGCGAGTCTCCTTCTCTGCTTTTTGTAATATTTATTTTCACTCAGCTCTTCTTTCTTACATCTTTTGGATCTGATCCAGCGCTTCCAATGTGTTTTCATAATTTCCAAAGGCAGTCAGCCTGAAAAATCCCTCTCCTGCCGGCCCGAAACCACAGCCTGGAGTGCCTACCACATGAGCACGCTCCAGGAGGCAGTCAAAAAATTCCCAGGAACTCATTCCTTTTGGCGTCTTCATCCAGATATAAGGGGAATTCACTCCGCCATAAGCAGTAAAACCTGCCTCTTTCATGCCCTTTCGGATTGTCTCTGCATTTCTCATGTAATAGCTGATCTGCTCCTTAATCTGGCTTTCTCCCTCTGGGCTGTAGACGGCTTCTCCTGCCTTCTGTACAATATAAGGAGCGCCATTGTATTTGGTACACTGCCTCCGATTCCACAGATCCTTTAAAGCAGTTCCATTCCTCCTTAATTCTCCCGGTACTACAGTATAGGCTAGCCTTACGCCAGTGAAGCCTGCCTTTTTTGAAAAGCTCCTCAGCTCAATGGCGCAGGTTCTGGCTCCCTCACACTCATAAATGGTATGAGGAATGGAATTGTCCGTAATATAAGCCTCATAGGCAGCATCATAGATGATAACAGAGCCATTTTTATTGGCATAATCCACCCAATCCTGAAGAACTTCCTTTGTAATCACTTCTCCCGTAGGGTTATTAGGAAAGCAGAGATAGATCACATCTGGCGTTTCCCTGGGAAATTCCGGCACAAATCCATTTTCCTCCAGACAGGGCATATAGATGATTCCCTCATATCTTCCTGTTTTCGGATCATAGGCACCGCTCCTTCCAGCCATCACATTACTGTCCAAATAGACCGGATAGACTGGATCACACAAAGCGATTTTACAGCCAAGAGCAAACATTTCCTGAATATTTCCAGAATCGCATTTGGCACCGTCAGAAATAAAGATCTCGTCCGCCTCTATGCGGCAGCCTCTTGCTTTAAAATCCTTTTCTGCAATAACTCTCCTTAAAAAATCATATCCCTGTTCCGGAGCATATCCTCGGAAGGAGGCAGCATCCCCCATCTCATCCACAGCTTGATGGAGACCCTCGATTACTGCTGGAACCAGCGGCAGGGTAACATCTCCAATTCCCAGGCGGATGATTCGGGTATCTGGGTTCTCTTCCTGGTAAGCAGCCACCTTTTTTGCAATTGTACTGAACAAATAGCTTCCCTGAAGCTTTAAAAAATTATCATTAATATGAAACATATCCATTCTCCTTTTTTCTCTCAAAGCAAAGGTCATTCCTCATCAAAAAGCATTTGGACCATCTGAGCCGTCTCTGCAAACGTTCTCCCTGTATCCATGCTTTGCTTCTGAAGATAGCGGTGAGCTTCCTCCTCTGTCAGGTGGTTCCGTTCTATAAGAAGATGCTTTGCAGCTTCGATGATTTTCTGCTCCTTTGGACTTCTGGGCTGAGGTTTGGCTGCTTTGGACTTTTGGCATCTTTGTTTTCCTGCTGCCATCATCCGTATCGTTCCAGCCAGGTCATGGCCCCGTACAGGAGATTCTACTGCCATAACTCCTGCTGGACAGCCATCGATTCCCTGCCTGGACGCGATCAAAAGCAGCTCTGTATAAGGGGGAAGGCAGCGCTTTAGCTCTGTTACATGCATATCAGAAAGGCGTAAGCCGCAGATTACCAGCCATGCCCCAGTGCTGTTAACTTCCTGAAGGGCCTGGGCTCCTGTGCCGCATACCTTCACATCCTCCCAACCATACCGGGACAGCACTTCTTGTATACGTTTTCCAACTTCCACCTTTGAAAATACTATGATAATACGGCTCATCCCTTGTCTCCTGCTGCTATCCTGGAATCTTTTTAGATCCTGAACAGATACTCCTCCACCTCCCACTTTGTTACCTGGGAGGCATATCTGTGCCATTCCTTCTTTTTCGCCCTCCAGTAATCCTCGCAGAATTCCTCTCCCAGTACTCTCCGTACAAAGGAATCCATGCGGAAAGCTTCTATCGCCTCATACAGGTTATCCGGAAGGCTGTCAAAGCTCCCTTCTAGTTCCTCTGGCTCTATCCTATTTTGTATTCCGTCCAGTCCAGCTGCCAGACAGAGAGCTGCTGTTATATAAGGATTTGATGCTGCATCCGGGCTGAAAAGCTCCAGCCTGGCTCTATCTCCTGATCGAAAGGCAGGAACTTGAAGCATGGTATATCTTTCCTCCTTCATCCAATTCAGACGCTTATAGGAATTTACCAAAGGGCTTGTAACCAATGCCATAGCTGCCCCATGCTTCTGGATCCCTCCTGCAAACCAACGGGCTTCTTGGCTAAGTGTTCCCTCTGTTTTACCAGAAAACACATTTCTTCCCTCATGGAAAAGGGAAAGAGACATATGAAGGCCAGAGCCTTCCATATCATTCTTTGGCTTGGGCATAAAGGTTGCATGAAGGCCAAAACGTTTTGCAATGGCTCTTACTGCAGTGCGGAAAGTTACCATATGATCCGCAGCCTTCAGCGCCTCAGAACTGGCGAAATCAATCCTGTTTTGCCCAGGGGCCCTGCCATGATATGAAGATTCCACTACAAGGCCCATATGCTCCAAAGAAAGAACCATATCCCTTCTTGCATTTTCTCCAAAGTCTACGGGGCTTAAATCCATATAACCAGCTCTCTCATGGGTCGATGTGGTAGGCAGACCGTTTTCATCTGTATGAAACAGGAAAAATTCGCATCCATAGCCTATCTGAAAGGTATATCCCTCCTTTTTTCCCTCCTCCAGTGCTTTTTTCAAAATATACCTGGGGCTGGCTGTACAGGGGGAGCCATCTGTTTTCGTAACATCACATAAAAGCCTGGCCACCTTTCCCTGCTGAGGCCTCCAGGGCAGTATGATAAAAGTATCCAGATCCGGCTTCAGACACAGTTCTCCTCCTCCGCAGAAAATCGGTTCCCTTTCTCCCCTTCCTGAAATTGTAAACGGCTCTTCAAAGATCCGGTCAAGCTGGCTGGCTGTGATGGCAATGTTCTTCAGTATTCCCATTTTATCTGTAAATTGAAGGCGGATGAACTCTACGTCCTTTTCCAAAGCCAGTTTCTTTATTGTTTCCAGAGATTTTTTCTCCATCATCGATCTCCTTTTCACCTACAGATTGGTATAACCCATGAGGAATCTGTCCACAGCTCTTGCTGCTTCTATTCCCTCACGGATCGCCCATACTACCAGGGACTGTCCCCGTCTCATGTCTCCAGCTGCAAAGACACGCTGGATACTAGTCTGATAAGATTTATTATCTGCCTTTATATTGGTCCTTTCATCCAGGGAAACGCCAAAGGCATGAGCTACTGCTTCTTCTGCTCCCAGAAAACCTGCAGCAATCAATACCACATCTGCCTTTACCTCTTTTTCCGATCCCTCTACTGGAATCATCCTCATCCGTCCGCTAGTCTTGTCCTTCTCCGCTTTCAGGGAAATAAGCCTTACCTGACATACTCGGCCTTCCTTGTCCTTAATAAATTCTTTCACCGTAGTCTGATAGATTCTAGGGTCATGGCCGAACAGAGCAGCCGCCTCTTCCTGGCCATAATCGGTTTTCAGAACTCTAGGCCATTCCGGCCATGGATTGTCATCTGCCCGTTCTATAGGGGGCTTTGGCATCATCTCAAGCTGGGTTACGCTTTTTGCTCCCAGACGGATGGAAGTGCCCACACAATCATTGCCTGTATCTCCTCCTCCGATGACAATGACATGCTTATCCTTTACCACCGGATATTTTTTATCCTCTAAACGAGAGTCTATGAGGCTTTTCGTCACAGCAGAAAGGAAGTCTACGGCAAAATAGATGCCCTTTCCATCTCTTCCTGGCGCCTGGATGTCTCTGGGCCTTGAAGCACCGCAAGCCAGGATTACACTGTCATACTCCCTTAAAATCTGATCTGCCTGCTCCTTAGTGGAAATATCAGTTCCATTAATAAACCTTATTCCTTCTTCCTCCATAAGCTGGATCCTTCTGTCTATAACCGATTTATCCAATTTCATATTAGGGATACCATAGCGCAAAAGCCCTCCCGGCCGATCGCTTCTTTCATATACTGTAACCAGATGGCCTCTCCGGTTTAGAAGCTGGGCAGCAGCCAGTCCACTTGGGCCGCTTCCTATTACTGCAGCCTTTTTTCCGGTCCGCACCTTAGGCATCTTGGCTTTTACATAGCCTTCCCGAAACGCATGTTCAATAATAGCCCTTTCATTTTCTTTGGTAGAAACCGGCTCTCCATCTAAATTACAGGTACAGACAGCCTCGCAAAGGGCTGGGCATACCCTTCCAGTAAACTCAGGAAAACAATTAGTCTTCGAAAGCCTGTCATATGCCTGACGCCAATTTCCCATATACACCAGATCGTTAAACTCCGGTATCAGGTTGTTTAAGGGACAGCCAGATACCATGCCTCCTATCATCATTCCTGACTGGCAGAAGGGCACGCCGCAGGCCATACATCTAGCTCCCTGAAGCTGCTGTTTTTCTTCCCCAAGAGGCATATGGAATTCATTAAAATCAGAAATACGCTTCCTCGGGTCCACAACACTTCCTGTCTCTCTCTGGTATTCTAAGAATCCTGTTGGTTTTCCCATAATCCATTGCCCTCCTGTCTTTTGCTCCCTGTACTGATATAAAATGCCTCGATCTGGGCCTCTTTGCTGCCCAAACCCTTTTCCTCAAGCCGGGCAGAGAGAAGCATCATTTTCTTATAATCATTGGGAATGATTTTCTTAAATCTAGGCAGGTATCCATGGAAATCAGCAAGAATCCTCTTTCCCTTTTCCGATCCAGTCGCCTCTACGTGGGCGGAAATCATATCCCTCAGTTCTTTTTCATCATACTTGGTTTCCACCTTTTCAATCGAAACCATCTCTTTATTCATATGGCGGTAAAGATGATTGTCTTCATCCAAGACATATGCGATTCCTCCGCTCATACCAGCCGCAAAATTCTTCCCTACAGACCCTAAGATGACGGCTCGCCCTCCTGTCATATATTCACATCCGTGGTCGCCCACCCCTTCTGCCACTGCTACAGCGCCGGAATTGCGGACACAGAAACGTTCTCCGGCAATGCCGTTAATATAGGCTTCTCCGCCAGTCGCACCATAAAGGGCTACATTGCCAATAATAATATTTTCCTCTGCTGGCTGTCTAAAGCCTGACGGCGGGCATACGATCAGCTTTCCTCCGGAAAGCCCCTTTCCAAAGTAATCATTGCTGTCTCCAGAAAGTTTTAAAGTAAGACCTGTCGGAATAAAGGCCCCAAAGCTCTGGCCTCCTGCGCCTTCACATTCCACAATAATCGTGTCCTTAGGAAGGCCGTCCTTATGCTGCCTTGTAATTTCTGAACCAAGGATTGTGCCAAAAGCCCGGTCCGTATTGCCTGCATGTACCTTAATGGTCTTTGGCTCTCCTTTTTCTACTGCTGTTTTCAGTTTTTTCAGCAGGATCCTTTCATCTATGGTATTTTCCAGCTTAAAGTCGTATGCCTTGCTGGAATCAAAGGTAACCTTTCCTTCTGCCCTTGGATGATAAAGGATCTGGGATAAATCAATACTTCCTGCTCTGCTGTTTTCTGCTTTCCCAGCCTTCAGCAGATCTGTTCTCCCTACCAGCTCATCCATAGAGGCAATTCCCAGCCTGGCCATGTATTCTCTCACCTCTCTGGCGATAAAGAGCATAAAATTCATCACATATTCCGGTTTGCCCCGGAATCGTTTCCTAAGTTCAGGATTCTGTGTAGCTACTCCAACTGGACACGTATCCAGATTGCATACGCGCATCATCACACATCCCATAGTAACAAGGGGCGCTGTGGCAAAGCCGTATTCCTCTGCACCTAGAAGTGCTGCAATCACCACATCCCGGCCGCTCATCAGCTTGCCATCTGCCTCAATCATAACCCTTTCCCTTAATCCATTCTGAATCAAGGTCTGATGGGTTTCTGCCACTCCAAGCTCCCAGGGAAGACCTGCGTTATGGATGGAACTTCCTGGCGCAGCTCCAGTTCCCCCGTCATATCCGGAAATCAGGACTACCTGCGCTCCCGCCTTGGCAACGCCGGCAGCAACTGTCCCCACTCCTGTTTCTGACACCAGCTTTACCGATATCCTGGCGTATTGATTGGCATTTTTCAGATCATAAATCAACTGAGCCAGATCTTCTATCGAATAGATATCATGGTGCGGCGGCGGTGAGATCAGGCTCACTCCAGGAGTAGAATGTCTGGTTTTTGCAATCCAGGGATATACCTTTTTGGCTGGCAGATGGCCGCCTTCTCCAGGCTTTGCGCCCTGAGCCATTTTAATCTGAATCTCCTCTGCACATACCAAATACCGGCTCGTAACGCCGAACCTTCCAGAAGCCACCTGCTTGATTGCGGAACAGCGATCCTCTGCCCTGCCTCTGGAATCCAGCCTTTCATCGCTTTCTCCACCTTCACCCGTATTGGATTTTCCATGGAGCCGGTTCATAGCCAGAGCCAGGCATTCATGGGCCTCTTGGGAAATGGACCCATAGGACATGGCTCCTGTTTTAAAACGTCTTACGATGGATTCTTCGCATTCTACCTCCTCCAGAGGAATTCCTTTCTCTGGAAAATTAAACTCCATCAGGTTTCTTAAATTGCCGCTTTCCTCTTTATCTGCTAACTTTGTATATTCCTTAAACATCCCATAGTCTCCCAGCCTTGTGGATTGCTGGAGCAGATGGATGGTCTGGGGATTATAGCGGTGTTCCTCCCCCTGGCTTGTCATCTTATGGTTTCCTTGGCTGGTGAAAGTATAATCTACCTCCAACCCTAATGGGTCAAAGGCGCTGGAGTGGACAATATCTCCTTCCCTAGCAATGTCCTCCAGGGTAATGCCTCCTACACGGCTTACTGTATTGGTGAAATACCGGTCAATTACATCCTTTGAAATTCCGATTGCCTCAAAGATCTGGGAACCCTGATAAGACTGTATGGTGGAAATCCCCATTTTGGAAGCAATTTTTACAATTCCATGAAGAACCGCATGGTTATAATCCTCTACGGCTGCATAATAGTCCTTGTCCAAAAGCTTATTTTCAATCAGTTCCCGGATGGTATCATGGGCCAGATAAGGATTCACCCCACAGGCCCCATAACCTAAAAGTACTGCAAAATGATGGACATCCCTTGGCTCTCCTGACTCCAGGATAATCGGCATTGCAGTCCGTTTTTTTGTCTTTACCAGATGCTGATGGACAGCGGAAACAGCCAGAAGAGAAGGCATAGGCACATGGTTTTCATCCACTCCCCGGTCCGAAAGCACCAGAATGTTAGCTCCCTCCCGGTACACCTTATCCACCTCCACAAACAGGTGATCCAATGCCCTCTGAAGGTTCATGCTTTTATAGTAGATAATGGGAACCACTGCTACATGGAAACCCTTTCCATCCATATTTTTAATTTTCAGCATATCCGTATTGGAAAGAATCGGATTGTCAATCTTTAACACTTGACAGTTTTCCGGCTTTTCCTGAAGAAGATTCCCTTCCTTTCCCACATATACGGTCGTGCTGGTAACAATCTCCTCCCGAATGGCATCAATCGGCGGATTGGTTACTTGGGCGAAAAGCTGTTTAAAATAGTTAAATAAGGGCTGATGTTTTTCGGAAAGAACAGCCAGGGGAGTATCCACGCCCATGGCCTGGATGCTTTCTCCTCCGTTCAAAGCCATGTTTCGAATTGATATACGGTATTCCTCATAGGTGTATCCAAAAGCCTTCTGCATTCGGGAAAGCTCTTCTCCCCTATACTCCTCCACTCCCTTATTAGGAATTTTAATATCAGCCAAGGCTGTCAGACTGCTGTCCAGCCATTCCCCATAAGGCTGCCTGCCTGCATAATAGTCCTTAATCTCTTCGTCGTTTTTAATCCGTCCTTCCCTGGTATCTACCAGAAGCATCTTTCCCGGATGAAGCCGTTCCTTTAATATAATCCTTTCTGCCGGAACTTCCAGCACGCCCACCTCAGAGGACAGGATTAAATATCCGTCATCACTTACATAATATCTGGAAGGTCTTAAGCCATTCCTATCCAGGACAGCACCCATCACATCCCCATCCGAAAACAAGATAGAAGCCGGGCCGTCCCACGGCTCCATCATGGTTGCATAATACTGGTAAAAATCTCTTTTCTCCTGGCTCATGGCCTTGTTATTGTCCCATGGCTCCGGTATGGTTACCATAACTGCCAGAGGAAGCCCCATGCCATTCATTACCATAAATTCCAAAGCATTATCCAGCATAGCTGAATCAGAACCCTGGGTATTGATAACCGGAAGAATTTTATGAAGCTCATTTTTCAAACAGGGGGACTCCATGGTCTCCTCCCTTGCCAGCATCTTATCCACATTGCCCCGGATGGTATTAATCTCTCCATTATGGACAATAAACCGATTCGGATGTGCTCTCTCCCAGCTGGGAGCTGTATTCGTGCTGAATCGAGAGTGGACAATGGCAATCGCTGACTCATAATCTTTATCCTGAAGATCTGGGAAAAAAGTGCGGAGCTGTCCTACCAGGAACATTCCCTTGTATACGATGGTACGGCTGGACAGGGATACTACATAGGTATTGTCATTGCTCTGCTCAAAAACACGGCGCACCACATAAAGCCTCCTGTCAAAATCCAGACCTTTTTCAATGCCTTCCGGCTTTTTGACAAAGGCCTGCATGATACAAGGCATACATTCCCTGGCCTTATGCCCTAGCACCTGTGGAACATAGGGCACATCTCTCCATCCCAGAAATTTCATTCCTTCCTTTTCCACAATGATTTCAAACATTTTTTTTGCCTGGCTTCGCTTCAGCTCATTTTGAGGAAAGAAAAACATCCCTACCCCGTATTCCCTTTCAGAACCTAAAAAGACGCCAAGGTTACGACAGGCTTTGGAGAAAAATTGATGGGATATCTGCAAAAGGATCCCTACTCCATCTCCTGTCTTTCCCTCAGCGTCTTTGCCGGCTCTGTGTTCCAGATTCTCTACTATTTTTAACGCATTCTCCACCGTCTGGCGAGATTTTTTTCCTTTTATATTGACAACCGCTCCAATACCGCAGTTATCATGCTCAAATTCCTTCCGGTACAGCCCCATCTCGGATCCCTGTGCTCCAGGAACTTCTCTTCTCATAGAGACCTCCTCTTTCTTTTTTTGCCTATTTCCTGCACAAATACACTTTAGATTTTCCTTTATTCTGGTGATATCTACATCAATCAATGGGTCAATTCACTGAGAAATCACCCAGAAAAAGCGAAAAAAGTGCTGAAAAGCAGGCTCCTTTGCCTTCTATTCATGCACTTTTGCAGGATACGCAAAATTCATTTTTTTATACATGAACATTACTATATGCTATTTTTTCCGATTTGTAAACCCTTTTTGGAAGAAAAAAATTATTTTTGTTTTTTTCTTGACATTCTCTGGAGAATGTGTATACTACAATTCATAGCGAGCAAGGATGCTCCGTACATGAGATTCATGGACGGAGTGTCCTTTTTTATCATATAGGAAATTCCTCTGGATTTTCCTATATGAACCTTTATCCCACTCCGCGCAAGAGGAAAATGGTTGCTGCCGCAGCCGTGCTCCGGCGCGAGTGTGCGTCAAAACGCACACTTTTTTATTTTCAACAGCCCAATTATTTTTGAAAGGAGTTTCAATTATGACAAAGAATATCCCAGAAATGTTTGGAAGTCTTGTATTTAATGATAAGGTAATGCACAGCAAGCTGCCTAAAGATGTATATAGGGCCCTTCGTAAAACCATTCAAAGTAATACTCATCTGGAACTGGATGTGGCAAACGCCGTGGCAGTGGCTATGAAGGAATGGGCAGTGGAAAACGGGGCAACCCATTTTACTCATTGGTTCCAGCCTATGACTGGCATCACAGCAGAAAAGCATGATAGCTTTATTTCTCCCAGCGATGGGGGAGTCATCATGGAGTTTTCTGGAAAAGAGCTGGTAAAAGGCGAACCGGATGCTTCCAGCTTTCCTTCTGGCGGGCTGCGGGCCACATTTGAGGCAAGAGGTTATACAGCTTGGGACCCTACCTCTCCTGCTTTTATCAAAGACGGTACCCTGTACATACCCACTGCATTTTGTTCCTATACAGGAGAAGCACTGGATAAAAAGACCCCTTTGCTCCGTTCCATGGAAGCGTTAAACAGGGAGGCCCTATCCCTTCTTCATATTCTGGGAAATACAGCAGTAAAAAGTGTTTCCACAACCGTAGGGCCAGAGCAGGAGTACTTTTTACTGGATAAAGAGCTGTACCGTTCTAGAAAAGACCTTCTTTTCTGCGGCAGAACCTTATTTGGCGCCTCTGCTCCCAAAGGGCAGGAAATGGAAGATCATTATTTCGGCGTATTAAAGCCTCGCGTATCTGCCTTTATGCATGACCTGGATGAAGAACTTTGGAAGCTGGGAATACCGGCTAAAACCAAACATAATGAGGTTGCACCTTCCCAACATGAACTTGCCCCTGTATTTGAAACAGCCAATATCGCAGTAGACCACAATCAGCTTACTATGGAAATCATGAAGCGGGTAGCTGACCGGCATGGCCTGGCATGCCTGATTCATGAAAAGCCATTTGAGGGCATCAATGGAAGCGGCAAGCATAACAACTGGTCCATGATCACAGATACTGGCTTAAATCTTCTGGATCCAGGAAAAACTCCTGCTGAAAACATCCAGTTCCTTGTATTTTTAACAGCTGTCATCAGTGCTGTAGATGATTATGCAGACCTTATGAGGGTATCTGTAGCTACAGCTGGCAATGACCACCGGCTTGGGGCCAATGAAGCTCCTCCTGCTATCGTATCCATCTTCCTAGGAGATGAATTAAGCGCTGTCATCCAGTCCATTGAGGAAGATACCTTCTTTCCGGAAAAAACCGCTGTACAGATGGAAACTGGAGCTCATGTCCTGCCCCACTTTTTCCGGGATACTACAGACAGAAATCGTACCTCACCTTTTGCCTTTACAGGTAATAAATTCGAATTCCGCATGCTAGGTTCCTCCCTGTCAGTTTCTGGCCCTAATATTGTTTTGAATACAGCCGTCGCTGAGGAGCTTCGTCGTTTTTCAAAAATCCTAAAAGACGTTCCAGCAGAAGACATGGATAAAACGGTCCATAAGCTGATTCGTAACAGCATCCTTGCCCACAAGAGGATTATTTTTAATGGAAATGGATATACAGATGAATGGGTCGATGAAGCGGAGAAGAGGGGGCTCTACAATCTGAAGACCACTCCGGAAGCCCTGCCTCAGTTTGTTGCGCCAAAGAATAAGGAGCTCTTTATCAGCCATATGGTCTTTTCTGAAACAGAACTTATGTCGCGCTATGAAATCCTTCTGGAAAATTATTCTAAGGTAATCCATATTGAAGCAAAAACCATGGCTGAAATGATGAAAAAGGATCTGCTTCCTTCCTTATATGTATATATGGAAAGGGTTGCAAAGGCGGCAAATGAAAAGAAAACCCTCTGTCCTTCTATCTCTACGGAATGTGAGACTTCTCTCCTTTCTTCTTTAACCGCTCTTGCTTCTGACATCACCACAGGGACTGCTAAGCTGGAAGGGGAAACAAAAAAGGCTGAAGAAATCTCAGATTTCCTCCAACAGGCTGAATTCTACTGCCAGCAGGTCCTTTCTGTCATGGAACGGATTCGTAAAGCTGCGGATCAGGCAGAAAGTCTGATTCCTGACGCTCTCCTTCCCTATCCCACCTATGACGAGCTTTTGTTTTCCGTATAAAATTTATCCTGGTGTTGTTTCCTATAAAAGTCTCGAACCATCACAGCAGGCCTGGGAATTCCCTGCCCAGGCCATACAGCACAGAATGCTGCTTTTGCATTCTGTATGCATCCGCCGGAAGCTCACAGGACACTCCCTTTCATTCATGGTGATGCGCTGGTCGTGTACATAAAGGTTTAGGGATAAGGAGTTTTTATGATAACAGATGTGATTTCTATGACAAATGATAAGTTAAAGGAAGAATGCGGCGTATTTGGAATCTATGATATGGAGGGGACAGACGTTGCCCCTTCCATCTATTACGGACTCTCCTCCCTTCAGCACAGAGGGCAGGAATCCTGTGGGATTGCCGTCTCCTCCACCAGCGGTCCCAGGCGCAACCTTGGGATCCATAAGGGCCTTGGGCTCGTAAGTGAAGTATTTAAGGATCATTCTCCTGACAGCCTTCACGGCGATATCGGAATCGGCCATGTCCGCTATTCTACCACTGGAGCAACTACTGTGGAAAATGCCCAGCCCCTTGTCTTAAACTATGTGAAGGGAACTCTGGGACTTGCACATAACGGCAACCTGATCAATGCAGCAGAGCTTCGGCAGGAACTGGAATATACTGGGGCCATTTTCCGTTCCACCATTGACTCTGAGGTCATTGCCTATTGTATCGCCAGGGAACGGATTCATTCGAAAACAGTGGAAGAATCTGTCCTTAAAACTGCCTCCAAAATTAAGGGAGCCTATAGTCTGGTTATCATGAGTCCCAGAAAGCTGATTGGAGTCCGGGATCCCTATGGCCTCAAACCTCTGTGCCTGGGAAAAAGGGATCATGCCTGGATACTATCCTCGGAAAGCTGCGCTCTTGCAGCGATTGGAGCCCAATTCGTCCGGGATATTCTTCCTGGAGAAATCCTCACCATCACTCCATCCGGGCTTTCTTCCAATCTAGAGCTTACTGCGGAAAAAAAGGCGCACTGTATCTTTGAATACATTTATTTTGCAAGGCTTGACAGCACAATTGACGGGATAAACGTCTATGATTCCCGCATCCAAGCTGGAGCTGCACTAGCCAAGTCCTATCCGGCAGAAGCTGACCTAGTAACCGGTGTTCCTGATTCTGGCCTTACTGCTGCAAAAGGCTACGCACAACAAGCCCACATCCCTTTTGCCCTAGCCTTCCATAAAAATAGCTATATGGGTCGCACCTTTATCAAGCCTACACAAAAGGAACGTGAGGATAGTGTGAGGTTAAAGCTAAATGTTCTGGAACCTGTGGTAAAAGGCAAGCGGATCATTCTAGTAGATGACTCCATTGTAAGAGGCACTACTATGGCAAATCTGATATATATGCTGAAACAAGCCGGAGCGCTAGAGGTCCATGTAAGGATTTCCTCTCCTCCCTTTCTTTATCCTTGCTATTTCGGCACAGATGTGCCCTCCAACAAGCAGCTGATCGCTTTTTCCCATACTCCAGAGGAAATCTGCCATTTAATCGGAGCAGATTCCTTAGGCTATCTGAAAATAGAGGATTTATCAAAAATGGTAAACGGCCTTCCTATCTGTAAAGCATGCTTTGACAATCATTATCCCATGGAAGTTCCAAAAGAGAATATCCGTCACCTTTTAGAGGCAGAGTGGTAAATCTCCCCTCTGCCTCTTCCTTATCTTTGCTCTCTTTCTTTTTCTGCTTCAGGTGTCAAAACCAATCTCTTTTCCTGCTTATCTGCGCCTTCCTTTCTCATCTACTTCATAACCATCTGGGGTTGTCTCACTCCGGTACATAGCTCCCAGAGGCCTTCTCCCTTTTGTCATATCATACTTCCAGCTTCTAGATTCTCTGTCATAAAACCATGTGGCTTCTGTGGATAAAGGATTAAAATAGTACCAATCTCCATCAATCAACTGCCAGCCTGTCAACATGTGACCACTCAGTCCGTTCAGATAATAAAGCTGTCCGTCCTGTTCATCCTGATACCACCCTTTTCTCATTCCAGATTCTGGATCAATCCAGTACCAGAGATTTTTTTCCATATCCAGTACCCATCCATCCTTCATATAGCCCTCTGGATCGAATGCCCACCATGCTCCGTCAATATATTTCCAGGATATCTGCTCTCCTAATGTGCCATCATCCATTGCATTCCGGCCTGCTTCCCAGGTTCCATCCGCATATTGATAGCGCCAGCCTGTACCGTCATGAATCCAGGTTCCCGCACCAGAAGAAGAGCTTTCTAAACTGCTGCTAGAGTTTCCGCTTCCTGAACTGCTGCTCCCATTGCCGGATGGACGGATACTGCTTCCATTGTCAGAAGATCCTCCATTTCCTCCATGGTTTCCATCGTCAGAAGAGTCTCCATCTCCCCCATGATTTCCATCATCTGAAGAACTGTTTTTGGTAAAGGATATAGAAATGACCTGGCTATTCTCCATCCCTTCTTTGATACCTACTGCCTTTATCACAGTGCTATCAGTAATGATAAATGCACCTGTATACCGTATACTTCCTGTCCCAGGCATACTGCCGTCGGTTGTATAGTAAATATCTGCTCCAGGAGTATTGCAGCTGATTATAACATGCTGGCTTTCCTCAAAAATCCCTCCTCCTGGTGTAATCACCGGAGTTTCCACTCTCTCTTTTACTGGATCTGGAGTATCATCTTTTTCGAAAACAGCAGTCAATTCCCTGTCTTCTTTGGCGATAAATGTATATTCCTCACTTCTGCTTGCCTCACTGCCTTTCTCTTCCCATCTTACAAACCGATAGCCAATTCCTGCCTGGGCCGAAACCACAGCCTCTTCTCCTTTAGTGTAATAACCGCCTCCTGTAGTTGTGCCTCCTTCTTGAGGTTTGGCAGCTACTGTAATCAAAATTGTCTGGACAGGCAGAAGGAATATTCCATCTTCTGTTTTAGTCTGAATCGCACCTTCCTCTGCTGACAGATAGTCCTTTAACGTATCAAAGGTAATTCCATTATTTGCTGCATCCAGAGTAACTCCGTCAGGGATTGTCAGAACCGCGCCTGGAGTCACTACCAGCTTTACTGGTACTTTCTTTCCATTTGAATCAGTAAGCGCCTCCGGGCCAATGCTCAGATCCTCGTGCAGTTCCGCATCTCCATAGACAGTCCATACGCGCTCATCCACTGTGTCCCCACGAACCATCGCATTTAATTCTGCACTCTCATCCACCATGACAGAATCAGCCTTAGCATCCACCTGGCCTGTGGCAGTGACAGAGGCAGAATCAGCCACAGTCAGTTCTCCTGGCACATACAGTCCATAGCTCCCAGTGCTTTCTGCTGAAACCTCAGCGGATCCTGAAATGGTCAGATTATTTCTGACCTGAATTGCCGGCTGCTTTTCTCCTTTTATAATTACATAAGGCGCTGGGCCTCCATTTGGATTGCCAATATTAATATCCTTTGCGTAAAGAGCACTGGAAGAAGAAGCCTCTCCTTCAAAGATTCCTCCTGTTATGTTAATCGATTGAGAACCAGTTCCTCCCCCATTTCCAATATGAATACAGGAAACCCCTGCTGTAATCCTCACCTCTCCGCCAGATATGTTAACACTCTGCTCTCCCTTTCTCACGCCTGGTACATGAATTCCAGCCTGAACTGTGGTAAGGTTCAGCTCGCCATCTGTGATGTTAACTGGGCCGCTGTCTGTATAAACAGCATCCGCCCAGACAGTAGAGGAATTTTCTACAGTTAAAGAACCTCCATTCATGGTAAAATCGTTAAAAATGCAACAAAAACATGTATTGCTGTAAATCGTACCGGACTCAATGGTAACGGTTCTCCCAGTAAACCCATATGCATTACTTTCAGCTGATGTAATATGAAGTTCTCCATCCCCTTCAATAATCCAATGATTCGTGCTGAGATTCTGGCTATTGGTAATCATGGCGCCCATAAAGGAAGCATTTGTATTTTCTAAAGTGTTTTCCCCTTCCAGAACAATCCGAATCGCAGCGTCTGTTGGAAGAATAAGAACTCCCTTTTGATCCGTCTCTATATGACAGTCTGTCAGGGTTAGTGTACCGTCTCCATTTCCACTTACATCCGGCTCCCATTTCCACCCTTCAGCAGTATTTTCATACTCTGCTGGTGAAAGCTTTGTTACATTCAATGGCTCTGTTCTCACAGCTCCGCCGGCTCTTTGCATAGAAACAGCAGTCAAAGCAACAGGAATTTCTTCCGGTTCCTCCATCATACAAACAGGGCATTCATAGGTACAGTCCCTGCCTTCCTGATATCCGCAAGTCTCATCATGCTCATGACGGCAGTCTAGCTTTATGGTAACACAGCCACAAGCCTCATCACAGATATGGGAGCATTCCAGCGGCTCTCTGCTTTCTATTTCCGAAAGTGTAGCCATATCCCATACATCATCTTCCTCTGCTGGATAGCAGGATGCTTCATGTTTGTGAAGGCATTTCTCTATAATCCTATAACACTCTCTGTCGTGCCCGTTTTCAGGAAATCCTTCTTCCCAGGCTATTCCGTCTCCCTTTCTCTCTGAAAGTTCCACGCTGTCAGCCATTCCATGAGTACATGGCTGTTCTTCCTGATAGCCGCACTCCTCTGTATGCTCCGTATGATGCTCACAAAGCCCGGCAGCCCTTCCAGTTCCTTTCGCAGAGTCTGTTCCGGCTCCATAAGTCGGAATATCACACATCCCTGCTATCAGAAAAACTGACAGCAGCAAGGACAATATCCGCTTTCTCCTCCATTTTCTCACTTTTTTATCCCTCCAGCTTCCATTCTTTTTCACCTGCCGGATTGGCCTCCAATCCAAAAAACAAGCTGTTAAGTTTATTTTAACCTCTCCTCCCCATTTCTCAAGTACGGACTATGCATTATATCGTTCAAAATTCGTACTTGACAAATCGAGTTTTTTATGATTCTAATCTATAATTAAAAGGAAAAGGGGGATTTTTTATGAATGAATTACGGATCGCGCTATGCGAAGATGAGCAGGAGGAACGGGAACACCTCCTTTCATTGATTCAGGCATGTACCATTCCATCCCAAATTTCTGTTTTTGAAAATGGGGATATATTTTTAAAGAACTATGAGATTGGCAGTTTTGACCTTATTTTCATGGATATTTATATGGACGGTATCTCTGGTATTGAGGCAATACGGCATGTCCGAAACAAGGAAGCTGAAGTTCCTGTAGCCTTTATTACTACCAGCCAAGACCATGCATTAGACGGCTACCGTCTCAATGTAGCAAAATATATAGAAAAGCCTGTTTCCAAGAAAGCGATAGACGAAATGCTGAAACTTGCTCTATATCAGCGGAAACACCAGCCTGGTATCACGGTCTTTATTCATGGCAAGCCTCTAATTGTCCCCTTTCAAAAACTTCTCTTTGTAGAACAAAAGGCCCATTACCTGATCTTCCATCTTCTGAATAGTAAAATCATACAGACTAAGGGAAAGCTGGATGAGCTAATGCCGCAAGTGATAGAATTTCCTCTTTTCCGCTGCCACAAAAGCTTTCTTGTCAACCTTTCCTTTGTGACTGGTATTGACAAGGAGCTTATGGTTTTCCATATGAGGGAAGGATCGACAGTTTATATCCGCCGAGAGAACTTTAAGAAAGCAAGGACTGCCTGGGAAAACTGGCTGTTTTCAGCAGCCCGGAAAGGCGGTATGGAACATGAATAGACAAAATACTATCCTTCCCCTGGTTCCGGCTTGTATCTTGGTCTTTTTAATTTTTCTGTCTGCTATTCTCCTGTCCTTTCATTCTCCTGCGAGAAAAAACCAGGAGGTACGGACCATCAAGGAATGGCAGATGGACGGGCAGGTTGTCTCCCTTCCTCATACCTTCCAGAATCTTTCGCCAGCCACTCCTCTTTCACTGACCGCACAGCTTAACTGGGAAGGGGGAGACTATCTTTATTTGAAAACCGTATATGCTCCTTTAAAAGTCTTTGTTGACGGCAGGCTGATCTTTGAATACGGACAATCAGGAAGCTATCCAGCCTTTTTGTTAGATCCTCCTACAAAGGTCGCCCTGTTTCCTTTACCGGATACTGCAAGGACCGTGACATTTCAGATGGAATATCTTTCCCCTACCCAGAGAAGCTCTGCTACCCTCCATCCGGTTATCATCGGGACTTCCACAGACATTGTCTCGCAGCTTTTCGGTCAAATGGGGTTTTCCCTGTTTTTCTCCATCGTATTGATTGCCTTAGGGCTGATCCTGGCGCTGATTTCTTTTATCCTCATCAGGCTGGAGCAGACCGGTATCTCCTTTTTCTGGCTGGGCATGTTTTCCTTGGCTACAGGATTCTGGGTATTTGGGGAATGCAATCTAACCGGACTCTTTATCCCAAATCCTTTTCTTTTATACCTGATGGCCTTTACTGGACTATTTACTATGCCCATTCCGCTGATAAAATTCTGCCTTGTTTTGCCAGATATTCATGAAAAATATCTTTTAAAAGCCTTATGCCTTGTTTTGGAATGTTGTGTTTCCTTGGCTCTGTTTTTTCAGCTTGCCGGAATTTTCTCCCTGTCAAAGACCATGTATTTATTCCATGTGCTGATTCCTCTGACTCTCTGTATCTCAGCCAGCTTCCTCCTTCGAGAAAGCATTCAGTATCGGAATCTGACTGCCAGCCGTTTTTTTCTGCCTCTGTCAGTCCTAGCTTTCTTTGCTCTGATAGAGGTAGGCAATTACTATCTATTTCATTTTGATGTGCAGAAATCCTTTTTCTTCCAGATAGGAGTATTGCTTTTTATCATAATGACAAGCATTCTCTGTGGATATTTTATCCGGGACACCCTCACCCTTCGGGCCAGGAACCGTCAGCTTTCCTATGAAGTTTCCCTGATGGAAAAACAGGTATCATATCAAAAGGAACGATATCAGCTTCTTTCGGAAACTTCTGCGCAGATCAGGCAGCAGCGGCATGACTTAAAACATCATCTTACAGTGATCCAGAGCTGGCTTGACCGCCGGGAACCGGATAGAATTGCCCCATATGTGGATGAACTGTCCGCCAAAATTCCGGAAGAACCCTTCCAGACCCTCTGTGAAAATGAAGCAGTAAATGCAGTAGCTCTCCACTATCAGACAAGTGCACAAAATGCTGGTATTGCCTGCATGATCTGCTTGGATATCCCAAGGGATACAGGGACTGTCCCTGAAAGCAGCCTGTGTGTCATTGTAGGAAACCTTCTGGAAAATGCAATCACTGCCTGCCGGGAAGCAGATAAGCCCTTTATTCGGATACAAAGCCGTTTCTCTGACGGCATTTTGACTATCACCATGGATAACAACTATTCCAGCCTATTCCAAGAGGAAGACGGAACCTTTCGTTCTACTAAGGCCGGAGGCGGAATCGGCCTGGCTTCTATCCATTCTATCGTGCAAAAACATGGCGGAAACTGTCGTTTCCAAGCTGAAAACGGAATTTTCTTTTCCTCCATTTATCTGCGGCTTTTCTAAAGCTTTTAAGGCAGGTGTTCTGCTCCTGCCAGAATCACTTTACAAGGGATAGTATCTGGTATCAAAGGGGTCGCAAACGGAAAAGTGTCAGAATATTTTTTCGGTTTCAAAGCCAAGAAAGTTCTAAGGCCTTTACACGCAAACACTTGTATGCACAAGTGTTTACATTCAATGAAAAAATATTCTGACACCTTTCTGTTTGCGACCCCTTTGACACCCAAATCCTATATACTAAAAGCCGCTCTTCTATTGCTCTTCTTCCTTCTTTTGCTTTTCCGTCAATGCCAAAAATTCCTTGATGGGCATAGGTCTGGCAAAATAATAACCCTGGCCATATTCACATGACATATCTCCTAGGAATCTGGCCTGCTCTTCTGTCTCTATTCCCTCTGATACTGTCTCCATGCCGATTTCCCTTACCATATGGATAATAGACCCTAATATACTATGTTCTCTGCCGTAATTATCTTCTCCGCTTAAAAACTTCATATCCAGCTTTATGATATCAATCGGAACCTCTTTTAACATATTCAAAGATGAATAGCCGCTTCCAAAATCATCCATGAGAATTTTAAATCCATATTTCCGCAGTGATTCGATTTCCTCTAGCAGCTGATCTGGATTATCCATATAAGCGCTTTCTGTGATTTCCAACCTTAAAAGCGCTGGATTAATGTCATATCTTTTCACCAGTTCAACTAGGGATTTTACAAAATCAGGGGTATAAAACTCCAGTCTGGAAATATTAACGGAAATAGGCACCTTATCTAAAACCTTTGCCACCTCTTCACGGATAAAAGCATCCAACTTTATAATAAATCCATTTTTCTCAAAAAATGGAATAAACGCTCCCGGCGAAACCATTCCTTTTACTGGATGGATCCATCGTATCAGCGCCTCTCCGCTGACAATCCGCCTGGTCTTCAGGCTGACAATCGGCTGGACATACACCTGAAACTGCCCTGTCTGTAAAGCCCAGTCCATCTCATTGGTAAATTCCTGTTCCAAAAGCATCTGTTCATGGAGCTTTTCATCAAAGACCGCATAATTCTGGTTATACTGGCCCTTTACCGCCTCTAGAGACAGACCTGCTCTGTCAAACATCAAGTCCACAGACATACTCCTATCCGTAATCGGATATATGCCAAAATAAATCTTAATCTGATGGCGCACATGGGCATGGGCCATTCTTTCCTGAAGGAAATCCCTCACATAAGCAAGATACTCTGGCCGGTCGGGAAGGCAGATAACAAAATGGTCTGCTTCCAGCCTGCCATATACACAATCTTCTTCCATGCATTCACGAAGAGCATCTGCCAGTGTACAGAGAACTTTGTCTCCCATTTCTGTTCCATAAAGCTCATTGATAATTTTAAGCCGTTCAATATCAAGCTGCATGAGTATATATGACTTATCCGGATTTTCCTTTAGAATTCTGGCTGTTTTTTTACTAAAACCGTACCGATTATAAAGCCCTGTCAGGGAATCATGTTCCAGCATATAGTTCAGTTCAATATTCCTCTGCTCCACTAACAGTTCATTTTTCTTGCTCTCTGTTACATCAATAACCACAGATCGGTATACCGGCACTTCATCTTCTATCTCAAACAGAACAGCTGATAACTGAACCCACCCTATGGTTCCGTTATGGCGAGAAATTCGGTGAACCAGATTCACCTTATGTCCGATTTTCTTTGACTGTTTCAAGGCCTCCATAACCAAATCATAATCCTCTGGATAGAAAATACGAGACATATCATTTGCATAAAGCCTTGCAAACTCCTCTGTGGTGCATTCAACGATTTCACAAATGCCCTCATTAAAATAGCGTACTCCTACCTTGTCCCCTACCTTCCAGATGCTGATCCCTCCTGGCACTGAATCTGCCAGGGACTGAAATTCCTTTCTGGACTCCATCAAGGCATACCGCAGCTTTTGCTGCTCCAATACATGCTTAATCAGAATGTTCTCCACTCTTTTATATACAACTACTGGATTATAGGGTTTTACAATAAAGTCGTCTGCTCCCAGAGCCAGAGCCCTCTCTTCATTCTCTCCGCCCTCTGCAGTTGACATAATAATTGGAATATTATAAAACTGCTGATCTCCTTTAATCCTCTCTAGCGTTTCAAAGCCGTCCATCTCCGGCATAACAATATCCAAAAGAACAATATCAACCCTTGTTTCCTTTAATATTTCTAATGCTTCTTTTCCATTCAGAGCCTTAAGGATTTTAAAATCATCTTCAAAGATTCCCTCTAGAATATCAAGATTCATCTCTACATCATCCACCAGAAGCATTGTCTGTCCTATCATAACTTTCTCATCTACTCCCCAATCAATTCTTTCTTTTGGTTTTCTAACCTATTTTACCACATAACTTACGGGAAGGATACTAAATTTTGAAAAAAAGGGTATTTTTTGAAGAACAATAATCAGTCAGATACCATAAGCACCAGTTTTTTGAATTCATCCTTATAATCATCCATTTTTTCCTGCGGCATAGCCGATATTAACTCTATGACACCTTCATAAGAGGAGGTTCCCTTATAGCTGCTGTCCCTTAAAATCATGCCGAATTCTGCCACTGCAGCTGCCCATCTCAGATTATCCGGCAGCTCTTCCTGATACACCTCTTCTTTTACTGGCAGGGAAGTAAGCTTGCTTTCCTTTCCATCTGGCGCTTTATAGCGGATATTGACCGTAAGAAGTTCGTCAGCAAAGCTGTCTGTGCTTTCTTCTGCCCCTCCCTTTGTCTCTCCTCCCTCTTCTGCTTTTGCTCCCCCAGATTCCTCTTTGTCTTCTGTCTTCTGATTTTGATATTTTAATGAAGGTCCGGGCATCTTGGATTCATCTCGGATCAGCTCATAAAGGGCTGTTACCCTGTGGCCTGCTCCAATCTCTCCTGCATCCACAGTATCATCTTCAAAATCTCTATCAGCTAATGCTCTGTTTTCATACCCGATCAGACGGTATGCATATACCTGAGAGGGATTAAATTCAACCTGGATTTTTACATCCTTGGCAATTGTATACAAGGTTCCTCCCATTTCCTCCACAAGAACCCGTTTGGCCTCTGTCAGATCATCAATATAAGCATAATTGCCATCTCCATTGTCAGCCAGGGCTTCCATTTTATTATCCTTCAAATTCCCCATTCCAAAACCCAAAACCGACAGATGGACGCCTCCCTCTCTTTTTTTCACAACCAGCTTCGTCAGCTCTTCTTCACTGCTTATCCCTACATTTAAATCTCCATCTGTAGCCAGGATAATCCGGTTGCTTCCTCCAGGAATAAAGTATTTTTCCGCCACCTCATAGGCTCGGTTAAGCCCTGCTTCTCCTGCAGTAGAGCCTCCTGCAGTCAGGCTATCCAGCGCTTCACGGATTTTTACCTTTTCATCTCCCCTGGCTCCCTCCAGAACCACCTCATCATATCCAGCATATGTAACGATGGAAACTCTGTCATTCTCCGTCAGCTCTTCGCTGAGAAGAGAAAAAGCCTTCTGAACTAATGGCAGCTTGTTGGCATCATACATAGAGCCTGATACATCCAGCAAAAACACAAGGTTTGACATGGGCCTGTTTTCAAAATCTATCTCCTTGGCCTGAAGTCCTGCAAGAAGCAGCTGGCTGTCCGGATTCCATGGACAGTCTGACAGCTCAGCTGTCACAGAAAAGGGCACATCTCCCTCTGGACTTTCATAATCATAGTGGAAATAGTTAATCATTTCCTCAATGCGTACTGCATCAATTGGAATCTCCTGGCCTCTGTTAATCATTCTGCGGATATTGGTATAAGAAGCCGTATCCACATCTACAGAAAAGGTGGACAAGGGAGCATCCTTTACTAGTTTAAATCCATTTTCTTCTATAACATTATATTCTTCTGAACTCTTTTCTTCTACAATCTCAGAATCCCAGCTATCGTCCATTAGTGTAGCAAAGTTCATGCCACCCTCTATCTGAGCGGCCTCAGTCTCTGCGGCTGCAGCTCCTTCTGAATACATTTCCTCTTCCAATGCATGATTTTCATGGCTTTTTGTCCATGATCCGGCTCCTCTTCCACAGCCTACAGCTGTTGCTAAGACCATTCCAGCCAGAATGGCACATATCATCTGTTTCTGTTTTATCCCCCTTTTGTTTTCTCTTATTTTTTTCATCCTCTTAACTTTCTCCCTTATTGGGTCACTAGCTGCAATTTTTCCTCTGCTCATACTTTTTTTCATAATCCCTTTTACTCCTCTCTTTTCTATCATTCAACGGACCAATGCCGTTAGCTCCTTTAAAAATACAGAATCCTCCCTTAAAACCATAAAGTCTTGGCATTTACCTTCCTGTTCATCCTCTCCTCCCCTGCAATCTTCCATCTGAACCACTGCTGTTTCAGCGTTTAAAAGGCTTTTCCAGCCACTATAAAACAGGTATTTTCCATCCTCTGTCACCTCAATCTGGGGAGCAAAAGGAAATACCAGCTCCCATTCCCCTTCCTCCTCTTTCAGGGGAAGAATATAATTTCCTCCCTGTTTCAGCCCATAAGCAGGCATACTATCCTGGCTGTTTTGCTCCAGGGGGCTTTTTACCTGAACTGTCTGTCCTTGGTTCCAATAGCCTTCTGAATACAAGATCTGTTTTGTTTCCAGTTCATAGGTTATCTCATCAATGATCCCCTCTTTATTTTTCTGATAGGAAACCTTTGTTACCTTTGCTTGGATCAAAAGATCCGTCTCTTTTGCCTTCTCTTCCTTAAAAGGATGGCTCAAAGCCACTGTACTATCAAGCCTGCCCTCTGGAGGCTGTATCCATATTCCAGATAGAGCCAGGTCTTTATAGGAAACGATTTTTCCTCCAGATATCAGATGGGCTGTTGACCCATTTTCTTCCATGCCCTCTGCTTCTGCTTTCCACTCCCCTTCTGTTTCTCCTGCCACAATTCCCTCTCCTGCTTCCATTTGCATATTTCCAGTTCCTCCTGCCTGCATATCCTCGTCTTCTGCCCTTTCATTTCCTTCCTTTGGGACAGCCATTGTCTCTGAAGATATCATCGTCTCTCCATATTCCATTATGGCATAATCAGAATGAAAGATTTCTTCCCCCCATCTTTTGATTATTCTGATTCCATTTATGGACAAAGCTCCCACGATAAAAATCAAACAGCAGGCAGCAGCAGCTCTGACTGGAATCCCATATTTTTTCCAAAGCTTCTCCCTTTTTTGACTTTCTTTTTTCTGACACCTGCTCTTCTGGACTTCCCCCTTCTGTTTTTCTTCTTCCTGATTCTCCTTTTTTCTGACCTCACATTTCTGATTCTCTTTTTCCTTCACTTCCCTTCTCAGGTTTTGGATTTCCTGTGCCTCTTCTTTTTCCAAAACGCAAAAGGGTATTTCTATCTGCTGAAAATTTGCGGCTTCTTCCTTTTTCTTCTCTAAAGCAGCTTCAATCCGGGGCCACAGATCAGGAGCCTCTTCTGCCTGTAATGCCCTATATGCTTTTTTCAATTCATCGATTCTATTCATAGCGGCACCTCTTCAGCTTATTCAGGGCGGCCCGATATTTCCATGCAACAGTTCCCATGGGCCTTTTCATAATACGGGAAATTTCTTTTAATGTCAGCTCTCCCATGATTTTTAAGCTGACAATCTGCTGTTCCTCCTCCTCCAGCATTTCCAATGCTTGTTTTAAGGCCAATTCATTACAGATCTGGTCTTCATGGGAGGGAGAACCAGCTAAAGCCTCAACAGCTGGAATCTCATCCAATGGCTGCTCTCTCTGGTATTTCCTGAGAACATCCACTGCCATATTCCGGACAATCGTCATCATCCAAGCCTTATGCCTTCCTCCCTGTCTGTACTGTCCGGCAATTTCCCAAAGCCGGATAAAAAAATCTGCTGTAACATCCTGGGCATTGTGCTCATTCTGGAGTACTGCCATAGCAGCAGAATATACAGCTGGAAGATAAGCTTCATAAATTGCTCTTAACCCTTCTCTCTCCCCCTGCAGGATCAAACGGATATTCTTATCAAACTCCATATCAGTCATACTCAATGGCCGCGACCTCCCTGTATCGAATTGTCCCTCCTAATATCAGATACGTTTCAGGGACTGTAAATTTATGGCATATTTAAGGATTTTTTTACTTTTTACATAGGCTTTTCCTAAGCCGAACCTTTTATCACTTGGATTCAAAGGGATTTTATGGGATTTATCGGGATTTTTGCTTTATTAGGATATAATTTTCTATGAAGTTAAGAAAAAATCTGGCAGGATTCTCCACCTGCCAGATTACGTCCGGGCAGCAAATAGTTTTTCTCTCTCCCTCCCAACTATCTTTTATGGCAGCCACACACCAGTTCTTCCTTTTCCAATTATGACCTTATGCTCCTCCTGCAAAAGTTCAAGAACCTTCCTGATCTGCATTTCTGACAGATAGCAGCCATCTTCCTGGAGTTTTTTACAGATGCTCCTCCTTCCTGCGGCCTTTCCTCCTTTTCGCAGCTCCTGTATCGCATCCAATACGATCTGCTTTTGAGACTCTGTATTGCGTATAATCGCTTCCTGGATAAACGGGTCCATGGCATTAATGGGAGATTCTTCCCTTTTTTTCCTATCCTCCATTTTCTCCTTATCTGCACTCCTGTAAAGATTTGAATCTCTTTCCTCCTCTGCCTGCATATAGACTGGGAGATCTTCCAAAGCAATCACAGGCTTTTCCAAACTTCTCAAATATTCAATGCAGTTACAAAGTTCCTGCATATTTCCCTTATACTGATGTTCCTGAATACATTTTACTGCTTCAGGAGCTAGTTCGAACAGATATCCTTTCTTCCTACATATGTGGCCAAACAGGGGAAGAATCTCTTCTTTGCAGGCATCCAGTCCTGGCAGCTCTAATGTCAGCACATTCAGGTGATAATAGAGGTCCTTGTAAAATCTATTTTCCTTAACCATCCTTTTTAAATCTCTATGTGTTGCGGCAATCACTCGGAAATCTACAGGAATTGCTCCTTTGCCTCCTATGCGTACTACCTTTTTCTCCTGCAGAACCCAAATCAGCTTCTTCTGAAGTTCTAAGGGCAGCTCACCAATCTCATCTAAAAACAGGGTTCCCATATGGGCCAGTTCCAAAAGTCCCTGTTTTCCCTCTTTAGAGGCCCCAGAAAACGCACCTCCCTCATAGCCGAAAAGCTCTCTTTCCAGTTGCATTCCATTCAGGGTACCACAATGAACTGTAATAAATGGCCCTTGACTGCACATAGAGCCATTATGAATTGCACTGGCAAACATTCCCTTTCCTGAGCCAGCAGGACCAATGAGCAGCACAGAGGCCTGAGAATGAGCAAATTTTCTGGCTTTTTCCAGACATTTTTCTATTGAAGCACTGTTTCCACAGATAGTTTCAAAGGTATCTTTGGCTGCATGAACCTTTTGAAGCACTTTTGTCCGCAGCCGCAGTTCCCTTTCACAGTCCTGTTTATAATCGGAAATAAATATATATCCAATAAAGGAGTCACGGCTTGGGAAGATACACAGGTCAAAGATCAAATCCCTTTCATTAAACCTTACCACCTGCTCGCCAAACTCCTGGGGCTGTCCAGCATATTCCTTCAAAAAGGGGAATACGTCTGCCAGCCTTTTTCCTACCAGCTCAAGGGCTGATACATGAAGCAGGGAAGCTGCATTATAATCATAATAGCTAATCCGATCACCTGGGAGAAAACACATCACTCCATTTACTGCCTTTTTCATAGATGCTGCATAGCATTGGCCTATCCCTATAGATTCCATCATCGGGCTTTCCGACGGCATAACACAGGAATCATAAATCTTATAAAAGTCTTTCTGAAGAAGGCGGCCCATCTCTAGGCGCATGGCAATTTGAACCAGAGAGTCTGTGCTCGGCACTCCATGCCCGTAAAAATTCAGATACTCGTGCTCTTTGGTTTCCTTCAGACCTGCCTGTCCAGCGATCAATACCATGCGGCATAGCTCTTCTTCTGGAAGGCCGGGACTCCAGACCTTCATAGCCTTTTCTGGAAGGCCCAACCCCTCCAGCAGCCGAAGCTGGTAAGCTGCATGCCAAGCTGTCTCTCCAGCCACACTGACTGTCTCCGAACGGGAAACCTCTTCAATTTTTCCAAAGTGCTCTCGGGTTATGGTATATTTTAAGCATAGCACAGGCACATGTTCAGGAAGCATACCTTTAACAAAATAATACCATTCACTGGATGTAACCAATGCTAGATCCACCTGGCTGTAATCTGTATGTAAGCCCGCCTCATAGGCTGCAAATGATGTTTTTATAATCTCTATTTCTTCTCCTTCAAAAAACTGTCCCAGAACCTCACAACATGCCTCCCACTCATCGGATCCAAAGCTCCATAGCAGCACTTTTTTTCTGCGGTAATTATTTTCCATGATCAATTCTCCTGCCCCATTTTCATATATTTCATCATAACGTATCACAAGGAAACTGTCCACATCCATCTGCTGCTTTTTCCATAACTATCCTTTGAAGTCAAATTATATCAGGCAGCAGACAAAGTTGTTAGAAAAGGATCCTATTGATAGATTTCTTTACAGGGTGGGGAAATATTTTTTCACACTCTTTTCTATGAGCTGGAACAAAGAGTCTGGCTTATCGGACTCTCGCATTGGCACGTGGCTGCTTCAGGAGCCTTATTTCCTCAGCCTGGAGTGAGCATCCTAAGCGAAGCCTTTTTGCTTTATAGGACGCACTTTTTTATAAAGTAAAAAAATGGCATAGCTTTGACTATACCATTTCTCTCTCAAACTGTATGCTGCTTTATGTAATCTCCCCAACAATCCTACAAAATCGTTCCAAGTCTGCTTTTGTCGTAATTTTAAAGTTTCCCTCGTCTCCTGGAATCATGGCAATATCAAGCCCGTCCAGGATTGCTGGCTCTGTAGAACCATTGATGTTAAGAATCTGGTCCGGCAGCAGGCGGCAGTTTGCCTCATAATAAACACCAAGCCGAAACACCTCTGGTGCCTGACCTGCATAAATCTCATTTCGGTTCAAAAGAGCACCTACTGTCTTTCCATCCGCACTGGAATACACTGTGTCCTTCATTGGTAAAACCGGCATCGCACCGTCATGGCCAACAGCTCCATCCAGACAGTCACTGATCTGCTTTGTGGAAAGCAATGGCCTTGCCGCGTCATGAATAAGTACATAATCTGAGTCCTCTGCATAATTTCTAATATCCATCAAGCCGTGATAGATAGAAATCTGCCTGTTGGCTCCTGGAAGGGAAAAGCCCTTCCATTTTTCGATTCCGCCACCTTTAGCCGCCTCTTTTACCCATCCTGTAAGCTTCTCCTGCCACAAAGAATCTGCCACAATCTGTACTGCTCCGATCCGGTCATGGGCTAGCAGAGTTTCCAAACAGTAGGAAATCACTGGCTTTCCTCCTGCCTTAACATACTGTTTCGGAAGGGTAAAGCCCAGCCTTGTACCTGTCCCGCCGGATAAGATAAGTGCGATATTCATCTCAACCTCCATTCTTCCGTCAAACCGGCAAAACTCTATGGAATAAAACATCCTAAATACAATATATACTTCATCAAAATTTCAGCTCCCGTATATTCTGCAGGGTTTCACCATAAGGCTTTCCCTTGCCGAATAACAAGGTAGTTCCCAGTACAAACCCTTTTACTCCTTTAGGAGCATACTCCAGAATCTTATCTGCACTACAGGCACCGTCCCAATAAATTTCAAAATCCATATCCTCTTTGATAGCAAGCAGCTTTGTAATCTTTTTGCCCACGTAAGGAAGGTACATCTGGCCTGCATTTCCAGGATTTACTGACATGACAAGGACCTTTTTTACAATGCGAAGCATTTCTATAACTGTTTCTACAGAGGTGCCTGGGTTAATGGCAATGCCTGGTATCATTTCTGCATCAATGATCTTCTGTAAAGTAGTAGACGGATGGTATTCCGCTTCTGGATGGATATATACAGTATCTCCTTTTCGAAGTTTTCTTAAAAATAAATCAATACAATTATTTGGATGCTCTATCATCAGATGGACATCTAGCGCTTTTGACGCTGTAGCAGCAATATATCTCATGTCATTTAAGGACATAGCAAAATTCGGGACGTAGCGCCCATCCATAATATCAATATGGAAGGAGTCAATACCGCCCTCTTCTAGATCCTTTACCTCTTTCTCCAGATTGCCATAGTTCGCACACATCATGGAGGCAGTTAGTTCAAATTCCATATATATTTCCCTTCATTTTAATTAAATCTAATATTCCATAAACTGTGCAGACAAGTATCCATTATAATATCTTATATCAAATCTGTCATCTGTGTCATCCTATTAAAAAAGGGATCTTCTACCATTAGTGCTTTAAAATTTTCATCTGTCATTTTAAGTTGATGAAATAATCTTAATATTTCCTCGTCTAATTTCTTATTTTCCTTCCATAACTCTTTGGGGACAAGGGAGACAAAAACCTTAAAATAATCTAAAATACCTTCCTGTATTTCATTGACACATCTGATGCTCTGCTCATTTCTGGTTTCCTTTGCATACACAGGATTACCAAATTCGTCAAACTCCAATACTTGAGGATAAGGAGCTGTTAATATTGTTTCAAGTATGTAATAATCGTCAAAGGCAACGCTATTATCTGTTTCTTCCCTTGAATAAAATGGTTCAATATCCAAGCTTTTATCTTTCATAAACTCAGGTTCAAGCTGTAGAAAATAAAACCCTTTTAAGTGATGATTTACCAACTTCTGTACATACATCTGCGTCGTTCCTTTTGCTGCAAAATCAAAAAAGGCGATATCTCCCCTTTGAATTTCCAGCTGTTCTATATATCTTTTGTAATTTCTACGCTGTATTTTGGCATGATCTAATATAGCATCAGAATAATTTATCAGTCCAATCTCTTTCTCATCTGTGGTTAATCCTTTATCTGAATCAATCCCAAACCGCATGAACAGATTCTCATCTGCTGTTCCAAAAAATTTCATACTGTCTATATATGCAATATCTGATACATCCTCCATTCCTGCTCGAATTGCAGCAGTTCTTGAAGTAAGAAAATAAATACTTTCTTTTTTTTCAATCATTTCATAAAGCTTTTGCAGAAGATATCCGTCTCTGGAAGGAAAAAAAACATTTCTAATTCCCTCTTCCCTTATGCGGCGGCAAAACCACAAAAGGAAGTCGCAAAGCAACGGTGCACAAAGCAAATATCCAGTATCAACTGACTTCTGAATCTCAACCTTTCCCGTTTCCCTCTCAAACTGAAACGGATTATTAAATATTCTAGACACAAAAAGTCCAATTTTAACCCTATCAGCAAGATTATTTATATAAGCCTCCATTCCAAAGGAACCAAGTTCATCCAACAAATCAATCCCACTATAAATGTGGAAGATATCCATGCCCTGCTTTGATGGAAATTCTATATCTGCTGCCAAATCATCACCAATGTGTAAATAAGTTTGAGCACTTACCGATGACTTAAACTTACAGAACAACTCTTGCGTTTTTCCTGTGTTGTATTCACAAGAGACATATATGTCTGCAAAATCTCTGATATCACATTTCTCAAGGATCTTCTTTATCTGTTTTTTTCGATAATAAGTATCTGTAACAATGAATACCAGCTTTCCAGACTTCACAATTTCTTGGTAAATATTACATACAGAAGAACGTGGAATTATCGTATCATAGTCTATCTTCCATTCCATCTCTGCCAAAGTATCCCCATCTATATCTGGTTTATCACACAAACCTTCCAAAAGATGTTCGTAAATCTCACTTAAAGTCGGAGCTCCATATTTGGCAAGCTCCTTTTCACTTGCCAGCCTCCTGTTAATAAAATCAGGTATCACTATATTATCTTCTTGTAAATAGTGATCTAAAATTTCAAATATATCTGTATAAAGCAAGACTTGGCGCATTACTAAAGTATCAAATAAATCAAAGCTTACCACCTGAGCAGCCATTATCTTTGTAAGCAGTACTTCCTTTGTATTAGGATACAAATGTTTAAATTCATATGTTGTACGCTTATGTATCAGCAGATTTTTTCCTCTAATATCATACAATGCAATCTTGTATTTCCTACAGAAATCGCCTATTCTTTTTGCAATTACTCTGCATGAGCCTGGCCTTGCAACTACAATAATAAGCCCTATTGATTGATTTATTACTTGTGATAGGGATAAAATCGGCTTTCCATACAATTCCCCAACATCCTGAAAACCATCTAAAAGACCGACAATCTTAAAATAATTGTCAAGTTCTCCTAATGCCCATTCTGTTTCTGTACCCAGACCATAAAGAACTATATTTTTTCCTTTAAACTCTTTCCATTGTTCCTTAATATCCGGCATACGTTTCATTCCTTCCTAAGTCTTTATAAGAGTAAGCAGATTCCTTTCAAAAACATCCATGGAAAAATATTTTTCATATAATTTTCTGGCATTGATGCCTATGCTCTGAAGCTGGCTTTTATGATGGACACACCACTCAATTTTTTTAGCTAGTTCTTCCGCGTTTCCACTTTGAAATATCCAGCCTTCCACTCCTTCATGGATATACCTCGCAGTACCTACAGCATCTGATACGATACAGGGAATTTTACTCCTCATAGCCTCAGAAACAACTGCTGGCATTGGATCCTCCCTTGATGGGCAAATCAAAACATCAATCTCACTAAATATTTCTTCAAATTCTGCTGGAGCCAATACACCAGTCATAAAAATCTCAGGAATATACAATATCTCCTGCATGATTTCTTTAGCCATAGCAGAAACATTTTTTCCTATCATATAGACCTTCAGCCTTTCTCTTATATAGAGAGGCAGACGTTGAATTGCCTTCACCAATATGTCCTGTCCTTTTCGTTCTTCTACATATCCCATAACCGCGAAACATACTTTCAATCCTGAAATTCTCTGTTCTATCTCTTCCTTATCCTTTATTCCATAAAGGAAATCTGTAATTTCAAATTGAGGTGCCAGTTTGTTCATAGCTTTCCTGGGAATCTCCCCCACTGATACGATTTTAAGATTTTTCTGGGAAATATTATTGAGCACCTTTACATCTACTCCTCCATAAAAAAACATCGAATCGTGAAGCCACCATATAATAGGTATGTCGCAATTTCTTTTGGAAAGGAATACGTAGAAATTAATCGTATTGCATATCAAAAGTCTAAATCCATTTATCCACTTAATCTCTTCCATAGTAGATACCTGCAGACTTTCATCTACCATTACTGGTATGCCTGCATTTTCTATGTCTTCTTTTAGTTCTCCATCTATCATGGAGGCAAACAATACAGAAAAGCCATTTTTCTTTAAAATCTTACCTGTACGAAATAACACCCTTGCAGGCCCGCCTACAGGGAGCATATCTGTGGACAAAAGCAGAATCGTCTCTTGCTTCTTCCTATTGTCATTCAAAATTTCCCTTGCAGCAGCAGAAGCCTTAATTGGATAATGAGGTTTTTTCCCTTTCAAAAAATCATGCAGGTCATAGAAATGCAAGATATCCCTAGTATCCACCTTTAGCGCTTCAAGCTGCTGCTTCATTTCCCTAACATAAAAACTCAAAATAATTATTTTATCATAAGGAAGCTCTATCCCTTCTTTGGGAGACAACACCTTAATTCCATCAATCTCTGTTCCCTGCTTCTGTAAGGAATTGTCAAGAAGTGCCAGAATTTCCTCCTGTACCAGCCACTTCTTATATCTCTCATAATAGTCCCCTGTGCCAAAAATAAGTATTTTCATCTATTATCAACACTCTTTCATCTGGGAGAGAATAAACATCATCATATGGTTAAGGATTAAATGAACGTCTTCTACAATCTGCATATTATCAATAGCCACATGGACGTTATGTTTTGCCATTTCCTTTAACTTGCCGCCGCTATATCCAGTGAACGCAATGGTATCAGCGCCTAGATCATTCGCATATTCAAATGCCTTTAAAACGTTTTCCGAATTTCCACTTCCTGAAATGCCTATGACAATATCCCCCTTTTTCAGCTTGTTCTTTAAGGGAACAACAAACACATCATGGTATCCTATGTCATTCGCAATTGCCATCATCATTGGAACATTATCACTTAGGCATTCAATATCATATTTCAAGTCTTGGTCATAGCTGATTCCCTTATTGAAATCGCACTCTAAATGGGAAGCCGTAGACGCACTGCCGCCATTTCCACAAATAAAAATTCTTTTTCCACTCAGGCGTGCACCTTCCAGAATATTCATAACCTCATTGATATCATCTGCAGAAAGTGAATTTAAAACTTCTCTCTCCATTGACAAATAGTCTTTTATTTTCTTTCTGTAATCTTCCATCTTACCTCCCTCTCTGTAATATGTATTCTACCGCACTCTTTAAGTCTTCTTTTACCGTGTCAGGGGTAACATCAAATTTTCCGTCCTGGCCAGCTTGTCCTGTTTTAAGGAGTACTGTTTTCATCCCTGCAAGAATCCCTGTTTGAACATCAACCGTACTGTCTCCCACCATATAAGAAGAAGCGGTATCAATGTTATATTTTTTTATCATATCATCAATCATTCCTGTCGCAGGTTTTCTACATCTACACGGAATCTTATATTTGGCATTTTCTTCCGGATACCCTTTATCTGGATGGTGAGGGCAGAATACAATGTCGTCTAAATAAGCTCCTTTCTTTCCAAGCAATGTCTGCATCTTTTTATGAATCTGTTTTACATCATCCATTCCGCACATTCCGCGAGCCACAACAGGCTGATTGGTCACTACAATTGCCAGAAATCCCGACTCATTAATCATTTTCACAGCCTCTGCTGCCTTCTCTTCTAATTCAAAATCCTTTTCATTGCTGATGAGTCCTCTGAACTGATTAATGGTTCCATCTCTATCCAAAAATATGCATTTCTGTTTTTTATCCAGGCATTTCTCCTCCCATATACCTGCTGCCTGTTCCAAAGCAGCCCTTTGAAAGCGCTCTGGTGTTCCTGCATCTTTTACATATTCCGATGTATGATAGCCATACACTTCTCCTTCCGCCATTAGAGGGGCCAGAATATCCTTTTCCAAATCCATTTTTTGAGGCTTTTCCAGGCTTTCTGCAATACTCCTTGATAAAATATAAATCCCTGCGTTAACACAATTATCATACCAATCACTTCTCTCATGATTTTTGGAATGAATTCCCGTCACCTGTTGTTCCTCATTTATAATCAAAAGATCTGAATCAAATGGGTGTGCATTGGGATGAACCAGCAATGTTGCCTTTCCTCCATGGCCTTCATGGAAAGCAGCCATCCGGTCCCAGCAAAGGTCAAACATCACATCCCCAAAAATCAATAGGAAATCCTCTGTATGGAGCCTCTCTTTTAAGAAATAAAGAGCTCCCGCAGATCCTAATGGCTCCTCCTCTTCTATGTAAGAGATATGAACTCCAAAATCTGTTCCATCCCCAAAATACTCTTTAATCTTTTCTCCAAGATATCCAATAATAATCACAAACTCACGGATTCCATACTTAACTGTATTTTCAATCTGCCACTGAAGCATAGGTTTGCCATTTAATAAAAGCATAGGCTTAGGAATCTGCTCCTTTGTAATTTCTCTTATTCGTGTTCCCCTGCCCCCCGCCTGAATGACAGCTGTATAGCTTTTTCCCATCGTCCTTTCACTGCTTTCTTATATTATTTTGAATCGTCTTTCTTACAGCCTGGTCAGAGCTGTCCTTTGCTCTCCACCCTGCAGCATGAATCCTGTCAATGCAGTATGCGAACCTAGGCACATCCCCCTTCCATCCTCCTTCTCCTCCTGTATATCTATATTCCACATCCTGTAATCCCAATTCCTGACAAACCATGTCTGCAATAGCAGTCACACTGGTTTCCCCTTCTACACCCACATTGTATAAAGTAACTCCAACTTTATGGGTATCCTTAAATTTCATGATGGCATCGACTAAATCCAGAACATAAATATAGGGTTTTGTCTGCCTCCCGTCTCCCAGAATCTGTAGATGTTTCGGATCTTTTTCCAGTTTACGGATAAAATCAAAAACCACCCCATGGGTAAGCCGCGGACCGATTACATTGGGAAAGCGGAATACCAAGGCCTTCATATCATTCATGTAAGAAAAGGCACTAATTAAAGCCTCGCTTCCCAGCTTTGCTGCGCCATAATAGGAGACTGGCGATAATCCTGTCGTCTCCTCCTCCAGTAAAACATCCCTCTTATCTCCATAAACCGCAGAGGTGGAAGCAAAAAATATCTTTTTTACCTTATGCTCTCTCATACAAGAAAGAATCTGAAATGTGGTAGTATAAGTATTTTTATATTCCACTTCAGGATTGGAAGCACTAGCCTGAATATCAGAATTTGCTGCCAGATGGAACACATAATCCGGCTTGTTCTCTGCAAATACCGGTTCCAGCTTATCCTTGACAGCTGCATCTACTTCATAAACCTTAAATCTGGAATTATCTTTTAAATGTTCAATGTGTTCTCTTGTCCCTAGGGAAAAATTGTCCACACATATCACCTGTTCCCCTTCCGCAAGCAGAGCATCGCACAAATGACTCCCGATAAAGCCTGCACCGCCAATTACGAATGCTTTCATCTTGTTTCCTCCCAATATTTGTCTCCAATATAAATCACAGAACTGCCGTCGTGTTCAAATTGAAATGGAAATGGTTTTAACCGCAGCTTTTCCCTAAGAAGTGCCTGTTTCTCCTTTTTGCAGTAAAACAACAAAAATCCGCCTCCGCCAGCTCCTAAAAGCTTCCCTCCTGCTGCTCCGTTTTCTAATGCACAAGCATACAATTCATCGATTTTTGGACTCGATATACTCTCAGACAGTTCACGTTTTTTCTGCCAGCTTTCATTTAAGATATCTCCAAAGTTTCCAATCTCATTTTCCTCCAGAGATTTTTTCATATCTCTGGCAAGCCCACACATATCAAGCAGATTTTTCGTCTTATCAGCTTTCCTGATATTTTGTTTTTGCTCTGACAGAATTTTATTTGCATCATGTGTCAAACCTGTGTAAAACATCACAAGATTTTCCTGCAGGCGCTTTAAGGTATCTCCCTTTGTAATAACTGGCTCCACAGATACTGTATCATCCTTATGAAAAGTAATAAAATTCAATCCTCCAAAGGCCGCCGCATACTGATCCTGCTTCCCAATCGGCGCTCCCAGCTTCTCGATCTCCATCTTACAGGCTTCTTCTGCCAGTTTTCCTTTTGATATGTATTTTCCTTTATAACAAGCCAAGGTGTGAAGCAGCCCCACGGTAAATGAGCTGGAAGATCCTAATCCAGTTCCACTAGGAACATCTGCTGTGCTGCTGATCTCCACACCGCTGATATGCTGTTCATTCAGTGCACAGTGAAAAATGGAATGCTGAATATGATTGATATTGTCAACGATTTCATTTTGGGAGTATTTCAGTGCAGTTCTGCTCTCATCAAAATATGGGTGAATCGTCAAATACATGTAGCGATTAATAGTTGTACTCAATACACAGCCGCTGTGCTCTCTATAAAAATCTGCCATATCGCTCCCGCCGCCACAGAAGCTGACGCGAAATGGTGTTTTTGTAATAATCATTATGCCTTCCTTTCAAAAAAAGATTTCACATCGCGGCAAGCACACAAAATGCAAAAATAACCTTCCGGCTCCCTATAGACAGAGCAGTGCGAGTCTTGCCGCAAGGATTCGAGACTTTCTCAGTAATCTATGTGCGTAGAATTTTTGGTTTACTCCAAATGATTTTTTCAGCCTCTACACCTAGTATTTGTAACTCTTTCTTTATGCTTTCATATAATTCTTCTGGCTCTACTGCAATGACAATGACATCATAGGAAAATCCTGATATATCTTTCGGTGAATAGATTTTGCAGTCAAAGTCAGTTATATTTAAATTATTTTTATCTACTACCGCTGTAACATGAGCATAAGTGCCACTTTTTAAACAGTTGTAATAACACCTTCCTACCACACCAGCCCCATAGATCACTACATTACTTCCCGCCTTGACTAACTCATATGGAAATAAATATCCTACTGACAATCCATATATTTCTCTTAGCCCATGCATGATGCCGCCCCAGACCAGTTGATTGATACCTGCAATATTTTTTTTACTAATATGCTGTTTCTCAATCTGTCCATCCAAATAGTCCTTTAATGCCAGCAATTGTGTAAAGGATGATAGATCAAAGCTTGTGGATGTGGAATTCGAATGCATTCTATAATGATAGTAAAACGCATCCACTATCATGATTCTCTTTGCTAAGGGGACATACGTATAAAACCATGCATAATCTTCACCATGAACAATGTTCCCATCAATTCCTGACATCACTTCCAGCAGCAGGCTTTTTCGAAACAGCTTTCCACAGGCATATCCAGGAATCCCCATTTCGCCTGTATTCCAGTCATATAACATACGTTCAGCGATGTGATCCTCTGCATCATAGATACCAGGTAATATGCTTCCGCTCTTTTTAAAGCAAAGGCTGCCTTTCTCACAGATCAGGCCAGAAACAGCTAAGTCAATGTCCTCCTCGTGATTGATGATATGTAAAAACTCGTCAAACATCTTATCTTCAATCCAATCATCACTATCTACAAAGGTTATATATTCGGCTTTTGCAGCTGCCACTCCTTTTTTTCTACAATACAGCACTCCTTTATTTTCCTGGTGAATCACTCTTACATGAGCATTTTCATCTGCAAACTTGTCACATAATTCACCAGAAGTATCAGTAGAGCCATCGTCGATTAATATTACTTCAATCGAATCCATCTTCTGTGATAATATGCTTCTGACACACTGTTCCATATACTTTTCTGCGTTATACACAGGTACGATTACTGATAATCTAAACTCATCCATAAAACACCATCCAGCCTAGAAAAAAAATATTATATTGTCCCTTATGATTTTTTTATCAGGTACATGTAAGCTCAATAGCTCTTGTCTGACTTCTTTATAAAAATCAAATGCAGAGATTAAAATATAGTCAAACTCATATTTCAGGATATCCTCCTTGCCGCAGGTCTGATAAATATCCCCTCCCACAGAATAGGTCTTTTTTTCTCTATCTACGACTCCAATTAATTTCCAATTTTTCAGTCTGTCTTTCGCCAGCTTCTGATAACACATTAACGTTCTGTGTCCTCTTTCTCCAAATCCATATAAAAAGAACCTGATCTCTTCCATCTCCATCCTTTTTAACTGATTTTCATTCCTTCTTATGGCATTGACTAAATTAGCCCGAAAAGCATAATTTGAATCCACATCCAATGGAAACTGATATAAATCCTCTGAAATGTAAATTATATTAGAAGCATTCACAAGTTTTTCCCACCTGCGTAAAATAATCTTGTTTATCATACTCCTAGATTGGTGATCCAAAAATTTTGAAGATTCTAATAAGCTCCATAACAATTCCTGTTGGGAAATTAAAAAGCTGCTGTATTCACCGACTTCATCTGCGCTTATATGAGCCAAATGATAATTTTTAACCATCAACTGCTTTTTGTCTGCTTTTATCTTAATATTAAATAAGGCATTTATATAATTGAAAGCGCTGTTTGTATCAGAATCACTTACTTTTAATACATTGGCACTGCTTAAATTGTCCCTATGTACCCTATATTTTAAGAGCACTTCTGGTAAAACGAATATCTTATGAGAAATAGCCATCCGGGTCCACAAATCATAATCTTCTGCAAAAACATTTTGATACGCCCATCCTCTGTCAAAGATAGCTTTTCGGAACATAATCGTTGGATGGCAGATTGGATTATCAAATAACAATTCCCATCTTATTTCATCATCAGAAAACTGTTTTATTTCTTTTTTTATATAGTTTCCCTCACCATCAATCATCACATAAGAAGAGGCAATTACATCAATTTCAGGGTGAGAATCCATAAATTCTGCCTGTACAGCGATTCTATGGGGTGCCGCTATGTCGTCCCCATCCATCCTGGCAATATATTTTCCCATTGACTTTCCTATGCCAAAATTTAATGCATTTGCAACTCCGCTCTTTTCCTGATAAAAATAGTTAATTCTTTTTTCACCCATCCCAGAAACAATCTCTCTTATTTTTTCTGTTTCATCGGATGAATCAATTATGATGATTTCCAGATTTTCATAGGTCTGATTGCAAATACTATCAAGAGACTCTTTAACATAGTCAGATCCACAAACCGGCATAACAACAGAGACCAAATCCTTCATCTCTTTCCTACCTTTTGTAATCTGTAATTCTTACAATTTTCTCTTTGTCATATCCCATTCCAAGCAGAAAATCCACCACTTCATTTTCATATTTTGAAGTGGAAATAATTATCTTTTTGGACGCAAATACTTTTTCTTTTGTTGGATATACAATTCTGTAACCTCTAAATAAATCCCCGCATTTATCCGCATTAGAATTGAATATTCCAAAGATTTTATCATCGCAGTCTGCTTTAAAAATCGCAGAAATCAAAGAATTACAATTATCTCCTGTCCCATATAGCATAATCCCATCTTTTTCACTGTCCAGGATATGTTCATGAACTACACTTTCATAATCAATTACAAAGTTCTCATCTTTACTATATATCGATTGGTACATTCCCTGAATCGGAATTATGCCGGCAGTGCTATCTTCTTTCTTCCTCGCCACACACTGAAGCATTACTTCTTTATCTGCTCCCCCTGCCACAGATTCTACATACCTGCTCAAGTCGAATTGATTGATAAATAATCGATAATCCTGAGAATATACCACATCTCCCATTTGGGGGCCATTGTGTGTCTTAAATTCAAAAACAATCTTCTCTATCTCGAAGTGGTTCCCATAATAGTAATCAAAGAAAAAGGTTGGTGAAATACTAAAAAAGCCATGGTCGATCCATCCGGAAAGAGGGGACAGATTAAATATATATCCGCCAGCCTTAGTTATCTCAGAAAGACTTTTTATGGCGTATGAGATATGAAATACATGTTCTATGGTTCCCCCATTGATCACCAAGTCAAATCTGTTTTTAATATTCTCTGGAACAGAAGGGCTATTTAAATCAAAAATAATATCAGCGCCCTCATAGGGAGAATAATCCAGGGCATGAACCTCTCCGTATCCAAATACATTAAAAAAGTCAAACGAGTCGATTGGACACTTATCTTTGACTTCTTCATATAAATCCTTATTGTATGTAATGCCGTATTTCTCGCATATCTTAAAAAAGGACTCCCACTCTATCAAAAGGTCCTGCTTTCCTATCATACATATACTGATGTTTTTTCTTTCACTATTTTTATGCAGCTTCAAAATTTCAAGCATTTCACTTACTAATAATCCCATCGACTTTTCCTCCAGTTATATCATTACTCCAACCGTTTCATTTTACTTTCTGCAGACAGCCAGCATGGTAATATAGCTGTCATTCGATCTTTTCATACTGCCATCATCAATCGATACTGCATTGTCATAGTCTGAATCTTGTCTGTACCACATGATTTTAGAAAAATATTTAGAAAGTGTCTTAGCAAATCGCTCTTGTGTGTATTCATTGAGTATGAAAGCCATTTTCCCTGCTTATTCCATCTTCTGCAGACAAAGGCGTGGAAATCAACAAAGTTCCTTCTGGTTTAAGCAATCTCTCCACTGTCCGAAAGAATTCCTCCTCGCAATCAATATGTTCAATTGTTTCAAAGCTCACAATAACATCTGCAATTATATCTTCCCGAATATTATAGATATTTTCGCAGAAAAATCTGCAATTAGGTCTATGATACATCTTTTCTGCATGTTCAATCGCATGTCTACTTACATCGATGCCAATCACTTCTGCTGCTGCAAAAGACATCCAATAAGATCCATATCCGCTTCCGCAAGCCATATCTATAACTGTTTTATCCCTTACATATCCCAAGGCCCATCCATATCTTTGCAAATGGTCAAATGGAATATTACATCTCAGCCTGTGATTCTCGTCATAATACGCATATGACCTCTCTGTTGATTCCTCCTTATATTCCTGTTCATAAATTTTTATCACATCAATTTCCTGCATATCATATGATTTTATCCGGCTATCAATTTCTTCCTGAAAAATTTTGGATGAAATTATGACTCCATCTATATGGTATCGCTCCCGGGCCTCATCCATTGTTACCACTGGTATATTCCTTATCTGTTCCTGCTTTTCCAGCGCAATAATGCATCTCACCTTCTCTAAGGTTATTCCTTCCAAGTCACAAAATTCCAGAAACTTTCTGGTGTGATTACCTGCTCCATAAAGCCCAATATTAGAATATTTATTCCCACGCTTTATGGCATTTTCCCAGCATTTTCTCTGCCATAGTTCATAGTTTTCTTTTCTGGTTTCTGCATAGTCTCTTGATGCCTCTATATACTCTTTGATCTCAAACATTTTTTCTCCTAAGCCTATTATTTTCAATATCTTCCCTAAACAAGCTTTTTACCATATCTCTTTTCTTAGCTAATGTCTATCCATTAAACGGCAATAAATTCTCTCTCCCATACTCTGGCTATGATTTTTTATATCCGGAAGTTTATTTCTGTCAACTATACTTTTCAAATATTCATTTAAAGTAACATCTGGGTTTTCCACAAGATAACCTTGCTCTGTCTGCGCTAACCTGACTGCATGAGCTATGATTTCATCCATTTGTCCATCATTGTCAATTTCCTTTACCAAATTCAATTCCCTGTCGAAAATAGAAATTTTTTTGTCAATATTAGAATAGACGGCAAGCCCCTCTTCATATGTTTTGTAAAAAAATATGTAACTCTTTTTTCCTGGAATCTTTGATTCCTTCATGCTGCCATCTTGATCTATCATTAATGGTTTTATATCCCTTATGGGCACTGCCATTATTTCATTTTGCAGGGGAATTAATTCACAAGGTTTATAGGTTCCGCTGATAAGATCACACGTATATTCCTCCTGATTTTGACTAATCAGATTATAAGAGAGGAAAATAGAATCGCCTTCCTTACACGCCAGCCACAAACTATTATTAAAATAAGCAATGTTATAGTAAATATTTCCACTCTTCCCTATATCCAGAAATTCCATATCACCATCATTCATATTCATAATCATAATCCGATTGGTGAAGCCCATTGGAATATACAGCCTATTGTCAATTAGACAATTATATTTTTCAAACATAAAATGGTCTTTCACTTGACAGATATCAAAACCATATTCTGCCTTGTATACATCTATCCACTTTCTACTATAGATTAATTCTTTATCACAACAGTCATAAATCAATAATTCTGGATATGTCAGGCCGAACATATAAACCTTATTTCCATATTTAGCTGACGATTGAAATTTACAGTCCTCTCTATAATGAACTGCGTTTTTACCTGGATGCCTCACAGGAATCGTACATTCAAAGGTTTTGGACGATATATTAAAAATAGCGATAGAAGAAGCGGAAAAAGGAACCAGAACCATCCTATCTCCAATGATCTGCATACTTCCATATAACCGATATCCATAAAGCTTTTCACCTGGAACACTTCCTATAAATATTTGAGCTCCGGATTTCATATCGACACCTATCAATGCATTTACAGATAGTGAGAAATACCATAGCTGATCGTCAACAATCTCACCCATTTCAAAAGCATGCATAATCAATTCCCCTGTTCTTCTATAATTTGTGAAACTTCCCTTATGATTGTACGTTCTATAAACTCTTCCATTTCTAATTCAGACGGAAACTCCGTTTCGACCCATCTTCTTCCAGACTCTGCATGGCATTTCAGCAATTTTTCATCATCTATAATTGCAGATAAACTCTCCGCAAAAGCTGCAGCATCGATTGATAACAGGAAAATATTATTTCTATCATTTCCATATTTATAAATCGCGCCATCCATATCTAAATCAACCACCGGACAGCCGCAGCTCATCATCTCGTATGGCACCAGGCTAGGGTTGGTAGGAGAAAATACAACTCCCAGATCTGCATTTGCATACATCTCTGCTAAGCCATCAAGAGTAGGAACTATATTTTTTATCGTAACATCAAAAGGAATCTCTTCTTTTATGAGATTTTTTGATCCAAACATAATGATTTCTACATCAGGGCGCTGCTTTTTAAATATTTTCAATGCCCTCACCCCGATTTCATAACATCTGCGCGGCATATCTGGTTTAGCAAAAAAAACAATATTCTTATTGCTTTTTTCTCTTTTTCTGGCATAATAGATTCCCTTATCTACAGGGAATTGAAAATATACTGCTCTTGCATTATATTTTTCTTGTATTTTTTCTTTACACCATTGCCCTGAACAGATATGAAACATACCAAGACTATAGCTGTTTTCTGCTAAAAGGTAATCTGACGACATGGGATAAAAATAGGCCTCGTAATCCTGTACAAAATAGAAAAGACTGCGGAAATTATTTTTTCTCGCATTTAATACATAAGCGGTTTCCCACCATGTTGCTATGCCCACATCATGGAATCCACACTCTCCTTTAAATTTTACAAAGGTCACATCTTCCATATTATAGAACCACTCAGAAACATGTCTTTTTACCTCATTCTCACTATCTTCTGTCTGTGTATAATATACTGTCACTTTATGTCCCTTTGCGGCAAGGTATTTGACTGCTCTGAATATATTGCGGTGTCCGCCGCCTCCCTGTATGGGTGCAGGAATAAGAAAAGCGATGTCCAAACTATGCAAATTCATCTCCTGTTTCTTGTCACTGGGACCATTATCAGAAACAGGATAGAAATAATTTTTTATATCATTTTTCTGTAATGCCTTTTGTTCTCCTAAAAACGGGGTCCATATTTTTTCTGGTTCAATGCCATAATCTTTTAATTTCTCTCTCACTTCAGAGCATATTGCCAGAGAATGAATTGCAATAAGAAATTTGTCTATTCGCCCTATCTGCTTAATGCACTCTATATCCTTTACATCCAGGCCTTCTTTTTGATATTCTTCTGATTTTCTATCAATCCATAATATCAAGCTGCAATAGTTTGTCTGCTTTATCTGCCTTACCAGACTTCTGCCCATCTGTCCAGCTCCATATATGACAATCGAATCCCCTTTTCCCACAGCCTCATATGGAAAAATCCACCCCAACTCCATCAAACATTCCTCCGTCATCGATTTGTAACGTATCATTTGTAACATTCATATCTTTTAGCGCTTCTGTTACCTGATACGTATTATCTTTATTTAAACCCAAAACAATCCCGTCATCGGCTTCTAACTGCACTTGAGAAAGATATTTTACAGGATGATTATCAAGCACATTGCATTTTTCCCGTCCATCTGATACCAAGAAACATTCGAATCCGTTTAAACAATGTAAATGGCTGATAACTCTAGCTTTATAACCTGCTCCGTAAATATAAATCTTATTATGACTGCTCCTGAATTCTTGAATTTTATTAACATTTTTATAATATATTTTTAGCAATTGCAGTAATTCTATATAGGTATGGAACTCACCGATTTCTCGAAATTGTGCAATCATTGTCTCCATGCACGATTCCTCCAGGGTAAAACGATTCCTCGCAAAAATATCTGAACAGACCACTTCTGTATAATATCCTTTTTTCTGGTACCAGTATGGCAGTATTTCGCAGAAACTATCTAAGTATTTCCAGGAAAATTCCCCGTCTTCTTTATAAGCCTTTGCTCCGTCAAAAATTTCTTTTAATAAAGCTGTTCTTGTCCAAAAGCTGTTTGACCACCAAGCTTTTCTCTTGCTCCTGCTCAGATATTCTTCCAGCCCATTTTTCTCCACAAATCTTTTACATCTTATATCCTCAAGCCTGACACTTTCTCCTCTCTCTCCAAAATAGTGGGCATGAAACGGTCTTGGCGATACTAACAATCCGCATTTTTGATTTTCTTCCAATATTTTAATCACATGATTAAGATAGGAATCTCTGCCAATTATATTTTCCCAGTCTTCCCAAAGCTTTGAAGCTCCCACTGTATATGGAATCTCTCCCTTTTCCCAATAAAAGTCTGAAATGAAACAGCAGTATTTATATTTCTTTTCCATCTCTGGCAGCCTATTATCAATGATTTTTACTGCTTCTAAAGCAGACTCTGCCAAATGCATCTCCTTTGATAAAAAACTCTTCTGATCTACTTCCTGAAGCATATTCAGTGAATCTGAAATCAACACTATATGAATATTTTTGTTCTTCAGTCTTTTCAGATTCTCGTGATTCATCTTTCTGTCTTTCAGAATTAAAAATGCAGCTGCCTTATCCTCTTTATATTCTTCTCCTCCTATCCCTGAGAGAACTTGCCTTAAACAGCAGCTTTCCTGAATTTCCCTCAGTGAATAACAGCGTAATATATTTTCCCAAATTAAGTCGGTGTTATATTCCTTCTTATCTTTTATATATTTAAGCGCCTGAACCGTCTGCTCCTTTCCCTGTCTGTCAATCCCATAACTATGTGAATTGGCGCTAAGTGACAATAGCTTTCTTTTTATAACCGGATAATTTTGAAAGGCCATTATTTCATATTGAAGATCATGGTAAGGAGAAATTCCATATCCTTCCTCTTTGAAAAAATAATCCTCATTATGAATAAAAGCTTCCCAGGTGTATCCTCTGCTTTCAAAATACCTGGCAAAACTCATCTCATACTTCCGTACCACATCTGTAAAGGAATCAAAATATGGAATGTCTTCCCAATACTGCCTAAAATCCTTTGACTTTAACAGCCTTTTCTTTATATTAATAAAATAGGATTGAATAACTGCCTCTGAATGCGCATTTCCTTTGGACCCTGTTAATGTCCAAAAATCCACATCCTTTTGATCCATCCTTTTAAATACTTCATCAAATGTGTCAATCGGTCCAAAAAAGGAATCGTTAAATAATAATAATTCATCATATTCTTTTATTTTTTCCCATCCGATCTTTTCTGTCAGCGCGTACTTAAAGCCTCCTGCATCAAATCCTATATTTTCTCGAATCATGACATTTCGGGTAATCGTTTTCAGCCTATTGAGATCATCCTGATTCACCTCACCATTACAGACAATATATAATTCTTTCAAATGGCCAGTGATACGATTTAATAGATATAAGATATACTCGTCAATTACTCCTGCTTTGTCATAAATATGATATATTCCTAATCGATTCTTCCCAGCTTTCATTTCACTCAATCTCCGTCAAAATATCATCTGAATCATTACTGGAATTCCAGCTTTACGGCATAGCTCATCAACACTGCTCCTATCTCCATAATAAGCATCGCTTAAGGCCACTGCCCGGTCCAAATCTGCCGAATCGTCATAAATCCCCCATCCAGCTTCTTTATAATTTTCTACAATCTTCTCATATTCTTTCCAAAGCTCAGGCCTCATACTTTTCATCGCGGCCTTTATCAATGGATGAGGTCTCCATAACAAAGCTGCTTCATTCTGCTTCTCCTCAAACGTACGGAATACATCCTGTATCTTCTCTAAATATTTTTCATTATGCTCCAGAAGCGCTGTAACGCTGGTATTATAAAAAACAATCTTTTTCCAGTTCCCATCTGCCTTCTTTATAACTTTCATCCATTCTTCTGGAATCTCCAGTTCTTCTTTCTTTGTATTCAGTACCTTATCTACCTTCGGCGACCCAAGCCCTAGTATCTTATGCTCCCAATATTTCCTGTCTGCTGCTTTTTTCTCCTTTGTTTCACTTGCTCCTTTTGCAGTAAACTCTGCCATCACATTGATATATACCTGTCGCATGGCCTCTGACTGGACAACTACCTTATCTGCATAGATCACTCCAGGAACCGTACAGAAATGTTCAATTTCTTCTGCTGCATCAATGGAATCTGGATTTGGTTCTCCTAATATAAAATATGGTATATATACTAACTTATTTGTAAATCGCTTCAGGTTTTTCGCATAAAAGAAAGGATGTACGCTGGTAACATAGTTGCACTCATCATAAGGATTATGTATAAATACAATATCTGGCCGGCGTTCTTCAAAATCATAATCTTCATACCCAGTCACAGGAACATATTCCGGATACTCGCCTCCCTCATAGTGCATTTCCTTAAAGCTCCCATCCGGGTTCTTATCATAATAGGGAATGGGAATGACATAAGCATCACAATCCGGATCTTCCTCTGCTGCTTTCCACACACTCTCTAAAGAATCCCACATCGATGCCTTATAAGGAAGAAATACCACTTCGGCGCGAATCTCTATATCATTTCTTACGCTATTTTCCACTTGCACCAAAGCTTTTTTCAGGTTTTTATATACTCGAAAGCCATCTGCTCCCGCCTCTTGATTTATGAGCACATAACTCTGATATACGACTTCACAATAATGTTCCAAAAGCCCTACTGTTACAAAGCCTTCTCCTTCGATTTCTTCAATTGTCTCTCCTAAATCAATGGCACTTTCCTGACACTGGGACAGAAGTTCCATGGCCTCACCATACTGTCCTCTTTCAACGGCTTTCTTTATGCCATCATGCATATGCCCTAACAGCCGGATAATATTTTCTGCCTGTTCCTTTTCTCCCCTTCTCATAAACTTCTGGTCTCCCTGTTTTTCTGAATACCTCATCTGTATACAGCAGATAAATCAGCTATACTCTAACATAATATCGTCGGAATTTCAATAATCTTAATTCCTTTCCTTTGGTTTTTCCTCCCAGCAGACGATACCAGAAATCAGCCAGTATGTGCTGTTTATACGGCTCACTGCCACTCTGTCAAAGAATCTGTCAGTTCCCCGCAAGTTCCATCTTCAATGTCCTTTCTTCTCTCCGTAACAAGAATCCTCTGTTATCATATTATCTACTTCCCAAAAATCTCAAAAAAACGCTTCTCCGCTTTCCTGCTGCTTTCTTTCCTCAATTCCCGAAGTTCCTTTCCAATCTCTGCTAAAACCTTCTGTTCCTTTGGCAGTTCTTCTTCTGAAGCAGAACAAAGCCAATCCATCACACAAAGCTCGCTGGCATGATTCATTTTATAATAACTCATGCTGTCCATTGTATAGGGAGACGGACTGATATTTTCTTTTTCCAAACTCTCGGTCTTCTCCTTCTCTGTCTTTAACCGCCCCATCCAGTTATACTGACAGTCCAGCATCTCCTCCCACCATACTCCAAATATGGGTTCTGAAAAAATGGGACCATCAAGTTTCACCAAATCTCCTGTCGAAAAAGGAAGTGGATAGGGAAGTCTATTGGAATAGGTAATTTCATCAATGGATTTCAGGCCCCATTTCTTTTCCTCCATATAGATATGGGTTACACAAAGCTGATCTCCCACCAGCCTTAAAGAACATTCCAAAACATCTTCCGGCTTTTCCTTCCCCAAAATCCATTTTTTAAGGCGGCATACCGTCCAAGGCTCTTTCACATATTCTGCCGCCCACTCCTCTGCCTCCTCATAAGAATAGAACAAATAGAAATCCGTAAAATAGTCATCTTTCCATATAGAATCAAGGTCATAATAACTGCAGATCCCAGTCCAGATTTCTTTTATCCCCTGGTCCCCAGAAAGTTCTCTTCTCCTGTCTGCCTCCATCTGTCTAAGGGCAAACTGATAGTAAACTGCAATCCGCTCCATATATTCTCTTTCCTGTTTCGTCTCTGCCCTATTCAGAAGACAGGTAAAGGCTCCCAGCTTATCCCCCACAGAGCGGTAAGCATTGTAAACGATCTCTGCTTGGTCCATGATTGACAGCGCAGGCTTTTTCTTTAGTTCCTCACGGATCTCCTGAGACAGGATCCAGGAATAGATATCAAACTTCTCGCATATATTCATAGCTTTTCACACCTTCCCTTATTTTCTCAATCTCACTTTACCTGTATCTGCCCAGCTATCCTTCTGCCTTCTGAACTCTTTACCAGGTTCCATCCAGAAAATCATCATCCATTTCATCCGGTGCATCAACCCACCCCAGATGAAAGCTATAGTCATCCTGCAAAAAACAATGGTCAAACGGGTTATAGGAAACCTCATATCCGATATGCCGAAGAACTTCAAAATCCCTCTGCCTGGTCCGCTCTGACAGGCCGGGAAACAGCTGATTGTAAGAATCTTTTGAAGTGAGATACTCCCGAAAATCGCCATCTCCCTGATTATCTCTCTTTTCCCACAAAGGAATATCCTCATTTTCCAGCTCAGACATCAGCCTTCCTAAACGGTTCAGTCTTTTTAAATGAGCCTTTTTGCAGGGCGCTGTCTTTTCATTAAATTCTGGTATTCCTGTCTTCACATACCCCTTTGCTTTTCTGGAATATTTTACGCCCACCAGCCCTGCAGCCTTTAAATCCGCCAGATCCCGCTGAAGCAGACGCATATTGTAAGGAAATATCTCACAGATAGCAGTAAACTCGGCAATCGCGTACTGAAGCACAAACTCATACAGCCGCAGCTGGCGTTCAATCCTTGGCATTTTGCTTTTCTGATTCATGCAATTTCCTCCATCTTTCCTGTTAATCCGGCCAAAATCATCATTCTGTCCATAGCCTCAAGAATATCACTCAGATGATAGGAATTATTTCTTCTATAAAACCATTCTTCTATCACAAGGTCCCTCTGCCTCTTTTCCATATTTTCCAAAAACCGATTTCTGACCGCTTCTGCGGCAAAAGCGGTTCCTGCTGCCAGAGTCTTATAATCCAGTTCATGAATGATATATCTCATCTCCTCTGGATCCATGTCTCCAAATATCCTGTGAAAGGCCGTTTTGATAGCGGTTTCCGTTTCGAATTCATTATTTACTCGCTCTTGCGTATCTGCCAGCTCTTTTTCCTGCTGCTTTTCCACCAATGTATGGCAATATCTGTCATAATCCTCCTGCCATGGCCCCGGTACCATCACCCGGAAGGTAAGATAATAGTATCTTGCCTGTACTCCTTTCAGAATGCTCCCTGCTCCTGTCAAATAAATATATACTATATACCACTCATATTCTGAATACCCATTCTTTCCCGCCCATGCCAGGGTGTCTTCTTCCACCTTGTCCCAATCCATGGCATCTGCCAAGCTTCGAATTTCGTAAATCAGCAATTCCTTCAAAGGCACATCTCTTTCCGATAAGGAAAGCTCTAATGTGTCCTCATCATACTTGCCTGGCTCTATGGAATCTCCATCCGCCAGGCCGCTTTCCTCCTCCCACAGCTCTGCCGCTTCGTCAAGTGCCAAAAGCCCTGACTGCCTGGCTAGAGCGCCGCATTGGCCTATCACTTTAAGTGACTCAAAAATCTGCTCTCTATGCCCCTCAAATGCTTCTCCAGCATATTTTAAAGCCTTCTCTTTCAAAATTTCCAAAGGCTGTTTCATGTTCTCCCTCCTATTTTTTTAAATTCTTCCGGTATTTTATCGATTGCTCCATCTAATAGTAAATACTCCAGAGCCTGGTCTATGGTTCTTCCCTTTCTGCCAACCTGGATGATGTACATCGCCAACGTATAATCTGTCCATTTTCTATTATAATGAAGGGAAAAAGCTATTACATGTTTCTCTAAAAAGGAAAATAGCTTCGATGTCCTTTTATCTTTTGGGATCCGGCCTGAAAGGACTCTCACTTTATTTCCTATTTCTACGGAAACCCAGCGGCCTCTCTCAAATTCAATTCTCAGCCGCGGAGCATCCTGTTTTGTTCCTTTCAACTTTCTCTGAGGAGCAGCTCCAATCGAATAGTCCTGCGTTGACTCGTGAGGTTGAATGATTATCATATCATATAAAAAAGCCATTTTTCCGTAACCGTTCTTCCTATCATTTTTTCCAGAGAATCTTGCAGGTCTTTATCAGAAATGATACATTCCTCATCAAGAAGTCCTAAACTGTCCCCCTGTACAGCATATCGCATATACTTTAATCTATATGCCAGCTTTTCCATTGTAGGAGGATAGAAATCTGCCATCCACAGCTCCATGACAATTAGCTGCTGCTCCTCGGACAAATATTGAAAGAGCCGTTTCTTTAATTGACTGCCTCCATATACAAAGAGCTCTGCCAGTTTTTTAACATTTGATATCTTCGCTGCCTGAAGGTTTATCTCATGACTCCATTCCTCCTTATCCTCCTGCTCGTACTCCTCAAGCTGTTTTCTAACAAGCTCTTTCAACTCATCGTCCCTTATGTCCTCCATTTTCTTGCGAAAAAGCTCCAGAACCGGAATTTTTCCTTTTTCCTCCTGTCTCTTTTCCAGCCGTTCATCCCGTTCCTTCAAAACCTTTTTTATGGCATCTATCCTTTTTTTCTCCAGCTCCTTTAAGAAGCTGGCACAATACCTGTCATAATTTTCCTGTTCCTCCTTTGGAATCCAGCTGCCAAAAACTTTAAGGAGATATTCTGCGTCGCGAAAATCTCCTTTAAAGTAATGACAATTCCTTCCCCACTGAAATTTTATGATTTCAAAAAGTCCCAGCACATAAACAGCCTCCTGAAATCCTCGAAAATCTCTGTACTGATTGGCCGCCATCTGTGTTTCCATCAGCTCCATCCATTCTTCCCAGCCTGAGAGAGCAAATTCTAGCTCTGCTATCATAAGTGTGATTCCATAATAAAGGAAATTTTTAAGAGGTATGTTCTCTTCTGGCCCCAATTCCTGGCTATCCAATTTCTCTTTCAATCTCCTGATCTCTTCACACCTTAATCTCCTATCATACTTTTCCCAAAAGCTTTTCTCCCAATCTTCCTGTGTGCTGTCATGTCTCACACATATCGCCCGCCTGCTGCCCCAATCCTCCTGATTCTGGAGAAACTCCCCACAAAGGCAGACTGCCTTTATGGCAGAATAGACTTCCTCCCTGTGATTGGAAAAGGCTTCTTTTCCATAATCTCTTATCGCTCTCTCCACATTTTCGCCTAACTTCATCTGCCCTTACTTTCCTCCTGTCAGCCCAGCTATCATCATCATTCTGTCCATAGCTCTGCAAATCGTATCAAGAGAATATCGATAGCTCCCATCATCATCCCATACCCTCATCACAAGTTTCCTCTCTCTTACTGTCATATTCTCCAGGAAACGATTCCTGACTGGTTCTGCGGCAAATGCAATCCCAGCTGCCACAGTCCTGTAATTCAGGTTCGTAAGGATATGCCGGATTCCATCTGGTTCCATCTTTCCAAATATTCTCTCAAAAGCCGCCTTAACAAAACGTGCATGTTTAAAGCTTTGATCTACGCGCTCTTCCAGTTTTGCCTGTTCTTGTTTTTCCACCTGTTCTCGGCAAAACTCATCATAATCCTCCAGCCACGGCTCTGGAACCATGGCTCGCAAACAGAAACTTTCACTTAGCAGCCAAACTTTTCTCATGGAATCCTTTACCGATCCTCTCTCATCAGATCCTGCTTCATAATTCCTTATATAAATATTTCTTAATCCTGTCATATAGATATAAATCACATACCACTCATATCCTGAATATCCATGTTCCTCTGCCTCATAAAAGATTTCCCTCGCCACCCAATTCCAGCGTCCGCCATATGACAGGATTCGTATACCGCTGAGAAGTAATTCTTTTAAAGGCGCATCTTTTTCCTCTAGGAAACATTCTAAATCAGAAGTCAAAAATAAATCCGGATCCATAGCGATCGGGTCCCTCTCCCGTTCCTCCTCTGACACCCATTCGTCAATGTCAAACTTATTAGCCGTCTCAATGCATTGCAATATGACCTGCAAGGCCTCAAACATCTGTTCCTTATGTTCTTCAAATGCTTCTGCGGCATATGTGAAAGCTTTCTCTCTCACACGATCCAAAACCTGTTCCAAATTCTCCTTATCTTCCATTCCGTTCATCTGATCCCTTTACCTCCTTAGTCCCGTCACTTCTTCCTCACGGGAAACTCCCATAACCTGCCATCATTTTGGCGCGTTGTACGGTCAGCGCAGCGGAGTGCGCAGACCTACAGCGAGAATTCGGTACTTTCATAGTAAACCCCCATGCCCTGTCAAGGCACCACCATGGATGAAAGGGGGGTTACTATGAACCCCCGGGGGGATGCACACAAAATGCCAAAAGCAGGCATTTTGGCGCGTTGTACGGTCAGCGCAGCGAAGTGCGCAGACCTACAGCGAGAATTCGGTACTTTCATAGTAATCTGGTATTTCCTTCTCCCTAACGCTTCTTCCCAGAATCCTTTCCAAAGAATCCCCCATAATTTTCTGATACAGGGACTCCCATCCAGACAAACTCACGGCCTCCTGACAGAAACTGCCCAACTTTGCAGTCTTGTACATATGAGACATCCTCTCCGCCAGTTCTCCCACTGAGGATGGGTAAAATTCACCAACCCAATATTCCATTACGATCTTCTGCTCTTCCCATAGCAGATAGTTCAAAACCCGTTTCTTTAAACTGTTGTCCCCATAGATAAATAACTCTGCTACGTTCCAGACCCTTTTTTTGATTCCTTCTCGAATGTTTAATTGCGGTTTCCACATTGCCAAATATTCTGGGACAGGTGTTTCCCATGATGTGAGCTGCTCCTTAGAAACTCCCCAGTCCTCATCATATTCTTCCAATTGTCTGCCGACAAAGGTTTCAAACTCATTTTCCTTCATTTCCTTCATCTTTTTTTGAAAAAGATCCAGGATCGGAATTCCGCCCTTTGCTTTCTTTGTCTTTTCCAGCAGCTCTTCCCGCTCTTTCAGAAGCCGATTTATGGTATCCATCCTTTTTTCCTCTATTTCCTTCAGCAAGGCTTCACAATATCTATCATAATTTTCCTGCTCTTCCTCTGGTATCAAGCTCCGAAAAGCGAAAAGAAGATATGCCGCATCATAGAAATCTCCCTCAAAATAATGAAAGTTGACTCCATAGTGAAATTTTATAAGCTCAAAAAGTCCAAATACATAAACAGCTTCCTGAAATGCCTGAAAACCTGTATAATGATCTGTTATAATCTGCATTTCCATAAGCCCCATCCACTGCTTAGCTGCTATATCAGAATGTAAAGGCATATGTGTTATGTGTATCATAAACCGAATTCCCTGACTCAGAAAATTCTTAATGGGTATTTCTTTTCCCATCCATGATTCCTGATTGTCTAATTCCTCCCTCAACTTCCAAAGCTCTTCCTCCCTTAATCCAGGGTGATAGTTTTCCCAGCAACTTTTCTCCCAATCGTCCTCCATCCAGCCACCCCTTAAAGGAATCGCCCGTTTGCTGCCCCAGTCCTCCTGATTCTGGAGAAATTCTGCACATAGGCAGACTGCCTTTATCGCAGCATATATCTCTTCCCTGTGATTGAAACATGCTTCTCTCCCGTAATCTTTTATCAGCCTTTCTACTGCTTCGCTTATCTTTATCATCAGATCCCATTCTTCTCCCTCTCTACAAACCTCTGCAATCATATCAGACCATCTTACGTCTTTTCATCATCTTCATATGTCCTCCCTGGAACTTTCATGGGCATAATCCTTGTATGTATCTCCATGAGTGAAAGTATCCGGAACATTTGACTATGCCTGAACCCAGTTTTTGAGGCTGTTTTCAACGAATATCCTTGTCACGATAAGGAGTATACAAAATTTCTCATTCCTGTGGAGAAATCCTCCGTCCATTTACTGCTTTTTTTCCACTGCTCTCTCCATGAAAAAAGGCCTCTCCATCCAAAGGCACATATTTCCTCTGTCCTGAACGTGAAATCTTTTTAAGCTTCAATCTTTCATATGCTTCTTTTACCTCTTTGGGAATAGCCAGCATAACCTCGTATCCCGGTTCATCTCTGTTCTGTATCTCAAATGTCTCCAAAACTCCCTTGCAGAATCCTTCTCTCCAACTATATTCCTGTTCTTCCCTGCCTCTATATGCTTTTACTCCCTGTTCCATAAATCGGACCAGATATTCCATCAGCATCAAAACCGCATAGGCATCCTCTTCCAATCCGATAAAACGGATACAGAACACTTTCCTATTATCATAAAAGGTCTTGCACCGAAAATTTTTTGCCAAAATAGCTGCCAGAAGCAAATGATGACGTTTTGGCCGTATGCTTTTAAACCTTAATTCTTTTGTTACTACTTGGGAAGAAGTATAGAGAGTCTCCCCTTCTCTAGCCGTTTCCTTCCTCCATTCTCCAGCAGACATAGTGATATGATATTTTAACATCAGCTTCCTGGCTGCTTGCACTGCAGCCAGAGCTTCATTCTCATTATCACTTTTGCTTAGAGCTAAAAGCCTTTCAATTTTCCGTTTTATCGCGTTTGTGTCCAATCAGCTGTCTCTCCTATTCTACATTTTACAATAAGCCCCATCCGGCTGAATCCAGGAATCAAAAACCTGATGGCATGCAGCGAGGCAGCAAGTTTGCAATGCTGCTGCGTGGTCCTTGACCATCGCGGCATTCGCCAAATGCTTGTACAAACACGTCATTTGGCTCATTGCCTGTGGGAACACATGTCAGATTTTTTCTGCTTCTTTCTGATAACTCTTTTACATATTTCCGGGATTTTTCATATCCGTCAGATGCGCTCACGAAATGCCGGTCTCCTAAAATCATCCCAAAACAACTCTTATCCTTTTGAATCAGCTCTCCCATCTCACCAATCCATGCTTCCCTCTCTGAAAGCGCTCCTTCATACTGTCTTAAAAATTGGCTAAAGGGCAGGACAAAATCTGCACCAAAAGTAATGGAAGCATAATCATTCAGCGGAATCACTCCGATTTCTGTATCGCTGCTATGCAGAAAATCCGGATAGAGAAACCACTGCTCATCATCCTGGGCAAATCCCTCTTCCCATGGCTCTATCCGATTGACCACCACACCCTTTACCTGCCGGAAAAAGGGGGAAGAAACCATTTCCACCACTGTTCCGGAAGGATAGGGAAGTTTCAAGTAATGATAGTCTCCAGGTCCGATCCAATAATCGTTTCTCCCTATGGCATCCGCAGTTTCCGGCAGACAGTAAAGGATCTTTCCCTCTGGATTAAGAATTATATTCCATTCATGCTCCATATACCGGCAACCTCTCCTATAAAATTTCCGAAGGACTCCAAAAAAGCAGCCTGTATCAATCTCGTATCTGTCCGCAGCCTCTTTTATCTTCTCTTTTATGAAATCAATCCCGGCTCCAGGAGTGGTGAAAATCCGTTTTTCCAGAAACTCTTCTTTGCATCCACAGCAGAAAATATCTGTTTCATAAAGGTTGCGAAGACCGCCGCCATGATAAATGATCTCTCCCACTGTCTCCACCATATCAATTTTCTTTTCCAAAAGCTCTAATTCTTTAAAACTCTTTGGAAACAGTTCTCTTCCTGCCTCTTCCCGAAGCCTTTGCAAACCATCCAGCTTTTCTTCCAGACTTCTATGAGGTGCTGAAAGGATACAGTCTATCTGCTCTGCAAGATCTAATGGCGGCCTGCCGGACAGCCATATGGCAATATCCGGAGAATCAATCCATTTATTTAAATCTATCATATATTTTCCCTTCCTGCAGAGGCTGTTACAATTTTTTTAAGTATATGGTGGAAATATTCAGGTTTCCATACAATATTCCTTATAAATCCTTGATTTTGCAACATCTCTGCACCTTTAAATCTCATCCAGTATCGTACACTGATAATGGGCAGAATTATCAATCTTAACCCTGACATCTAACTGCTCAATATGGAACTCTCTTTTTATCAACACAAGAAAATTTTCACAATTCAGAATCTGAGGATTGATAAATATAAAAGCTTTGCCATGGAACATCTCTACCCGTCCTCTGGGAAAATAATTCCATGAAAATTTCCTCAGTTCCTTCCGCCTTGCCGTCAGTTCCATCCAGGAATTCTTGTGAGTATTGGAACGGCCATTTTGGGAATTAAAAGAAACAGCAGCCGTTGGATTTCCATCTGCGTCACAAGGAACTGGAAGAGATAGGATTTCTCCCGAAAAGGAGAGGACTCCTTCCCTTCCAATAGAACAGAAAAACCAGAAAATACCTTTGCTCATCTTCATCTGTTTCATAAAAAAATCTCATTGTTAAGTCTGATTAAATCCCTGATTAAAATGGTTCCTTTCTCCTGTTCCATCTGTTCTGTTTTCTGTAAACATTCATCCCCTGTCTGATCTGTTTCCTGCGCACATTCATCTGTTCCATTTGAACGCACAAATTGGACAATGCAGGATTTTTTATTCTCCTTTTCACTTCCCATGCTATGAGATACCGCTATTTCCTCTTCTTTGTCATTTTCATTGAGATATTCACATAGAAACTCTGCTATTTTTCCCTGTATTTCACTCTGACTGATCTTCAGCTTTCCCCCCTGACTGTCCTCGCTTTTATAGTAGGCCTCACTGGAGTCATATTTACATTCAAGAAACAACAATTCTCTTATTTTCTTCTCATGTTTTTTTCTCTCATATATGACCGCAATATCCGGTTTAGCTTCCATCATACATCTGATTGTAAATCTCTCACGTGGTGATAAGCTTGTATTGATTTCATTGCGTCCCAAATTGCGTTCCTGAATCTTTTCCTGTTCCCAGTCCTGTTCCTGATTCTCAGTTTTACCGTTTTCATCTTCCTTCCGATGTACATATTTCATCAACTTATAGTTAAAACTATACTCTTTATCGATTTCATAATCAGACACGGAAAAGGTCTTTGTCAATAGCCTGCCTGTATGATAGCTGCTTAGAATGCTCCGCCGGTTTCTCTCAAAAAAATCCCTCATAAAAGCTGCTTCATAAAAAACCTGTGTAACCATGGCATCTTCCGGAATCCGGCAGGCAGTGAATATCCCCTTCGCTCTTTTATCCAATTTCCGTTTTTCCGGATCCCTCCAGTAACGCAGGATATTATACAAAAACACAGCATACTGCCGTTCCTCACGGCAGATGGAGTATTCCGAATCTGTATCCTTAATAAAATTTTCTATCAGACACCCATAATTTTTATTAAACTCTTCTATTTTGACTTCTTTCTTGTTCTCTTTGCCCTTTCTATCAGCCATAGCAATTCTCCTTTTTGATCTATCCCTTGTCTAAAAACAGTAATTTTCCCCGTCCTGAAGCACTTTCACTCGGTCCTGATAGGCTGCAAAAGCTGGTATTTCATGGAAATTCTCCGCATACTCTGTATGCATGGGGATAACCACTTTCGGGTTCGTCAGCCGGAGAAGCTTTTCAATTGTCTCCACATACGCATGCCCACTGGTATGTAATGGCTTCCATCGGCGGTTTCCGATAAATTCCCGAATCGCCGGATCCGCATGTTCCCCGTCCAGGTATCCCTCCCATTTTGAATAGATGATCAAGGGATCAGAAAAATATTCCATGATTTCTTTAAACATACGCTTGTTTTCTCTTGCAAGCATGGTGAAGCCTTTATTTTTTAAAATAGAAAAATCTGCCTCATAACAATTCTTCTCAGCTCCAAGCCCCTCCATATCACCGACAATATAAAGACGTCTCGGCTTCCCGTGAATCATCTCCGGCCTGTATGCTTTATAGTATTTCCCCTTATCTTCCATAGCCGTCAGGATCAGTTTCACCTGATAGGCATCGCATATAAAATCCATCCCCCAGGGAAGCGCATGGTAAAATCCCATAATGCTGTCCAGATTGGTGGAGGATACCAAAATGACGGATTGCTTATTGTTCCGAAACAGCTCCTTAGCCTGCTTTGCCAGATCCGCTTCCGTCCGAACCGGATTTCTTTTTGCCTCATCACTGCGGGAAAGCATGGTTCCCTCTGTAATCAGAATATCAATCTCTCCTATGCAGGCGCGCACTGTCTTTTCCAGTGTGCCATAGCCTCCGGCAACACCGTGGTCGCGAAAATCTCCGGTAAACAGAATTCGCTTTCCGCCAGCCTCAATCAGAAACATATATGCATCCAATGCAGAATGGTCCACCACAAAGGGCGTTACCTGTATATTTCCAAAGGAATAAAGCTTATGTCCCGGCTTATAGCAATTCATCGTCTGAATGCGCGGCAGCCCTTTCTCCACTGTCCCTGGAATGGAGTCCAGCTTTTCCGTAAGGATCTCCAGAATCTTTTTTGCGGTAGATCCGATGTAAAGCGGAATTTCCTGTGGAATTTTTTTGTACAATCCCATGTGATCCCCATGATAATGGGTGAATAATACGCCGTCACAGGCTTTTTTGCCAAAGACTGTGTGTAAAAGCTCCTCATCTGTCACGCTGCTCTCCCTGCTTCCCGGCAGATTGGCGCCGAAGTCGATGACAATGCGGTGCTCCCTTGTCTGAATCTCAGTTACACAACCCCCGATCTGGTGGCTCCCTCTGTGGATTATGATGCTATTCTCCATCTGACTCATGGACGAGCTCCCCCCTTTCCTGCAGAATGCGGATCATAGAAAGCACTTTGGAAACGCTGTCGGACACTTCCTTTTCACTGGCAGGCGGCCGGTATACTGCGGCTTCCATAATTACATCCGCAAACCGCTGGCTGAGATTGTTAAGGATCTTCCACCGCGCCTTTTCATCAAACGCGTATACACAAGCTGCCAAATCATAGGAATCCACATCGCGTACCAGCCGCTGCACGCATAGAGGGGGAAAATCATTGATCTTCTCCTCCAATTCATACAATGCCTTCAGCAAATCTCCATCAGCAAAAGATGGGCAGAGCCTGGAAAACTTCTCCCCAGTCTCTTTTTTGTATAGCTGTTCCTGTTTTTCCTTTCTCTCATTCATTCTCATCTGGTAGTTCTTCCGCTGCTCCCTGGGCATCAAGCTTTGCAGAATTTCCATAAGAATCTTCTCGTCTTCCCCCATCTGAATCCCGATGATACCTCTAAGATACATATAATCAATCATAGCCTCCACGCCATCTGGCATATTTACCCAGTATTCATTTGCTGCGATCTCAGTGATGATTTTTGGATCCACTCCGTCCACCATTAACAGAATCAGATGTTTCAAAAAATCGGATTCTATGCCTTCTGCCGCCTCCTCTAATGCTAGCAGGCCTTCCTTCCGCATAAGACCAGAAAGCGCCATAACTGTTTCTGCCGCCTCCTCAAGCTGTTCCCATCCCTTTTTTTCACCTCTTAATCTGGCCGCTGCATCAAGCCGCATATTATCCAGTAATTTCTCCATTTTGTCTTTCCCTCCCGGCAATTTTTCCTTTTTTCCATCCATTATGGTATACAATTCTCTTCACAGTGCCCCCATGTCTATCATACAGACACCACCATGAATGAATATGAGGTACTATGATCCTCCGGCGGATGCTCACAGAATTCAAAAACGCTGTCTGGCGCTGTCTGTACACCGCAGCAAATGCGCAATTCTACTGCGAAAACTTATATTTTTACAGTATATCATGGCAGACAGAATGAAAACAACCGATTTACGACCTATGTCCCAAGTATCCTAATTTTCCAGTCCCACAAGCTCCTTAGCCTCTTCTGTATATTCGCGGCAATAAATCTCTCGCAGCCTTTTATACTTCTCTTCTAACAGCAGAAAGCCATAGCTGTTCAAAAGCAGTTCAAGATGACAATTTCCTTTTAAAAATTCACTGATTGGTTTTAATGCCCGGTCCTTTCCCTCAAGCGGCTTTCTATCAATATTCCAGTTCCAGATAGTTTGCATAGCCCATAAATTCACTCCATACCCCGAAACCATCCCATATTCCAAAACCGTATGCCCCCATATCTGAATAATCTCCATGCTCAGCGTACCATCTGATTTTTATCCATTCCGTCCAGACCATATTGTTCTATCTGCATCTGGCTGATCGGACTCTCCCCATCTGCTTCCCCATATTCTGCCACTTCACGCCTCATAGCTTCGCAGCAGCTCTGATAATCCTTAAAATATCCTTTGCTCTCTACCAGCATATCATCATAGAAATTCTCTTGATATCAGTATCGATAGATACAATCCTTTCCATTCTGAAATTGATCCATATCTTTCTTCAGTGCATCGACATGTTCTCGCAGAGTCTGATGTAGACTTCCCTTTACTCCTCTTCGCCGGCTTAACAGAATTATCTCGTCGGATGTATGTTCAATCAGCTCCTGCCATGCCCATATCTTTTCCTCTAAAGTCTTCTTCTTGCTCCACCAGATCAGAAACGCCATTTCTTTCCCATGAAAATGGTAATCTAACTTCTGTAGATGTTCTCTGATTGCCTGAGAATCCACAAACTGGTAAATATCCATATGCCATTCCTCCTGTTCTTTAACACGATTCCTAAATGTAAAAAATCTTCTCATCCTCCAGCCTCAGGCATGCCAGCTTTGCTTCAGGACTAACCTCCTTCCATGCATAGCCGCAATCTATGTCATAGAAAATACAATCCATCTCCTCGTCATAAACACGGTAAACATCTCCATGGTTAAACGGAAGCTCATACTCTGCCGTTGTCGGCGTATGTCCAGCTATTATCATTCCATGTTCTACACCTCCGTAAAGATAGGCATCATCCCTGGCCTTCAGATAAAAATCCTCCAGTGTCTCATAAGAATCATCCGTTTCCACTCCGTCTAGCTGCTTAAGGCTCTCTATGTAGCCTCCATGGACAATAATGCACCTCCGGCCATTCATCCTTACCTCATAAAAATACGGCATTTTCCGGATATATGATGCCCATGATGACAACTGTCGAAAGGCAGCTCCCTTTTCTTTAATCAAAGATCCCACAGTCCCGTAAGTATCAAAATAAGAAGTAATCTGTCTGCCTATTTTGTACACAGATAACGTATCCCCTACACGGTCAATCTCCAGCTTTTTCTTCTGAAAAACCACTCTCATCAGTTCCACGTAATATGCAAACTCTTCATCATGATTCCCCCTGAGCAGGATAATGTTCTCTCCTGGACTCTCTATCCATCGTAACATCTCATAGCTTTCCGGCCCTCTGTCAATATAGTCACCTGCACAGATTAATCTGTCGCTGGCAGAAAACCCGATTTTATTCAACATTCTTCTCATGGCGCTATAATGTCCATGAATATCTGTCATAATATAAGTACTCATCTTATATCCCTCCCAGCTTTTTCAAAAATATTTTCTCGATTGTCCCTTGTTCTGGAATCATAAAACAGATACCAGCGTTACTAGATAGAGTATATCATAGATGTTTTGGTTATTGCGTCATATATATGACGAGTCTGAAAATCACATAAAAAATATGTTTAATTCCTCCAAGCTGCCGTAGAAAAACATCTTGTCCCACTATAGTAAATATACATCAGTTAAAACAATCTCCTTTTACTTTGAATGAGTGACCACACTAATTTTCAGGTTATCACATATGACCTCCAAAGGAGAACCTTCAAAGAATTCAAGCATATATACATTATAACCTCCAGTCTGGCTGATTCATGGAGGATGAAGCTTCCAACATATGTATACTGGCTATAAAAAAATGGTGCACCAAAGGGATATACGGTATATTCTGTATTTTTATTCGGGTTAAGATAACTCATCGCCAGGCATAGAGAGTCAGCCTCAAACGTGAGACCGGATACTTCCAAACGCAATAAGTCCGGAACACCTTTTCGAATATGTTTTTAGTGCATTCTGGGACGAACCAAACAGCGAGCTGGACATATACTGATAGTAGGCCGGGAAGGCAGGGGACAAGGGAACGGAAAGGACCACTGCTGGATGTATGGAGAAACATAGAGAACATGAAACCAGCAGATACTGAAAGCATTGCATCCCCTGTACAGAAAGGCTAGACGACAAAGTATATCAATAGGGAGTGATTATATGTATTGGAATTCCGTAGATTCTTGCTGTAAGAATGGTCAGAATAACCGGGCAAATTGCGGCTGTCGGCCAGGCTGCCTGTGTCCTCCAAATCAGAACTGCTGTTGCCGTGGTCCCCAGGGACCAGCTGGCCCTACCGGCCCTATGGGCCCTCAGGGAATACCAGGGCCTATGGGACCTGGGCTGGACCAAGTGACGGCTTTTGATCCAGGACAAACATATTATGAGGGAGATCTGGTGTACTATAATGGTTTTGTTTATCGGGTGAATCGGAACTTCCCTATGGGGCTTCCGGGAACTTCTCCTGATTTTGACCTGATAACAGTGACAGGTCCTACTGGCGCCACAGGGCCAGCTGGCCCTCAAGGAGCACAAGGTCCCCAAGGAGTCCAGGGATCACAAGGTCCTCAAGGTGTTCAGGGATCACAAGGTCCTCAGGGTGTCCAAGGCCCGACTGGACCCACAGGGCCGGCTGGTATGCCTGGAATCACCGGACCTACCGGCGCTACCGGGCCGGCAGGGGCTACTGGACCCACGGGCGCTAACGGTCTGAGAGGAGCTACTGGGCCTACCGGCGCTAATGGAGCCACCGGACCTACTGGCGCTACTGGCGCTGACGGGGCCATTGGCGCTATCGGACCTACTGGGGCTGACGGGGCCATTGGCGCTACCGGACCCACTGGGCCTACGGGTGCTGATGGACTGACTGGGTCTACCGGTGCTACGGGACCCACCGGGCCAGCCGGCGCCGTTGGAGCCACTGGACCTACTGGGGCCACGGGCGCTGTTGGGCCTACGGGACCTATCGGACCAGCTGGGCCTACCGGGGCCATTGGCGCTACCGGACCTACTGGGGCTGATGGACTGACTGGACCTACTGGGGCTACGGGACCCACTGGGGCTGATGGACCTACGGGCGCTATTGGGCCTACCGGGGCTGATGGAGCCACTGGACCTACTGGGGCCACGGGCGCTGTTGGGCCTACGGGACCTATCGGACCAGCTGGGCCTACCGGGG
>JBCLQJ010000001.1:382976-632305 GCA_041223545.1 Lachnospiraceae bacterium 62-35 | reverse complement strand
CCATTGGCGCTACCGGACCTACTGGAGCTGATGGACTGACTGGACCTACTGGGGCTACGGGACCCACCGGGGCTGATGGACCTACAGGCGCTATTGGGCCAGCCGGGGCTGATGGAGCCACTGGACCTACTGGGGCCACGGGCGCTGTTGGGCCTGCGGGACCCACTGGACCAGTTGGACCTACCGGAGCCATTGGCGCTACCGGACCCACTGGCCCTGATGGACCTACGGGACCCACCGGAGCTGATGGGCCTACGGGGCCTACCGGACCAGCTGGACCTACCGGGGCCACGGGACCCACTGGAGCTGATGGGCCTACGGGACCTACCGGACCAGCTGGCGCTGTTGGAGCTGCCGGGGCCGTAGGAGCCACCGGACCAGCCGGTCCTACCGGTGCTGTTGGAGCGACCGGCCTGACAGGTGCCACCGGGGCAACTGGTCCAGCAAATGGTCTGAATTCCTATGGAAGTTTGTATAGCACAGCACCTCAGACTCTGAATTTGACAGTGGGAGGAGCTACACAGATTCCGCTTGCCACTGCAGGACCTGTAAAAAATGCAACCTATGTACCGGCAAACAGCATTGTTGTCGCAAATGCAGGCACTTATGAAATTAATTATGCTACTACCCTGACAGCGGCAGTGGCAACGACAATCACATTTTCCGTGAGAGTTAACGGATCTAATGTACCCAGTGCAACGGTTTCCAGGGCATTGGCAGTCGGAACCAGTTCGCTGTTCAATGGAAGTACAATTGTGACTTTGACAGCAGCAAGTGTTGTGGATCTGGCACTCTCTGCACTTCTAGCAGTTGGGATAACCCTTGGCAGTGGAGTGAATGCTACTCTTACAGTGAAACAGTTGGATTAATCAAACACAAGATATAGCTGTCGCTTTAAGGATTAAAAAATCATGAAGCGACAGCTGATTATTCTAATTTTAGGGAACCACCAATTTCATGTTTAAAGGGCATTACTAATTTAATGGATATGTAAAAACGTTGATCCAGCTTAATCGACCTCTTTTAAGATGTATATATGCTTTCCAAATACATTTTAAAAGAGGTCTTCTATGCTTAAAAAAATAAAAACAAGACAGATCCTTGAACTTCTTCACAAGGATTTGAGTGACCAGGAGATTGGGAAAGTACTTTCTATATACATTTTGCCAAGATCACCTATTTGTTTACGGCTACAGTAAGGAACCGTTAAAAAAGGCTCCTGAGGATTTTCCTCAGAAGCCCTATGTTTCCTAGCTTTTTCAATTTTGATAATTGTTCAAATCTTAGTCTTCAACTTTAACGATCTCTCTCTTGTTGTAAGAACCGCAGGCCTTACATACTCTATGCGGCATCATTAAAGCGCCGCACTTACTGCACTTTACCAAATTCGGAACGCTCATTTTCCAGTTTGCTCTGCGTTTGTCCCTTCTTGCTTTGGAAGATTTATTCTTTGGACAGATAGACATGGTCACACCTCCTTAAACTGTTTAAAAATATCCTGGATAACTGACATCCTCGGGTCCAGCGAACTGCTCTCGCAGCTGCAGCTCTCGTAGTTGAGATTAGCCCCACATCTATTGCAAATCCCCTTGCAATTTTCATTACACAGGACTTTCATAGGCAAATTCAGCAAAAGCTCATTGTGAACCAGCTGGTCTACATCCAGATAATAACCACTTATAAAAGGCTGTTCATTCAGCTCCTGTGCCCGCTCCTCTTCTGTCTGATTGATATCTACAGAAGCCTGAACATTGAGGGAAAAATCATTCCTCACCGGCTGAAGGCAGCGGCTGCATGGAATCATTAGAGAAAGCTCTATCTTTCCCTCTATCTCCAGCTTTCTTTCGCCAGAGTGTCTAATAGTCAGGACTACAGGCCTTCTTTCTACAATTTCATATGCACCATCTAATGCCTGAAACTGCTCCATCTCAATGTCACGGGTATAAGTTCTTTCCTTTCCCACATGGGTAAACAGCTCTGATAAGTTAATCTGCATATTCATCTCCTAATACGCACCTGTATCATTATACCTATGCGTCTCGAATTTGTCAACCGGATTTTTCCACTTAAACGCCTTTTCGACATTTTCTCAGCTTTTCCGCTCTAATGCCTTTTCAAGTCTTTCCCTTTGGTCTTTCGGTATTTTCAACGCTTATCTATAACAGATCTTTTCTTAGCTAACCAGTGCCAGAGTCTGTCTTGCGATTGCCAACTCTTCATTAGTCGGAACAGCTGCCACCTTTACCTTGGAGTTTTCAGTAGAAATCATCCTCTTTGTGCCCCTGGCTCCATTGGCCTTATCATCAATTTCAACTCCCAGATAGCCCAGATAGCCACAGATACCCTTTCTGATTTCACCATCATTTTCTCCAACTCCAGCAGTAAATGCAATCAAGTCTACGCCATTCATGGCAGTCACATAGGAGCCGATATATTTTGCGATACGATATATAAAGGATTCAATCGCAACATCTGCCCTGTAGTTTCCCTCCTTCTGAGCAGCTTGTACATCACGGAAATCGCTGGAAATACCGGAGATTCCTAAGATACCTGATTTCTTATTCAGGATATCCATAACATAATCTACGTTTCTTCCTTCTTTACGACAGATATACTGAATGATAGTAGGGTCAATGCTTCCGCTGCGAGTTCCCATGATAGAGCCCTGGAGAGGCGTGAGTCCCATAGAGGTATCAATACATCTTCCGTTAATGGAAGCAGATACGCTGGCTCCATTGCCTAAATGGCATACAATAACCTTAGCAGTTCTATAATCCATACCTGCAAATTTTACAGCCTCTTTGGATACATAACTATGGCTGATGCCATGGAAACCATATCTTCTAATTCCATATTTCTCATAATATTCATAAGGAAGAGCGTAAATAAATGCCTTCTCATCCATGCTCTGTCCAAACGCTGTATCAAATACTGCTACATTAGGAATGCCTGGCATAGCAGCCTCACAGGCTTCGATTCCCATCAGGTTTGCAGGATTGTGAAGAGGGCTCAGCTCAAAACAGTCTCTGATAACCTTCTTAACATTTGGCGTAATGATCGTAGCGCTGCTGTATGCCTGTCCACCATGAACAACACGATGGCCAACAGCAGAAATTTCATTGACATCGCTAATAACGCCGTGTACTGGGTCTACCAGCACATTCATAACTGTCTGAATCGCCGTCTTGTGATCTGGAAGATCTTCCTCTGAAACATACTCTTCCTTATTTTCCGGTTTATGCGTCAGCTTGGATCCGTCAATTCCGATCCTTTCGCAAAGGCCCTTTGCCAATACTTCTTCATTATCCATATCAATCAGCTGATATTTCAGGGATGAACTTCCACAGTTTAAAACTAAAATCTTCATACCTTTTCTCCTTTATTCATCGTTTTCCTATCTGGCTTATATCTTCAGGAAGGAATTCTACAAAGCAGAATTCTCCTCCTGAGCCGGGCCGCTTTGGCTGTATAATTCCGCTCCGCCAATGCGTCGCCCAAGCGGCATTTTACACCTGCATTTGCGTTCATTGGCCTGTTACATATTTTGGCACTGTACTGCTGTAATTGCTACCACTCCTACAATGTCCTCTGCGGAACAGCCTCTGGACAGATCATTTACTGGCTTTGCAATTCCCTGGCACAGAGGGCCATAGGCTTCTGCCTTTCCAAGACGCTGAACCAGTTTATAACCGATATTGCCTGCATCCAGATCTGGGAATATCAGAACATTGGCATGTCCGGCAACCTGGCTGCCTGGAGCTTTGGAGGCGCCGATTTCTGGAACAATGGCTGCATCCAACTGCAGCTCTCCATCTAACTGGATATCTGGATACTGTTCCTTAGCGATCTTTACTGCCTCTGTTACCTTGGTTACGTCATCATGCTTTGCAGAACCCATGGTGGAATGGGACAGCATAGCTACCTTTGGCTCTGCTCCTACCAGCATACGGAAGCTCTCAGCAGAGGAAGCAGCGATTGCAGCCAGCTCTTCTGGATTCGGATTCTGATTCAGCCCACAGTCGCCAAATACAAAAGTTCCATTCTCTCCGGCATCACAATTCGGCACTTCCATCAGGAAAAACGCAGAAACCAGCTTTGTGCCCGGCTTTGTCTTGATTACCTGTAAGCAGGGCCTTAACGTATTTGCTGTAGAATGGCATGCGCCTGATACCATTCCATCTGCATCCCCATTTTTAATCATCAGACAGCCATAGTAAGCATAATCGCTAAGAATCGTCTCTTTTGCCTTTTCCTGGGTCATACCCTTTGACTTTCTTAGCTCTACAAACAAATCCACGTATTCCTGTGTCTTCTCATAAGTGAATGGATTGATAATGGCAGCGCCTGAAATATCCAGCCCCTTACTGTTTTCAGCTACCTCTTCCGGTGTACCGATAATTACCAGATCTGCCAGTCCCTCTTTCAAAATCTCTTCTGCGGCTACAAAGGTTCTTCTGTCCATAGACTCTGGGAGCACAATTGTCTTCTTTGATGCCTTAGCTTTTGCCTTAATTACATCAATAAATGCCATGATATAATCCCCTTTCTTTTCGTTCATTCTGTTCACATCTATTATATAACACGGATTTTTGCTGAACAAGCTGATTCTTTTAATTTTTTGCACTTCTTTTCATACAGCCTGTTAAAATAAAATCAGTTTTTTCCTCTTTTTTCGTTATATTTTTACATTATCTATAAAAATATCTTTCTCTTTTTTCTGCCCTCTTAAAAACTTCCATTCTGACTGCTGTTGTGACATTTTCCAGCAGAAATAGCCTGGTTCCTATATATTTCCTATATTTTCCCTGTGCTTTCCCCATATTTTACTGCAATTTTTCTATGATTTCTCACTTTTTTCCTCCCTCCTCAAAGGCCAGGCCAAATCTCCCCTCGCTTTTTCCTATTCTTTCTTACCCAAAATCCTGATTTCTCTTTCTTGGAATCCTCTGCTATTGTTGATAATTTCCTAACATACAGCTCATATACCATAAAGAGAATATTTTCTCTTTTTCCTTTTTCTATTCCCTTTTTTCATGACTTTTTAAATTGTCAGTGGTATACTAATTCCGATTGAAATAGGCATATCAGGCTGATAATTTAGAATAGACCTGCAAAAGTTGATGAATGGAAGCAGAAAGGAATGGACGAAATGAAAACCACTGGAATTATTGCAGAATACAATCCCTTTCATCTGGGACACCTCTACCATCTGGAAGAAGCCAGGAAACAGACAGGGGCTGATTATATCATTGCTGTTATCAGCGGTGATTTTGTACAGAGAGGAGAGCCTTCTATCTTTGATAAATATGTCCGTACTCAGATGGCTTTGCTGTGCGGCGCTGACCTGGTTCTTGAAATGCCCTCTGTTTTTGCTTCTGCTGGAGCTGAGGATTTTGCCTCCTGCGGTGTAGCCCTTCTCAGCCAGCTTGGCGTTGTGGATACTCTGTTCTTTGGAAGTGAATGCGGAGATATCACTGCCCTTTCCCAGGCTGCTGCCCTCCTGTGTGAGGAGCCGGAGGAATTTTCCCATACTATGAAAAAATATCTAAAAAAAGGACTATCCTTTCCCCTTGCCAGAGAACAAGCCCTTAAAAATTTCAGTCCGGAACCGCTGCTTAATCTTTCCCTGCCTAACAACATCCTTGGCATTGAATACTGCAAGGCCATCCAGAAACAGAATTCTTCCTTAACACCTATTACCATACTCCGCCAGGGAGATTACCATAGCTCCTCTTTAGAGGACAATCCCTGCCCTCCAGAAAAAGTTTCGTCTCAATGCTACAGCTCTGCTTCTGCTATCCGGAGGGAACTGCTTCGCACCAGGTTTCTTCCAATGGAACCTGCTCAGACAGGCCGGGGACTGTCTGAATCGGGTCAGATATCACACTTGCCCACGAGCTTTTGTACAGACAGGCTGGATCCTCATATCCCTGCCTGCATCCATCCCCTGTATACATCCTCTCTGCCCTTATCCGTGGAAGATTTTTCCACCCTTCTTAACTATGCGATCCTGCAATACAGACAAAAATCCATTCCTTTTTCCTCTTTTGAAGGGATTTCTGACGAGCTAGCCTTTCGCCTGGAAAAGTATCTTTATTCAGGGGCTGGCTGGGAGGAACGTATTATGGAGCTGAAAACAAGAAACTATACCTATACCAGGATCAGCCGCGCCCTCTTACATCTTCTTCTAGGAATTACTGTTTCCATGGCATGGTCTATGCGGCAGGATGGATATGCTTCCTATGCCCGTATCCTGGGCTTTCGAAAAAGCGCTTCCCCTCTGCTTTCTGCCATCAAAAAGCAGTCCTCCATCCCCTTAGTAACAAAAACGGCTGACGCCAAAAATTATCTTGGCCCCAGCCCGTGGAAATCCTTTGAACAGGATCTGTATGCTTCCCATATCTACCAATCCGTTTTATCCGGAAAATACCGGATCCCGGCCAAAAATGAATTTACTCAGCCTCTCCCTATCCTTCCATAGCATCCAACAGCTTTTTCAGTGTTGGATCCCCATGGAGAAACATGAGCAGCTCCTCCAGCTCCTTCTGGTTGTCCTTTCTCCTGCCTTGCTTTACTGCCCTGATCAGGATATTTTTAGGCGTATGCTCCATGTCAATAAACTCTAGGATCTGGGTTCTGTATCCCTGGCTCTCCAGGAGCTCTGCCCGTATTGCATCCGTATACAGGGCTGCCATACGTTCCTTAATCAGCCCATAGCGCAATATTGGCTGCAGCAGCTCATTTGCTATCTGCTGGTTCAGCTCATGCTGACAGCAGGGTACAGAAAGGATCACCCTTGCGCCCCATTTTATCGCTTTATACAATGCATGGTCTGTGGCTGTGTCACAGGCATGAAGGGTTACTACCATATCCGCCTGCGCCACCCCTTCATAGGAGGCAATATCCCCTGTATAAAAGCAAAGTCCGTCAAAGCCGTATCGACGGCTGAGCACATTGCAATGTTCAATCACATCTTTTTTCAGGTCCAACCCGATAATACGGATCTGGTATCCTTTTAATTCCCTCAGGTAGTAATACATGGCAAAGGTAAGATAGGATTTGCCGCAGCCGAAATCAACAATTGTATTTTCCCTTTCCTTATCAAGAGCAGGGAGGATATCTTCAATAAATTCCAGAAAACGATTAATCTGCCGGAATTTATCGTACCTAGCCCGGACAATCCTTCCGTCCCCTGTCATAACCCCCAAATCCACCAGAAATGGAACTGGTTTCCCCTCCTCTAACACATAGTTCTTTTTTCTATTGTGGGAAAGCACAGTCTCCAAAGCCCCCTGAATTTTAACCGGTGAAGCCCGTTTTATCTTCAGGGTGGAGGTCCCTTTTTTTCCAGTCAGAAGGCGGACCTCACCACTAGCTGCCCTTAGCTCCATCTGCCGAAATATCCTGTCCATAGCCGAAATAATATACTCTTCTGCCTCCCCTTTGGAAAAATTTTTGTGAAACACCTGTTTCTCCTTAAATTCCTCGGCCTGAAATACTAAGCTGCCCTTCAGCAATATCGGACGTATCTTTACCTTGCTTATCCCCTCCTTTTGAAAAGGATTGCTTAAAATCACGTCATAAAGACTGCTGTCCAGAAATTCCTCCAAAGCCACTATTAATTTATCTCTCTCTTTTTCTTCCATTCTCTTCTCTCATCTCGGCAAACCTTCGCGCGCGCAGTACAAACCATGCATGAAGGCATCCCAGAACACTCAGCATACCTGTATTCTGTTTTCCTCTTTCCAAAAAGGGACTTTCATAGTAATCATATGGCTGTATGCTGCGGAACTTTTCCATATTGATTTAGGATATCAAAATCCTAGGTTTGGGAAAACATCAGGATATTCTGATATTTTTCCGTTAATTCTTAAAGCTGTGGATTGGCGCCGGGATCCTGCCTCCCCTTGCAACAAATCTTTCACAGGAATATGGATTCACTGGCATCACTGGCGCATAACCCAAAAGGCCGCCGAACTCTACCGTATCCCCTACCTCTTTTCCAATCACTGGAATCACTCTCACAGCTGTGGTCTTCTGATTAATCATACCGATCGCAGCCTCGTCGGCAATAATCCCAGCGATGGAAGATGCCGGCGTATTTCCAGGGATGGCTATCATATCAAGGCCGACAGAGCAGACGCAGGTCATAGCCTCCAGCTTTTCAATCGTCAAAGCCCCCATGGTCACTGCATCGATCATTCCCTGATCCTCGCTGACTGGAATAAATGCCCCGCTTAATCCCCCTACATAAGAGGATGCCATAACGCCTCCTTTTTTCACCTGGTCGTTCAACATAGCAAGAGCAGCGGTCGTTCCTGGAGCCCCTACCCTTTCCAAACCGATCTCTTGAAGAATCTCTGCCACGCTGTCTCCTACCGCAGGTGTGGGAGCTAAGGAAAGGTCAATGATTCCAAAGGGAATTCCCAGCCGCCTGGAAGCCTCCTGGGCCACAAGCTGCCCTACTCTGGTTATCTTAAAGGCTGTCTTCTTAATTGTTTCACACAAGACTTCAAAGTTCTTTCCTCTTGCTTTCTCCAAAGCCACCTTTACAACTCCTGGCCCACTGACACCCACGTTAATAACCGCATCCCTTTCCGTAACTCCGTGGAAAGCCCCTGCCATAAATGGGTTGTCATCTGGAGCATTACAAAATACCACCAGTTTGGCGCATCCGATGGAATCCTGTTCCTTTGTAGCCTCTGCTGTCTCCCTGACAATCCTCCCCATCAGCTCTACTGCATCCATATTAAGTCCTGTTTTCGTAGAACCCACATTTACTGAACTGCATACTCTTTCTGTAACAGCAAGGGCCTTTGGGATAGAGCGGATGAGATTTTCATCAGCAGCAGTCATCCCTTTGCTTACAAGGGCAGAGTAGCCTCCGATAAAGTTTACACCTACTTCTTTTGCTGCCCTGTCCAGGGTTTTTGCAAGAGTCACAAAATCCTCTGGATTTCTGCAAGCTGTTCCTCCTACCAGAGCAATAGGAGTAACGGAAATCCTTTTATTCACAATCGGGACCCCAAAATCCCGTTCAATGGCCTGGCCTATAGACACCAGGTCTCTTGCTGTCTTTGTAATCTTTTTATATATTTTTTCATTTACCCCATTCAGATCAGAATCACAGCAGTCCAGAAGGCTGATTCCCATAGTAATGGTCCGCACATCCAGCTTTTCATGTTCAATCATGTTGTTTGTCTCGATTACTTCAAACATATTTAACATATCAGTCTCATCCTCTTCTCAATGATATTTACTGTGAAAGTCCCCTTTTCTGCGCAGCAGAATACTGAGTTCAGGTATTCCAAATGCGCTGGATACCTTCGTTCATGGCGGTACGCTGGCTTTGCGCATGAAGGTTTCCTATGAAAGTCCCCCTTTCTGCGCAGCAGAAAACTGAGTTCAGGTATTCCAAATGCGCTGGATACCTTCATTCATGGCGGTACGCTGGCTTTGCGCATGAAGGTTTCCTATCTAAATTCGGTGCATGCTGGTGAAAATCTCTTCCTTCTGGCATTTAATCGCCACTCCGATTCCCTCTCCGATCCTTTCCAGCTCCTCTGCCATAGTCCCAAAGTCCTCTTCATAATGGCTCACATCCACAATCATCATCATGTTAAAATACTCCTGGACAATGGTCTGGGAAATATCAAGAATATTGATGTGATTTTCCGCAAGGTAGGTACACACCTTTGCAATGATTCCTACCGTATCCTTTCCTACTACTGTGATAATCGCTTTTTTCATCTCTCTTCCTCCAATCTCTGCGGCTTAAACTTCCGGAAATCCTATCCTGATTCAAGTGCCAAAAATGTCCTAACTCTTTTCCGTTCTCAGATCTTTTAATACCCTGATCTTATAAAGTAACAATCTCCGACATCTCGTCCCGTTTTGCAACGGAAATAGAAAAATCAGAACCACTATAAGGATTGTTTCCCTGGGTAATCTCCAGCTTTACCGTTTCATATGCAAGCTCTGCATAATTATTTTCCTTGCTCAAATGTCCTAGAATAATCTTTTTCAAATTATCGTGTACAATATGGTTTAATAACCTGCCTGCTGTCTCGTTGGAAAGATGTCCGTGATCCCCCAAGATCCTCCGTTTTAAATAATAGGGATAAGGGCCTGTCTCCAGCATCTTCACATCATGATTGGATTCCAAAAGAATAGCATCCAGATTTTGAAGATGCCTTATAATATATTCATCATAATGCCCCATATCTGTTGCTACAGCTGCGGACCGCCCTCCGCTTTTAATCCGGTATCCCACAGGATTTGCCGCATCATGGTCAATGCGGAAAGGAAGGATCTCCATATCCCCCACAGTAAAATTCACATCTGGCTTTACTGGCCGGTAAAGCTCATGGGAATATTTTCCCAGACTTGCCATGGAAGCAATTTCCTCCAGAGTCTCTTTGGTCCCATAAACAGGAATTCCATATCTACGGGCCAGAACCCCCAGCCCCTTTACATGATCTGAATGCTCATGGGTAATAAAAATAGCGGAAAGCTCCTTTCCAGTTATACCGATCTTATTTAATCCTGTCTCAATCCTCTTATTGCTGATCCCTGCATCGATCAATACATGGGTATGGTCTGTCCCTGCATAGATACAGTTTCCGCTGCTGCCGCTGGCAATGCTTACAAATCTCATAGCCCTTCTATCCTCACCTTATTCTCTTCTTTTGGGACATACAGCCTGTAAGAGTTCACTTTCCAGGCAGATCCTTATTCATATCCCTTTTCCCTGTCCATGATGGCGCGAAGCTGGCTTTTTATCTCTTCTTTCCCCTTGTTATTGTCAAGTTCACAAGAGCAGAAGGATCGGAATTCTTCCTCTCCCAGCTGACTCTTCATAATGGCTTCGCATTTTTCCCTTGTATATCCACGGTTTTCCATCAGGCGGGCAATCCGATTCTCTCTCGATGTATAAACATACCATATTTCCTGGCAAATGTCATGCATTTTTTCATCTGCTATAGCAGCCTCAATAACTACTAGAGGCTCCTCTGCCTCTTCCGTTTCTTGCCTGATTTCCTTCCAAGCAGCCGGATGTATCATTTGATCCACAATCCTTTTTGCCTGTTCATCATGAAAGATCACCTCTGCCAAGGCCTGCCTATCCACACTTCCATCTTCCTTTAAAAAGCTGTTTCCCAATGCCATTATTACCTGTTGCAGGCATGGCTTCCCAGGCTCCATGAGCTGTCTGGCAATTTCATCTGCCAGGATGATTTTCGCTCCATAATCCTCCTTTAAAAGAGAGAGGAGAAAGCTCTTTCCCGAACCGACTCCGCCTGTAATTCCAATAATCCGCTTTCTCTCTCTTCCTTCTCCTGCCATTTTCCTCCCCTCTTCTGTTATCTTTTCCTTTTCTGGTTCCTTAGAAAATCCCTTTCCCTTCATGCCATTTGTCGTTCCTTTCCAAAGCATACATCAAAGAATCTTTATAATCATGTGATAAATGGTTTACTTGGCATCAAACCAGGATTTTCCCACCTTGGCCTCTACCTCCAGGGCCACCTTTAAATCAGCCGCATGTTTCATCTTATCTTCCAGAATGGCCTTTACCTGCTGGATTTCCTGCTCCTCTGTCTCTACCAAAAGTTCATCATGAATCTGGAGGACAATCCGAGACTTCAATCCCTCTTTCTTAAGCTCCCGGTCAACAGCAATCATGGCAATTTTCATAATATCCGCTGCTGTTCCCTGAATCGGTGAATTCATAGCTACTCTCTCTCCAAAAGAACGCTGCATGAAATTGGCCGACTTCAGCTCTGGAATCGGGCGGCGGCGGCCAAACAGGGTTGTAACATATCCCTTTTCCTTTCCCTCTTCCACGGTCCTGTCTAGGAATTCCTTCACTCCTGGATAGGTTTCAAAATATTTATCAATATATTCCATTGCTTCTTTTCGCGAAATACTCAGGTCTTCACTCAGGCCAAAAGCACTGATTCCATAAACAATGCCAAAATTAACCGCCTTTGCATTCCTCCTTTGAAGAGGGGTTACCTCTTCCAAGGGGATATGGAACACCTGAGAGGCCGTAATGGCATGGATATCCTGAGCTGTGCGGTAGGCCTCGATCAGGCGCTCATCCCCTGACATATGGGCTAGGATCCTTAGCTCAATCTGAGAGTAATCTGCATCCACAAAAACGCAGCCGTCTTTTGGTACAAATACCTTCCGGATTTCTCTTCCCAGCTCCATACGGACCGGAATATTCTGTAGATTCGGCTCTGTGCTGCTGATCCGCCCAGTCGCTGTAATGGTCTGATTAAATCTGCCATGTATCCTTCCATCCTCTCCAATATAGGCGGCCAGACCTTCTGCATAGGTAGAATTCAGCTTTGTAAGCTGCCGATAATCCAGGATAGATCTGACTACTGGATAGTCAGGGGCCAGCTTTTCCAGGATATCAGCAGCTGTAGAATATCCTGTCTTTGTCTTTTTTCCTCCCTTTAACTCCATTTTCTCAAATAAGATCTCTCCTAACTGCTTGGGCGAATTAATATTAAATCGTTCTCCTGTCTCATCGTATATTTTCTGCTCCAGCTTTTCAATCCCTGACTTCAACATGTCGCCGTATTCCTTAAGCTCCTGCCGTTCCACCTGGATCCCTTCTCTCTCCATGTGAAAAAGGCTATAAATCAAAGGCATCTCAATGGTTTTGAACAATTCCAGCATTCCTTTTTTTTCCAGACCTTTTATCAGAAACTTAGAGGCCTTCCAGGGAATATAGGCCATATAGCAGGCAGTGGCCACTGCCTTTTCCTCTCCCTCTGCAAGAGCCTCTCCACAAGGGATCTTTCCTAGGAAATCTGCCTCTGAGGGCACAGTCATATTCAGATAGTCTCTTGCCAGGTCATCATATCCATAAGTATCCTTTAATGGGTTGAGCAGATATCCAGCCACACCGGCATCCCTTACCATGCTGCTGTCAGAAAGTTTCAGGAAGGGAAGAAGCCCTTTTAAATCCAACACCCATGTTTCTCCTGCCCTCTTGCACAGCCTTATAGCCATCTCCTCCAGCCATTCCGGAGAAATCTCACTGCCCTGAAGGATACAGGCGGTCTCCTCCTCGCCAAAGGAAAGGGCAAGGCCGGAAATATAGCTCTCTTCTTCTCTAGCTCTTTTTCCAAAATTCAGTTCTCCCTTTTCATCAGCAAATAAGGATATCTGCCCTTCCTCTTCTTTTCTCATCCCTTTATGGAAAAGAAGCTGAAGGCCTAATACCTCTGCCCTTGCTGCTTTGGCAGCTATCTTCTCCCCTTCCTTCAGGGAAGTAACCTTAAAAAAGGCTTCCTCTACAGAGGCAGCGGTCCTAGCCATCTCTCCAAACCTTGTAAGGATAGATTTAAATTCCAGGCGCTTCATATATTCATACGCCTTCTGAGTATACAGATTTTCAATTCTCGCTTCCTCATAGGAAAATTCCACTGGACAATCAATGCAGATTGCAGCTAATTTCTTGCTCATCTGGGCCATATCATAGTGGGCAGCCAGAGCCTTTTGCGCTCTGGGAGGCTTTATTTCATCCACATGGGCATAGGCATTTTCTATACTTCCATAGGCGGAAATCAAATTAGCTGCCGTCTTTTCCCCGATTCCTGGGACCCCTGGAATATTGTCAGAAGAATCCCCCATAAGGGCCTTTACGTCAATAAATTCTAAAGGCGTAACCAGATACTCCCTTTTCACATCCTCTGGATAGTAATCCTTTACCTCTGTAGTTCCTCTGCTGGTTCTTGGCATACGGATTTTGATTTTTTCATCTGCAAGCTGGAGAAGGTCTCTGTCTCCAGAAACTACGGATATTTGGACGCCTTCCTTTTGCATCCTCTTAGCTATAGTTCCTAGGATATCATCTGCCTCATACCCTGGCAGGGTAAGGATAGGAACCTCCATGGAAGCTAGCACTTCCTTAATTAGAGGTACCTGTTCCCTCAGCTCTTCCGGCATAGGCTTTCTCGTCCCCTTATACTCTGGATACATGTTGTGGCGAAAGGTAGGCTCCCTTAAATCAAAGGCCACTGCCAGATGATCTGCCTTTTCCTCATCCAGGATTTTAAACATGATATTTAAAAATCCATACACTGCATTGGTATGGATTCCCTCAGAATTGGTCAAATCCGGAACTCCATAAAAAGCCCGGTTTAAAATACTGTGTCCATCAATTAAAACTAACTTTTCCATTATTTCCTCCAGTCTGTGCATGTTTCACAGCATTGCATGCCCTGCTTTACCGGGCACAAACAGGTATGGGTGAAAATTTTTTCTTTCACCTTTCTCTCCCAGCCCGGATATACCGGAAATAAGGTTCCTGTTCTGGGAATGCTTCAAAATATCCCGTTCTGATACCAAAGCCGCAGCTGCACCAGAAAAGCCACCAAGGTTCCAAGAACACTTAGTGTATTCAGAACATATCTCAAAACGGTCAGGACATGAACCTTTTTTACCCGTTCCCTGGAAGCCTCCAGCGCTTCCTTTAAGGCTTCTTTAATATTATAGGTTCCGATTTCACTGTCTAACTGCTTCAGACCATAAAATACGGTAAAATAGATTTCCAGCTCCTCCCGGCAGTCGGGGCAGGCATCGATATGAAGCAAAAATTCTTCCAGTTTTTCATCATTTAGATTATGTTCAATATAAGGAATAACCATTCTCTCTGCTTCCTGACATGTCATTGTCTCCCTCTCCTCTCCAGAGAAACTGCTCTCTAGTCCTGGACTCTCCAGGTACCCTTTTTGTGTTTCCTTTTTCTTTTTTTTGCGTTCCCTTTTTCAATTTTCCCTTCCATTTACCTCTGTCAAGAATAACACGTTTATGCTTGAAAAGCAAGACAGGGAAAAGGATAGCTTCTTTTTCCGTTTTTTTTCTTTTTTTTGAAAAAGTAGTTGCAATTTTTCTGTTTATTTGCTAAGATAGTTTAGGTCGAACACTTAAAGAGATTCAAGACAGGCCGGCCTGTCGGAATGGCAGACGAGGTGGACTCAAAATCCATTGATGGCAACATCGTGCGGGTTCAAGTCCCGCGGCCGGCATTTAAAAATGCGGAACAGAAATCTGTTCCGCATTTTTCTTTTCTCAGCAAAGGCTTCAAAAGCTCTGACACCTGACACGTTTCTATCTGTAACTCTTTTAACACCTCATTCTATCGGACTAAAGATATCTATCATCCTTTTCTCAGTTCTCGTGCCTTTTCCACCCCGCTCATGAAGATCCTTGCCTTTTCCGGATCAATGGGATTTTTCATATCTCCGTTTTTTACCCAGGTTGCCACACTGACCCCGTCATAATACCTGAGAAGCTGACATACATTATCTCCTGTTGCTCCTCCTCCCAGAAAAACAGGCACATCCACTCTTTTCCTGGCTCTTTCAATCATCTCTATGCTTTCCTCTGGCGTCTTCCCAGACATAAACAGACCGTCTGCAAACGCTTCATTGACGCTTTCCCAGGCCGCATCCTCAATAGGCTTAGCTCCTAAAGGCACGCCGTGGACTTCATATACATCCGCATAAATAGGAACCTGGCTTCCGATTTTTTTCCGCAAAGCTGCTATCTCGCAGCATTGTGCCTCCAAAAGGCCTGCGCTAGTAACCTCTACTCCAGTAAAGAGATGCTCCACCCGGACAAAATCCGCCTCTACTGCATCTGCCACTGCTAATGCTGCCACTCCGTCCCAGTTCATCAAGATTCCCATCACTGCCTGAGGAAATTCTTCTTTCAGCCTGGCTCCAATTGCTGTCATATAGGCGACTGCCTCTGGCGGTGCTATCTGTTTGATCGGCATATCATTCATATTTTGAAGGATAAAACCATCAAATCCATGCTTCATCACCATTTCTGCCTCTTTTAATGCTCTGTCAGTAATTTCCTGAAGTTTCATTCCCCTATGACGATAGCTTCCCGGAAGAGGCTCTGGCTGTATCATAGACAGTACAATGGGGAAATTTTTTTTCTCCATTCCTTTTTTCATTGCTCTCCTTCTCCCAACATAAGTTTTCTTCCATATTCTATAGCTGTCTGGTATAAAGCTCCTGCTGGGATGATTCCCAGCTCTGTGATGATTCCGTCAATATACTTTCCTTCTATGGGGAGAAGCTCTGGACACCTAAAGTCGACTTGCTCCATCTCATCCTTTTTAAAGCCTATTTCTGCAAACCTTTCCTGAAGATCATTGACCACAAGCTCTCTTTGAAAACCACGGATTGGACGCAGATCCAGCTTAATCATCGGCGTCAACACATATAGAGGGATATTGAATGTCCTGCATACCAGGCCTACTATATCAGAGCCTGTCGTGTTATAAACTGTACCATCTGCATACAAGGTTTCAGCACCAAAAAATGCCCCATCACACGTTTTCAGGAAATACATGATCGCTGCATCAGGGATAAAATGTATTGTCATTCCCGCTTCCAATGCAGCAGGTACAAATGCATATCCCCCATTAATGCTTCTGCTTTCCGGTATGTAGACCTCTATCCCTTCAGCTTCCCTTCCAAGTTCTTTTAAAAAGCTGTTTACTGTACTGGAATAATCAAATACCATAATCCTTTTCATATATCCGGCTATGCCTACTGCATATTGGATCACAGCAGAAATATCCTTTTCTGACTGTTTAGCATAATATTCCACTGCTGTACACGTTCTTTTAGTAACTTCCTCCAATCCCAACTCATCCCATTCCGAAAGACCCATTTTAAGGAGCATAATACCAATCCCATTGCTCACTGCCTGACTGGCCTCTCCCCTGGTACGCCGGAAAAAATCTCCTACTGCTTTCAGCTCCTCCCTTAGCTGTTTTGGCTCCATCTCTTCCTCTCTTGCCTTCTCTGCAAGCATGAGGAACATATCTCCTATCATCCGGATATGGCTGGATGCCCCTAAAACCCTCTGAAATACAATATCATCAAACATCGCCTGTCCTTTTGCAGGCAATAACCCTCTTACTTTATCCATTGACAATTCCTCACTCAATTCTTTCTGGCCCTGATTCCAGGAAGCTGCGGATTGCTTTATCATCCTGCTGGCCAGTTCTCGCCCCTTCCTTTTGTATGACAAAAGAGGCTGCCGCCGCCGCATAATCTGCAGCTTCTCGAACGTCCATTCCCTTTATCCTAGCAGAAAGGAACGCTGCATTAAAGCTGTCTCCAGCTCCTGTGGTATCTATAATCCTTTTTGCAGCAAAGGCCCTATAGTGATGTTTTATATTTCCGGAAAATACATATCCTCCCCTGTGGGCACATGTTACCACCAAGGTTTCAATTCCCAGAGACAAAAGACGAAAACTCCCCTCCTCCAGAGAACATTCTGGAAAAAGCCCTGCCATTCCTTCTTCATTAGTAAAAAGTACAGAAACCTTTTCAAAGACTGGTTTCCAATGATCCCATCCGGCATTCTGTGCATGGGACTCATAATCCAGGGAAATTTTCACTCCGCTTCCCTCCAGTTCCCGAACTACAGCTGAAACCAGCTCATAATCCATAGAACACATATGGACATACTTTGCCTGCTTTACATAGCCGTAATCAATTCTGTCTGGAGATGGGCTCACCAAAGGTGTCACTACAGCTGTGAGATATTTTTCCCCACTGTCATCCAAAAACACAACGCAGTAAAAGGTCTTTTCCTCTTTATCTACATAGATTCCAGCAATATCAATTCCACGCTCCTCATAATCATCCAGAATAAATCTTCCGTTTTCGTCATCTCCTACCACAGAGACGATTCCTACGGAAACTCCTGTTTTTGAGGCCTGGGAACAAAAATTACCAATGATCCCTCCTGGCAGACGGCCGATTTCTTCCCCTCTTACCTTTTCTCCTCTGCCTGGCATCTGTTTCACTCTCAGGAAAAGATCTACATCAGACTCTCCGATTCCTATAATATCAAACATAACTTCACCTTATTCTCCGCTTACCATAATGGATTCATCATTTTCAAATGGAATCCATGGATCGTGATCCTGATCAATCAGATCCTTTTTAAATTCTACCATAAAGTAATACTTTGCTTTCCCTGATACAGCAAATGCCGGGGAATGCCAAGTGCCTCTGTTAATCACCACCACCTGTCCGGCCTTGATTAGAAATGCCTTTGTCGTTTCTGGATTTGGCCTTGCATCTCCTGCTCCTAAGTAAATAGGTAAATCCACCAGCATAATCAAATCCTCATTTGTTGCCCATAAAACCTCTTCCCTGCTTACATGCCGCTCCATTGCTGTAATTTTTTCCGGCACTTCATCACTGTAAACAATGCCAAACCCCATTGGAGCATCTGGAAGGATAAAATCTACCGGGGAATAGCAGATCCAATGCTCTCCCTGCTTTGTAATTGCTCCGTCATAATTCTCTACGACCCGTCCGTAGGGCGCAAAGCTTATTGGTGTAAGCTCTGTCACAGAAATTTTTTTCATATAACCCCTCCTTCTATCAAGCCAAATCTACCACTTTTTCTGCTTTAGCAGCGCTTTGTCTATTCCGTTCATTCTGTTTAATAATTCAAACTTATTATGTTTGTTATAAACAATACTTTATCATTAAATCCGCTTTCTGTCAATATTTTCTTACCTTAATGATATGTAAAACGCCCATAAGTGGTTGTTTCTATGAATCTTAGAACTTTTATTCTAATTCAAGCGTCAAAATCACCAGACCAGGAAAAGTGCCAGGGGTTTTGACACCTTAAGCCTATGATATAAAAAAGTCTGTTATTCGTAAAAATCTCCTTTACTTCTTTCTCATTTTTTGATAGAATAAACGATAGAATGTTCTTTTCAAACATCAGAGGTGGTATCATGTTAAAAAGCGAAAGATTATCTCAAATTCAAGATATGCTAAATCAATATGGAAAAGTAGAGGTAAATAATCTCTGTCGGATTTTCCATGTGACCGAAATGACAATACGAAGGGATTTAAATGAGTTGGAAAAAAACCATCGTGCGATTCGTTCCCATGGAGGAGCAATTGCTCCTCCTGATAATATGCTCAGTGAACGTCCCTATAATGTAAGGATTCATTCTCATTTACGCGAAAAAGAAGCCATTGCTGCAATGGCTCTTCCTCTGATTCCTGACGGTTCCAGGATTTTTTTTGATTCCAGCACTACCGTTTACTGCCTAGCTCGTCTCATTACCAATGCGCAGAATCTAGTTGTAGTAACGGATACTCTTTCTACTGCCTTGGAATTAAACACTAGAACTAACATTCATGTAATCTGCTTGGGCGGAGAGCTTCAAAAAAACACCAATTCCTGCGCTGGAATGTTTGCAGAAAATACTCTGGATTCCATGTATTTTGATTTTGCATTTATGGGCCTAGGGCTTCATGGCATTTCAGAGGATGGAACTCTTTCCACCACAAGCACGATTGAATTCTCTTTAAAGCGAAAGGTCATAGAGCGGACCAAACATGTTGTGATTATGGTTGACAGCAGTAAGCTGGGAGCTCCCTCCTTTCTTCAAATGGGACATATTTCTGAAATCCAAACACTGATTACTGACTCTGGTATTCCGGAAAGCTTTCTGGAGACATGCCGAAAAGCGAACGTGGAGGTTTTAATTGCGCCAATTAACTAATATTAAAGAATGGTTTCTCCTGTTTCTTTATGAAATATATGTATTTTTTCCCCATCAATCCCTATCCAAATCCTGGCCCCTTCCTTGATTTCAGCTTGGGAAGCAACCTTTGCTATCATCTCGGTCCCCTCCACGTCAAAATGAAGCATTGCTTCTGCTCCTAAAAGTTCATACAGATTGATTTCAGCCTCAAATACGGCTTTATCCTTTCTGTCTGTCTTTTCCCCCATCACATGCTCTAGATACTCCGGACGGACCCCTAATACAACCTGGCCGCCAACACAGCCGTTTCTTTTCAACCTTTCACCTCGTTCTCCTGGAATCCATATTTTATTTTCTCCTATCAATACATAGATTTCGTTATCTTCCTCCATGCACAAAGAATCAATAAAATTCATCTGCGGCGATCCGATAAATCCAGCAACAAACTGGTTTGCCGGCGAATGATACAGCTTTTGCGGCGTATCAATCTGCTGTATCACGCCATCTTTCATCACTACAATCCTGGTTCCAAGGGTCATAGCCTCTGTCTGGTCATGAGTTACATAAATAATGGCAGCTCCCAGCCTTTTATGAAGTTTTGATATCTCTGTCCTCATCTGAACTCTCAATTTTGCATCCAAATTAGACAGGGGCTCATCCATAAGAAATACCTTCGGCTTTCTTACCATTGCCCTTCCCATGGCAACTCTCTGCCTTTGCCCTCCTGACAAGGCCTTTGGCTTTCTGTTCAAAAGCTCCTCTAACCCTAAAATTTTTGCAGTTTCATGAACCAGCTCATCAATTTCCTTTTTAGGAACCTTTCTCAACTTTAATCCAAAGGCAATATTATCATAAACTGTCATATGAGGATAAAGGGCATAGTTCTGAAACACCATGGCAATGTCCCTATCTTTGGGTTCTACATGATTAACAATCTTTCCCCCTATTTTCAATTCTCCGGAAGAAATATCCTCCAAACCAGCTATCATCCTAAGTGTTGTGGATTTTCCACAGCCTGACGGTCCTACAAAAATAATGAATTCCTGATCCTCAATTTCCATATTAAAATCTTTTACAGCCTGAAATCCGTTAGAATATACCTTACAAATATTTTTCAGGGAAATGTAAGCCATATTGTATTCCTCCTCTTTTACATGTAGACGGTCATAAAGCAGGAGTCCTGTTTACGACTTTGGAATATAAATAGGAAAAGGCCTGGTTTCCAGCACAATAACAGCCATGAGGAACAAAAGCACCTACCCATAAAAAATCATCCTTTTTAATTAACGTCCATTTATCGCTAAGCATATAGCTGGCTGCCCCTTCCAGGCAGTATAGCCCGTGTTCCTGAAAATGGCACTCTAAAAAGGAATGGCAGGCCCCTGGATAGAAAGTTATAATGCTCATCTGGATATCATAGGATAGATCTGAGGGGATAAGCTCTTTAATCACATTATCTTCTTTTCCGTCACATTTTACTGCTTGAATCTCATCTGCGTTTCCAAACAAAATCTCAGGTACAGGCACTCCGCTTAAGAAGCTGTATTTTCTAGTCTGGATCAAAAGCTTCAGCGTTTCCTCCCCTTCATTGATAAATTCCAGCCCCATACCTGGGGGCGTAGACAAAAAAGAATGGGGTGTTCCTCTATATGTCCTGCCGCCGCATTTTATCCTGCAATTACCTTCCAGCACAAACAAAAAAGCTTCTACTCCCTCTTCCCCTGCAAAGTTCTGATTTGTTCCACAGCCCGGCCTGGCATGTACCAGATATTGGATAAAACCAGCTCCCAGCTCCTTTGCCGCTAATATATATGTACTGCATTCCTTCATTTCCGGTATGAGATTCGTTACCGGCCCTACAGGAGGAACTAGAGCATAGGAGCCTCTTTTCACCTTTGCCCTGGTAGATAAAATCTCTGTCTTGCTTATCATAATTTTTCCTTCCTTTCTCTCTCCTTCTCTCATCCTAACCCTTTACTGCCCCTGACATCATTCCTCCAATAATTCTTTTCTGCATAAACAGATACAAAATCATGATTGGAAGCATTCCTAAAAGAAAGGTAGCAAATACGAGGGAATAATCTGTCATATTTTCTCCTTTAAAGATATATTGAAACAGGGGCAGCGTGTAGTATTCCGGCTTTGTAAGCACCAGGCTGGGCATGAGATAATCATTCCACATCCATAAACCGTTTTTGATTAAAATCGTAGCTGTCATAGGTCTTAGCAAAGGCTTTATAATCTTAAAAAAAATCTGTACTGTATTGGCTCCATCAATATAGGCAGCTTCTTCCAGATCTGTTGGAATTGATCCAAAATACCCTGCATAAAGAAAGATTCCTTCACAGGTAGAACCAGCCACATACAGGCAAACCAGCCCTATGGGATTCATAAGTCCCATTGTATTCATAAGCTTTACCATCGGCATCATCCTGACCTGAAAGGGAATAAAGATACCAGCAGCCATGAAGTAAAACAGGAACTTATATATTCTTTTCTTCTCCATGTTTCTCGCAATCGGATATGCTGCCATGGGAAGAAAAAAGGACATTATAACAAGGCATGTGATTGTCACAAAAAAGGAATTGCACAGAGAACTGAAATAATTTCCCTTTCCAATCACTGTCCTGAAATTATCCAGATTAAGGGTTTCAGGCAATGCAAAAAAACTTCTAGCAATCTCAGAATTGGTTTTTAATGCTGTGATTACTGTTAAATAAAAAGGAAAAAGCACATTAAACAGTGAAGCCGCCAAAAATACTGCAATTATAATATTAGTTCTTTTCTTTTCCCTCATCGATATACCTTCCTTTTGTTAGTCAGGCTGATCTGCAAAACAGATATGAATATAATCACCAGTGCTGCCACAATCGCCTGAGCAATCGCATAGCTGAACTTCATCTCCTCAAAGCCCTGTCGGAACAGAAGCATGGTAAGGCTCTCTGTCGCCCCGGCCGGACCTCCTGTGGTTAATGCCAGAATATAGTCATATACCATTAGCCCGTCCTTTAGGACTAATACTAAAATCATGCTGATAACCGGGAGCAAAAAGGGAACTGTAATATATCGGAATATTTGAAAAGGCCCTGCCCCATCCAGCATAGCCGCTTCCTTCAGCTCAGAAGGAACGGTCTGAAGACCGGCCATTACAAGCACAGTAGGAATAGCAGTGCCTTGCCATACATGAGTAAATAAAATCCCATAGATTGCTGTCTTTGGAGAAGCGAGAATATTTTTGCTTAGCAGATGGATATTTGTCAATTGTCCCAGCTCAGGAAGGACATACCCATAAATCTGATTGAAGATCAGGCCAGATGTAATCAAGCTGATGACTGCCGGAAAAAAATAAGCCGCCCGGAAAAATGCTTTTCCTGGAATATTCCGGTTCAACAGGATTCCCATCACAACACTGAGAAAAACAATGCATAGAATCAACATGAGCGTATATTTCACATTAAAACGGACAGCTCTCAAAAACCTGTCATCTGAAAACATTTTTGTATAATTCTTAAAGCCTATAAAATGATATTTTCTTGCAATTCCGTTCCAGTTGGTAAAGCTGTAATAAATCCCCAGCAGAATCGGAAGAATGGAAAAAAAGCTATAAAACAACAGACTGGGAGCTACAAATGCAGCACATGTCAGCTCCTTTCCTCGAAATCTTTTTTGTCCTTTCATCATTACTCCTTTTTCCAAGCAAAGGCTGCTGCAAAATAGTTTGCTTCTGTAGGGAAACTACATTTTTGCAGCAGCCTCTGTAGTGAATCAGCTAAGAACTGTTACTGGTTCTCATAGCATTCCTTTGTCACCTCATCAAAGGCCCCTAAAAATGCCTCGATATCTTTATCCATAATCATTTGCTGAACATGGATTGCCACTTCATTTCGTAAAGAAGGCGGCCATTCATTGGCAGACATACTAGCAAATTTTCCATCTTCAATATCCTTCGTCAATGTTTCAAACTGGGGTACATCTACTTTCACCCCTTTTATCAGATTAGGATTCTTATCTGCATCTGCATATTTCTGTGCTACTTCAGGGGACACGAAATATTCTACAAATTCCAATGCTGCCTCTGGATATTTCGTAGCAGCAGAGACAGATACTGCTGTATCCACAGAACCACAGGGCCATGCTTCTACTCCTTCAATGATTTCCGGAAAATACATCCATCCTACCTTTAATTCTGGATTCAGGCTCTGTATCAGTGATAAATCATAGGTCCCTCCTAATATGATTCCTACTTTTCCATTGGCAAAGGCATTTTTCATATCATCTGGAGACGTTCCCAGGGAATTTCCATCTGTGTTTTCTCTGATTTTCAGATATACTTCCAGATATTGTTTTAATTCTGGGTGGTTTTTATAAGAGTCTTCTCCTGCGGCTACCTTTTCACTGATTTTGTAAAATTCATGGTCAATATTAGAACCAATAAACCGGTCAAACACATTCCCCAAAGCCGATACATCCTTATCCGGACATGCAAAAGGAGTAATTCCTGCTTCCTTCATCTTGTCACATGCTGTCCATAGATCATCCAATGTTTTTGGCTCTTCGATTTCCAATTCTTCAAACATTCCCTGATTATAGAACATGGCTCCAGAATTAATCGTTACAGACACTGCATAGTCCTTTCCGTCTTTATGCTTTGTAGAAGTTCTGATCGTATCCAGCATCCTTTTTACACATTCCTGATCTGACAGATCCATCAGAAGACCTTCTGCCATCATGTTCTGAAATAGAGTCTGGGAAGGCCATGTCTGCAATACATCAGGAATGTCATTTGTCGCAATCCTGGAAAGCAGCTGCTCTTTTGTTCCATGCTGCATGGTAATTTTTACATCCGGATGCTCGTCCATAAAATCTTTGGCAATCTCTTCCAGCACATCAATGTTCTCTGGCTTCAGGAAAAACATATTCAGTTCTGTCTGTTTGCTTTCCTCACCCTTTTCTTTTCCCTCTGGCGCTGTTGCTGCCCCATTGCTTTGGCAGGCCGTCAAAGCTGCCGTACATATAGCTGCGGCTGTAAACAACAAAATCTTTCTCTTCATACCTTTTCCTCCTCTAAACGGAATCTGAATTTATCATTCCCTCCTGTGGAGCAAAGTCATATGCCTTCTTATCCACAGAGAGTAATCTTGATGGATTTATTATAATAAAAATTTTTTCTTAAAAAATATCTTAAAAAAACTAATTTTGCCATTTTCAAAGATTCTTCCTCGAATTGCCAGTTATTTTCAGAGTAGAAAATTGTTTTTCTCCTATTTATCGATTATAATTTGATATATATTCACAAAAATCTACATAACAGGAGTATATAATGGCAAAATTACCCATCAGCAAAAAAATATTATTGCTTACTTCTCTCCAATGTTTAATTATCCTGACCTTTTTCCTATACTCGGCAATCAATATGGTTCAGGATAAGTGCCAAAAGTATCTTCTTCAGAATCATACCATAAGCGCCCACCTTCTCCAGGACTTTACTATGAGGACAAAAACAATTGCTGATCTATCAGCATTTCCTGTTACTCAAATTCCTGGAGCTTATAAAAATGTTATTTATTCCTCATTGTCCCATGATACCTTTTTGTCCAATTTTACGGAAACGCAATTAATTTCTGATAATATTATTTCTCATCTAAATAACAATAAGTACCTCCAGGGAATTCATATCTATAACTTAAAGGGAAATGGGATTTACTGCGAATCTGACAATTTGAATTATTTTTTTACAAAGGCTCAGCCTGACAGCTTTTGGTTCCAGACCTCTCTGAAAAATCTTGGACGTGCCTGTCTATTTCCTGTAGACTCCATCCAGGAAACGGTAAAAGGGGATCATTCCCCCTCCTGCTATTATATTTCTAGGGCCATTATCAATGTGGAACGATACCGGCCTGTGGGTATCATTGTACTAAGCATCCATATCTCCGATCTGGATGAATATTTTTCTAGTGTAAGGCCCTTTTCCAGCCAGCAGTATGCTATTTTAGAAAATGAACAGCCAATCGCTGGAAATTTGTCCATAACCCCCTTTGTCCTGAATAGACTGAAGGACTCAGAAAAATCTTTTTTAATCATAAGAGAGGACTCTGGTTTCCAGCTCTATCAACATTCAGAAGGAGAAGCTTGTCAGGTCATCATCAAAACGCCTCTGCGCAGCATTATGGCTTCCTTTTCAGGAATCCCTATTGTCTTTTTTTTAATTTTATGCGGGCTTTTAATGCTCATTGTACTCTTTTTTTACCATGTCCTGCAAAGCATCAACCGTCCCATTACGCAGCTGGCAGATGCCTGCAATGAGCTGGAACTGGATTGTTTTCCTGTAGTTCCGGACCAAGGCCTTTCTCCTGAGCTCCATATGCTTTCTGCCTCATTTAATAAAATGAGCCAGCGTATTGATTATTTGATTAATAAAATTCTGCGGAAGGATATTTATGAAAGAGATTTAGAATTGCAGCTTTTAAGAACCCAGATTAACCCTCATTATCTTTATAATACACTGGAATGTATGCGGATGCGTGCCTATATCAACAAGGACTATAAGGTTTCTGAGATGGCAGAGCTTTTGGCCCACAATCTTCAATATGGTCTGCGCAATACAGGGATTGAAGTCACTCTAAAGGAAGAAACACAGCGTCTGGAAGAATATATTACCCTGATGTCCTATCACTATGAACATCATGTGAATATCAGTCTCTGCATTCCAGAATACCTTCTTCCATATAAAACAATCAAGCTTTTGTTCCAGCCTCTTGTGGAAAATGCGATTGTCCATGGTATGAAAACCAAAACCTGTATTGACATTGATATCCTTGGATATATAGAAGAAAACCGCCTTTATTTTACCATATCAGACAATGGCTCCGGTATTTCTCCTGATGAATTAGAATTGCTCAAAAAAGATTTGAATGATTTTTCTCTATCTTCCTCCTCTATCGGCTTAAAAAATATCAGCCGCAGACTTTCCCTCTATTATGGAAAGCCATACGGGTTAGATATTGCAAGCATTTACGGCAGTGGAACTATCATTACTGTCTGTATTCCTGCAAACTTATGACAAAGGAGTGCTTTTTATGCTGAATTTACTGATTGCTGATGACGATTCCGCCATTCTGGAAGGATTATCCCAATTTGTTTCTTCTCATTTTCCGGATATTTTTACCATATTCCAGGCAGAAAATGGGGCAATGGCTCTTGAAATCATGAGGGAAACACCTATCCACATTCTTTTATCCGATATTAAAATGCCCCTTTTGGACGGCCTCCAGTTAATCCAGCTTTTGAAAAGTGCCCAATATGGATGCAGGATTCTCGTTTTAAGCGGCTATGATGACTATCCTCTCATCCGTACAGCATTGAAAACAGGAGCCTGTGACTATCTTTTGAAGCCTGTTAATTTCTCTCTGCTTTCCAAAGCCCTTGAAGAATTAACAGGGGAAGAACCTCTTCCCTGGCCGATTCAGCTCACAGCCCTCTGTTCGGAAGATTTTCTGGCTTCTCTGTCAACTCCTTCTCTCTTTCAGCCAGATTTTTATGATATTCCTACTGTAAATAACCCTTTTATCACCTATGATACTTTAAAAAGCTATCTGGATAAAACACAATTTCATATCATTAATCTGGACTTTGCAAAAACCAGGGAGACTCTGAATCAGTTTTTCCGCCATGCCCATCCGGAACTGATTTCCAGTAAGGAGCTTCGGGATATTCTAAGCCAATTTGTATATAATATCATGCACCATCATTCCAGCATGATTCGGATTATTTCCAAATACAAACTGACAGATTTTGATATTCTAAGCTGTGTCAAAAACATGCCGACTTTATCCCAGCTTCAAACCCACTTTCTGCAGATCGTCCTTAAATATATGGAAGAGCTGGAAAATATCTGCAGGGAACATGAAAATCAGAGTATCCTTCAGGCAATTCAATATATTCAAGGTCATTATTCTTCGGAGCTGATGCTGGAAGATGTTGCAGAACAGTTCCATCTCCATCCAAACTATTTCAGCCGCCTTTTCAAGCTTCGTACAGGGGTTACATTCCGGGATTATTTAAGAAATACCCGTATTGAAAAGGCTAGAGAACTCCTGTCAGACCCTTCTCTTAAAATCAACCAGATTGCTCTGCTGGTAGGCTATAAGGATACGGCACATTTTAATCGGGCATTTAAGGATCTGACTGGAACAACGCCATCCCATTACAGGAAGACAGGGAAGCGGTAAGAACCGCCGCAAAGGATCCCATCGCCGCAGCAATATCTACAGGTTTCCAGTACTGCTGCAACGTGTGCGTTTTTTATTCCCGGCTCCTTTGCAGCGGCTGCCGCTTCCGAAACATTCCTCGCATTCTCCCAGGCCGATACAGAAATTACAGTCTCTGCCATCGCATGGAGGATTCTGCCGGTTGGAACTGCTGTTTTTTGAACCATTCTTAGTGGTATGATTTCTTTATAGAATTATTTATCTGGGCGTTATTTTTCTCATTTCCTGAAACGCCTAAAGACTCCCCTGAGTCCAGCGCTGTTATTTTAGCGTGCTGGGCTCTCAGGGTATAGTTAAACCCGCTTGTGGTAATATTGACTATTGGCGCACCTTTCCGTTTCCGGTCGTAAGCCTCCAGAGGTCCCGTAAAGGAAGTGTTGCTGCCAGTCTTCCTATAGCAGGGATGCTCCGCTTCTTATGTATTTTTTTACTTCCTCTGTTCTGTCATTACCCAGTATTTCTCTCATTTCATCCAGGGTCATCTGCCCTTTACAATATACTCGTACAATATTCAGAAAATCATTTCCGATTTTCGCTGCTAATTCAAGTTGTGTCATAATTTATCATCTCCATATGGTATTCTTTACTCCTTTTTTATGCCGGCAAAATAATATATGCTCCTGCCAGCTTTTTATGTATGCTCAATAGGCATAATATATTCATGTTCCATAACTTACACACCTAATAGAAAGACTCTATGCGCTTTCCTATCATGATTCCAGTGTCAAAAACACTGCTGGAAAAAAGTATCCGCATATTTTTACACCTGAACTTATTATTAGGAAATCGAGCAGACCTCACACTATTGCTGCACATTTTTTCCTGTAACATGAAACGTGATATGATTTCCATCGCTTTCTGCTACAATCGTCCCATCAGAATCTGTCCGGTAGACTTCCACTCCCATAGCCTGAAACTTATCTAAGGTTTCCTCGTGAGGATGCCCATAGCGATTATCTACTCCGCAGCTGATCACTGCGACCTTTGGGGAAACAGCGTCTAGAAATTCCTGGCTGCTAGAGCTTTTGCTGCCATGGTGACCTGCCTTCAGAACGTCTGCCTTCAACTGTATGCCCTTTTCCAACATATCTGCCTCTGCCTCTTCTTCTGCATCGCCTGTAAAAAGGAACCGACAGTTTCCGTGGCGCACCATCAGGACAATGGAACAATTATTACTGTCGCTATAGGTTTCTTGTACTGGACCTATCACAGTAACCTCCGCATCTCCCAGATAAAACTGGTCCCCTGCATCTGGATGCTCCAAAGGAATCGAATAGTATTTCATAGCTTGTATCACATCATCATACGTTCTGGTATCTGCCTCCCGCTTTGGCATCAACACATGCTCTGTAGGAAACTTGTTAATCATAACGTCCAAGCCTCCGATATGGTCTTCGTCTGGATGGGTACCCACCAGATAGTCAAACGTTTCTATTCCTCTGTCCATAAGGAACTTCTGCAGCTCTGTACCATGGTCGTTTTTCCCTGCATCAATCAGCATATTGTGTCCATCGCACTGGAGCAGGGCGGCATCTCCCTGTCCTGCATCGATAAAGGTAACCCTAAGCAGATGTGAATCGCCAGAAGACGTTCTTCCCTCCTGCTGGGTATCGTCCATATCTGCAATAATATATGCTGCCTCTTCCAATATTCGGGAAAGCAGTCCGCTTTCTACACTGCCGAATGCTGCCGCTGCTGCTAGAAGCAGCACAGCTAGATAGTATTTGGCCTTGTCCTTCATTTCTATCTATTCTCCTGTTTCCATATGTTCTGCTGCCTTTTTATTCCATAGGTTCTGGACGTCAAAAAAGGCGTAGACAGAAAAAAGTGTCAAGGGATTTGATACTCTTCCTGACTGGTATTTCATACCTGAACCCTGTGGAAAAAAATTATGGAATTGTTAAATTCCTTTTTAATGCATTCGAGCAGCACAGCGTTTCACGCTTTCGCGTTCAACTCTTTCTTAGTATATCATAGTTTTTTCAAAAGAACAAGTGTTTGTTTTTTACTATTTATTTGCTTTTTTCTTAAAACATGATAAAATCAAAGAAGTCTGACTGCTATTCTTAAGAAACTGCAGCCACTTACACTTTTTCAGGAGGTTTATTTTATGAAACAGTCACAGGAACTGCTTAATATGCTTCGTGCAATTGACCATAAAAGCTATCCGGCCTACAAATCTCTGGCCGGCGGATATCAATTTGACGGTTATATCCTTTCCATCGATCATGTCCAGGGAGACCCTTTTGCTTCTCCGTCTTCTCTGCGAGTGGATATTCCACACCAGCTAGCTGGCTTTCCAGCAGAGTATTACAAACGGCCTTGCTGCCGCATAGCCTTAGAGGACTATCTTACAAGACGGCTTTATGCCAGATTCCAGGATTTTAATTTCAAGGCTAAGGGCTCTGGCAAAAGCGGTCTTTTGTCTGTCAGCCGCTGCGGACAGGAAGTCCTTTCCCGCAGCGCCTGCGAAATCACAGAAAAAGGGATTACAGCTCGTTTCCATGTGGGCTTCCCTGCCTTTGGACGTACCATCAATGCTGGTGAACTGGAAAAAATCCTTTTTGATTTTCTTCCCCGGTCTGTGGGCGATTCCTTTTTCTACAAACGTCTTGACAGCCAGGAAGTGGAGCAGGTTATTTTCCTTGCAGAGGACCAGGATTATATCCGTTCCCTTTTAGAGGAACAGGGGCTTATTGCTTTTATTGCCAATGGATCTGTCCTCCCCAGAAAAAGCGGTGTGTCAGAACTGCCCATGGACCATTCCATTCCCTTTACTTCCCCTTCTTCTATGGAAATCACTCTAAATCTGCCCCATAAAGGAACTGTCCGGGGTATGGGAATCCAAAAAGGGATCACTCTGATTGTAGGAGGAGGCTACCATGGAAAATCCACTTTGCTGGAAGCCTTACAGACTGGAGTTTACAACCATATTGCTGGAGATGGACGAGAGTATGTTATCACGGACAGGACAGCCCTAAAGCTTCGGGCAGAGGACGGAAGGTGTATCAAAAATGTGGATATTTCCATGTTTATCAATGACCTTCCCAATCGAAAAGACACGAAATGCTTTTCCACCCTGGATGCCAGCGGCAGCACCTCACAGGCTGCCAATATTATAGAAGGCATCGAGGCTGGCGCCAGATTATTTTTAATCGATGAAGATACCTCAGCAACTAACTTTATGGTAAGGGATGACTTTATGCAGCAGGTAATCAGCCGGGATAAAGAGCCAATCACTCCCTTTTTAGAACGGGCAAAGGGACTTTACAGGGAAATGGGGATTTCTACTATCCTTGTAGCCGGAAGCTCCGGGGCCTTTTTCTATATTGCTGACACCATCCTGCAGATGGACTCCTATCATCCCATTGATATTACGGCTCAAGTAAAATCCATGTGTGAACAACGGCCTGCTCCCCGTACAGAGGGCGATACCTTTGTAAGCCCTGATTTTAACCGGAGCCTTACTGGCTCGTTTGGCAGACATTCCTCTAATCCGCCTTCTTCAGGGCGAGACAGAGGTTTTCGCGGACGAGGAGGACAGAATGAGGCTTCCCATAGCTCCAGACATGATTCTATGAAGGTAAAAACTATGGGAAGAGATGCGTTTTCTTTAAATAAAGAGACCGTAGATCTAAGATATGTGGAGCAGCTTGTGGATTCAGAGCAGACCGCTGCCCTTTCCTATCTTCTCCGCTATGCAATCGAGCATGTGCTGGATGGGAAAAAAACCGTCAGACAGACCGTAGATATTCTGGAAAAGACCCTGGAGAGTAAAGGCTGGGCGCCATTTTCCTCTTCCTATATTCCCTGCGGCCTTGCAAAACCCAGGCGGCAGGAAATATTCGCATGCCTGAATCGCTTCCGCGGATAATTTGCAGATAGTGCATCCCACCCTTTAGATATCGTCAAAGTGCAAAATACCTTTTGACCTCAATATTATTTTATTATATAATGATGGAATAAGAAAAGGGGCACTTTTCTTAGACTGGTAGTTTTAATATCCAAGTCTTATATGATGAAAAATTCCGCTTTAGCCAAGCTGTTTTTATCTGCTCCTTATCCTGGTTTCTCGAAGAACGGAGCGATTTACAAAAGAAAGAGGTGTTTTATGAAAAAATCAATTCTGTTTCCTGTTGCGGCCATTAGCTGTGCTTGTATGGTATGGGGCTGTAAATCAAAAAATAACGATAATATGGATCTTTCCAGCTCTCATACCACTGCGGCTGCGGAAACCATGGCTGATTCTGTGACAGAGGCTTCTAAAGAAACCAGCGCCGCCAAGCCTTCTGATCCTGAGGAATCTACTGCCTCTGCTGCAAGGGGAGCTGAAATCTCCAAGTATACCAACCAGAAGGTTTCGATTGAATATCCTGTCATAGAGGAAAGCGCTTCTTCCAATGCAGCAGCTGTTAATGATCTTCTCAAAAAAAATGCCCTATCCCTTATTCAGGCTTATGGCCTTGATGAAGCAAAGGACAGTTTATCCGTTTCCTGCCAGGTGATTTCTGTCAGCAACAAGAGGTTGACTGCTGTTTATAAGGGGGAACTGTCAGCTTCTGGCGCCCCTCATCCCACAGCTGTTTATTTTACTAATACAGTTGACCTGAACAAGGCAATTGATATAGGACTTTCCAGTTATGCAGATCCTTATACCATGGCAGGCTATGTGATGTCTGAGGACTGCCAGTTCAAGGGCCTGACCCCAGAACAGGAACAGGCAGTAAAGGAATTTAAAAGCGCAAAGAGCATTGATGATTATAACCAGCTTTTTAAAGGAGCTGATTTCCCTTTAAAAGGAGAAGGCTTCCCAGAGTCCTTCAGCTATGAAAAGCAGGGAGAAATCTATCTGTCCATCCCTGTTCCCCATGCTCTTGGAGACTATGCAGTGGTTGTTTTCACACCTGATACAAAATAAACCTTCATGTACCCAAGCAGCGTATCACCATGAATGAAAGTATCCAGCCCATTTGGCATCCCTAAATTCAGTTTTCTGCTGCGCAGAAAAGGATATTTTCATAGTAAAAACAAGAAAGGAAAACTTTTTATGGAAATGCCCCAAAATATGGATCATGTAATCATTTTTACTCACCCTCTCATCCAGCATAAAATTTCCCGTCTCCGCAGCAAGACTACTGGTACCTATGAATTTCGTGCCTTGGTAGAGGAAGTTGCCATGCTGATGGGATATGAGGCTCTCCGCGACCTCCCTCTTCAGGAGGTGCAGGTTGAAACACCGATTGAAACTTGTATGACTCCTATGATAGCTGGGAGAAAGCTGGCAATCGTCCCCATTCTCCGGGCCGGCCTGGGCATGGTAAATGGAATCCTTGCCCTTGTTCCTTCCGCAAAGGTAGGCCATATCGGCCTTTATCGTGATGAAGTCACCCATCAGCCTCATGAATACTACTGCAAGCTTCCCAATCCTATTTCAGAACGCACGATTGTTGTCACTGACCCTATGCTGGCAACCGGCGGCTCTGCTGTAGAAGCTGTAAACTTCATTAAAGCACAGGGCGGCAAAAATATTAAGTTCATGTCCATTATCGCCGCTCCAGAGGGAGTTTCCAAACTTCATGAAGCCCACCCGGATATCCAGATCTATGTAGGCTGTCTGGATCGCTGTCTGAACCAGGATGCCTACATCTGCCCTGGACTCGGAGATGCCGGCGATCGGATCTTCGGTACCAAATAGTAAAGCAGGCGGCCAATGCCTGGCAATTTTCCTGAGCTAGAAGTTTTGCCACCTTAATCCTAAACAAAAATAAGGCTGTTGTGGAACAGCCTTATTTTTTCCTTTTTCTTGCCTTCTATCTTTTCTCTGCCACCTCTCCCTGCCTTTTATAGATAGAATGCTCTTTTACACAGCCTCTTACGCTTGAAAGGGGGTAGATATTGGAGTTTCTTCCAATTACTGTGCCAGGATTGAGGATGGAGCCGCAGCCAACCTCTACTTCATCTCCTATCATGGCGCCGAATTTTTTCAGGCCGGTTTCCATATCTCCATCTTCTCCATGGACCTTTACCAGGGTTTTGTCGGATTTTACATTTGAGGTGATAGAGCCTGCGCCCATATGGGATTTATAGCCTAAAATAGAATCCCCCACATAATTGTAATGGGGAACCTGTACTTTATCAAAAAGAATTACATTTTTCAGCTCTGTGGAGTTTCCTACCACTGCTCCTTCCCCTACCAGGGCATTTCCACGGATAAAGGCACATTGGCGAATCTCTGCATCCTGACAGATAATAGCTGGCCCCTTTATGCTTGCTGTTGGAGGCAGCTCTACGGAATTATGAATCCAAATATCTTCTCCCTGCTGTCTGTATTCGTCTGGGGAAAGGCTTTTTCCAAGGGTTCGGATGATTTCTCCTATATGAGGAAGTGCCTCCCATGGAAATTCATAATCTCCTAAAAAGGAACCAGCCATGGTATGGCTTAGATCATAAAGGCTTTTCATTCTCATCTCTTCTTTTTTCATGCTTTTTCTCTCCTTTTTGATAATTTGCTGCTGCTGTATCAAAGGCTCCCTTCAGGCTGTGTTGATTATTCAGCCGCATGACATTTGCCGTCCTTATGGAGACAAAATGCTCCAGCTTTTCCATATATTCCTCTGGAGTAATGGTTCCCTCTGCCACATAGGTAAGGCCCTTTTCCCAGCTTGCCGTCAGCTCCGGATTGAGAAGCTGGCGAAGCGATGCATTTACCACTTCAAAAATAATCTCGCCCAACAGGGTAGGGGTGATTACCTGAGTCTTTCCGTTGAGCGCCAGATATTTGATGTTTACCAGCTTTTTTAAGATTTCTGCTCTTGTGGCGCTGGTGCCGATTCCGCTTCCCTTAATCTGAGCCCGTAAATCCTCATCCTCAATCAATTGTCCTGCATTTTCCATAGCAAGGATCATGGAACCTGAGGTATAACGCTTTGGCGGAGAGGTCTCTCCCTCTTTCACAGACAGCTCTTTCACAGGAAGCTTCATTCCCTTACGTAAGGTCCCCAGCATGGCAAGAAATGCCGGATTATCCAGATTTTTCTGGGCTGTTTCCCCATTTTCTCCCTCTCCAGCTCCACCTTCTCTTTCCACTGCCACAGAATCTGTTTCTGGGCTGTTTCCATCTTCTGCTTTTCCCTTTTCTTCCTTTTCGACCTTTTTTCCCTGGGGGGAAACAAGTTCTAAATATCCCCTATCTATTAGTATCCGGAAGCTGGCGCAGAAACACTCCTTGTGTCCCTCCATATCTTCCATAATCATTTCCAGGCTATATTTTTGGTATATAGCAGGAGGATAAAAGATGCTTAAAAATCGCCTGGCAATCACATCATACACCTGAAGGGCCAGCCGGTTCAAGCTCTTTAGAGCAGAGAATCCCTGGCCTGTGGGAACAATGGCATAATGGTCGGTAATCTGCTTGTCATTTACATATCTAGTCTTTACCAGGCCATGATATAACTCTTTCTCCAAAATAAATTCTGCATACTTCCCTAAGGAAGAATAGGATTTCAAGCCGCTGATATTCGTCTGGACTACCTTTGCCGCTGCAGTAGAAAGTACCCTGGCATCCGTCCTCGGATAGGTAACAAGCTTTTTTTCATAAAGCTCCTGTACAATCCGCAGGGTTTCATCTGGACTGATTTTAAACCGCTTAGAACAATCATTCTGGAGCTCAGCCAGATTATATAAAAGCGGTGGATTCTTCGTCTCCTTTTTCCTGCTCACAGAAGAAAGGACTGCCTCCATGGGCACTTTGAGAGAAAGGCCTGCAATCAGTTCTCTGGCATATTTCTCTTCCTTAAACCCATTATCCTTATAGAGAAAAGGAGAGGCAGAATATTTAGACCCTTCCTTGCTTTTCCACTCTCCTGAAATATCCATTCCCTTTGAGTCAAAGGTTCCTAGAACACGGTAAAAAGGAGTTTTTACAAAATCTCTAATCTCTCTCTCCCGCCGTACCACCATTCCCAGGACACAGGTCATAACACGGCCTACGGAGAGCACTGTCCTCTCTGTATTCATATACCTGGAAATAGGCGGCCCATACTTTAAGGTGAGGAGGCGGGAAAAATTGATTCCCATCAGGTAATCCTCTTTCGCTCTAAGATAAGCAGAGGCTGACAGGTTGTTATATTCCGACCAGTCCTTTGCCTCTCTGATTCCCCTTAAGATTTCCTCTTCTGTCTGGGAATCAATCCAAACTCTTTTCCTTGCCTTTCCCTGGACGCCAGCCATCTGGTCTACCAGACGGTAAATATATTCCCCCTCCCGTCCAGAGTCTGTGCATATGTAAATAATGTCCACATCCTCACGGTTCAAAAGGCCGCTTACAATCTGGAACTGCTTTGCTGTACTCTCAATCACCTGGTATTTAAATTCCTTTGGTAGAAAGGGCAGGGTAGAAAGGCTCCACCTTTTTAAAGCTGGGTCATAGACCTCTGGATAGCTCATGGTGATGAGATGCCCCACACACCAGGTAACAATTGCAGACTCAGATTCCAGATAGCCGTCTCCTCTTTTTCCCCGTATTTTCAGCACCCTGGCAAATTCCTGAGCCACACTTGGTTTTTCTGCTATATATAAAGCCTTTGCCATAAATTCCCCTTTCTTCTGTCATTCCTTCTCGGCTTTTCTTCCCTTTCAGGCAGTCGTATGAAGTCTTTCCTCATAAACCTCCATGTACAAGGCCATGGCACCGCCATCAATGATAGAGATTCAACACATTTGGCATACCTGAACTCAGTTTTCCACCTAGTGGAAAAAGGTATTTTCACAGTAAGCCTCCATGTACAAAATCAACTCATTACCATGAATGAGAAAGATTCAGCACATTTAGAGGCTCAAAAGCTGCCAGCCTAGGAAAAGTGTCAGAATATTTTGCATGGAATGTAACCACTTGTACACACAAGTAATTACACATAAGAGTCTAGAATTTCCTAACTCCCAAACCGCAAAAATATTCTGACACTTTTCCATCTACCCCATTTCCTTACACACATCCACCCATCCTACAGCAAGGGAAAGACGTTCTAGCTCTTCACAGCTTAACTCAATGGCTGAATTGCTGCTTCCAGCTGCAGGAAATATGGTAGAAAACCTTTTTAGTGATTCATCCAGATAAACAGAAACTCCTTCTGGATTTGCAAAGGGACATACGCCGCCAATCTCATGTCCTGTAAGGGCCTCTACCTCTTCTCCTTTAGGCATTTTTGCCTTCATTCCAAAAGCGCTCTTAAATTTACTGTTATCAATTTTCCTGTCTCCAGCCGTAACGACTAGGAGACAGCCACCCTCCTCCTTGGTGCAAAAAGACATGGTCTTAGCAATTCGGGCTGGCTCCACTCCTACTGCATGGGCCGCCAATTCCACCGTTGCGCTGGATACTTCAAATTCTAATACATCCTTGTCTCTTCCAAAGGGCTTTAAATATTCTTTTACTTTTTCAATTGCCATCCTGTATGCCTCATTCTGTCGTAAATCGGTAAATCGTAGTCGTTTGATACTCCGCTCCTGCCTTCAAGACTGGTGACTGGAAATGTTTCTCATTGACTGCATTGGGGAAATACTGGGTTTCAAAACAGTAACCCTCCCGCCTTGCGTAAACAGCGCCTTCCTTTCCAGGCGTACCATCCTGAATATAGTTTCCAGTATAGAACTGGATTCCCGGAAGGTCTGTATAGACCTCCAGAAGACGTCCGCTGTCCCCATCCTTTGCCTTTCCCACCAGACGGATCTCTCCGTTATAGTCATTTAAAGCCCAGTTATGGTCATATCCCCCTGCCTGTTTCAGCTGTATATAGTCACAATCAATCTCCTGGCCGATTGATTTAAAAACAGTAAAGTCCATCGGAGTATTCTCTACTGAAAGAATCTCTCCCGTAGGAATGGACTCTTCATCAGAGGGCGTAAAGCTGTCTGCATGGAGCCATACCTGCTGCTTTATTGCAGGGCCGCTTCCCTGGCCTGCAAGGTTGAAATAGCAGTGATTGGTAAAGTTTGCCACTGTATCTTTGTCGCATATCATATGATATGTGATGACTATCTGATTGTCATCCGTAAGGGTATAACGGACTTCAATCTCTGCATTTCCTGGATATCCCTGATCACCATCCGGACTTTTTAGAGAAAACAGCAGAGAGGAACCCAGCTCTGTTTCTTCTGCTTTTACATCCCAGATCCGATTTCGATAAAAGTCTGTGCCGCTGTGAAGGTTGTTTCCATGATCATTGGCCTCAAGAGCATATCTCTTATCCTCAATCTGGAAAGCTGCCTTGCCGATCCGGTTAGCATTGCGCCCTACGATTGCCCCAAAGAAGGCATTGTCCTTCAAATAAGGCTCCGGCCTGTCAAATCCAAGAATAATATCCCTTTTCTCCCCGTTTCTATCTGGAACTTTCATTTCATTCCATACAGCTCCCAGGTCCAGGAAAGAAGCCTCCAAACCACTACGGTTTACCAGAGTATACTTATCTACCTGCCTTCCATCTGGCAGCACCCCAAATACCCTTTTTGTATATCCCATCTCTTATTCTCCTGACTTTTAAGCATCACCATGGACTATAAGCTGCCCATATCAGATTCCTTTACTCTTAATATACCCCTTAGCAGTAAGAAGCTCTGCACAGAGGACTGCTCCTCCTGCGGCTCCCCTGACTGTATTGTGGGAAAGGCCGACAAACTTCCAATCATAGACCGTATCTTCTCTCAAACGGCCTACGGTCACTCCCATGCCCCTCTCATAATCCACATCCAAAGCAACCTGGGGACGATTATCTTCCTGTGCATAGCGGATAAACTGCTTTGGCGCACTAGGCAGTCCCAGTTCCTGAGGAAGGCCGCTGAATTTTTCCATACAATCAATTAATTCTTCTTTCGTAGGTTTTTTTCTGAATTTAACGAACACAGCCGCTGTATGGCCGTTTAACACAGGAACGCGGATACACTGACATGTAATCACAGGCTCTGATGCCTTTACGATTTCTCCGTTTTCAATTTTTCCCCAAAGTCTTAAAGGCTCCTGCTCGCTCTTCTCTTCCTCTCCACCGATATAGGGGATAATATTTCCTTCCATCTCAGGCCAATCCTTAAAGGTCTTTCCAGCTCCGGAAATCGCCTGATAAGTAGCAGCAACCACCTCATAGGGTTCAAACTCCTTCCAAGCTGTCAACACTGGTGCATAGCTCTGAATGGAACAGTTAGGCTTTACTGCAACAAAACCTCTAGTGGTGCCAAGGCGCTTTTTCTGGAACTCAATCACCTCAAAGTGCTCTGGATTGATTTCTGGCACTACCATTGGAACATCTGGAGTCCATCTATGAGCGCTGTTATTGGATACAACTGGAGTCTCTGTTTTCGCATAGGCTTCTTCGATGGCCTTTATCTCATCTTTTGTCATATCCACAGCGCTGAATACAAAGTCCACTCCAGCAGCTACTCTTTCCACCTCATTTACGTTCATAACTACCAGCTTTTTCACTGCTTCCGGCATAGGAGAAGTCATCTTCCACCTGTCCCCTACTGCTTCTTCATAGGTCTTTCCTGCAGAACGGGGACTTGCTGCCACTGCAGTTACCTCATACCAGGGATGATTTTCCAAAAGGGCTATAAATCTCTGGCCCACCATACCTGTTGCTCCTAATATACCTACTTTCAATTTCTGATCCATAATCATCTCTCCTCAATCATGTAATGCTGCATCTGGTAAATTCTAATGACTCATCGCCATCGCTTACCTGATACAAAGATATGCTTCTCGCTCATCCTCATGCTGTAACAACTCAATATCCTATACCAAACCTGAAAAAATTGCAAGAGATATTCGCCACAAAAACACATTTGTACGTCTTACAAAGACATTCTCTCAGCTATATACAAAAATGCACACAGGCCACGAACTTTTCCCATCACAGCCTAATTTCGTGATACTTTCCTTTCATAGGATTCAGGAGCCAAAACTATCAGCCTAGGAAAAGTGTCAGCATCTTTTCCCAAGACCTAAGCCAGAGACAGAGCCACCTCCATCATATCCGTAAAAGTCTTTTGCCGTTCCTCTGCCGTTGTAGCCTCACCAGTAATGAGAGAATCAGAAATCGTCACCATGCAGAGGGCATTGGCTCCTCCTGCCGCTGCATTAGAATACAGGGCTGCTGCTTCCATTTCCACAGCCAGGACTCCCATATCTCCCCAGCCCATTCCAGTTTCTACACATTTTTCTGGATTGTAGAACATATCTGAGGTAAGGACATTGCCTACATGGTAAGAAATTCCCTTGTCCTCTGCAGATTTCACTGCCTTAGAAAGAAGCTCATAGCTGCACACTGGAGCATAATCTCCCGGAAGCCCGAAAAGCCTTACATAATTGGATGTGGTGCAGGCACCCATAGCAAATACCAGCTCCCTTACTTTTACCTTTTTCTGAAGTGCTCCTGCTGTTCCTATACGGATCAGATTTTTACAGCCATATCCATGAATCAGCTCATGAGAATAAATCCCAATAGAGGGACAGCCCATCCCAGTTCCCATGACAGAGATTGGTTTCCCTCTGTATGTTCCGGTAAATCCCAGCATATTTCTAGTTGAATTAAACTGCTTTACCTCATCCAAGAAATTGTCAGCAATAAATTTCGCTCTTAATGGATCTCCTGGAAGAAGTATGGTTTCCGCGATTTCCCCCTTCTGCGCTCCAATATGGGGAGTTGGTACTTTCATTTCTGCCATGTCTTTTCCTCCTTTTTCTCTATTTCTATTTTTCTTTTTTATATTCATCCAGATGTCAGAAGTACCCATTTCCGCTTAACAAAAAATTGAGTTTCAGGATATTAAATGCTCTGGGTCCTTTCATGCACAGCCACGTACTGCCTGTTCATGAAAAGTTACAATCAAAACAGTCTCTATCAGCTATCACCTGTTTTCTGCAGCCTGGGCTTTATCCCCTTGCTGTCTCGTTTTCCTGACTTCAGCTTTGCTAATGGCACTTCTATTTCCTTATATATAATTCTTGTATCATTTTTCAGGAGATAGAATGTTTCCAGTTCTTCCCCTTCGGACAGCTTCATCCCCCGTACTCCTTTAGCATTTTTCTTCATAACCGGTATCTCTTCCAATAGAAACCTTAAAAATACCCCTGCGGTAGTCTGAAGAATGATTTCCTTTTCCTCTGTTACCTCCTGGATGCCTACGATTTTATCCCCTTCCTGAAGCTTAGCAGACGCTACGGTACGGTTATTCGTTTCAAATTCCACACCGAAAACCTGCTTTACCATAGCCATAGCAGTGGCAAAAACCAGGCGTTTTTCCTTCAGGCTTTCTCCATTGGTAACGTATAAGCACTGCTCTTTTGTTCCATCATATTTGCTCAGATTATCTGCAGGCATTCCCTTATCCCTAAGCCTGCCTGCTGGAATATCCAAGACCTTAATCTGATGGAGATTTCCCATATCAGTGAAAAGACAGATCTTATCTGTGTTCATGCAGGGAAGGACATGGATATGTTCCCCATCCACAGTCTCTTTATTTCTCTCATAAACCGCCCTGTCTATGGTCCGGCAGTAACCAAATCGATCCATAAGAAATACTACAGGCTGGACTTCTACTGCTGTCTCATCATACACAGCCTCTTTGCTGTCTTCAATTCCTGTATGCCTTGGAACGCTGAATTCCTTTTTGATTGCCAGCAGATCTGCCTTCAGCACCTCGTCCATTCTGGAGCGGCTTTTTAAGATTTTTGTATACTGGGCGATTTTTTTCAGGGTCTCCTTATGTTCCTTTTCCAGTGCCAGGATTTCCAGCCCAATCAGCTTGTACATCCTCATCTCCAGAATAGCGCCTGCCTGTCTCTCTGTAAAATGAAGCTGCTTTGCATCCTCCTCAAAGCCTGGAGTGCGAAAACGGATGTTGGTAATATCTCCTGTCATCAGGCATGTCTTTGCATCTTTTAAATTGCGAGACCCGCGGAGAATGGCAATAATAAGGTCTATCACATCACAGGCTTGGATCAGGCCTTCCTGTACCTCCCTTTTTTCCTCTTCCTTCTGAAGAAGAGTCCGGTATTTCCTGTCTGCATTTTTATATTGGAAATCCATGTAGTTTTTCAGGATTCCTCTTAGATTCAGGGTTTCCGGCCTTCCATCAGCAATCGCAAGCATATTGACGCCAAAGGTATCCTCCAGCTTTGTTTTTTTATACAGGATATTGATGATTTTTTCTACATCCGCATCCTTTTTCAGTTCCAGAACAATGCGGATTCCCTCTTTGCTGGACTGATTGGAAATATCCACTACATCTGCCATTTTCTTGCTTTCCACCAGATCCGCCACATCCACAAGAAATTTATTGATTCCAGCGCCGACCATGGTATATGGAATTTCTGTAATTACCAGCTTATCTCTGTCTGCCCTTCTCTTGCCCAGCTCCACCTCGATTTTTCCGCGAAGCTTAAGTCTTCCTGAGCCTGTCTCATAGATAGAAAGCAAATCCTTTTTATTGGCAATCATTCCCCCTGTGGGAAAATCCGGGCCTGGGATGTATTCCATCAGCTCTGCCACTGTAATATCTGGATTGTCAATATAGGCCAGCACTCCATCAATGACCTCCCCCAGATTGTGAGGCGGAATGCTGGTGCTCATGCCTACTGCAATGCCTTCTGCTCCATTAATCAAAAGGTTTGGCACCCGGACAGGAAGAACTTCCGGTTCCTTTTCTGTCTCATCGTAATTAGGCACAAAGTCTACTGTTTTATCCAAATCCTTTAAATAAACTTCCTCAGCAAACTTTTCCAGTCTGGCTTCTGTATAGCGCATAGCCGCTGCACCGTCTCCCTCAATCGAGCCGAAATTGCCGTGGCCATTCACCAGAGGCATGCCTTTTTTAAATATCTGGGACATTACTACAAGGGTTTCATAAATAGAACTGTCTCCATGAGGATGATATTTACCCATGGTGTCGCCTACAATACGGGCTGACTTTCTGTGGGGCTTGTCATGGTTTAGCCGCAGCTCGCTCATATCATAAAGTACACGGCGCTGCACTGGCTTTAAGCCATCTCTGGCATCTGGGATTGCCCTGGCAGTAATGACGCTCATAGAATAATTCACATAACTTCTCTGCATTTCTTCCGAATACTCGGTCTTTAATATTTTTTCAGCCATTTTAGTATGCTGCTCCTTCTAAGTCAATAATACGATAAAACTTTGCTGCCATCTATCCCTTCTTACGCATCGATTTCCGCCTCGTCTGCATGATCATAGATAAATTTCCTCCTGGGAGGCACATCACTTCCCATAAGAAGCTCTGTAATCTCCGATGCCATCCTGGCATCCTCTATTTCCACCTGCTTCAAAACCCTGCGCTCTGGATCAAGGGTAGTTTCCCAAAGCTGTTCCGCATCCATTTCTCCAAGCCCCTTATATCTTTGGAGGGTAAATTCCCCTGTATGGCTTTTTCTGTACTTTTCCAGCTCCTTTTCATCATAAAGATATTGCTCTACCCCCTTTTTGGGAATCACTTTAAACAATGGCGGCATGGCAATATATACATGGCCATTGTAAATCAAGTCTGGCATAAAACGGTATAAAAATGTAAGAAGCAGCGTATCAATATGGCTTCCATCCACATCTGCATCCGTCATGAGAATAATTTTCTCATAGCGGAGCCTGGTAATATCAAAATCATTGCCATACCCTTCTGAAAAGCCGCATCCAAAGGCATTAATCATGGTTTTAATCTCTGCATTGGCAAGAACCTTGTCCATAGAAGCCTTTTCTACATTCAAAATCTTACCTCTGATCGGAAGAATCGCTTGATACTGGCGGTTTCTGGCAGTTTTTGCTGAACCGCCGGCAGAATCTCCCTCTACAATGAAAATCTCACATTTGGAAGCGTCCCTGCTTTCGCAATTAGCCAGCTTGCCGTTGCTGTCAAAGGAAAATTTAGATTTGGAAAGCATGTTTGTCCTGGCCCTTTCCTCTGCCTTCCTGATCTTTGCTGACTTTTCCGCACAGCCTATAATTCCCTTTAAAACCTCCAGGTTCCTGTCAAAATAAAGCTGCAGCTCATCTCCTGCTACCGTAAATACAGCCTTTGTAGCATCTGCGCTGGCAAGCTTTGTCTTTGTCTGTCCTTCAAAAATAGGATCGGGATGCTTTACTGCTACAATAGCTGTCATACCGCTGCGGGTATCTGCTCCAGTAAAGTTTGTATCCTTTTCCTTTAAAATTCCCAGCTCCCTGGCATAGCTGTTAATCATCTGAGTAAAGCGTGTTTTAAATCCTGCCAGGTGGGCCCCGCCCTCCTGGGTAAAGATATTGTTACAAAATCCTAGAATATTTTCCTCAAAGGTATCTACAAATTGGAAGGCTGTCTCCACCTCTATATGATCCACACTGCCTTTTATGTAAATAGGATCGTGAATGGCATCCTTACCTGTATTTAACTCCCGTACATAGGCAATCAGTCCATCCGGCTCCTCATAATCAATGCTTTCCTCTTCTCCCAACCGCTTATTCTGATAATGGATGATAAGCCTGGGATTTAAATAAGCAGTCTCGTGAAGGCGGCTTTTCAACCATTCTGCTTTAAAACGAGTCTGTTCAAATATTTCCTCATCCGGATGGAAATTGATTTCTGTTCCTGTCTGCTTTGTCCTGCCAATTATGGGAAGAAGGCCCTTTTCCAGTTCAATGACTGGAATTCCTCTCTCATAGGCATCGTGATGAATAAAGCCTTCCCGATATATTTTTACATCCATATGGGAAGACAAAGCATTTACCACAGAAGAACCTACGCCGTGAAGGCCTCCGCTGGTCTTATAAGATTCATTATCAAATTTTCCTCCAGCATGGAGGGTTGCCAGTACAACACGCTCTGCTGAAACCCCTTTCGTGTGCATTTCCACCGGAATGCCCCGTCCGCTATCCTTTACGGTACAGGAGCCGTCAGCTTCCAAACTCACCCAAATCTCATTGCAGTAACCTGCCAGGTGTTCATCCACCGCATTGTCAACAATCTCGTAAATCAGATGGTTCAGACCTTTGCTCCCTACTCCTCCTATGTACATGCCAGGACGCTTTCTGACAGCTTCCAGCCCCTCCAGGACCGTAATGCTGTCCGCATTATACTGTGTCTTTGCCATGGTACTCCTCCATATCTAGTGTAGTCCTAAACATTATTGCATAAACAGGGAAATTTCGCAAGCATTTACCGCAGGCTTTTTTTTATGAGATATAAAAGAAAAGCATCTCCTGAGAGATGCTCTATAGCAATCTTATGTTCATTCATGGCAGTATACTCATCAGATACAGGGGGGTTACTTACACAGTATTTCATAAGGAGCTTTCCCACAGTAATGGCTCTGGTCCTGCCTTTTAAAAGCATGTCCGCACTTTGGACATGTCCATGTCCTTCAACCGCCTTCCTATTCCCTTTCCCTGATAGTCACTCTAACTCTGTCCCCTGGCTCCTTCCCTATCCGGGAACGGATATCCTTTCGTACCCCTATAATATAGCAGACACTCCCGTCATCATTTCTTACTCCCATATTTACAATGCTGCCATCGTACTCTTCTCCGTCAAATGTGGCATGTACCTTCACACGCCCCCGTCCAAACTCTTTCCTGATATCATAGGGGAAAATAACATAAGCTCCTCCTGTTCCTGCTTCATAAAGCAGGGATTCATATTCATACACTTTATCCTTCACTCCATGCACTCCATTCCATCTGTTTCTTACAGTATCTCACGAATCCAGCGCAATAAACCGAATAAAATCCTTTTTTGTTCCATCAATATAATTTGCTTTTCCTGTCTGATACCGCTCATCTATATCATTATAGAGTGCATGATATTTTTTGATTTTCTCAAATGCCAAATCCATATAATCAGCCAAAATAATATTAACATCATCAAAGTTATTCTGTGGGTATTCTACATAAGACTGCATCAACTCCTTTTCAAAATTCAAATTATTTTTATTTTTTGAAAGTCCTTGCCGTTTTCTGTGGAAACATTAGAAACTGCGTTTCTTCAAAACGATGGATTCATTTCCTTAGGACAGGTGCAGCACCTGAATCTACAAAGGCTGCCCACTATGACTGAAAGGGATAAATGGTCCATGGCAGCTTGGTATAGACTTCACTTTTATCCTCTAAAATCATATAGGAATATCCTGGAGTAAGGGCCAGAATCGCCTGTTTCCCCAGCTTTACCAAATCTGGGAAATGATATGCCTGTTTTACAATGATAATATCATACTCAGAAGCATCAAAGCTGCCAGCTTTGCACTGATCCATATCGGTAAAAGAATCTGGCACATCAGTGATTGTAATATCTATAGAACCGCAGGAAACCGTAACCATATGGCCTATGGGCTTTGTGTTTCCCCTCATAGGCAGATACAAAAGTGTCCGCCCTTTTGCCTTTAAGATTCCTTTTACAGGAACTGGCTGAGAATAATCATCCACCCCTGCTCCCAGCATAATATCCACAGAAGCGCCTTCCTGAAGCTCCATCAACTCATGGCAGGCCTTGGCATCATAAATAGTGGATACCAATACTTTCTTTTTTCCAAAATCCCGTTCCAAGCAATATTTTAGCATTACAGTATTCATACCCGTGGTCCCTGCGGTCGTATTATCTCCAGAATCCGAAATAATAACTGGCCGCAGGCTGCTTTCCATCGCCATTTCCAATGCCTTTTGCGGCTCTACCAGTTCTCCCTCAAAATGGAATTGATGCCTTCTGTCATATACATAATGGGCAATTTCCCTGGCCTCATCCATGGCATATTGGTAATATTCCGGACTGCTGGGCACAATCACCACACAGGGATATGTATTTTCTGTATTAGCAGAATGCATAGAAATGAAAAAGCAGGCTGTTTCTATTTCTTTTGACTGCTCCAGCTTTTTACATCTGGCGATTACCGTTTTTAACGGCTCATCTCTTGTAAGGGCAGAATCCCCGCACATCAGCATGGGCAGCCTGACATAAGCCGGCTTTATACGGATTCCTCTTCTGACAAAATCCATCAATGCTTCAGCAGTTACCCGATAAGTATCCTGCTGATCCTCATGGGGAGCCGTATGATAGGCGCGCAGAATATCTGCATAATCAGTAAGATCCGGGGAAATGTTGCCGTGAGGATCAAAAGCTATGGCTATAGGAATTCTGTTGCCCACTGCCATTCTGATCTTCCTTAAAAGAAACAGCTCTCCGCAGCCGATATTTTCTACATAGATGGCCCCATGGAGTTGAAGCCATATCCCGTCCAAATCATCTGTTCCTTTTATATCCTCAAGCATTCGATTTACATAATACCGAAAAGCTTCTTCTTCAATCACCCCTGATGACATCCAGCCAGTGTAAATAGATGTAACGATCTGGGCTCCGCCCTTTTGAAATGCCAAAACAGCTCCAGGGAAATATTCCAGCAGCTCTTCCTTTTCTACTGTGATAAAATCCTCTTTTTTCGTCAACAATGGGCTAAAGGTGTTCGACTCATGGTAAAAGCCTGCCATTAAAATTTTCATTGCGTACCGCCTCTCTTTCTTAAAATCATCCAGTAAAAAAATAATATGATATTTAATATTCCCATACCTGCCAAAGCCGTAGCAAATGGAAACCGTTCTCCATCCTGTGCTAACATCACTCTTAGCAGATTCACCACAAAGGGAGATGCAAAAGAACCAAAGCATAAAAGCGCCTGCGTGAGAGCCAGGCAGAATTTAGCTGACTGAGGAGGGCATACTCTGCTGGTATGGTAATATCCATATGGCATAATCAAGGCATTGCCCAATCCCATCAGAGATAATGCCAGATAGATCTCCCATGGCTGATCTGCCATGATTAACATTCCAAAGGAACAGGCAATCGCCGCTCCGCTCATAATCCCCACCAGTTCTCCTATCCTGTCATACAGCCTTCCGAAATACATGCCAGAAACTGTGCTGATTAAAGTCATAAAAGCCATGGAACCGCTGACTGTCGCAGATGTTCCTATATGCTGGGATTTCATCACCAGAGACAGATTTGAATGCATAATGATATACACCATATTGTAAAAAGCAAGGGCTGCTGCCACACACAAGGCAGAGCCATTGATCTGAACGCTTTTATCACTTTTTTCTTCTGTTGTCCTTGCCGGCTTTTCAGGAAGGAACAGAAAGACTAGAATAAAAATTACACCGCCCAGACCATACACCAAAAAACCATATCTCCAATTGATAGAAGATAAAAGACCTGTCGCCAAAAGAGCAATCGTCTGTCCTAAATTTCCCACTGCAAACTGCTGCCCCATGGCTGTTACCCGCTCCTCTCCTTCATAAAAATCTGTAATCAATCCAAGAGATAGAGGAAAAAACAAGCCTAAGCCTATCCCCATTACAAGTCTTGAAATGAGAATATGCTGAAAATCATTCAGAAACATGGGAAGGACACCGCTTACTGTATACAAAAACAGGCCGATGAGAAGAATTACCCTATTTCCCAGGAAGGAAATCAAAATGCCGCTGATTAAAATAAACATGGTCATGGACAGCGTAGGATAAGCCAAAAGGCATTGCAGTTTTACCGTGGAAACTTGGGGAAAGGCCTCCTGTATGCTTCCCAAAGATACGGAAATGGTATTATTCAACATGGTTACAAGAGACACGGAAAGAATGACTATTTTCAGTAAAGCTCCCTTAGCCTCCCCTTTTCTTTCTCTCATAGCACAATCAAGTCCCTTCTGTCATATAGCTCTTCTTCTGGTCTTTTTCATCAGTCATGGACATTGCCCAGTCCTGTTTTAACAGATATGGCCTTAAATATCCTGTCATATCTGATAGCGGCAGCACTTCTTCCTTCAGGCGGATTCCCAATTCGCCTTCCATGTAAGCCCGACGCCTTTTTATCCTTTCCCATACCTGAGGATATTGGGCCTGCAGTTCCTTTCTCAGGCTTTCGTCTGCCACGGCAATTCCATCCTCTGCACTGGAGCCGCTGCGGCCTGGTGCCTGGGGAATAATGTCCATCTGTAACATCATTCCGCTTTTTATTTTTATCAATGAGCCCTTTTCAATAGGAGAACTCATCCATTCCTCACTGGAAACAAAATGCCCCGGATTCAGCGCCCATCCATATACTGCCTTAGGGAATATCCGGTCCACTGCTTCAAAGATCTCTCCTCCTGTTACGCCAAGCCCTATTGTCTCATACCAGGCTGCTGCAGCACTAAAATAGGGTTTCACTGCCAGCTCCATATAATCTTTTGCTTCTCCCTCCAGCTCCTCCTTTTCAGCCGCCACATAGCCGCTTCTGGAAGTCAGGCCTCCTGGAAATCCCATGGTAATAGAGAGCTTTTCTCCTTTTACAATCTTTTTATTCCTCGGTTCCACTATGGCATTGGTAAACCGTTCTCCAGAAGCGCAGATCGTCTGGACATTGGTCTGCTGTCCAAAGGCCGCCAGATATTGAGCAATTTCCATTTCGGTTCTCCCAGGCCGTATCTCATTCATGGCTTTTCCCACACAAGAAGAGGCTAAGGCTGCCCCAAACTCATAATGGGCAATTTCATTAGCATTTACCAGGATTCTAGCCCCTGTTTCCGGGTGGATAAACAATTCTCCTGCACTCACTGTATTTTCATCTCCCACCGCCTGTTTCACGGCTTCCACGAAAAAGTAAGGTACGTCATATAATTGTCGATTATCTTCACGCCTGCTGGTAAACATTTTCCATCCAGCAATTCCTGTTTTCATCCCCTGATGAAGTCCTGCCAGTTCTAGCAGTTCTTTCATCGTATGCTCTGTTTCCATGGGCTGGTTAGGAAGGGAAAAATAGGGCACATGAATCGCCCTGGCTTTCACCCTGGAATATCGTTCCATACGAAGAGATTCATTTCCTAACAGTAAGAAGGCCTCCCCAGTCCTGTGAAGTACCAGTCCTGCCTCCTCGAATCTTGGAGAAAAACCTGTAAGATATTGGAAATTATCGCCATGTTCCCGATCCGCGTAAAGCAGCAGGGCATCCATTTCCCGTTCCTCCATTCTCTTCAGTACCTTCTGCCTATGCTCCTCCATCGTCTTGTCTGTCAGAACCACTGGGATCAAATCTTCTGACAGCTTAGGCTGGGCCACTTTTTTATATTCTGCCCTTCTGACAAACTCCGCCATGTTTGCTTTCTCCTTTTCTTGTTGGTGCTTTTCTTGATGTCCTTCTCATAATTGATACTTCCATTAAACCTTTTCTTAAATATTGGTGCTTCTTTTAATCTTTTTTCATTGATCCAGGCTTTTCAAAAAAGCGATTCTGGCAGCTCCGTATATTCCTGCTTCTCCCCCCAGAGCAGCCTGTTTAATAGGCACAGGCTGTGTATTTAGAAATACATGTTTCCGATAGCTCTCCTCAATCAGCTCTATCAGGAAGCTTCCTGAACCGGATACGCCCCCGCCTATAATAAATACCTCTGGGTCAATCACATGGCTTACCCAGGCCAGACATTTTCCCAAATGGCCCATACAGTAGGAAAGCGCCTCTAATGCAACTTTATCTTTTGCCTTTGCCCCTTCAGCCACATCCTTTGCTGTAAAACTTTCCTTACCTCTTAAGCAGGATTCTTCCTTACTTTTTTGTAAAAAATAGCCGGCATATCTGACAATTCCCGTAGCAGATGCTACCTGATCCAGACAGCCTTTATTTCCACAGTTACAGATCTCCTTTTCGTCTGGATTCACAGATATATGTCCGAACTCCCCAGCCATCCCCTTTGCTCCGCTGACAATCCGGCCATTGAGTATTACGGCTCCTCCTACGCCTGTGCCCAGAGTAACCATCACCAGGTTATCATATCCCATTCCGCTTCCCTTCCATTGTTCTCCCAGAGCTGCCACATTTGCATCATTTCCGCTGTATACTGGAATATCTTTTAAAAGACCTGCCAGCTCTCTCTCCGGATTGACCTGTTTCCAATTCAGGTTAACACATGCAGGTACATATCCATCCAAAAGCACAGGGCCGGGAATCCCTAGTCCGATTCCTAAAATATCCTTTTGGCTGATATTTTTCCGTTCCAGCATATTTTTGATTTCCTCGGCAGTATCAGGAATAATATATCTGCCTCCCTGTTCCTTTCTAGTAGGGATTTCCCATTTATCCAACAGATTTTCTCCGTTTCCAAATAACCCTAGCTTAATTGTGGTTCCTCCTATATCAACTCCGAAATACACGCTCATTCCTCTTTTTCTCCTATACACCAGTCTATGCAAATTGCTGCTATTACCTTTACTGCCTGGATGAAATCCTCCACCCTGCATTTTTCATTCGTCATATGGGCAAGGGCTGGATTGCCGGGGCCAAAATTAATCATGGGAATCTGGTTCAGCCTTTGGAACCATCCTGTATCTGTATGGAATCCTGAACCAGTGATTTTTCCTTTATTATGTACTGCTTTCAATTGGTCTGCACAATGCTGTACAAAAGGATGGCTTGCTGGCGCTTCGCTGCAGTCTGCTTCTGCTATCCAGATAATTTCAGGCCGATGCTCTCTCATCCATGGATCTGTATCAAAAACCTTGTTCATAAATTCATAAAATTCTTTTTTCGTACATGCTCCAAGGCCGTTTTCATCCGCTTCCTGAGGAAGCACCTGGATATTAAAGCTCATACGGCAGTAATCTGGATAGCTGGAGCGGTGATGTCCTCCTTCAATCATGGCCAGTTTCACCTGACAGGGGATTCCCAAAAGCGGATGGTTTTTATCCGGCCTGCCAGCCCATTCCCTGTTTAACTCATCCAGGGCATCCATAATAAATCTGGCTTTCTGAATGGCATCTACAGGGCCTCCCTCTGTCCAATGCGGCTGTTCCACCTCCAGGTGGCCTGTCGTGCTTTTTACTATCACATCTACCCACTGGATATCCCGGCAAAGAAGACTTAAATTCAGATCTGTAGGCTCTCCCATAATCCCGCCATCCAGCTTAACCTGTCTCTTTTTCAGATAATCAGCCAGCATAAGACCTCCAGTACCTCCTGCCTCTTCTCCAATAATACCAGCCAGCCATATATCTCCATCCAAATGGATGCCAGCTTTTCGGATCGCTTCAACGGCGCAAAGCATAGCGGTAAAACCGCCGAGCATGTCTACAGTTCCCCTTCCGTAGAGATATCCACCTTCTATTGTTGGCTGAAACGGAGGATATTTCCATGCTTCCACATTATCTGCCGCGACCACATCCAAATGTCCGGCTAGCAAAAGGGATCTTCCCTTTGCCGGATTCCTGCCAGCAGCTTTTCCGATTACATTGGGGCGGCCTGTAAAATCAATCTTATCCGTAAATCCTTCCACATAACCAGGCAGCCCTTTATACGCTTCCAGCTCCCTTAGATCAACGTCCTTCATTTCTGGCTGAATCCCCATCTTTCTCATCTGTTCGGCCGCAATTTCGCTGCACTCCTTTTCGCTTCTTTTGCCTGTCATGTCATAATTGGGATTCACTGGCTGGGATTTTATAAAACGTTTCAGCAGCTCTACCATTGATTCCTGTTCTTCATCAATGATTTTAAATACTTGGTCCAGGTGTTCTAAATTCTTCATATTTTCCTCCCTTCTTCTTAATTACTCCAATGATGTTATTAATTATAATAAAACACTTTTTCCCTTTTTTGTCAAGTTCTTATCCCTTTTTTCAAATTTTCATTAAAATTAACCCAATAATCCTAGTCAATTCCTAACTTTTCTTGATTTCCCTCTGATTCTATAGTAATATAATAACATCATATTATTTTTGAACGTTCAAACCAGGAAGGAAAACATTATGACACAGCAGTTAAAACAGGATTGCGAAACCATGAAAGAAGGAAACCGCCTTCTGGTTTTTAATTTAATCCGCACCCATTCAGGCCTTTCCAGGGCAGAGCTGGCAAAAATCACCAGGATGAGTTCCACCTCCATCGGCCGTATTGTCAATGGTCTTATGGAAGATAATCTTGTCATGGAAACTGGTACTGGGCAGAATAAGCTGGGCAGAAAGGCTACCTCTCTGGATGTTAATCCTGGAGGGCGGTTTGCCCTAGGCATCGATCTGGATGTTTACGAGGCCTGCATTGGCCTTGTCAATTTAGGCGGAACGCTTTTACACTCCAGAGTTATGGTATTTGAAAATGGAAATTATAATGAGGACCGTCTGCAGCAGATTGCAGCAGAGGCAGAAAACTTTTTAGATGGTTTTTCTTCTGATATCAAGGAAAATATTATCGGCATAGGGCTTACGGTTCCTGGGCACATCTTATGGAACAGCGGGGAACTTATTCTCTCCCCACAGCTTAATCTGCACAATATCAGGCTGAAAGCATTGTTTCAGTCCCATTTTGCCTATCCGGTATATGTTGACAATGACGTAAAATCCCAGGCTTTGGCTGAACGGCTTTGGGGTATGGCAAGGCATGAGCCGGACTTTCTTATGATATCCATGGGAAACGGACTGGGAATCAGCTTCTTCCAAAACGGCCGGCTTTTAAGAGGCCGGGATAATATCGCAGGAGAACTGGGACACATTGTTGTAAAGCCAGGAGGTTATCTTTGCGACTGCGGCAAAAGGGGCTGCCTTCAGACATATCTCTGTCTTTCTGCTATAGAAAAACGTCTAAAAAAGCCTCTTGCGGAAATTTTATCAGAAGCTGAAAATGGCGATGCCAAAGCATTAGCCCTGATTGACGAGATTTTAGAAATGGGCTCTGTATGGACTGCAAACCTGATTAATATTTACAATCCTCCTTTAATCATTTTCAGCGGAAAAGTGATGAAAATCTGGCCTGACTTTCCCCAGCAGATGAATCAGCTTTACGGCCAGTATGTCTGGTCTCACCTGAAAAACAGCATTAAAATTGTATCAGCTGATGAAAGCCCTCTTCCATCTAATGCCAGACCTGTTCTTTCGGCAGCAGCAATTGTTTTTTATCAGTATTTTCTGCCGCAGTGACCTGCGGCAGATTATGCTATATCACAGCTTCTATATGTAAAAACTCCCTTTTCGAGGAAAGTGTACCTACTGCTGCCCTTTGGAAATCGGATTTATACCTATAATGCATCCTGCTATCCTCCGAAATATTTTTCTACCAGTTCTTTAAGCTTATTATTCTTAGCGGCTTCTGCCGTATCCACCTGAACAAAATTAGTTGCTGCTGTTTTAAGCTCTTCATCAAAGCCCAAAATATAGTTAACTGCTATCAGATAAATAATTCTTGTCGGAGCCATTCCATAAACCTGCTCCCTCAGAATATGCCTGATTCTGTCATCATCATTTGGATAAAGCTCTTTCATTTTCCTGCTGCGGAATAAACGTTTTACAATTTCTGTAATATAAAGGCCAGACTTCATATATAGATCTGCAAATGTTTTTTCCGGGTCATCAAAACAGCCCGGACTATTTTCTTCTAGTTCATCCACCATCTTCTTCACTATCCACTTTGGCGTAAATATCTGATTTGTTTTCTGAGGCGGTATATAGTCAAAAATATCTTCCTTCTGCTCTTCATTAAAATAGTCTGCAAGTTCCTGTTTCTTCTTCCAAAATTCTTCAATAGAATCATTAAACACCGTTTCGTCGAACAAATGTCCGGCAAAGTAAGATATCTCGCCCGTATCAGGATCAACATAATTACCGCCGTCACGTAAAAAACGGAAATCTTCTTCAGTAATTCCAGTAACTTCGAGAAAAATTTCATCTTCTGTATAATCATCAAAATTCTGTAACGTGAGTTTTTCATCTCCATATGCCATAATAAAGCTGGGAATTGTTCTGGCAAAACCGCGGAGATGCGCTCTCACAGAATCCTCAACCATTTTCTTTTCTTCCGCTGCCTTATAGCGTTCCATCTGTTCAACGATTTCTTTTGGTTTTTCTTGAATTGTCTTCTGAACCGCCTCTTGAACAGTCTCCGTAAAGACCTTCACGGCATTTTCTATATTGGTCTGATACTGGACCTCGGCTTCTTGAATCTGCGAAACCGATTCCGCCTCTCTCTGCCTGCGGTCATACTCTGCCCTTGCAATACTGGTCTGCTGAGTATAATCGCCATGAATTTTTTCAAACTTTTTCTCAATCTCCCGTTCTACCTGTTTCTCGATACGACTTTGCATACCTTTCTTTGCACCATAATCATCCATGATTGGAGCAATCACATTCTGCTTCATAGTTTCCTTTACAGTATCTATCAATGTTTTAATGTTCTGCTCCATCTGACCGGCATTTCCACTTTTAGCAGCAAAAGAAATCTGCGGCTGTATCTCCTGCTCGATTTCTTCATAAAATTTCTTTCCGAACAGCCCTTTTGTCTTACCGATTATAATTTCATTTGAAACTTCAACTTCTCCATTTTCATCAACCTGTACATCTGAAATATGGGCAATCCCATCTTTATCACGTTTCTTTTGATCCTCATGTGCCGGAGTCAGCTTTTTAACAATTTCTTTGACAATACCTGGTGCATTGAATACATTGCTGATGTTTTGGAAAAGAAAATTGGACATAAAACCATTCCGTACAACCTCCTGGCTTTTCAATCTCCTTGGAATGGAAAGGACCTGTGCGGCATTCAATTCAATCATTCTACCTTCTTCATCCTCACCCAGAACAGGGAAAAAATTCAATAACCGTCGGATGTTATCCCTGCGCCCATCACTAGTGCCATATCCAGCCGCAGTATCTGGACTAAGATTATTCGCAAATACATCAAAAATAATCAGAGTTCTTGCCGGATCAAAATCAAAAACATAGGCTGTTTCTTTCCTATATCTTTGTCCATTTTTTGTGAATACATATGGATTCTGCGCACGAAAAGCTGCCTGCATATAGGATGACGGGCTTTGCATATTGCAAAGCATGATAACTCCGCTCCATTCAGGTATCGTAACACCTACTGTAAGCTGTCCAACACTTAATGTAATTGTTTTATCATTTTTAGCAATTGCTGTTTTAACCTTATCAAAGGATTCCTCTATGTCATCCTCTTCTCCTAATCTTCCATCGCCTGCAGCCAGCACCACTTCATATTCATTAAAAACAGGATCAGCCTTTAGAAGCTTTGCCAGCGCTTTTGCACTGTTAACACGATTTAATAACCATAATGAGTGAGCTAATTCCTGTCTGAGTTGCGGCGTGGAAAAAGGATATTTTTCCTGTGTTGTCATTGCTCGAAGAAATTTTTTAATTTCCTCTTCATGTACAAATCGGCCACTTTCATTGGTAGCAAAAAATTCATTCAAATCAAAGGCATAATCAACAGCCTCATCCTCTCTAGACAGAGCCAATCCTCTCTGTACTTGTTCATAAATCATATTGGATAGCTGATATGTGTACATGGAAAGCCTTGGAAGCACTTCGTACGGATTATAGTCTTCCCTATCCCATGTCTCTTTCGCTTCCTGCTCATCCGCATAAGACCAGTTATAAATCTGATCCTTTGAAAACTGTTCACTTGCCAACGCTTTAAAAGGGGTACCTGATAGATACAGCGTATATTTCCGGCTAATATTGCGAAATGCCCTATCTGTTCGGATTGTATCAACACCCTCCTGTGCTTCGTCTACAATCAACAGATCAAAATTCAGCTTACTTATCCATTCCAGCTTATCATATTGGCCCCCAAAATACACAGAACCTTTCAATCCTTGCAGGGATTCAAAAGCGACCATACCTTTCTCTTCGTCTTCATCAAGTGCCTGCATAGAAGATATATATTCATTTCTGGAAATAACGCCTTCTCTGTCTTTCAGTGTATCTGTATCAGAAACAAAACAAAGTTTTCCACGCCAGCCGACAAACTTATGAAAATCATCTGCCCATGAATTTGCAATACTCGGTCTATTTGTAACAATCAAAACTTTTGATAATCCCATTTGTTGAATCAAATCATAGGAAGTCAATGTCTTTCCAAATCTTGGCTTTGCATTCCAAAGGAACTCTGTTCCGCCATTCTCAAAGTATGCTTTCGTCATGGCTGCTGCTTCCTGCTGTTCTCTGCGGAGATCATATGTACAGCCCTCTGTTATGTTTTTTAAAGTTTCTCTCCGAGAGAATACATTGAAAAAAATTTGTGATTGCAAACCGCTTATATGAAACCATTCTGTTCCCGGCTCACGCTGTATCTTTTTTTCAGCTTCAAGAAAATCATGAAAGTCCCTATCTGTAAAATACTCGCCAGAACCATCTTTATATATAGCATTATCCTGCCATGCTAATTCCCAACGGATATCTGCAGTATGGGTCTGCTGGCGGATACGCTGAGCTACGGTTTGCTTTTCTGTATAGCCGATTTTCGTCCAGCCATCATGATATATAACACCAGGTGTGTTGTAAGCGTAGATCATTGGAACCACACGGGTAAAGGATTGAATTTTTACTGCGGCACACATATTATTTCATCTCCTTTACATGGGATTCTATAAACTGAATTTCCGTTTCATCTAAATCATATTTTTTATATAACTGATAATCAATTTCTGCTACAGATTTGGACCAATCAATATCAGATGTGGGAGTAAAATCCTGCATAGGCACATACCACCATTTTTCAGGCGTAATATGTTGAGTAACCTTTAATATTCCAAGAAGTACTCTTGCAAATTTTGTCTTAATATATTTTAAAGCGGCATTCCCCTCTTCCATTGTATCAAAACTGCCAATACTGATGAAAGTTTCTGTTGAGCCGACATCGGGCATGCCTATAATCGGAGTTGCTAGTATTTCACCTAAAATGCCATTTCCATTAGCACTTGGTAAAAATATCTTGTATTTATGAAGATTACATACCTCATTTACATAATCCGATCTTATATACTTATAAACACGTTCATTATTCTCACGACCAAGAATTCGAATATAACCATATCCATCATCTGGCTTAATATCAAAAAAAATCTGGGGAAGTCGTTCAAAAATGTTTGTAGACATATCATAGGAATGTCCTTTACTAAGCTGGCTTAAAGCTTCTGGATAGTCATGATGCATGGAGTCTGTCAAACGATATGCTGTACGCGTAATAACAACTTCACTAAAACTCTTAAATTCAGAACTATTTTTTATTTTTTTCAAAATAGAATTCAACTCTGAATACGCAGTAAACGTCCCAATTTCTCCAAAATTTTCTCGCCTATCATAATATGTTATTGCAATACCTCCCTTGATTTCTGTATTAGAAAAAACTTTGCTGCTGTCTTGCTCATAATACAGCACCTTCAAATGGGGATCATTTAGCATATCACTATTCCATTGTTTCGGCGTGTTGCCAGCATTAAATAAAAATCGTGCAGGATGAATCATCTCTACAACATCTGAAATTGCATATGCATTTTCAAGAAACTTATGGTAGATAGGAGGTGCAAATGTCTTATTTTCACCTATTGCCTCATCCTGATATGGCGGATTTCCAATTATAAAATCGAATTTCATATCATTTTCTCCCTTTGTTTATCTTCAAGTATTCAAGACTGTTATTCCTGCGCCAGTCATATATCCGGCACCGTGGCTGTATGTTCTCCTGTTCTTTTCGTTCATCCAATCCAAGCCAATCAAAAACTGTTATTTGCTGATATTCTCCCTCTGTTTTACAATACGGAATTGTACCTGTTAAACCATCCATCTGCCAAATATTCCAGACAATAATATTTGCCAATACCTGATATTCCTTTTGGTTAGGCTTTCTTTTCCATCTAGCAAATAGATATTCCTCAAACGTCATCAAAAGATTCACTCTGGCAATCAGAAGATTATCCCCCTGAAATTCATATCCATAAGTGGCCTGAAATGCTCTGACTGCCCATTGCAGCCATTCTTTTTCACTTCCTGTATTCTCGCTGACTACTCGAAGTTTGCGATCTAAAATACCGATTCTATTTTTAATCTCTATATTTTCGCCTGTTGAAACATCATATCGACTTACCAGATAAGGAGCTTCGCCACAAGTGATTTCCAACCGTCTGGAATCCACATATTCCTTCCAGTTCTTTTCTGCAGGAAATATTACCTTTTCCGTTGGTACGCCAGCAACATTAAAAACATCCGGCCTTCCAAACCATACTTCATCAACATGATTGTTCATCTTATTGCAAATCCAGAGAGGCGTAAATACTTCAGCATGCTGTCTCGTCCGTTTCGACTGCTGTTCCAAAGCTTTCCCTGTACGATTTTTAATAATTCCTGAACAATTTCCTGTTATGAAAACTGACCTGATTTCTTTTTCCCTCTGATAATCGGCTCCCAATACACAATAAGCATCCGTTGCCCAAATAATATTTGCTTTTGTTGTTTTATCTATCAATAACTTGTCTAATAGACCAAGGGAATGTATCTTTAGTATTTCATCTTGTATCCTGATGTGCAAAATCGAATTTCCTCCCCTTAGATCATTATTTTTTCCTTTTTCTTAATGAAAACGCAATATAATTATATCACTGCAATATAGTCGGTTCAAGCAATTCTATATGTTTCAGGATTACTATCAATTCTATCAGAAACAGGATATGAAAATAGAGAGGCGCAGACTATCTCTGCTTGCTCTAATCTGACTAAGGGAATTCCTCTAACTCCTCAATCTTTCATTGATTTCTGTATATTCATGTTTTCTCATGGTTTTAATTGTCATTTATTATTTCAAATCCCCCTAAAATTCTTTGTTTTTCATAATAGAAATACTGATTTTCATAGATACCAATAAGATAATGACAATAATAGCGGTTATGATTACGGCTGACATGCCCATACTTACCACTGGCAGATTGTTAATCATATTCGATATATCAATTCCAACCATTTCTGCAGCTTTTCCCACTACAATACCAATCATGAATAGCAGACCTACAGCACCAATAACAGCAATTCTCCCCCTTTCTCCGCCAAATTTAAGCTGAAATGGAATCATTATTGCCTGTATAACAAGTATTGCTGGTAAAATCGTTGCAGCAATCATAATTATATCTGAAACGGCCGCTGTTTCTTTTAGTATGCTAAAAATAAGAACCAAAAGTGTTGCAAAAATCCATGAACTGCCGCCAAGCAAGAGGGCAAGGCAATACTTTTCAACGGTATAGCCTGTGCGGCTCACAGGTAACGTAAACAAAAATGCATTACCATTGTCAAATTCATCATAGCTTATTGTACTTAATGTAAACAATGATATAACAAAGGGGAGAAAACCCAACATAAATGATGAATCATCGGAAAAAGCCGCCATAATGATTGCTATGGCAATCATTATGAAGAAGAAATTTTTTTGTCCTTTCATCAGTTTGAAATCTTTCATTAATAAGCCATTCATTATTCCTTCCCCCTTATCATCATGGTGATAACTTCATCTATGGTTCCTTTTTCGATTGCGATTTTCGGGTAATTATCCATGTAATACTGTTTCTGATTTGTCAGACAGCTATATCCATAGTTTTCTTTCTTTGAACGTATAACAAACTGTTTATCCAGTTTGTAAAACTCTTCTTCATCCACTTTCAGCAGAGCATAGTCGCTCAGCAAAACATCGGTATCTTCGTGCAAAACAATTTTTCCGCCATGTATCATGTAAATATCATCACATAAAGTCTCTAAGTCGCTGGAAATATGTGAGCTGATGAGGATAGAGCGTTTTTCATCCCTTTCCATAAACTCTCTTAACATTTCCAGCAATTCATCTCTGGCAATTACGTCTAAGCCTGCTGTCGGCTCATCCAGTATTAACAGTCTTGCATTGTGTGAGATTGCTACAAGTAGTTTTAGCTGCGCTTTCATACCGGTTGAAAAATCTTTGATTTTCTTATTAAGGGGCAATTGAAATCTATGGATTTCTTCTATAAAAAATGAATCGTCAAAATTTCTGTATAGTTTTTTCAAAACAGGGATAATATCTTTGATTGTCAAATATCCACTAAAACCAGAATCAGAAAGGACAACGCCTAAATCTTCTTTATCTTCTGGCGTAAAGCTTTGCAAATCCTTTCCGAGAATCGTAACTATCCCGCCATCAATGGAAATTAGCCCTAACACAGCCTTAAACATTGTGCTTTTTCCAGCTCCATTCTGTCCAATCAGCCCGGTTATACATCCTTCCATGACCTCTAAGGAACAATCCAGCGAAAAATTATCATAATGCTTTTTTAAATGCTCGATTTTCAGCATATACATCACCCCTCCAAAATTAATTCAAATAAACTTTTTATATCCTCATCACTAATTCCGCAGCGTCTGCCTTTTTGAATTGCCTGTTCTAAGTCTGCTTCCAATTCCTTTTTTTGTTCTTCCAGTAAAAGTTCGGCATTCACTGCTGCTACATACGTTCCTTTTCCGTGTATGGTCACAGTAAACCCCTCACTTTCCAAATTGTCATATGCCTTTTTAACTGTTAAAGCACTTATCTTTAATTCTTTTGACAGCGTGCGGACAGACGGCAGATTATCATTTTCCTTTAGTTCCCCATTGCGTATAAGCGTTTTTATCTGGTCTACAATCTGCTCATATATGGGAACCATTAAGGATGTGTTAATAATGATTTTCATTTCCAGCATTCCTCCTTGGTTTAATAACAGCATATAACAGCCTTTAACTGTTGTCAAGTGTTATATGCTGTTATACATAAAATTCAAAAAGAAGAGCCTGATATGGCTCTGGAGAACAATATCATATCCTCTTGCTGGATGGAGCGGATGCAGAAGCTGAGGCTCATCCTATGGAACATAGAATATGTGTTTCAGAAGAATTATCCAGTATTTCAGATTGGGTGATCTAAAGCAGAGAAAATGGCAAGCTCTATCTGTATCATCTGGTAAACGCAAAAAAGAAACGGGTACACCGCTTGAGCAATAAGCTGTACGGTAAGAAACTCGTTTCTTTTTATCTTATATTTTATAAGGAATTTGTACATTCAAGCCGCTTTCCTATTGTTTCCTCTGCTTTTATGCCTTATGCGTTTTTAACACTTAAGCAGGCTATAATTTCGTCACGATATTGTCCATGGTGAGGCATACCTCCGCCAAGTCCGCCTCGCTTGGGAAACATCAGCTTAAAGCAATCTCCATTTTTCATTGCTATGTTACACTTTACAGAGCCCATCCACCCTTTTTTGATTTCGCACTTCTGTATTTCCTCCAACAGGTAGCAGGTTTCTATATCATTAAGAGAGATTTTTTCGTGAACCTCTGTTACACCCACATCCTTTGGATCTATATCGGCATCGTACTCATAAAAATGCATGTACTTCTCGCATTCGGCAATAACCAAATGGCGAGAGGTAATACCGATATATATATCATGGCTTTCAAACTTAGATCTTGTCACCTTGACAATACCGCCCCCATTTACTGGAATCAGTGTATTATCAGCAAGTATACAGCCTGAGAAAATACGTCTTACATGTGATTTACTTGCACAGGCATGTATCCCTGCCCTTACATTTTCTCCTTCAGGGAGATATTTTTCTAAAGCCTGCATCATATTTTTTTCATCAAAAATATTGGACATACCAAATCTCCTTTGCAACTTTCAACTTGTCATTGAAATCATTATAGCGCACCCTGTTTGCCCTGTCTACCTTTGGCCTCAACTGCAATTAAATTTCTCCCTTTTCGGAAATGTGTTCCCAATGCATAAATTCTAAAACACAACATATATTTCTGCACAAATCACATAATCTACAGTAAGTTAACAGCTCTGTAAACTGGAAGTTGATTATCTCTTTTTATATACAATGATTTCAGGCTCTGCGCCATTGCATCCATATTCACATACAAGTAAATAATTGTTGTCTGCAACAAGCCCATAACACCTGTCACTGTTTGCTTTCTCAACCTGATAACCGAGATATATTTTTTTATCATCAAGCAATTTCACTTTTTCTCCGTTTGGAAGTTTATATTCCAAATTAACATATGCACCGCTTAACTGACAAAGAGTTATTATCGTGGGCATATCCGAAATTCCAAGACTATTAAATTCTTCAATCAAGCGCTTCTTGTATGCAATAAAGCAGTTTTCGCCACCTGACTTATAGCACTGGGCGGCAATACAATCTCCGCCAAAAGGGTGTCCATTTGTTTCTGTACATCCTTTACAGTTGCTTTTAAATCCGCATCCGCTGCAATCAATTCCGCAAATTGTTTTCATTTTGCATTACCTCCTTAAATTTTGCTTTCTGATTCGTTTTTCATCAAATGAGTTATTTCCCAATGGGTACACAATTCCGAAAAAGGCGTTAAATTTCGATCGGTTTCCTGGGCTAACTTTTCTCTGATGACAGTATCAGGATCAGCAGCAAATTGTATATATACAGTACAGTCAGAACTATTTTTTAATTCAATGCATCTGCCCTCAGTGGACAAGGGGACACACAATCTGATATTTTAGCAATTTTTACATATTCATCCTTTAGTTCTATGCCTATAAAACGCCCCTTGCATTCTTGGCATACAATACCAGCACTTCCCAAAACGAAGAATGGATCCGCTAGGCAACATCCATCGGCCTGCAAGTTTCTCCTTCTCTATAGAGCAGAAGGATATTTTGCTGTAGTACAACAAAAATCCGGTTGATGAACATTAACGCATCAGCCGGATTAATCTTTGTAATAAGATCAACTCTTTTTTAAGCAGGATACGGGAGTCGAACCCGCCTCTTCAGCTTGGGAAGCTGACATACTACCGATGTACTAATCCTGCACAGACTATTTTATAACCTGCTTCCTACCTTATCAATAAGAAATGTTTTCTCTCCTAAGGTTCTATATCACAATTGGATATATTTAGTATATCACAAAATTTTATAAATTCAATATACTTTTTCAAAAAACAGAAAAAAATATGATAACTGCCTGGAAAGAAATATGCTCTATCCTTTCCAGGCAGATTCTCCTGTTTCCACATCAGTCATAAACCGCGTGCTGTTTCTCTGACTACTTCATCTTCGGCTTAAAAACCAAGGCTCCCAGATATCCAAAAATCAAAGCTCCAGATATTCCGGCTGCGCTTGCAGTAAAGCCTCCTTTAAAAAGTCCCAAAAATCCGTCTTTTGCTACTGCCTCTGAAATTCCCTTCCACAGAGTATTCCCAAATCCAAGAAGGGGGACCGTAGCTCCAGATCCAGCCCACTCTGCAAAAGGCTCATACAGCCCTAAGAATCCAAGAATGCTTCCCATAACTACCAAAAGAACCATAATCCTTCCTGGCATTAATTTCGTATTGTCCATTAGAATCTGCACCAAAAGGCAGATAAGCCCTCCCACGGCAAATGCTTTCAGATAATCCATAATGTCACTCCATTTCTTATTTTTCTATTGTTTCTTTTTACGGCTTTTCCTGCTGCTTTCTATCTTTTTCCTTCCTTAAATTCCACCCTGTCTTTCTCCACTGGCTTTTTACTTCTTACAGTTTGTTCTGTCCAAAAGTCTCTGCTCCTGTGTTATTTTTGTACCTGTGTTCCTTCTCTTCCTGTCACACTGCTTCAATTACAACACCATGGGCAATCCCTGGTATGGTCTGGCCCTCATTGAAACTTACAGTGGAGAGCAGCGCTCCTGTAGGCACAAACAAGACCCGTTTCCATTCCTTTTCTGCTATCTTTCTTAAAATATAACTGCAAAGAGTCACTGCAGAACAACCGCAGCCGCTTCCCCCTGCATGGGTATCCTGCGATCTATCATAGATTTCAATTCCGCAGTCCATATAAACCTTTTCCAGGTTCCGGCCCTGTTGTTTCATAAAATCCAACAGCACCGTTTTTCCTACCTCTCCCAAATCTCCAGTAATGATCTTGTCATAGTCTGTTTCGTTCCTGTGGAAATCCACAAAATTTCTATTAATCGTATCAAACGCAGCTGGAGCCATCGCAGCTCCCATATTCATGGAGTCCTTTGCACCAATATCCACGATTTTTCCTGTAGTAATCCCTGTAATTTTCGCAAGAGGCTTTTCTTCCTGTCCGTTGCTGGAATTCTTTTTCTTCTTTTTTAAGGCTTCCTCAGAAGAAATCACTATGGCGCCGCAGCCTGTCACAGTCCATGTAGCAGAAAATGGTCTCTGATTTCCATAGCCAAGAGGAAAGCGGAACTGTTTTTCTGCTGTAGCAAAGTGGCTGGACGCTGCAGCCAATGCCTTATCCCCATATCCTGCTGCCACAGTCATAGCTGCCAGAGACAAGGCCTCTCCCATGGTAGAGCAGGCTCCATAAAGGCCAAACATAGGGATTTCTAAATCCACGGCCCCAAAGGAAGTAGCTATGATCTGGCCCAGCAGATCTCCAGCAAACAGATAACGGATATCTCCTTTTTCCACATCTGCTTTCTCCATGGCAAGCAGACAGGCCTGCTTTTGCATGGCACTTTCTCCTTCTTCCCAGCTTTCTGCACCAAAGAGCTCGTCTTCTTCCACAACATCAAAATACGTGCCTAGAGGCCCCTGACCTTCCTTTTTCCCTACAATAGACGCTGCCCCTGTGATCACAGGCGCATGTTCAAAGGCAAGGCTTGCACTTCCCTTCTGCATATCTGATTCTCCCTTCTCTGTCGTTTTTTATATAGATTCCGGCGTATCCTTTCCACAAAGTCTGCTGTTAATAAATCCCGAATTGCTTCAGGATAAGATATACAAGTCCCAGAATCCAGCTGGAAAAAATCCCATAAAGGATCACAGGGCCTGCAATAGTAAAAATCTTACATCCAGTGCCAAATACATTTCCTTCTATCTTAAATTCTGTAGCAGGCGCTGCCACTGAGTTGGCAAATCCTGTAATCGGCACCAGGGCTCCAGCGCCTCCTAGCTTTACAATCTTCTGGTATACGTTAAAGCCTGTTAGGATAACACTGATAGCGATCAGGGCAAGTGTCTCCCATGCCGCTGCTGTCTCCTTATCCATGCCCCCTGATTCCAACAGATTAAAAATCCATTGGCCCAGTGTACAGATGATTCCTCCTACCAAAAATGCCCAAAAAAGGTTCACCCATTTATTGTGAACTGGCGTGATCTGTTTTACATAAGCATCGTATTGTTTCTTATTAACCTCCATGGTATTCTCCTTTCGTCTTTCTCTTTTTCTTTCTCAAGATGTTTACTCTCCCATACCTTTTCCAAAATATATTAGAGCTCCTGTCAGCTTACCCAGACCGATGGAAAGGATTAGATACTGAAGTCCCACTGCCAGATGAATCCGGCGGCTGATTACTGGAAGAGCTTTCAAAGTTTCTGCCAAAGACATAACCAGACAGCCTACAAAAATTCCTACTGACAGCCCACAGGCTGCCAAAAGAAAATTTCCGCCAAAATTCAGCGGAAATTCAAAAATATCAAGAATATTTCCCAATGCACCGCCGACGATAATAACTGTCTCATACAGCACAATCTGCTCTTTTGTCTTTGTTTTTCCAATCAACCTTGGAAATACTCCGATAATAGCGAGGAAAGCGAACACACCAGCCGCTACAATACTTCCAGCTGCCAGCCCGATAAAAGCAAGCAGAATATTTTCACGTAACATCAATATCCGCCTCCTTCCTGCTGTCATTATCAATCAGGGTCTTGCTGACATTCTCCTCATATAGCCGCATTTCAACCTCTAAGGGCGTAGGATCCGTATTGATCTTTAGTCTGGCAAAATGATTAAAAAATCCTGTAATGCCTGCAAAAAGCCCTAAGGAATAAGATATTTCCAGCACAGTAAAGCCATTTGATTCTTTTCCCGTTACCAACAGATAAATTTCCTTAAATACATCTGTTACATTTACATCATTGTTAAATGTCATGATGGCAAATGCTGCTCCAAAAAAGGCAACAATGCAGACAAAAATTGTTTTCAGCCATTGCCACCATATTTTAGGGCTTTTCGGGGCATGATAATCAATGATATAATCTGTTTCTCCCAGATTATTTACCTGAGCTCCAGGGCAGGTTTCCTCGATTTTTTTAATAATATCCAGTACATCCTCCACATAACGCTGATTTTTGTCAGAACGGATTGCCTTTATCTTAATTACATTACAGCGGTTTTCCATGGTTTTATCCTCACAGTGGACCGTACCGATGTCCTTCAAAAACACATCCTTACTGTGAACCTCTGTAATCTGCCTTATATTCAGATATAGGGTCTTTCCGGCGCTCATGGATTCACCATCTTTCTGCATCCATGAAGAACAGCAGCCTCTTGGTGCATCCCTTCCTTAGGTGCCATAGAAATATTTTCCGATATCACAGCCTTCAGCTGCTTTCCTTCTATCTTTCCAGGTATTACAGCTCCAGGCCAAGCCGCTGCAGTTCTCTCTGAAACTGCTGCCCCAGGCCAGGCTGTGGCCGTCAAGCCTTCCTGCTCCAGCCACATGCCTTCTTCTTCCTCATGCAATGTACTCCTGGCTTCTGCAATCTCTCCCTCCTCCATATAATGGACCAGAGTTCCACCCTGTTCCCGGCTTCTTCCCGGCATTTCAAACAGACAATACCATAATGCTGCCAGAACCATGCCCAGGCAGACCACCATAGCCAGTATTCCTGCTTTCTGTCTCCATGTTTCCATATTCTGCTCACATCCTTTTCTGCTGAGATTACTCTATCCGGCCCAGACCTTCACAAGCCTTTGATACCGGATTGGCAATGAAGCTTTATATGAGTAGTATACGGAGTCATTTTCGATTTATTCTTCATGGAAGCCTTTTACAGCTTTTCCCTCATCTGTTTTAAAATTTTCTTTTCCAAGCGAGAAACCTGGACTTGAGAGATATTTAATTCAGCGGCAATCGCACTTTGTGTCTGATTATAAAAATATCGCCTTACAATAATATCCCTTTCTTTTTCTCCTAATGCAGAAAGCAGCTCTTTTAATACCATGCGGTTTAAAAGGTCCTCCTCCCTGTCTGCCTTTTCCTCAAGCCTGTCCATCAGGCAGATTCCGCTTTCTTCTCCCTTTCCAATGGTTTTGTACAGGGATTCCACCTCTGCTCCTGCCTCCATAGATGCAGCAACCTCTTCACTGCTTACTTCCAGCCTGACGGCAATTTCCTCAATTGTCGGTTCCCTTCCCAGCGTATAGGAAAGGCTTTCACGCATCATGCTTACCTTTGCTCCCAACTCTTTTATGGAACGGCTTACCTTAATCATTCCATCATCTCTTAAAAAACGCTTTATCTCACCGGTAATCATCGGTACAGCATAAGTCGAAAATTTTACATCATAAGCCAGGTCAAATTTGTCGATCGCTTTCATCAGGCCGATGCTCCCTATCTGGAACAAATCCTCCATCTCGCAGCCCCTTCCGGCAAACCTGCGGACAATGCTCCATACCAGCCCTACATTATCCATAATCAGACCGTCCCTGGCCTCTTTATCCCCTTTGTGAGCCATTTCTATCTTTTTTATGGTCTCATCCATAGGGGTCATCCTCCTATGCGTTTTTTCATTTTTACCACAGTGCCTTTTCCTGGCTCTGACTCTACTTCTAACTGGTCCATAAAAGCTTCCATAAAGGAAAATCCCATTCCTGACCTTTCTCCGCCAGTGTCTGTGGTATATAGCGGCTCCATGGCCTTTTTTACATCTCTGATTCCTATTCCCTGGTCTGATATAATTACTGTCAATGTCTGCTCCTCTTTACAGGCTTCGGCCTCTATTCTTATCATCCCTTCTCCGTTTTGGTATCCATGGATCACTGCATTGGTAACAGCCTCAGAAACAGCAGTTTTCACATCATCGATTTCCTCCAGGGTAGGATCCAAGCGGCTCATAAATACCGCGACCACTACACGGGCAAATTCTTCGTTTTTTGACAGGCTTTCTATTTCCAGCACCATCGATTCCTTATTCCCCTTTTCCACAAAAGTTCCTCCTCTCTATCCTGCCAGCGCAGCTTCTTTTGTATCATACAGGCCTACTAATTTAGAAATGCCTCCTGTATTCAGAATCCTCATCACCTGGTTTCCCGCGCCATAAATTGCCACCCTTCCACCACTGCCTTCCATCTGCTTATACCGGTTCAAGAGAATTCCAATTCCTGAGGAATCCATAAATTCAGTTCGTGAAAAATCAAATATCACCCGGTTAATGTAATTTTCCGCCAGCAGAAGATCTGTCTCATACTTTAGATTTCTGCAGTTGTGATGATCCAGCTCCTTAGGAAGATGGATTACCAAAGTATTCCCATGAGCCTCATACGTAAAGGTTGTTCGATCCATTTCTGTACTCCTTCCTTGTTTCTAAATTATAGGAAACGTTAAGCACCCAAATAATATAAAAAAGAAGACACCTGAAAGAATCCCTTTTTCTCTTTCGTCGTGTCTTCTTTTTCTCAATATCAATAGCCCCTCTGCTCCTTAGCTCGGGCTGCCAGCTCAGAGCTGCTGTAATTCATAATAATATCTCCAAAGAGCTCATTGGCCTTATCCGTATCATTCAGAGAGACATAGGCCATGGCCTCATTAAAAATGACCTGGGGATTATCCCCCTTAATTCTTAAACTCTTTTCATACAGCTCAATAGCCTCCTGAAATCTTCCTCCCTCTCTTGCTTTGTCTCCCAGATCTGCAAGAGTCTTATAGCCGTCTGTTACCATATCCCCCTGTATGCCCTGGAGAATCGGCTGAAGCGCTTCATCTGTAATCTGCGAAAAATCCATATTAGCATATATCTGAACTGCTGTAGAAAAATTATCATTTCTGTAGGCTTGAAGAAGCTGGGCCAGCATGGAATATTGACTTATGATGCCGCCGCTGGTGCTCTCCATATCGGAAAGAGAAGTCTGTGCCTGTTCCTTTTCCTCCACTGCGCTTTCCAGCTCTGCATTCAGCCGGTCAATTTCCAGATTCTTTTCATTTAACTGGCTGCTGTAGCCAGCTATTTCCTGATTGTGGGCACTATTCAATGACTTTGTCCTCGCTGGCATAACGAGGAATACAAAAGCCGCCATTCCAAGAGCCAGCCCGATCAAAATGTTTATCACCATTTGACCGCCCGTATTCTCTTTATAGGCCGGAGGAATAATCACATCATCATCCTGCATCTGCTTATGGGAAAATGCATTCGTCAGCTTTCTCTTTTCCACCTCTGCTCTTCCTGTATTTGCCTTTACAATAGACATATACCACTGTCCCTTAGGATTGTTCTTATCGATCTGCAGCACCCGGTAAAGGGATTTACCTGCCTTCGTATAATCCTCATGGGCCATATACAAAACTGCCAAAAGAAGATGAGCCTTTACAAAATTCGGATTTTCCTCAACAATGCCTGCCAGCTGGAGTACAGCCAGATCATCACTACTATGCTGGGCATACCAAAGAGCCTGATTATATTTTTTTACATTCTGATCCAGGGCTTCCAGTCTGCCAGGCTTTCTCTGGATCTCATCCAGATAATAATCACAGCGGTTATGATCCGGCTGCAGGTTCAGGCTGATAACCCATTGTACGATTGCATCCGAAACCTCTCCCATTTCATAGTAGATCAGCCCCAGCAAATTTCTTGCGTCAGTCTGATACTTATTAAAACGGAGGCTTTTTTTCAAGGCTTCAGCAGCCCCGGTCAGATCCCTGATCTTTGCCCGTTCCAGCCCCAGGTTATAAAAGCTGTTGGCAATCTGCCCATTTTTCCTTACATAGTCCATAGATGCTCCTATCCTTTAGTTCTCTTTGCCCTTTATCATTTCCATCATAATATCGGTCATATCGGTTAAATCACTTTTTACAATTGCATCTTCTACCTCTGCCACATCCATACTTGGCTTATAACGTCTAATTTCCTCTTCAAAATTAATGGTATCCATATTTTTCCAATATCTCCTTTATTTCTCCCACAAAATAGAGCGAACCTGCACAAAACAGCAGTTCATCTTCCTTTTTACATCTCAGTCCCTCTAAAAAAGCTTCTTCTGACGAGGGAAACGCCTTTACTGGACAGTCCGCGCAGCTTTCAAGCGTCCTGCGGATCCTATCTTCATCAAAGCCTCTCCCATTGTCAATACGGGTGGTGAAAATTTCCAGCCAGGCCGTATTCTTACATAAGATCTCAGCCATTTTTTCATATTCCTTATCCTTTGCAACAGCAAAAAGAAGCCTGGCTTTCCTGGGTCCCTTTCCCGGCGTTTTCACACTTCTGTCCAGCAATGCATTGACAGCCTGGGTAAACTTAAGGATTCCATCAACATTATGCGCTCCGTCCAGGTAGATTCCTGGCAAAAGCTGCTCCATCCTCCCAGGCCATCTTGCCTGCTCCATTCCGCTGATAAGCATATCAGCGCTGATACCAGCATCCAGAACTGCAAGCGCCCTTAGGGCAAGCACTGCATTTTCCCCTTGATATGGGGCAGGAATGGAAATGGTAAAGGAAAGCTCTTTCTGTTCCCCTTCCTTCTCTTTCCAGCTTGTCCTAACCTGTAAGCCTTCTTCACAAAGATCTGTTTCATAATCTTTCGGAAATACAGAAAGACAAGGGGCGGACAACTCCTCTGCCCTCTTTTCTATAACAGCTCTTACTACGGGAGAGGCAGCGGAAAACACCACTGGAATCCCTTTCTTAATAATTCCTGCCTTTTCCCTGGCAATCGCCTCCAGGGTATCTCCCAGATATTCCATATGATCCATACTGACTGAGGTAATCACGCTCACTACTGGATGGCATATATTCGTCGCATCCAGCCGCCCTCCCAGCCCGGTTTCCAAGATTATGTAGTCTGCCTGTTTCTCACAGAAATATACCATAGCCATATAAAACAAAAACTCAAAAAAGGCTGGGTGGGACATTCCATCCTTCATACAGTCACGCACATCTCCCAATACTAGCCGGAATGCGTGCTCAAAATCCCTCCGGCTTATGATTTCCCCATCTATGGCAATCCTTTCTCTCATGTTACAAAGATGAGGGGATGTAAAAACTCCTGTCCGATATCCTGCTTTTTTCAGCACAGACGCCAGGAAGGCACATACAGAGCCCTTTCCATTTGTACCTGCAACATGGATGATTCTTCCCTTAGGAATCCTTCCGATTCTTTCAAAAATCCTCTGAATCTCTGAAAGAGAATGCTTTTCTTTTGTAAACATAGGTATTTGAAGGAGATATTCTTCTGCATCTCCTGTGTATCTTATCTCTTCAGCTCTGCTCACTTTATCTCCTTTTTTTGCGCACTATAAATATTATAATATAAAGCTTCAAATATGCAAGGGGATTCTTTCGGGGAAAATCGGCACAAAGTGACGGAAGCGCGGCAGAATGTTCTGTCACATTTCTGTTCGTAATGCTTTTGGTATCTGAATCCTATGAGGCAAGAAAGGAATTGCCGCAAACGAATGTTCTATTTGTATTATAGTAGAAATACTAATTTTTACACCATATCCTGTATCAGCCGATTGTTCTGAAACAGCTCCACTGCCTGCGGAGGGCCGTATAAATTTCATAACTCCTCTTTGCTGTAGTTCGATAAAGGTCTTTCTCATATAAGAAAATCTAGAGGAATTTCCTATATGACAAAAAAGCCCTATGAGGATAAAAATCATCCTCACAGGACTCTGCTAAAAACCTTATTTTTCCAATGCCTCTTTCAACTGCTCCATGGCTTTTTCCAAAATCGATCTCGGACAGGCTACATTAAATCGCAAAAAGCCTTTTCCACATTCACCGAACCAGCTTCCCATATCTACGCCGATATGCGCTTTGTATGCGATGAAATGCTCAATCTCCTTCCAATCCATTCCTGTATCCCTGAAATCCACCCAAGAAAGATAGGTAGCCTCTGGCTTTACCATATGAAGCTTAGGAAGATGTTCCTCCAGGTACTGTTTCATATAATCCATATTTTCATCCAGATAATTATTCAATGCCTCCACATAGCCTTCACATTGGTTATATGCAGTTTCCAGCGCTACCGGGCCGAACCAGTTCATATTGAAAATTCTGTTTGCATTTAGGCCAGAAAGATACTGCTCTCTCATCTGGTCATTAGGAACTATGGTATATGCAGTCTGAAGACCTGCCAGATTAAAGGTCTTGCTTGGAGCATAGTTGGTAATTGTATTATCCCTAATTTTTTCAGAAATTGCACACATGGCCTGATGATGTGCTCCCTTCATCATCAGATCTGCATGGATTTCATCTGATACCAGAATGACTCCATTATCTGCACACAGATTTCCCAACTGTTCCAGCTCTTCTCTGGTCCAGGCACGCCCAACTGGATTATGGGGATTAGATACGATCATCAGTTTATTTTTTGGATCCTTTACCTTGGCTTCCAGATCCTCAAAATCAATTGTATAATATCCCTTATCCTCTTTCAGGACATTTTCCACAATTGTTCTGCCATTATTTCTGATTCCGTCCATAAAAGGATAGTATACAGGAGTCTGGACAATGATTCCATCTCCAGGCTCTGTAAATTTCTGAATCGCAATGGTAAAGCCTGGAATAACTCCTGGTGTGAAAATAATCCAGTCTCTTTTTATCTCCCAGCCATATCTGCGCTTTACCCAGCTTTCGATTGCCTCGTAGAAGCTTTCAGGCTTTACTGAATAGCCATAGAGACCTTCCTCTGCCTTTTTTGTAACTGCATCAATTACCTCCTTTGGTGACCGGAAGTCCATGTCCGCAATCCACATAGGAATCATGTCTATGGACTTATCCACACCAAATTTCTCATTGCAGCCATCCCATTTTATGCTTCTTGTTCCTCTTCTCTCCACATACCTATCAAAATACTCTCTTGTATATTCCATTACAATCCCCTCCTCCACTACTATCTCTCATATTCTCCTTTGCTAATTAGAAAATATACAGTGTATCATTAGGATGAGTAAAGAACTCACATCCGTTCTCTGTAATCAGGAAGGTATCTTCGATATTATAGCTGTGATTTTTGCTGCTGTAATAAGGCATTTCCAGACAAAATACCATACCTGGCTGGAAAACCTTATCTTCTGTACCAGAAATAAATGGAGCCTCTTCTGTAAAACGGTTGCAGCCAATGGAATGTCCATGATGGCCTCTCTTATATCCTGGTATATCTGCTTTAATCGTATTCTGAACCTCTCGGAATACATCGCTCATCTTTACTCCAGGTCCCAGCATCCTTACTGCACATTCCACGCCCTTCCAAAGGCTTGCATAGATTTCCTCTCTCCGCTTTTCTGTCTTTCCTCCTACTGCAAAGGTTCTTGCCAGATCAGCGCCATAGCCACAGTACATGGGGCCTCCGTCCAGCCTTACAATATCACCTAAACGGATCCTATTGTGGCGCGGAACTACAGCAGGGGCAAAATCAGCTCCTATGGTATGGGCCTGAAGAGCACACATTACGTCTGGGGACTGGTTCTGGCAGTTGTTCTTAAACAGCATCATAATATCTGCTTCTGTCATTCCAGGCACACACTCTCTGGCTGTCTGATACATAGCCACTTCAGAGATTTCAGCAGCCTTACGTAATACATCAATCTCCCAAGGTGTCTTTATCATCCTGGCTTCCATCAAAGTGTCACTGCAGTTTACCAGCTCTCCCTCTGCAAAAGCCTCCTTTAAATAGTCCCACTTGGTATGGGAAATCACTTCACTCTGTACCCCTACCTTTGGATTCTTATATTTATCCAATACCACTTCTGCTGCCATACGGAAGGTGAGGTTTAAATCTGGCTGAGCCGGCTTTTCCTCTTCCTCATCTTTGGCATAATCCTCAATATAAATCCATACTGGATAGGAAATGATATTAATATCCCGGCAGCTAGACTCAGCAGCCTGCTTTTCAAATTCATTGCAGATCAAAGTCACTTTTCCTTCCTTTGGAACAATGGCTGCGGTCAGGCCGATCTGATTGGACAGGTATAAAAATTGGCTGGCAAAACCTGTACAATAGAAAATTCCCTCCGGTGAATTAATAATCATAGCATCAAGTCCTGCCTTTTCCATACAGGACTGCAGTCTTTCCTGAACTGCCTGCTGGCTTCTGTTTTCCAACATAGATTATCCTCCTTTTCCATATGTAATTCAGATATTATATCAAAGCTACCCTTTCCCTCATGGCGCCCTTAATACCCAAACCCACATTTTAATTTTTTCAATTCATCCATGTCCTAAGGGGTACCAGGCATAGCCTGGTGGATTCCTTAGGACCTTCTTACATAGCCTACTCACTTTTCCCTAAGGGGTACCAGGCGTAGCCTGGTGGATTCCTTAGGACCTTCTTACATAGCTTACTCACTTTTCCCTAAGGGGTACCAGACATAGCCTGGTGCACTCCTTAGGATCTTTTACAAAGTTTCCCTACACTTTCTGCTATCCTACCAAATTAGGCAGCAGCATAATCAAATCTGGACAATAGGTAATAATTAGCAGACTGAACAAGTTTGCTCCCAAGAATGGCCACACTCCTGGCAGCATATCTAGCATATCCATTTTTGTAATCGAATTCGTTACAAAGAGATTCATTCCAAAAGGCGGAGTATACATTCCTAATGCAAGATTAGAGATCATTACAATACACATGTGGACACCATCTACCCCAAGGCCTACTCCCATGTTAAATACCAGAGGAGCAATAATCAGGATAGCAGCTGAACCATCCATGAACATTCCCATAACAAGGAGGATAAGGTTCAGGATCATTAAAAATACCAAAGGCGATGTAACCTTAGATAGCAAAGCGCCTGTAATAATTGTAGAAATCTGGCTGACAGTCAAGATCCATGCGAGAACAGTTGCTGATGAAATCAATACAAGCACCTGCGCACAGCTGACCGCTGATTCAATTGCTACCCTCCACAAGCGTTCCAAAGTAAGCTCTTTGTATACAAACATACCAATCAAAAGAGCGTATACAGCTGAAATAGCTGCAGACTCTGTTGGTGTACAAATACCGGAATAAATACCGCCCAAAATAATAACTGGAACCATGAGAGCTGCTCCTGCCTTCTTTGTGGCCTGCAGAAGTTCTCTTCCTGTTGCCTTTTTATCCCTGGGCAGATTGTGCTTTTTAGCAAAAAAGTAAATATAAATAAGGCTGCTAATACCTAAAATAACTCCAGCTGTAACACCAGCCATAAAACATTTTCCTACAGATACACCAGTAGTAACACAGAATACAATAATCGTTACGCTGGGAGGAATTACCAAAGCTACAGAACCAGAGGACGCCAGAAGGCCGGCAATGAACCTGTCAGGATATTTTCTTTCCTTCAGCTCTGGATACATCAGCTTTCCGATTGCAATAATAGTCGCCGGACTGGAACCAGAGAGAGCTCCGAAAAACATGCTGGCAAGCTGGGTAGAAGCAGCAATACCTCCACATACATGGCCGATTAAAGCCCTAGCCCAATCTAAAAGCCGTTTAGAAAGTCCGCCACTGTCCATAAGATTAGCAGCAAAAATAAAAAACGGAAGGGCCATGAGAGCAAAGGAGTCAATTCCTCCTACTAGACGCTGGACCACGATCATCAGATCCACATCCGAGCCAAACATCAAAGAAAGGAAACCGGACAGGCCGAGAGAAACCATGATCGGCGTACTGCTGGCAAAAAGAACTAGTAATCCAATAAGCAAAATAGGTACCATGATATATTTCCCCCTTTATTCCTGAATTTTGTAAATACCCAGCACACTTTCACAAAGCACTTCGAGAAGGTGGATCTCCGTCAGCACTCCTCCAATAGGGACACTCATATAAACAAGGAAAATCGGCCACCGAAGCGCCGGCGTCTTTTGCTGTGATACAAAGGCAAAGGATGTATATTTCCATCCATACCAGCATAGAAAACCTACAAACAGGGCGCAGGAAGCAAGCACAAAAACCGTAACAAATTTCTGGAAAGACTCACTTTTCACCCTTCGAATAACATCAATTCCAAAATGGGCAGAACGCCGGAAACAGACGGCGCTGCCGATAAAAGTAATCCATATCATGGAATACCGGACAGCCTCCTCACCCCACTGAGGAGCAAATCCTAAACGCCTTGCAACTACGTTATAGGCAATAATCGCCGTAGCAAGCAGAATAAAAATTCCTAAAATCACCTTTTCTGCTTTCACCACATATTTCATAAAAACAGCCATGCATGTCCCTCCTTATGAGCAGGGCCGCAGCCCTTGGCCGCGGCCCCTTATTGCTCAGCCAGCTTATTATTCTATTATTTTATCGCCACACTGCTTTATTATTTTATCGCTTTCTTCTAAATTTTATCCTTTGTTCATTTACTGCTTTGCAGCTACTGCTTCATCAAAAGCTGCCTGAAGTTTTGGTATATAGCTCTTTCTCCAGTCTGTTGTAAGGAATTCATCATATACTACCTTAGTCGCCTCTTTAAATTCCTCAATCTGCTCATCGGTCAGAGGATGATAGATACAGCCGGCCTCTACCATTTTATCAATACAATCCTGAATGTACGGTCCAATCTCCTTATCCAGGATTGCTCGGCCTTCTAACTCTGCCTGGCGGATAATTTCCTTTGTTGCTTCATCCTGCTCATCCCACCATTTCTTATTTACCATCAGAACGTGAGTCTGAGCATCGTGATAAGTATCTACCATGTATTTCTGTACCTCATGGAAATTCATCGTATAAATGGACTGGGCCGGATTCTCCTGTCCGTCAACCGTACCATTCTGAAGAGCATTATAGGTTTCTGCATATGCAATAACCAATGGCTGCGCACCCAATGCCTTATAGGTGGATGTAAGGATATTGGACTCCATAATACGCATCTTCATGTTCTTCATATCTGCAACACTGTTGATATCGCTGTTGGAGCTCATAAGACGGAAACCTGCAAACCAGAAACCCATTCCATGGATTCCTACATCATCAAGACGGCCCAGGAATTCCTGTCCCACATCGCTGTTTAAAACGCCGCTGATTACAGAGATATCTTTTGGAAGAAGATAAGGCATATCCATTAATGCCATATCCTCACAATAGGATGCAATAATTGCACAAGGGCCCATAGCGATTTGTGTAACACCCATCTGTACGCTTTGGATTGATTCTGGAATGCTTCCAATCTGGCCATTAGGATATACTTCACATTTAATTGCTCCGCCGGATAATTCTTCGATTTTTGCAGCCATAGCCTTAATCGCCATATCTTCCGGTGTACCCTCTGGCTGGGGATGAGTGATTTTAATCGTCTGCTCTTTTATCTCAGTGCCTGCCTGTGCTCCCCCGCTTTGTTCCGATGTCTGGCCGCCTCCTGCTGCACTCTCACCTGAACTTTTTCCTGACGAGCCACATGCTGCCAGAGATACTGTCATTGCCAAAGCAAGTGCCAAAGATACCAACTTCCTTTTCATAAAAATGACCTCCTTTATTTTCTTTTTTATTACCTGCCGTATCACTTCCTGAAACGGCTGAGATTCGGAACGAACAGCATTTCATACATCCTTTGAAATCGTTCTGATATTATTTGTGAACAGTTTACTAATCATATCAGTGTTCCGACTATGGATATTTTACATGAATTGCAAAATTCTGTCAATGTTTTTATACAAAATTCTTATTTCATTCGTTCTTATCCCATTAACAATATCTTTTGTATCTAAATCCTCCTTCTTTTTATAGTTTTATTTTTATATTGTTTACTCCATAAACTAATAATAAAATATTCTGTTTGCCATGTCAAGCTAAATATGATAATATATAGATAAAATTACAATTACTTTTCCTATAGTTGGTTATTTTTTCCTATACTTTTGTATTTTACATTTTTTTATCTATATTTTTATTAATTTTCTCTTCTTTTACTTTTGTTTTTTATACAAACTATATATGCATTTTATTTATTAATCTGCCAGGAGGAAACCTTATGGAGAATCAAGTTATTTTAACAAACGAATTGCTGGAAAAGGCAAAAATCCTTTATGAATTTGTCAATTTGTTTATGGATTATGAAAATACTCCCAGAACCTATGGCTTCACTGATAATCTCCGTATGGTAGATGTTCATATTTTATCTTATATTGATGAAAATCCTGGGATTCTTTCTTCCCAGCTTGCCAAGGATAAGCATCGCAGCAAGGCTTTTATCAGTCAGATCGTATGTCGTCTGGAATATGAAGGTTATATTATCCGGGTTCCTGATAAAATGGATGCAAAAAAGAAAATGCTCTTTGTAACTCAATCAGGCAGAAATCTATGCAATTCCCACAATGACTATGATGCAAAAGCTTTGATGAAAACCTATCAATACCTGCTTAGGGACTGTTCCCCAGAGGAAATTGAAAGTTTTTACAAAGTTATGCAGACCTATAACAATATTATGAATGCTGCCAACCGGAAACGTGCTGCACGAAAACATCAATAAAATTTTTATTTATAGGGTTTGGATATTAAAAAGATTCTGACATTTTTTCACTTCCATCCCTTTTGTCCTCCCCTAATCCATGTAGAAAATCTAAAAAATTTTCTACATGGCAAGAAGAAAAGGATGCTCCACCCATGAATCCCATGTATGGAGCATCCTTACCTATTATGGATTAGAATATACACTTTTTTTTAAGAACACTGAAAACATAAACATTTTCCTGTCTTTACTGTGAAAGTACCCTTTTCTACACAGCAGAAAACTGAATTCAGGTATGCCAAATGCGCTGGATACTTTATTCATGATGGTATGCTTTATGCGCATAAAGGTTTATTTTGTAAGCTGTTCCAGCCTTTCCTTTACCTGTACCATCATATCCGTATATTTTTCTAACTTGGCCCTTTCTTCTGCAATCTTTGCTTCTGGGGCCTTGCTCATAAATCTTTCGTTATTCAGCATTCCATTTACCCGGGCAAGCTCTCCTTTCAGCCGTTTTTCTTCCCCTCTCAGCCTTTCCATTTCTTTTTCAATATCTACCAATTCTGCAAAGGGAATATAGATATTCGCCTTTGGAATCACCAGGGAAACTGAATCCTCTCCAATTCCCGCCTTATCCCTTTGAATGATTACTTCGCCTGCATATCCAAGAGTTGCGAAAAATATCTTGCTGCGGCTGAAAATAGCCAGAACCTCTTCCTCCTCGGAAACTACATATACTGTAGCCTTTTTGCTGGGAGGTACATTCATAGAGGTACGCACATTGCGGATCGCCCTGACAGCTTCCTTAATGGTTTCCACAGCCCTTTCTTCTGTCTGGAAATTCCATTTTTCCTTATATAAGGGCCATGAAGAAACCATGATTGACTCCTCTTCCTCCTGGAGGTTACAGAAAATTTCTTCCGTAATAAACGGCATATATGGGTGAAGAAGCTTTAAGGACTGGATCAGAACTGTTTTTAGCGTCCAGATTGCCGCTGCTTTTGTGCTGTCATCCTCTGACCACAGCCTTGGCTTTACCATCTCGATGTACCAGTCGCAGAATTCCTCCCAGATAAAATCATATACCTTCTGAAGGGCAATTCCAAGCTCGTACCGGTCCATATTATCCGTAACCTCTTTAGTAAGGGTATTGACCTTGGAAAGAATCCAGCGATCTGCCATGGTTAAATCTTCCAAAGCAGCACTGCCAGCATCTGCCTTTTCCAGGTTCATCATAATGAAACGGGAAGCATTCCATACCTTGTTGGCAAAATTGCGGCTTGCTTCTACTCTTTCCCAATAGAAACGCATGTCATTTCCCGGTGCATTGCCTGTTACCAAAGTCATACGAAGGGCATCTGCCCCATACTTTTCGATCACTTCCAGAGGATCAATACCATTTCCAAGGGATTTACTCATCTTACGCCCCTGGGAATCCCTCACAAGGCCATGGATCAGCACTGTATGGAAGGGCTCCCTTCCCGTCTGCTCAATGCCTGAAAATACCATTCGGATTACCCAGAAGAAAATGATATCATATCCTGTAACCAGTACATCTGTAGGATAGAAATAATCCAGTTCTTCCGTCTTTTCCGGCCAGCCCAGGGTAGAGAAGGGCCAAAGGGCAGAGGAAAACCAAGTATCCAATGTATCCTCATCCTGAATCATATGAGAAGAACCGCATTTGGGGCAGCCGCCTGGCTGGGCCGCTGACACAATCATTTCTCCACAAGCCTCACAGTAATACGCAGGAATCCTGTGTCCCCACCAAAGCTGCCTGGAAATACACCAGTCCCGGATGCTCTCCAGCCAGTGGAGATAGATCTTTCCAAAGCTTTCCGGAACAAATTTCAGCCTTCCTGTCTTCAAAGCCTCTATGGCCGGCTTTGCCATCTCATCCATTTTTACAAACCACTGTGGTTTTACCATAGGCTCTACTGTGGTTTTGCATCGATCATGTGTTCCTACATTGTGGGAATGGGGAACTGCCTTTACCAAAAGTCCCTGCTCCTTTAAATCCTCTACGATCTGCTTCCTGGCCTCATAACGATCCATGCCAAAATATTTCCCTGGCAGACTTATGGCAGCAGTATCATTCAGAATACAGATTTCTCTCAGATTATGGCGGCGGCCCACCTCAAAATCGTTCGGATCATGGGCTGGTGTAATCTTCACACAGCCGGTTCCAAATTCCTTATCTACATACTCATCTGCAATCACTGGAATCTCTCTGTCAGTAAGAGGGAGTTTCAGCATCTTGCCAATGAGGTCCTGATACCGCTCATCTTCCGGATTCACAGCTACTGCCGTATCTCCCAACATGGTTTCCGGCCTTGTGGTGGCAATTTCCACAAAGCGGCCCTCTTCCCCTACAATTGGATAATTAATATGCCAGAAAAATCCTGCCTGCTCCTCATGCTCTACCTCTGCATCGGAAATAGAGGTTTGACAGATAGGGCACCAGTTTACAATGCGGGCTCCTTTATAAATATATCCCTTTTCATACAGCCGGATAAATACTTCCTGTACGGCCTTGCTGCATCCCTCATCCATAGTAAAGCGCTGTCTATCCCAGTCTGCGGAAGAGCCTATTTTATGGAGCTGGCTTACAATCCTGCCCTCATATTCTTCCTTCCATTCCCATGCTTTTTTCAAAAAGCCTTCCCGGCCTAAATCCTGCTTATTAATGCCCTCTTCCTTCAGCTTATTGATTACCTTAACTTCTGTGGCTATGGCTGCATGGTCTGTTCCCGGCTGCCACAGAGCCTCATAGCCCTGCATCCTTTTATAGCGGATTAAAATATCCTGCAATGTATTGTCCAATGCATGGCCCATATGAAGCTGCCCTGTTACATTAGGCGGCGGCATCACAATGGTAAACGGTTTCTTATCCTTTCTTACTTCTGCATGAAAATATTTCTTCTGAAGCCATTTCTCATAAAGACGGCCCTCAATCTGGGCCGGATTATACGTCTTTTCCAGCTCTTTCATCGTTCTTCTTCCTTTCTTATATGAATTTAAGAAAGAATCCTGCTTTCGCAGGATTCTCCGCCTGCGGCGGGCCGCGCGAACGGCATGATTCCTTTCCGCTGCAGTGCCATAAAGGTTTTTATCATATAGGAAAATCCAGAGAAATTTCCTATATGATAAAAAACGCCCTCTGCCTGATCCACTCAAGCAAAGGGCGAAAATCCGCGGTACCACCTTTATTCACTGCTTCCATCTGACTGTTCCTCTATCTTAATATCACAAGCAGATCAATTCGTCTGCCTCTACAGCCATGCTCCACAGCGTTCTCTTCTGTCCTGTAACGGGGACAACTCGTGACTGCCTACTAGCTCCTGCCGCCTTCCTCTGAAAGAAAACGGCTGATGAATGTTCAGCCTTCCAGCTCCAAAGCTACCTTCCCTATGCGCTTTCTGCGGATGTCTTTCAGCCGGTGAACATCCTTCTCTGTCAGAGCTGCATACGTACTCCTCTTTTTCTCTGCCTTTTCATTATATTGTCCTATCATAATTGGTTTTTAGGTGTTTGTCAATATATTTTTCTGCCTGAAGATAGGATATTTGATCCTGCATATATTGTATGCTTTTTATAATTTGTTTCGCAGCATGTTTTGCTTCTTTCTCATTTTTCGTTCCCTTTGATTCGATAATCCAGGTAATATTTAATCCCATATAATCGTCTTCTATCGTATGTACCAGACTGTCACATATGCCTGTTCCCTCTTGCAAGCCAGACTCCCGCGCCGGCCGCCGGCCGCAGCTGCGGCCACATCCATATTTCCTTAGTGCAGAGTATTCAGCCTAAGGAGAGCTTTTTTGCTTGATAGAACTCCTATACAGCAAAAAAGGACTGACTCCTATTAAACACAGGCTTCAATCCTCATTTGCTGTATAACTATCCACTTTAAATCATATTCCGATACTCCCGCTTCCACTGCCGTATCATTTCTGCTGCTCCATTGGTTCTTTTAACAAGATCCTTTTCAAACAGCCGGTCCAACTCCTTAATCTCTTTGGAAGCACCTGCCTTTTCCCTGGCCTGTTCCAGTTCTCCGTCCCATTCCCTTTTTTTCTCTTCTTCCATCAATGTCTGATATTTTTCCTTCAGCCTGACTCTGGGATTCAAAACTGTCATGTAATACATTTTTTGGATAATAGATTCATCCTTCAGATAAAAATATGCCTTTTCAAATGCTTTCAATGCCTTTTCTGCCTGAAACATCCTGGCATAGCAGGAACCCATATTGCACCATATTTTTCCCAGGAATTCATCTCCCACAAAATGGTCCTTAGGAAACTCCAATGATTTTTCATAAATTGGGATTGCCCGGCCATACTGCTTCATTTCAAAGAAATAATCTGCCTTTGCCTTATTGTAGTCTGCCGGATGTTTTTTCCGCAGATTGATAATGTGTTGGCGGAAATCATTAACCTCAGAAGGCCGATAGTAAAAGCACTCCTGAAGGATGATAATCAGCAGCTCGTCCTGGTTTTCATTGCTTTTCTTCCACTTTTCCAGCCTGGAGGCCAGATAGGGCATATCCAGCTCATTCCGGATAAAGTCCATCAGATGACTGTCCACAAAATCCTCCAGCACAAGGAGAGGATGGTGATAAATCACATAACAAAGCTCTTGAGATGTATAAATGTGGAGGCCCAGTACATCCATAAAAAAAGGCTGCTCTACATGTTCCTGTCTGCACAACATTAAACTCATATCATAACCTCTTGCCTGACCATTGCATGGCTTGTGGGGAAGAGATCCCCGAAACCCTTATCCTCAATTCCTATTGACATGGTATGTTCATCCAAAAAGCCTACACTTACCTGGATCCGGGTGGTTCTATCAGGCCTTACGGGAAAACCTTCCAGCTGAATTTTTACTATCTTTTTCTTCTTCTGGTCCATGGGAGCAATCTGAAACTCTACATAGTCCTGTCCGTCAGTCAAAAGCTCTACCGTATGATTTGCCTCATACCAGCTTTCTCCTGCAGCAGCCATAATCAGCTGACCCTCTCGGTCCTTCTGCTGTACATTTAGGGAAACCGTAGATTTCAGCCGCCCTTCCCACAGACATACATAGGGAAATGCTGCTTTTCCATTCTGATAATCAGCTGCCCGGCAGGCTGCCCCTCTAGCGAACATATCAGCCTCCAGAAATACCCTTCTCTTGCTGCAGACTAACTGCATAAATCCCACAGCCCACTCCCTTTTTTCAAAGCCCTGGCCACAGAGAAATATGCCCGAATACAGCTTTCTTCCCAACATCCTTTCCCCAAAGGAGGTAAGGATTTTGTCTGCCAGCCTGGCCCCTGATTCGTTTTCCAGAATGTCCAGATTAAAACCTTCTTCCATCTTTTCATACTCTGCCACTACAGAGTTCCGGCGCAGACCTCTTTGTATCTTCATCTCATAATAGCGAAGGCTTTCCTCTGACAGATCGAACATTCCTACCTGATTGGACCAGACATCCCTCTTCTGACTTAATACATAATAGACAAAGCTTTCCGTATGGCTGATGACATGGATATCTTTCCTGGGTATTCCCAACTCCTCCCCACAGGCCAGGATAACCTCCATCAGCTTGACATTAAAATCCCGGACTGCTGCCACCAAACTTGTAACCTGGTTGGTTCCATACTCCCTTGCCGGAAGGCTTAAGACCTCACCTAGAAAATGGGAAAAAAGCTCTCTGGCTTCGAATTTAATCCCCTCAATGGTGGCTGTACCATCCTTCATCACCTGGCTGAGCAGCTTATCCACCAACGTGCCTGTCCCTGTCAGGGTATGGGCGTAGGCTTCCTCGCCTACAAACCACTCGTCCCCGCCCTTTTTTTTGCATACTACGGTAGGAACTGTCCATACCCGTTCTTCTCCAAAACAGCATATTTTTGTATATGTATCGCACAGATCCAGTCCAAGTACAAGTCCATCCATTGCCAATCTCCTTCAACTTCCATTAAGCATATCTATTACATGATTTGAAACAGCTCTTCCAAAGCCCCGGCCTTTATGATGTATTCTTTCATTTTTTCCTTGAGATTCTTCTCATCATTTTTTGCCAGGCATTTCCCCATATCATTCAGACAGTGGAATCTGCTGTCTTCCTCTCCCCAAGCAGCTGCGTTGATCTTTCCCATCTTCATGCAGGTCTGTTTTCCATCCTCCATGTCATATATTTTGTATTCCAGAATCTCCCCGTCAAATAATACCATCTGTTTCACAAAAATCCCCTGATAGATCCGAGGCAGATCTTCTCTGTGAAATTCCTCCTCTTCTGGCAGGAGGCGGATAGACAGCTCAGGCCTTCCGCTCCTTTTTCCTTTGTATTCAATCATTACTTTTGATGTGATTTCTTCTGGTACTGGCACATGCTTTGCCAACCGCTGCATATATTTAAACACCATGCCATTTCCTAAAAGAATATCTAGCATAATACTGCAGAGCTTCTTCTGGCTGCTGTCCAGTTCCTTTCTGGTGGAATAAAATTTTGTCAGAGCCAGGATATAGATAACTGGCACTCCATTCTTCTCGATGCTCTTGCTGATGGTTTTTTCCAGATAAGCCATAATCTCTTCTCCCGCGGTTTTATCCATCAGGAAATATTCCATGCTCTTCATGGTAAAAAATGCTTTTACCAGGCTTTCACTAACCCGTTTTTTTCCTGCATATAACTCAAATACCCGGTCTATATGGTCTGTTTCACCGGAAAACATCATCTGGGCCAGAAGCCTTTCCTCCAAATCGTAGGTCTCTACCCGTTCCCGGACACCTCCTTCCAGAATATGATACATATCAATTGTCCTGCCATTATAATGCTCACATAGATAATCCATCAGGATGCTGTCCCCTTTTCCACCCTCAAATGCCTGGAAGGCAAGGTGGAGAAGCAGCTCATCCTGATCGAACATCCTTTGGAGTACCAGACGGCTGCACATGCTGTATATATACTCTGCTCCTACATCCCTGATCCCATAGGAGGCAATGATATCATAAGCTTCCTGCATATAACCCTTTTTAATAATCGTTTCACATAAGGCTACCCTTTCTCTCCCATCCAGTTGATCCCTAGGTATTTTTAGAAGAAAGCTGACATCACAGTCCTTTTCTTTTTCTACTGCACTGTGGCAGCTTTTGATCAACGCAGAAATCACCTTTTTTCGGTAAAGCCGTCCCAGCCTGGATACCTCCAAAAGGCCCTTAAGCTCCTTGATCTCCTCTTCGGTCTCTGCTCCTTGATCCACAATCCGGCGGCAGTCCTCCAGCTTCAGCATGGAATGCTCCGGAAAGAGCTCAAAGCATCTCTCTTCCAGATCTGGTTTTGTCATAATCCTGGTTTTCAAATAATGGATATTGTAATACCTATTTCCAAAACTGTCCTGAAAGATCAGGACGTGATTGCCGGAAAACAGAGGGACAAACGCCTTACCGTCCTTTAAGGGATACATGTCCTCCTTTTCCAGCTCTTCCTGCCTTACAATCACATGCCTCATGTTTGGATTACGGCATTCGATCTTATAGGAACGAAGGATTGTAGGAAGCACCTTTGCCACTGGTACGTCAATCATATCCCGATATATCATATGGCCATATAAAACAGCCAGCCTGTCATCAATTCTGGACTGGAAAAGCTGTTCCATAGTAAATTGTTCGATTTCCCGCTCATATTCCTTATAAAGAGGATTTTCTGTCTTTAAAAATTTGAGGATATTGCTGTAGAGCATGCTTTTTGCCTCGCTGTCCAGCTCTTTTGCATAAGAAAAATACAAAAGCACCTCTTTAGGCAGAAGGCCATTATAATCTGCTGGCAGAGAGGCCAGGTAATATTCATACAGCCTTGTCAAGCTGATTCCCTGGGAAAGGCCTCTTTCATACCATCGAAAAGCTTCTGGAGAACGCATATCCCCCCGGATCAGCATAGAGCAGATGGCAAATAGAATTTCCCTTTCTTCATAGCTGTCATAGAGAATGGCGAGGAGGCGATAAAACAGCCGGTGGTAATACTTGGCTACGGCAGCTGTGGATGCAATCCTCATAGCCAGCTCTTCTCCAATCAGGTTCCTTTTTGCACCAAAATAAAGGGCATGGAGGATAAAATTGTCCATGTTCCGCAAAAAACCAGGCTCTCCATTGAAAATCCGGCAGGCCTCTATATATAAAAAGGGGCTGCAGCACCCTTTGACAAACATCCCTCGCATCTTATCTAACAGTATCCCTGGATTGTCATACATCTGGACATCCAGCCGAAGAAGAAGGAGGAACAGAAAGCAGGAATCAGCAGAATGATCTGTATACTGATGGAGCAGGCGGATTAATCCCTCTTTCTGGCCTGGCTGTTCTCGAATCACAGTTAGAAGATATTGATAAAAACAGTACAGTTCTGGCTGTGTCTGATGAATGGCCATAATCCGGTCATGACAAAGGGAAAGTATTTTTTCCGCTTTCTCCTTCTCACCTTTCATGAGCCAAGCCTCTGCAATAAGAAGAGCAATGCTTTCATGATCTCCGTATTGTGCTTTCAGCTTTTCCAGCTCTTGAAACATCTGCTCCCTTAGGATCTCTTCTTCATAAACGCCGCTTTCATAATCCAGGCGCAAAGCCAGATAGCTGAAAAATTCTTTTCTTCGGTTTACCCTTTCTTCCTCTGGCAGAACAAACCGCGCTCTTCCCTCTGCACATATGGCAATCCTGCAGGACATACGCGCATTGGAAACTGTGATACAGCCAAAGTTTCTGCCTCCATGAAGGCGGTCCGTAAGAATTTTATAAGTAAGTACACAGGCTCCGTTATGAAAATCCTCATCTGTAATAGAGTTAACCGGCAGATAGATAAAATCCCCATCCGTAGCTATGGAAAGTTTTACATAGCCCCATCCATTCTTTCTGATAGTAAAGCTGTCCTCAAAAGGCTGGCTGCAGTCCGTATAAGCCCTGGTTTCCTCCTTGACCTCCAGCTCCACCGGCTTCTTCATATCCAAGGCCACCAAAAATTCTTCCACAAGATTCTTTTTATCCCCATAGCCTTTCAGGCCATCATAGACTGCCCGGATCCGAATATCCTGCATAAAAGGAGCCTGGACAAAATCCTGATACTCAAACAAGCGTATGGCAAGCTCCATATCTTCCTTCGCCACCTTGGCAAAATCCTCAGAACTTTTAAGCTGTTCAAGAATCTGAGAAGAAATCCCTGTCTCTACGGAAAAGGTATAGGGTATCTTCTTTTCCCCGCTGTTAGTTACAAGATAAAAGGCCCCTTCAATCCTGTCGCTGTTTTCCAGATACCGGGTATCCACCTCATAAGCGATGCGGTTGCGCAGCCCTCCAAATGCGTGGTTTGGCACAGTGACCCTCTCACTGGAAGAATACACCAGGCCTTTTATATTCAAATGATTACCGCTTTGGACACATATTTCTTCCTTCACTGTCCCACCGGCAGGAATGGAGGCTTCTATTACGTCTGGATGGAGACTGCACTCAGGAATCTCCATATCCAAAATGCCTTTGGCAAGCCGGTTGACTCTTTCTCTCATAGTATCACCTATTCTATGCCTGTTATTTCTGTCAGGCCAAATTCTAACGGTTCTTTCTCTGCTGCCCATAGGGCAGACAAAAACCGTCATAAGTTGCTGACCACATACCACGATTGCGTGAGGTATCATCCTGCAGAATGCAGGTCAATCCCGATCTTTTCAAGCGTGAAGTTGCATTTTATACGGTTTCTATATATTTAAGAACTATGTTATTGGTCATAGAGTAAATAATAACCACTATAACATTATCCATGCCATTCTATCATATTTTTTCTTGATTTAAAAGTGGAAACTTGCTATGATAGAAGAAAAATGACAAAAGAAGGACCTGATTTTATGACAAACAGTGAAAAAGCTTTATTTCTTCATAAACAATGGCAGGGAAAGCTGGAAACAATTTCCAAAGCAAAGGTTGCTTCTCGGGAGGATCTTGCTCTTGCCTATACTCCTGGTGTGGCAGAGCCCTGTAAGATAATTGCTGAACACCCTGAGGAAGTATATACCTATACTTGGAAATCCAATACGATTGCTGTTGTCTCTGATGGAAGTGCTGTATTGGGCCTGGGTAATATTGGTGCAAAGGCTGCTATGCCGGTTATGGAGGGAAAGGCTGTCTTATTTAAGGAATTTGGAGGAATCAATGCGGTTCCTATCTGCCTGGACACTCAGGATACGGAAGAAATCATTAAAACTGTGGTAAATCTTGCTCCTGGCTTTGGAGGCATCAATTTAGAAGATATTTCTGCTCCCCGCTGCTTTGAAATTGAAGAGCGGCTAAAGGCGCTTCTTGATATTCCAGTCTTTCATGACGACCAGCATGGAACGGCTATTGTGGTTCTGGCAGGCATCATCAATTCCTTAAAGGTCACTGGAAAGAGGATGGAGGACTGCCGTATTGTAGTAAATGGAGCTGGAAGCGCTGGTATCGCTATTACCAGACTGCTCCTCACCTATGGCTTTTCCCATATTACTATGTGCGACCGGGCAGGCATACTCTGCAAGGGCATGGATGGCTTAAACTGGATGCAGGAAAAAATGATGGATAAAACCAATCTGGAGCATGTCCGTGGGACTTTGGCAGATGCCTTAAGGAATGCAGATATTTTTATAGGCGTCTCTGCGCCTGGCATTGTTACACAAGAAATGGCTGCCTCCATGAATAAAGACGCCATCCTCTTTGCCATGGCAAATCCAGTTCCAGAGATCATGCCCAGTCTGGCAAAAGCTGCTGGAGCCAGGATCGTAGGGACAGGCCGTTCTGATTTTCCCAATCAGGTAAACAATGTAGTGGTCTTCCCCGGAATCTTCAAGGGTGCTTTAGAAGGCCGAGCCGCTGCCATTACTGATAAAATGAAACTGGCTGCCGCTGCCGCCATAGCTGGACTTGTGGATGAAAAAGATTTAAATGAGGATAATATTCTGCCAGAGGCCTTTGATTCACGGGTTGCAGAGGCTGTCAGCCAAGCGGTAAAGGAACACATCCGCTGATACTCGAAAAACCTATTTTTACGTTAATGGGGTATACTATGTTATCAGAACCGATCACTCTTTACAAACTGATGATTCTTTATATGCTCAGGCAGGTAAATTTTCCCCTGACCAATGCCCAGCTTACTGATTTTTTCCTGGCAAAGGAGTATACGGTCTATTTTACCCTCCAGCAGGCCTTAAATGAGCTTCTGGAGGCGGGCCTTATCCGCATGGAGTCCCTTCATAATAGTACTCGTTACGAGATTACCAGGGAAGGAGAGGATACTTTGGGCTTTTTTGGCAAGAAAATATCTCCTGCCATCATTGACGATATAGACCAGTATCTGAGGGAAAACCGCTTCCGCCTCCGTAATGAGGCCAGTACTATCGCTGATTTTTATAAATCCACCGGATCTGACTATATTGTCCACTGTGAGGTCCGGGAGGGCAGGGAAAGCCTGATTGAGCTTAACCTGGCTGTCCCAGATAAGGAGCAGGCAGAGGCTATGTGCAGCCGATGGAAGGCCAGGAATCAGGAAATCTATTCTTATGTCATGAAAGCGCTTATGACTCCGCCATGATATGGTATATGGCTCACATACGGAATTTTTTCTAACCCTTCATGCGCAAAGCAGCACACCGCCATAGATAAAAGTATTCGGCGCATTTGGTATACCCGAACTCTGTTTTCTGCTGCGCAGAAAAGGGTACTTTCACAGTAAATAAATTCGGGTGTCAAAAATATTCTGGCACTTTTCCTAGGCTGGTAGTTTTGACTTCTGAATCCTAAATATAAAATTCTGCAGAATTCTGCATATTCAATTTATAATAAACTTAGTTGGAACAAAGGAGACCTTTATGAGCCTGTTTAATTCTTTCCACAGAAAAAAAAGCACCTTATCCCATACCTGGTTTTTTTATGTTACTCTTCCCCTATTCCTGTTTCTCCTGGTATACCGCATAGGAGAATGTGTGGTCCATAACCTTCTGACAAAATCCGATCCTTCGGAAAAGCATGATCCTACACCTCTCACCGCAGAGCCGGTTCCAACAGAAATCATTACCCCACAGTCTGTCCAAAAGGACATCACATGATGTCAATGATTGTGAATGTACCCTTTTCCACTCAGGGGAAAACTGAATTCAGGTACGCCAACATGCGCTGGGATACTTTCGTTCATGGTGGTACATTCAACGCGGGCATGAAAATTTAATATAGAAAAAGTAATGCATAGCTTTAATCATATACTGGAACAGATCTAATGTTCTTAATGAAAAGCAAAGTGTGTGCCCAAATACTGTAAAATGATAATACAGCATTTGGGCACACACTTTCATCAGCCTATCCACTTCCTCATATATTCCATCAACTGTTCAATATCCAATGGCTTAGCTATATGGTCATCCATCCCCGCTTCTTTACTTGCCATCACATCCTCTGCAAAAGCATTGGCTGTCATAGCAATAATAGGAATCTGTTTTGCATCTGCCTGGGCGCTTTCTCTGATGGCAGAGGCCGCTTCATACCCGTTCATCACAGGCATCTGGATATCCATGAAAATCAGATCATAATACCCCTCTCCCTTATTCCGAAACATTTCTACTGCTTCCCTTCCGTTATCAGCACATTCAATAGCAGCTCCAGTACTTCCTATAATCTCTACAGCAATTTCCCGGTTTAACTCGTTATCTTCTGCAAGAAGAATGGTCCTCCCTTGAAAATCCTGTTCTGACCATCCATTCGATAGATCTAGCCGAGTCCTTTCTCCATCTCCTGCTATTTTCTTGAATAGGTATAGCAGCTTTGATTTAAACAATGGCTTTGATAGAAAGCCGTCAATCTCAACCTGACGCGCCTCCTCCTCCATGCTGCTCCAGTCATAAGCAGTTAAAATAATAATCGGCACATCTGGTCCTGCTTCCTTTCGGATTTCCCTGGCAGTCTGAAGCCCATCTATATCTGGCATCTCCCAGTCCAATATCACTGCAAAAAAATCTTCTCCAGCAGCAGACGTTTCCCTAACCCTTCTGACTGCTTCCCTTCTGCCTAATGCCCATTCACTTTTCATTCCAATATCGTCCAGAACTGTGCAGACTGCCTTACAGGCATGTTTGTCATCACCTACTACTAGGATAGGGAGATCGAGCAGATATGCCGCATCTTGATCTGTACCGCTTTGCTGCTTTAGAAATACGGTTACAATAAATTTGCTTCCCTTGTCCGGCTCACTTTCCACATGGATGGTTCCATTCATCATATGGACAATATTCTGTGCAATCGCCATTCCCAGCCCTGTACCTTCAATCTTGCTGATTCGAGAGTCTTCTGCGCGGCTGAAAGGTTCAAAAACTCGCTTTACAAAGTCTTTGGACATTCCGATTCCATTATCCTGGAATACGAATTCATAGCAGCCGTATCCGAATACTTTGGAAGGCTTTTCCCTGATTTCCATCTCCAGTCGGCCTCCATGAGGCGTATATTTCACTGCATTCCCAAGGATATTCATAAATACCTGCTGAAGCCTCATTCCATCGCCGATTACATTTTCATTCTCCACCTTACCTACATGGATCTCCAGTTGATGCTCCTTTGCTTGAAGAGATGGGCGGATCATAGTAACAAGATTCTGGATGGAATCTGACAGATTAAATTCCTCGTCTGCCAGATCAATCTTTCCTGATTCAATCTTGCTCATATCCAGCACTTCATTTATCAGAGAAAGCAGATGACGGCTGGAAACTGTAATTTTATTCAGGCAATCTGATACTCGTTCTGTATCATCCAAATGGGCGCCTGCAATCGCTGTCATTCCAATAATGGCATTCATCGGTGTACGGATATCATGGCTCATTCGGGAAAGGAAATCGCTTTTTGAGGCATTTGCCTGATTTGCAGCATCACAGGCCTCTTTTAAAGCCTGGCATTCCCGATCTTCCTTTTCCTTGATTTCTGTTATATCCTGGGCCACATACAGAGCCTTGCTTGGCCTCCCATCCATCATATCAGCCAGAACAATTGTGGCTCGGATCCATCCATTACTCTGGAACTTTTCATCTTTCTCCAGTATCCTACGGTATTCAATTGCTGTAAAGGGATGTTCACTATTTAAGGACAGCATAAGGTTTTCTCTGGAAGCCCAGTATATATATTCCTCCCTGTCCTCTGGATGAACAAACTTTGTGGCATAGGCAGAAATCCCTTCCAGATAGTTTACACCCTCCTTTAACAGATTCCCTGCCTCTTCCACTTGGGCAACTGCCTGAAACTGATTCTGCTCCAGATCAATGTAGTAAGCAGCAAAAAACAGACGGCTCATGCTGTTAATAATAGCTGCTCTCTCTCTTCGCTCTCTGGTATAGGCCTCTTCTCTCCGCTTTTTTACCGTAATATCCCTTTCCAGAATATTGACCGTGATCTGTCTATCATGACGGGTAAAAATCACATGCTGCTCCCACCAGGCCTGGCAAGGCTTCCCGATCCGATACTGGCAAAAAAGTTCTGCAAAGTCCTCTACTTTTTCAGCCTTTTTCCGTAAATTTTCCAGGGACAGGACGCGTAAAAATCTTTCTCTGTCCTCTGGATCTATTTCATCCATAGTCTTTTGCACATAGTGTTCATAATCCCCAGAGCTTATCTGACCCTGCTCTGTCTTATGCAGATCAATCCTCTCACACATACCGGTATCCAGATAAACCGTATTCATAATATTGTATCTGGACTTAACAATGGCTGCCATACGCCTGTCATTCTGGTTCCGCCTGATCTCCCGGCGCGTGTTCTCATCCACATCCTGTAAGGCAAACACCACATAAGTGCTGCCTGAGTTATTTTCATAAAAATAGGCCGCCGCAGACACATACCTATAATATCCTCGGATTCTCTGTCTGCAGAGCATCTCCTTTTTCTTTTCCCCTCTTTCCCAGGCTGCTCTTAATTCAGCCAGAGAATATCTCTCCAGCAGCTCCGCTTGAAAATCTGGATGAAAAGACTGATCTACCATTCTTTTCAAACAATCATCCCATTCCAGGATTTCAGAATCAAATGCAGCCTCCATATCCTCTGAGATACGGACCGGCCTTAAAAGCCCTGTCCGCAGAGCAATCACATATACTCCAAAATTCAATTCTCCCAGGAAATTGATAATTTCCTGATTCTGGGCATTAATTTCCTCCAGTTCCATGCCTTTTCTGTATTCGTCGTGGATGTCCTTTACATAGAGCATAACTGTCTGACTTTTTTCAGAATAATTAAAATCTGGAACGATTTCCATTGTATGCCAGCGATAACCTGATCCTATCTTACGCCTATAAGTACAGGTAAGCAGCTCCTTGCCGTTCTTAAGCTCTTTGCGCAGGCTCTCCATCCTTACAAATCTTCGGAGCCGTTCCTCGTCATCTGGACAGATATTACCGCTGTCTATAAACCGGCGCAGTGTTTCGGATAGCGTACTGCTGTGAAGGTTCTCTCCCTTTTTATAGATACTTTCCTTTACAATATCAAAGCTGTCCGTTGTTAGATTCACCTTCAGGATGTCACTATATGTATGGCTGGAAACCTCTGAATGGGGCGTAACCGTTATGAGAAATGCTGGAATCCGCTCCTCCCACAAGGTTCTCACTGCAATCATGTCTACTGCCTTTCCAAAAGGGCTGTTATAATGAATCGTTTTTCCTTCCTTTTTGTCTCCCATATAAAGCAGAGGACAATTAGAGCAGGAGTCAGGCCATAGCTCATGGCACACCATTCCTATCTCTACATCAGGATCTGAATCTTTAATCCGCTTATTAAAATACAGAATCTGATGATTATCCTCCCTTATGACATAAACGCCTGTCATCTGCATGGAATTCAGGATATTTTCGTAATCTTTTATCTTCACAGCTATCACCCCATAATCAGTCCTAGCTTAAAAAGCCGTTTTCTTTATATCTACCATGTCATCAGCCTCCAGGTTGATGATAAGTGATATATTTTCTAAATTATACTACAAAAAACGGCTGAATGCTATTCTTTAGCCTTTTTATCTTATAGGATTATGGTGTTGAAACCATCCGCCTGGAAAAGAATCAGAGTAAAACCTATTTCAAGCAGGCAGCCAGCACTCTCTCCAGCCGTTCTATCATCTCATCCACTTCCTCTTTTCCAATTACCAGGGGAGGCACAAAACGGATTACATGGCTCCCTGCGGCAATTAACACCAGCTGTTCTTCCAACAGGGCCCGGCTTACCACTGGGCCGGCCGGAACAGTCAGTTCGATTCCCTGAAGCAGTCCCATCCCTCTGCATTCCTTAATCAGGCTGCATCCGGATTTAAGCTTCTCCAATTTTTCATGAAGGTATTTTCCTGTTTCCAACGCATGTTCTGAAAGCCGTTTTTTCTCAAACAGCTCCAGCACCTTTGATGCGGCTGCCGTTACTAAGGGATTGCCTCCGTAAGTAGTTCCATGATCGCCTGGAACCATAGAAGCTGCTGCTTCCCCCCTGGCAAGAAAAGCGCCTATCGGCACTCCGTTTCCTAGAGCCTTTGCCACGGTCATTACATCTGGCTTAATATCATACCACTGCCATGCAAACATTTTTCCAGTTCTCCCCATGCCACACTGTATTTCATCTAACATAAGGAGAAGTCCCTTGTCATCACAGAGTTTCCTTATCCCCCTCAGGAACTCCTCTGAGGCTGGATAGACGCCTCCTTCTCCCTGTATGGTTTCCATAAGAATAGCACATGTTTTCTCATTTACCAGCGCTTTTACGCTTTCCAGGCAGTTAAACTCTGCAAAGCGGATCCCTGGAATCAAGGGTTTAAAGGGTTCCTGATAGTGGTCATTTCCTGTTACGGACAGGGCGCCTAAGCTGCGGCCATGGAAGGAATTCTTCATAGCAATTATCTCATGTTCATGACTTCCCGTCTGGTTGTAGGCATGGCGAAATGCAATCTTCATGGCCCCTTCCACAGCCTCTGTTCCACTGTTAGTAAAAAAGACCCTATCCATACCGGATATCTTCAGAAGCTTTTCTCCTGCCTCTATGGAAGGATGATTGTAAAATAGATTAGAAGTGTGGAGGATCTTATCTATCTGCTGTTTTAAGGCTTCCTTAAATTCTTCGTCATCATAACCCAGGCCCATTACAGCAATCCCAGCCCCAAAGTCCAGATATTCTTTCCCCTCTGTATCGTAGAGAAAGACGCCTTTCCCGTGGTCAAAGATCACAGGGAAGCGATTGTAGGTTTTATAAAATGTCTGTTCTGCCCTGTCAATCATCTGTTCCTTATGGCTCATGGTAATATCTCTCCTCTCTGGAATCTATGATTGCTGTGCCGATTCCCTTATTGGTAAATATTTCCAGAAGCAGGCAGTGGGGAATCCTGCCATCTAGGATATGAACCCGGGACACTCCGCTTTTTATGGCATCAATACAGTTCTGAAGCTTGGGAAGCATACCGCCTCCGATTCCTCCTTCAGATACAAATTCCTGGGCTTCCTCCACTGTCATCTCGGAAATCAGAGAGTCCTTATCCTCAAAATCCCGGTAAACTCCCTCCACATCTGTCAAGAAGGCCAGCTTTTCTGCATTCATGGCCTCTGCAATGGCGCAGGCAGCATCATCTGCATTCACATTATAGCCTGTCAGATGATCATCACATCCCACAGGACAGATTACAGGCAGAAAATCCTTTTCCAGCAAGTCATATATGATCTTTGGATTCACTGCTTTAATATCACCTACAAATCCAATATCCTCTCCATTAGAGTATTTCTTTTCACATTGTAGGAGCATTCCATCCTTTCCGCTGATGCCTACGGCCCTTACCCCCAGCTCATTTACCATCTGTACCAGGCCTTTATTCACCTTATTTAATACCATCTCTGCGATTTCCATAGTGGCCTCATCCGTAACCCGAAGGCCATTTTTAAATACAGGCTCCATCCCTATCTTATTAATCCAACGGCTGATTTCTTTTCCTCCTCCATGGACAATGATTGGTTTAAAGCCTGTAAGTTTTAACAGCACAACATCCTGAATCACTCGCTTTTTCAATTCTTCATCCAGCATAGCACTTCCACCATACTTTACTACAATAATTTTTCGGTTAAATCTCTGTATATAAGGCAGCGCCTCAATCAATACCTCTGCCTTCTGCATAATGGACAGGTCAAGATTCATTCCTTATCCCTCTCTTTCTAAGTTTCTCTTCTTATGAACGGTAATCTGCATTGATTTTTACATAATCATAGGTCAGATCACAACCCCAGGCCGTTGCCTCCCCTTCTCCCAGTTTCATGTCTGCAATCACAGTTACCTCCGGACAGGAAAGGATTCTCGCAGCCTCTTCCTCACTGTAAGCAGTGGCTGTTCCGTTTTCCACAAGTTTTAGACTGCCCTCGCTGCTTTCAAAGAATAAATCTACCTTCTCTGGATCAAAAACAGCTCCCGAATATCCCATGGCGCAGAGGATTCTGCCCCAGTTTGCATCATGGCCAAACACTGCTGTTTTTACCAGGCTCGATGCCACTACAGATTTTGCCAGAGTAACTGCCTGAGCCTTGTCCTCTGCTCCCCTGATCTTTACTTCCAAAAGAGCAGTACAGCCTTCCCCATCCCCAGCCATTTTCTTTGCCAGAGTTTCATTCACCTGGCGGAGTGCTTTGCAGAAGGCTTTATAGTCCTCATTTCTTTTTGTAATTTCCCTGTTTCCTGCCATGCCGTTGGCAAGGAGAAGGACTGTATCATTGGTGGAAGTATCCCCATCTATGGAAATCATATTATAGGTGTCCTTTACGTCTTCCTTCAAAGCTTCTGTAAGAAGCTCCAGGCTGATCGCTGCATCCGTAGTTACAAAGCTTAACATTGTGCACATATTGGGGTGAATCATGCCGGACCCCTTGCACATACCGCCGACTGTAACAATCTCTCCCCCGATTTCTACCTGTACGGCAGCTTCCTTCTTCTTTGTATCAGTAGTCATAATGGCCTGGGCTGCCATGGAGCCGCTCTCTGCTTCCTGAGAAAGTTTTGGCGCCATGGCATGGATACCCGCTTTGATCTTCTCCATAGGAAGCTGCATCCCGATTACTCCTGTAGAAGCCACAAGAACACTTTCCGCTGGTATCTTCAGAGCTTCTGCTGCCGCATCTGCCGTATCTTGGCAATAAGTCATGCCCTTCTGGCCTGTACAGGCATTGGCAATCCCTGCATTTATCACAACCGCATGGGAAATGGTCCCTTCCTCAACCCTGGCTCTGTCCCATTTTACGGGAGCTGCCTGTACAATATTACTTGTAAAGGCACCTGCTGTACGGCATGGTTCCTTGCTGTAAATCAGCGCCATATCCTGCCGTCCCTCGTATTTAATCCCCGCTGCAGTGGATGCTGCTAAAAATCCCTTTGCTGCGGTTACGCCGCCTTCCATTGTCCTCATATTTTTCTCTCCGCCTTTTCTCCAGTTTATTTTTTCATTTTTATATCCATTCCTTTGGCCTTGCTCAAAGCAAAAAACACCATGAAAATAGCTTCCCTTTTTCAGTCCTTCTCTTTCAGCCTTTTATGAAACCATAAAAAGTGTGCGTATTGACGCACACTCGCGCCGGAACGCGGCAGCAGCAGCCAGGCTCCTCCTCGCCTTTTTTGGTGTAATGCTAAAGGCTGTAAATCTGCCCGTCTTATCAAACTCAGGCAATACATTCCACCTGATTGTTGTCATCTAGGATTGCTTCATAATAATTCACGTCTGACCGGAGCCGCCAGCCGATTCCCTTCCAGAACTCATTACCGCCTCGGTTGCTTTTAAAAGCAATCAAAGTAATACGGCTGATTCCCTCTTTCTTCAGTGCCTCCATAGCATGCTCCACCATAGCCGTACCAATCCCTCTATGTCTATAGTCTGGACTGACGCATACATGATAAAAGCTTCCCTGACGCCCATCATGGCCGCAGAGAACATCTCCCACGATCCTTCCCTGATGTACAGCCACCACACTCGTCTCAGGATTCCGCTTTAGAAACCGTTCTACTCCTTCTCTGGAATCATCCATAGAGCGGAGCCGAAAGCCTTTGATCTCCTGCCACATTCTGTACATCTGCCCGTAATCTTCCATTGTCATTTTTTGTATGGTTATGTCTGCCGTTCCTGCCATAAAAAGCACCTCTCTTTTTCTCCTGTCTCTGATCTCATTGTCATTATGGGAACATGGGCACCTGTTTAAGTCCCATATTTTCTGGAAGGCCGAACATCAGATTCATGTTCTGCACTGCCTGGCCAGCTGCTCCCTTTACCAGATTATCCATTGCTCCCAACATTATCACTCTTCCTGTACGCTTGTCAAGTTTAAAGTTCACATCTACAAAGTTACTTCCTTCTACAAACCTGGTCTGGGGAACCATTCCATCTTCCAGAACCCGTATAAAATATTCATCCTTATAATATGCTTCGTATATCTCTCGTATCTCTTTCTCTGTCACATCCCTCTTTAACGAACCATAGGCAGTTACCAAAATTCCTCTGTTCATCGGTATGAGATGCGGGGTAAAGCTAATCTTTATGGCTTCTCCTGCAGCAATGGAAAGCTGCTCCTCAATCTCCGGGGTATGTCTGTGGGAAGCCACCCCATAGGCTTTTATATTTTCATTCACCTCACAGTAGAGATTATCCGTCTTTGCTCCCCTTCCTGCTCCTGAGGTTCCTGACTTAGCATCGATAATCAGCGTATTTCCGTCAATCACCTTTTCCTTCACCATGGGGTAAACAGAGAGGAAGGAACATGTGGGATAACAGCCTGGATTGGCAATCAGCCTGGCCTCTTTAATCTTTTCCCGGTTTACCTCAGGAAGGCCATAGACAGCTTCCTCAATAAACTGAGGGCCTGCGTGCCTAATCTGGTACCAATTCTCATAGATAGCCACATCCTTTATCCTAAAATCAGCGCTCAAGTCAATCACCTTGGATTTATTCAAAATCCTCTCATTAATCAGGGAGGCACACAGTCCCTGAGGCGTGGCAGTAAAAATCACATCTGCCTCTTCTGCCATAGCCTCCATGTCATCCTCCCGGCATAAATCCGGCACAAAATCAAACATGTTCGGATAGACCGATGCATATTTCTGCCCTGTATAGCTCTTAGAACCATACCATGTCACCTGTATATCCCCTCTCTGCAAAAGAAGCCTGACCAGCTCTTCCCCTGCATATCCAGTAGCTCCAATAATCCCAGCTCGTATCATATATCCTCCTTATACTGACAATGCCTGGGCACTGCCTCTCCTAATCTTCCTATTTAACAAAGTTGACTTCCTCGCTTCTGTCTCACTCAATTGCCGCCAGGTTTTCATAATTATACATTATTATTGAATAAAATTCAATATCTTTCTTTGAAATCCTGTCTTTCCAATATAGATTGCTTAGATTTTTACTTATTTTGCATATTTACTCATCCAAAGGAGGAGAGAAATATTCTGGCATTTTTCCTAAACTGTATCTAAAAACTAAACATTGTACAACCCTTCTTATTTTTATAAAATAATTAAGAATAGAAAGATACATAAATGTCAATAAAATGCTGCAAAATGACCCATGAGCAATGGGAACAGATTCATTCTCTGTTTCTAGTCCCCAAAACAGGGCATACGCCAAAGGCGAACACATTGATCCCCTGGGATTTTTTCCATTCACGCCCCTTTTAACACCTAAACCCTATATCATAAAAAATGGAGCAGAAAACCCCACATTTTCCACTCCATACTTCAGCCATCTGCCTTACCTATAGCGCTTACACTGTTTCTACAATCCGCGTTCCTGTCTTGCCCTCCATAGCAGCCTCCATCTTATCAAGAGACGTGATAATTGCACAGGCGCCACGGCCTATGCTGTTTTTAATGAAATCACAGGCAGATTCTACCTTTGGCCCCATACTTCCTGGAGGGAACTGGCCTTCTGCCATATACCGGTCCGCTTGAGAAAGGGAAAGTACATCCAGTTCCTCCATGTCCGGCTTTCCATAATTAATAGCCACCTTTTCCACTCCAGTAAGGATCATAAGGTAATCTGCTTCTATCTTTTCTGCCAGAAGGGAAGAAGCTCTGTCCTTATCCACCACAGCTTCAATCCCCTTTAATCTTCCATTTTCATAGATGACCGGGATTCCGCCGCCGCCAGCACAGATCACCACATATCCAGCATCTTTTAATGTCCTAATAACATCTTTTTCCACAATTTCCAAAGGCTTGGGAGAAGGAACTACCCTGCGGTACCCTCTTCCGCTGTCTTCCACCATCTGATAGCCTTTTTTCTCCTCTAACTCCCTGCTTTCTTCTTCTGTGAAAAAAGGGCCGATGGGTTTTGTAGGATTTAAAAACGCCTTATCCTCTTTATCCACTACGGTTTCTGTAATGACAGTGGCTACCTTTACATCCAACTGATGCTCTGCCAGCCGGTTCTGCAAGGACTGTTCAATAATATATCCAATGCTTCCTGATGTCTCAGCTCCGCACACATCCAAAGTATGCTCTGGAACGATCAGCTTTCCTGCTTCATTTTTTATAAGAAGATTTCCCACCTGAGGGCCATTTCCATGGGTCAGCACCACCTGATAACCTGCCTCAATCAAATGGATGATCGAGTCGCATACCTTTGCCACATTGGAAAACTGTTCCTCTAAGGTTCCCTTTTGATTATTCTGTGTAATGGCATTTCCGCCAATTGCAACAACAACTGTTTTTTTCATAAATCCACCTCTAAGCTGCGAATACGACTAATATAAGAAACAGAAAAATTCCCACTCCAACTGACATAGCAACTGTAATTGGAAGCACCTTTTTCAGCACCAGGCCTTCACTTCCCGAAATACCTCCTGTCGTTGTGCCCAGGACAATATTTCCAGGACACATCGTAGCTCCAATTGAGCCTCCGGCGGTCTGAGCGCCCAGCACTGCTGCTACATCAAGCCCAAGAAGCTTTGCTGTCGTGTACTGGAAGTTGCTGAACAGAATATTGGATGCCATGTTACTGCTTGTCATAAAGGAACCAAGCATTCCTACGATAGGGGAAAGGATAATGTATCCCTTGCCTAGAACATCCGCAATTCCCTGAGCCAGCACAGAGGTCTGTCCGGTGCCGCCCATAATCTTTGACATAACGATAAATCCTGTAACAGCAATTGCAGAGGGAAGTGTCTTTTTATTGGTCCTTTTCAGAGCTGCTTTGCCGCCTCCTGGCCTGATCCATCCCTTCCGGCTAAAGTACAGATAGCCAAACATCGCCGATAAAAATAGGAAAAAGCCTGCATGGGTCAACGGTGCAAAGGGAGAAAAGCTTTCTACTGCCTCATTGACAAACCCATAGCCTGTAGAAGTCTCTGGAAAGGAAAGACCGATCTGCCACTGGCCCAAGAAATTTTTAATTGGGCTGATTAAAAGTACACATAAGGTAATCATCGTCAAGGCATAATAAGGAGAAAATGCCTGATGAAAGGTCATGGACGGCTTTATCTGCAAAGCTTCCTCTTCCTTATTCCCTGCTGCATCTGTTTCTTCTTTTTCCCCATTGTCTGCTTCAGCTCTCTTCATAACTGGGCTGTCTTCAATCCGCCATTCCTGAGAATACATTTTCATTCTGCTCATAATCAGGACAGCGGCAAAGGAAATGCAGCAGGGAACAAAACATGCCAAAGTGGAATTAAAAGCACTCATAGCCATCTGGCCCCCGCCTTGAACGATTGCCAGCACTACAATGGCAAAAAAGCCTTTTTTCAGGCCCTTCCATTTTCCATAAGCCCAGCAAATTGCTATTCCTGTAATAAAATTCCACACCCATATGAGGGCAGCAGCCCACAGCCCTGTCTGGATCAGAACCTGATGGTCCTGCCCGATGCCTGATTGAAGCACAAGGGCATCCCAAGCAACTGCCAGGGTCCCATAAGTATTGCCCCATGCATGGCCCATCAAACAGATATAGATTGCCCAAATGGGATGGACTCCTAATCCGATCAAAAGCGGGGTCCCCACTGCTACAGGCACTCCAAAACCAGTAATTCCCTGAAGAAAGCTGACAAATACTCTTCCAATAATCAATATCTGAAGAAGTTCATTAGGCGTAGCCTTCTGAAGCCCTTCTCGAAAGACGCCAAAGGCATTTGCCTCATTTACCATCTCGTACAGAAGGATTGCTGTCCATACCACAACTAAGACCACCATAGCGCTCCAGGCTCCCTTTACGCTCTCATACATCAGCACGCCAGGCCCAGCCTTATATATGGCGACTGCAGTCACAAGGGAGACAAGAAGTCCCAAAGGCGCTGCCTTCATCGCTGGAACCTGGAATTTTACCATTAAAACCAGCAATAGAATAATTGGCAGAAGGGCCATCATCCATGTAAATATTGTTACCGGTATATTCATCATTTCCTCCATTCTGTACATCTACAACTGCACAAATATAACTCTATTAAAAGCCTTTTATAGCATTTTTGCCAGCCATTCCAGGGCCATCCAGGCCCCGAACAAGGTATCATGTCCTGAAGTATGCCCCAGGGCCTTAATCTGCGTTACTGCTTTTTCCATATCTCCCTTCTCCCTGCCAGAAAGATAAAGGAGAAGGCGGCGGAAATCTTCATTTACATACCCAGATGCCAAAGCCTTAAAATACGCCTGACTCACCACAGTAGTTCTAGAGCCTAGCATATCAGCCATATATTGGGAAAGGCAGAAACCTTCAGAGCTTCCTGCTGCCATGAGCACAGCTCCATAGCCTAGAAGAATGTCATCGCCTCCAGGAGTCAGCCCCTTTCCCCTTCCGGCCAGATAATCAGCTGGCTCTTTCCACCAGTCTGTTCTGCCTCTTTCCAGGCTTAAAACCTTCTGACCTGCCAAAAAAGCAGCATATTTTCTGAATTCCCCGTCCCATGGGATGCCCATTCTGTCTTCCCATATCCCTTTTTCCTGCTCCTTTCGGAAAAATCTGCGAACCTCCTCTTTTTCAGAGACTCCCGTTAACCTTTCCAGACTCCCAGGCAGGGAACTATCTGCCTTTGGCTCCTGCTCCATAGGAATGCTTAAATCCTTCCGAACAAATGATTTCTCATTTCCCACATCCAGAAGAAACTGTTCTCCTCTTCCATACAGCAGCAGTCCTTCTTTTCTCAGAACAGCGATTCCGCCTTCCTCACAGGCCTCCAGCATATCCTCCATGTCCTTAGGCTCTATGGCAATCCCAAAGCAGCATAAAGGCCTGGAAAGACTTCCTGCATAAACAAGGAAATCTTCTCTTCCATCTGCCCCAGAAAGAACACATGGCAGTCTTAGATTAAATCCCGTATGGAATTTTTGGCATATTGTTCCTGCTTCCGACTTTTTTCTCCCCTTTTCCCCTAAGCCTTCCAGGTGAAAACAGGGGGGGAGCATATTGCTAAGCTCCCCATGCCTGATCTTTCTCATAATGATATTTCTTTCATTTATGGTGATGTCTGCTGATGCAGACATGTCGTTTCATGAGGAATAGCAATCCCTTGAAAGACTAATCCTCTACCTCTACTACAGCTAAAATCTCCGTAGCGCTTCCCCCCGGAAGCTCATTCGTGCCGATCGCAAGCCTGGCTGCAAGCCCTGGCTCCCCATAGAGATCCTTAAAAAGCTGGGAAGCTCCGTTAATTACCTCAGGCTGACGTGTGAAATTCTTTCCACAGCGGACATAGCTGATAATCTGTACAAACTGTTTTACCTTATCCAGATCTCCCAGCTCTGCCTTCAGGACTGACAGAATATTAAGAGCACAGATTCTAGCAGAACGCTGTCCATCCTCAATTGTCAAATCCTCTCCTACCACACCTACTACCTGGCGTACTCCATGAATATCCGGTGTCTGTCCTGCAATATAGATCAGATTCCCTACTCTCCTTGAAGGTACATACAAGCCATTTGGCTGGGGCAGATCTGGAAGAGTCAACCCCATCTCCTTTAATTTTTCTTCTATTTTCATAATATAAATCCCTTTCCTAATTTAATATTTATCCATCAATCTCTTGCAGCCTGCTGCCTGGCAATCCATATGTATGAGGAAACTTTACTCCATTACACCCATGTGCTTTGCATAGGCTTTTAATGCCTTTTCAAAGCAGCCCAGGGGAGCGCGTACCGTACCTGCTCCTACCTGCCCTACTCCAGCGTTCTTATGGGCAATGCCTGTATTAATCAAAGGCGTAATCCCTGTAGCCACTACCTTTCTAATATCGATTCCAAGGGGCGTTCCCTTAAAATCCCATGTAGGAATGGTAAAGTTTGGATTGTGAGTAATACAGATCTCTTCCATTTCATTGGAAACTCTTACAGCATCTTCAAATCCACCTGCTCCTACAAACCTGGTTACTCCAGGAGCAGCAACCATTGCCATGCCGCCTACTCCCACTGTCTCTGTAATGGCACTGTCTCCAATATCCGGATTGGCGTCGTTCTCTGTAAATCCAGTAAAATACAATCCGTTAGGCGTATTAACCGGCGCTGTGAACCATTCATCTCCCAGGCCGCTGATACGGATGCCAAAGTTTCTTCCGTTTCTTGTCATAGCAGTTACAATGCAGCCCTTGTCAAATTTTCTTGCACAGTCAGCCATAGCCTTTCCAGTTGCCATCATAACATTTAAGAAGAACTGGTCAGTTTTTGCCAGGAAGCTGATTACTTCCTCCTTCTCTTTTCCATCCCATTCCATGCTTACAATGACTGGAGCCACTTCTTTTAAGAAGGCCATGGAAGCTGCAATATTTCTCTGATGGAATTCATCACCCATGGTAATTGCTCTGGCAATGATAACATTTAAGTTCAAACCGCCTTCTATCTGTCTGACAGCAGCTCCTAGAACCGGGCCTAGAACATCCTTCATCCATGTCAGCCTGTTTACAACTTCTTCCGAATATGCGCCAAAACGAAGCACTTTGCCGATTCCCTCATTCATAATGCAGTAAGCTCTGGTTCCATCCAAACGGTTTTCCACTACCATAACCGGCATATTCGCAGAGGTAATACCGCCCATCGGCCCTACTGCATGTACATGATGGCATGGAATAAACTGGATTTCTCCCGCCTCCAGCATGGCCTTTGCCTCAGCCTCGTCTTTTGCCCATCCTTCAAAGAGGAGAGCGCCGATACAGGAACCCTGCATGGGGCCTGTCATCTCTGGATAAGTAATGGCTGGCGGGCCTGCGTGAAGAAGTACCTTGCCATCCAGCTCAGGGATAACAGAAACTACTGGAACCACGTCGATTAGGAATGGCTGGGAATCCTTCAGCCGATCTGCCACCTGGCTGTTGTACTCGTCGATTTCTTTCCTTTTATTCAGAGCATTCAATATCTTAATCAGTTCCTTATTGCCGCCTGCTGCCGGCCTCCACGTAAACTGAACTGACTTTCCTTCATATTTTATAATGGACTCATTAAAGCTTTCCACACCTACATTAACAATCCTCGGCTTTGTATTCAATAAATCCATCACTGCATCGCTTACTGCAGGAACCTGGAACCGTGGACCATGATAAGGAACAAGCTCCTTGTCCCCATCTACACAGTCAAGTCCTTTTAATTTCAGTGCAAGGCGGATCGCCATAGCATTGCTTTCCTCTACATATGCGCCGCTGGCCTTTAATGTCTCTACCGACTGGTGGTAATCCTGAGGATCTCTCTCAGTTCCGCATACAGAAGCAACAAAATACAGCTCTCTTCCCTCTGCCTTTGCCTTATCAATAGACTCTCTAATAACTGGAGCAAGCTCTCCTGCCATATCGGGATGGCAGCCATAGCCTAATACACAATCCAAAAGAATGACGCCAGTATCCTTCTCTGCCGCATATTCACGGATTTTACGAATCCTTACCTCTGGGTCAATCATGGGATGGGGTTTCCCCTGAGTATAGATATCATCTCCCAGGTCGATTACCTCATATCCGTGTGCCTTCAGAATATATCCTTCTTCCTTAATCAGCCCGCCTAAATCCAAGGCTTCAGAAATCATCATGCCTGCCTCTGCTGCCAGAGTTCCGCCGGAATACAATCCTTTTACTGTCTTCTCAGAGGAAAGAGGGGCAGCAATCGGGCTTTCTGCAGGTGTACAGTAATTCTTCTTTACTTCCCTGCCCATTGCCAGATCCACTGCAATCCTTGCTGTCTCATCCAAGGTATGGGCCAGATATACATTGCCTTCATGACGTTCTGGCTTCTCTCCCAGGAAAATAGCAACAACCGGTTTGCTCACATTCTGCAGCAATTCTACAACTTCATCTCTTACTTCCTTAGCCGGCGGCTTGGAAATCACTACAATGATATCTGTCGGGTCGTGTTTTTCCAAGGCTGCTACTGCATCCCTTACGGTAATAGCTCCTACACTTTCATTCAGATCCCGTCCGCCTGTACCGATTGCATGTACCACACCGCCGCCCAGACGGTCAATCACACAGGTCACCTCCTGGATACCTGTACCGGAAGCTCCCACAATTCCGATGTTTCCTGGCTTTACCACATTGGTAAATGCTACGGGAATGCTGGAAATGATTCCAGTACCGCAGTCTGGTCCCATGAAAAGCAGCCCTTTCTCATGAGCCTTCTTTTTCAAACGGATCTCATCTTCCAGGGAAACATTATCCGTAAAGGAAAATACATGGAGTCCACGGTCAAGAGCTTCTTCCAGGTCTGGAGCTGCATACTCTCCTGGAATGGAGAACAAAGCCACATTGGCATCTGGCAGCATTTCCATGGCCTCATCCCAGTTCCTTGCTGTTTTCACATCATCTGCCTGCTTCTTTACAGAAAGGTCATTTAAAAATGCCTTTGTCTCCTCCATAACCAGGTCTACGATCTTTTCATCATCTGCTTCCACAACCACTACCATGTCGCTGGGAGCCGCCTTTTCTACCTCTTCGCTGTAAAGGCCTGAATTTCTGAAAATATCTTTGTTCGCATCGGTTCCCATCATGATCTGGCTTCTTGACACGCCCTCCAAGGTATTAATCCGATTTGTCAGAAGCATCAGGTTAATCGAATCCTGATAGGAATTCTTTTTTACTACAGTAAATATCATTTGTCTGCCTCCTGTCCAGTTCCGTTATTTTTAACTGCTCTTATTATACCATCCTCCCTGATTTTTTTCATTCGCAGACAAGTATAAGATTTTTGCCTTTTTTTATCTATTTCAGATAACTTTTCTTCTATTTATTCTTTTCTATTGCTTTTCATGGATAATACCTCTTCATTTTTTAAAGGATTTTCAGAAGACTCTCCAATTTAAATTTAAAAGAAGCGAATCTCCTCTTGCTCCATTTACCAGAGGGGATTATAATGGTTGTAAAATCAAAAATTCTTTTACATGATAAATCAGTAATTTACTATGAAAGTCTCGAATCCTCGCGATAGGGCTACATTCCCTGCGCTGTCCATACAGCAAAAAATGCTGCTTTTGCATTCTGTGTGATCTGCCGCAGGCTTACAGGAAACTCCCTTTTATTCATGGCGGCGGCTGGGGTTACTGTGAAAGAAGCTATTGCAGAACCATAGTTTTATACAGCATACCAGATAAAAAATTCAATGTTTACACCATATGTTGTATAACAAATCCACTCTGCAACAGCCTTTATGTGAAAATGGGCTCACAAAGTGACAGCTTTCATTCCCATTTTTGCCCACCCACAGCCATCTCTAAATTACTGACAAGGAGGATATATGAATCTGAATGAAGCGCTGAAACTCCCATCTCTTTCTCAATCTGTTGTACTGGCAGGCCAATCCAATTTAGACCTTCCGATTACCAGTGTTATGGTTCTAGAGGCTCTTGATGTGGAAAAATGGAGCCGGCCTGGCGAAATCATCCTTACCAGCTATTTTGCCCTCCAAGATCTAACAGACGAAGGGCTGGACACTTTTATCCAAAAGCTCTGCGACTGTCAGATCAGTGCTCTCGCTGTAAAGCCGGAGCGCCTTCTTACGGTCATCCCGCCTTATCTGATCGAATGCTGCGAGCAGCACAGCCTGCCTCTTCTCCAGCTTGATAAGGATACGAAATACGAAACCATTGTTCTGGATATTTTAAGCCCTATTATCAATGAAAATGCTGCTCTTTTGGACAAGCATTATTCTGTCCATCAGATGCTGATGAAGTTTGCCTTAAAGGAGCCTACTCTGGAGGAAATCCTTTATGAACTAAAGCAGCTGATTTCCTATGATGTCTCTCTTTTCAATCCTTCTCAAGGCATGTTCGTAAGCACAGCTCCCACAGAAGGCTCTTTTCGCATCATCGGAAAATGGCCCCTTCCTAGCAATAAATACATGAACTTTAATTATTTTCAGAATCGGATTCTTCTTGGATCTTCTCCTGTATTGGCTTCCTCTGAGCTTTCTTCTGTCCAGTGGATCGGCGTTTCCATTCCCACCCTGGAGAATGAGGATTATGAGCTATTAGTCCACAATAATAATGAAGCTCTTACAGACGACGACTTTATGACCGTAGAAAATTTTGTCTTTTTCCTTCAGATGGAATTTTTAAAGCGCCATTCTGTCAGACAGAATCTGTTTTTAAACGCCAATGCCCTTGTAAATGAACTGCTTCAGGAAAATCTCTATTCTCCGGAGAAAGTAGAGGAAAACCTGGGAAATCTCCGTTTAAGCCGTTATCCCCATTATCAGGCTCTCACCCTTCGTCTGATTCTGGGAGAGGACGGGCCGTCTGAGCTGCTCTCTTGGAGAAAAGACCAGTCCCATCGGATTTTCCATGCATTTCTGGCAAAGCTTAAAACAGCAGGCTATGATACTGCATTTGAAGAGAAGGAAGATGCCCTGACACTGATTATTAATTTCCGTCAGGATTCCTCCTGCCTTACCTCTGAAAGAGCAGCAAAGCTTTTCTCCGCCGTATGTTTAGATTTTAAAGAATTTTCTTTCCAGTTTGATATTGCCATAAGCAATAAAGTCTCTCGTTTCCACCTTCCGGACGCAGGCCGCCAGATATTGGAAATCCAGCGTCTTGTCCGCCTGTTGGGCAGCCATGGAAACATTCTGTCCTATGATGATCTGGGCATTTACAAGCTTTTCTTAAGCGGCGATAACTTAAGCCGACTAGAGGACTTTATTCCTCAGAAATTTCGTGATTTTTCCAAAAATCATCACGAACTTTTCCAGACCTTGTCTATCTATCTGAATACAGGGCAGAACCTGACAGAAGCGGCTAAACAGTTATTTGTCCATACTAAAACTGTCCATTACCGGGTGAAAAAAATCGAGGAGATCTTAAATTTTGACTTTAATGATTCTGAGCAGATCCTTCAGGCACAGATTGCTTCCCGCCTTTTAAAATTGCTTCCTCAGGAGGAATGATGTTCTATGACTACCTATCAGATTCCCTTTATCCTCCCAGATAAGGCTTCTGCCGACGATCCTTCTATTAAAAAAGAGATTGTTATAGAGGCTGATTTTTACCCTGCTTCAGAATCTTTCCACAGCTCTGCCTCTCCTTCTCCTGGAGATGTTTTTGTCCCAGGCAGAACCATACTATATTTTCATGGAGGCGGCCTGCTGTGTGGAAGCAGGAAGGATTTTCCCCATATATATAGGGATTCCTTTTTGAAAGAGGGCTATCACTTTCTGGCATTTGACTATCCTCTGGCTCCGGAGCTCTCTGTGCCTCAGATTGTTGAAACCTGCCTGTTCTGCGTTCAATGGTTCTGCACCCATTACCAAGATACCCTTGGTCTAAAATCACCAGACTATTTTCTGTTCGGCCGTTCTGCCGGGGCATATCTGGTTCTTCAGACTGCCTTTCAGATGAAAAAAAATCCTGCTTTTGCAGGATTCTCCGTCTGCAGTGATCCGCATCAGCAGCATAATTCCTTTCCACAGCAAAGCTTTCCTCTCCCACTAGGGCTTTTGCTCTTTTATGGATATCACTCCTTAAAAGAACCGGAATTTTCTGCTCCTAATTCTTATTACCAGACTTCCTATCCTCCTGTTTCCAGAGAACAGGCCTTTCAGGCTGCAAAGCGCAGGCCCTTTTTTGATACGTTAAAATCTCCAAGAGTCCTTCTCTATCTTTATGCCAGGCAGACAGGAAGCTGGACAGAGCTTCTAGGAAGCTTGGAGGATCTGGATAACTGCTCCCTTGCCTTAGAACAGTTATCCAACCTTCCCCCAGCCTTCCTCACTGCCAGCTCTACAGACCGGGATGTACCATTTGGAATTTCCAAACGAATGTGCCGGAGTATTCCAGGATCTCTGTTTCATCCCATATACAATCTGGACCACGAGTTCGATCAGGATCTTTCCCGTCCAGAGGGAAAACAGGCTTATGAAGCCTGTCTTAAATGGATGAGGGGCAGGTAAACAGAGAACCTCTTTTGCTATTTTAATACTTAAATCCTGGAATAAAAAATGGCTTTGATTTCATTTGAAAAGCAGATAAGGTCTGCATAAGTTCAAATGAAATCAAAGCCTCACGAAAAGGTCTGCTGTAAATCTTTTTACAGTTTCCTGCATTCAAATCCTTTATTCAGCCTTGCCTTCTCCCTCCTGTTTTTCTTCTTTCGTCCCTTCTGTCTGTATCTGCTTCTCAATATAAGCCCATATTTCTTCTCTTCCCTGCTTTGTCTCTGCAGAAAAAGGAATTACCACTCCTTCCTTGGGAAGCCCCAGATGAGTTTTCAGCATTTTTATGTGCTGGCCTACCTGGCTTCTTTTCAGCTTATCCAGCTTTGTGGCGATGATCACAGGCTCATATCCATTGTGGACGATCCATTCATACATCATTCGGTCATTAGCAGAAGGTTCATGACGGATATCAATCAGAAGGAATACGCAGCGGAGCATCTGAGACTTTTTCAGGTAACGTTCCACCATTTTTCCCCATTTTTCTTTTACCTCAATAGCCGCCTTGGTATATCCATATCCTGGAAGATCCACATAATAGAGGGAATCATTAATCCGATAAAAGTTAATAGTCTGGGTCTTTCCTGGCTGGGCAGATGTACGGGCAAGGGACTTCCGGTTCGTCAATGCATTAATCAAGGACGATTTCCCTACATTAGACTTTCCTGCAAAAGCAAACTCAGGAAATTGATTATCCGGCAATTTACTTGTAATTCCGCAGACCGTCTCAAGCTCTACATTCTTAATTACCATATTTTTAGTCACTCCGCTTCTTAATTCTAGACCAGCGCTTCTTTCAATACATCCTCCATACATTTCACATATATGATAGAAAGCCCTCCGGTGATCTCCTCAGACAGCTCCTCAATATCCGGCCTATTCTTCACTGGCACAAGAACTTTTTGAATATGGGCCATCTTAGCAGCCAAAATTTTTTCCTTCAAGCCTCCAATAGGCAGGACGCGGCCTCTCAGGGTAATTTCTCCAGTCATAGCTGTCTTAGCTGATACCTTTTTTCCTGTTACCGCAGAAAACATAGCAGTAGCCATCGTGATGCCTGCAGACGGGCCATCCTTGGGAACTGCTCCCTCAGGAATATGGATATGGACATCGTGCTTCTCAAAGTATTCCTCAGATAAGCCGTATGTACCAGCTACAGAACGCACATAGCTTAAAGCAGCCTGAGCAGACTCCTTCATCACGTCTCCCATCTGGCCAGTCAGGCTCAGTTCGCCCTCACCAGGCATGATATTTACCTCAATCTGAAGGGTATCTCCTCCTACACTGGTCCATGCAAGGCCTCTTACGATTCCTACTTCATCTTCCTCATTGGCGTCCTCAAAGGATACCTTTTCTTTGCCAAGATATGTTTCCAAATCATCCTTTGTCACCCGGATGACTTTCTTTTTCTTTTTGTCCTCTACCACCTCTCTGGCAGCCTTCCTACAGATATCTCCGATCCGCCGTTCCAGGTTTCTGACACCTGCTTCCCTGGTATAATTGTGGATGATTTTTTCCAACGCTTCGTCCTCAAAAATCACCTGGCCTTCCTTTAGGCCATTTCGCTCCAGTTGTTTTGCTGTCAAGTAATCCTTAGCAATGTGGAATTTTTCATTTTCCGTATAACTGCTGACTTCAATGACCTCCATCCGGTCCAGCAACGGCCCGGGAATGGTAGTTGTCGTATTTGCCGTAGCAATAAATAATACCTGAGAAAGGTTGACCGGTGTTTCTACATAGTGGTCGTGAAATTTTACATTCTGTTCCCCATCCAGTACTTCTAACAGAGCAGAAGAAGTATCTCCCTTATAATCCTTGCTTACCTTGTCAATCTCGTCCAAAAGCATCAGCGGATTGCCTACTCCCGCCTGCTTTAATCCTTCTACAATCCGTCCCGGCATGGCTCCTACATATGTCTTTCTATGGCCCCGGATCTCTGCCTCATCTCGGATTCCTCCCAGGCTGATACGCACATATTTTTTGTTCATCGCTCTGGCAACGGAACGGGCAATGGAAGTTTTTCCAGTTCCCGGCGGTCCTACCAGACAGAGAATTGTGCTGTTCTGCTTCTTTGTCAAACTTCTAACAGCTAGATATTCCAGGATCCTCTCCTTTACCTTTTCTAGTCCATAATGATCCTCATTCAGTATCTTTTCCGCGTGTTTTAGATTGTGGTTATCTCTAGAAGCCTTATTCCAGGGCATATCCAAAAGGGTTTCAATATAATTCCGGAGTACATTGGCCTCCTGGCTTCCCCCTGGCATGGTCTTGAACCGATTAATCTCCTTTTGGATCTTGTCCTTGGTTTCTTTGTCTGCCATCAGCTCCTTTAGCTGCTTTTCATAGCTGTCTGCTTCTGTATCCGGGTTATCCTCCCCCAGCTCCTCCCTAATCACGCGAAGCTGCTCCCTTAAAATATAGTCCTTCTGGCTCTTATCAACAGCCGCTTTTACTTTGGCCTGAAACTCCTTTTTAATCCGCAGGACTTCCATCTCTTTCATGAGATTTTTAAGGATTGTATCATATCTGTCCTCGAGAGAAGCATGATCCAGCACATCCTGCCGCACTGTATAATCCCATGGGATCTGGATTGCCATCTGATCCATCAGCTCATCTAGCTCTGTAATGATCATCAAGTTGGGCAGAATTTCCTTAGCAGCTTTGGGACTTTCCTTGCCGTATTCCTCCAGCTTATCTTTCAATACCCTTGCCATGGCCTCTCTGGTAATACAGTCCAGCTCATCTTCTCCGGCAGAAAGGATTGCGATTTCTCCTGTCAAAGCTGGCTCCCTAGATTCCAGACAAAGCAGCTCTCCCCGGTAAAGCCCCTCTACCATGACACGAATCAGGCCGCCTGGAAGCTTCACCAGCTGTTTTACGGCAGCGACTGTGCCAATTTGATGAAGCTGCTCCTGGGAAGGATCTTCCTCATCTGAATTTTTTTGTGTTACTAGAAATATTTTCTGGTCATCAATCATCGCTCTTTCTATTGCAGAGACCGAACGGGCTCTGCTCACATCAAAATGTATCATCATTTTGGGAAGAACCGTCAGTCCCCGCAGGGCGATGATCGGCATGGTTTTTCTCTCTTCCATTCCTCTTCCTCCTTATACTATGAAAGTATCCTTTTACTCGCAATGGAAAACTAAGTTCAGGGATTTCAAATGCGCTGGAACACTTTCATTCTTGGTCCTATGCTGATTATGCGTAGGAAGGTTTACTATGAAACCACTCTTTTCTGCACAGTAGAAAACTAAATTCAGGGATTCCAAATGCGCCAGGATACATTCCTCTCAGCACTGCATCTGCTGTGGATATAAAGGCTTATCATAGAATCCCGCTTTACAGACATTACAGGGGCGGTCGGACACCTTTCTTATAGTTGATATCCAGCCGCCCCAGGCATTTGTAATCAGGGTTTGAGTGTCAAAATTGCCAGCCAAGAAGAAACACTGGCATATTTTGGCACCTTAATCGTAATCAGGCAATTTCTCCTGCCCTGTCTTTTTTAAATCTCTGTGTAATGGTCTTTCTGGGAACCGTTGTATCTCGATATATGATCTCCGGCTCTCCGTGGCTGTCCACTACATCCTTTGTGATCGTACAGATTCCTACACTGCTGTCAGAGGGAATCTCATACATCAGATCCATCATAACTGATTCCATAATGGAACGCAGACCTCTGGCTCCTGTCTTCCTTTTCACTGCTAAGTCTGCAATGGATTCCAAAGCATCGGCAGTGAATTCCAGTTTTACATCGTCCAACTCAAACAGCTTCTGATATTGCTTTGTAAGGGCGTTCTTTGGTTCTCTCAAAATTCGTATCAGAGCTTCTCTGGAAAGAATATCAAGAGATACGGTCATAGGAACACGGCCGATAAACTCAGGAATTAGACCGAATTTGGTCAAATCCTCTGGCAGTACCTGGCGGAGCAGCTCATCAATGGGAACCGCATTCTTATCGTGGATATCCGAATTGAATCCAATAGAGCTTACGTTCAGACGCCTTTCAATAATCTTTTCCAGGCCGTCAAAAGCTCCTCCACATATAAACAGGATATTAGTTGTATCTATCTGTAAAAGCTCCTGGTGAGGATGCTTCCTGCCGCCCTGGGGGGGGACACTGGCTGTCGTACCTTCCAGGATCTTCAAAAGAGCCTGCTGTACGCCTTCACCGGATACATCTCTGGTAATTGAGACATTTTCTGATTTCTTTGTAATTTTATCTATCTCATCTATATAAATAATTCCGTATTCTGCCTTCGCAATATCATAATCTGCTGCCTGGATCAGCTTTAAAAGGATATTTTCTACATCCTCGCCCACATATCCAGCTTCCGTCAGAGCAGTTGCATCTGCAATTGCAAAGGGCACATTCAAAATCCTCGCCAAGGTCTGAGCCAGATAGGTCTTTCCTGAACCTGTAGGCCCGAGCATCAGGATATTGCTCTTCTGTACGTCTACATCCAGACTGCCCCTAGCTGTAACCCTTTTGTAATGGTTATAAACAGCCACTGACAATACTTTTTTGGCTTCATCCTGCCCGATTACGTATTCGTCCAGAAAGGATTTAATCTCTTTTGGCTTCATCAGATTGATTTCGCTTAAATCAAATCCGTCTTCCTCATGGCCCTCAAATTCTTCCTCCAGTATTTCTGCACATAAATCAATACATTCATCACAAATGTATACATTATTAGAACCAGCAATTAATTTTCTCACCTGGTCCTGGGTCTTTCCGCAGAAAGAACATCTGACCTTGTCCTCTGGTCTTACCGGCATTACTGCTGCACCTCGATTCTCTCATACTCCATAGCTATGGGGGACTTTCGTCCATAACTGTTATCTTCCTGCAATTACTGCATCGATCAGGCCGTAGTCCCTTGCCTCCTCTGCTGTCATATAATAGTCGCGTTCCGTATCTCTTGCAATAGTCTCATATGGCTGTCCTGTATTAGCAGCCAGGATTTCATTCAGCCTTTTTTTCGTCTGCAGAATCTTTTCTGCTACAATCTGAATTTCTGTCGCCTGTCCTCTGGCTCCGCCAGAAGGCTGATGTATCATAACTTCTGCATTAGGAAGAGCAAAGCGCTTTCCCTTTGTACCTCCAGCAAGAAGAAAGGCTCCCATACTGGCCGCCATACCGATACAAATAGTGGAAACATCACACTTAATATAGTGCATAGTATCATAGATTGCCATACCTGCAGTTACCGAACCGCCTGGGCTGTTAATGTACAGGCTAATATCCTTGCCTGGGTCCTCTGATTCCAAAAACAATAGCTGTGCCACAACCAGGCTGGCGGACACATCGGTTACTTCTTCACCAAGAAAGATAATCCTGTCTTTTAAAAGCCGGGAATAGATGTCATAGGAACGCTCTCCACGGCTGGTAGATTCAACGACATAGGGTATTAAACTCATGATTCTGCCTCCTGTCCAAAGAAAAAGGCTGCTGCATGCCATACAGACTTCCGCACTCCTGCAACGGCCTCTCTCTGAATTTTTATGCTGATAAGGATTAAACTAATTTTGCTTCTGCTACCAGAAAATCTACTGCTCTCTGGACTGCAATATCTTCCTTCATCTGTGCAATTTCCGCTTCTCCCATGTACTCCTTCATCTTAGCCGCTTCCATCTTATAGGCTGCTGCCATTCCCTCGATCTCCGCATCCACAGCTTCTTCTGAAATCTGGATATTCTCTGCCTTAGCTACAGCCTCCAGCACTAAACGGGTCTTTATCCTTTTAATCGCCTGGGGCCTCATCTGCTCTCCCAGAGCTTCTACCGTCATGCCTGTATACTTCATATAATCGTCAAAAGATACCCCTTGACTCTGCATCCTGCGGCTGTAATCATTGATCATGGAATTAATCTGCGTATTGACCATGGCATCCGGAAGCTCCATGGAAGCATTCTCAATTACCTTATCCACAACCCGGTTCTCATTCTCTGTCGCAGCCTGCTTCTCCTTTGTCTCCAGAAGCTTCTTCATCAGATCTTCCTTATATTCGTCCAGAGTTTCAAACTCAGAAACCTCTGCTGCGAACTCATCATTCAGCTCCGGAAGCTCCTTATACTTAATTTCGTTAATCTTTACTTTAAATACGGCTGGCTTTCCGGCCAGATCAGCAGCATGGTACTCTGTTGGGAATGTAACATTTACTTCACACTCCTCTCCACTATTCTTACCAATTAACTGCTCTTCAAACGTATCAATAAAGGAATGGGACCCGATTACCAAAGGATAATCCTCTGCCTTACCGCCATCAAATGCCTTACCGTCTACGGAACCATCAAAATCAATAATTACCTGATCTCCATCAGCCACTGGCCTGTCTGTTACGGAAATAAGCCTGGAATTCTGATCCTGTACCTTCTTCAGTTCTCTCTCCACATCCTCTTCCGTTACTTCTGCTGCCGCCTTTTCTACCTCAATGCCCTTATACTCACCCAGTGTAACCTCTGGTTTAAGAGCTACAGTTGCTTCATAAATAAACGGTTGGCCCTTTTCCATCTGCTTTAATTCAATATCTGGCCTGGAAACAATATCCAGTCCACTTTCCTTTGCTGCCTTTTCAAAAGATACTGGCAGCACCTCATTTGCTGCATCCTCATAAAAAATATCAGGGCCATACATCTTCTCAATCATTGCCTGTGAAGCCTTTCCCTTACGGAAGCCAGGGATACTGAAATGGCTCCTATTCTTATTATATGCATTCTTTACTGCCTGGACAAACTGTTCAGCCGGCACTTCAATTGTCAGCTTCGCCATGTTTTTTTCTAATTTTTCTACTTGTAAACTCATGATATGGGCTCCTCCTTGTATCTGTATGTGAACCGCCTGCCGCCAGGGCGTTACACTTCAATTTAGCATTATAACATAGGGGTTCTTGAAATATCAATACTATTTTACTTATTTTTTGCTGCAATTCAGGGAAATTGTTATCGTTCAGAGGACTTTTTGTCATATAGGAAAATTTATAGTAATTTCTTAATTAAAACTGGTCGTATTGGATTGAAGCTTTAATCTTTTTTGATGTTTCTTCATCAATCAAAAGGCGTACCAGCTCTAATCCTAAGTCAAGAGCATATCCCAGACCTCTGGCTGTCGTAATCTGGCCGTCTGTAACTACCCCTGCCTTCTGGCTGTCAGCTTCCAAAAGCTTTTCTTCAAATCCAGGATAGCAAGTGGCTTTCTTTCCCTTCAGAAGCCCCAGGCCTCCCAGAACGCTTGGGGCAGCGCATATGGCAGCCAGTCTCTTTCCTGCCTCCAATCCCTTTACGAGCTGCTCTGTCAGCTCCTGACAAGAGGCCAGATTAATAGTCCCCGGCATTCCGCCAGGAAGGAACAGCACATCTGCCTTCTCCCATTCCACGTCCTTCATTAAACAGTCCGCCTTTATCGTAAACTGATGGGAGCCTGTAACCTCCAGAGTATCTGTAATCGATACAAGGCTTACAGAGACTCCGGCACGAACCAACACGTCCATCGCAGCCAGGCATTCTACCTCTTCCAGACCTGGTGCTAAAAATGCATATACATGAGCCATTGATATATTCTCCTTTTTCTCTTATAATAATCAGTACTATCACTATACAGAATCTTTGCAGAAAACGCAATGGATTTACGAACCAAAAGGGAGGTTTTTATGGAAATTGAGCGAAAATATCTAATATCATCCTTTCCAGAGCATTTAGAGATTTTTCCCTGGCGTCTCATCCAGCAGGGCTATCTCTCTGTCAGCCCTGTGGTAAGAGTGCGCAGGGATGGGGATGATTTTTACCTTACCTACAAATCAAAGGGCCTTATGATAAGGGAAGAATACAATCTCCCTTTGACAGGGGATTCCTATGAGCATCTTCTCTCCAAAGCTGATGGAAATATTCTTACCAAAAAAAGGTATTGTATCCCTCTTTCGAATGGACTTACTGCTGAACTGGATATATTTCATGGGCTTTTTAAAGGACTTGCTTTGGTTGAAGTGGAGTTTCCTGACGAGAATCAGGCTAATCATTTTCAGCCGCCGGAATGGTTTGGAAAAGAGGTGACATTTTCAGGAGAATACCAAAATAGCAGGCTGAGCTCCATGGGGGAAGATGAGGCTAAAAAAATTATAAAAAATGGAAATTTTCTCTAAAGAGCTGGAAATGGACAAGAGTCAGAATATTTTTTCGGTTCCAGATCCAAGAACTTCTAAGGCTTCTCCAAATAAAAAAATATTCTGACTCCTGTGCTAATGGGGAGATCTTACCTTATTTTATCATAATCTCCCTTTGCTTCAATCATGCATGCAATTTTTGCGCTTTCCTCCAGCTCCTCGATTCCATAAAAGGCGTCCATAATTGTTCTGCCTCCTACAATTCCTCCATGATTTTTTAAGAGATATGCATCTCCTTTTGGAAGCCTTTCATGGAAAGCTGAAAATAACTGGTCAGATCCTGGCTTTCCATAAGGAATCAATGCAATTTTTCCTACTTTCATATCCAGATACGGCGTATAGCAAGGGATGACATCTTCCTCCCTCTCAAAGTGCCTGCAGGACCAGAGTACTGCATAAGGACCGTGAGTATGAATGACCGCCTGTATAGATGGAGATTTCTCATAATAGTATCTATGCAGAGTCAGCTCCTTACTGGCCTTTTTTAAGCTTATGGGCTCGCCTTCCATGGATACTACTGCAAAATCCTCCTCTGCCAAGGTACCGAAACAGGTTCCGCTGGCAGTAATGTATATCTTACCTTCATGCAAAAAACTCATATTAGCTGAAGATCCGCTTGTTTTCCCTCTTTCAAACAAACTATGGGCAGCCCATATGGCTGCATCTAATTTTTCTTTTAATAAGATTTCCATTTCTTTGCTTCCTTTCTCAGACAGCAGTTATTTTAACAGCCCGGTCAAAGAAATCCGGCTGTCCGAAATTGCCAGACTTTAGTACCAGGCGAAGCCTTCTGTTTTCCGTGGGAATCATGACCGGGACACCAGGGTCTATGCTTTTACCGATCAGATAAGACCGATATCCCAAACCCTTTATGACCGCTCCAGAGGTTTCCCCTCCAGCCACAATAATCTGTGTGTAGCCTTCTGCCTGTGCCAGACAGGCCAGTCCTGCCATCGTCTGCTCCAGCATTTCTGCCACTCTCTCCTTCCCTTTTTCCTGTATTTCCTTTACATGATCTGCTGAATCAGAACTGTATAACAGCACCTTGTCTTTTCTTCCTGCTTCCTTCCAGAGAGACTCTGGGGACTGCTGGCCGGACAATACTTTCTCTGGATAGATACGCACCATATCATTCCCTGTCCGGCGGTAATTATCAATCTGCTCCAACGTGACCTTTGAACAGCTCCCAGCAAGCAGGAGAGTTTTCCCAGCAGATCCCCTGCCTTCATCTTCTTCCCACTTCTCTGGATCGCCGCACAATCCTCCCACACTCAGCAGGCCGGATCCGCCGCTTAAAAGCGGAAGGGCAGGAAAGCAGGAAAGGATAAGCGCTCCATGCTCTTCCCTGTAATAATCGGGAATCACATAAAAATGTTCTTTCCCTCTAGCATAACTTTTGATCTTCTCCTCTACCGCCTCTCTGCCCTCCTCCATATCCTTAACAGACAGATTCAGACAAGGATATCGGCTTTGTTCTTTCATGAGCACATGGATATCAGCATCCCACATAGGTGTCAAAGGATGGTTCCTCATGTGGGTCTTATGAAGGGGAATACCTTTTATATAGAGACAGCCATTCTCCACTGTCCTTCCATTAACAGGAAGGGACGGACATAATAATGTATAGGAAATTCCTAATCTCTCCAAAGCCCCATCCAATACTGGACCGATATTGCCCTCTTTTGTAGAATCAAAGGTAGAACAGTATTTCACATACAGCCGTTCAGCTCCCATAGTTTTCAGCCATTCCAGAGCCTCAAGGGAATTTCGAACAGCTTCTTCCACTGGAGCAGTCCGGGATTTCAGTGCAATCACTGCAGCACCACAGCTTTCCGTCAGCTCTTCCCTTGGTATCCCATTAAACAAAATAGTTTTTATACCCTGTTCTCTTAAAAAAGAGGCTGCATCGCTCGCTCCTGTAAAATCATCCGCAACACATCCTAATTTTAGATTCATTTTTTTCATTCTATCGCCTTTCATAAGCCAAAGCAGCAAGGCTCTTTCCTGCAATGATTCAAGTGTCAATGTTACTAGTCTAGGAAAATACTGGAATATTTGACACCCCAGCCCTATAATATAAAGTTTGGGCGCTGCCTTCGATAGAAAACAGCACCCAAATCTTATTTATCCTGCATTTTTCCTTTGAATTGCATTACGGAAGGTCAAAATCATATGTACTCATCGTAATCTGGACTGTCCTGTCGTTCTTCTTATACTGATCTAAAAAGGCCTTCTGATGTGCAAAAATATCTTTATATCCCTCTTCTTCTTCCATATACTGCTTCTGAAGCCCATAGGTAATATCCAGGAATTCTCTCTGCGTCTCTTCAGACAGGGTAAAGAACTCTACGCCCTTCTCTGCAAATTTTTCCATAGCATCCGCATCCTGTTTTGCAAAGTAATAAGGACTTTCCAGTGCCATTGCCTTTGTACACTCATATAAGATTGTCTGCAGATCCTCTGGCAGGCTGTTCCAGGTATCCTGATTGATGTACATAGCCTCTGTACAAACTGGAGAATGGATTCCAGGAACACCGGTATATTTCATAATATCCTGATAGCCCATTGTATAATTGATAGCAGCATCACAGTACTCAAAAGCATCTATCAAACCTTTTTCTGCAGACTGATAAATCTCGCCGCCAGATACATTGACTACAGAAGCTCCGATTTCAGTCAGCACATCTGCCCACATACCCAGGGTGCGGAACTTAACTCCCTTAAAATCAGCTACAGATTCCAGTTTTACATTGGAATGGCAGAATAATTCTGCTCCGGATGCAGTACATATTGTCAGGAAATGTACGCCAGTAGGATCAATATAATCTCTCATGATCTCTTCTCCGCCGCCTTCATAAACCCACGCCAGAAATTCATCTGGATTAAATCCGCCTGGACTTCCGCTTCCTCCAAACAGATATGCCTTTTTGCCAAGCAGTCCTGACTGAGAGCCAGTAGAAATGGCAGCCATATCCAAGGTACCGTCTTTTACTGCATTTGCCATTTCATTGTATTCGGAAATAGCGCCTACTGCATATAAATCAATCTGAATACGTCCACCAGATGCCTTTTTTACATTCTCCACATATCTTTCTGCCATCTCGTAATTAGGCGTTCCTGCTGCCAGACAGGTCTGGAAGGTCAGCTTATAAGTCTGGGAACTGACAGCAGCTTCTCCTTCTGCTGCAGGTGCTGCTGGTGAAGATCCCCCTCCTCCTGCACACGCACTAAGACTTAAGGCCATAACTGCTGCCATCCCTAATGCTAAAACCTTTTTTCTCATGTTCTTTCCTCCTCTTTTTCTTCTATTCTCACGAAGGCAGGGAAAACCCATACCTGTGGTTTAATTATCTATCGGCCTATCCTACCACAATGCTGGGAAGCCATGTCAGTATCTGTGGGAAAATACAGCATAATATCAGAGTAAATGCAATGATGAATATATAAGGAATGATTCCCCGAATAATATCTCCTGTGGAGATATTCCATTCCGGCCGCGTCACATCCTTCAGGAAAAAGATAGCGTACGCAAAGGGCGGCGTAATAAAGGACAACTGAAGATTAGTAATAATCATCATCGCAAACCAGATTTCATCAAATCCCAGTTTCGTCACTAATGGGCTGATGATGGGAACCATAATCATAATAATCCCGATCCAGTCAATGAACATTCCAAGGATAAAGGTGATAACCATGATGATCAAAAATGCCGACCAGCGTCCGCCTGGCATGTTACCAATAATATTGGTAATGACATTTCCACAGCCCATTTTTAAGAATAAGGTAGTAAATGCCTTAGCTGCCCACATGATCATCTGAACCATCGCATAATTCTTTGCCGTAGCCTGAAGAGCCCGTTTTAAATTTTCTATGTTAAAAGAACGGTAGGCCATGGATAGAAGAATGGAAGCCAGGGCTCCTACTGCCGCTGCCTCAGTAGGAGCGGCAATGCCAAACATAATCGAACCTAAAACTGCTGCAATCAAAAGAACTGGCGGCAGCAGAGAAACTACCAGCATTTTCACTTTTTCAGACACTGGAATATTGGTTTCTTCTTCCGTAGCAGTTGGCGCATATTCCGGATGGAGGCGGCACATCACCAGGTTATAGGCTATGTACAACAGGGCCAGAAGAAGCCCCGGTCCCATAGCTCCCATAAAAAGCTTGCCAACAGAAAGGCCAGCTGTAGGTCCATACATAACAAGCAGAACGGACGGCGGAATCAGTATGCCTAAAGAGCCGCTGGAGCAGATTGCGCCGCAGGCCAGCTTTTTATCATATCCTCGTTCCATCATCATAGGAAGCCCAATCAGGCCAAGCATAGTAACAGAAGCAGCAATAACGCCTACACAGGCAGCCAAGATCGTTCCAATAATAATGGTAACAACCAGAAGGCTTCCTTTTATCTTCCCAATCCACACATATACGGCTTCAAACATTCTTCGGGTAATTCCTGTTGTTTCAATCATATTCCCCATAAATACAAAGAGAGGAACTGCCAGCATACTATAAGATGTGGCCTGGACATACAGGCCTGACTGAAACATATCAAAACATTTCGGCCCAACTGCCGTAATTCCCACAAAAGCTGCAGAACCCATAAGGGCGAAAGCGATAGGATGGCCCAGCAGGATCAGGATCAGCGCCACAGAAAAGATAACCAATGTCAGTAATTCAGGGCTTGCAAATTCTAACATTTATGACTTCCCCCCTTTTTTTATTTCCTTTATGAATTCTCCAATCTTTTCAATCGTAATCAACACATAGGTAATTAAAAATAAAATCAAGCCAATACAAAGCATCAGCTTAATCGGCCAAAGCTTTGGATACCAGGTTGTGATAACCGACTCTTCTCCAGTCACATATGCAGTGATACAGTTTTTAATCACAGCCCATGTTAGAGCAATGTAACAGGGCAGAAACAATCCAATACCAAATGCAATATCTACCAAAAGCTTTATCTTATTGGAGAATTTAGCATAAAACATGTCCACCCTTATGTTCCCTCCATCAAGCATCAGCTGAGCAATGCCCGTTGCCGCAACAAAGGCACCCAGAATATAACTCATTTCATATACCCAGGCAATAGGATGGTTAAAGGCATATCTGGCCACTACATCCGTGCAGATAATTCCGATCAGAGCAAGTACCAGTACACAGGAAACATGAAACATACTTTTGCTGATCACTCTGACAATTTTTTCAATTGCTTTCATATTATCCCTCCAATTTTATTCTCACAAAGGCAGCAGCCTTAGACCAGGCCTGCCTGGCTCTGACAATAGCCTCTCTCTTATCAGCTGCCCCCTGTAAGGTCAAATTGTCATACTTCATGTATACATAATGTATTTCTGTTACTGATTATACCCCCCCCCCTAAAAAATGTCAACATTTCAGAGCGTATTTTTTATATTTTTTTGCACATATTATACAATCTTTTTTCTTGTCTCATCACAAGCAATTATTCATTTTTATTGTTTTGATTTGATATTACCAAAATTATTTATCTATTTTTTCTATTTTTGTGATATTATTTTAAAGGGATAAATGATATAATAAGAAAAGCGTCAGGAATCCAATTCCTAAATCAAATTTTATATATGGAGATCATACATGGGTGAAATGAAAAAGACACTGAACGTATATGCTTATGAAAAGTTGAAGGAAATGATTTTAAATAATGAATTCGGAGCTGGGGCTCATCTGGAAGAAAAAGTTTTATGCGACCTTCTGCAGATCAGCCGTACCCCTCTTCGTGAAGCTATTAACCGGCTTGTTTTTGAAAACCTAGTACAGACAATTCCTAAAAAAGGCATCTTTGTAACTGAGCTGTCCATCCAGTTTATCACCGAGCTTTTTCAGGCCCGTAAAATCATAGAGCCTATGGTAGTCATGTTAAGTGCAAAAAATCTGAATATGGACCGGCTGGTAGAGCTGCGTAAGCAGACGATCCAGCTCATACAGGAGGAAGATGTAACTGCCATCCACAAGCTGGACTATGTATTTCATGATTATCTAAATAGCAGATGCGGAAATCAGCATATCTTAAAGTCCATCAATTATATCAGTGACCAGTTTCAGCGGGTAAGAACCCAGGATTTTTATCCAAAAGAACGAGCATTAAAAGGCGCCCATGAACACATCAGAATTCTGGATACTCTAATCAATGAGGAATATGATGCCCTGCCTCAGCTGATACGGCAGCATATTACTAGTACAGAAAATTATTACTTTAAAAATCTTCTGAAGCCAGATCCTCTGGAAGAACAGATACAGAAGGCTTCCGGTATAACAGAAGGGCTGGACGAAGGAATAAAAATTTCATAGGATGAGGCAAGCCTGCCTCATCCCAGATAAAGTTTTCCATATTTTTCCTTTAGATATTCTATATAATATTTCGGCGTGAAATTCTCTCCAGTTGTATCCTTTAAAAGCTGGCGGCTAGTCTTCATTTTTCCTTGACAGTGGATATTTTCCTTGAGATAGTCTGTAATTTTTTTAATCTCTCCTGCTCTCAAAACAGCATCCACATCCATGGTTTCTCTCATTTTTCTATATATCTGGGCTGCAAAGGCGCTTCCAAGAGCATAGGAAGGAAAATATCCAAAGGAACCTTGAGACCAGTGGATATCCTGAAGGACTCCTTCTGCTGCATTTTTCGGGCGTATTCCTAGATATTCCTCATATTTATCTGCCCATGCCTGCTCCAGGGCTTCTATCTTTAGATCACCTTTCATAAGCTGCTTTTCCAGATCATAGCGCACCATAATATGAAGGCTGTATGTCAGCTCGTCAGCGCTGGTACGGATTAATCCAGGCTCTACTTTATTGATTCCTGCTACAAATTCTTCCACAGAAATCGTTTTTAGCTGTTCTTGGAATAAATCCTGCACCTTTCCATAGATCGGCTCCCAAAATGCCAGGCTTCTGCCTATCATATTTTCCATAAAACGGGACTGGGATTCATGCATAGCCATGGAAGCTCCCTGGCCTAAAATGGTCTGGGTCAGCTCATCCTTAATTCCCAGTTCATACAGGGCATGGCCTCCTTCATGAATGACAGAAAACAGAGAATGATCCAGCCAGTTGTCATAATGGGTTGTCATCCTCACGTCTTTGTTATGAAAGCTGGTAGTAAAAGGATGAGCACTCACAGCCAGAACTCCCCTGTCAAAGTCAAAACCTATATACTCTGCCATCATCCTGGCAAGCTTTTCCTGTTTCTCCCTAGGATAATTTCCATAAAGAAATGAATTATCAATTTTCCTTCCCTGTTTTTTCAGTTTTTCCAGGAAAGGTACCAGCTCTTCCCGGATGATCCCGAAAAATTCGTCCAGCTTTTCCTCTGGGAAGCTTTCTTCAAATTCATCCAGCATAACATCATAAAGGGTCTGGCTGCCTTCTTTTCGGTAAGATGCCATTTTTTTTCTGAAGCTTATGATTTTTTCCAGGGAAGGAGCAAACAGAGCAAAATCCTGTTTTTCTTTTGCTTCTGCCCATACTTTTCCGGCAGAACTGGTAAGACAGGTAAATTCCTCATATTCTTCCCTTGGCACACAGCTTAAATTTTTCCGTTCTTTTTCAGCTTCCTCAGCCATGCGGTCCATCAGAGACTCTTCTTTTTCCCCTTGTCCTGCCTCCTCCTTCCCTGTGTTCTTTTGGTCCATTTCTCCTTGTTTCGCTTTCTGGTTCTCCCTCAAAAGCTCACCCAGTTCCTCTCCTGTCATCACTCCATAGTACAGACCGGACAAGACACCAGCTAATCTTGAAGTCTGCTCTCCCGCAGCCTTTGGTGACAGAGTCTCATTATCCCACTCTACCATCGCTAATGCTGCCTGAAGGGCACTGGCCCTAGCAAGAACTTCTTTCAGCTCCTGCTGCGCCTCCTTCCTGTCTTTCCCATTTTCCAGATTTCCTATATTGTCTATCTTCTTCATATCTTTCACGCTTCCTTATTTTTTATCTTTCATCCTAATGTCAAAATCATCTGCCTGACCCTGTTTTCCCATTCTTTTCCCTTTCCCCTTTTCTATTTCTTCCTAAACCTTCTTGCGTATGATAAGCACACCACCATAAGTGAATGTATTCCAGCTCATTTGACATATTTGAACTTCGTTTTCCGCTGCATGGAAAAGGATACTTTTACAGGAAACTCCCATGTGTGCTCTCCATACACCACTATAAATGAAAAGCAGACAGCTCTCTATTCCTGTCTTATTCTGTCCCTTCTACTATTCCTTTATTCTCATAATCATTGACAAACTCAATTACTAAATCTTCATGAGCCTTGAGCAGCGCACCGCCATATTTTCCCGTCCGCGACCCTTTTAACTCCTGAATCCCATAAGGGAAAATCTAGAGAAATTTCCTTTATGAGCACAAAGAGAGCTGCCATACGCCAGCCATGGCATACAGCAGCTCCTCTTCTCAACCTTTAAAAATACTTCTTGTTTCCCCAAAGATTACTCTTTTTCAAATCCAGATATTCATTATATGCTTTCTCCAGAATCTGCTTTTCGTTGGAAAACTTCAGCAGGTGATAGGCTTCGTAAAACTTGTAATATCCGGAATCCATAAAGTATTCCTCCCGTTGTGGTTTACTGTAGTAGCTGTCCGCCATCATCAGATACCAGTGTACATCCTTTTCGACCATATCTTGAGGAGTATTAAAGGAATACTGGCTTCTACCGATATATTTGATAATCGATGCAGCAACGCCTGTCTCTTCCTTTACCTCTCTAAGAGCCGTTTCTTTATACTCTTCTCCTGGTTCTACAGTTCCTTTCGGCAAAACCCATCCTTCATATTTGTTTTTGTAATTCTTATACAAAACCAGAATCTTACCTCGAAAAATAACCACACCGCCACAGCTCGTTGCTTCAATCATTGCAATTCCTCCTGATTGGGACTGCTGTCAGTCATGTCCATACCATTCTCTTGAGATGCACAAACAGAATGTACTTTCCTTCAACAGCCCTTGGTGTGTCAACTTGCACTGGTCTTAGTATAACTCTTTTTGGTTTCTGATGCAACAGAGAGTTTTTACCGGTTTTCGTCTTTTTTCATCGCCCAATATACCTTTTCAGCTGTGATTGGAAGCTCTCGGATATGCACGCCTGTTGCATGAGCCACTGCACTTGCAATTGCAGGCGCAGGAGTATTGATTACTACCTCTCCAATGGATTTTGCTCCAAAAGGCCCTGTTTTTTCATAGCTGCTCTCCATCTCAACCCGGATAACACCTACATCCGCCCTGGAAGGTATCTTATATTGCATGAGGGAATTCTCATACATCTGTCCTTTTTCCGAGTAAGTAATATCTTCATAGAGAGCCATGCCGATTCCCTGGGCCAGACCTCCTTCTGTCTGTATCCGCACCAGATTAGGATTGACTGGTGTTCCACAGTCTACCACAGCAGCATAGTCAATCAGCTCTACATGGCCTGTCTCCTTATCCACTTCTACTTCTGCTATACCTACCATAAAAGGCGGCGGCGAAACAGGGGAGGAATTAGACTCTGTGGCTTCTAAAGCAGTCCGATTATTGCACATAGCTATATTTCCCAGGTCCTTTCTACTGATCTCTCCCTTACCATCCAGGCGGTAAATCCGTTTTCCGTCAAATTCCACCTCTTCTTTGGAGCACTCTAGATACTCTGCTCCTTTTGTGAGCATTTTTTCAATCAGACTTTCACACGTCTTTATCACAGCACCTCCAGTCAAGTACATGGTGCTGGACGCATAGGATCCGGAATCATAAGGGGAAACATCCGTATCCACCCCATGAACAATGATATCATCCACAGAACAGCACAAGCAGTCAGCTGCCACCTGAGCCAGAGTTGTATCGCAGCCAGTGCCCATATCTGCTGCTCCGATCATCAGGGTATAAAAACCGTCATCGTTTACTTTTATCGTAACAGAGCCTACATCCACACCGGAAATCGCAGAGCCTTGCATGGACATAGCCAGGCCTACCCCTCTCACCTTTCCATTGCCCATATCCCTGAATGGGAACTTTTTATCCCATCCGATCATTTCTCTCGCCCTGGCAAGACACCGGTCCAAGGCGCAGCTTCCTGCTGTTTCCCCATAATAAGCCGGCATGTAGTCCCCTTCCCTCACCATATTCTTTTCCCTCAGAGCGATCGGATCCATGGAAAGCGTTTCTGCCAGCTCATTTACTGCAGATTCTACTGCAAAAAGCCCCTGGGTAGCTCCATAGCCTCGATAGGCCCCGGCAGACATACGGTTTGTATAGACTACATCATAAGAAAAGCGAAAAGCTTCTACAGAGGAATACAGCGGAATGGATTTATGGCCGGAAAGCCCTACCGTGGTAGGCCCGTGTTCTCCGAATGCTCCAGTATTGGATAAGGTATATAAATCGATTGCTCGGATCCTGCCGTCCTTATCCGCTCCTAGGCGTACCTTCAGCTCCATCTCATGGCGGGGAGACGAGGCAATCTGGCTTTCGTAACGGCTGTATACGATTTTTGCCGGACGGCCTGTTTTCATCGTAATGATCGCCGGATATACCTCTGCAACTACTGTCTGCTTTGCCCCAAAGCCTCCTCCGATGCGAGGCTTGATTACTCTTACCATTGATTTAGGAATATCCAGGGCCTGAGCGATAATCCTGCGTACATGAAAAGGAACCTGGGTGGAAGCTGTAACGACAAGCCTTCCATAGGGATCCATGGAAGTAAAGGCCCGAAAGGTCTCCATCATAGCCTGTTGATTAGCCTTTGTATGATACGTCTGTTCAATGACATAATCACATTCCTTTAGTACCTGATCCACATCCCCATGCTCGTCTTTTCCAGAAGCGCAGAGATTTCTCTGATTGTCAGCCCCTACAGGACAAAGACTTTTCCAGTTTTCCTCCGGATGAACCAGAACTTTATGATCCTTTGCTGTCCGGAAATCCAGTACAGCTGGTAAAGGCTGATACGTTACCCGAATCAGCTTTAAGGCTCTTTCCACAGCCTCCTCTGTCTCGCCTGCTGCAATAGCCACAGCATCTCCTACAAACCTTACCCTTTTGTCCAGAATCAGCCGATCATAGGGGCTTGGCTCTGGAAAGGTCTGTCCTGCCATAGTAAAGCGCTTCTCAGGAACATCCTTCCACGTAAGTATAAGGGCAATGCCTGGAACTTTTTGTGCATTGTCTATATCAATCTCTTCAATCAGAGCATGGGCGTGGGGACTTCGCAGAACCTTTACCACAAGGCAGTCCCTTGGCGCAATATCATCCGTATAGACAGGCTTTCCTGTTACAAGGGCCATGGCATCCTTCTTTTTTATTGGGCTTCCCACTGCCTTCCTCTGTCTGTCCATATCAACGCCTCCCTTCTCTGTTTAAATACTTTACAATTGCCCTCATCTGTCCCATATATCCAGTGCAGCGGCACAGATTGCCGGCCAGATATTCCTTTATCTCCTCTTCATTTGGATTGGATAGTTCCTTTTCCATTGCCAATACATTCATAATCAGGCCAGGGCTGCAAAATCCACACTGTTCTGCCCCTTCTCCAGCCAGAAAGCTTCCAAAAAGAGCTGCCTCTTCCTGAAGCCCCTCTAAGGTCATTACCTCTCCTCCTTCCGCACGAACTGCCAGAGTAGAACAGGAAAGAACCGGCTTTCCATTAAGCAATACGGTACATAAGCCGCAGTTAGAGGTTTCACAGCCTCTTTTCACACTAAAGCAGCCCATTTCCCTTACCACATCCAAAAGGAGCCCATCTGCCTGGACAGACCTATGCACCTTTTTTCCATTTAATGTAAACTGAAGCTCCATCCCTATGCCTCCCTTCCGATCTTTTGTACCAGCCTGGAAAGATATATACCTGCCAGCTCTCTCCTATATTCACCGCTTCCTCTCAGATTATCTCCATAACGAAATCTGCTGGCAATCTCCTTCAAATCTCCTAGCTCTCCCTCTACCCTTATCAAAGCTGCCCTAGCCGGCCTGGCTCCCACGCTGAAATACCAGGCAGGTTCCAGCCTGGCCGCAGCACAGGCTATCAGGGGAAAATCTGTTTTCGTCCGCCTCTGGGTCACGTAAGCTGCTTTCCTCTTATCCTTGCGGATCACAATCCTTATAAGAAGATCCCGGTCAAAAGGCATATCTGCAAATTCTGCCAGGGGAACAATTCCCCCCTTATAAAGTTCTACATAGGTATCCAATACCATAAAACATGTAAGAAGATCCGAAAAGCCATATCTTCCGAATATACTTCCCCCTACTGTGGCTCCATTTCTGAATTGCACCCCTACAATATGCCTGGTACACTCTTTCATAATTCCGCCAAAATATCGATTCAGCCCCTCGTGAAGCTCCAGCTTTCGGAGGCTGCACATACATCCGATACGGAATTCTTCCTCTGTCTCCTCGATTTCATCAAGCCCTAAGCCAGACAGATCAATGATCGTTCCTTTGGTTAGGCTGCTCATCTTCAGCCACATCATACCGCCTATAATCACATTGCTTTTCTTCTGATTCAGCTGCCATGCCTCCTCCAGGCTGGCTGCCTTTACGTATTCCCTTGCCTTAAACACAGTTCTCCTCCTCGCCCTGTTTTTTAAATTATCTTTTTCCTATGTGGGTATCAGGCAGGGCCTGGTGGATTCTCCAGGACCCTCCCTGTATAAAACTATTAGTTTCCAGCCGTCTCATGAAGGGAAAAATAAGCATCAAAAATCCCTCTTGCAATAGGGGCTGCTGCCTGTCCGCCAGATCCACCTTCCTCTACCAGGATGCTCACTACGATTTCTGGGGACTGAACAGGAGCAAATCCCACAAACCAGGCATGAGTTTCCTTATTAGGGTCAAATTCAGCAGACCCTGTTTTTCCTGCAGCCTGATAGGCATCTGTCCTCAAAGCAGACCCTGTCCCCTCTGTAACTACCATGCTCATAAAATCCGTAAGCATTCGGGCTTCTCCTGCGCTCATCAGGGGGCTATAGACTTCTGGCATAAACTTTTTTACGGTTTCTCCCGCAGCATTTTCAATATGGTCGATCAGATAAGGCTTCATCAGGATTCCTCCGTTGGCCGCTGCTGCTGCGATCATTCCATTATGGATAGGAGTGATCTGAGTCTTTCCCTGGCCGATTGAGGTTTGGAGCGTTTCCCACATATCCGCAGACTCGCCCATTTCATAGGAGCTTTTGTAATAGGGAAGAGACAGTGGAAGCTCTTGGTTAAAAAGCAGCTCCTCTGAAAGCTTCCTCAACCCGGCCTTATCCAGAGAAAGGCCCAGGCTGGCAAAAGCTCCGTTACAGGAATTGGCAAAGGATGTTTCCAGGCTTTCCTGTCCATGGGCTGTAGTATGATAACACTTAATGGAATATTCCTCCTTCTGGTATACTCCGCTGCAGTCAAAAGTGTAGTCCTCATAATCCTCTGGATGCTCCCTCAAATATTCTATCGCTGTTACCATCTTAAAGGTAGAGCCTGGTGGATAAAGACCCTGGGAGGCCCGATTAAGAAGCCTGGCCTCCTTGTCTTCATCCTCTGTCAAAGAATCCCATTCCTCTGACAGCAGATTTGGGTCAAAGCCTGGTTTGGAAACCATGACAAGAATCTTTCCTGTATCTGCCTCCATCACCACAACCGCACCTTTCCGGCTGCCTAAAAGGTCTGAGGCTGTCTGCTGAAGCTCTGTATCTAATGTAGTTACTACATTATCACCAGGATTTTTTATGGAAGCCAGCTCGTTTGCCACCTGCTCCAGAATATTAACATGGGAAGTTAAAAGGTAAAAATTAGCCAGGGCCTCAAGGCCGGTTTTTCCATGATCCGAGTATCCTACTACATGGGCAAACAAGGAACCAAAGGGATACTCCCGTTTCTCTTCTCCATCTTCTCCTGTCACGGTTCTGGCTAGAACCTGTCCGTCGCTGCTAAGGATGCTTCCTCTCACCATCCGGTCAGAAAACAGGTTTAGTCTGGAATTATAGGAATTGTTGATGACAGATTCACTTTTTGCCTGCATGAAATAGGCCATGTAAGCAACCATGCAGACAAATAGTCCTGATGTTATATAGGCAAGGCGGAGAATGGCTCTGTTGGTCTTTAAATTAGGATTATGCTTTTTCATTCTTCTTCCTCTTCATTTTTCTTAAGGACATAAAGCCCCTGAATCACTAAAAACAGGATAAAAGTGCTCATGATAGAGCTTCCTCCATAGCTTACTAGAGGCAGAGTCACTCCAGTCAAGGGAATAAATTTGATAACCCCTCCTACGGTGAGAAAAACCTGGGTAATATATACCGTACCAAGCCCTGCAGCGATCAACTTATAAAAAACCGCCTGCATCCGAACTGCCACCATCATGAACTGAAGATAACAGCCCAGGCAGATAAATACCAGGCAGATTGCGAAAATGCCTCCCATCTCTTCTGATATGGCAGCAAAAATAAAATCCTTTTCTACAACAGGAATCCTTCCTGGAAGGCCCTGGCACAGTCCCATGCCGAACCAGCCGCCTGTACCGATTGCAAAAAGGGACTGAGATATCTGATATCCTTTATTGCCAATGTCAGACCATGGATCCAGCCATGCGGATACACGTACCTGCACATGGGGGAAAAGCTTATAGGCCAACAAGGCAGCTCCTCCACCTCCAGCCAATCCTGACAAAAGATATCCATAATTGGACGTTGCAATAAACAGCATACATACATAGGTAATAAAGAAAATAAGGGCGCTTCCCAAATCTCTGGAAGCCACAAGGATCAACACATGGACTGCTGCTGTCACAGTTGTAATACATACGGTTCTAAAATCAACAGACCGGTAAAACATGGTAGCAATAAAGAACACAAAGCTTATCTTTACAAATTCTGATGGTTGAAACCCTATTCCTCCCACCTCAAGGGACAGTTGGGCTCCAAAACTGGCAATTCCCTTTACCAGAACTGCTAAAAGAAGGAACAGGCCGATAATGCCATAGACCCAAGGAATTTTGGACAGCTGCCATGCCCGGTCCATGATGAAGGGAATGATCCATGTAATGATAGCAGAAGCAAGTACAACGGCAAACTGCCTGACAGCCCGGTCTATATTAAGCCTGGTGAGCATGATAAAACCTACGCATAAAAGCATACACATATTATTCAGCAGCAGCCTGGAAATATTCCTGTAAAATACGCGTGACAAGATCAGATACGCCGCAAAAAAGAACACTTGTATCCAGTAAAACACCAGTATTTTATCCACATCTTCTTCGTTTCCTGTCTTCAGATATATGGTAAGATACGCTAGAAAATGGATCAGGAACATAAGAAAATTCTGGCTCGCACAAAGCCGGTCCTGCCTGTCTTCATCCTTCAGCCCGAAAAAGCGAAAATTCAGAAAGGCATAAAGGATCATCAGGAACATCATCCCATATTTTGATGTTTCAACAATTAAATTCGTCAATCTTTCACCTACTATTCCACGCCTCTTTTAAAATGCCCTTTTGTGAATTCCTGAAAAGGAACAGCTGCCTCTTCCTCCTTCATAAACCTCCTGATAAAGGCATAGGCAATCTCTTCTGCCTCCTGCTCTGTCTCTATGGTAAACATCAATCTTATGGAAGAAGGCCCCAACCTTAAAACATCCTCTTTTTGTTTGAGAAGGGATAAAGGCGCTGTATTATAAAATGTATTGTAACAGAAACGGCAGTGGTTTCTCACTGGAAATTCCTTTCCTGTCCTGTCACGTATGGACAGAAGCTCTGGCTTTTTATCACATCCGCGGGATGTCTTCTTCATACACTGAGCAGAAACCATAACTGGCTGGTATCCATATACGATAAGCTCCCTGCCAGCACAGCCCAGCCGCTCCAACTCCCTTTCATTTAACTCTGCTGGGAGAGTGATTTTCTCTGCTCCCAGCTCCCTCATTACTAGACTGGCCCTTTGATTCCATACATAGAGACAACTGTCAAAAACTGTCGGAACATGAATATCCATTTTCTTTATAAATTCCACCTCTTCCAAAGAACGAAGCAGCAGCCCATCAAAGCCAGCTTCTGCCCATTCCTTTTTACAAGCAGTAAAATAGTCTTCTGCCTCTGTACGGAATATCTGAGGCAGGGCAAGAAAGCACTCCTTTCCCTTATCATGGCACAGTTTTACCAGCTCCTTCCACAGCTCTCGGCCAATGGTGTTAGAATCCAGATAAATCCGGCTGATATGCTCCATTCCCGCAAAAACCTTTGCCATTCCTGGCCGCTCGATTGATACGGAAATCTCCATTTTCTCTCCGTTCTGGGAAAGGCTCCTATAAGCTCTTCTTTCAGGAGGAAAGGGCATATCCTCTTCTGAAGGCCTCTTTCCTTTTCCCCGCCGATACGGTTTAAGCAGCGCTTCTTCCAGCTTTCGAAATCCTTCCCGGCGCAGCTCATTTAATGCTTGGACTGGGACAAAGGGCTGTCCCTCTATAATTCCGGAAAGCTCTCTATATACAAACCGAGTATTGCCTGTTTTTCTTATCTGGCGCAAAAGCATTTCTTCTGTAAAAGGCTGACTTCGCGCGCGCTCCGCAACAGCTCCATATGCAATAACCTTTGTACTTCCGCAGGACAATGTAAGAGCTGAGGGCTCTCCTTCTTTTAAAGCAGCCTCTCCCTTTACTGGAATCCGGGTCTTATGGTTTACATACCGCTCGTCCAAATCCTCAATTAATCTCTGGCTCACCTGGCGGAATCCCGGCTTTTCCCAAAACGCTCCCATCTCTCTTCCATTATGTTGTCTATAATACCCTTCCGTAAAGCCTCCTCTGTCAAACAGCTCAAGAAGCAGCCTCCTGTCTCTTTCCTCTACATGATAGCCTTCCCTTCCGTTTTTTAAATACCCATCCACATACTTCCTGTATACACTTACTACACCGGCTGTATAACGAGGGCTTTTCATCCTCCCTTCAATCTTCAAGGAATACACGCCTGCTTCTATGATATCAGGCAGAATATCTAGAGTGCATAAATCCTTTAGGCTCATCACATATGGTTCATCCCTTTTTCCAATATCCTTTCCATCCCTTTTTATCTGATAAGGAAGACGGCAGGGCTGGGCACATCTTCCTCTATTGCCGCTCCTTCCCCCAATCATGCTGCTTAAAAGGCACTGGCCGGAATAGCAATAGCAAAGGGCACCATGGACAAAGCATTCTATCTCTATTCCAACCTGTTCCCTAATCCTCCTTATTTCATCCAAGGACAATTCTCTAGCCGCCACAATCCGCTGCGCTCCAAGACTTTTTAAAAGTCTAGCTCCATTTACTCCAGTGATGGTCATCTGAGTGCTGGCATGGAGGGGAAGTCCTGGAAAATATTCCTTAAAAAAGGAAAGAACTCCCAAATCCTGGACGATTACCCCATCTAGTCCCTCCTGGTAAAAAGGCTCTATATAATCATACAGCTCCTCCAGCTCTTTGTCCTTCATCAGAGTATTAACTGTCATATATAGACGCCTTCCATAGAGATGAACCTCATTAATCGCTTCCAGCATCTGTTCTTTATTCAGATTATCCGCATAGGCCCTGGCTCCAAAACGACTGCCTCCAAGATACACAGCGTCCGCTCCAGCTTCTATGGCCGCAGTCATACTTTCATAAGACCCAGCCGGAGCCAGGATTTCCACTCTTCTTTCCTCCAAACCACACCTCCTCTTCCGGCACTCTCCGCCTTTTTTCCTAAATTATAATAATTCTTAGAACAAAAAATGCCCCATCACCCCATGAGACATTTCCTACCCTTTACTTCTTCTTCGCTTCTTCCAGCTCTCTTAGCGCTTTCTCCAGCTTCATCTGGGTCGTCACCAGCTCATGCTTTAAGCTGTAAGCTTCCTTTTCCAGATCTCCCTTTTGACTCTCCAGACTGGATACCTGCTCCATGGCCTTAAAATAATCATCTGCCATATTAAGCTGTACCATTACATTTTGATAGTCTTCACTCTGCCTGGAAAAGCCGCTTTGCTTTTTCAGGCCGGAAATCTTTTCATTAATATAGCTGGCCACCTTTTGTAAATATGCCTCTTCTTCCGCACCCACAAGGGTATATATTTTTCCATCTATTAAAACTTCCGTATAATTCCTGGCATCCATTCACTTTCTCTCCCACTCGTATCTATTGCTTTTCCTATCATATCACACATCCCTCACATATACCAGCCTCTTTTTTCTGTGGGAAAATGGACATTATCTTAGAGAGGTATTAGATAATACCTGATGGATTGTTTATCGCAAAAGGGCATCAAGCCTCTTGATGAAGCTCCTTTAGGCTTCCCCGTTTTATGTGATAGGAAGCCCCAGGTGATGGTAAGCCAGCTCTGTGGCAGTTCTCCCCCTGGGAGTCCGATTTAAAAGACCATTCATAAGGAGATAGGGCTCATATACCTCTTCCAAGGTGCCAGAATCCTCTCCCAGAGCTGCTGCCAGCGTATCAAGCCCTACCGGGCCCCCTGAAAACTTCTGGATAATGGTGAGGAGGATGGAGCGGTCATTATGATCCAGCCCGATCTTATCCACATCCAGAATATCCAGAGCAAAATCTGCCACTGCTTTTGTAATGATCCCATCATACTTCACTTGAGCAAAATCACGGACACGCTTTAGCAGACGGTTAGCCAAACGAGGCGTTCCTCTAGAGCGCCTGGCAATCTCCATTGCCCCATCCTCATCGATTTCAACCTCCAGCACCCTTGCCGAACGAGTAATAATCGTAGTAAGCTCTCCTGCAGTATAAAAATCTAGTTTCTGCACCACACCGAAGCGGTCTCGGAGAGGCGCTGTAAGAAGGCCTGCCCTAGTAGTAGCTCCTACCAATGTAAAATGGGGCAGCTCCAAGCGAATGGAGCGGGCTGAGGATTCTTTCCCCAGCATAATATCAATGGCAAAATCCTCCATAGCTGGATACAAAACCTCTTCCACCTGTCTGTTCAATCTGTGGATTTCATCTACAAATAATACATCCCCCTCCTGTAGATTATTAAGGATTGCAGCCATCTCTCCCGGCTTCTCAATCGCTGGCCCAGAAGTAACCTTCATGTTCACTCCCATCTCATTGGCAATAATACCAGAAAGGGTCGTCTTTCCCAGGCCTGGAGGCCCGTAAAACAAGACATGATCCAAGGATTCTCCTCTGGACTTGGCCGCTTCAATAAATATTTTCAGAGTGGCTTTTATTTTCTCCTGGCCGATATAATCAGAAAGGAGCTGAGGCCTTAAATTCATCTCTATCTTCTTTTCTTCTTCTGTCACCTCTGTAGCAATTACTCTGCGTTCCATCTATCTCTCCTGCTGTTAAAATACCAGATATTTTAAAGAAGCCTTCAATACATCTTCAGCTGTCATATCTTCCTTTATCTCTACCTTCTTTACTGCCTTTGCTGCTTCCGCACCAGAATAGCCAAGGGCAATCAGCGCTTCCACTGCCTCTCGTCCAGCCGTCCCGGCTCCGGAAAGCTCCTCTCCAGAAGTCTCTTTTGCAAAGGCATCTTCTAAAATATCTTCTGCCTTTACCTTATCTTTTAAATCCAGTATGATTCTCTGAGCCGTCTTGCTGCCCACTCCAGGGGCCTGGGAAATCGCCTTAACATCGCCAGAAATAATCGCCATCCTCAGCTTGTCTGGGCTAAGGGAAGAAAGAATCCCAAGAGCTCCCTTTGGTCCTATTCCAGTTACGCCAATCAGCCTCTTAAACATATCCAGGTCATTTCTATTTAAAAATCCAAAAAGGCCCACTCCATCTTCTCTAACTTGAAAATAGGTATATATTTTCAGCCCATTTCCCACAGGCGGAAGCTTCTCTGTCACTGACAAAGGAACTGCGATTTCATACCCGATATTCCCTGCCTCCACTACAATCCTATCGCCGAACACTTCTGTCAAAGTTCCCCTTATATAAGAAATCACGATTCCTGCTCCTTCTTCCACAACCGCTCTTATGAGAGCCCTAATGGATTATCATTTAGCTTTATCATATCATAGGGCCTAAAGCATTGCAAGAAAAATCGAACAAATATTCTATTTCCGTTGACTTCTCTCTTTTTTCCATTTATAATATCTATATATCAATATATACAGCGATATCTCTTGGAGGCTTTTTATGATTACAATAGAAAAAAATCTGGATTTCCAGGAAACCTACCCTCTCTCCCATATTGGAAAGCCTGAAGAGCTGCTTTTTTTTGATATTGAAACCACCGGTTTTTCTGGACAAAGCTCTTACCTGTACCTCATAGGCTGCATTTGGTTTTCAAAGGGACGGTGGCAGTTGATTCAATGGTTTGCCGATACTCTTCAGGCAGAATCTGAGATTCTTCACACATTCTTTCGTTTTCTTAAAAATTTCCGCACCATAATACATTTTAACGGAGACGGGTTTGATATTCCCTTTCTCACCAAAAGGTGTCAGGCACTTTCCCTTCCCTATGATTTCTCTTGTGTACAGAGCCTGGATATCTATAAGAAAATACGGCCTTATCGCCGTATTTTGGGGCTTGAAAGCTTAAAGCAGAAGGCCATTGAGCATTTTCTCGGCATACATAGGACTGATACCTGCACTGGAGGCCAGCTCATCCAGGTTTATCTGGACTACTTAAACTCTCATGACCACTCTCTTTACCAGCTTCTCCTCCTCCATAATGAGGACGACTTAAAAGGTATGCCCACTATCCTTCCTGTTCTCTGTTATCCTGATTTCCTAGAGAACCCCTTCACCTTATTGTCCTGCGAGCTTTCCTCCCATAGCCCTGTCTTAGAAAAAACAGAGGAAAGCCTCATACTGAACTGCAGCAGCCCCTATACAGTTCCCATATCTTTTTCTTCTGTATCCGAACACATATCCGGCTTTTCCCTACATGGAAAAGGGAACAGACTTTTCTTGTCTATTCCTCTTTTTACAGGAACACTCCGTCATTTTTTTCCTAATTATAGGGATTACTATTATCTGATCTTTGAGGATACAGCTGTACATAAAAGTGTAGGAGAATATGTGGACCGGGCTGCCAGACGACAAGCTACTGCTTCAACATGTTATATAAAAAAAGAGGGCTGCTTCCTTCCTCAATTTGAATCTATTTTTTCTCCTGAGCTAAAAAAAGAGAAAAGGGACAAGCTTTCCTATGCAGAATATCAGGAAGGAATATTTGATGATAAAAAACGCTTGAACCAGTATATCAAGCATATTATCGCCCATTTTTAAAGCTGGTTTTAATACTTTCCTTGGCGCAGCAGCCTGCGGATATAGGCGAACGTATAGGTTTCCCCCTTTTCCTTCAGCATAAAAAGGAGCTTTTCCAGAAGCTTTTTTGTATCTGGATGCATAACGACTACCTCTCTTGCTCTGCAATAGTACTCCCAGGACGAACCGTCTGTATAGTCCTTTCCCTTATACACCTTGGAAGCGGCAATCCGGTCCATGACCATCTCGATCACATATCGCAAAGGCATCTTATTGCCCACAAGCCCCTTAGACTTATCCGGAGCAAAATCAATCCAATATTCAAAGTGGTGTTTATTTCTTCCTTTATGGTGAAGCCATGCGCCAGAATAGCCCATAACCTCCTTTTCCGCGGCATTGGGACTCCTGTTTCCCTGATAATACTGGATTCCTGTACGAAACTCTTCCCAGCTGTATTTAGAAAGGTCATGAAGGAGGCCTTGTCTGTAAAGCCCTACCTGAAAACAGCCTTTCATAACCAAAAGCTTATGCTCTGTAATGGTCTTAAAATGATTCCATGCATTAAGCATTTTCATAAAACCTCCTCCTGCCCACTGTTGGCGGACAGCATATTTTATATTTACATTATTACATCATTTTTTCTGTTTGTCAAATTCCCTCCCTGACAATTATCGCTTCACTACTTTATCACACTGCTTTATTTTCTCCAACAGGCGGAAATTCTTAAAATTTTGTAAAAATTCTTGGAAAAAATCAGCGAAATAATTTGACAGACCTATAAAACTATGATATGCTTGGGTCATCTGCAAATAGCTGCAGTGTAATGTTTTTCTAAATTTTTTGGAGGTATTGCAATGAGCAAAGGTACAGTGAAGTGGTTTAACAACCAAAAAGGTTACGGCTTCATCTCTGATGAGAATGGAAATGATGTATTCGTACATTATTCAGGCCTGAATATGGAGGGCTTCAAATCTCTCGAGGAAGGCGCAGCAGTCGAGTTCGACGTAGTGAACGGAGCGAAGGGACCTCAGGCAACTAATGTTACCAAATTATAATCCCTTTTCCATTAATCATTTAACCATTGCTACCTGTTTCAATATATTAGAAAAGCTCCAATTTTTAATTTTTTGAAATAAGTTATTTGGGCTTAACATGATTAGAAAAAAGAACCGCCGGCAGAGGGCCAGTGGTTCTTTTTTTATATGATATAGATCTGTACATATCTCTTGTCCTAAAGGGGACCAGACGCAGTCTGGTGGATTCCATGTCCTAAGGGGGACCAGACGCAGTCTGGTGGATTCCTTAGGACCCCTAGGACCTTACGCCCCTATGGCTTCACTCCTCCTCACAATAGGATACATGTTTTATCTTTCTGCCCTTTTCAGCAGATCCTGCAGCTCTTCTATCGTAAAGGCATAATGTTTGCTGCAGAAATGGCAGTTTACCTCTATGGTCTTCCCATCCTGAATCATTTCTCGAATTTCCTTTTTTCCAACGCTGATCAAAGCTTTTTCCACTCGCTCCCTGGTACAGTTACAAGAAAAGCGGCATGGCAGCCTGTCCATAATTTCCAATCTGCAGTCACCCAAGATATGAGAAAGTATCATTTCCGGCGTATTTCCCTCGTCCAGAAGCCTGGTGATTGACTTCACTTGTCCCAGCTTTCCTTCCAGTGCGGAAATTACCTCTTCCGAAGCGCCGGGAAGAAGCTGAAGAATAAAGCCTCCAGCCTGTCTCACCGTATTGTCTTTATTCATCAGTACGCCAAGGGCTACGGAAGAAGGGGTCTGTTCCGAAGCTGCATAATAATAAGTCAAATCCTCTGCAATTTCTCCTGTAACCAAAGCGGTCTGGCCTACATAAGGTTCCTTTAGGCCTACATCACATATGACTCTTAGGGTCCCCTGGCCTACAGCACCCCCTACATCCAACTTTCCTTGGCTATTGGGAGGCAGCATAACAGAAGGATTAAATACATATCCCTTTACATCGCCTTTTGCATCCGCTGTAACTGTCAGGCCTCCAATAGGACCATCTCCTTCTATTTTCAAAGTCAGCAGATCCTCTTCCCCTTTCATCATAACTCCCATCATGGTTCCCGCTGTCAAAAGCCGTCCCAGGGCTGCTGTTGCCACAGGGCTGGTATTATGAGCCGCCCTGGCATACTCTGTCAGCTCTTTTGTTGTAGCAGCAAATGCTCTGATCTGTCCATTTGCTGCTGTCGCTCTGATTATATAATCTCCCATTGCCTCTTTCCTTTCTTATCCAGCCTAGCAGTCTGCAAAGTTTCTCTTCAAACTATTCAGTACTTTTTCCCTTTTCCCGGGCCGTCACATAGATTCTTTCACTCTCTGTCCTGGGAGGCTCAATGGTAAAGGCATCATATGCTGACACAAATTCCATTCCTGCTTCTCTTAATGCCCTTTTTATCTCCTCCAGTGAATAGGCTTTTTGATAATGAGCCTCCTGATATTTCCGATACAGATCTCCTTCCTCATGGATAAACAAGGTCAGGTCATATTCGTTTATCCGCTCTTCCTCATCATAAAAATTATCCCAGATAAAGCTGGCCTCTTCCCTGTCTTCTGCGATCGTCTGATTTCCAAGCAGATATTTATATTTATAAATAGTATTGAAATCAAAAATAAAAACTCCTCCTGGATCCAGATAATTATTCACAAGGGAGAATACCTGAACCAGCTCCTCATATTTCATCAGATAGTTGATAGAATCACAGATGCTTACAACTGCCCTCACTGTACCATAGAGCTCAAATTCTCTCATATCCTGACAGAGATAGAGAATATCATGGCCAGAAGCCTCCCGTTTCTCTATTGCAGCCTGAAGCATCTCTTCTGATCTATCGATTCCGATCATATCATATCCATTTTTAGATAATAATTCTGTCAACATACCTGTACCGCAGCCCAGGTCCAAAACCAGACCTTCTCTGACTCCCATATTTCTTAATGTATCAGTCAAATATCTGCACCAATCCTCATAAGGGATATTATCCATAAATAGATCATATACTGCTGCAAATCCGGAATATGCCTCCATTCCACACCTCACCTTTCTCTTTTCCAGAACTTTTTCCTTCAGTCCTTTAGCAGGTAATCCTGTAGATCTGCTACGCTTTCTGCCAGATAACAGGTTTGTACTCCTTCCAGCTCCTCCCGGCTGCCGTATCCAAAGAGAACGCCTATACAGTCTATACCTGCCTCCTCTGCCCCTATAGCATCGTGCTTTCTGTCACCTACCATTATAGCTTCTAGAGGAGAAATTCCCATTTTCTCCATTACATAGCGGATTACATCTCCCTTTCTCACCCTTATCTCCTCTAAATCAGCTCCACCAATAAATTCAAAATACTGGGCCAGGCCAAAATACTCTAAAATACGTACAGCAAATACTTCTGGCTTAGAGGTAGCTACCATAAGCCTGAACCCTTTTTCCTTTAAGATCCATAACATCTCAGGAATTCCCTCATATACCTTATTTTCCTTCCAGCCCCTTTCATTAAAATATTCCCTGTACTTTATCACACCCTCTCTCGCTTTCTCTTGGGAAAATCCATAATATTCCATATAGCTGTCCCGTAATGGCGGCCCGATAAAGGGTATCAGTTCCCTCCTGTCTGTCACTTCAATGCCAAAGGAACAAAGGGCATAGGCCACAGCTTTTGTAATCCCTTCCTCTGGATCGGTCAGGGTGCCGTCTAAATCAAAAAGTATATATTTTTTCTTCATTGCTCCTATCCTTTCCAACTTTGGTGTAAATCCTATATGCTGGGAATGGAAAGACGGCTGGTCTACAATTCTGACCAGCCGTCTAAACTATCAGGGCCTATCTGTCAAATCCTGTATATCCAGAACCCCGACAAAAGCATTAGTTTAATTCATCTACTACCTTCTGGATTGCTGCCAAAGCATCATCCGGAAGCTTGTCATAACCATCTTTCTTAGCAGCAAACTCCTTAATTTCATTTACACGGTCATTCATACGGGCCTTTAACTGCTCTACATAAGAAGAATCGTTCATATCCGGAACAAATCCCTCCCAATCAAAGATTTCGATATCGGAGAAAGGACCCCACTTCTTAAAGTCAGCCTTTTTCTCAACGATTGCTTCCAAAATGCCCAGTGTATCCTTAGGCTGAACCTTCTTGCCCATGAAATCACCAGTATTAATGATATAGCAGTCTACATTTTTCTCCTCTACCAGCTTTTTGAACTTCTCATAGTCATGAGCCAGAGGATAGGTACGGAATGGATTTGCATAAGGAACCACTACCAGCTTATTTGGATCTACTCCAGGAGCCAGACGCTCTGCGCTGGAACGCTTAGTAGCCAAGGTAGCGCCCATAACAGATGCCAGGGAAGCACCTTTTAATTTTACTACTGGCGGAATGGTTGGATCCTTCATAATCCAGAAAATAGCATTAACTGGCTCTTCGATCTTATCCACACGATTCGGTGCCCATAATTTTGACTTAATCGCACGTCCGTTGCCATTTCTAATATCCTCTGTAACAAGCTGAACCTTTCCATCCTCATCTAAGGTAGCGGAACAGTTCTGAGCTGTCAGAAGGAACTTGTTATCCGGGCAGCCTGCAGGATAATCCTGTGTCTTATCAAAGTAGGTTGGCTCTAAGGCGATAGAAGCACAGGTATCAGTATTAATAATAAACGCATCATCATGAAGCACCTTAATGCTGTACTTGCCATTGTGCTTTGCATGAGTCAATGTGGACTTTCCAGAACCTGACAAACCGTATACAGATGCCACAAACTTGGAACCATCATCCAGTGTATATTCTTTCTGTCCGCCGTGGCAGGAAGCATATCCGTTGCGGTTGGCAATTGCCCATGCCATAGTAAGGGTACCCTTCTTATGCTCTCCAAAATATCTCATACCGAGAATGCATGCACAGTTCTGATCTGTGTTGAAATAGCAAAGAGTCTGAGGATCACTTAAGCAGCTGTAATCAACGCCTGGATGAGCTGCCGGATACCACTGAGGATCTGAGAAAATATAGATATCAGCTTCTTTTCCGTCGCCTACTGGCTTGGAATCTCTGTACATCTTTACATAATCATCAGACATGTACTGGAAGTTCAGCATCCAAGAATACATAACATTCTCTTCGCCTTCCGGAATCAAAAGATGTGCCTTTACCATAAATTCAGGATCAAGGCCTACAAAAACCTCTGCATGATACATCTTTTTCCAACGTGACTGATAGATCGCATCCATAGCCACCTTGTCCAGTGCCTCACAGTTTACTCCAGGCTCACCTGCGATACGGCGTGCTGCAGCATAACGGCCTGTAATAGCGCCATCATTAAACAGAAGAACCTTTGCGTCCTTCTCAAGACCGAATTCCTCGCCTCTGTATACAGGCATATCTGTAACAATTGTTCCTGGAGAATTCTTTGCTAAATTATATGCTTCCTTTAATGTATTTACCTTTACTACATTATTGCCATAGAAAGCAGCTTCAATAATAGATCTTGTCTTTGCAAAACCTGGTTTTCCTTTGCCAATCTCACTTAACGGATAATAAGCCTTTGTTGCCATTGGATAAATCCTCCTTCTAAATTCAGAATTTGTACCTATTATCTCATTTATCAAAAAAAAAGTCAATATATGGACGTCCAAAAATTATGTATACAATATACGCTGTTTTCTCCTATATTAAAGTTTAAATGTCAAACTGCCAGATCAGGAAAAGTGTCAGAACTTTCGCCTCCTTCCACTTTTCCATCTTCTTTTATTTAAAAAACTCATGCCCTTCATGTTCAAATAGATAGGTCAGTTTTCCGTCAAACCATCTTACTGCATTTTTCTGGGACATCTCTCGATTCATAAAATACAAGGCTCCCTGAGAATAATCTTCACCGGCCAGAGCTCGTCTTACACATTCTACTGTCTTATCTGATACCTTTACCTGGTTGATAAAACCAGTTGCCACAGGAGAGAACTGAGATGGCTGATAGACAACAGCCTGAACACTATTTGGAAATTGTCCATTTGCTACCCGATTCATGATTACATTTGCCACAAGGATCCTTCCCTTTTCATCACAGATCCCTGCCTCTGCCTCTACAATTTTCAATAAAACTCCATAATCCTCCTGAGAAAGGCTAGATTCGATTGATTCGTTTTCTGCCTCTTTTCTTTGAAGAAAACCTTTTTTTGTCTCTTCTGCCTGGATTTTTAAAAGTTCTCCTCGTTCCTGCCTTTTTCTCACTCCAGCTTCCAGGAAGTGCCCTGTAAGCATCTGTACCTCCTGCCTGGCTTCCCAATCCATAAGACTGGTATTATCCTGACCATATTCTACGGTTCCTCCAGCAGAATAGGAGATTCCTCCCAGGGTCTGTTCCTCTTTGTCCCTAACTTCCAAAAAAGTATTTTCATAAGTACTGTCACCGTCTTTATCTTCCATGGCTGCTGCCGCTGTACCTGTGGAATATATTACAGAAGCAGCTGGTAGCCCAGCCATCACAACAGCATAATATACCATAAACAAAATTCTCTTCTGTTTCCATATACTTATCCTCATAAATAGGCATCCTCCTAGCTTTAACTCCATGATTGGGGGTGACGCCGGTAATTATATGGGAGTCTTTCAGATAATGTCAATGTAGTTTTTATATCTTTGTTACATATTTCTTTTTCCCTTCCTTAATTTTCATTCTCAATTAGTTCATGTATACGAATTCCTGCTTTATTTCTTCCTTCCTACTCATATAGTTGTCAAATCTTTTTTACAATTTTGTTACGTAATTGTTAAATATAACATCAAAAAAATAACGTCGAAACATGTCGCCGTTATTTTATGTAAACTTCTCATCTTCTATTCGAACTCTTTTCCCCTCCCAATTCTTTTGGCAATTCTCTATTCCTTTACCAGGGGTACAAACTTTGCTTCTATATATTGGGCAAGAGCCTCTGGAGCCACCAGAATCTGCTTTCCTCTCATACCTGCACTTACTGCAATATGATCGAATAAAACTGCTGTTTCTTCTATATAAATGGGAAACTTCTTTTTCATTCCTATGGGAGAACATCCTCCCCGTATATAACCGGTAACACCTAAAAGCTCTTTTACAGGAAGCATCTCTACCTTTTTATCCCCAGCTGCCTTTGCTGCCTTCTTTAAATCCAGCTCATCATCCACAGGGATACAACACACCAGATATCCCTTCTTTTCTCCTTTCAATACAAGGGTCTTAAAGACATTTTCATGGCTGATTCCCATAATTTCTGCTGCATGAGAGCCGGAGAGGTCATTTTCATCCACTTCATATTCCATTTCCTCATAAGGAATTCCAGCTTTATCTAAAAGCCTGCAGACATTTGTTTTTTCCATAATTCCCCTTTTCCTCCAAAATCCCATGCTGCAAACATGTACTTCTACAGAACGTTCTGTTTTATAGGATATATAATTTCCACCCGCAATGCGTTTGACTCCAAATCCTGCACATATGCCAATTCCCTGATTTCTGCCAATAAAACACAAAGAACCTAAATCTCTTGAAACAATAGGCTGTTAAGCATACCCTAAAGCCCTATAGAACTCCTTCATAAGCCTATCCTGGTAATCTCCCTCATAGGTGCCGTTCAAAAAGCGTTCAAAGGCTTCCTCTCTCAGCCGTTTCCAGGCTTCCTCTTCTTTCCTTATTATGATCGGATAAAAAAGAACTCCATTTTTTTCAGCAGCATGGCCATCTCCCGGAGCATCTCCAATCATAATGACTTTTTTCCCTTCATAGCCTTCTTTCAAAAGTTTTCTGATACATACAGTTTTCGAACCAGAATCCTGGGCCAGGACTTCCTTTACCATGCCTATCATCCCATGGCGGTTCCATTCCTTTTCCACTGCTTCCCGGTTTGCCGAGGATACAACAGCCAAATCCCCATATGTCCCCATATATGCAAGAGTCTCTTTTACCCCTTCAAACGGTCTACTTTCTGGCAGCTCTTTAATCGCCTGATTCACCTGCTCTGACCAGGTAAGCACCTTCTGGAGAAAAGGGTTTTTGGCTTTCTCCACTGCCTCTTTCAGACAACCATTGGAAAAGCTTTCTGCCTCCTTCAGCCAATAAGTAAGAGGAGAAAAATCCTCTGTCACCATTCCCCTGTCTCTACATTCCCTTAATGCCATCTCCAGGCCAGGGAAACGGTTGATTCCTCTATTTTCCGAGTAAAGGCTGATATGATTCCAAATATCCAGCACCTCTTCTTCCCAGGCTCCAAGCCCCCAGGCCTTTACCATCTGAGGCCCGAAACAAAGCTTATGCTTTGCATCCATCGTATCCATTGCACATCCATCCGAATCCACGCATACTAAAAATTCTTTTTTTCCCATCAATAAATTCCTCCCACACCTAAATCCGTGTCCAGCGTATTCATATTATAAAGCAAAAGCACATCTGTAATCTCCGGATGCTCGTTTACAAAAGAACTTGGACCCTTTTTATAATACCGTGTGTCAAAAACGTAGATCTTTTTATAATGATTCACCAAAAACGGCGTCATGGAGTTCGCATAGCTGTCCTTGATCAAAACCAGCTCCCTGTCAGAATCCGCTGTTTCATTGGTTATTTCGATCAAAGGGTGGATATTATTTAAAAACATGGAATATTTGTCCTTTTTCTCCAGATAATCAAAATTATAAAGAGAATCTGTTATTTCTCCTGTATCCATATAGTTAACAGTCAGCTTGTTTTCCGGATTTTCAAAAATTGTAATGGTATCACTGCCTATCTGGCTGTCATTCAGTTTGGAATATATGGTTCCTCTGAAGTCTGTAGAAACCTCCTTTTTTACCATACGATCCAGAGGCACCGGCGTGATCCCCTTTGCCTCACAGTAAGCTGTATAAGCCGTATACGCTCCATAGCTTGTCCAGTGATGATCTGTCCTATAGTACAGTTCCATCTCATCCTTTGCTTCCATCAATTCCTCATAGCAGTCGATCCTGCTGACACCTGATTTTTCATAGATCTCTTCCATCGTCTTTTGCTGGCTCCTGACCGGTGCAAATAGTGGAAGTTTATCCTCATACACAGCAATAGCCGTGGGCACCAGCATCAGAGACACCTCTGCTGAATCCACTGCCTCTGCAAATTTTTTAAAATTTCCAACCACTTTTTCTGTGTTCTTTGGAGCCTTATATTCCTCGATCAGATAACCATCTTCTCCCATATAGATCCCATTAATCTCTCTTTTTCCAAAAGCGATTTCCGTTTCTGCCTTCAGGCCCATAAACAGATCTCGACAGGGAAAATGATCTGCCAGATAGCTTTGGAGGTCCTTTGTATAGGTACCCTCTTTTAAATTACCAAAGGAATACTCAGGAAATTTAGTCAGATACCTGTTTTCACTCTCCGAAAACGTCTGCTTTTTCATTACAAAAAATGCACAGGAAAAGGACAGGACTAAAAGGGAAAGGAGGATCGCAGTCCCTGATTGTATCTTCATTTCTCTTGTCATATGCTTTCCTCCTAGAAACGGAAATATAAAAATGGATTGTAAGTATCATTGACAAGGTAAGCTGTGGTAATCAAAAACAAGATCAGATACCCGCAAGCTCCTAAAACAGCCGCTGCAGTCCGGCCCTGTCCAGAAAGCTTCTCTATTCTTTCCTTTATAAAAGGGTACAAAGGGAAGGAAAGGAGAACTGCTGTCAAAAGGAGAAGTCCGTAATTTTTTATATACCACAAAAATTCTATCCCGAACAGGCTGTTTCCTCTGGCTCCGAACATCGCTGCAATATAGGCGCCAAGCTGTCCCATATCATCAAATACAAAGATAACAAATCCAAATACCACAATCAGTAAGGCATATATATGGCACAGTGCCTTTGGCAGTTGTGAGAGTTTTTCTCCCCACACATATTTTTCTAATGTCAGAAGAACTCCATAATACAAGCCCCAAAGCACAAAATTCCAGGCTGCTCCATGCCATAGCCCGGTCAGAAACCATACGACAAACATATTCCGCAGGTGCCTGACAGTGCTTACCCGGTTTCCCCCCAAGGGGATATAGATGTAGTCGCGAAACCAGGTGGATAGGGAAATATGCCATCGACGCCAGAAGTCTGTCACTGATACAGCAGACAAGGGATAACGGAAATTCTCCAGATAATGGAAGCCCAACATCCGCCCCATTCCAATCGCCATATCACTGTATGCGCTGAAATCAAAATAAAGCTGAAGAGTAAAGCAGACTGCTCCCAGCCAGGCTGTAGCGACAGAGGCGCTTCCAGCTTCCAGCCCTCGGATCGTCTCCCAGAGAGCCCCTGTATTATTAGCAATCAGAACTTTTTTAAACAGGCCCTGCATAAACCTCAATGTTCCCTGTACAAAGCCCTCCCAGTCAATCGTCCGTTCATGAAGCTCTTCATTTACTGTGGAGAAACGGACAATCGGTCCTGCAATCAGCTGTGGAAACATAGAGACATAGGTAAGATAGGTAAGATAATTTTTCTCCACCTTTACTTCCCGTCTGTATAGATCGATGCTGTAGCTCATGGTCTGAAAGGTAAAAAAACTGATTCCTACTGGCAATCCCAGACCCAAAGGCTGCAATGCCAGGCCTGACACGCTGTTAAATGTTTCGATTACAAAATCTGCATATTTAAAAAATCCCAGCATGGACAGGTTAATGGCAACTGAAAAGCATAAAAAAATCTTTCTGTACCTGTCTTTCGCTCCAAATCGTTCCATCATTTGCCCATTCGTATAGTCAACTGCTGATGCAAAAAGCATCAGGATAATATAAACTGGCTCGCCCCAGGCATAAAAAACAAGGCTGAAGGCGAGCAGGATATGATTTTTCAGTTTAAGGGGCAAGGCGTAATAGAGAACCAGGCATGTGGGAAGAAAGAAAAACAAAAAGGGTATACTGCTGAAAACCATGATTTCCTCCCATTATTTCAGAGCTGACTGAATCACCTCTTCCATCTTCTCTGCATCCTTGGAAATAACGAGATACACATAAAGCCCTTCTGTTTTCACAGAGCTTTTTGCCACAATCTCAAACTGCTCAGGCAAATAATTTTCCATCTCCGCACATTTCTGCTCAATCACCGTATTCAGAGCATTTACAATATTTTCCTGCGCCTCCTGACTTTTTACTTCCATAATAATAATGGCATCTGCCAATGTGGCATCCTCTGCGCTGGCAAACACATAGCTTTCCAGGTCAGCAGGATTGATGCCATAATAATTAGAAATGAAGCTGTCATCTCCCTCCATCATGGAAGGAAGCTCTACTGCTTCCCCAATGGATTCATAAATTCCCCTGGGATCTGCCTCTTTTTGAGAGCTATCTGCTGATGCAGTCTCCCCAGCCTCGTTTTCAACCTCTTCTGTTCCAACTTCAGCAGATGTTTCTGGTTCAGCCTCTACGGAAGATTCTACTGCTGCAGCCTCTGCTTCCTTTCCTTCTGAACTCCCACAGCCTCCCAATACCATAGCTGCTGCCAGAAGCAATAACCCCCTTCTAGCTCCAGCAATGCTCTGATTTATAATATCATTTCTTTTCATTGGTCTCATCCTCTTTCTCTTTTTATCTCTTGATTTATGAAGCTGACAAATCTTTCAGCTGATCCTTTGCATACTGCCTAAGCACATTGGTCCATACCTGATAAGCGGCTCTGGACTGATGCACATAGTCATCGCTGCAGTACTCTGCTGCTAAATCCCCATTGGCATCGGATAATGGAGTAGCCATATCAATAAAGCCCCAGCCATTCTCTTCTGCAAGCCCTTTAAGCTGGACATTGAACGCCCGGATATTATTATTATTCAACTTCCCCTTGCCTTTGCCTTTCAGGGTATAGGTCATAGCTATGACATGAATTTCTGCATCCGGAGAAAGCTCCTTAATATTTCCTATTACCTGCTGATAAAGCTCACAGGTATCATCTCCCATGTTCAAATCATTCAAGCCGAAAAACATAAATACTTTTTTGGCTCCCATCATGGAAATTGACTCCCACACCGGACGCTGGGCTCCCTGGTAAATCGGATGCACACTTTTGTCATTCACAGGCCATAAGGCATTATGAACGGAAAAACTGCCGGAAGCAAGAAAACTTAATGACCGTAAAAACGGGTCATTGCTCTTCATGCAATAATTCCGATATCCCAGCATAATAGAGTCCCCTACAATCACACTATCCTTAAAATAACTGTCAATCTCGCTTTCTCCTATCTCTCTCTCCTGTCCTTCCGCTGCATCCTCTGTCTTAGCAGAAGTTTCCCTGTTAACAGTCTTTGTTTCATAGGCAATGCTCATAGCCTTTATGGTTGCGCCTGCCACGGTCTTCACTTCCACAGAAGCAGCCATATTTGTATTTCCGGCAAAAGCCGAAGTTCCTGTTGTTCCTAAAAGCATAGCCGTGCTCAATCCGATGACGGCAGCTTTTTTCCACGAAAATGTCTTCTTCATGATCCTATCCTCCTGGACATTTTTTCGTCCAATATTGAATGGCGCCACAAGCTATGGCACCTCTGTTTATTATCTACAATTTGTCGGTCCTTGTCAATATGGTTATCCAATTTTGTCAGAATTTGACATGAAGGCTGCCTGGAAACCATGCCATGAAAGAATGTAGAGCCTTTATTCTCCCTTGTATTGCCAGTATGATAGTATAGCATATTAAGAGATTAAGAAATTTAACGCTGAAAAAAGCCGAAAAAAATGTCAGAATATTTTTATAGCCTTAGAGGCAGGAAATCCTAAAGCCTCTGCGCACAATCGCTTGTATGTACAAGCGACAGCACCTAATAGCAAAATATTCTGACATGCTGCCTTGGTTGGGAGTTTTGATACCTAATCCTATGAGATGAAAAAAGAGCCTGCATTTGTATGGATTTCACTTCCAGTATAGCTCTCAATATTAGTGATCAAAATGCGGTCATTAGGATTCACCGCATTCACATATTCAACGCCATATCCATAGTTTGCATAGCATCTATAGTCAATGCCCTGTGGACTATATAAATGGCCTGGCAGACGATCCAGCGTCATCGGCCCAGACTCCTCATTCTCTTCCCTCGTCTGTTGTTTCCTTCCGCCGCCATGGTAATAATAAATCAAAAAGAAAGCAATAGCAACGCCTAATACCCATCCAATCAGTCCCTTCAGGAGCCAGAGAATCACATCAATCAGCAATGCAATCCCCTTTTCTTTTCCATTGCTTCCAAATATAAACGTCGTCACAATCCCCACAATGGTAAAAACGATCCCGAAAAGCCACGCTGCAAATCCAATTCCTAATGCGCTGGTGATGCCGCGAAGCCCTTGGAAGAGAAACACCCCTGCTACAGTAAAAACACATCCTATATATCCCATTCCCTGATTCTGCTGTCCTCTCAATGTAAAAAGTCCTCCTTCTTAAAGTAAAATTCTGTTAGTTTACCCATATGGTTCTTTTGAAGGATATACAAACTCTGACAGCTTATCTTATATCCAGAACTTCCACACACAGTCCGTCTCCCACCCGTACCCAGTTATGGCCTTGAGGCATCTCCTGTGCGTCAAATTCCTCATATGCTCTTTTTAAACACTCCTCTTTATCTGACACTGCAATTCCCAGATGTCTGCACCTGTCCTGTGATGCAAATGCTTCTTCCGATGAGGCAATCAGCTGTACTCCTCCTGTCATCCATACCTGCTTTGGATTCTCCTTTGGCCCGTCGTACTCCCTTACCTCCATATCAAATGCCCGTTTGAAAAAACGGATGTACCAGTTAATATCATTGACAGCTACTGCTGCATGGTCGATCATAGATTTCATTTTCTTTTCCCCTTTTCCTTCACAGATTTCTCTTGGTTTTTGTATTTTACATCATTTACAGATTCATTTTAGCTTTCCTCCACAGAAAAGTCAATTGCAATCGAATCCTTCCCGGCCATTCAAACCGGCCCTGACTGCTTTATCGTGATCCGCTGAAGAATGCTTTCCATCCCTGGCAGCACAGCTCATGGCGGAAGAGCCTGGCGAAACGGGCACTTCTCATAAATTCCAGCTCTCTAACTCCTTCGTATAGCTTTCAAGTGTCTGATCATCAAAAAGCACCCACTTAATCAGATCCAGCTCTCCCGGATGGCTGGAAGCAAACTCTTTTGCCGTACCAACAGCGATACGTGCCGCTTCCTCCACTGGGAAGTGATAGATGCCCGTGGAGATGGATGGAAACGCAATGCTCCTTATCCCGTTTTCCACAGCTAATTCCAGACAGGACTGATAGCAGGAAGCAAGCAATTCCCGTTCCTTCGATCTTCCGCCATTCCAGCGTGGACCTGGCGTATGGATAATATACTCACAGGGCAGACCATACCCCTTCGTGATTTTTGCCTTTCCGGTTTGGCAGCCATTCAGCAGCCGGCACTCTGCAAGCAGCCTAGGGCCAGCGGCACGATGAATGGCGCCATCCACACCGCCGCCGCCCAGCAGACTGGTATTAGCTGCATTTACAACTGCCTGAACTCCTTGATCTTTGGTAATATCGCCTTTTACTGTCATAAATTCTGTTTTCTGCGTCCCTTCCGGCATTTAGTCTCTCCTCCTCATTTCCATATATTTTCTCACCCAGTCAGGATCTTCATAATAATTGTGCTCACTCATCTGCCACCCATGACAGAGATCATCTGCTACTTCTAAAATAACATCTGCCAGTTCTAGATTCGTTTTCCACTTCTCCTCTATTGCATCATATCCCAACAGCGCGCCAAGAATATTCCCAGTTACCGCTCCTGTGGAATCACTGTCGCCTCCATGGTTGACTGCAGCTATGATACCAGCTGAAAAATCGTTCTGATAACGAAGCGCACAGTAGATGGAGATGCCAAGAGTTTCCTCTGCCACCCAGCCTTCGCCGATTTCACGAATGCTGTCAAGATCGTTTTCCCCATTTTCTGAAAGCCTAATGGCCAGATCAATAAGATCTGTCATCTCTTTTAAATGCTTATCCCCGGCAAATATTTCCGCTGCCGTATCCCTTGCCTCCAGAACAATTTCTTTCAACGTCTGCGGCTTCTCTGGAAATACAATACGGCTTATGATGTGAGTAAGCACTGCTGCCGGCATATATCCCAGGGAATGTCCATGTGTAATAGCAGCAAGCTCCGCTCCCTCGTAATCCAATTCCTTTATGTTCCTGCAGTGGTATTGCAGGGCAAGAGGAGCAATCCGCATGATCCCGCCGCACCCTTTACTATCATTTTGGGGGACTTTTATATAGTCATCTATGGCTCTGCCACTGTCTTTCTGTTCTTCCAAAGCGGACAGGCAGGTATTTCCAGGAGCTCTCTGACTGTAAAGCTCAGGAACATCTGCCAGCCACGAAATACATCTGCCTCTATTTCCTTTCAGTATTTTTCTGCTTTCTTCAAAAGAAATCTCCTGAGTCCGCAGCCAGTCCTGATAGGAATGGGATACATAACTTCTTGGCAATCCCTGGATTCTCCGCATACATCCTCTGACCTCACCGGCCAGCAGGCCATTGGCAGTGAAAAGAGTCATCTGCGTATCGTCTGATATAAGGGCCTTTCCAGTTATTCTGTCAAGCTCATATTGCTGTATTCCATTTTCTCCGAACTGGGAAAATATTTCCTCTTCACTTAAAAATTCCACAGGATATCCTAGTGCATCGCCCGCTGCACCTCCAAACAGGCTTCCTCTGATCTTATCCAGGCTGGTTTCTGTTTCTTGGATTCTTTTAAAAGCTGTTTCTCTTTCTCTTTGATTTTTATCGATAAAATTCTTTCTCGCCCACCCCATGATATTCGATTCCTTTTCATCTTCTTTACATTTTTCAGATAAAATCCTGGCACAAAACATTATGAAAATGGTTTCTCACTTTCACTCCTATCTCTCACTCCGCAAAGTACATGAGATTCCGCCACCATGGAACGATCCTTCTCCAAGGGGAACGGATAAACTGCGGCTGCTCTCTTTCCCGTGGCCTGTACCTCATATTTCTTGTAATTCTCCACCTGTTTCATAATCTCATCATAGGCTGCATCGATCGTCTTTGGCAGATAGCCGCTTTTTTTTAGAAGAACCGCAACATCCGTATAGAGCTCATCTTTCACATCCTGCCTGTTCGTCCAGTCTGTGTATTTTGATTTGTTGCTGACCAGCTTTTTAATTTCCTTTGCCAGAAAAATGAACCTGTCCTCTGTAAACTGGTCTTTGAAGTTGTATTTTTCAGCAATAGCGGTCAGAATGTCATAGAACGCTTTTTCATCATAAGTAATTCCCATTGCTTCAAAGGATTGCTTTTCCTCCTTGAGTTCCCTATGAATGCGCTCCAATTCCTCACTCAGGTTATCGACAAAATCATCAATAATTTCTTCAACCTCAGAAATCTCATTTCTCCTATTATATCGGTCAATGACCTGCTTCAGCTTTTTCGAGAATTCCCCAGCCCTGAGCATATTGGTCTTTCCAAATTCCTTAATAGCCCGCTTCAATAGTTTCAATAATGCATAATACTTCGTATTGGAATAGGGAATCTTTTTCAGCTTATCAATAAATTCATCGCTAAAGAGCAGTTGTACATCATCTGTATCCTGCTCATCAAAATACAGCTCATTTCCGCTGTAGGTTGAGCTTATTGCCTTGTTTACCAGCTCAGCGACCTTCCTATTCATCAGCGTGGCATCCGGCGTATCTCCCATGGTCATCTTGTAGATAACAGAACGCACACACATAAAATAGTGCAGCTCTTCTACTTCATGGCCAGCGATTTCCTCATGGCCGATGCAGACATCAAAGGCCTTTTTGGCTCTCTGGGTAAAACCCATAAAGTTATCCTTCCGGCTCTTCTCTGCAAGAACAAATTCCACACCTTTCTGAATCACGGCCAGCCGCTCCAAAGGAGTGATAGAGGCATGAAAGAAACTGCTGTAATCAAAATCATGTAATAGCCCGATGATTCTATCAAGGAAATCTTTAAAAATCACCAGGGAAGCGTTGGTTCCATTCACGGGGCGGATATCGCCATTGTATAGCTTCATGGCAGCCATGATAGCGCCCTCCAGACCGATATAATCCACAATCAATCCTTCCGCCTTCTCTTTAAACACACGATTCACACGGGAAATGGTCTGAATCAGGTTATGCATTTCCACTGGCTTATCCAGATACATAGTATCCAGGGATGGAACATCAAAACCAGTAATCCACATATCCACTACAATGGCTATTTTAAAGTTGGATTTATCATCTTTAAAAGCCTTCGCATAACGCTTCCTGTCTTTGGAATCCCCAATCAGACGAGAGAGCTCTTTGGGGTCGTTCTTGCCATTTGTACATATAAGTTTAACTTTTTCTATCTCAATGGCTTCCCGGTCAAGCTGAGTGCCATCATATTCCGGCGCACACTTGCGAGGCAGGAACCATTCCGGCCTTGCTGCCTGGATGCGCTTATATACTTCAAAAGCAATTTCTCGGTTATAACAGACAAACATGGCCTTTCCATTTATCGTCCCATGTTCTTCCCAGCGTTTCTCATAATGCCAGATAAAATGTCTCACAACAATATCCAGCCTATCCGGATTCCCCAGAATCACCCTAAGGCGGGTCATATCCTTTTTGGACTGTTCAATCTGATATTCATTTGTCCCAGCCTCTAACTGCAGGCGATAATATTCGTCGCAGGCAGCTGCTATTTTCTCATCCAGCTGCACTTCCCTTGGACCGGAAAGACGGGCAATTTTTACCGTAGAACCATCGTCAAAAGACTGCTTCATGGTGTATTTTACAACCACCTCGCCAAACACTCGTAAAGTGGCGTCTACTGGAGTGCCTGTAAACCCAACATAAGTGGCATTTGGGAAAGAGTCTCTCAGATATTTTGCAAAACCGTATGTTTTCTTAGCATCCCCTTTAGAAATAATGTACTTTGCTTCTGTATTGGTCTGCGTCCGATGAGCTTCATCTGAAATACAGATAATATTGCGCCGCTTGCTTAAAAGGCTGATATCCTCTGAGAATTTTTGAATTGTCATTAGGTAAATGCCGCCGCTTTCCACGTTAGCAAGCTTCTCCTGCAGCATCTTTCGATTTTTGATGCTCAGAGAATTCTCGTCAATCAAAAAATCCCTGGCATTCTCAAAATCGCTGGAAAGCTGTTCATCCAAGTCATTTCTATCCGTCAGAAGTACAATCGTTGGCTTATGGAGCTCAATGGATGTAGTCAATCGTTTGGCAAGAAACAGCATGGTATAGGATTTGCCGCAGCCAGTCGCCCCCCAATAGGTGCCGCCTTTTCCGCTTCCCTTTTCATGCTCAGACAAAATGTGCCCATACAGCTTTTCTGCTCCATAATACTGATAGTACTTCGGCAGAACCACAGTGTTATTATCACTGGTATCCGGTATGTAGATGTAACTTCTTAAAATGTTCAAAAGCGTTGTATGCTGGAACAGCCCTCCAATTAGAATATGAATTCCCTCAATGCCATCCTCCTTGTTATAGTCCTCACCGTTGGCGGAATTCCATTTGAAGTAAAACTCATAATCGTTGAACAGAGATCCATACCGTGTATTGGCGCCATCGCTGATGACATTTATAAAGTCATACTTCATAAGGGAAGGGATATCCTGTGCATAGCGGATGTGCGTCTGCTGGTAAGCATCTGCTATGGAAACAGACTCATCTGCTGGGTTCTTTAGCTCAAACACAGATACAGGAATGCCGTTCACAAAGAGAATGATATCTGGCCTGCGATTCTTATATTCCTGAAATTCATACTGATTGACAGCTTTAAACACATTCGTATCCCCATGGAAATCAAAGAAATCAATAAAGATATCACTGCCATCATCCCGTTGGAGTGTATATCCACGAATTAGAAACTTATATGTCTCCTTCATGGCACGATATAGAGACTGATTAGAAAAACTGGTAATGCAGCGAATCAGTACTGCCAGCTCCCTATCTGAAAAATAACCATAACGGCAGCACAGATATTTCCGAAAGTCCTCTTCCAAAATGATATCTGTATTGGTACGATGTATGTCATAACCGCATTGATAACTCCAGCCGTTCTGTTCCAGAAGCTGGAGGACAGCCAGCTCATAGTCATTTTCATAGTATTTAAAATTTGCCACTAAATCCGGCCTCCCTCTTCCACAGCGCCTTTAATCAAAATAGGGCAGATGTTTTTCTGTAATTCCACTAACCGCTCCCGCAGCTGCTTTCTCTCATTCATCACATGAAAAATATTGACAATATCCTTCTGTATCTCCTCTGATGGCACTGGTATTTCAAAACGCCCTAAATCATCTAATGCAAACGTCTCCCTTGCACTGCCCCATGAATGAAATCTGGCAAATCGGTCGAACTCCGGGCCTTTTAAAAACATGAAAAGATATTGAGGCTGCAGCCCAGAATTGACGATTCGAAATGATACATAGGAAGATGAAACGATATGGGTATCCGCACTTTCATTAAAAGCAATGGAGACTTTGCCGCCGTTTCTTGACGTTACAGTCACATAACAGAATGTCTCTGGCTCAATTATTTTATATGGCTTCAAAGATACTCCCTGCATATTTGCCTTTGTTCCAATGAATCTCTTTTCAATAGAAATGCCCCGTAAATGATCCAATCCATACTGCTCATCACGATTCCGCTCATCCACTTCTGCGATATATTTCCCAACCGGCTCTCTAGGAACCCTCTTTAACAGATGTTCCATATAGGCATCACAGGCAGATTGCATCTGCTCAATGCTGCGAGTCAGGGCATCTAAGTTCTCCTCCATGCCTAAATATAAAGCGGCATATTTTCTCTGAGTTTCAAGTGAAGGAATCTCAAGTTCCATATCACAGAAAACATTCCATTCCATACCATCACGGACAGAAGAATCTGTATGGAACCAAAAATATCTGTCTCTTTCCTTTGAATTGAGCAAAATATAAAAGTACTCCTTTAAGATAACTGTCTCATCTGTGATTCCAAAAACAGTATACGCAGGACTTACATGCCTGTTTGTATTAGTATGATTTATGGCAATTGGTAAAACCACATCCCGTCCTACATGCATGAGATTGCATGCAAAATAGCCTGGAGGTACCACTTTGTATTTACTTGTGTCTGAACCGACTTGTTTTGATGGTTCAAAAAATTCTTTATCCCGATTTACTCCTGATACGTCGTATACAGTTAGATGAGGAATATTGCATACTTCATGATATAGTTCTACAAAGGAACCAATTTTCACCTTATTTAATGCCATAACCAATACCTTTAAAAGCCTCTAGCAACACTTTCTGCGAATGCTGTTCCCCTTCTATGATAGCTTGCATTTCCATTTGAATCCGGCCCATTTCTTTCTGATAATCTATGTTTAAATCACGGTCAACAAACTCTATGTATTTTGATGGAGCCAAGCTATAATCTTTATCTTTAATCTCCTCTATGGATGCAGAATAACAGAATTCAGGAACATTTTTATACAACTGCTCCCATTCTGGCAATTGCCACGCAAAAAGGGTGGACGCAATTCTCTCCTTATCTTCATCTGTCAAAAGCACATACCCATCATCATTGGCTTTTCCGTCACCCAGGGTTCTTGCATCAATAAAGAGAATTTCATTTTCACGATTCCGGAGCATAATTTCCTCATCATTTCGGCGCACTCTTTTCGGTTTCTTATGGTTTCCGCAAATCCACAGCGTCACTGAAATGTCAGTCGCATAAAACATTTCTCTTGGCAGAACAATAACAGCCTCAACCTTATGGTTCTCAATCAACTTTTTACGGATTTTTGCTTCTTCTGCATCCGCGTTCAAAGCCCCGTTGGCAAGCAGAAACGCAGCAGTGCCATTGTAAGACAGCCTTGCCAGCATGTGGAGAATCCATGCATAATTTGCATTGCTTACTGGAGGCACTTCATAGCCGTTCCAGCGCGCATCATTGGTTAATTGAGTACTGGTCCGCCAGTCCTTTAAGTTAAACGGCGGATTGGCAAGAATGAAATCTGCACGGAGATTTGGATGCTTGTCATTTGTAAATGTAGAGGCATCCATATCACCAAGGTCACAGTTCAGGCCACGGATAGCCAGATTCATACGTGCTAATTGATATGTCTTGTCATTGGCTTCCTGTCCATAAATAGTAATATCCCTTTTGTTACCCTTATGGCGCTTAATAAACTCTGCACTCTGTACAAACATTCCCCCAGAACCGCAGCATGGGTCGTATACAGAGCCAGAATAGGGCTGAATCAGGAGCGTCATCAGCTCCACAATATTGCCTGGTGTATAAAATTCCCCTTTCTCCGACTTTGCTGCAATACAGAATTTTCTCAAAAAGTATTCATACACCCGGCCGATCACATCATCCGATTCTTCCTGTGAATACTCAATCTTTTCAATTTCATCAATCAGCGACGAAAACTTTGCAGGCTCAATATGAAGAGACAGATAAAACCCAATAGGAAGGGCTCCTCTTAGGGATATATTATTCTTTTCCATATTTTTAAAGGCATCATCAATGATGGTGAAAATATTGTTCTTTTTCGAATTGTCCCTGATGTATCCCCAGCGATCCTCTTCCTCCAGATAGAATACATTGTCGCGAGAATAAAATCTCGGATTATCCACAAAATCCTTCCTGTCCTCATCCGCCAGCAGCTTTTGACGATGCATCTCAAATTTGTCATTTGCAAACCTAAGGAAGAGTAAACCAAGGACGACATTCACATAATCCGTGGCACTTACGCTTCCTCTCAATTTATTACACGCTGCCCAAAGCCCAGCTTCCATTGATACCGTCTTTTTCTCCTTTTTGGCCATAGCCATTCCTCCTAAACCTTCCTACGCATATAGTATTTTATCATATAATTTACAGATTTACTATCTTAAAAGATTAAGGCATCAAAATGCCTATTTCCACCTTCCTGGATTTATAGTATAATAAAAAAAGTAAACAAAAAATCAGATAATGACAGGGAGAGCATAAATGGATTTGACATTAAAATTAAATGCCCGGTTTCAGCCGAAACACCGGTTTGAGTTAGAAGATGCTTTACAGGAACTATTGGAAAAAAGACAAGCGGGCGAAGTAACTGGAGGAGGTACCGCCCAGAATCCGGATGGTGAAATTGCATATTGTGATATAAATATTCATTTGATGAATGATGATCCGGATTGTCTTGAATGGCTGATTGCCCTGCTCAATCAAATAGGGATTCCTAAGGGCTCTGTTCTACAAGGCGCGGGGCCGGAAATTAACGCGGGGACCTTAGAGGGATTAGCATATTATTCCAATGGCGTTGATTTACCTGATGAAGTTTATCAGACTTGCGATATTAATTATGTCATTGAACAGATGGAACAGGCACTGGAGGGAATTGGGAGAATGTATAGCTATTGGGAGGGAAACACATATACTGCCCTATATTTTTATGGAACCTCTTTTGAGAAAATGAAAGAGAAAATCGAACCGTTTATTGCAGAATATCCCCTTTGCCAGAAATGCCGCATAGAGCAAATTGCCTGATAGAGGGGCGATTATTTCAGCGCCCCTCTATCAGGCAAATACTTAACACTCATTCTGTAAACAGTATTTTCATTGCGAAAGGCCTCTGCTCCATATCTTTCCCTCACATTTTCCCAGCATTTACAAACATCTTTGCAGCCTCTGGCGCATAATGGTCAATAAACAGACTATGGCCCAAATCAAGGGCTTCCAGCTTTTCCATTTCCTCATTAGTCAGGGTAAAATCAAACAGGGCAAAGTTTTCCTCCATACGTTCCTTATGGGTTGACTTTGGAATCACTATAACGCCAGACTGGATCAGGAAACGCAAATTTACCTGTGCCGCTGTTTTTCCGTATTTTTCCCCGATCTCCAGTAAAGTTTCATTGGTAAACAGGTTATTCTTTCCCTGTGCCAGCGGCGACCATGCCATGAGCTGCGTCCCATATTCTTTCAAAATCCCTTTTGCGATTTTCTGCTGCTGAAATATATGAACCTCCAACTGATTCACTGCTGGTGTAATCTCCACAAAACCAGCTATATCAATAAACCTGTCAGGCATAAAGTTGCTCACGCCGATGGCGCGGATCTTTCCAGCCTTATACGCTTCTTCCATAGCCCGGTAGGAACCATAGTAATCGTTAAATGGCTGATGGATCAGCATCAAATCCACATAATCTGTTTTTAACTTCCGCAGAGATTCCTCAATGGAAGCCTTTGCCTTTTCATACCCCCCGTTAGAAATCCATATTTTTGTTGTCAGGAATAATTCATCCCGAGAGACACTGCATTTACTGACTGCTTCCCCTACCCCTTCTTCATTGGCATATCCTTGTGCAGTGTCAATGCTCCGGTAGCCAACTGAAATCGCATCCCGTACACAGCGCTCCGTATCCTCTGCCGGAATCTGGAACACTCCAAACCCAAGCATCGGGATTTTTACGCCATTATTCAAAACCGCATATTCCATTTCAAAATCCTCCATTCTATTTTATATTTTTTAACACTCAAACTATATGGAATCACTTTTATTATATTGGCATTTATCTTGACATGGAATTGCCAGGAAACTTCTTATCTGTCACGTTCGGGTCGTCTTCAAACTCACCCGTCGGCTCCACAACATAAATCCTCTGCCTGCCATCCCCGGACGCTAATTCCGCGCCCCAGACAGCTGCATCCAGTGTTCCTGCAAAGTAAACATACTTCGCTCTCCTGTCCGCATAATTGGACAAAAATCCCTTTGCCAATAAATCACCTGTCTTCAAATCCGCCTTCGTCCCATGAAAAAACGTGCCGCGGCTAAATGTTATCTTTTCATCCATCCAAAAACCTCCCTCTCCATCCTTTTAGGGATTAAAGAATCTACATTTTAGGCATAGCTGCAGTATAACAGCCTAATTTATGGAAATTATACCAATCTGCTATCGCTTCTTCATCTGCAACATGCAATGCAAGCAAAATCTCTTTCGCAAATTCCAAGGGCGCTGTGCCATTAGCTGTTATGACGTTTTTATCACAAACTGCCTGTTTCGCAATGTAATTTTCCTCTCCAGTATAAATAGGCCCCGCCCATTTCTTCAAGTCATTCAGATCATTGCTTGTATGAACTACATGATTCAAAATGCCTGCTGTACCTAAAAATGCAGAGGCATCACAGATTCCTCCTAACAGTTTTCCCCTTTTAAAACAGTCTTTTGCTAATTCCTTGATCCGCTGTGTATTTTCACTTCTCCATGTCATACCGCCGATCAGGATAAGAGCTTCATATTCATCTGGAACAGATTGGATGTCATAGTCGGGCAATACCTTAAAGCCTCCTATTGACTGAACACAATCTCTCGATAAAGATACTGTCTTAACGGTATATCCGCCCTGCCCCAGCATAAAAATCGCGGATGAAATATAGGCCGCTTCCCAATCTGCGTACTGCTGTAAAATTACAAATAAAATTGTTTTCTTCATGCTATTTCTCTCCTCTGCTGACTCATATCTCTGCACCATCATTATACCGCATATCCTGCTGAAAAGCATCCAGTATTTCGCCTAAAACTCCTTCAGCGTAAATGACACCTTTCACAGCCCCACAGTGCCTAGAAGTGAGGCCGCGGCGCACTTCCCCAGCCGGGGTATTCCTCTTTAAATGGTCATTCTGTTTTCAGGGGGCTCATTCATCTATGAACTATCCCAATCTACAGGTTTTTGACCGCCTGTGCCGTATATACAAGAGATGGGAAATCCATCTGAAAAACTCGCTATTTCCACGCTCTCAGACTTGTGCTATGATAGAAAAGGCAGAATGATAAAATTTGAGAGGTATATCGAATGTATCGGAAGGCAACATTGGATGATTGTGAAAAAGTCTATCGCTTGATTTGTGATATGGAACATAAACAGCTTCCATTTGAAAGATTTTATACAATATTTCAAAAACAAATAGGTAAGAGACACCATTATTTCCTCGTCTGTGAGCATGATAATAATGTAATTGGAGTGTTACATTTAAGATTTGAGGAACAACTACATCATTCCGAATGTATTGCAGAGATTATGGAGTTTGCTGTCGATGCAACATATAGAAAACAGGGCATAGGAAAAGAAATGTTTATAAAGGCTTGTCAAATTGCAAAAGATTTTGCTTGCACACAAATTGAAGTGGCTTGTAATCAACTTCGTGAAAACACACACCGATTTTATTTAAGAGAAGGAATGCATAACTTTCATTTTAAGTTTTCAAAATCCTTAGTTGGAGATGATACAGCGGAAAATGCAATAGGAAAATAAAATTGCATTTTATCCAGGACAGCACCATGGCTTTATCAATCCGAGAACGCTTAAAAGTAATTTTCAATCTGCGGATGTTCCAATAGCCCATCTTCATTCCTATCATTCTGTTCGCTGAGGTTTTCTTCCACTTTTCTCTACAATTTCTGCAAGAAATCAGGCATATTCTTTACAGGTCATTTTCCCATAGAAAGGAATATATGCCTTCTCTAATGGTCTTTCCAAACAATGGCAATCCCCCCTATCGTAATTTTAAAATATTTCATTTTTCGTTTATTCTTTTCCAATAAATGCCTATTTTCTCATCCAGATTCTTCAGATATTCATCCCATTTTTTCCGTTCCTCCACTACAGATTTCCTGTGCCTGACCAGCAGCTCCATCCTCTCTGCCATCGTGTCATCTCCCTGATACCGCAGATCAGAATAATATTTAATATCCCGTAGAACCATTCCAGTATCCTTCAGGCGCTGGATAAATTTTACCCATTCTATATCATCTACACTATAATCCCGTCTCCCGACACTGTCCCTGCTTACACAGAGAAGTCCTTTTTTCTCATAATAGCGCAGTGTATATGCACTGATTTCAGTTATTGCAGAAAACTCACCAATGGTCATACAAAACCTCTTTTCAAAAAAGCCTTGACTTAGAGTATGGTCTAAGAACTATCCTTTTTATAGCAGCTATTGATCTCTTATTGAACAGTAACTGTTTCATAAGATCATTTTACCAAACAAGGAGAAAAAAAGAAATGGAGAAAAAATTTAATATTGGTATGGAAAATTTAAAGAAAATTGATGGGAAAGGCGGCGAAGCTGTCATCCAATCACTAGAGACAATCTCACCCGACCTGGGAAAGTACATTGTCGAATTTGCATTCGGAGATATCTATGAGCGGAATGGCTTGTCTTTGCAGGAGAGGGAAATGATCACGTTAGCCAGCCTTCTCACTGCCGGAGGATGTGAATCGCAATTGGAAATTCATATCAATGGAGCTTTAAATGTGGGAATGGCTCCTGAAAAAATCATAGAAACATTTCTGCAGTGCATCCCATATACTGGATTCCCTAAAGTGCTAAACGCTGTCTCTGTTGTAAAAAAAATATTTGAAAACTGAGCGGCCTTTCCTGTACTATAACTTTTTTCTAAAAACTGCATTCGCATTGCTGATACTGTCCCAAAGCTTGGCTGTGTTCTCAGTCCAACCAAACTGATAACACAGCCACATACCAGTGCCCTATTCCTGGAATTGCTTGTATTATTGGGCTTACACCTCATGGACTGTTATAACAAAAATAGTCCTTGAATGCACATTCGGGTCGTTATTTCTATTTTTCTTTTTTATATATAACTTCCGCACATCATCCTGCAGACTCTTCTCTTCAATCCAGTCAACCTTATCCGGTAGCATATAATATCCATCCGGCTGTTCACACCATGTGTAACTTCCGTTTGCTTTATTAAATCGGATATATTCCTGACACTCATCTTCGTCATCATCAATGTAATTATTTACGATAGCAAAATCACAGCTGTGAATGATGTGGGACTTTTTTGTGTCTTTCTTCTTAATTGTCAAAACGCGCGTTGAATCTTCTGGAAAATCGTATCCATATTTGACACAGACATTACCTATCGCCTTTTGAAGCATATTTTTCAGCTGCTCTGTCGTGTATCTATCATCATTAGCCTCAATGTTAAAATCAAAGTCATACCTGACATTTGACTTGCCAGCATAGGTAATCATGTTTCTTTTATAGCTCCCTACCACGTCAAACCCGAATGTAAATTTTGGTTTCAATAAATTCCGTGTTTCCCTGAGAATAGCCTGAATATCTTGGTAGACTTCCTGTACTTTAGGATCATGTTTGGAAATGTAACGAAAATCATGCTGCATAGATCTGTTCTCTTTTTCATTTATTCCCAATCCACCCACCCATTTAACAAAGGTCTGCTAAATCATTACAGTATACCACTTGTAGGATAATAATCAAGACTCTTATAAATTTTTTCTATATAACCCTCTGTTTTCAAACATCCCTACATGCCTCTCCTTGTACGGAGCAGCCGCTCCATCACATCATCCTGAGTCATATTCCCTTGGAATTCCACTGAGCAATTTTCTTTCATAATCTGGTATATCTGCATCCATCAATAGTTGGTCTGTTTTATGTCCAAAAACAACATAAGTTACAACCTGTCATGATACGGGCGGCTGCTCCCATAGCAGCTACTGTATAATCCCCATAAGGCTTTGCTGCCATATTGATACACAAAGAGATAAATGTTGCAATAACTGCTCCTCCAATGCCTAAATCCATACCATAAATCATAATAGGGTCTAAAAGCACATTAGCAATACTTTCTGTAACCATGGCAATCATTATAAATTTTGCAGCTCCCTGGGCAGTGAGCAGATTATTCATCATAACAGTAAAAACATTAATGATTAAACCAGTTACATAGATTTTTATATAGACTCTTGCATATGGCAAAATTGTTTCGGTTGAACCTAATGAAGTAAGTACTGGGTCAAGAAAAACCATAATTCCTATAATGATAATTGCTTCCACTAAAAGCCCCGAGAAAAGTGAGGTAGAAGCCTTTTTATCTGCCTGTTCATTGTCTCCCTTTCCCAACAGTCTTGTCACGCACCCACATATCGGGTGGTTTAACGTTGAGCACATTTCCATTTCTCTGCCGTGAAACTCCAACGTACTCAACAGGGTCTATCCGGCCAATAAGAAAAACACCCGCCACTTCTGGCAGATGCCCTCTGGTTCAGTATTCCATTTCTGTCTCACTAAGCTGTCTGCGGATATCCCTGCCGCCATACATGATGCGGACAATGCTCACTGTGTTTTTGGTTTCATTCGGCAGGTAAAACACAAGGTAATTATCGACAAGGAAAAAACGGAGCCCTTGGCTGTGCCACGGCTCTTCCTCATACAATCCGAACCGCATCGGCATTTCATCAAGGGCGCGGATTTCCTTCATGATCCGCTGCGTCTGTCCCACTGCCGTTTCCGGCACAAGCAGTTCATATGCAATATACTCGTATATATCCCTCAGATCGCGCCTCGCCCTAGCCGTGTACACGATATTCCAGCTCATATCCCGTAATCTCGCCGCATTTCTTCTTCCACTGCATCAGCCGAATATACCCTGCCTTCCTGTATATCCTCCATACCCTTTCCTATCTCTGTGTCAAACTGGTCTTTTGTAAGGGAGCCGTATGCAAGAGGCGCCTTCTTCGGCAACTTCATCTCAAACGGGATGCCTTGCTGAAGCACGACCTGCCTTAAAAACATACCGACTGCATTTGACATCGGTATCCCAAGCTGGTCAAGCACCTGTTCTGCCTGCTCTTTGATCTCCGGCTCCACACGTGCGAATACATTTGATGTCCTTGCCAATTAAATCACATCCTTTCGCTATATAGTATATCACTTTTGCTTGCGATATGCAAGCGTTCCGCTTAGTTTTTTATGAATGCGCAAATGGAAATCAAACGCCGCATCCATTCAAAAGCCTTTATTCCAGGGAAATCTCACATGGGTGATTATTATCACGCTTGGAAGCCACTATGTTCACACTTGGGAGCCACTAAAATCTACTGTATTATCACGCTTGAGAGCTGCCACTATATATAGTGGCTGAATTAGTATATATCGATATGGTATACCAGCCTCTTTTAAATTGTATTTCATGAAGGATTCTATCCTTCAAATACATTTTAAGGAGGTTTTCTTTATGTTCAAGAAAACAAGAGTGAGGCAGATCATAGAGCTGCTTCAAAAAAATCTAAGCGACCAGGAAATTTCTGGTGTTCTTGGCGTCTCCCGAAATTCTGTTGCGCGGATCAGGCAGGCTTCCGATGAGCACCGCAAGGAATGGGATGAACTTCTCATGATGTCTGATGATGAATTATATCATTTCTTTTATCCTGATAAGTTCAAACCCAAAAGCAGCTATGCACTGGTTGACTATGCGTATGTCCATAGTGAGCTCAGTAAGGTCGGGGTTACTGGAGTGCTTCTTTGGGAGGAATACTGTGAAAAATGTAAGAATGAAGGTGAAAAAGCTTGTTCTTATCCTACATTTGCCAGAGGCTACAAAAGATATACTGTCAGCAGGAATTATACCAGCCATGTGGAGCATAAACCAGGCGTTACACTTGAGGCCCGCTGGTCAGGTCTGACAATGAGTTATATCGATCCGGATAAGAATACGGAATGTAGGGCATACCTGTTTGTTGCAACATTTCCTTACAGCCAGTATGCATATGTTGAAGCTGCTGCATCCATGAATCAGTCGGATTGGCTGTACTGTAATGTACATATGTGTCTAAGCTACTATGTAAACACAATTTTTCAGCCTCGTCACTCGTATAGGAATACAATTTTTCGCAGTTCTATTCCCATGACTAATATCAAGCATACTTTCTCGTCCTACTCATCTACTCATCAAGTATCAATTTTCCCTTTCTGGCTTTTGCTTTCAAACGAGCCATCTGCTCTTTTTCTATCTGTTGAATACTCTTTTTTAGCGTCGGCAAATCTTCCGGCATCGTTCCGCCAATCTTTTCTATATGCAGTCCGCACCTCTCTCCCCACAGAATAATGAACCGGCGTTGCCGTTTTAGCATTATCAGCCTCATCTTTTCGTAATTTTTCTTCAGTCTGGGATATACGAAACAGATTGGCAATTAATTCTGTACTACCCATGTAATCAAGGATTTTCTGTCCAACTTCCAATCCCTTTTTTGTATGAATATCATCTATATCTAAACCACCATACAATCCCATATAACCGGCATTCTGAAAAATTGCAAATTCCTCGTTTGTAATAACACCTGCTTTATGTGCTATTTCTGCAAGCATTTAATTCCATTGCTTAATGTCTCCATGCACAACAAGTCTTCGATTATCCTCACTTAACTCATTAAAATGGCCTGCTGCCTCTTGACCATACGTCTGGATTGCAAAATATGTCTGTCCCAATGCAATCACTTCTTTTCGTGGGTCGCCATTCTGCACAATCAAGTAACAGGCATATCTGGACAATTCATAATCCTTTACAGGCTTGTTTGTTGCTCCTGCTTCCACGATTTTGCTAACCTCAGGAAAATCGTAAGCTATCGTATGACCACTATTCTCACAGGCAATCATCCCTCTTTTAATTACTTTGGAAAAATTTTCCCATTTATTATAATCTAAACCTGAAGCAAGCTCCCTCGCACTCCAAAATTCTGAAGCCTCCTCACGAATCTGTTTGATATCCTCAAATCGTTTATATTCTTCTGCAATCAGTTTCTTCATATATAATTTCCTCTTGCCGAAAAAACTATTAAAGTTACATTTTTATCACAAATCTATTGTTTAACCCTCTATTGTTTCGTAACAATGGTTACAAATTTTTTGTTTTACATATGCTGCATGATTCATATCTACCATTTTACCACATTTTTACTGTTTTTATGGGGTTTAGCATAGTTTTTCAAGAACTCCCACTAATTCCTCGTCTATTTCCTCTTTTCTTAATTCTTTTATCATTTTATCAAGAGAAGAACTAACTTGATATTCTGTTTTTAACCAAACATTTACCCTTCTAATCATTTCCTTTCCGCTAACCATAGCTATTTTACTATCAAGGTTACTCCATTTTTCCTGCATTAACTTTCTTGCTGACGCCATACAGGTAGACACAGCACACCCTTTTTTATATCTTACCATTTGCTCTACAATTTGCTCTTGAACATCATCTCTGAATTCCTCTAATAAACTATCCAATTTTTGCAGAAAATTTTCATAATCTTCTTTCACATTTTTAGTTCTAACTAATCGAAACAACATTTGTGGTACTATAAAATAATTTTCTATTTCCTTCTTATTCCATATATGAAGATCCAAATGATTTTCTTTTGCTTTATCATATATATCTGCCAGCAATGTATCCGGGTAATAATCCCGGTCAAGGATAGCCATACACTTTATACTATTCTGTGTTTCTTTATAAAACAAATTAGCTGCACCAAACGCCTCAGGCAAGCGCATAAAACCACCTAGTGAAAGGCATGGCAGTGTTCCTATATCATTTTCTTCTTCTGGATACAGTTTATCAAATACCTTTGACAATATTTTTATATCTTTACCTTCAACAAACAGACACTTCTTCTTTAATCCAATTCGAATTAGGGATAAGTCTTGCATACCTCCAATATTATCTACTATTTGCTGAACTGCTAATAGGCCATTAGCATATTGCATTTTTCTGCTTTTTTTATTAATCATTACTATATTGGATGGCTCAACTTCTGATATAATCTCAATAGAATGAGTTGCAATAATAACCTGTTTGAAATATTTTCTAACAAGTTGCAATAGTTTTCTCTGCAAATCTGGATGCATATATACATCGGGCTCATCCAAAATAACTGTATAAGAACCCTGCGTTCTGCACAAAAACCATATAATTTGAAGCCACATCTGCAGACCGCTACCCATCAATCCTATTTCCGCCATAAAATGACCATCGCTAACCATAAACTGTATAAACTCACTAATTACTATATTATATTCCAACTTTACAAGGTTCAAATCATCCCATGTTGCTTCTGCCAGCTCTTTAAACTTTTCCCAATACTATTCCTTATAAAGCCATACCTCATTCCTAAAATGCCTAGATGATAAATAGGTTTCACGATAATCTATAACTCTAGCAGGTTCCAAATGTTTCTCATTTTCTTTAATTAATCCTATCTGTGGTAGTATTTTAATTGTATCGAAACCATATTCTGCCGCCTTTGTTTTTCTTTTTATTATTTCTCCGTTTGGTGTGTACAAGAAAGCAAAAGCCATTTCTTCATTTGCTAAAATCTTTATTTTACATTTGTCATCAAAAACAGCCTCTATTTCGGCCACCTTATCCTCATAAAGATATACTATACCCCTTAAATCAATCTTTAATTTATCAACACTAATTCTAATTCCATAATTTTTTGCAACAGGAAGAATGCCATATGGGACTTCTTTATATGTTGTCTTTGTCGCTTTATCTGCCGCATAAGCAATCATTCTCATCGCTTCAATAAGTGTTGATTTTCCTGCATTATTTTTTCCAACGATAATCGAGAGCTTCTTAAATTGAATCTGACTATTTTCAAAACATCTATAGTTTTTAAGTTTTATATACTTTATCATCTGTATCCTTCCCATGAATTACAACAATTTCTGATTTTTAAATTATTCCTTTCGGCACAATTTCACGCAGACTTCTGTATGTCTGGAGTGTGTGATTCTGATTTCCAAAAGGCGTGGTTGGGTCTTGGCAGAAAACTCTTATTTATCTACTTACAACTTTTATCTCATAAGTATTCAAAATAATCCCACTATTATCTCTTTGCTCGTCTTCAATTACTATTTTTTCACCTGCTGCCCTAAATCCATCTTTTAGCTACTTCTTTACTAAAAAGGACAGAAAAAAATGCGAAGTAATCTCCAGCATAAATCAATATCTAAATTATTTAATAGTTATCCGGAAAAAGTGGTGCTAAAGACTTGTAATATATCCCCCTAGTATCTATTAATCAATTTTGCACACCTGCTTTATGGAGCTACGCTTATATTCGACACAATGGTACTAACCAGATTATAATCTCTATTTCTCTAATTACTTGTCTTCCACATAATGGTTGGGAAACCTGTTGCTTATTTTGCTCCCTTCTCTATTGCAGAGGCCAGTGCACGAAGTCTATTTACTACTCCTCTTTCACTTTTCAATTCATATATTGTATTCTCTGCAAAAGGTGCTTTTTTCATTGGAGACAACATACCAATTTCTTTTTGTGAAAGAGTCTCAAAAACACTTAATAGCTCCTCCAGAGATGGCGAAATATCCGTCGCTCGCAACAGCAAATACATATCACGGGCCGAAAGTCCTCCCAGCAACTCCTGTTCCTTATTGAATGCAGAAACAACAAGTGTGATAACATCCATCTCCCGCTGTTTAGCAGATATTAACTCTGCAAGACGAGAAAGCCCTTCCGGAACCTCAAAAATAAGAGAGAGTTCCTGTAAGCTCAATCCCAGTTCAGAAGACATACGTGCTATTTCAATTAATTCGGTATCGATTATGAGGGCAAACCTTTTTTTTCGAGCATGATTTCGAATCGTATCTCCACTAAATCCTGGTCCGACGATTGCAACAAAATCTGCATTATTTTTTTCTTTGTGCGTCTCAATTGCCACATCACTTATGTCACTATGGGATACGGTTCCTCCGGATTTTGATTTTCCATTCTAGCTTCAAATATTATAAACCAATTGTTTTCCTTCCAGCCTTTCAAACTATTTTTGACATAATTCGACACAAACCTCGCAATGTATCGGAGCTACTATGTAAACACAATTTTTCAGCTTCAGGACTCGTATAAGAATACAATTCTATGCTTTACTTCTTCGCTTTTTCTTTACCGTATTATGTATGTTTTTAATACTTTTTAAATACTCCTCTTCAACTGGCGATAGGTTCTGAACCTGATATTTTCTGTATTCTTCTGTTGCTTTTTCCATTGCCTGTGCATGGCTGATTGTCCCTGCTCCCTGCAATAATTTTTCTCCTGTCGTTTTCAATACATTATCAAGATGCTCTACATAATCAGACATATACATGGGATGATGGCGCATTGCCTGAATTTCTGCAAAATCAAAATATCCAGACACAGTGTTATTTAAAATCTTCAATTCTTCCTCATTTAAATAATTCTTTGCGAGGCCAATATCTTTCAATGTCGGAAAATCACCAGAAAAATTCTTAAGCCCCATAAATGGCTGTTCTGCATCTGCACGTTCATATATAACTTCTGCCGCAGTATGCCCATGCGCTGCATAATGCAGCTTATTTTGAACCATTTTAAAAAAAGCGACAGATTCACTGCTTTTGGGATTATAATCCACACTGGTAGCATAAAGGTCAAGCACCTGCCGATACATCACTTTTTCCGATGAGCGAATATCCCGTATGCGGTCTAATAACTCTTTCCAGTAATTTCCGCCTCCCAGATTCTTTAATCGCTCATCATCCATAATAAAGCCTTTTATCATATATTCTTTCAGACGTTCAGTCGCCCAACGCCGAAAATTTGTCGCTATTCTGGATTTCACTCTATAACCAAGAGAAATAATCATATCAAGATTATAGTAGGACATCTCTCGTGAAACTTCGCGATTTCCTTCCTTGCGAACCTGTCGGAAATTCCGACAGGTTGAGTTTTCATCTAGTTCAAATTCTTCATATATATGTGCAATATGTTCTACAATATTTGTTCGCGACGTTTGGAACAAATCTGCCATTTGCTGTTGTGTCAACCACACTGTTTCGTCCTGTATTTTAACTTCAATCTTTGTCAAACCGTCTTCGGATTGATATATAAGGATTTCTCCACAATTATCCACTTTGAATTTCTTCTCCATCCTACTTCTCCAAACATATATTCTCATCATATCGCATTCCAATACTTTCCTGTTGGTCGCTGATGGAAACAATATAAATCCGTTATTCCGCTCCGCTGGAACAGATGGCGCTTTCATCTTTCTTTTTTCCGAACTGAACATCTCCTCATGTCTGCACACCAATTCATGACTCATTCATACATCATAATATAAAACATTAATAGCCATCAAAAATATTTTTACGATGCAAACTTTTATTCATATTGGCAATATTTTCAGCTTGCCTCTTATGATATTGCTTATTTTTTTCTGTATCATATAACCCCTTTGCATGACAATGCGGACACTCAAAACATCCATTATCTGCACAATTCAATTGTATAACTATCTGTTCACTATCCCAGCAATGAGAACAATAATATAAATCATCCGAATCATTTTTCAGCGTCACATATGGCAATTTATGCCGTACTATTTTTTCAGAAATGTCTTTTTTCTTCTTTAATTCCCTGTTATCTTCTCTCAACCTAGAAATTTCTTCCTGCAAATCAAGTGCTTGTGAACTTAAATCTAATAGTTTTTTATATAAGTCAAGGTTATCATCTTTACGCACTATTTCTGCGGCTTCCATAATTTCTTTATATAATCCCATGTATTATGCCTCCTTAGTTATTTTTTGAAATGTTATTGTTTTTGTTTTTCCTCCTGTACGCCTGATCAATTCATCTTGACCAATAACCTTAACCAAATTAGTTATTTTCTTACCATAATCCGTCCTATCCACATAAAAAATTGTTGTCTGAACTCTATCCGCTAAGATAAATTCCCTAATAATATCTCGATCTGTAACATCCAAAGAATGTCCGAAAAAGAATACTTTATGGCATGTAGCATATTCTTCAACATAACTTACGGTTCCATCATTATCCTTCCGTACTGAAGTAATTTCTTTAATCTGTTCCTGTTCTTCCATTTTATTTAACCACAATTTATATAAGCTGCCTGTCTCTTTATGAATTCTTTGAAAATACTTTTTAAACTCAATAAATTCTGTGTTCTCATTTTTCTCGTCCTCTTTCAAATACTCATCAATTCCAAGAACCATGTTATTGGTTTCCATTGTATTCTCTATTGCTGCTTTACCGTGAGTATAATCTATTTCATAAGGGAATTCACTATAGTAGTTTTCATATGTACTTGTGTAATTGAATGACAGCACCTTATTTATAAAAGGTAATTCTTTTATATCGGGAAGCAGCTTATCAACCCTTAAATTAGATACATAATCACTAAGGTAAATTTCCAAACATCTTATCAGTTTATTTAAATCCTTTAGTAATAGTTCTTTCTTATAATGGATTGCCTTGTTTTCAAAAGAAATACTGTCATATTTCTCTGACGACCATTTTTGACCGATTACAGGTCGAAGTATGCTATACTGATATTGCGTCATTTTTCCATTCTTTTGTCCCTGCGCCACCTGTTCTGCAATCGTATGGCCGGCACTGTCTAAAGTCTGAATAATTTGGGAAATTTCGTTTTCAAAATCTATCCAGCCATCTTTCCCTTGCTCTTTTCTACTCTCACATAGATTCTTAAAATATTTTATCCATACATTGTTTTTGATCAGAGCACTCAATTCCTGAATTAAATCTCTCACATTTTTATTTGCCTTATTTCCAAAAAGATTAAAGAAATAATCAGAATTTCCATCATCCTCCTGCAACAATTCATCTCCGTCTTCATTTCTCAGTCTATATTCTTCAAACTTGTCCGTAAATTTCAAAAAATCTTTATAAGTCGTAGGCAGTCCATGTGCCAAATCAAAGCCATTTCCAATTATTAAAATATTCATCCATATACCTCCTACAATGCTCAAGTTTGCCTCTGACCGCATTAATATTCCCTGTAGTAAATTATGTACCGATCCTGAGAAGCGGAGAATAAAAGAGAGAAGAAGAGAAAGTCCACAAGCATCCAATGTAAGAACATTCTCATTATCTTTCTCTCACTTTCCTAATTGTAGCATAACATTTTTCTAATCTCAACGAATGTTTAAGACAAATAAACGTATCACTATCGCTAATGATACGCCTATCTTATTCCATTTCTAAAAAGCTGTTGCCCACATTTTATCAGCAAGGCAGATACTACTTAGATATGTTAATTTCCTGAATTATTCATTTTCCGTTTGTATCCCCACACCCCACATCAACCACCGCCGAAACCTCAAAATACTTCTCAATCCTCTTATTCCGATTTTCCTTTTCATCTTCCACAAACACAAAATGCTTATAAAACTGCTTAAAATAAAGGATTTCTAGATATGTTTCCTTTGTATTCCCACCACACATTCTGTGTGCGGTGAAAGTTATTTCTTATACTAAATAGCGAAACTATTACCTTTTGCGAAAAGGGTTATATCCCTTACTCAATCCCCAAAAACATTCCTATGCTCTCAGGTAACCGCCCAATCACGATCCAGAAAATTTGGTATCTCATCCATACCTACTGGCTGGTAGCCTATTCCAAAAAGATTATCTGGTCCTAAGAATCCCAAATTAGGATACCCTGAATTTTCTTGCCCCAATTCTGCTAGTTTGTCATTTGATTCTATAGCCGATTGGATTGTCTTAGAAATAAAATAGTTCTCCGTATATGCAAATATTATGTAGTTCAAAAACTGAAGAATTTTTTGCTCTGATAAGCTATTTATCTGGTGTCTCAGTTTTCTATATAATTTATCCCTTTTATGATAAAAAGCCAAGACAACGCTCTCTTCCTTTAGTGGTAAAATTGCTAAGTGCATAAACTGCATTCTTACTGACTCGGATATATCAAAAATATTATTAATTTCATTTCCTTCCAAATCTTTTGACAGAGCAATAGCACCCTGTGTTGCAATCGGAACTTTATAAGGCAACACTGACCAATATAGTATTTGGTATCCTCCTGAAATATTGTTATCGGCAATATCCTTATGGAACTGTAATTCCTCTTTGTAATCTCTTACGTCTAATTCCTTAATTCCCTCTAAATTCTCTAAGTTAGAATACGCATGAAACTGTTTCTGTAGTTCTTGGTAAAGCTCTTTTTCTTGTCCCCTTTTACTCAACTGCAGCAATATGTTCTTTACAGCAATTTCTGCAAGCATTTTATCAATTGGTATTGATTTCAAATTCTGCTCATTTTCATAATCTTGAAAAAAAGTTCCATCGCATTCATTGCAAATAAAATGAAATGTACCTGAATTATTTACGCCTTTTTCAATATCTACAACATCTATTCCCATCAATAACGAAGCATGCAAAACTTTTCCATTATCAGCAATATTTCTAAGCGATAATTGCGGAACTGAATGTGAATTGCAAAAACTTGTCTGGTTTTTTCCACATAAGATACATTTATCTGGCTTCGCACTGTTTCGTGCTGTCGAAAGCAATCTATTCATTTTTTTGCGAACATCAACAACATCCGTTCCTTCTGGTATATCAATTAACTTTGGCATGTACAGTCCTTTCTTTTTATCACCATAAGCCTTTACATAAAATATCTGAAATCATATGGCTTATCATAAATAACTACATCCTGCTTTGCTACCTGTGAAAGCATCTTAGCAAAATCCAAAGTGACTGGCAGAACCTTATAAAAACTATCCCCACTATTCCAATTCATCTTTGTCAACATCATTATCTCATTTACTAAAGTTGCTCCATCTGATTTTCCCATAAACCTTTTCACCAAAAGCGGTGACGGAATCCCTCTGCCATTTTTATAATAATTCATGTTCCTTCCAGCCAATTCATCATTCTGAACAGCTCCATGTGTCCAAATCAAAAACGTGTCTTTATTTAACTGAATAACAGTTCCCCGCTGAATAGGAAACTTTGATATATCTTTCATGTCAGATGAGTTAAATCGTATTGCTCTCCAAGGTGTAAATTCTTGTATCTGTAATAATTCGATATCATCTATTCCAGCTAAACCGCGCGTAATTCCCTCCATCTCTTCTTTTGTAAAAAAAGTTGTTTTATGAATTACCACTCTTTTTAAATCATATGTTGGGACAGAATCATCATATAATTTTTTCAAATTTAACATCAATCTGCAGGCATCATCATTCCTCATAAAAGGATTTTTCTGAATATATTTAGGATTCTTCAAAGGTCTCAGATATAGCCGCATACCATTCCCTTCTGCATCAAACAATTGGCTACATCCAATTGAAATTTTTTCGCCATTATTGACTGATTGCACATAACTAAGCCCGACAAAAGCAGTATTTTTATTATATATTGCAGGTTTCCATAAGCGTCCAACTGCTTTAGAATAAAGCCCAGTAGATAACCCCCACATTATCTTTGCTGAATCATTATTTTTATCAGGTATAGCAGATTTTCCCTCAATCAATTGCACAACCATTCCTTTGTCCGCACAATACAATTTTAATGAATCATGCAAATCAAAATATACTGATTCGTTTTTTATTTCTCGCAGATGTGCCAAACAGCTCGGAATATATATTACCAATACATCAAATGACATCAAATTTTTTGCAAACACGTTAATATACCGGGTCAACCCTTTATAAAATGTAATCGCATCTAATTTTACTACTGCATTCAAATTATAAGTTCTAAATCTCGTGTTATCATTAATGCTCGGAATATCTATATCGCGCCTAAATATCTTCTCAAATCCCAAGTATTCTGGTAAAAAATATCGTTCCTGTTTCAAATTTGTGACATATTGCTGCTTTAGTTTTTCCAAATGTGTTATGATTTCCTGCTGTGTCTGATCTGGAGTTAAAACTGCTAATTTTATGCTATCCAAACTTGATCTATTTTTCAGACGTTCTATAGGTCCATAATTAACTAAACCTTTCAATTGATTAACTGCAACTTTACTTGCATCATCTACGGAAAAACACATCTTCGGTTCTTCGCATTGAAAACATTGAATCTCTGGCCATGATTCCTTCCTGCCAGCGCCTCCACTTGTGTATACAATTTTATTAAATTCCAAAGCAAATCCTGCGATTCTAAAAGCCAATTCCTTATTGAAACATAATCTTTTTGTCCAGTCATTTATGCGTTGGCTGACATCTGGATTATACAATTTTGAAATATGAAAATTAATAATTTTCTGTTTATGCAATCTATCCATAGGTTTCCTGTTGTCTTTTTCGATGTAGAATGTTGGTAAAATAGTTAAGAGTATTTTCCTACCAACACATGACAAGAACACCTCAACTGCATCATAAATTATATTTCCATTCTCCTTTATGCTTGCATTTGGATCAAAAAATTTGTTTTTTCCAAAACATATTAGTCCTTTAGAGATTAATGTCAATTTAATCAAATCATAATACATGCTCCAGACAAATGAATAATCTTTTTGTATCCAATCTTCCGGGAATTTTTGCATTTCTATATCTGATTTTAATACTTTTTCGAAAGTCTTCTGCACCTCCGCCTTATCCCCAAAAACCCATACTTTGCCTTTGAATAAAGCAGCCACAATCCTATCTGAATTATTCAGATAGCTCCTCAGTTCTTTCCAAGATGTAATAGTTGTTTCAAACGCATAACTTTCTTCTGGATATTCTATTGTTTCAAATGTGTTTGTCTTTGTAAACACATTTCTCTTTCTTAATCCTCCAAATAAAATCGGTTTAATATAATCCGCATCTTTCCACCTTTCGTCAATTTCCTTATATGACTTTTCCATTGTCAAATACAATCTGTACATTAAATCATCGAAACTATCAATATCCACAATACCGGATTGCTCATTTTTAGAACAAGCAAATTCCATGAACTTTTCAGCACGTGCGCTCAAAACAGCGTTTTTAGGTTTACACCAAATTATTCCATATGGCAAACCATTTTGATTCACTATTTCCTCTAATACAGTCATTACAGAATTGTCATTTCCTGCATAGCCAACTACGATAAATCCTCTTTCACGCAATACGTCTTGAAGTTTTAAATTAATAGAATTTTCAAGTGCGCGCAATTCTTCCGATGTATTCTTTAAATGATCCACCAAATAATCTCCGTGCAGTTTCAATATTGTAGGAAACCCATCATTTAAGTTAAATCTCACACTATTCTCAATAGCAGAAGATATTGTTTTTATAGAATGCCCTGCATCAATAGCATACACACCAGCTTTAATCAAATCATCAAAATTAGTCGTACTTAAAAAATTTATGCGTTCTTCGATAATTAATGCGCCCAAACAGAGATATCCCAAATAAGGCGTTGCATTCTTCACTTTGCTTTGTATATACAAGTCTCTATCCCTACTATTTCCAAAACAAATACTCAAAATAATGAGAATATTCTTCTGTTGAGTATAAACTTGGATGCTCTCCCTTTGCATCAAGGTAGACTTGTATTTCCCTTTGTGCAGTTTCCTTTGACATATCCAGAAACATAGCCTCAGAAATTTTATTTTCTATACAATAGATTTTTCTCTTAAAATCCCATACCATTTGCCCTCCTGACATAATACCAGAAGATATAGATGCTCCTACCCCCAAAAGCATGGACATACTCCCATTCGGCTTTACCGAAAAACTACTTATAACATTGCTGATCGTATATTTTTTCAATTTTGTCACCCCACAAAACTGTATCTTAAAACGGATATCTAAAGACTTTATAATATTCTACCACATCCACCTGCACTTTACTATCTGAAGAAGAGCAAGAAAAAAGACTGATCAGGAATCACTCGACTCCCAATCGGTCTCTTCTCTTACTCCTCTTCATTTTTACATTCAATCTCTGTTCCATCCAGAAATACCACCAGCAGCGTCCCATTCTCAAAAACCTTGATATGATCCAGCGTTTTCAGCATAAAATCCGTATCCATCTCCTTCAAAGGCTCCATGCCATCCGTATACTCTATGAATTTCTCCGCCCGATAACCTTCCAGCAGATTCTCACTCTGCATCTGCTCCTTCCAGCGCTCCATAAATGCCTCCCAGTTCTCAACCAGAGCATTCCAAGCCATCAGATACGCCTTTATCAGCGTTTCTTCATCTACATGACGTTTGGAACAGCCCATAACCCCCTTTACCTTGTACCGTTCACTGCACTGCCATACCTTATGGTCAATGCCTGTACTGCTTCGCCAGCCTTTCCGTGCAAACACTTTATTGCATTCTCCGCAGATAATCTTAGAAGCAAACGGGTTGCTTTCCGACCGGTGGGAATAGGAGTTTGTTCCATGTTCTTCCAGATACCTTGCTCTGCGTTTTATTTCAAGCTGTACGCCTTCCCAAATTTTCTTTGAAATGATGGCATCATGGTCATCTCCCACATAATACATCTGAATTTCGCCTATATTCTGCGTTCGTTTCTTGGTAAGGAAATCCACCGTGTAGCTTTTCTGCTGCAAGGCATCGCCTTTATATTTTTCATTCTCCAGCATACTCATCAGAGTTGTGGCCTGCCACTTCGTATCGCCGTTCCAATTCTGCACCCCTTCTCTTTCAAAAATCCGCTTAATATAATCTGTTGTTTTCCCATCCAGAAATTCCTGATACAGACGCACCACAATCGGCTCCTGCTTCCTGTTGATGACCAGCTTGCCGCTGCTCTCGTCCGTATCGTAACCGAGAAACCGTTTTGTACTCATTTTGTGCTTCCCCGTTTCAAACCGCCTGCGGATTCCCCATGTACAATTCTCTGAAATGGAGCGGCTCTCGTCCTGCGCCAGTGAGGAAAGGATCGTCAGCAGCACTTCCCCTTTCGCATCAAGGGTATTGATATTCTCTTTTTCAAAAATGATCCCGATTCCTAACTCCTTCAGTTCTCGCACATAGTTCAGGCAGTCCAGCGTATTCCTTGCAAAACGGGAAATGGACTTTGTAATAACCATATCTATGTAAACGCTGTCTTTGATACAATTCGATTTTGCCTTATACATTTTGATTTTGCCTTGTAGGGGGAGGGTTCAAATCGACAATAGCTGAATGACATGGTAGAAATATCCATATTATTGTGGTATTATGTATTCAACAAATCAGACTCATTCAAACAGAATTTGAAAAATATTTTTAAATAACAATTCAAGCGAAAAGAGGTGTTTATCATTACTGAGGAACAAATCAAAAATAAAATATACAATCAATTAATGAAACAAAATGAACATATCATTATAGAGCATATGCCCGATGAATACTTTAATCTTTTTTGGAATAATGTCTCGTTATTATACAAAGGTGGAATTCTTACATCATCTAAGAGTGTAGACAAGTTTTTCAATAAACTGCAGCTATCGGAATCATATAATAGAGACAAATGTTTTCAAGGTTTATCAGAAATGATGTTCTGGCTCTATTCAATTAGAATGAATTATAATTTTGAAATCGATCAACGCTTGCACACAAAGAGCGAGAATAATAATTCTGATGTTGATATACAAATAATTAAAGATGGATACCGTTTTAACATCGAAGTTAAAACTCCTAATCAAATAAAAAAGGCAGACGAATCCATTCTTAACATTACAATACCTTTTCGTGCCTTCGATAAAAAGGAAATACAAGATGAAAAATTAGGAAAAGTCACTGGCGACCTCGCTCAAAAAATAATTGCTAATTCACAAGGGAAATATACTGCGTCTAAACAAACAAAAATAGATGACAATAAACTTATAGAATATTTAAAATCAGGGCAAAAAAAATTCTCCCTTGAGGAAAAATCCATAAATGTATTAGCCTTGTCAGTTACATCACATCAAATGAATGATTATTGGGGATATCTATGCAATCCATATACAGGAATATTTACAGAGCAATTTGCAGGAAGATTTTTTGACAAAAATAATAAAGAAATTAAACATTCTGATTTCGATAAAGTTGATGTTATTTATCTGACTAATATTGTTGAAGGGCATATACGGTATCTCAAAGATTTTGATTCTTGGAAGTTAGAAAATTATTGTAATATACTTTTTATTAATCCTTTCAGTCAACGAACAAGAAAACGTTCTGATGTTGAAGCGTACAAAAAATTATTAGAGATACTTCCAAATGATACATTGAAATTTAATAGTGAACATGATAAAAGGAATCTGCAATTGGCAGAAATTGGTATACCAATAGACCCTATTTTTTTCTTTGAATATCTCCACGATAACTATCGCATATTATGGTAAATAACCATTTCACAGATTTTTCTATCTTTACAAATTTCAATTTTCATCAAACATCCCCTGCGGACACAGGGGATGTTTTACACTTTTATCTCCGTTCCGTCCTTAAAGGTGAAACGGATATCTTCTTTATTAAAAACTGTGACAAAATCAACCAGGCTATACCAGAGGTTCTCATCAAACTCCGTCCTGCCGTTCCAGTTCAGCAAGGAACCTTTCTATCTGCTCCGTTTCCAGCTTCCCCGTACTGAAAAGCTTCCCTTTGATGGTCTGGAAGTTTGCAGCAATCTCATCCTTTTCTCTGGTTAAGATATTCACCGCTTTTATGAAAAGTCCTTTGATGGTTTCCTCATCCAAATGTGGTGTGCAGCACTTCTCACCGCCGTCAAATTTGCGGTTGCACTGCCAGTGATTATTCTAACGCTTGAAAGCGTTAGAATAATCAATTCCTTTCACTGTCCAAAAATCAGGACTTCAATTCTTTCTTATTATCCTCTGGTATGAATTCTAGAATATCGTCTACACCACAATTCAGAACACAACAAATACTTTCCACGCTTTCAAGAGAAATATATCCATTGCGTTTCAATCGTGTAATGATATTTGCAGAAAATCCCGCCTTCTGCTGCAGCTGTGCATTTGTCATGTTTTTTTCTATCAATAAATGGAATAGCTTTTTATAACTGACTGCCATATCATACCCCCATTTTCCACGATAAATACTACAAGAATTTTATCAGGAGAAAGTGATTTTTTCAACTCAAAAACATCTTCTGCTCTAAGCCAAATTCAAACCTCATCCAATACCGAAAAAGGCATTATATTCTCCAACTGTAGAAAATATAATGCCATCATCCTCTTTCGCCAAAATGTATATCTTCCGTTCCCCACAGCCTATCCCCCTGGGTAAATCAATTTCCTCATACCTATTCTACGGAAACTGAAACACACATCTATTTTTGTCCCAAGTCGGCATAAACCTTTGATTTACCGGGCTTTTCTCGTCAGCAGAGCGACTGTTTCAACATGAGTACAAAATCAAATCATATCCCCACAAAATTACGGAAATATGGGCAATATTTATACAGTACTAATACTGCTCGTGCATCCCCTTTCCCACAAAATATAAATTCCATCAATTTTGCACCACCCTGATGCAAAAAATCAATATACTCTTTCTCAACATTCCATATAAATAATTACTATCCCTTAATGTTCCAAACTACAACAAAAAAATTCGTAATTATTTGCAGTTACTAGCTTGAAACATCATTTCCATATATTTGCAGAAATTTCATAACTACCACAAATATCTTTCACTATTATATTCGTTCTCTCCAAGTAGTCTATGCAGTCAATTATATAACTTTTCGCAAACCTTTTTGCCTTATCCTCTGACCATTTTCTGAATAATTGAACTATCATCTCCTTTGATACTCGATTATTTTTCTGGATAATAAATAATACTGTCGCAACACCTTCCAATTTTTTATCTGTAGAAATTTGGTTTATATACGTTGTTGACTTCTCAATTGCAGGAATCAATTTTTCCAACTTATCTTCTGTCTTTTTACTACATATCACTTTATAAATTTGATCATAAGTATCTTTTGAATTTGTCAATCCATAATACTTTTGATACTCATTTAAAGACCTTGCCACAATATCTATCCCGTGAGAGTATGGTCCATATTTCCATTTATCAAACTTAAAATAATCTTCTTCTAAAAAATAATTTGTAAAATATCCCGCTTTCTGTAATCTCAAAGCATTAAATTTTTTCAAATGCAATCTAATCTGTAGCAACGCCAATCCAGAAACACTTATATTAGGTGCTTGCTTAGGAACTGCCTTATATGAAATAGATGGTTCATATATCAAAAAAGTGTATTTATCTTCTATTAACTGAAGTTTCTCAGTAATAACATTTTTTACAACGCCCCAATCGAGACCACCATTTCCACATCCTAATGGTGGTATAGCAATCATCCGTGGATTATGCTCAATAATAAAGCTTGTAAGTTGTTCTAGCCCCTTTTCAATATAATCTATTTTAGCTTTTTCTCTCCACTTGTCCTTAGTTGGAAAATTTACAATCCATATTCCATCTTCTTTATAATAATGAATTGTCCCTATCCTTAAGCTTCCTCTTTTACATGCCTTTACATAATCACGATTATTTTCGGGGAATCGCATTTTAAACTGATATGCAATACCCTTCCCCATAAACCCTTCACAATTAACTGTATTTATGAGACAATCTGCACCAGAATCAAAAATATTGCCAGTAACAAATTTAATCATACTATCCTTCCCTTCAATTTCACAAACATTCATCAAACCAAACACCCATAACATTAATATAAGGTGGTGGAAAATCAACTCCATTTCTATTTAATATACACAAAGTTTTTTCTTTAATATCTTCCGATGGAACATATATGCATTTAAAACAATTAATAGGAATAATTTTTTCCGTTAAGCATTCTGCCATTTTTACATGTTTAGCATATTCATCATCACGATTTTTTTCAACTAAAGTATCCCAATCAATTTGTTGAAATCCTTCATCATACTCATATAATATGCATTCATCAGCTGATAATGGATGCATCGGAAGTATTTTAAAATGATTCTGTTTAGCTAACTCTCTATCTAAACATAAATATATCATATCTTGCCCCTGATATGTATGTTTCACCGCAACATCAAAAGCTGAATATGGGTGAAAGTGAAATGGTGTATATAAATCCAAGCCCAACTCTGTTCTTTTGGAAATTATATCAGCATTTGCAATATCTCCAAATTTTATCCTTTGTCTAATTACTTCTTTCCGTGGCAATAATCCATTCTCAATAATTGATTCTAAGTTTTCTAATTTTGTCAAATGATATAATAACTTCCCTGTTTTTGCTTTTTCTATACCCATTGTTTCCTCCTCTAATTAAATTAACTCAAAAAACTCCAAAGCATCCTTTATAGCTTCCACTTTCTCCGCTGTCGGATGTTTCCTCGGATGTTTCAATTCATCTACCGCATTCGGAGCATCATACATCGGCAATCCTAACTCCCTCTTTACCTCTGCGATATATGCAGTATGTACTTTGAAGCCGTATTTCGCTTCTATGTACTCCTTAATCATTTTGTAGGTAACTCGCTCTTTCGGCTTGTACGCTTCGGCTCTCTTGGCGATATTGTCAAGCGGCACTTTGCCCTCACCTTCGCCAAACTCGACTTTTACGTTGATTACGCTATCGGGTTTTTTATGGGAAAGCATTACTACCGTCTCGACATGCCTCGTCATCCCAAACATATCCACCGGCCAAGCCTCTCTTGCCTTATATCCTAACTTCCCAAAATATTTCAGATCTCTAGCCAGTGTCTCTGGCTGGCAGGATATATAGATGACCCTTTTCGGTCCCAGCTTTGCCACAGCTTTCATAAAGGCTTCTGTGCTTCCACTGCGCGGCGGATCCATAAATACAATATCTGCCTGGCAGTCATTTCTTGCCATATCCTCCATAAACTCCCCTGCATCCCCACAGAAAAAGCGGATATTGGAGACCTTATTATGTTTTGCATTATTGACAGCATCCCTTACCGCCTCCTTATTCAATTCGACTCCTATTACATTTTTCGCAGATTGAGCAGCAATGATGCCAATCGTACCGATTCCACAATAGGCGTCAACTATCAACTCTTTTCCTGTAAGTTCTGCCAGCTCTATCGCCTTTTTATAAAGGATCTCAGTTTGAACTGGATTAACCTGATAAAAGGATTTGGAAGAAATGCGGAACCGGCAGCCGCAGAGTTTATCTTCAATATATCCCTTTCCAAACAACACATGCTCCTTCTCTCCTAATACCATACTCGTTCCGCGGCCATTGATATTCTGAACCACTGTTGTAATCTCCGGATGTTTCTGCCTCAATGCTTTAACAAAATTGTTTTTGGAAGGAAATACAGGAGAAGCCGTTACCAAGACCACCATGATTTCATTTGTAGCAAATCCTCTTTTTACAAGAACATGGCGAAGAAGTCCATATTCTGTGTCCTCATCATAAACTTTTATCTTAAAGGACTTTAACATACCCCTGATAGTTCCTATGATTTCGTCCGCTTTTTCATCTTCAATCAAACATTTTTCTACAGGAACCACAATATGGCTGTCAGCCTTATATACGCCAGAAATCGGGTTCCCCTTTTCATCTCTGCTGAATACTGCATGAACCTTATTACGGTAATGATAGGGATTTTCCATTCCTATTATCGGCTTGACTGGGCATATTCCTTTTAAAAGCATTTCCACCTGTCTCTGCTTTTTTTCCAATTGTTCTTTATAGGAAAGGTCAAGGAACTGACAGCCGCCGCATTTTTTAAATACAGGGCATTTTTCTGCTGCCCTTTTTTTCTCCCTCCCGCTGCCATTTCCCAATCTGTCACATTTCCCTTGCAGGCCTTTCCTTTTTATATTTTTTTCTTCTGTAATCGTTTTTCTCCTTGCAATATCTTTCCCCTTCTCGCTGTTTTGCATTTTCAGACTGCCTTTTTCTTTTGTGCTTCCCTTTTCTTTGGCACTATGCTCTTTCACTTTGCTGCTTTTCTCTTTTTCACTATTTTTTCTCTTTATCTTGTCTTTGTCTCCTATGATGTCTCTGCCTTTTACACTGCTCTTCTCTTTTGTATTATATCTTTCGCCCATTCTATCCTTCTCTTTTTCCCGTTTTTTCTCTCTTATCCTGTTTTCTTCTCTCATGATATCTTCTTTCTTGTATAAATTATTGAGTGATTGATCGCCTTTCTGCTGTTCTTCTCTTTCTTACTAAACCTTCATGTGCATAATCAGCGCACCACCGTGAATGAACGTGTCCAGCGCATTGCATACCTGAATTCCGTTTTCTGCTGTGCAGAAAAGGGGACCTTCATAGTAATATCTTCCAATCCATAAAACTAGATAAATACCAGATGGATATTAACTCTAACTCCTGCTTCTCAATAAAGCTGCCTCAAAATATGGTCTTCAAGCAACAGCCAGCCTTCTTTATGAGGAAATCCTAGTGTATATCAAAGGATACGATTATCTAACAAGTCCTCTGTTTAGAGTAAAATCAATTCTTCCAATTTTCCGTTTTTTCTCCCACAATCCCCACAGCACTTTTGACATCCGCACCATTTTCAGGTATAATAATCCGATAATTCAACAATGACTTAGGAGGATATTGATTATGAACCCTATGAAATCAGGTAATGGAGACTGTAAGACCTTTTTACCTGCCTTTTCTATTGATAACACGGTTTATCATGGCCGTCCGGCTTCTTGTGCGGGGCGCTCTGAACGGGAAATCCGTTCTTATGATATCCTTGACAGCCTTAATATCCCCTACCTCCGATTAGATCACGACCCGGCTGCTGCTATTGGAGCATGTCATGGCATTGAGGAGCTTTTAGGCGTGGATATGTGCAAAAATTTGTTCCTCTGCAATGCCCAGAAAACAAAGTTTTACCTTCTTATGATGCCAGGACAGAAAAAATTCCGCACTGCTCTTCTTTCCAAACAGATTCAGTCCTCCAGGCTTTCCTTTGCCAGCCAGGAGTCTATGGAAAACTTTCTAGATATTTCTCCTGGCTCTGTCAGCATCCTTGGCTTGATGAATGATAAAGAAAATCAGGTGCAGCTCCTCATTGACAAGGATATTTTGGATGGGAAATACATTGGCTGCCACCCTTGTGTCAATACATCCAGCCTCCGTATTCTTACATCTGATATTATGGACAAATTCCTTCCTGCTGTCAGACATTCCTTTGTAACGGTGGAATTCCCCTGGGGTCCATCCGATATACCAAATGCTCTGCACTAATCTCTCATGTCTGCCCTTCAGATACTATCATAAATAAAGTATCCGGCGCATTCGGCATACGTGAACTCAGTTTTCCACTTTACGGAAAAGGGGATTTTCATAAATGATCCCTCAATCCGTCATGCAGACTTTACCATAAAGGAAAGGGGATTCCTATGAGCCTTTAGTGCTTAGTATTCCTGAACCTCGTTTTCCACCCATGATTCCTTTCATATCCAAAATCCTATGCTATAAAAATGTTCGTTTTATTTTCTAAGCCTTTATCTCTCGTGTGCACTCCCTGAGCCATTCCCTCTCCTCTCCTTCCAGATGAGGAGAAATTTTTTCCCATACTGTCTTGTGATACTGATTCAGCAGATGGATATCCCGATTTTCCATGACTGACAGATCAATTCCATCCAGATCAATGGGAACAAAAGTGACAAATTCAAATCCCATAAACTGGCCATATTTATTTTTTTCTTCTTTACGGCAAAGCATCAGATTTTCCGTCCTGACTCCATGACTGCCTTCTACATAGATTCCCGGTTCATCAGACGTAAGCATTCCTTCCTCCAGGGTCCATTCCTGGCATGATGGCAGCAGCTTCCAGCGGATTGCATTCGGGCCTTCATGGACATTTAAAAGAAATCCAACTCCATGGCCTGTCCCATGATTAAAATCCAGCCCTCTCTGCCAGAATGGCTCTCTGGCAATGTAGTCAAGATTGACGCCCCTGCAGCCGGAAAGGAACTTTGCATTTCCCAAACGAAGCATTCCCATTGCTGCCAGGGTAAAATGAAGCCTTTCTTCCCCAGTCAGTTCTCCTAAAACTACTGTCCTTGTAATATCAGTTGTTCCCTCATAATACTGTCCTCCAGAATCAATCAGATACATTCCTCTTGGCTCCAGCTTTCTTCCCCCTGTCTCTGCTGCTGAATAATGGCACATGGCAGCATTGGAGCCATAAGCAGAAATGGTCTCAAAGCTGGGGCCTAAATAGCCTTCCTGCTCTTTGCGTAATGATTCTAAATGTTTAGAAACGCTGATTTCGTCCATGGGGATTTTTCCAATATTACTTTTCAACCAGTACAAGAACCTTGTTACAGCAATTCCATCCTTGATATGGGCTTGTCGGATATGCTCCATCTCTATCCTGTTTTTTACTGCTTTCATTCTGGTGCAGGGACTCATCCGGACAATCTTTTCATTGGAAAGAGCGATATTTCTCCATAAAGCCATGCTGATCCTCCCTTTTTCAAGAAGGATTTTCTCTTCGGAAAATTGTTTCACATATTCATAAATTTCCTCATAGGGATGGAGTTCCACCTGCAGGGATGCCAGATAGGACTGTACCTCCCTATCAACTGCCCTGTTCTGTATAAACAAAAGATTTTTCTTCTCTGTCATAATAAAATAGCATAGAGCTACAGGATTACAGGGGATATCATTTCCCCTTATATTCAATAACCAGGTAATATCGTCCAATGTAGTTATAATATGAACAGAGGCTTCTTCTTTTTCCATCTCCTGTCTTAGGAGGCGCAGCTTTTCCCTGCTGCTTTTTCCTGTGTACTTCTCATCTAGAATCCAAACAGGCTCACAGGAAAGCTTTGGACGGTCCGCCCAGATACTGCCTGCCAGATCTATATGAAAGCATATGGTTCCTTTTTTTCTTTTTGCACATTCTTCCAGCTCTTCCCCCTTTCGGGCGCTTACAACTCTGCCATCAAAGCCTAAGGCTCCTCCCTCTGGTAATTCTGCCTCCAGATATTGTTCCAGGGTGGGCACACCTTCCTCTCCCATTTTCATAAGCCGGATTCCGCTCCCCTCCAGCTCTTTCTCTGCCTGTACAAAATACCTTCCATCGGTCCATAAACAGGCTTCCTTTTCCGTAATGAGAGCTGTCCCGGCAGAGCCAGTAAAACCAGTGATATATTCCCGGCAGCGGAAATAGCTGCCTGCATACTCTGAATCATGGCAGTCTGCTGTGGGTATCAGATAGGCATAAAGCCCAAGCTTTTTCATCGCCTCACGAAGGCATTCGATCCTTTTACGAACCTCCATTTTTCTTTTCTCCTTTTTCAAAAAAATTTTATTTTACAAAATTCTCCACCACAGTGTGGGAGCTGTTCATTCTTCCATAGCAAATAGGAAGAACTTTTCTATAGAAGAATAAAGAGCCCGGCAAGCCGGACTCCTTTTCCTCTTTCATGATTCCATTTATCTGCTCATGGCATCCTGAATCGCTTCTGCGATGCCCTCGCTATATGTAGGATGAGCCCGCATAGCCAGAGAAAGCTGGGAAGCTGTCAGCCCATTTGCAATCGCTGTTGCCATTTCTCCGATCATATCCGTTGCTCGCGGACACATGATCTGTGCTCCTACAATACTATTGGAATATGCCTCAAAAATCAGGCGTATGAAGCCGCTCTCTTCCTTTACTATAATAGATTTTCCATTGGCATTCATATTGTAATGGCCGCAGCGCACCTTCATATTCAGCTTTTTCGCCTGCTCCTCTGTCAAACCTACTGTAGCAATCTCAGGATCGGTGAAAATACAGCTTGGCACCACCGGAAGAGATACAAACATGCCGTTCGGTACTACTTCAAGGCGCATGCTGTGGTCTCTGCCTGCGATTGCTTCCACTACGTAAGTCCCTTGAGCGGCTGCCACATGGGCAAGGCGGATATTGGATATAACATCCCCCACTGCATAGATTCCCGGCTCACTTGTCATAAAGTTCTCATCTATCAACAGGCGGCCATTTTCCTGCTTCAATTCCACATCTGAGCCAATCAATCCCTTTGTATAGGGGATACGCCCTGTTGCTGCCAGAATCTGATTGGAGCGGATCGATAACTCCTCTCCCTCCTTCTCAATGATACATGTCAGGCCCTCCTGGATTTCCTTTACCTGAACTCCACAGTAGACCGTAATGCCCTTTCTCTTTAGCTCCTCCTCTAGCTCTCTGGAAACCTCTCTGTCCATGGGACCGAGAAGAGTCTCACCTTGCTCAATAATCGTCACCTTAGAACACAAAGCATTAAATATAGTGGCAAATTCCACGCCAATTACACCGCCGCCAATAATTGTCAGCCTGTCATAATTCCAGTTTCTGGATGACAGAATCTGGTCGCTGGTTACTACACCTGGAAGATCGATTCCCGGAATTGGAGGGATAAAGGGCTTTGCACCTGTGGCAATAATAATATTATCTGCCTGATAATAGTCCTTTCCTCCTTCTCCATTTACCTCTACGTTCCTGCCCCGTCTGATCGTAGCAGTTCCCTCAATCAAATCTACGTGGTTTTTTTCAAACAGGCTTTTTATCCCTTCTCGATATGTTTTCACAGACTTTCTCTTATAATCCTGCATTTTTCCAAAATCAAAGGATATAAAATCCGTAGATACGCCGAATTCATCGCAATTCTGCATCTTTGCAAAAGTTCTCGTCGCAAATAAAAGAGCCTTCGTAGGGATGCAGCCCCTGTTTAAGCATACTCCCCCCAGCTTTTCCTTTTCTATCACCCCTGTTTTTAATCCGAGGGAAGCTGCCTTCAGAGCAGCCGTATAGCCGCCTGGGCCTCCGCCGATAATAATCAGGTCATATTTCTGTGCCATAATCCTGTTCTCCTTCTCTCTATGCTTTTTATCCCTGCTTATAAAATTTTTCCATTTAAAACAGTCCTAAATCCACACAGGCCTTCCAGACTCCGTCATCGCCAATATCTGCTGTCACATAGTCTGCCGCTGATTTCAGCTCTTCCAGTGCATTTCCCATGGCTACTCCTATTCCAGCTTCCTTCAGTATCTCATAATCATTCATGCTGTCTCCAAAGGCCACTGTCTCTGACAGAGGGATTTGAAAATACTCACACAGACGGACCAGTCCCATAGCCTTTGACGCCGTCTTTTCAATAATATCCGCCCCCGCTTTGCCTGCAAATATAGGAAGCTTAAGTTCAGGAAAATGGGCCTCAATATCCTTTACTCCTTCCTCAGGACCAATATAAGCCAGAGTCTTTACTGGCCCTTCCAGAAGCTTCCATGGATCCTTAAACCTCCGGCCGCTGGTGCCCCAGCGCACCACATCTGTTTTTGTCACTACCTCTGGATGAAGATAATAATCATCATCGTCAATTGTTGCACCGATGCTATAGCCTCTTTCGTCTGCAAAATCAAATAAACGCCGAAGCAGTTCCTTATCCATCATATGCTCAAAAATCAGCTTTCCATCCACTGTAATCTTGGTACCATTTAAGTGGATGATTCCATCTGGCTTTACCATTTCTTTATATTCCCGGCTGTAATAATTATCCATGTCCCGCCCTGTGGCAAGAATCACATAGGAATGTTCCCTCAGCCGTTCGATCGCCCTCATTGCGCTTTCCGGTATGGTATAACTTGCATGATCCAGAAGGGTTTGATCCAGATCAAAGCTGACAATCCTTTTTTTCTCACTGCTCATCCTGTTCTGCCTCTTTTTCCTCTATAATATTTCCCTTTTTATATTCCTTCTGCCCTTTCTTTTCTGCTCTTGCCTGCTGCTCCCCTCTTTTACGGTTCCTATTTGGTTCCTAATTTATAAGACCCATAGCAAAAGGCGTCAGAAAACCGCTTTCCAGCTGGCAGTGTTTTGTTTATTCCCGTTTTCTGTTATTTCCGCCAGGTTTCCTTATTAATAATATAATAATTGTAACCATCACTGCTGCTGCCCAAATAAGGAAAACAGCTCCTATAATAAGAATCATATAGACAGCCTTCTGCCTGTCTTTATTTCCGACTGGCTCTGGTTCCTGGTCTACAATCTCCCTCACTGCATCGGAAATACCAGAAATAACTCCTTCTTCAAAAATATCCTGAAGCCCGCATTCTTCTATTACCTGGCGGTATGGCTTACTGCCCCCCAAAGCAGAAAGATGCATGTATTTATTCACTGCCGCCTCTCTGTCCTCCAAAGACTCCATCCAGATATCAAGGGAGGAAAGGGCAGAGGTGGCATAGCCAATATAGTACATAGGGCTTTCAAAGGTATGATGAACTCTGATCCAGTCATATGCCTGATCTGCCTCCTCCTGATAGTAATATCCATACTCCCTGGATATTCTGAAAAATGTCTTATTGATTTCTTCCAGGGTCATATCAGGATTTTTATATACCTCATTCTGGAATTCATCATACAGGCAGCCTTCCCGGATTCCATAGAGCATAGAATTTATGGTTTCATAGCGGAATGCCTGGCCTCCCTCTCCAAAAAGCTCCTCTGCATAGGGATAAAACAAAGCCTCCAAACCCTGGGAATGAATTTCATATACATCCATCCGCGCTGTCTGCCACAGGGCAGGCTCATTACAATGGAACATCTGGTTATAATGTCCGAATTCATGAACGATCGTCTTGTAATCCCCATAATCTCCATAGGGCCCGGAAAAGATAAATGGTGCGCCATAAGTAGGAAGATCCGTCGTAAAGGCAACTTCCATCTTTTTGTCATCTTCTTCAATATCATACAAATGATGCGCTCTCATATAAGCAAATGCTTCTGTCAAATCTGGATGTACCTTTCCAATAAAAGGCTCTATCTCATTTAAGATATCTTCCCCAGATACTCCCTCTGCCGCCTCTTGTAAGGCTTCTATATCTGCTTGGAACTGGACTCTCTGCACCTCTTCATAAAGAGGAATGATATTCTCCTTTACTGCCTGATAAACGCTTTTAATCTCCTCAGTGGAAAAATCCCTTTTATATATTTCTGCATAAGCGTAATCTGCATAGTTCTCATATCCTCTTATCTGGGCAATTTCATTCCTTACCTGGATCATTTCCCGGAAGATTTCGCCGATCACACTGTTTTTCTCCTTTGCAAGAGCTGTGTAAATTTCAAAACTTTTCCCCCAATTGAGCGGCGGGCTTTCTTCATAGCTTTCTGTGGTCCATTCCTTTCCATCTACTATCACTGTATAGCTGTCCATCATTGCCTGGTCATATTCCTGAATAAGGCTGCTGTCCATTTCCTCTAACTCAAATTCCCACTCTGTCATAGGGTGATAGTCTATCAGCTCCTCTACACCATTTTCCCCTATCATTCCCTCTAAAAAATTGCCATAGGAGGAATGAATCCCCTGACTGAGTACCAGGCAAATCCGATCCAAAATCTGGTTTTCTATTGCATCTAATTTAAGGCTTTCCTCCTGTGCCTCTTCATTCTGTACATCTCTATAATAAATCAGGTTGTTTAACTGATACTGAGTGGAAAGCCAGTCCACTTCCTCTAAAACTTTATCATAAAGGATTTCTATCTCCTCTTCCTGTCCGGCTTCCTCCTCCTGAAAGATTTCTTCCAGCTTGTCCAGGGCTTCTTCTAACTCTGCGCTGTCAAAGCCTTCATACTCCATATCCTCATAATTAATATCTGCATGGTACTTGGGCTCGTACCATCCGTCCGCCGGTATTTCTACAGAGGCCTGTGCAGTTCCTACAGATATAAGTGCCAGAACTGCTGTCCATGCCAGACATTGGTTCCATACCTGTGTATACCATCTCTTCTTCCTATCCATTTTCCTGCCTCCTTCTTTCTGACTTATTTTCATCCCATACTCAGTCGAAGCATTTTGACTATTTGTCTGCCTAGAGGCTGATATAGGTTAATCATACCATACCTTCCAGCCTTTCACAAGCTTCAACTGCTTTCCGCTTGCGCCTCAAAAAGTGATTCAGATGTCAAAACTGCCAGTCCAAAAAGTATCAGAATACTTTAACATCCGAATCCTCCCATCAATATACAGCTTTACAATTGTCAATCTCTATTTCCAGTGTTATAATCCCTTTAGGACAGCCCTGTGTACTCTCTATATCTAAGGGGCCATATCCAAATCATCAGACAAAGGAAAATATTATGGAAATCTGTATTCTTTTAATTAAACAAATCCTCCAGCTCCTTCTCATGGTTTTCATGGGATATCTGATCGTCCGCTTCCATGTCCTGAAAGATATGGACAGCAGGGTTCTTTCAGCTATCGTTTTATACTTGATCGTGCCATGCGTTATGATCAATGCCTTTCAGGTGGAATTTACCAAAGAAAAACTGCAGGGTCTGCTTCTTGCCTTTTCTGCCAGCGTTCTTCTCCTGATCTCCCTCCTTTTCCTTACCTGGGCTTTCCGGCGGATTTTCCATCTGACTACCGTAGAATGGACCTCCGTATATTATTCCAACTCTGGAAATCTGATTATTCCTTTAATCACTTATATTCTTGGTGAAGAATGGGTACTTTATGCCAGCGTTTTTCTATCGGTTCAGACCATCATGCTGTGGACTCATTGCAAAAATGCATTCAGCCACGAAGACCATATTGACTGGAAAAAAATCTTCGGCAATCTGAATCTGATTTCTATTTTAGTCGGAATCCTCTTATTCTTCCTAAAAATCCGCTTTCCGGAAATTATTGAAGGGACTTTACGCTCTGTAGGAAATATGATTGGACCATTAAGTATGATTATTACTGGCATGCTCATTGGAAATATGAATTTAAAAGCTGTTTTTTCCAATAAACGGCTTTATCTCATCACCTTCCTCCGCCTGATTGGCTATCCTCTTATCACCATAGCCATTCTCCGTTTCAGCCGTCTGGCTTCCCTCATGCCAGAGGGAAAGACCATCCTTCTTGTTACCTTTTTAGCCCTTACCACTCCATCCGCATCTACAGTCACGCAGATGGCCCAGGTATATGAAGATGATGGAGCCTATGCAGGTGCCATTAATGTAATGACTACACTGCTGTGTATTTTTACCATGCCAGTACTGGTATTTCTGTATCAGGTGATTCTCTGACCTTTGCAGGTGTTTTAAATGTACCCTTTTCTGCGCAACAGAAGAACTGAATGAAAGTATGCCAAATGCGTTGGATACTTTCATTCATAGTGGTGTGCTAGCCTTGCGCATGAAGGTTTCGTATGAAAAGCAGATGTCCCTTTCGGGATTTGTGCTGCCGGTTGAGTACGGTGGAATAAGGTGATGGAATAAGATGCAAAAAAGTCTGGCCTATGCCAGACTTTTTCCTATCGGGGCAACAGGATTTGAACCTGCGACCTCTCGGCCCCCAGCCGAGCGCGCTACCAAGCTACGCCATACCCCGAAATCATATTTATTATAACAGAAATTTTTAAAAATGCAATAGTAAATAATATCTTTGGCCTTTCTTTTTAATCCTTCCATTGGTTTTCTTGATATGGATTTATGTAATCCGGGCATAAGTATTTTTCACTCCATGCCATCATTGTTTGAAGAACAGGAATAAAACTTTCTCCAAATTCTGTTAGGGAATATTCAACTTTTGGAGGAATTTCTTTGTATATCTCCCTATGTAAAAAGCCGTCGCTCTCTAACTCCCTAAGCTGTTTTGTTAGTGTGGATTGTGTGATACCATCAAGGCGGCGCATTAGCTCTCCAAACCTCTGCACTTTATAAAAGGCAACGTACCACAAAATTAAAATTTTCCACTTGCCGCCAATGACAGACTGGAGCTTGCTCATAGGTACACAGCGGGCAATGACATTTTTGTCACTAAACTTGTTTTCAGACATAAAAACACTCCTTTCCATTCCAAGTATATTTCAAACAAGGGAGAAAATCAAGGTACTGTCTTTTAGTCATCTAGGTACCTAAAATAATACTACTACTAAAAAAAGACAGTACTTGAAACAGACGAAATATTAAGATATTTTAGTGGTAGAACCAAACAAGAGAAAAGGAGCGAGGAACTTATGCACTATACAGGAACTATATGGCGGCCGCCTTATGAAGCATCCTCATTACTTTTAGAAGTAACCGCAGGCTGTACACATCATAGCTGTAAATTCTGTACCTTATATGCTGATTTACCATTTAAATTTAAAATGTCGCTGCTTTCCGATATAGAAGATGATCTGAAAGAAGCTAAAGCACAGTTGAATCTATGGAAACATGTCACAGTATCACGGACATTTTTGACTGGGGCAAATCCATTTGTGTTGAAATCTTCCCGGCTAATGGAAATTGCAGATCTCATAAAAAAATACTTTCCGAGCAACAATACAATCGGCTGCTTTTCAAGGATAACTGATGTTACTCTAAAAACGGACGAGGAACTTTCCACATTAGCAGCAGCTGGATATGACCGCTTAACAATTGGAATTGAAACAGGTGACGATGAGGCCCTGGAATTTATGCACAAAGGATATCTCTCCAAAGATATTCTTACTCAATGTAAGCGGCTTGATAAAGCAGGTATTGGATATAACTTCTTTTATCTCACTGGTATTTCTGGTGCTGGAAAAGGAGAGCAGGGAGCAAAAACAACTGCCCAGATATGTAATCAACTCCACCCTCAAATGATTGGCGCAAATATGTTGACCATTTACCCTGATTCAGGGCTTTATGGAGAAATACAAAAGGGAGATTGGCAGGAAGAAACGGAGATTGAAAAATATAGGGAATTAAAGATTTTGGTTGAAAACTTAAATATTTCCGTTTGGTTTGGGGCATTAGGCGCTTCCAATCCCATACCAATTCAAGGTACATTGCCAAAAGATAAAAAGAAAGTCTTATCCATATTGGATAAAATTATAGAAAGTGTAACGGAAGATGAATTGCGGGATTATCGTAAAAATCTCCGCCATTTATAAGGAGTGATTGTATGTAGTTATTTAGAGATGCCATCTTTAGCATGGGAAGTTTTTTCTGTAAATGGCGTTTTAAAGGGTCTTCTATGATAAAATAAAAAATCATAGGAGGCCTTTTCTTATGGCAAGAGAAAAGAAACCAGTACAAAAAGTACAAATGACGGAAGGAAAACGAAACATCATCCATCAACTCTTAGAAGAGTATGATATAAGGGCATTTCCGATATTAACTAGAAGACCATTTCCATGTATGCCAAAGGGAATGGCTACCCGGCAGATTTCAGAAACTATTGAAGATATCTATGGATTTGAGGCATCCAAAGGTTTTATTTCTGATGTCACAGACAAGATACTGCCGCAGATCGAAGACTGGCAGAACCAGCCATTAGGTGAGGTATATCCAATTCTGTACATAGATGCGATTCATTATTCCGTCAGGGACAATGGAGTGGTCCAGAAGCTTGCAGCATATGTCATCCTTAGCATCAATGCAGAAGGGGGAAAGAAAAAGGACCCTGAAGGTGCAATCCCTCAAAATCCTCTTCTTGGTTCATCTCTATTAATTTTTTATTCCCTCTTCAACAAAAATTAAATTCTGGGGTGAGGAAAAATTGGTTCTACAAAAACAGCAAATAAGAAAACTTTATTTGTCATTAAGAGCTGCCTGAGAGGTTATCTCCCTGGAATAGATATCCTTTTTATACTATATTTCTTATAAATCAGTTTTTATAAAGCGCCTCTTTCACCTTTAAAGTATCCTAGGATTGCTTTTTAACTTAAACCTTCCCACAAGGCTCTTCATAAGCTGTGACTGGCTGGACAGTTCTTCGCTTGCGGCTGCGCTTTCCTGGGCAGTTGCCGAGTTTGTCTGTACAACACTGGAAATCTGGTCAATCCCCATAGTAATCTGAGAGATGGAATCAGCCTGAACGCTGCTGGCCTGTGAAATCTGTTCAATAATGCCTGTCATTTCGTTTACTTCATTTACTGCCTGGAATAGTGACTGCGCTGTCTCGTCGGCAATCTGGGTTCCATTTTCTACTGCCTTTAATGAATTTTCAATCAAAACAGAAGTATTCTTAGAAGCCTCTGCGCTTTTGCTTGCCAGATTGCGGACTTCATCGGCTACTACAGCAAACCCTTTTCCGGCAGTGCCTGCGCGAGCAGCCTCTACAGCAGCATTAAGGGCAAGGATATTGGTCTGGAAAGCAATATCTTCAATTGTCTTAATGATTTTACCGATTTCATTGGAACAGTTACTGATATCACCCATTGCCTGTATCATCTGCTGCATTTTTTCGTTACTTACATTCATTTCCATGCTGACACTGCCTGCCTTTGCATTGGCCTGCCGCGCATTCTCTGCATTCTGCTTCACCTTGTTGGAAATTTCATTAATGGTGGCAGCGAGTTCCTGTACGGAACTTGCCTGCTCGGTTGCTCCCTGGGAAAGAGCCTGGGCGCCGTTAGATACCTGTTCTGATCCACTTGCAACCTGAGCGGAGCTTTGGCTGATTTGCAGCATCGTATCGCTGAGCTTTTCCGCAATACCCCGGAAAGAAATCAGCAGTGGATAGAAACCTCCTGTATATTCTTCTTCACAGATAGAATCCACCGTAAAATCTCCGGCAGCCATTTTAGCAAGGAATTTATTCTCATCATCAATGATAACCTGAAGCTTACGGATTAATCTGCGTACCTGCTCAGCGAGAACACCCAGTTCATCCTTAGAGGTATAGGAAATCTCTACATCCAAATTACCCTCTGCCATTCTTATAGCGGCGTTTTCAATTTCGGAAATAGGGGTCTTAATCAGGCGTATAATCACAAATGAGAAGAAAACTCCCACAAGGATTATTGCAATGATAACTGCTGCCATAAGGAAGGTGGCAGTTCTGTAAAGGAAAAAGCTTTCCTCTGTTGCAGCGTCACTGCCCTCTGTATTGTAGACGATAATATCATTAAAGGCGCTGTTTAAAGAATTGTAAAGTTCTACACATTCGCCTTCCAGGATAGCGCGAGCTTCTTCAGAGCGGCCCTGTTTGGCTAACGCCATCATTTCTTCATCTGCTTCATCGTACTGAGTCCATAGATTCATTGCATTCTCATAGAAATTTCTTTCTTCTTCGTCAATTAATCCCCCATATGCGGCTAAAAGAGTATCCATATCTTCTTTTTCTCCTTGGAGGTACTGAATACTGGATGCTTCTACGTCTTCAGAAATTGCAGTAAGATACCCTAATTCATTAAGACGGATATTAGAAAGGGTAGCGGTCAAGTCCCTTGCCGTATTAATACTGGGAAGCCAGCTTGTTGAAATATCACTCGTCATGTCATTCATCCGGCCCATAAGGCAAAATGACATACCTCCAATAACAAGCATGCCAATCAGCGCAACTCCTATAAGGATATAAAGTTTAAATCTGATTTCTAAATTTCGTATGTAGTTGAACATGTCTCTAGCCTCCTTTTATGTTCTATCGCCCATAACTGCCAATTGTGAAAAATACTGGTTATTTTCTTATACTACTTATTTTTTTCACGGCATTTTTAACGATATATCGGCGTGTTTTCCCTGTTTGATAAGTAAAATCAGAAATAGAACTGTACTTGCAGAAAAAGTTTTTTTCTTAGCAGATTTTATTTTTTCCGCTTCCCCTTATCCCTTCAAAATATTGCTGTATTGAGAGAGGCGAAAAGGATAGCTTGTCTTTTTTAATAATAAGTCTCTGCGACAGCTAAATTTTCCCTATGAATTTCTAATACCATACCTTCAATCATGAGCGGTACACCCTCGTCAATCAAAACATAATTCATAGAGATTTCCGGTTTTATAACCGTATTCAGCATTGGACGTGTCTTTTTATATTCTTCCGGCGTAATCCCATAGGTTTCTTTGAATGCCCGTGTAAAGTTGGCGTGGCTGGAAAAGCCATATGCTAAAGCAATATCTAAAATTCGCTGTTCCCCTGTTTGAAGTTGAGTGATGGCTTCAGAAAGACGGCGCAGTTTGACATATTCCTGTACCGGCTTATTCACCAATCTCTTAAATAGCCGCTGAAAATAGAATGGCGACAATGAAACCATTTCTGCTAACTTTTCCGTACGGATTTCTTCCTGTAAGTTCTCTTCGATATAATTAACTGTTTTTTGGATTGCTTCCCATGAGTGCATAACATATTCCTCCTTCATTTGTTATTCAAATCATAACACAGAAATAGCTGAATGCGCTTTTCACACAATGTCCTTTTGTTTGTATTCATCCATATTAGTTAATACATTTATCTCAAGAGATATTACTGACTATACCGAAATTTATTGGAATATATTTCTCAAAAGGCAGATCCTTACAGTATCCCATCCTTAATACTTCAAAATGCTCAATAAACTCTTTTCTTTACACTATACTATATCTGGTGTCGTTACACTCCTATATCACTATATGATTGCCTATCCAAGGTTAAGAGCTACTTGTGCTGCCATATATTTCCCTGTTTCCGCATGGTCCAGCCTCCCCAGCACGATGTTCATGTTGATACGCTGCCTTATCATAGGCCTGCAGCTTCAGTTTCTGCTCCCACAGTTCTGTCTGCCCTACAAGCACCAGCGACATCGGGCTTGTAGAATCAAATTTATAATTCAGCAGCCAGCATGTCCTTTCCCAGCAGATGCGCTTCGTCCAGCACACACACGACTTTCTTTTTCTGCTCCGCACTAACCGCCCGGATCTCTTTCTGCAGCAGCCGTTTGGAATCCCCGCTGAAATAATGCGCCTCCAGTCCCAACTGTCCTAAAAGCCCCACATACAGCCACCTCGGCGTCAGCTTGGAATCTGACAGGTATAGCAGCAGGTATTTTCCTTCCCAAGCCTCCCGTCAAGCATCCTCACCATCGCGGATTTCCCATATCCGGGATTTACCGTCACCACAGCAAACATCTGGTGGTCAACTACATAGACAAGCCTTCCCAGGGCGTCCTCTATCCGGGGCGATGTATGCAGCCTTTCTATCGGGATATCCCTGGTGAATGGCGTATTCTCCATTCCAAAAAACTTTCATACATAACTCCCCGCCTCCTTCCCGTACCCCTCGAAGGAAAGCGCACGCGCCATCTGCCCGTGGTCTTCCTTATATTTCTTTTCCAGTGCATCCAAAAGCCTTGATGTTTCAGGGATGGTTCCTGTCATCCCCAATGGCACGGGCGGCACCTTGGACGCAAATGCCCTGATCTCCATCCGGTGCGGCCTGCAGAAAAATCCTGAATAGATACAATCATCCTTTCATATATTTCAATGTCCGCCTTTCGTTTATCATTTTCTGACATAGGTCCTCCTCCTCTTGTACCGTTTCATTTGCAACAGGACAGCAAATCAGCCCAATCCAAACCAGGCATTCACATATGCAGCAACAGCCGGTATCAAAGCCTTAATTTCTTTACCGGAAGTATTGATGCATAAATGATAGAATTCTTTCCTGCCCCATTTTTCATCTGTAAACAGCTTTCTGTACGCCGCACGCTCCTTATCAATCTGCTTCATCCTACGGTATATCTCTTTTTCAGAGATATCCTCATTTTCATCTGCACGGTCTTCACAACGCCGCAGCTTCGACAGTCTGTCTGCATAAACAAATATATTTAATGGGTTCATATCCCGGCATAGCACGTCGGCGCAGCGGCCTACAATAACACAGTCGCCCTGCCGGGCTAACTGCCTGATTATTTCATGCTGCGCTGCTACAATTTTTACTGGCTGTTGAAGTGCTGGCAGGTTTATAAACCGGTTTCCAACCGTTGACTGATAGAACACACGGATATCCTTTTCGGAAATATGCGAAACATAATTTTTGTCAAACCCATGTTTTTCTGCTACCATCTCAATAATTTCATGGTCATAGCACGGAACACCGAGATCGTCTGCCAGCCGCTTTCCAAGCTCCCGTCCCCCACTTCCAAATTCCCGGCTGATTGTAACAATTTTCATAGACAATAACCTCTCTTTCTTATGTTTTTTGAAAAATATTTTTTCCACCTGCCTGCTGTCCTCTTGGCCTGAACCATCTTCAAGGCCATAACCGCCCCCACAGACGTCCCAATGCCAGGAGTTATCAATTTATGAATTCAGCAGTTATTCTTCATTTGGTCATTCGAAGTTTTCCTTTTTCTTAACCCACAACGATAAACTGCTTATATCCAGCAATCCTATTAATCTTTCCTCATAAACAATTACTTCACGAAAACACGACTGTGCTGTTTTTACTATGACAGGCAGCAATTTCACCCACTCCTTTTCTATCCATACCGCCTTATCAATACTGCTAACCTCCAATGCAATTTTGATATCATCCACATTTACTACCACTAAATATTCGGCTTCCTGCCCTGCATATCCAAAATGCAGCTCAGGCTATATACAGGCACAACATTCCTCCGTCACCAGCTATCTTCCCGTTTACTCACCTTGTCCCACACCCGTCACATATAATTTTTATTTTCACGGCATATACCTTTCATTCTATCATTTCTCCCAAAGACAGCGCCTTCGTATATCGCGCCATTTTCAAGGCCACATATACCGCAACGAGCAATTCCGTAACCGGCATCGCAAACCAAATCGCATCTGCCCCTGCCACAGCCGGAAGGATGCAGATCAACATCCCACTGATCACGGCGCCCCTGGCAACAGAAACAATGAAAGATGCCATCGGTTTCATCAGAGCCTGAAAATAGTAAGTAGAAAAAATATTAAGGGGAAGCAGCAGAAAAGAAATTCCATAACTGCAAATAATACCCGGAGCAATGGCCAGGATTTCCTCTGTTGGCGTCATAAAAATACGGACAAAGAAATTGGGGACAAAAACTGCAAGCGCTGTCCAAACCACTCCAAACACCGCCGTCGTCCCTAAAGCATATTTCAAAATCTGCACAATCCGTTTCCCTTTTCCCGCTCCAAAATTCGCAGAGAGCATCGGCTGGGACGCCTGGCCAATGCTGTAAGCACAGCACTGGACAAACGTGCTGATATTGATGATGATGCCGTAGACTGCCAGCGCATCCGTTCCTAGATATTTTAAAATCTGCCTGTTAAACAGCATTGTAAGAATCCCCATCGCCACATCTATAAAAAAGGTGGAAAACCCGGTGATGCAAATGGACTTCAGGATGAAAAATAATTCAACAGGCTTTACAAGCCTTAAAGTATTCTTTTTACTGCGAAAATGCGTCAGCATTACCAGCAGTGAAAAAACAGATCCTATGGCGGTTGCAAGGCCTGCGCCCATGATCCCCATCTTCAACACGAAAACAAAGAAGTAATCCCCAAATACATTAAAGATTCCGCCAAACAACACCGCCTTCGTTGCAAGGGCAGGATTCCCATCGTTGCGCAGAAAGGCTGACATAAGCTGTGTAAACAGGAAACTCGGAACTACAAATTTAACCGGAAACAAATAACTTCTTGCCAGTGGGAGCAGCGTTTCCTCCGCTCCGAACAGAAGCAGCAGCTCCATGTCAAAAAAGACCACCGCCAGCCATGTAAGGGCAGCCAGAACTGCCGCCCCGATAATCGCAGAAGTAAAGTATTCATTAGACTTTTTCTGATTCTGTTCAGATTCTCCGCGCAATGTAGTAAAAAGCACAGAACCTCCGATTCCCATAAGCAGCCCAAGGCTGTATATGATATTCCAGACAGGAGCAACCACAGCCAGCGCTGCCGTGCCTTCCGGCCCCTGATACTGTCCGACCATCGCCATATCCACCACACCGTAAATGGACGAAATCAGCGCGCTTCCGAATGCCGTGGCCAGATACTTAAAATACATTGGTTTGATTTTACTTGTAAGCAGATCCATATCGTTTCCTTCCTCCTCTGATCTCTTTTTACTTCCCAAAATGCTTTCCAAAAGCAAAAAAGCTGGATAAAGAACAGACTTTTCAATCTGTGCCTTATCCAGCATATCACTTCCACCGAGCAATATACCCTCCGAGCAAGCTGCCTTCATTATATAAAAAGCAGAATTATTCAATTTTCCTTCCCATTAAAATAACCCTGTCTTCCATTTCAAACCCATGCTTTCCATAAAACCCCTGAAGCATGCCCTCATTTGCGGTGATCAGGTTTACGCCTTTTATCCCGCGTTCTTTCATATCCGCAAGACAGCGTTCCAACAATTCCGTTGCAATGCCCTTTCTCTGGTAATCCGGCAAAACTGCAAGGTCATTGATCTCAAAAACTCTTCCGTAATGAAACAGCATCGTACTGCCCAAAATGAACCCCGCTACCTTGCCCTCCGACAAGCACTCCAATCCATAAGACTGTTTTGATTCTAAAATTTCGCTTACATGGAGTATTGCATCTTCGATTTTCCAACAGTCATTCCAGGGTTCTCCGGAAAATGCTTTTGCATATATTTCCCCGTATTCTTGAATATGTTCTAAGGAACAGTGTTTTATAATATAACTTCCCATATAAATAATCCCTCCTTTTGCGCTTCAGCTGTCTATATATTGTTACTTTCCACGGAATGAGGAACAGACCACATTACCACCATTTTTCAAAATCCAGTTGACAGCGCCCGCTGACCACCTTATCTCAGAATTATGCTTCCATTTTGTCCATGCATGGTAACTGTTTATAATATCTTCTAACAGGCCATTATGCATTGATTCGTAAAATGTCCTGCACTTCTCCACTATTTTCTCCGGCTTATTTTCACATTGTCCTACATACTGCTCCAATCTGCGGTTGCAGGGAAACAGAATTTTGTTCTCCTTCAATATCAGCCAGTATATGCAATATATGATTCCACCCGCCACACGGATCTTCATGTATCCGTCTGCCTTGCAAGCCTTCCGGAAATATCCATAATTCAACATGAAGGCATTGTAAAATAATAACATTTTATCGGACCTTTCCACTTCCTGAAAAGCCCCAATGTTCATAACCAGCTCAGGAATTTCCACCACTGCCATTCCGTCCAGATCAGAATCTGCCCGTTCCATCCCTTTCAACACGCTTCCGCTGAAGATAAGGTCAATCACTCCTTTCTATTCACGGTAATATCCCGTCATGATCTGTAATGATTCTTCGTGATGTTTATACATTTTTGCACACTTACTATTTTCCTTTTTCATTTTTCGCAACATACACTCTATTCTTCCGTTTTTCCATCAGCAGACCCATAACGTTCTCTTCCCCACAATTTCCCTCCGCTTCCCTAAAGTAAAAAAGCCGGATAAAGAACAGATCTTTCAATCTGCGCCTTATCCAGCACATTACTTCCCTGAGCAATATACCCTCCGAGCTAGTAATAACTATATTATTAAAAACAGCGCTGTTTGTCAAGCCAATATAGCAGCAAAATTTTTAAAACTTCTCCTTGATATTTTTTAAACAGATGGTATAACATTAGGTTGTATGTCGGAGGTTTTGTTCTTTACAGCCTTCAGAGGGTAGTAAGCCAGACAAGACAGTTGTTTTTGCAGCTGCCTTGTCTTTTTTTATGCATGCAAAAGTACACGGAGTGGGTAGCGGATCCTTGCAAAGTGACTGATAGAGCAGGCGCTGGCTCTTACTATGCAATCTTTTAAGACATTGTATCCAGAAATGAAAGTAACCGGATACTGTGACCAGTATGCAAAGAAACCTGACCGGTCAGAAATTGATGTCAGCCTTAAGCGGCCGGCAAAACGTCTTGGAAAAAACCTGTCAAATGATCTGATCCTTCACAGAAGCGGTCAACCAGAAAGCGCAGAACCCGATCATAAATATCCAGAAATATCTTGCGGTCCGCTGCGGGCTGCAGGAAGTTTATATATATCCCTGGATGAATGATACCTTTGTGGACGCCGTGCTCTTTGAACTGGATGCCACAAAATTGAAACCGCTAAAATCCAGAACCAATAAATTCTCGCACCTGGCGTAGTATCCGGAAACAGACTATGACATCTCGCCAGACGAGGCGCTCACCAGATCAATACACCCCCAGGAGGTGTATCCCATCAGATCCACTCCATCCTCATCCACTGCCTTCTTCATTTCCCGAATATGTGCTCTCATATAATCAATTCGATAATCATCTTCCACATACCCGTTCTTGTCCGGAACATCTACGGCACCCAGGCCGTTTTCTGAAACAAACAACGGTTTACGATATCGATCATACAAAACATTCAAGGTAATACGCAATCCAAGAGGAGCGATCTGCCATCCCCATTCACAGGAAGGCAGATAGGGATTTTCCAACGAATCAAAAATATTTTCCTTAATCTTAGCATTTAAATCCGGATCTGCACTGGCACACATGGAATTATAATATGAGAAGGAAATAAAATCCACGGTGTTATCCCGCAGCAATTCCAGATCTCTATCCTCCATCTTGAGCATTACTCCCTCGCGTTCCATCATCCTCAAGCCATATGCCGGATAAACCCCATATGCCTGTACGTCAATAAACAGATAGCTCTTCCGGTCCATTTCCACTCCTGCCCATATATCCTCCAGCCTGCTGCCAGCATACAGCCAACCTGGTTCTCCGGATTAATCTCTTTTGCCGACTTTACAGCGATGGCACTTGCCAACAACTCATGATGCGCCGCCTGTGGTACATGATCTGTTTTTCATTCTCTCCATCTTCAAAACAGATTCCTGCTGCCATAAAAGGAGCATGGAGAATCATATTGATTTCATTAAAGGTAATCCAGTAATGCACATATTCCTTATATCTGGTGAACAATGTACGGCAGAGCCGTTCATAAAACGTCAGCATCTTTCGGTTCCGCCATCCACTGTATTCTTTCACCAGATCCATTAGACAGTCAAAATGTGTAATCGTTACCAGAGGTTCTATCTTATACGCTTTGGTAACACAGTGGGTCAGGCTTATCACATTCTCCTTTCCTCCAATATTTCCGACAATTTCCTTTGCCAGATTTTCATACTTTCCCATTTCTCTCTACCTCCATTTCTTTTTTATATGATGCTTATATCGTGCCGGAAGTAAAAGGATTGAGTCGTAATTCATTTGTACCTTATATATTTACACACGAACAGATAACTTCTGTAATCAAAGCCGCAGATGAAACAGAACCATGGGAGGCTGCAAGAAACATGCATCTGGCATTGCCGGTAATCAATTGCAGGACTTCGCTGCAAGGATGTAAACCTCGAAGAGAGGATTCTTACAATCCGTGAAGCAAAAACGGATCGCGGCCAATATATCCCTTTATCAGATTTCGTGAAAGAAGCGTGTATATCCTACGCAGATAAAATCTGGCGGGAAAAAGACAGTGACTTTTTCTTTCCCACACCTGACAGCAGCAGTTTATCCGGATTTGATGGAGAAAGCGGAAAGGTCATGTACATATGTTATTCTGGAGGTATGCTATGAAGGAAACTGATTTCGCCCGATATCTGACTCAGTTCCTGTCAGTGTATCTCCCAAGTCAGGTCGGCAGTAAACGTAATACCCAACTGGCATACAGGGATTCATTCTCTTTATTTTTAAGGTACTGCAGAGACTGGGAGAATCTTCCTCCAGAAAAACTAACGGTTACAAAAGCGGACAGAGAACTGATCCTTCGCTTTCTACAATGGCTTGAAGAGGAACGTAACTGAAAGCTGCCACAAGAAACCAGCGGCTTGCTGCTATCCACTCATTCTTTAGCTTTTTAATGGCAGAAGAACCACAGTATATGCAGCAAAGCCAGAAAATCCTAGCCATTCCTATGAAAAAAACGGACAAACCGCCGCTTATATATCTTCCACTGGACAGTATCACAAGGTTGCTGGAACAACCTGACAGAACGACTGCTCAAGGGAAGCGGGATGCTGTTTTGTTGTCTCTTTTGTATGATACCGGGACAAGGGTTCAGGAACTCATAGATTTAAAAGTTTGTGATATTGCCCTGAATGATACTGTTACCATCATACTAACAGGCAAAGGCGGCAAAAGCCGTATTGTTCCCGTGATGAAGCCAACAGGGGAATTACTCAAACAGTACATGGAAGGGGCGGGATTGTGTTCGCCTGCATATAACCGTAACCATTTGTTTACTAATCTCGGAAACAAACCACTGACAAGAGCCGGAGTAACATATATTTATGATCAAAAATTGAAATAAACAACCATAAACGCAAAAAAGGACTAAATCAATAAAACTTAATGTTTCACTGATTTAGTCCTCAATAGATACGCAAAAGGGAAGTAATCTCTCACTTCCCTTTCGACTTATATATAGACTTTAAGCACTATGTCTTTGAATCTATCGGCTTTTGTATACTGTGGGTGATGTGACATATATTTCTGCACATCTTCACGAGTCACCACAAAAGTTCCAAAATAGACTGGCTTATATTCTTTTTTCTACATTGTTTATAGCCGCCTGTGCGGTATATCGCGGTCAGTGAGATACCGTATACTGCTAATTTATTCTGTAGTATTGAAATGATTATAAGGCTTTCATTTTCTCTAATTTTTTCCGAACTTCTCTTCCTCTCTTGTTGTAGTAATCCATCCGTTCTTCATCTGTCATATGCTTTGTCATTTCATAATTATATTCCCTAAGTTTATGAATATCCTCTATCGTAAAATTTGGACTCAAAACAGGTTTTTCCATCATTATCCTTTTCTACAGGCTCAGAACACGTTCCTGAAACTTTTCCTTACTTTCCATAATTTCATAAGGTTCATATTCTCCATAAGCACTGGGGCGGCTGATTGTAACCAACTGCACACCGTTCTCTCCTATCTGCTTTTGTAACTTTTCGGTAAAGTCCGCCAATGCTTTGCCATATCTAGTCTTTATCGCAATACAGCCTTTTTTATCAAATTCTTTCGCTATGAGATAGCACATAACTTAGCGCCTCCTCAAACATTACAGAAATACTTCACCTAAACGTCTTTGCAGCTTCTTATCAAAAGTAACAATATCAATACCCTTTTCCCATTTATATCCATATAAAAGACAATCCACAAAATCAAGTTTAGGTATTCTGTCAAATATTTCTAACCCACGAAGTAATATATCCACATTAAGAATACTCACATCATTAATTAATTTACGGAAATTACCTGCAATATCTTCCCTCGCAACCTGATATACACCTTCCAATACATAACAGACTTCTGCCAATACCTCTAACGTTACATAACAGTTTTTTCCTCGAATGATTGCTTTTATCTGCCGAAACTGCTCTTCATTATCCTGTAGCAAAAATCTCAGCACTGCATTTGCATCAAGTATACAATTATTCCCCTGCATGTTTTTTAACCGCCGCCTTTCTCCACGCATCCTTTTCCTGTTCAATTAAAGAAGGATTCGCATACTTATGAAGTCCTCCTGCGGCTGACTCTCCTAAATCTGTATCGTTTTCTATCGGAATCACAATAACCTTTTGATTCATTTGTAATGGCTCTTTTACCTGAACTGCCGTTCCGTCATAATAACCAATCATAGACATACTTCCACCTGCCTTTCTGCTTATTATTTATAATAACATCAGATATCATATCCCGCAATACAAATTTCTATCAGATAATTTATATTCTTCTGCCATATGATAAAAGAACTGCCCCAACGGAACAGTTCTCTCATCATACTGCTGTATGTACTTTACTCTGTCAATTCTTTGATCTTAGCCTCTTTCTCTTCCTTTGTGATAAAGTTCATATCCGCCAGTTGCTGTACTTTGCGGATTTCCTCAAAATTATCATATTTCTTTTTCGCTATGGAAAGCTTTACCTCATATTCGGTCTGAGACATAAGTTCCATTGCCAGCGCTTTATCCAGCTTTGCTTTTTCTGCAAGATATGTTTCCTCTGTCTGCTGCTTCTCTCTGAGAACAGATTTATTTTTTATTTCTTTTTCAAGTTCTATGATCTGCTGCTCCAACTCCTTCTTTTTCGTCATTTTGGGGGCCATCAGCTTTAACAGATCACTGGCATCTATTCCCGGCATATCTCCGGTTTCGAGAACATAGTCAATGTATCTTCTTCCTATCTGAACATAAAATGAATCGTTATTGATTGATTAAAATCCGATGCTTCCACACATACCACTGGAGCAAACAGTGGGTCCTCTCCCATGACAATCTCGATAATTTTCTCTCCGTCTGCCTTTATCACTGAATGAACGATACCCCTTTCTCCTGTCTTTTCCTCTGCTGATTGTTGCAGTTGTTGTAAAAACACGCTTAACTCCGTTTGTCTGTCTGAATACATATGCGCTCCTTTCCGAATCATAAAAAAACAGGAGCAAAACCATCTGCTGGCTCTGCTCCCTATATTTATCACAAATACTATCTATGGTTTTTATCTCAACACATCCCACTGACACTCAGAACTCACCTATTTTATTACACACAAAAAAGTCCCCTGCTACTTTTTTTATAAAGTAACAGAGGACTTTTCTTTATTCATGACAATAGAAAGTTGGCAAAGCATGCTTTCTATTGTGCATACCTGTAAATAATCAAACTACTATTTACTCATCTTCCAGTGCATTACTTACTGTTAATCGCCGCCTGTGCTGCTGCCAGACGTGCGATCGGTACACGGAATGGGGAACAGGATACATAGCTTAAGCCTACCTTATGGCAGAACTCTACGGAAGACGGATCGCCGCCGTGTTCGCCACAGATACCTAACTTAATATCAGGCCTTGTAGCACGTCCCTTTTCTGCAGCCATCTTAACCAGCTGGCCTACACCTGTCTGATCCAATCTTGCAAATGGATCGGACTCATAGATTTTAGCTTTGTAGTAGGAATCCAGGAATTTGCCTGCATCATCACGGGAGAAGCCGAATGTCATCTGTGTCAGGTCATTGGTTCCGAAGGAGAAGAATTCTGCTTCTTCAGCAACCTGATCTGCAGTTAATGCAGCACGTGGAATCTCAATCATAGTACCGATATGGTATTTCATATCAGAGCCCTTTTCTTTCTTCACCTGCTCTGCAACCTCTACCACAACGTCCTTAACATATTTTAACTCTTTCTTCTCGCCTACTAATGGAATCATAATTTCTGGAACAATGTCATATCCACACTCTGCCTTCACTTCAATAGCAGCTTCCATAACGGCTCTTGTCTGCATCTTTGCAATCTCCGGATAGGTTACTGCAAGACGGCAGCCACGATGGCCCATCATCGGGTTGAACTCATGAAGTGCATCGCATTTTGCCTTAACTTCCTCTACAGTCAGACCCATATCGTCTGCCAGTGCCTTAATATCCTCTTCCTCTGTAGGAACAAACTCATGCAGAGGCGGATCCAGGTAGCGAACAGTCATTGGTCTGCCTTCCAGAGCCTTGTACATAGCCTTAAAGTCAGCTTTCTGGAACTCGCCAATCGGCCTTAAAGCTTCTTCTCTTGCTTCTACTGTATCAGAAAGAATCATTCTTCTGAATTTCGGAATTCTATCCTCGCCGAAGAACATATGCTCAGTACGGCAAAGGCCAATACCCTCTGCACCCAGTTTCACAGCATTCTGTGTATCTGCTGGTGTATCTGCATTGGTACGTACCTGAAGCTTACGGAACTCATCAGCCCATCCCATGATACGGCCGAAATTGCCGCTTACAGAAGCTTCTACAGTCTGGATGTCTCCCTTGTAAATCTTACCTGTCGTACCATCTAAGGAAATATAGTCTCCCTCTACGAACTTATATCCGCCAAGTTCAAATGTCTTAGCCTCTTCATTGATCTTAATATCCCCACAGCCGGATACACAGCAGGTTCCCATACCACGTGCAACTACTGCTGCATGGCTTGTCATACCACCGCGTACAGTAAGGATACCTTCGGAAGCATGCATACCTTCAATATCCTCTGGAGATGTCTCAAGACGAACCAAAATAACTCTTTCACCCTTCTCATGAGCTTCTTTTGCCTCATCAGCAGTAAAGTATACCTTACCTGCTGCTGCACCAGGAGATGCAGGAAGAGCAGAACCAATCACCTCACCAGCCTTTAATGCAGCGGCATCAAAGGTAGGATGAAGCAGCTGATCCAGGGACTTAGCCTCAATACGGCAAACAGCCTCTTCTGGAGTAATCATGCCTTCGTCTACCAGATCACAAGCAATCTGGATGGCAGCCTGAGCTGTCCTCTTGCCGTTACGTGTCTGTAAGAAGTACAGCTTTCCTTCCTGAATGGTGAACTCCATATCCTGCATGTCGCGGTAATGGTTCTCCAACTTCATAGCCAATTCCATAAACTGAGCATAGCACTCAGGCATATCCTCTTCCAGCTTTTTAATTGGCTGAGGTGTACGTACACCTGCAACCACGTCTTCGCCCTGTGCGTTAATCAGGTACTCACCATAGATACCCTTCTCACCAGTAGATGGGTTACGTGTAAATGCAACACCAGTACCAGATGTATTGCCCATATTGCCGAATACCATAGCTTGTACGTTTACAGCAGTACCCCAGTCGCCTGGAATATCATTCATACGACGGTATACAATGGCACGCGGGTTGTCCCATGAACGGAATACAGCCTTAACAGCTTCCATCAACTGAACCTTTGGATCCTGTGGGAACTCTGCTCCCATAGCATCTTTATAGATTCCCTTAAACTTATTGATAATATCCTTTAAATCATCAGCAGTTAAATCGGTATCGTATTTTGCACCTCTGGATTCTTTCTCTTCGTCAAGAATTCTCTCAAAATGAGATTTCGGAATCTCCATAACTACATCGGAGAACATCTGAATAAATCTTCTGTAGGAATCATATGCGAATCTTGGGTTGCCTGTCTTCTTTGCAAATCCCTCTACAGCAACATCATTTAAGCCCAAGTTCAGAATTGTATCCATCATACCAGGCATAGATGCCCTTGCGCCGGAACGAACAGATACCAGCAACGGATCTTCGGTATCGCCGAACTTCTTACCCTGAATCTTCTCCAGCTCTGTCAGAGCGTCAAAAATCTGTCCCTGAATCTCATCTGTGATCTTCTTTCCGCTGGTGTAATAATCAGTACAAGCTTCTGTTGTTACAGTAAATCCCTGGGGAATCGGCATGCCTAAATTAGTCATCTCAGCTAAGTTAGCACCTTTTCCGCCTAAGAGGTTTCTCATGTCGGCATTGCCTTCTTTGAACAAATAAACCCATTTTGCCATAAGTAGTTTCCTCCTAATGTCCTTGCAGGCTGGCACCTGCAGCTCATTTTCTATTCCATCTTTCAGGCTAAAACAGCGTAAAGACGGTCTTAGTCTATTATAACATAAACTTATTTCTAGTAAAGGGGTTTTTACGTGATTTTACCAGATTTTACTATGAAAGTCCAAAGCCTTTCATAGTATGGATAGCCATGCAGCCTACTGCCTAGCTATGTATCCTATGATACGCGGGTGCTGGAAAATCTCGAATCCTCGTGGCAGGGCTGGACACTCACTGCGCTGTCCCTGCAGCCCCAGAATGCCTTTTTGCATTCTGTGTGCATCCGCCGAAGGCTCACAGTACCTCACACCTCATTTAATGATGATATCTGCAACGCAAGGCTAGGGGGATTGTGAAAAGCGCCCTTGCCCTCTTCCACTCAGTGAAAAGCTGAGTTCGGCTATGCCAAACGGGCCAGATTCGTTCTTTCATACCAGTACGCTGCTCTCACGCACAACCAGCATATAAGAATGGCTGCAGCTACTTCCATTCCGTTTCCAAAAAATCCACAATATCAATCGCCTTTGGCGGACATCCTTTCAAAAACTTCTGAAAGCCGCAGGTACACTGCCCAATGCCGATTTCACCAGTCTGGCCTTTATAGGCCTGCCCAATACATATTTTATCTTTCTTTCCCCGAAGCTTTCCACTGTCATTCAGACGATCAAGCGCATAGATCAGAGAGCCATAGCAGGCACTGCATGCATCCTTTGCATCAGTAAACTTAGCCAGATTCTGCACTCTGTGGCTCATACGGAATTTTCCCTCTGATCTGGCTTCATTCAGATAAATAAAGTTTGCATGGGCAGTATCTGTACTCCCAACGCCTAAGTCTGCAGCCATGCGGATATATGGGATCTCCTCTACTGTATATCCCATACAATCGCATACATAGCTGTCGCACAGCACCGGATCTTTAAAGCCAAGAACACGGTTCATGGTAACCGGATTGCCTCCCTCTTCAAAATCCAGATCCCCGCAAATATTGTCTACAAGGATAAAATCATTCCGGCACACTGTATTTAAATGGGCAATCGGCTTATGCAGACCCATGGTATGGAAACGGCGCTTCTCTTTATTCGGCATAACTCCCTTGTTATTTTTAAGCGCACAGGTAATCGTAGTCTGGCAGTGTCCCTTAAGAACCGGCATATTGATCATATAATCCACTTCCATGGCCTTATCACAGATACAGATTTTCATGCCCTTTGCCTCATACTCACTGTAGCTGTCCTTCTGGAGATCAACCAAAGGCACATTGTATCTGTCTGAAACCTGACGGTAACCTGCAGCCGTAAAAGCAGACCTGGTATTATCTCCTACCCAGGACCCCTCCATAATGGTAATATTTTTAAAGCCATGCTCCTGAAGATACTCAATCACTCCTGCTAAAAGCTCCTTATGGGTCGTGGCCCCGCCAGATGGATCTCTTGCCACTACCAGATTAGGCTTTAATGCAATCTTCTTATTCAAATCCCCGATGTCAGAAGCAACATCTGCCCTATCCAGGACTTTTTTCGCCATCTCTTTATAATCGGTTCCGTGAATGATAATAATGTCATCGCGGTTCATACTCTTTTTCCTCCTCCTTTAAAGACATGTTTTAGGTCTTAATTATATCATAATGAAGCTTCGCTAAGGCTTATGCAACTCATATGCTGCGCTCCAATTGGTGACATTATATCATAAGGAAAAACAGGAAGCAAGCCTGGCTTTTCATCCTTTCCCTCTGAGTCGGCTATAGCCGAACCAGCCTGGAAATGCTGTCCCATCCATACAAAATAGTACAGCGGCAATTGTCTATAAAAAATCCGATTCCAGTTTCTAAAAAAAGAGGCTATCGCTTTACACACGCTCAGCCCCCTTCCAGCCATTTTTCCTCATACATTCGGTTCAGCCATTCCACAGCTTCCAAAAGCCCTCTGTCGCTAAACTCAAAATCTGTCCACTCCTTCTGCTCCTCTGGCGTTGCAGAAAATGCATAAGGTTCCGGCCAGATCACAGCTCTGATCCATTCCCTCTCTCTATCTCCATCCGCTGCTGCCAGCATCTCCTTTTTCAACCGGTACCGCATTCCCTTATAGCTTCCAGTAAATGCACTTTTCTTCAACAGCGGCAACGCAATACACCCAGTTAAATCTATCATAATATCTCCTTTCATTTCCTAAACTACTTTCGAACTTTTATCTCCTTGTCCACTGAGGCTGCCCCAATTATAAATGCCTCTTCTTTCAAAAGCAATCCCAAAACTGATTCTTTTGATGCCCGAATTCTATGAGCCTTCCTGTGCGTAGTCAGCGTACTACGGTGAATGAAAGTATTCGGCGCTTTTGAAATACCTGAACTCAGTTTTCCCCTGTGTGAAAAAGGATACTTTCACAGGAAACAAAAAAAGAAGGCTGCGCCCCTGCTAAATCATTCAGCAGGGACAGCAGCCCTCTCTTAATCTTTATTGCGCTTTCACATAATATTTTTTACACTCAATCAGCTTCAAAATACCGAAGATAACCGTAAGGATCATACCAACTAGAAGTCCCATATTGATGAGCCACAGAGGGTATTTCATAACGGTAGTAGCCTCACCTGTCTTCATCTGTGTTGCCACGATGGTACAAAGGTATTTTGCCAGGAAAGCGCTGACTCCAAGTCCAGAAAGATACTGGATCACCTTCAGAGTGCCATAAGCTGGCGGTGTATTTTTTACCTTTGCACTGTCCTCCACAAGGGTTAGGCAGATTAAGTCATCCGAATAAAAAGCTAAAGCAGAGCATACGAAAATACTCCAGATAAATAACAGCTTCAGGAATTCATCTGTCCACGGCGTTGCAATCTTCAAAACGTTTCTCCCGAACACAGCATACGTTTCCACAACGATCATAACAACGCCTACATATCCGAAAATAATTTCCAGAACCTTAATCAGTTTGTCCATTACATTTTTCATGCCATACACCTCTTTACTCTTCTACAACTGCAATTACCCTGATCGTGCCTCCATCAGAATGCTGCGTATTAATCGGCAGGGCAACCAGCTGGCAGGTAGGAGATTTGATTTCCCAAAGATTCGTCATATATTCAATCTGAAGGATTTTTCCTTCCACAAGCACATGGTCATGTACCGGCTGACGCATATCCTGTCCTGGCTTTGGATCCCTGATACGGATTACATAATCCTGCGGGAAGTCATAGCCTACGATCTTTGGAGCATAATTTTTAATCCAAATTCCGCCTTCTTCTGTTACCCACTGGGAATTATCCCAGAAGTCCTTTGTCTTCCAGCTTACCTTATTTGCTCTGTCTGTACGAATCAGAATGCTGTCATAATGCTTATCCTTAAAAGGCTCATTTGCCTTTTCCAGCATCTCTGCTGTAATGCCTGTATTCTCTGGCACATCTGTCAAATCCAAAACAAGGCAGTCTGTGATTGCATAATCACTAATCGGATAATCATCTGATGTCAATCCCTGAGGATCAAAGTGGCGGGGAAAATCAATGTGCGTAAACCAATGGGACTGGAGGGGATATCCTGTAATCTGGAATGGATCTCCGTTCTCGTGGCTTTTTACAAGGGAAAAATGAATTCCATAACGCCAATGCTCTTCGATTGGCAGGGTTAAGTCCACAATACGTCTCAAAACCAAACGCCTCCTTGCTATTTTCTTGTTTTTGCTATTATTCCATATCAGCCTTTGTATTTTCATACCAGGCCTTTGTAATTCTGTACTATTTTCTACCATCCTGTATGATAGTGTATTTCTTTGCTTTACTGATTCTTTTTGTTTTACTGATTCTTCTGGATCATATCAACCAGCTCTGTACCATACTGATCGGTAAACAGGGACCATGTAGGCATAGCCTTTTCTTTGAAAGCTTCCTTATCTGGTGCTTCTTCAATGGTACAGCCATTGTCAATCAGAGTCTGTTTTGCACTTGCCTGAGCTTCATCTGTCAGCCTTAACTGCTCTTCCTTACCAACCTTTGCAGCTTCCATAATTACTTCCTTCTGAGCATCAGATAACTTATTCCAAGTAGTCTCGCTCATTGCCATTAAGAATGGAGTATATACAGCGTCAGTTAAAGTGATATATGGCTGTACTTCATAGAACTTACGAGAAGCAATCTCATGCAGAGGGTTATCCTGTGCGCTTACAGTGCCCTGCTGAAGAGCAGTATAAAGCTCAGAAGCATCGATGGTTGCAGGCAGAGCGCCCATAGCCTCCCATGTCTTTACCTGTACCTCTGCTGGAAGAGTTCTCATTTTAATTCCCTGCATATCATCTGGAGTCTTGATCGGCCTTACATTGTTGCTCAGCTCACGGAAGCCGTTCTCCCAGAAAGCAAGTCCAATGATGCCAGACTGGGACAGCTTCTCAAAAATTGCATCCTTTGCTGGACCTTCTACTGCTGCTCTTGCCTGTTCCAGATCAGAAAACAGGAATGGAAGCTGGAATACTTCTACCTCTGGAACCAGACCTGAGAAATAAGCAGTACCGGATACGCCGATATCAACCGTACCCTGCTGAAGCCCCTGTACCATACTAGTTGCATCTCCAAGAGCTGTATCATAGAATGCAGTTGCAGTCAGAGTTCCGTCAGAGTTCTCATTGATATAATCAGCCATAACCTTTAAAGCGCCGCCAGTTGGCGTATTTTCTGGAATAGAACCTGCAAAAAGGCTTAACTTAATATTATCGCCGCCACCTGACTTTGCAGCGCTGCCGCTTGCCTGTGCAGAATCAGAACTGCTCTTGGAACTGCCGCCACATGCTGCAAGGCTTGCAGCCATAGCAAATGTCAATCCTAATGCCAAAAATTTCTTCATGTTTTTCATAGTTTTTCTCCTTTTCTTCCCTTTTAATACGTATATAATGTATTGATGACCCGCCGGCCCTTATGTTTGTGATTTCTTTTTACTTTCCTATACCTTTTTCAATATTTTTTTACTTTTTCTCTTTTTTCTGTTTCTTCCTTAACTGTGAAAGTACCCTTTTCTGCGCAGCAGAAAACTGAGTTCAGGTATTCCAAATGCGCCGGGATACTTTCTATTTATGACTGTATACTCCTCATGCCCATGAAGGCTTACTTCAGAAGGCCTGGAAGAGCTGTAGACATTGCCGGTACCAGCACGATAATCAAGGCTCCTACCAGAATTGTCAGAATCAGCTTCGGCAGATGAGGAATAATCTTATGGATAGGCTCTCCTCCCACTGAAGAAGCTACGAATAGGTTGATTCCTACAGGCGGGGTAACAAGGCCTACACAAAGGACAACGACCATAACTACGCCGAAATGAACCATATTGATGCCATATGCAAGAGCTGTAGGGCAGAAAATCGGGGCAAAGATCAGAAGCGCCGGAACTGCGTCAATAAAGCAGCCTGCAATCAACAGGATCAAGCATACGGAAAGGAGGAATACCAGGGGACTGCTGATAGAGCTTGTAAACATCTCTGCAACCATCTGGGGAATCCCCTCCCTTGTAATAACCCAGCCAAATACCTGGGTTGCACCAACGATGAACATGATGCTGCCCGCACTCTTTACGCCACTGTATACAATGGAGCCGATTTCCTTTGGCTTAATCTCACGATAAACAAAAATACCGATGAACAGGCAATAGAAACAGCATACAGCAGAGGCCTCTGTCGGTGTAAACAGGCCGGAATAAATGCCCCCTAGAATAATAACTGGAGCAAGCATTGCCCAGATTGCTTTGATACCAGAGCTGCACACATCCTTGAATACAAAAGAGCCTGAACCCTTATAACCCTTTTTAATACATTGAAGCAAAACTACTGCAATTACGAGTACTCCCAGGAACAGACCTGGCAAAAGGCCAGCCAAAAGCATATCACCTACTGACTCTCCGGATGCCACTCCATAGAGAACCATCAGTACGCTCGGCGGAATCAACGGGCCAAACACACCGCCTACAGCCTGTACTGCACTGGCATAATCTGCATCATAGCCCTCATCTCTCATGAAAGGAATCATAATGCCGCCTACGGCTGCTGTAGTAGCTGCGCCTGCACCAGTCATGGCTGCAAAAATCATACTTGTTACAACACAAACAACAGCAAGACCGCCTGGAATAAAACCAATACAGCTCTTTGCAAAGTTAACCATACGCCTTGCAATACCACCGTTCTGCATCAGGCTTCCTGCAATTACGAAAAAAGGAATAGCCATCAATGTAAATGAGTCAACGCCCTTTAACATCTGCTGAGCAATAATAATCAGCGGAACGTCTGAGTAAACCACCATATAGAGAATGGATGACATGCACAGAGCATATGCGATGGGGATTCCCAAAAACAGTAAAATAAAGAACGAAGCAACTAATACAAATAGATTCACACGATTCACCTCTTACCTATGTATATTGTAATTATTTATTTCTTACATGTGCTGCCATTGTAGCAGTCATCTTCACTGCATTTTCAAAGGACGTTGTCTTTACAATTCCCTTTCCAGCAATGTCATAGGCTGTTCCATGACCGCATGTAGCGATCGGCACCGGAAGGCCTCCTGCAATGGTAATTCCTCTTTCGAAGCCCCTTAATTTCAATGCAATCTGTCCCTGATCATGATACATGGTTACAACTCCATCAAACTCACCATTAAAAGCCTTATAGAACAGGATGTCTGAGGACCATGGTCCTGTAGCATTGATTCCCATCTCCTGTGCCTTTTTGATTGCTGGCTCAATCACATCAATTTCCTCACGTCCGCACTTACCATTTTCACCACAATGAGGATTGAGCGCTGCAATACCAAGCCTTGGGATTTCAAGCCCTGTATTTTTCAGGGTTGTGTTGGCAAGAATAATGGCTCTGACTATTTTTTCTGTAGTCAGATTTTCGCTTACCTTAGCAATCGGAATGTGGCTGGTCGTCCTGGTGGTCCACATATTGTCCACCACATTGATTTCACCGAAAGGATCTGTATGGTTGAGAAGATGAGCCATATAATGATGCTCACTTTCAAACTTACAGCCTGCCTGAATCATCCCAGCTTTATTCAGCGGCCCAAAGCAGAATCCATCGATCTTCTCTGCTTGGAAAAGCTCAATAGCCAGCTTTAACAGATTCAGACATGCCTTTCCGCTCGCAATAGAAAGCTGGCCGAAAGGCGCGTCTTCTGGATCCAGATCCTTTTGATCCAGCAGCGGTATCCCGTCCTCCCATGCAGCTTCGTCAATGTTTCCAATGACTTGCGTTTTGATGTCCAGGCCATTGATTCCAGCGCCTCTTTCGAATACTCTTGCATCACCCAAAATAACAGGGCGACAGTACTCGTCAAAGAAGTTTTCTGCTGCCAGCTTTGTAATAATTTCAGGACCCACACCGGCTGCATCCCCCAGAATAATGCCTAATACTGGTTTTTTCTTCATAAAAAAACCTCCTTCCCTTGTTGTATGTCTATTAAAAAAGCAAATCGTATGCCAACCCATTTTTTACCTTATTTTTTGTATATTCTGTACAATTTTTCCATTTCATATCTGTGCATATTTCCCAAATAGTCGTCTCTCTTATTTTCTGTTTCATTCTTTCCTCAAAATTCCTGTTTCTATTTCGTTTCTAAACGTTTCATTTGAAACATTCATTTCTTGTTTCACTATTAATAACCCGAACTCTGTACAATAGAAAAGCCCAGCCAATCCATTTCCATTGATTGACCGGGCTAATGCCTATACTGATCCGTTTTCTTCTGCTATCTCTTTGCTGTCCTCTTCAACATCCTTTATGGGTTTCTTTTCCTCTATCCGGCTTTCCTTCTTCTCTTCCTCTGGCTCTGGAAGGCCCTTGACTTCACGGAATATTTTCATAAATTCCTTGCCTGTAATGGTCTCCTTTTCAATCAGGAACTCTGCAATCTTATCCATAACTTCCCTGTTTTCTCCCAGCAGCCTTTTCGCTTCCTCATAGGATTCTTTCAGGATCCTCATAACCTCCTGATCGATCTCTGCGGCTGTGGCATCGCCGCAATTCATGACTGTGCGGCCTGTAAGATATTGATTTTCCTTAGTTTCAAGTCCCATCAATCCAAATTTCTCAGACATTCCATATTGGGTCACCATGGCCCTGGCTACTCTGGTAGCCCGCTCAATATCATTAGCAGCCCCTGTAGTCACTGTATCAAATACAATTTCCTCTGCTGCCCGTCCTGCCAGATAGCCTACCAGCATGGCCTGGATTTCCTTTTTTGTATTTAAGTACTTTTCCTCTTCTGGCACCTGCATCACATAGCCTAATGCTCCCATAGTACGTGGGACAATGGTAATCTTCTGCACTGGCTCTGCATCCTTTTGAAGGGCACTTACCAGGGCATGGCCTACCTCATGATAGGAAACAATCCTTCTCTCCTCCTTGCTTAAGATTCGATCTTTCTTTTCCTTTCCTACCAGAACTACCTCCACTGCCTCAAATAAATCCTTCTGAGATACAGCCTGTCTTCCGTTCTTCACTGCCATAATCGCAGCCTCATTCATCATATTAGCCAGATCAGCTCCTACGGCTCCTGACGTGGCCAATGCAATCTCTTCAAAATCTACCGTATCATCTAATAGCACATCCTTGGAATGCACCTTTAAAATATTAACCCTGCCTTTTAAATCCGGTTTATCTACAACCACACGCCTGTCAAAACGTCCTGGACGCAACAGAGCTGGATCAAGGATTTCCGGACGGTTGGTAGCCCCCAGAACAAGCAGCCCTTTAGAGGAATCAAACCCGTCCATTTCTGAAAGAAGCTGATTTAAGGTCTGTTCCCTTTCATCATTTCCCCCGCCAAATCTGGAATCCCTGCTCTTTCCTATGGCATCAATTTCATCAATAAAGATAATACAAGGTGCAGATTCTTGGGCCTGTTTAAACAAATCGCGAACACGGGAAGCTCCTACACCTACAAACATCTCTACAAAATCTGAACCAGATAAGGAATAAAATGGTACATGCGCTTCTCCTGCCACTGCCTTTGCCAAAAGAGTTTTACCGGTTCCAGGAGGGCCTACCAGCAAAGCTCCTTTAGGAAGCTTTGCGCCAATCTTTGTATATTTTGCCGGATTATGGAGGAAATCTACAATTTCAGTCAAGGACTCCTTGGCCTCATCTTCTCCTGCCACATCCTTAAATGTAACTCCTGTCTCCTTCTGGACATAGACCTTGGCATTGCTCTTTCCGACCCCCATCAGGCCGCCTCCACCCATACGGCGCATCATAAGGTTCATAAGGAATACAATAAATCCAAACCATAAAAGGGAACTGGCAATCTCCAGAAGAAGGCTGTTATTCTGCCGGTCCCTGCGCATGGTAATATTATTTTCCTCCAGCCTTTTTGTCAGCTGGTCATCGCTCTCCATTCGGATCGTATAATATTTTTTCCATGGGGAAAATATTTTGGAATCACTTTTTGGATAAATGGCAAGCTCACTATTCCCTGCCTCTATGGATTCAATCTCTCCCTGCTCTGCTGCCGCAATAAAAGCATCGTAAGTAATCTCTTCTGTCGTAGACTTCATAAGTGTATTTTTCATAAAATACACAGATAAAAATGTAATGATTGCAGCAACCACTAGGATTGTTATGGTCTGCCCGCTGTTCTTGGGAGGTTTTCCGCTGTTGTTCTGGTTATTATTATTCATATGTGTTTCTCCAATCTGAATAGTACCCCTATTCTATTCCATATCATTATAATGTCAGTCTTTCCATAAATCAATAAACAAAGAATAAATATTTTACTAAATCATTTAAAATCTGCCATTCATAATTTCCTTTTTCAAACACATACTATAGGCTGTAAACGTAAAATCCGGATATGAAAACTCCGGAACTGCCTGCGGAAGAAAAGAGGTACATGATGAAAACAACAGAAAAAAACAAGTATCCAAATAAAGATAATCCGCCTGCCAAAAACAGCGCGGCATGGGAGGGAGCTCCAACAGGGGAGAACAATCCCACAAAAGAAGATAACCACATAGAATACAGAGAGTTTGAAGACAGCGGCATGAAATCCTGCTCTGCTGGTGACTGTACCGGCCTAATCCCGTCTCTCCCTGAGGATGAAGCTGAACTGGAATCCTATGAAACCCTGTATTCCTTCCTGCCCAGAGCTGCTGGCCCTGGGGGCTCTGTCCACTAACATGTGTTTACAATAATGGCTGGCACATTACGCAGGGATAAGCTGAGCCAATCTGCCAGCCTTGTATTAAAATGCTTTTCAAAAAATCCAACATTCCCTCTTGTTTCCCCAATGGCTCCGGTATATAATGTGTTATAATTTCGTTAATTTTTCCAAAGAGGAGGCTTGTTTGTGAAAACAGCAGCAAAAAAAGACCGGAGTCATTATCTTTTTACTAATTCCATGCTCGTTTCCCTCATTATTCCCCTAATCATCGAACAGATGCTTGCTGTCCTGGTTGGTATGGCTGATTCAATTATGATTGCCTCAGTGGGAGAAGCTGCAGTATCCGGTGTTTCTCTGGTAGACAATATTATGCTCCTTTTAATCAATATCTTTGCAGCTCTTGCCACAGGAGGTGCAGTCGTTGCCGGACAGTATCTGGGGCAGAAAAATGAAAAAAAGGCTTGTGAAGCTGCAGACCAGCTTGTATGGTTCAGCGCTGCTGCCTCTCTTATTATCATGGTATTTCTGTATCTGGGAAGAAGCTTTATCCTTCATACGGTATTCGGCAGGATTGAGGCGGATGTTATGGGACATGCCAATATTTACCTGTTGATTGTATCAGCTTCTATTCCGTTTATCGCTGTCTATAACGCCGGCGCCGCCATTTTCCGCTCTATGGGAAATTCCAAAGTGTCCATGAAGGTATCCATCATCATGAATATTATCAATGTATCAGGAAATGGAATTCTCATATATGGTCTTCATCGCGGGACAGAGGGAGTCGCTATTCCTACCCTTGTGTCCCGTATGACAGCTGCCATCTTGATCACCATACTCCTATGTAATCAAAAACTCCTTCTCCATGTAAATAAATCCTTTCATTTTCGTTTTCACTGGGGAACCATTAAAAAAATCCTTCACATTGGCATCCCTAACGGCCTAGAAAACAGCATGTTTCAGTTAGGAAAGATCATTGTCTTAAGCCTGGTATCCTCCTTTGGTACCTATGCCATTGCAGCCAATGCTGTCTGCAACGTCCTAGCTTCCTTTGAAGTACTGCCCGGAATGGCAATTTCCCTAGGCATTACCACAGTAATTGCTCAATGCATCGGTGCTGGTGACTATGAGCAGGTAAAGTATTATACCAGAAAACTTCTGACTCTTGTATACATATGTATCTTTATTACCGTAGGAATCACTCTTGGCTGTATGCCGATTGTATTAAAGGCCTATAACCTTTCTACAGAAACAACAACAGTGACTACCAAAATTATGCTCTTCCACAGTGCCTGTGCCTGTATTATCTGGCCCTTTTCCTTCTCCCTTCCAGCCACCCTGCGAGCTTCTGGCGATGTTAGCTTTAGTATGCTCTCTTCCATTGTATCCATGTGGATATGCAGGATTGTTTTCAGCTATGTCCTGGGGCAGTTTTTTGGAATGGGAGTATTTGGCATCTGGGTGGCTATGGTACTGGACTGGTGCGTAAGAGCTATCTGTTTTTTCATACGGTATCAAAGCGGCCGGTGGAAGGGAAGGGCGGTTATCTAATATGAATTATCAATCCTGTTGTCTCTGTCCACGTATGTGCGGCATAGACAGGACGCAAGGTGAGGCTATCGGTCACTCCCATCCAGAGGAGACCTCCAATCAGTTTCTGTACGTGGTAAAAGATAGCTGCTCACCCCAGTCTCAGCCCTCCCAGCTAGGCTACTGCGGCTGCACCTCTGTTCTAAAAGCTGCCAGAGCTGCTCTTCATATGTGGGAGGAGCCATGTATCAGCGGAGTAAGGGGAAGCGGAGCTATCTTTTTCTCCGGCTGTACTCTAGGCTGCTGTTTCTGCCAAAATCATCAGATCAGCCGCGGACATGCAGGAAAGGAATTATCCGTAAGACAGCTTGCAGATATTTTTCTCAGGCTTCAGGATGAGGGTGCACATAATATTAATCTTGTTACTGCCACCCAATATCTGCCTTCTGTCCTACGTGCCCTTGACATGGTACGAAACCGGCTTTTTCTTCCTGTTGTCTATAACTGTGGCGGCTATGAACGGGTGGAAACCATAGATGCATTAAAGGATTATATTGATATTTACCTGCCTGACTTCAAATATTTCAGCCAGAAGCTTTCTGCCTCCTATTCTGGAGCTTCCAACTATCCAGAAATAGCTAAAAGAGCTATCACCGCTATGGCTGAACAGGCGGGGCCTCCAGTTTTTGAAGAATATTCTGGAGAAAAAGGCAGGTGTATGCTCATGAAAAGGGGGCTTATTATCCGCCATATGGTCCTGCCTGGGCAAAAAGAGGATTCCAAACAGATTCTCTTCTGGATAAAAAACAATTTGCCGCAAAAAGGATATTATATTAGTTTAATGAGTCAATATACTCCTTATTTCCAAAATAAGGAATATCCTGAGTTGAACCGTAGAATTACCTCTTATGAATATAATCAAGTGGTGGATTATGCCATTGAACTTGGTCTGGCTGACGGGTATATGCAGAAAAAAAGCAGTGCCAAAGAAGAATATACCCCTCCTTTTGATCTGGAGGGACTCTAACCATGCATCCTATGAAAGAATAGAGAGTCTGGCAAGCCATCCCTTTCCGCCGCAGTGCGATAAAGGGGGTTATCATATCGGAAAATCCCAAAGAATTTCCTAAATATAATAAAAAGCGGATATCGAATCGTCAACTTATTTTCGATATCCGCTTTAAGCTATCTCATCCATTGGACTAATTTCCTTTCTTTAAATTTTTCCTATTGCTGTATGAAATGCTTTCTATATGAAATTTTCTTTCTCACTCCGATGCTTCGAAACCTCTATGACCTTCTGCTCTTCCTTTCCATCTCTTCTATATGTTATCTTCTCTGAACGTCCTATCTGACTATACGTTCTCATCGTATAATCAAATGTATACTTTCTGTGATAATCTCCTATAGGCTTTTGTCATATCTTTCATCTCTGAATGGTTCTCTGCTTTCGGTACATGAGCCTTTCCTTTTGCTTCACTTACGAATATGTGTAAATGAAACGAAGCTTCTCTTTCTGGTGGACTCACCCTCTTTCCCTTATTTTTTGTCTAATCTTACTCTTTTCATTTTCTATTTTCCTCTTTCTTTTGACAAGTTTAGTATAGCTGATTATCGCTTATTTGTCAATGCTTTTTTCTATTTTTTTATCAGTTTTTTGTCTTTCTTATAATTGTATTAATTTATTGCAATTGTTTATACTTTTATACAATATTTCTCCATCTTTAAACGTGTTTTTCTCTATATTTTCTGACTATTCAATTCATTTTACCAGGTCAACTCATTCAAATGTCAAAGATATCTGTTAAGAACCATGTCATCAGTCCTGTATTTTTAAAGAACAGGTGGAAAAAAGCTCTTCCACACAGGCTTCATAGGCAGAAAGCTTTTGCGACTTCCTTATTTTCTTTCCACATTTTCCTTTATCTTCAAATAAGGCTGTCATATAGGCCCATAGTTCCTTCATTCGGAAAAGAACGTTCCTGTCTTCTAAAATAATCTGTCTATAACCATCATAAACCAGGTCATGGAACTCCCTCAGCTCTTCTCTTCTAATCCTCATTCCCCCAGTCAGCTCCCTCACAAGGGCTGGGTTAGCTATCAAGCCTCTTCCAATCATAACATGCTCTATTTCGGGAAACAAATCAATAAGCCCAGCAATATTTTTCCGGCAGGTAATATCTCCATTATAGCAGACCGGATTTCTGCTCTCTTTCATTCCATACCCAAAGGCCTTCATATCCGGTGTGTTTCTATAATAATCCGCCCGTACCCTAGGATGGATAATCAGCATTTCTAATGGATATTGATTATAGATCCTTAAAAGCTCTTGAAATTCTTCTGGATGTTCTACCCCGATTCTGGTCTTTATGGAGAGCTTCATATCCAGACCGCTGATAACCTGCTCTAGAAAGCGGTTAAGCCCTTCTCTGTCTGCCAAAAAACCGGAGCCCTTCCCTTTGGCCGCTACTGTTCCCGATGGACAGCCCAGATTTAAATTTACCTTTTCATATCCAAGATCCTGAAGCTTTCTAGCTGTCTCCAGAAAATCTTCTGCCCTGTTTGTCAAGATCTGAGGAATCACAGATATATGGTTTGGATTGCTTTCTGGAAGAACATCCCTCAGCTCTCTGGAGCGTATTCCCCTCTTAGATGAAGGCACAATAAAAGGGGTATAATACGTCTCAATTCCTGGAAATACCTGATAATGAGCGTTGCGGTATACATGCCACGTAATTCCTTCCATAGGCGCAAAGTAATATTTTATCATAAATTTTCCTCTTTCCTTTCCTATTGGGACGCTAAGAAGCCGCTGCAAAATGATGGATTCCTTTTACAGCAGCCTCTTAAATAAGTATATCTTCCCTCAGGCACATCCCTGTTTCCTGATATTTTCATCTCCCTTACGGAAGGCTTGGGAAATGATGATAGCGTCTGCAAATGCAGACAGGTTCATTCTCTGATAAGGGTCTCTCCGTCTTCACTGCTGAAATGTCCCGGAGTTTTTAACAATTCCGGTTTTTTTCCGCGATTTCTTGTCATCTTCTTCGATGGAAGCTTTCCGTTCTCTCTGGATTTTCTCCATGCTGTCAGCCGTTCCTTTATGTCATCTTCTCCTTCGAAATAAAAAACCTCTTCCACCCTTTTTCCGAAAACCTCAGCAATGTCCATAGCCAATTTCAAAGACGGATTGTACTTACCATTTTCCAGATTCCCAATCGTCTCCCTTCTTACACCTACGAGCCTTCCCAGCTCCATTTGGGAGATGTTCATCTGTTTCCTGAACTCACACATGTTTGTCTTCAGTTCAGCCATACTCTCCTCCTGTATTATGGATGGTGATTGTCTGTATTTCCAGACATATCTTTTTACCTTTTATATCATGGTAAATTTCATTTCTTCATGATATAAAAAATTTGTTAGGTTTCTTCTGCCAGTCTTTTACTCCTTATTATGCTTTTTCTTTTATTATACACATAACACTTTCCAATTGTAAAGCTCAAACAGCCCCTATCCATTATTTTTTTCCGGATAGGAGCTGCCTTTTACTGATTTTTTTCTATCATTAGATTCATATGTCAAAACCGCCGGCTTGAGCAACATGTCAGAATCTTTTTTCCACTCTTAGCACCTTTGGCCTTCGAATCCTATTTGTTAAAAAAGCCTTTTTTCTTCGGTTTTTCTTCTCCTCTGGCGTTTCCGCCCATGGCTTCATCAAATTTCCTTAAAGCCTCCTTCTGAGCTTCCGTAAGCCGTTCTGGAACCTGTACTACTAGAGTTACATAGTGGTCACCCCTGATATTTTTGTTGCGCAGGGTTGGAATTCCTTTTCCTCTGAGCCGCACTCTTGTGTCTGTCTGAGTTCCTGCCTTTACCTCATATTCTACCTCTCCATCTACAGTACGAATGCGGATCGGACCGCCTAAAGCCGCTTTAGCAAAGGATATGGGCACTGTAGAGAAAATGCTGGTATCCTGACGTTTAAAGATTGGATGGCTGGATACTACAACCTCTACCAGAAGATCTCCTCTTCCGCCTCCATTCACTCCAGGCTCTCCTGCTCCTGCAAGGCGGATGCTCTGCCCGTTATCGATGCCTGCCGGAACATTAACTGCAAATTTCTTTCTGGCAGCAACATATCCGGAGCCATAGCACTTGGAACATTTTTCCTTGATTACCTTACCGCTTCCACCACACTCTGGACAGGTCTGGACATTTTGAACCGTTCCGAAAAATGACTGCTGGGTATACATGATCTTACCCTTGCCGTTACACTTAGAACAAGTCTGCGGGGAAGTCCCTGGCTTTGCACCTGTGCCGTGGCAGTCCTCGCACTCTTCTTTATAATTGATTTCAATTTCCTTCTCACAGCCGAATACGGCTTCTTCAAATGTAACCCTGACCGAGGTTCTGACACTTGCCCCCCTCATTGGTCCGGTGGAACGGGCACCTCCCCTTCGGCCTCCGCCGAAGATATCACTGAATATATCCCCGAATATGTCCCCCATATCAGCGCCAGAAAAATCGAAGCCGCTGAAACCTCCGCCTCCTGCACCTCCGTCAAATGCCGCATGGCCAAACTGGTCATACTGACGGCGCTTTTCCGGATCGCTCAAAATGGTATAGGCCTCTGATGCTTCCTTAAATTTCTTTTCCGCTTCCTCATCTCCCGGATTGGCATCCGGATGATACTTCTTTGCAAGAGCGCGGTAAGCTTTTTTTAAGGCCGCTTCGTCAGCATCCTTAGAAACCCCCAGGACTTCATAATAATCTCTCTTACTTTCTGCCATAACAGTCTACCTTTCATTGATTATGCGCAGAAAACCACTCTGCCGGCTATATAGTTCCGGCAGGATGGTTCCTGTTTTTTATCCTGTGCCACTAATATGGCATCTTATACCTCTTTGAAATCCCCGTCTACTACGTCATCGCCATAATCCGGGCCTGGCTGTCCCTGTGGACCAGCTCCCTGGGCCCCTTGCGCTCCCTGAGCCTGTTCATACATCTTTGCAAACAAAGTCTGGGCGCTGGCCATCAGCTTTTCCTTTGCTGCCTTAATCTCATCTATCTGGGCATCAGTCATCTCCTCAGCAGGAGCTTTATTTACCGCTTCCTTCAGTGCATTTAAATCTGCCTGTACACCTGCCTTATCGGATTCTGAAAGCTTATCTCCAGCCTCCTCCAATGCCTTTTCGGTCTGGAACACAATGGAATCTGCCTCATTTCTCGTATCAACAGCTTCTTTTCTCTTCTTATCCTGAGCCTCGTATTCAGCAGCTTCCCGTACTGCCTTATCAATATCATCATCCGACATATTGGAACCAGAAGTAATGGTAATATGCTGCTCTTTTCCTGTCCCCAAATCCTTTGCACTAACATTTACAATGCCATTGGCATCAATATCAAAGGTAACCTCAATCTGAGGAACGCCTCTTCTTGCTGGCGGAATACCATCCAGACGGAACTGCCCTAATGTCTTATTGTCTCTCGCAAACTGTCTCTCACCCTGCACTACATGGATGTCAACTGCAGTCTGATTATCAGCTGCTGTAGAGAAAATCTGGCTCTTCTTTGTAGGAATCGTAGTATTCCTCTCGATCAGTCTGGTTGCAACGCCTCCCATGGTTTCAATGGACAGGGACAATGGGGTTACATCCAGCAGAAGGATATCGCCTGCGCCAGCATCGCCTGCCAGCTTACCACCCTGGATCGCTGCACCAATGGCAACGCATTCATCTGGGTTCAGGCTCTTAGAAGGCTCTTTTCCTGTAAGCTGCTTTACTTTATCCTGAGCAGCGATCATACGGGTAGAACCACCCACCAAAAGCACTTTGCCCAGCTCAGAAGAGGTAAGGCCGGCATCTTTTAAGGCATTCTGTACTGGAATCGCTGTTCTTTCAATCAGATCCCTTGTCAGTTCATCAAATTTTGCCCTTGTCAGATTCATATCCAAATGCTTCGGACCCTCGCTGGTTGCTGTGATAAATGGAAGGTTAATATTTGTGGTAGTAGCAGAGGACAACTCCTTCTTTGCCTTTTCTGCTGCTTCTTTCAGCCTCTGAAGAGCCATCTTCTCTCCTGAAAGGTCTACCCCCTCCATATTTTTAAATTCCGTAATCATCCACTGGGTGATCGCATTGTCAAAATCATCGCCGCCCAGACGGGTATCGCCATTGGTAGAAAGCACTTCAATCACACCGTCTCCGATTTCAATGATGGAAACATCAAAAGTACCGCCCCCCAGGTCATATACCATGATTTTCTGTTCTTTTTCATTATCAAGGCCATATGCCAGCGCTGCAGCAGTCGGCTCATTGATAATACGCTTTACATCAAGTCCTGCAATCTTTCCAGCGTCCTTGGTAGCCTGGCGCTGTGCATCGTTGAAATAAGCAGGAACTGTAATAACTGCCTCTGTTACCTTTTCTCCCAGATAGCTTTCTGCATCTGCCTTCAGCTTCTGGAGGATCATGGCTGAAATCTCTTGGGGAGTATATTTCTTTCCATCAATATCCACCTTATAGTCTGTACCCATATGTCTCTTGATGGAAGAAATCGTCCTCTCCGCGTTGGTTACTGCCTGGCGCTTTGCCGGCTCGCCTACCAGCCTTTCTCCTGTCTTTGTGAATGCTACAATCGATGGAGTCGTTCTCACGCCCTCTGCGTTGGCAATTACTACCGGCTTTCCGCCTTCCATAACTGCTACGCAGCTATTTGTCGTACCTAAGTCAATACCAATAATCTTACCCATAGTTTTTTCCTCCTGAATAAATTTCTATTTAAATTTTCTAGTTTGCCACCTGTACCATGCTGTGTCTTACCACGCTGTCCCGGTACATATATCCCTTCTGGAGCTCTGCTGCAATTATATTTTCACCTAAGCTGTCATCTTCAATGTGCATAACGGCGTTATGGAAAGCAGGGTCAAATTCTTTTCCCAAAGCCTCTATCGGCTTCACTCCCATGTCCTCCAGAGCTTTCATAAGCTGTTTATAGATCATCTCCATACCCTTTGCAAAAGAGTCCTCTGTTTCCCCCTCTGGAAGAGCCGCCAGGCCCCTTTCAAAATTATCAACCACAGGAAGAATTTTTTCCACCACATCCTTAGCTCCCATTTCAAACATGGCTGCTTTTTCTTTTTCTGTCCTTTTTCGGAAATTATCAAATTCCGCCATATTCCGTTTTAACAGATCAGACAGCTCCTCAATCTTCTCATCTCTTGGATCCTTTTTTTCCTTTTTCTTTCCAAAAAAGCCCTTTTTCCCTCCGGTCTCTTCCTTTTCTTCTACGCTTTCACTGGATTCATCCGTAACATCTTCTAGGCTTTCTTCTGCTTCTTTCTCTGCATTCTCTACTGCTTCTTCCGGAATTTTAACAGCCTCGTCATTTATTTCCTGATTTTTATTCTCTTCGTTTATCACTGTTCAATCACCCTTCTTCATTCTTAAACGTTTCATCCAGCTGAACCATAAGGTTTTTCAGTGTTTTAACTACCTTTTCATAATCCATCCGCTTTGGCCCTATGATGCCGATCGTTCCTCTCAATCCCTCGCCTAATGCATAGTTAGCAGTTACTACACTGCAATCCTTCATGGATTGAACCGGCATCTCATCACCAATATATACTTGAATTCCTGTGCCCCCTTCTTCCCCTTCTCCTCCGGATTCCACAATCAAATCCTGAAGGATCTCCTTCTGCTCCAGAGTACTCAAAAGCCTGCTAGCCCTGTCTCCATCGCTAAGTTCAGGGTATTTAAAAATATTAGTTGCACCGCTGGTATAAATCTGCAGATCTTCTTCATCTGCCTTGATCGCCTCTGCCACCTCATTGAGAACCAGATCTACTACCTGGCTATGAGGACCAGCCTGTTCCTTCAGCCTGCTGATAACTCCTAGATTGATTTCTTCAATCGTAAGGCCATTTAGGCTGCTGTTCAGCATGATGTTCAGATTAAGAAGTTCTTCTTCTGTAACTGGCTCCAGAATATTAACTATGGTATTTTTAACAATATTGCCCTCTACCACAGTTACAACCAGAAGTTTATGTTCCTCTACCTTGGAAAGCTGAATAAATTTTAATTTATTCCGGTGATATTGAGGACCGCTTATCATAGCAGCATAATTCGTATTGGCTGCCAGGGCCTGAGCCATTTTTTTAAGGAGCAGCTCCACCCGGCCCACGCGCTGAATCATCAGCTCCTTCATCTCCGTGACTTCGCTGTCCTTTTCCTGCATAATGCTGTCTACATAAAATCGGTAGCCTTTATCGGAAGGAATCCTGCCAGCAGAGGTATGGGGCTGGATGATATATCCCATTTCCTCCAAATCAGACATTTCATTGCGGATTGTAGCTGAGCTGAGCTTTAAGTCGGAATATTTGGAAATTGTCCTGGAACCTACAGGCTCTCCTGTCTCCAGATATGTTTTGATAATTGCTTTCAATATGGTAATCTTACGACTGTCAAGCTCCATATCCTCTGCTCCTTCCGATTTAGTTGATTAGCACTCATTGATATCGAGTGCTAACATCTATATTCCATAATATATTCCTTTTCCCTGTCTTTGTCAATAGTTTTTTCAATATTTCAACTGTTAAAACTGCATAATTTTTTCCATTAAACGTCCTTTTTTATTGACATTTAACACTTTTGTAATATAATAAAAGAGAACACATGTCAGATAAAGGAAGATTGTGAGGTTTTATATGAAAAAAAGTGTTACAAAAGGGTTACGCCTGCTTTTTTTCATCCTGTTGACCGTGTGTCTTTTTTCCTTTCCAGCATTTTCTGCTGATGTGGAAGGAAGTTACGGAACTACTGACACTGGTATATATGGATGGGCATGGCATAAGGGACATCCCGACAAAGCGCTCACGGTAAAGCTTCTCTTTTATTATGAGGATTCATCCAAATATAAAAAAGCGCTAAGCCTGACCGCAGATAAGTATAACAAAAATGTAGAAACAGAAATCGGTAATGGCAAACATTATTTTGAGGCTGTTGTAGACTGGTCCTCTTTGGGAGGAAAACCAAAGCAGATTCAGGCATATGCAGTATATGATGACATATGGTTTCCAATCGGGACCACTGCAGCAGGAGGATCTTCCAAATCGGGAAGCGCTGCTACTTCAGGAAGCTCTAAAAAGCAGGGAAATGCTTCCAGCAGCAAAGATTCCTCTAGTTCAGGAGGCTCTGGCAGTTCTTCCAGCAGCAAAGGTTCTTCCAGCTCCGGCTCTTCTTCTAGTTCAGGAGGCTCTAGTAATTCTAGCAGTTCTTCTTCACAGATCCCTCCGAAGCCGGAAGGTTCTGTCTTTTCGGAAGCTCCGGAAAAATCCAATACCTCCCTTTCATCAGGAGCACCTTCTGGAAAGACCTCTTCTTTTAATCAGGGAGGACCTGGGGTTCCCTCTCCTGTAGAAGATTCTGGGCCAAAGCGCGGAAAATCGCTAGGTACCTTTTCCGTTACCGGATATTGTACATGCCCTGAATGTATCATCGGTCAGGGACTTACATACTCTGGAAAAAAGCCAGAGCCAAATCATACGATTGCTGCTGACTTAAAGCTATATCCTATCGGCACAAAGCTGATAATAGATGATGTCATCTATACAGTAGAAGACACAGGAAGTGCCATGGTTGGCAACAAGCTGGATATTTATTTCGGTACCCATGAGGGAGCTATTACCTTTGGCCGACAAAACAAAGAGGTGTTTGAAGTTATTGAATAAGGCAAACAGCAAATCGCCGCTATGGTCTAGTCCATACGCGGCGATTTCTATACGAAAATAATGTCCTTTCTATTTATTCATCTAGTCAGTTTATGAATTAAATCAGTTGAAACCTTAAATCCTCTTTAAATTTACCATATCTGGGGTTTTTCTCGCTCCGATAAATCTTTTTCTGTTTCAGATCATAAATCACAGACCATACTGTATCTTTTCCACTGCTGCGGTCATATTGACAAAGAAATCCATAATCCCCAGCCAACAGCCTTTGCGCAAATGACAGGTCAGATACATAAATGTTATCCCTAAGAGCAGTTATTAACGTCTGATATCTTGTCTCTGCAAACCAGTCATCAATTTCTAATTGATTCAAATCTTCCATTCCCGAAAGATGAAATCGGTTTGTCGCACACACTAACGGCTCATGATTGCAGAAAGATGTTCTTACTTCACTCCGTTCCCCATTACACTCAATCACTGCAATCTCTCCACCTGAATCAGCCAAGGTAAATGTCTGTGCTGATCCCACTGGCAGCCGTTGAATACAGGAAACGGCTTCTGATACTGTTCTGCATTTTTCCAGCATATACCGCAGCAGCAGCCCTGCGTTAAAGCCCTCTTTCCGCCTTACAGGAAATACTGATGTCAATCCAGCCGCCAATCCGTACTCATTTATGCCATCCTCAATCTCAATAAAAGCAGTAGTATTGCCTGTAAACGAATAACTTCCATCTGACAGCCTATAGATTACATTCATATTCAGCTTTTCAAGATCTGTCAGAAAATCACTGTTGCGCCCTAGCAGGATACTATCTTCCGTAGAAACTGCAAAACAGGAACAATTACAGGCAGGCGGAATCGCATACATGCTAAGCAATACAGCCTGAAGGATACGAACATCGCTGCGCTGCCCATATGCTAATCCTTGAATTTCCTCTAAGATCTCAGGATAAAATTCTTCATAAATAGGGAGACATGACAATGCATAGTCGATTCGTTCCTTTGTAACTTCAAAGGGTATGTGATCCAAAATAAAATGATTGTGTTTCAATAACTGGGAACCCCATCGAAAACCAGCTTCATAATGTGTCCCCCGAAAATGTGCATGATACATCTCTTACGCTCCTTATTCCTTTGATAAAGAGCTGCCGGCAACTCATAGATAAAGACTAACTGAATAAAAATTTTAAGTCAATACCCTAAGAACAAAGAGTCTGGCACTTTTCCATCCACATCCCTTTTGACACCTAAATCCTATATGATAAAAAACAGAAAATCGCCAAAAGCTTGACAAATTTGTAAAATGTAGTAAAATATCACTTATCCTATATTTATTACAAAAGTGTTACATATATTTATATTATATTTCTTTAATTTTAAGAAATGAGGTGTTACATATGAAATTAATTACAAATAAGAACTTATTGCTCATATTACTGCTGATTCTTTCCTCATTTGCTATGGGAATGTCTACAGCTTGGGCTGCAGATTATAACGGTTCTCTGGAGGATATGGAAGGGAATCTGATATCTGGCTGGGCATGCAGCACTTCTTCACCTGATACATCTGCTCATGTACAGATTTTAGTAAAAAACCATGATACAAGGGAAACCATCCAGGAATTTACAGTCTTTGCTTCAGAAAAGAGGACAGATATCAGCAGTGAGGAGAAGTTGAATGATTATTGCGGCTTCAGCGCTGAACTGGATTGGTCCTCTCAGCCGGAAGGAACCTATGATATTGAAGCCTATGTAGATGGAAAAAAGCTGCCCAATACTCTTCAATATCAAAAGAAGGCAGACGGAGACATGATTACAAAGCTTTTCGACAATCCGGCTTTACAGGCCATTGGTCCCTATCAGCTGAAATCTCTTGGCACATTTCGCCTTACTGGCTACTGTAAGTGCAGAATCTGCTGTGGGAAATGGTCTTCTATAAACAGCACCTATATTGGGTCCATCCCTCGTGTAAACCACACCATTGCTGTTGACCCGAGTGTTATTCCATTTGGGTCCAAGGTTATGGTCAATGGTATTGTCTATACTGCGGAAGACAAAGGCAGCGGCGTAAGAGGCAAGCATATTGATATCTTTTGCGGTTCTCACCAGGAGGCTCTCTGTGTGGGAGGAAAACAGGAGGTATTTCTTCTTCAGTAAGATGTGCTATGGGGATTTACAAATTCCCCGCTTTTTCCTCCGGATTTCTTTTGGAGAAAGATGCGGCCTATTTCCATTGTTTTATCGATTGCCTTACACATATCGTAAATAGTAAGCAAGGCAGTAGATACTCCTGTGAGGGCTTCCATTTCTACTCCTGTTTTTCCTGTGGTACATGCAGTACAGATAGCCTGGATTTCATTTCTTTCCTGAAAAATATGAAAATCAATGGAAAGTCTGGTAAGGGGGATGGGATGACACAAGGGAATCAGGCGAGAGGTTTCCTTGGCTCCCATAATGCCTGCAATTCGGGCTGTCCCTAGAACATCACCTTTTTTTACAGAACCTTCTTTCACCATATCCAGGCATTCACGGCTCATAAAAATGCTGCCTATTGCCTTTGCTGTCCTGTCTGTATCTTCCTTCTTTCCTATATCTACCATATGGGCATTGCCTTTGCTGTCAAAATGACTCAATTCCATCTTATCTCCCCTTTCCAAATCCGCAGTCGGGGTACATACACCTGGGACATGACAGGCACAGGCCCCCTTCGCCCAGCTCTGCCAACTCCTCTTTTGTAATTGTATTCTCTGCCATAATACGGGGGAGGATAATATCAAAAATCGTTCTTTCCGCATACATGACACAGCCAGGAAGTCCCATAACAGGCACTCTTCTCTTTTCTGTTTTTAAATATGCCATAAGAAACATCGCCCCAGGAAGAACTGGCGCTCCATAGGAAATAATTTCTGCTCCTGTATTTCGGATTGCCAGAGGAGTCCTATCATCCGGATCCACGCTCATTCCTCCTGTACAAATGATCATATCCATACCCTGCTCTGCCATACGAAGGATTTCTCTTGTAATCCTCTCGCTGTCATCTCCACACAGCTCCTGTTCTGCTATAACTCCGTTATATTCCCTCAGCTTTTCTTCAATCACAGGGGTAAAGGTATCAGCAATTCTGCCGGAAAGAACCTCGTTCCCTGTAGTAATGACTCCAACTCGTTTTTTGAAAAAGGGCAGGAGCTTAAAAATCGGTTCCTTCCCACATATTTCCTCCACCCTTTTTTCCACCTGTTCCATAGCTGTTTTTTCAATCACTAATGGAATCACTCTGGTTCCTGCCAGCTTGTCCCCTTTTTTTACTGGAGTATCCCCATGGCGTGAGGCAATCATCATTCTTCCAAAACTGTTTACCGCTATGAGTGCCTTACGGTTAAGCTTAAAAAGTCCATCGCACAAAGCTGTCAGTTCAATCTTTCCTTCCTTTACCTCAGATACAGCCATATTTTCATTTTTACAAAGGCCGCAGAGAATTTCTGCAGCCTCGTTTTCATGGAGCATAGAATCGTCCTTTTCCCATATATACAAATTTTCCTTTCCCACACTCAGCAGAACCGGAATATCTTCCGGCCTCACCACATGGCCTTTGCGGAAAACCGCATCCTTTGTCACTCCTTTAATAATCTGTGTAATATCATGGCACAATACATGTCCCACTGCATCCTCTGTTCGAATCAGTTTCATCTTATCTCCTCGCTTTTCATACCGCAGCCTTACATACGGCGGGCACACCGGATCGGATCGTTAATGCCAGGGAAGGCCGCTCCTTCAAGCAGTCGGATCTTATCTGGCAGTACGCCATTTAACAGCACCGTTTCAGGAATTGCCGTCTGGTGGAAAAAGGAATTGGCTGAGAACATAATTGCTAATATCAATTCCCCTGTCTGTCAAACGTACATAAGGCTCCCTAATCTCTAAAAGCCCTTCCTTCTTTAACCCTTCCATCTGCTCTCCATATACATTCCACATATTCTGGCCAAATCTGGAGGCAAACTCGCTGCCAGATATCCCATCTGTCATTCGAAGTCCCAAAAACATGAACTCCTCCATCTTTTCCCTAGTGCTTAACAAGCTGATTTCCTGGTAAAGATTTCCCGGAAACCCTCTTTTTTTACTCATATCCAAATATACCTTTAAATCCCTTTCCTTTCGGAAACGATAGCCGCTCACATAGGAAGAAGCCCCAAGCCCCATTCCAATATAATCAACGCCTGTCCAGTAGCCCATATTATGGCGGCATTCCCTTCCTGGTCTGGCATAATTAGAAATTTCATACCGATGATAGCCGTGGCGGCTTAAAAGTTCGTTTGTCAGATAATACATCTCCCGTTCTGTCTCCTCATCAGGAAGGGATGGAAAACTCTCTCGTCCTCCTCTATAAGTATCATAAAAGGGAGTTCCCTCTTCTACGATAAGGCTGTAAGCAGAAATATGCTCTGGCTTTAGCATCAGCACTTTTTTTAATGTCTTTTCCCACGACTCCAACGTCTGCCCAGGAACCGCTGACATCAGGTCAACGTTAACATTATGAAAGCCAGCCAGACGGACTCTCTGATAGGATTTCAAAAATTCATCATAGGTGTGGATTCTTCCCAATATGCCTAATTCCCAGTCATCAGCAGACTGTAGTCCCAGGCTTATCCGGTTAATTCCGGCTTTACGGTAATCAGAAAGTTTTATCGCCGTCAAGGTGCCAGGATTTGCCTCTAATGTGATTTCTGCATCCTGGGCCACCTCATAATTCTCCCATACTGCCTCCATGATCTGTACAATGCACTGAGAAGGCAGGACAGAAGGCGTCCCTCCGCCAATGAATATACTGCTTACCACATAATCACGCAGCCCAGCCCGTTCTCCCCGGATTTCTTCTATCAGTTTGTCCGTATATTCCCGATGTGCGCTTACCGGGGTTACAAATGAGAGAAAATCACAGTACTCACATTTCCTCGCACAAAAGGGGATATGGATATATATTTCCAGATTTTTTTTACTCTTCATCTAATTTCAACACGCTCATAAACGCTTTTTGCGGTATTTCTACATTTCCGATCTGGCGCATGCGTTTCTTCCCTTCTTTTTGCTTCTCCAAAAGCTTTCTCTTTCGGGAAATATCACCACCATAACATTTTGCAAGAACATCCTTTCTCATGGCTTTTACCGTCTCTCTAGCAATGATCTTTCCACCGATAGCAGCCTGAATCGGAATTTCAAAGAGATGTCTTGGTATCTCTTCCTTTAGCTTCTCACACATTTTCCTGCCCCTTTCATAAGCAGACCCCTCAAACACGATAAAGGACAAGGCATCCACCTCTTCCCGGTTCACAAGAATATCCAGCTTTACGAGGCTGGACTGTTCATATCCCTTCATCTCATAATCAAAGGATGCATAGCCTCTAGAACGGGATTTGAGAGCATCAAAAAAATCATATATGATCTCATTTAAAGGAAGCTCATATTTTAAAAGAGCTCTCGTGGTTTCCAGATATTCCATTCCTAGATATACCCCTCTTCGTTCCTGGCAGAGAGTCATAATAGCCCCTACGAATTCTGTAGTTACCATAATCTCTGCTGATACAATCGGCTCTTCCATATATTCAATCTCTGTAGGATCCGGGAGGTTGGAAGGATTTGTCAGCTCCATCATCTCTCCATTATTCTTATGGACACGATAGATAACACCTGGAGCTGTAGTCACTAAATCCAGATTGTACTCTCTTTCCAGCCTTTCCTGAATGATCTCCAGATGGAGCAGTCCTAAAAATCCACAGCGGAAGCCGAAACCAAGGGCCAGTGAAGTTTCCGGCTCATAAAACAGAGAAGCATCGTTTAATTGGAGCTTTTCCAAGGCATCTCTTAAATCCGGATATTTTGCACTGTCTGCTGGATATACACCACAGTATACCATAGGCGTTACCTTTTTATAACCTGGCAAAGGCTCTGTACAGGGATTTTCCCGGCTAGTAATGGTATCACCTACACGAGTATCCTTTACATTTTTAATGCTAGCAGTAATATATCCTACCATACCTGCTTCCAGCTCATCACAGGGGATAAACTGGCCTGCTCCAAAATATCCCACCTCTACTACCTCAGCAGATGCTCCTGTGGCCATCATCTGGATTGGAGTTCCCTTTCTCACAGTTCCTTCTTTTATTCGACAGAAAACGATTACCCCCTTATAGGAGTCATAAAGGGAATCAAAAATCAATGCCTTTAACGGCGCCTCTTTATCGCCCTTAGGCGCCGGTATTTTATGAACAATCGCTTCCAGCACATCATCCACATTCAGCCCTGTTTTTGCTGAAATCCTTGGAGCATCCGCTGCCTCTATGCCGATGACATCTTCAATCTCTGCAGCTACTCCATCTGGATCCGCACTTGGAAGATCAATCTTATTAATGACTGGAAATACATCCAGATCATGATCCAGAGCCAGATACACATTTGCCAGGGTCTGAGCTTCTATGCCCTGAGCTGCGTCGACTACAAGAATGGCCCCGTCACAGGCAGCAAGGCTTCTGGATACCTCATAATTAAAATCCACATGCCCCGGAGTGTCAATCAGGTTAAAAATATACTCCTCTCCCTCTCTGGACTGATAAACTGTCCTGACTGCCTGGGATTTGATGGTAATTCCTCTCTCTCTTTCCAAATCCATATTGTCAAGAACCTGAGACTGCATCTCCCGGCTTGTCAAAAGTCCTGTCTTTTCAATGATTCTATCTGCCAGGGTAGATTTTCCATGGTCGATATGGGCAATAATACAAAAATTTCGAATTTTGCTCTGGTCAACTGCTGTCATAATTTTCCTCTCTTCCAGCCAGGTAATATCTGCACTGGCAGACATATCCCTATCTTATATCCCCTTTCGGGGCATAACGTTATGAATAGAAATATACCATCTTTTTATTTTCCTTGCAACACCATATCTAAAACTTCTGCCAGAGGCTCCATAGCATTTCTAGCCTCTTCATATGTATTGGTCTGAGCTCCTGCCTCGATCAGAGCTGAACGAGAACGGAGATGCAGATTGTATCTCAGGCCTTTCAGATAGATTTTTCTCGTAAGTCCTGGAAAGTACTCCGCCGCCTTCAGCTGCATCTGAAAGCTGAAAGCCAGATTGTCTTCCAAGTTGGGATTGGGAAGGTATTCAATTGGACCTGTAGGCGTTCGGCTCATGCCGTCAAAAAACATAATAGGGGCTGTTGCTCTGCCATTTACCTGGGATACCATATGATATCCTTCCTTTACTCCATCCCGATGAAGATCTAAAACCACCTGAATCGAAGGATTTTTTTGTAAAATCCCTTTTATTCCTTCCAGAGAATAGGTATAGGCCCTGCTTCTATCCAATTTTCCTCCTTTTAAGTCATAGGCAGATGTATCGTGGATTACCTGATATCCTTTATTTGTCAAAAGCTCTGTAAGATACTTTCCAAGACCTACTACAGTAGCCTCTGGATTTTCCGGCCCATAGTCTGCATAGGTTTCCTGGGAATGGGTATGGTAAATTAATATCTGCGGCTGGTTCTCGTCCTTTTCCAGGCGGAAATCCTTATTCAAAAATACCTCTGCATTCATAATGTCCCGGCCAGCTGTGGTGGACGCATGGACGCTGAAAAAGCGGCTCATCATAAAATCATAATCTGCCAGCTGTTCTCTTAAATAAGTCTGCCCTTTCCCTGGCTGTGTCATACTCCCTGCTGCTATAGCTGGATCTTCCTCTATATTCTGGCTGCTGCTTTCCTCACTGCCTGCCTCACCATTATTTCCGTTTCCATTGCCCACTGTCAGTCCTCCTTCTTCGCCTATTTCTTCCTTTTGACCTTCAACTCCCGTTCCTCCCCTGTTTCCCTCAACTTTTTCTCTATTTTGGCTGTTTTCGTTTCCATCTGCTACACGGATCTCTTCTGTTCCTGTGCCTTCTTCTCCTTCCGGCCATCCTTCCTGGGTATCCTCTCCGCCCCATCCCAGCAAAGCCTCATATTCAGAGGCAAACCGTCTGCTGTCCAAATAGTCCTCATATGCCGGATCCTCCCGCCCTAGCATCAAAGCGGTTTCTTCTGCTTCCTCTGACCTTCGGTATAAGGGAAAACACCTCCATAGCCCTTCTAGCCACCAAATATCCTCCTCTTTTTTTTCTTCCTTATTATGTTCGTTTTTATGCTCCCTTTCCATTCCGGCCGCGCCTGCTGGGTAATAATGCCGGAATATCCAGCCAAAAAGAACCGGGAGCTTTTCCCGGCCTTCTTCCCACATAATCCCAGCCTTTTTCTCCACCGCAGCTGTCCAGATCCTTCTTCCTCCAAATAGCACAAGGGCAGACAGCAGAAGAACTCCCAGCCTTCCTGACCGGTTTTTATATTCTCTCTTTTTCCCATGCCCGTTTTTCCTCATTCCCCGCCCTCGCCTTCCAAACCGATTTATTCTATATCATATGCGGAAAAATGCCGGAAAATCCTGATGTCAGGCTGGAAAAAGAGCTTTATGAATTCCCTCAGAAATTGTAAAGCTGAACATCTTTATGGTTTCGTCTATATCCGGGGGCGTAACATAGAAGGAGCCAAACTCTGGTTCTAAAATCTCTCTGATAAAGGCATATTGCTCATCTGCTCCCATTCCGTCTACAAACCGCCCTACTCCTCTTGTTCCCGGATTTTCTTCCAATACTTTTATCATGGCATATACCGTATCCTGTACAATTGCTGCTGCTCCTACTACTGTAGGGACACCGATTGCAAGAACTGGAATGCCCAGACTGTCTTTTGTCAGACCATGTCGATGGTTTCCCACTCCAGATCCTGGGTGAATCCCTGTATCAGTCAATTGGATCGTAGTTCCTAGACGTTTTACACTGCGTGCAGCCAGGGCATCAATGGCAATGATTGCCTTAGGCTTTGTCTCTTTAATAATTCCTCTTAAAATTTCTGCGGTTTCCATCCCTGTCTGGGCCATCACTCCAGGTACAATGCCGCTGATAATCGGAAAATCAGCTCCCCTTCCCCCACGTTCCAGATGCCTGGTAACCTGAAGATTTCCCAATACTCTCGGCCCTAAGGAATCAGGGGTAACATAATGATTGCCAAGCCCTACCACCAAAACCTCTGGCGCCTCTGAGCCTTTTTCTGTCTTAGGTTTCCCTTCCTCTCCTTTCTCTCTCTCCACCCAGTCCCCTTCCTCCATCACATTTCCAAGAAGACGGCGTATATGAAAGGAAAGTTCTTCCGATACCTCTTCATGATAGCTCTCATCCTTAACTGCCAGCCGGTCCGCTTCCAGAGTAATGTAGGTTCCCACCGGCTTTCCCATTGCTTTAGCTCCCTTTTCATCCCGGATCACTACCTCTGTCATATGAATCCCCTTTTCCTCCTGGTCCCATTCCTTAAATAATACGCCGTTTAATCCCTTCCTTCTTTGCTGTCTCCCTTCTTTCTCCTCTACTGCTAGATCTGTTCGTATCTCAAATTTTCTCTTCATCCTTCTTCTTTCCAGACTTCTTTTCTTTCGTTCCCTCACCTGAAAGCATGCCTTCATCCCAGTCTCTCCTTCCTCCTGTTTATTCGATAAGTTTTTTGTACTATTTTCCGCAAAAAAACCTTAAATATGTATTGACAGACCCTGGAAGATTCGCTAAAATACAGGAGTATGTTTACATTGAACTGTCCGTGTCCAGGCTTTGATGCAAACCAACAATTCATAAATAATCAAGATATATTGGAGGTGTACAGATTGGCTAATATTAAATCTGCTAAAAAAAGAATTTTAGTAAATGAAACCAAGGCTGCCAGAAATAAGGCAATCAAATCCAAAGTTAAAACTGCTATCAAGAAGGTTGACGCTGCTATCGCTTCCGGTGACAAGGCTGCTGCACAGGCAAGCTTAGTAAACGCTACATCTGAGATTGCTAAGGCTTCTACCAAGGGAGTTTATCACAAAAATACAGCTTCCCGTAAGGTATCCCGTCTGGCAAATGCTGTTAATGGAATGGCTTAAACGAAGGTAATAAATGAATAACCCAGAGATTTCGTCCTTTTTTCTGCAGGTGTGGCAGGAAAGGGGACTTTCTTTTTCTCTAAAGATTTAGGCAAACGCTACCAGCTTAGGAAAAAGTGTTAGAATATTATTTGACTCTAAAATCAAAAAAATATTCTGACACTTTTCCGTTTGCAGCCTTTTTGATTCCCGGATTCTATGAAAATAGCAACCTATTCTTTCTCTGCGATAATCAGGACTATTTTTCTCATCATGTATATTATTGGATAATTTGTCAATTATGGCTAATATACATTATTGGCGAAGAGCGGTTTAATGGTAGTAAGAGGTGAGAATTATGGTAAGCTATGATAGACTATGGGAAACAATGAAGAAAAAGGATACCAGCCAGTATCGTTTAATCAAATATCACGGCGTCAGTGCAGGACAGATTGGCCGTTTGAAAAAGAACATGTATGTCTCCACTCACACAATCGACATGCTCTGCAATATTCTTGAGTGTTCTGTGGAAGAAGTTATGGAGGTAAAGCTTGATGCTCCAAAAAGCTCTGATACATGAACTTTGATGATATGGTTAACGATTGTTACAAAAACAGGGCTTTGATATGCTCCCTTATAGGAAGGCAGGTAAGATAATCATAACTTGTCACTTAAAGGGGAGCATATTTTATGTCTTATATGCTTTAACCTGTTACTGGCTTTGTGAAGCCATCTGCCCCTCCTGATGTTTCATATCGATGCAAAGCGCTCCCATAAATCCGTCAGAAACTGGATTAAAATAGTACCATTTTCCTTCAATCTGATTCCAGTCCTTATACATTCTTCCCATGGTCCCATCAGAGAGATTATGAAGAAAATATTTTTTTCCGTCTTTGTCAGTAAACCATCCTGTCTCCATATAGCCTTCTCCATTAAAATGATACCATTCTTCCTTTCCCTGGTAAGAAAGAAGGAACCAGCCGCCTCTAGGCCAGGTGCCGTCTGGATAACGATACCACCAGCCTATATGATCCAGAACCCAAGTTCCCTCTGCGTTTGTCCCCAACATGCCTGAAGCTTTAGAAGAGCCTCCAGAACCAGAGCTTCTATGGGAAGAACCTCCAAAGCTTCCCATTCCACCAGATCCCTGGGAATTTCCCCCACCTGTGGAATCATCCAGCTTTTTATCATCTCCAGTTCCCGGTTTCCCATCTTCTCCGTTTTCCCAAAGCTCATCATCCTCAGTCCCAAAGATTAAATCCTTCCCTGGGCGGACATGAGTTCCATCTCCATTGTCGATATAATCATCTTCCGTTCCATATGTTCCATCTGCGCCTGGATGAATCTCCTTATCATCCTCAGTTCCTGGCTTTTTGTCCTCTCCATTCCACCATAATTCATCATCTTCCGTCCCAAAGGTAAGATCTTGTCCAGGACGAGTATTGGTTCCATTCCCGTTATCAATATAATCGTCTCTTGTTCCATATTCTCCGTCCATACCTGGATGAATCTCTTTATCGTCTTCAGTTCCTGGCTTTTTGTCTCCTCCATTCCACCATAATTCATCATCTTCCGTCCCAAAGGTAAGATCTTGTCCAGGACGAGTATTGGTTCCATTCCCG
>JBCLQJ010000001.1:0-382876 GCA_041223545.1 Lachnospiraceae bacterium 62-35 | reverse complement strand
TTATCAATATAATCGTCTCTTGTTCCATATTCTCCGTCCATACCTGGATGAATCTCTTTATCGTCTTCAGTCCCTGGCTTTTTGTCTCCTCCATTCCACCATAATTCATCATCTTCTGTATCAAAGGTAAGATCTTGTCCAGGACGGCTGTTAGTACCGTTTCCATTGTCGATATAATCATCTTCTGTTCCAAAGACAGTATCCTGCCCAGCATGAATATTAACAGGATTTCTTCCTTTTTTATCCTCCTGATAATAATCATCAAATGTTCCATATACTCCGTCTTCTCCTGGATAAACCTTCTTATCATCTTCAGTTCCCGGCACTCTGTCTGCTCCATTCCACCACAGCTCATCATCTCCGGTTCCAAATATCAAATCCTGTCCCGGCCTTTCATTTTTATCTATTCCATGGAGGCGGTAGTCATCCTCCGTGCCAAATGCCTGATCACTTCCAGCAAAAATCTTTTCTCCCTGGTTACCGATATAGAAATCATCTGCTGTTCCGTATTTCCCATCCTGTCCTGGATAAATCCGTTTATCATCGTCTGTTCCAGCTTCCTCATCCAGCCCATTGGTATAATACTTATCATCCTCTGTACCATAGATTCCATCTGGACCTGGTCTTCGGTTCGTTCCATTTCCCAAGTCTTCAAACTGCAGCTCCCAGCTTGCAATCAAACGTATATTTTCCAAATATCGATATATGGTATCTTCCCTGAGCTTTTCCCCTGTCTTTTCGTGAAACCACCCTAAAAAGCTGTAATCCTCTTTTTCGGGAACTGGCAGTTCTCCTATTGGAATGTCATAAAAGACCTGTTTTTCTTTTGTCTGACAGGTTCCGCTATTCGGAGAAAACATGATTTTGTAGGGGGAATTACTCCACATCGCATACAAATGGATAATTTCATCCTCCTCTTTTGCCAGGTTTTTTACCTTCTGACCGTTTTCCAGAAGCTCTCCATCCCCGTTTTCTTCAAAAGACCAGCCTTTAAACTGATACCCCGGCTTTACAAACTGATTATCCAAAAGCATTTCTTCTTTGTCATAAGTAAGCATTTGAACTGGCATCTGGCCTTCTGTCACTCCATCTCCTCCATGCCAGGAAATCAGGTAGGTAATAGGCTGCCATCCAGCTTTCAAACGGACTACAGCTTTGTCTACAGAGGTAAGGTTTTGTATTCGTTCTCCGTCAGCATATCGTCTTCCTTCTCCATCCTCCCAGTTGGTAAAACGGTACCCTTTTCTTTTAAAACGATTGGACGGCAATGCCTTTTCTTCTCCATAGCGGAAGCTTTCCTCTCCCATATTCCCCTCTTCTGCTCCATTTCCCTCAAAGAGGACTGAATAGGTATGGGGAATCCATCTGGCATAAACGGTAATATTTTCTGCTGGAATTCTGGTTTCTTCCGTAATCTTTTCTCCTCCAGCTCGTTCACTCCACCAGCCGTCGAACCCATAACCCAGCCTGGAACTCTGGGGAAGAGAACCTATGGGAGAATCATAATCCTTTATAATCGTTCTTCCATCTGCCCCTCCGTTGCCATCAAAGGTTACAGAATAGGAATTTGCCTGCCATTGGGCATATAGCCGGATGGTCTCTCCACCTATCAATGTTAAATTATTTATATTCTGACCTTCATGATATGCTGCTCCGTTTCCTCCTGCTTCCCTGTTCCATCCAGTAAACCGATGGCCTGTCCTAACAAATCCATTGGCTGCAAGAGGAGAGGCCTGGTCAATATAGTGTGTGGTCTTTCCCGTAACTCCTCCTGTGCTGCCATTCCCATAATATTCTACATAGTAAAGATTTGCCACTGTTTCTATACGTATTCCACAGCGCAAACAGTTTTTGATCTTATAGCCTGGAACACTTGTCATATCATAATCATCTGGCGTCTGATGGCCTAAGGAGGGAATTTCCTGGTTTACTAACATGCCGCAGAAAGTACAGGTTCCTGCCAAAGAGCCTGGTGCTGTACAGTCTGGCTCTTTCCTTGTCAACCCTGCATGTTCATGGGCTTCCTGGCAGACACCAGAAATATCTACATTGCCTACACAAAGAGAAACAGAATTATTATCTCCTCCTTCTCCATCTGATGCAACATATCGGACTCCGTAGCCATAGCCGGTAATATATGGGCTTGGATTGGTAAGCACTAATGTACACTCTATATGAGGAACTGCAGAAAAACCGGTAGATTCCCTTTCATAGTCCTCATACCATTCCCTTTTTGTTCCTGTGATCTTATCGGCAATCTTGATTCTCTTCATACTTCCGCTTATGGTTACCGCAGGCTCTGTGCTTTCATATGTATAAATCCCCGATTCATCTTCAAATCTCCAGAACATGTCCTGACAGATTCCATCTATCTCTTGTTTTACTACATAATTTTGTACCATGGAATTTTCCGGATAAAAGCCGGTATAGGAATCTCCTGTAAGGGAAGCATGATTGAATAAAATCCCTATACTGAATGCATATTTTGATTTGAAATTGCTGTATTTTTTTACGCCTAGGCTTTCTTCATAATGAATCGTCACCGTATTTCCCTGCCTCATTACCGTAGCTCCCCTTGTTCCAACTGCCCGAGGCATAAAAGCTGACAAAAGCTGTATTTCCATTACATTTCCAGATTCGTCACAGGGACGCCATCTTGCCTCTGTCCTATCCTCCTTTTCTCCATTTTCTATATACCCATAAAAATAATACTCTGTTTCCTTTTCTTCAGACAAATCGAAAGAAACCGCAGCCTGCCATATGTCATAGCGGCTTTTATCTTCGTTCTCCCCCATTTGTTTTCGTATTTCCCTGTCCTCTGTCTGGATTCCAAAGTCCTTTTCCAGCTCTTTCCATTCTTCTGTTCCCACAGAGGAAGCCCTGTAAATATAGGGAGCCAGAGTCATATATTCTTTCTCTGGAAAGATCATTCCTTCCTCTTTCTCTATCTCTCCCCTGCTGCTGCAGGAATACCAGCCGGATAATTCTTCCTCTTCCCGCCGGCCATAGGTACGGTAGTGCCATTCTCCATCCCGTCCCAAAAAGGACCAGCAGGCAGAATCATCTCCCCTTCGGTAATACCCTGGAACGCGGTCTGGCTCGTCATAGAAAAATTCCTGTGCCAGTTCAGAAGGTGTGGCCTCTTTTAATCCCTTGTTTTCTGTGATTTCGGATGGTGTAGCTGCTGTTTCAGGCAGAATTTCTCTTGTTTCTCCACCCTGTACTATTTCCGGGATAAGTCTGTCATCTTCTCCATATCCCATAGCATTCTCAAAAGAACTCTCATCTCTCACCTCAGACTGGCTGGCAACTGCCATAGCTTTTTCAACTTCTTGACTTCCTTCCTGTTTCTTCTGCCCATAAGCTGGAAATCCTGGCACAGCAGCCCATGGAAGCATCAAAGTAACTGCCAAAGCGGCACAAATTCCCCTTATTTTATCTCGTTTTTTCATCAATAATTCCTTTCTTTTATTTTCAGGTACAAAAAATAACCATACGCAAAGCATTCCTTCGGTATCTTTCGTACATGATCGTGAACCAGTTATAAAATTAAATCAACATTGGATTGCTGCCCAGAAAAGGGCAAACGTGTGAATATCATAAAATATGAATGTAGATATGTAAATCGACAAACTGCTGCGCAGCAAGTATGCCTGATATATGACTATTACTATAGCACCAGGAAAAGAGTGCGTCAATATGTCACAAAAATTTAATAATTTTCTCATCTTTAAAAATCCAAAAGCAGGATCCCTAAAGGGTTACATGTTTTCACAGCCTTGCATTTTTTCTTTAAAATAGCTATACTGGAAAATAAGTCCTGAAAAGGATCCCCGATTTCATGCAAGGAGACTTTGACACCCAATGAAAAAATCCTCTTTTTTCTTTTTTATATTCCTTTTTACCACAATAATCTATGGAATCATTGAGCTGAGATATGGACTTTTCACCCGTCCTTTTCGTATACGGAATTATGCTGCCATTGGCTTTCTCATAACTGCATCCGGTCTCATCCATAAAAAAAGAAAAGGGACTTTGTCCCTTCCTCAGTATTTCAGCCGCCTTATTTTAGGCAACTCTGGACGGCCAGACCGGATTGTCTATATGGACTACTTACGGGTATTAGCTGCTGTGCTTGTGGTAACCGTTCATGTTATGGAATATACCGGCTCTCATCTGGCCCCTCATACTCCTGCCTGGGAAATTATCACCATGGGCAGCAGCTTGTTTTGCGCCTGTAATCTTCTTTTCATGATGATAAGCGGTGCTCTTCTTCTGGGAGCAGAGACAGAGTCGTTAGCCTCTTTCTATAAAAAACGATTTCTGAAAGTTCTGATCCCTTGTTTTTTATACTACCTGTTTTATTGTTTTTATGCCTATGGAATCCACGCATTTCTGCCCTCTGGCTGGCCGAAGCTGATCCGGGAATTTACCGCTAATTCCAATGGGTTGACCCCTCATTTCTGGCTTATTCATGTAATTCTGATGTTTTATCTGGGGGCTCCTGTTTTTTCGGCTGCCATGAAACATATGAGTGAACGAATGCTGGCCTCCCTGGCAGTCCTTATTTTTATTCTCCATGGACTTTTTACTTACATGCCCTACCTGCAGATTCATTTTCTTACGGCATCCTTCCTGGCCTCCTGGGAGTCTATTTTCATCCTGGGATATTTCTGTACCACTGATACTGCTATGAAATATTACCGCCTGATTCTGGCTGGCGGCTGGCTTTCCGTACTTTTTATTCTTTTCTCTGTCCACAGCATTGAAGATTTTGCTCCTCTGATTTATAACAATGCTCCTCCTATGCTTTTTCTCGCCTGCTCTGTATTCCTCTTTTTCCGCAAACACAGGGATATCCTGTTTTCCAGGATTCCCCCCTTGTTAGCAGCTTTGGGAAATTACAGCTTTTCCATTCTCCTGATCCACTGGGCCATTCTGTATGGGATCGTAGAAAAACGGCTGGGAATCAACGGACTGAGCTTCGAACTCCTGGGCGGAATTCCTCTTTCTGTCTTTCTCACCCTTTTCATCAGCATGGCCTTTGCCATTATTTATGACAACACTGTCGTGCTCTGCGCAGATACTCTTATCCGCTTCCTTCTGAAAAAGCTTGACCAGGGTATTCTCTGGATGAAGAGGCATGTTAGTGACTGAATATGGTCTGAAAAGAGAGCTGATATAAAATGGGAAAATTTATGCTGCAGCCTACATTGTAAAGCTGCAGCAAAGGATTATAAGCCATTCCCATGTTCCTCAGACATTTGAGACATTGGTGTGCCTACCTCGATTAAATTTCCATCTGGATCATAAAAGCGAACCACCTTTTGTCCCCAGGAATGTTCCATAAGGCGATTAATATACTGGACTGGCTCTTTATAGTTTTCCAGTTTTTTTACAAAACCTTCCAGATCGCTCTCCTCAAAATATAGCTCAGAAGCATTATTTTGAGGAATAACATCTTGGTTGAGAAATCCTTTCCATATGGAAGCCTCCTGAAGAACCAATCCTTCTGTCAGGATCACATTTCCTCCATGATCCAAAACAACATCCAAGCCAAATAACTCCTGATAAAATCTCTTTGACCTTTCTATATCATTTACTACGATCAATACATTTTTCAATTTCATCCATCAACATCCTCATCATAACTGCTATAATCCTCCCCTATTTCTTCGTCCAGATCAAAGTAATCTTCATCTAATTGTCCATTTTCATCAAAATAATATAATTTTCCGTCAATATGCTGTTCTCCTGTCACCATATGTCCATCTTTACCAAAATAGTACCAGAATCCCTCTATCATCTGCCAACCTACGAGCATATAGCCATCTGCATTAAAATAATACTCGTAACCATCTATATAAAAGAAACCATTGCTTTTATATGTGGTTTCGCTGTCCTGATACCACCATCCCTGACTGTCGCTTTGCCAGCCTAAAGAAGAAGCTTGCGAGTCAGAGGAACTGGTATTTCCTGAGACACCAGTATCGCCGAAAGTGTCTGTACTGCTAGATTTGTCTGTGTTGCCAAAGCTGCTGTTATTTCCTGCGGTATCACTATTTCCATACCCGCCTGCATATGGGCATACTCCATTGGTATGTAAATGTGCTGGATATCCGCCGCAATGGTAATGATAAGAACCTAATCCGCTCTTATTCTTATTATCCTTGTGGCCTCCCTGGGAGTCTGTTCTTCCAGAATGCGCCTCTGCTGTAATGACAGGGCTAAAGCCAGATGCTGCCGCTGTCATCGAAAGTACCAACCCCATAAATAATGATGCTGCCTGCTTTTTCCTTTTCATATTTATCCCCCTATTTCAATCATAATCTTGGTATTAAACGATTCTGATCTTTTTCTGGAATAGGAGCTCTGGCCCCTAACCCCATTGATTCAATCTGAAGAAGAATTAAGCAATTCTTCAAAATATCTATGAATCATTTTTTCGTCACGAATACACCCCTTACATCTGAATCCTGCATTTTTAAGGATTCTGTATCCATCATTACTCAATCTCCGTAAATCCCTGCACCGCCCACTCATATGCCTCTATGGCCTCATACAATTCAATATTAGCAGAATCTCTGGCTGCTTTTTTCTGCAGATAGGTCAACTCTGCCTCCAGATATTCTGACTTGGAGAGCATTCCCATCCGATGTTTCTGCTCTGCTGTATTCCTTGCAATGGAAGCGCTCTGAAAACCGGTCTGAGCTGAGAGATAGGTATTCCGTTTCTCCATTGCACCCTGATAAAGGCTTTCCATCTTAATTGTAAGCTGCTGCTCTCCCTGATCCACTACTCGCAGATGGTTCTCAATCCCTGATGAGGACTTGGCATATCCTTCTGTCCTCTGGCTGATCAATGTCTGGTTATTGCCAATCGCTTTTATGGTATCTTCTGACAGATTCCAAGAATCCACTCTGGACATATCTGCCTCTGGTATCTGGCCGATCTCAGGATTGCCGTCAGCCGGCCAGCCTGTCATGACACAAAGACTGCTTTTGATTTCAGCAATGCTGTTGTCTATCGCCAGCAGAGCAGATTCTGCCCCCAGCACTTTATTTGCAGCAGCCTGCACATCAAAGGCTGTTTTCGTGCCGACCTGAGCCTCTGCCTGGGCAAGCTGATATTGCATATCATATACTTCTTTCAGCTTTTCTTGATTTTCTCTTTGAAGACGCAAGCTGTTGTAAGAAAACATCAAGGTCTGGGCTGCCCTTGTCAGTTCTCGCTCAGCCCACCGTAAGGACTTAACTGACCGCGGCTTATCATAGGAATCCATAATATCTGAATATCGTTCAGCCATGGATTTATAAGCCCCTTCCTGTTGGGCATAATACATCGTATCCTCTTCTTCTCCCTCCTCCTCTGCTTTTTCCTTCAAATCCCTCATAAGTCTGGCCTGGCTTATAAGCTCTGTCTGGATTCTGGCTGATTCTGTCTTATTTTTATTAAACTCATCCCACTTTTGCTGGATATCTGTGTTATACTTATGTATCAAATCAGCAATCTCATCGTATTCTAGCACATTATCTGCCAGCCTTGCCAAAGCAGCCTCATCATATTCTGCTTCCTCTTCTTCCTCCCCAGGCCCTGGCCCTCTGGCATCTGCCCCATATCCATAGGAAGGAAAACCATAGGGAGACTGGCACAGGGCGAGAACTGCTGCAAGGCCAAACGGAAGAATTGCTTTTTTTAATCTCTGACTCTGTTTTCTCATATTATATCTATTCCTCTTATCTCCATTCTTCATAATACAGCCATAGCCTTCCTCTTCACTTGCAGAAAAACAGCGTGAATTATGTTCTTTGCACATTAGACAGTGTCAAATCCTCCACATAACTATGCATCTGCCAATCCATTCACCGCCCAGTCATAGGCTTCCTGAGCCTCTAAAAGCTCCATCTTCGCTGTTTCTGCCCCGATTCGGCTGGAAAGGGTATTATATTCCTGTTCCTGATAATCTATAGCATTAATGGTTCCTGCCTGAAGCTTCACTGCGGCTAGAGCTAGGTTCTGCTCTCCCAAATCTCTAGCAGACATGGCCTGCTCATAAGCAATTCTTGCTGACTGTACCTTCCTGGCTGCTATAGACAAGGCCACCCCTATATTTTCCTCATTTTCCTTAATCGTCTGGCGCAAAGTGGTCTTGGTATCCTCTGCAGTAGCATTTTCCAGCTTTCGCCTATTCATTTTTAGGGTATAATTATTTTCAAGAGCTTTTGCCAGATCTGCTTCTGGGTTCAAAGAAGACAGCCGGTCCATATCAGGATCTGGAAGCTCTCCGATAACAGGGCTTGCATTATAGCTCCATCCTGTCATCACACACAGCTTCTGTCTCGTCTGCTGAATGGAGTTTTCCAGGGTTGTCACTTCTGCCTGAGCATTTAACATATTTTCCTGGGCAAGCAATACATCCATTTCTGTAGCAGTTCCAGCAGCCCTCTTTACCTGACTCAGGTGGTATCGCGCTTCCAAAAGCTCTGCATTCTTCTTTTTCACTTCCAAATTCTGTATATTTTTATGGTAAGTGATCATATTTGACTGAGCTGACACTGTCAGATTATCCTTGGCCTGTTCATAACCCCACCATACAATCCCACTGTCCTCCAGATTATCATCTGCTGTTTCCCGCAAGCTATCTACTCTGGTTTTCATACCTAGATCACTGATTAAGGAACCTGCATCATCCTCACCTGACAGGCTGTTTTCCAGTTCATCTGCCAGATCCTGATAGGCTTGGGATACGTCATCCTTTTTCAGTCCATAGTCCTTCTTAAAATCACTGAATTTGTGCTTATTGTTCAACACGGTTGCATTATATTTGTCAATCAGCCAAGGCAGCTCGTCATAGTCCAGATTATTGTCCTCCATCCGGGCAAGCTGTTCCTCCGTATATATCGTATCCGGACTTTCAGCAGCAAGAGCCTGACTGGCTGCAGCCATGGAAATGGCAACACCTGCCCAGGTCACAGTATATCGATTCCATCTCTTCATTTTTTCTCCCTTCTTTTCCAAAAAGCTTGTTTACCATATAGGGGGCAGATATTAAAACTGACACTTTTCTGTCTCCGGCTCTTTTGATACTCATATCCATATGAGAAATCCCTCTGGATTTTCCTATGCGGATTAAAGTGTCAAAACTACTAGCCCGGAAAAATTGTCAGAATGTTTTTTGAAGTTTTTTGCGATCTTAGAATTTCTTGGCTTCGAAACCGCAAAAATATTCTGACAATTTTTCGTTCGCGACCCTTTTGACCCTCTAATCCTATACAGCAAAAAACATTTATCGCATTCTTTCTATCATCTATCAGCAGTCAATCATCTCTGCCTTTTTCTTCGGTTTGCGATTCATGATACTATAATACACCGGAAGCATAAGAAGTGCAAGGACTGTGGATGCTATCAGTCCGCCAATATTTACCACTGCCAGGCCCTGGGTCATACTTCCGCTGCTTCCCATAGCCATTGCCATAGGAATCATTGCCACGATTGTTGTCAATGTAGTCATGAGAATCGGCCTTAAACGGGTCGCACCAGCTTCAATCAGAGCTGTTTCCATATCCATTTCCGCCCGATATTGATTGACCGTATCCACATAAAGGATTCCATTATTTACAACGGTCCCGATCAGCATAAGGAAGCCGATCAGGGAGGTCATACTGATCTTACAGTTTGTCAACCACAACAGAAATACAGATCCAATCAAGCTAAAGGGAATCGTTGTCATAACCATAATAGAGAATTTTGGTGATTCGAACTGGGCTGCCATAACGACAAAGATCAAAAATACAGCTAATGCAATCGCTTGGAAAAGGGACGCAAATTCCTCTGCCTGAGACTGGTCTCTGGAATTTCTTGCAGTGGATACATTGTAGGGAAGAATGGGATTTACCACTTCTCTTGTGATCTTCTGTTTGGTCTCTCCTGTCGCCTGGGATGTATATTCCGCCTCAATGCTTACCCGGTATTCCTTGTCATTTCTTCTCAAGGTGGAAGGGCTGTCTTCATAATTAATATCTGCCACATCGGTAAGAGCAACAGAGCCTCCGCCAGGAGTGGAAAGGATAATATTCCTCAGCTGGTCAATGGAGGAATAGCTGCTGTCTGCATACTCTACTCTTACATCCACATCATTTCCATTCACCTCAAGGCTAGTGGCCTTTACACCGCTTAACATCTGATTGACCGTAGAGCCGATTTCTCTGGCACTAAGGCCCGCTGCCTTAGCTTTAATGGCATCTACCTGGATCTTTACAATAGGAGCTCCATTTTCCAGGCTGGAATGCACCCTTGTCAGCTCTGGCTGCTCTGACAAAAGGCTTACGATCTTATTGGCAGTTTCTTTCAGAGCATCATAATCAGCGCTTTGGAGGAGAAGCTCGTAGGACTGGAAACGGCCGGACATCATGCTCATGGAAGAACCAGCCTCTACGCTGATGTCACAGTTCTCAATCACTGAAAGCTCCTTTCTCCACTGATCCGCAATATCATCTGTTGACATCTTCCTGTCATCCTTTAAATACGCATTAATGGTAGCGGATGCACTGGACATTCCTCCTCTTGCACCGCCTCCGCCTGCGCGGGACATGTAAGAGTCCAGATCTTCATGGACCGCTATGATTTCTTCTGCCTTTCTTAACATTTCATCCACCTTTTCCGTCTTAAGCCCTGGCCTAGTAGATATGGAAATATTGATCCTTCCCTGGTCATCTGAGGCCATAAGCTCTGTTCCCACATGCTTGGAAAGCATATAAGCGCCAAAAAGGAGGGCCAGGGATACAAACATAACCGTCTTCTTTTTCGGAAGGATCACCTTCATGATGCTCCTGTAGGTATCCTGCATATTTTTTACGGGACGGTACATAGGTGCTTTTTCATTTTCCTTTGGACGGTAAAGCATATAACAAAGAGGCACCACAGCAATGGCCGAAATAAGAGAGGCTGCCATACAGAATACAATGGTAAAGCCAAGGGGCTTGAAAAGCTGTCCGGTCATCCCCTCAAGGAAAGCAAGAGGCAGAAATACAACACATGTGGTAAGGGTGGATCCAAGAACGGAGGCGCCTACGATACCAGTCCCATCCAGCGCTGCCTTTGCATAGTCCAAAAATCCCACTTTGTCAGTGGCCCTGAAACAGCTTTCCAGCACGACGATAGAATTATCCACCATCATGCCTACGCCAAGGGTCAGTGCACTCATAGTGATTACGTTTAGGGAAAAGCCCATCCGATTCATAAGAATCAATGCTACCAAAATGGATACTGGTATGGAGCTCCCTACGATTAGAGATGCCTTCAAATCGCCGAAAAACAGCCACAGGATTACCATGGAAATAATCACTGCCATAATCAGTGTCTGAATTACATCTTTAAGGGAATCCATAATATCTTCACTGGTATCACTGGTCACTTTAATTTCAAGGCCAGGAGTGGCAGCTACCATCTTTTTCACACTAGCCCTTACTGCCTTTGATACTTCCATGGCAGAAGCACTCTGCTGCTTGCTGATGGAAACAGACATGGTTTCCTCTCCATTATATCTAGAAATTGTGGAGGCGGCTGCCTCTGTCGTATATATGTTTGCCACGTCCTGAAGATATACGATGCTGTCAGAAAACTTTGTACTTGTTAAAGGTATGGTCTTTAAGCTCTCCTGTGTGGATGCCTTCAGGCTGGTGGTTACAGAAAGCTCCTGATGTCCCACATCTGTATCTCCTGCTGGATAAGCTACATCCGCAGCAGCAATATCGCTTGCAATGGAGGACATGCTTACTCCATACTGGCGCATCTTCTCTGGAATCATTTCTACTTTAATATACTCCTGCCTGCCGCCTCGGGAATTTACCTCTGCAACAGTAGAAATCTTCTCCAGTTCCGGCACAATGGTGTTTTCCACATAATCGTAGATATTTTCCTCCATAGAATTGGTGATGGAAAGAGACAAAACCTCAGAAGCATTCATATCCATTTCCATAACCGTAGGAGTATCTACATCATCCGGCAGGCTCCTGCTCAGGCTGTCTACCTTCTTCTTCAGATCATCATAGGCCTCATCCATATCTGTGCCATATTCATATTCCAGCATAACCATGGCTGAACCATCGCTGGAATTAGAGGTCATGGACTTTAAACCGCTTAAAGTACTTACAGAATCTTCTATTTCTTTTGTTACCAGTTCACAGACATCCTCTGGATTGGCCCCTTCATATCTGGCAATGACTACCATCATAGGCATGCTCATCTCAGGAGTCAATTCCAGGGTAGAGGACGTGATTGCTGTATATCCAAATACGATGAGGCAGAGGATGCTTAAAATCGCAGTTACTGGGCGTTTAAGGACAAATCGAGTAATTCCTGTCATGCTTTTCCCTCCTGTAAATGATTGTCCTTTTCATTTTCCTTTGCAGGGCGGCTGTCTCCTGCTTTTTCTGTTTCCCCTAATCCATGGTTTCCTTTCCCCACTGCTGTTAGATTTCCTTTCTCTTCCTGACTGCTGTAAACCTCTGCTTCTGCCACAACCTTTTCACTGCCTTCAGTCAGGCGGCTATCCCCTCTGGGGCCGCCTCCCCCTGGTCCTCCGGCTCCTGGCCCTCTTCCGCCAGCTTCACCAGCGTCTCCCCCAACCGGCGTTTCCTCTTTTGGCCCTGCGATAATTTCCCCATTTTCTCCCCTTAGCTGAGCCTTGGAACCTTCATATAGCTCAGAGCTCCATGTGCTTACGACCAAATCTTCCATGGAAATTCCTGAGAGGATTTCCATCTTTTCCGTATTGTAAATTCCAGTCTCCACCTGCAGTTTATGGACTTCTCCTTCCTCCAGGTCATATGTATACAGATAAGCCTTTCCTCCTTCAAAATAGATGGCATCCATCGGCACTAGCATAGCATTTTCTGTTCTCTCTGAAATAACCGTAAGCTTTAAGGAAGAGCCTGTAGGAAGATTCCCATCATCTGAAAGGGCCGCCTTTACCTTGAAAAGCCCAGTCTGGGTGTCTGCCATACTGCTTACCTCCTGAATTGTTCCCTCATACTCCTTTCCGTCCTTTTCCACTGTCATGGCATCTCCCACATTCAAGTATCCCCGTATGCGGTCTGTAACAGAGAAGGATACGCTCTTTCCCCCCTCTCCAGCAATGACACAGATCAGATTACTTTGAGATACCGTATCATAAACCTCCATATCTGACAGCTCTACAGTCCCGCTGATTGGCGCTGTAATCGTACTGTATTCTACCTGTGTTTTATAATTCTGGCTGGCTGTTTTATAGGAAATCTCTGCCAGCTTATAGCTGTTTTCTGCCTGCTCATACTCCTGGGCTGAGATTCCTCCGCTAGAATAAAGAAGGGACATTCTGCTAAAATCAGCTCTCGCCTTTTCCAGTGAAACTGCAGCCGTATCCATATTATTTTTAGCCGTATCCACCTGCTTTGTATCAATGGTACATAATACCTGACCCTGCTCTACCCTGTCTCCTGCCTGTATATTAATACTTACCACATCTCCAGAAGCCTTAGGATAGATATATACCACATCTGATGGCTCCACTGTTCCGATTAGATCCGTTGTAAGCTGAAGGTTTCCTTTTTCCGGATTAGCTGCTGTAAGTATGGGAATAGAAGCTGCCTGACCGAATTGTTCTTTTTTAAAAAACCTTGGTGTAACTATGGCGGCCAATACAGCCACAACTACTATGCCAATGATAATCCCTCTCTTTTTCATCTATCTGCTCCTTTTCATCTTTGACATACCACTGTTAAAACAGCGCATATACGTTTCCCAATAAAAATACATTACAAAGATGAACTGAACTTAAACAAAACTCATTTTCCCCCTTCCAAATCATGAACATTTTGTGAAAAAAAGCCATTTTCACAAAAAAATCACAAACTCCTGTGCGTTCCTCTAAAAAACTGATATAATAAATACAGTGATTCACTTGAAATGGAGGAGCCTATGTTTCACATATTGATTGCAGAAGATGATAAGCACACGGGGGAGCTTATGAAAGCCATATTAAAAGCGAATGGATACCAACCCCACCTTGCTTCCAATGGCATGGAAGCTTTGTCTATTATTGACAAGCGCCACATTGACCTGATTCTTACTGATATCATGATGCCAGTAATGGACGGTTATGAGCTGACACAACGCCTGCGGGATAATAATTACGAAATTCCCATCCTTATGATTACTGCCAGGCAGCTCCCAGAAGACAAGCACAGAGGATTTATTGTAGGAACTGACGACTATATCACAAAACCTATTGATGAGGAGGAGATGCTCCTTCGCATCAAAGCTCTGCTCCGCAGGGCAAAGATTGTATGTGACCGCCAGATCACCATTGGCCCTGTCACTCTGGACTATGATTCTCTGACTGTTCAAAGGGAGGAAAGCCTTACCACTCTTCCGCCTAGGGAATTTTATCTCATATATAAGCTCCTTTCCTATCCGGGGAAAATTTTTACACGAGTCCAGCTTATGGATGAAATCTGGGGAATGGATTCGGAATCCACAGATAATACCGTTGATGTTCATATCCATAGGCTACGTAAAAAGTTTAGAGACTATCCTGAATTTTCAATTGAAACAGTCCGGGGGCTGGGTTATAGGGCGGTGAAGAATCTATGAATCTCCATATACTGCTTCCAATTATCATCTTTTTTATTTTATTTTTAGCCCAGATATTGATTTCCATTGTTATGTTCCTTATTTTTGTAGTCTCTACTGGGACTTCCACTAATTTCCGTTTTATCATACCACCCATCCCTATCCTGCTGTCTGTCAGCTTAGTTACTGGTCTTCTGCTGACTGTGCTCTTAAACCAGATGATTTTAAAGCCTATGGCTACTCTGGTTTCTGCCATCAATGAGCTGGCAAAGGGTAATTTCCATGTAAAAATCCATATGGGTAATATTAAGGAATTGTCCAATGTTTCAGATAGCTTTAACCGCATGTCAGAAGAATTGGCTAACACGGAGATCCTGCGTACAGATTTCATCAATAATTTTTCCCATGAATTCAAAACTCCCCTTGTGTCTTTAAAGGGCTTTGCAAAGCTTTTGAAGAATCCTGATTTAAGCCAGGAAAAGAGGAGTGAGTATCTGGATATTATTATCCATGAGGCTGACCGCCTCTCTACCCTGTCCAAAAATATCCTGAACCTTTCCAAGGTAGAAAAGCTGTGCATTATCTCAGAAAAAAAATGCTTTAATCTGGCAGAACAGATTCGCCGCTGTACCCTTCTTTTGGAACCAAAATGGGCGAAAAAGAAATTAAACCTCAATATTGATCTAGAAGAAATTACATATCTAGGCAATGAGGATCTCTTAAGCCAAGTATGGGTCAATCTTCTGGATAATGCTATTAAATTTTCTCCAGAGGGAGCGGATATCAGCATTTCCCTTCTGCATTTGGACAGGCAGATCATCTTTTCCATCCAGGATCAAGGCTGTGGCATCCCGGAAGAATCCATTTCCCATATTTTTGATAAATTTTATCAGGGAGATACCTCTCATATGACGGATGGAAACGGCATCGGCCTGGCTGTTGTGAAACGCATTATTGATCTATGCAATGGATATATCCAGGTAAAGAGCCAGCCTGGCCTGGGAACTGCTGTATCCCTTTTTCTTCCTGAGGTCTCCGCACCCAAACCATAATTAACAGGCAATGATGCAACTGGTATACAAAAAATTACTATAAAAGCAATGTAAAAACAAAGGAGGTTTCCTATGAAATGTTTGAAACAGGCTTATGCCTTTTTTATATCTTTGACATTCCTTTCTGCTATTGTTCTTTTCCCTTCCTTGGCAAAGACAGAGGAAAGGGAAACGATCTCATCCCTTACCCTTCATGTTTCAGCGGAATTGGGAGATGACAGTGATTTCAGCGATATGGAGCTAATGGTTACCTCTGATTCTGATGAGTATTCCATTGAAGAATATGAAGTGATCAATGACACAGGAAGCGCTTCCTATCCTGTGATACAAGTAGTCCTGGAGGCAGAGGATGGCTATTATTTTGATGTTTCCTCAAGGGATATCTATCTGGAAGGAGATGAGGGAGACTGTATCTCCCGAACCACCCGAAATAATAAAGAGACTCTGATATTAAAAATCAGGCTTACTGATTTAACTGCAGATATGGACTCTGTCTCTCAGGCTGAACTGAATTCTGATGGAGAGGGCAGCTGGGATTCTGTACCTGGGGCAAGAAAGTATGAAGTGCGTCTTTACCGCGGCAGCAGCATGGTAGGTTCTGGAAAAACCACTAGCAATACCTGGTATGACTTCAGCGGCATGATTACCCGGAAAGGGGATTATTTTTTTAAAGTCCGGGCTATTGGCCGGAAATCAGGGGATAAGGGTGACTGGACTGAATCTGACGGATACTATTTTGACGAGGCCTTGAGCGATTACTACTATGATGGGGATAACTGGTCTGATTACCATTATGATTATGGCAGACCTTCTGGCCCAGGCAGCGACTCTTATAGAGATGAGCATGGCAATGGGCCAGGCAATTCTCATAATTCCTCAAATAGCGCCATTGGATGGCAGCAGGATCATACTGGCTGGTGGTACCGCAGGACCGACGGCTCCTATCCAGCCAACGCATGGCTTTTTGTAGATAGCAACTGGTTCCACTTTGATAACAGCGGCTACATGCAGACCGGTTGGTTAAATGATGAGGGCAGACTTTTCTATCTGAATCCATCCAGTGATGGCACCAAAGGCAGGATGGTGACTGGATGGCAGGCGATCAACGGAAAGTACTACTATTTCAATCCATCTTCTGATGGTACAAAGGGCGCATTGCTTACCAACACAGTTATAGAAGGGAAATATCCAGTAGGGGCTGATGGGGCATTGATTCAATAAAATTATGAAATATGATATGAAAAATGTAAGATTTCGTTATTTTCTCTTAATTGAACTCTGTTCCATATAGTGGTATGATAAAAATAGAAAATTTTAATAATCCGTTTGAATTTTCTTCATTTCATTTTACAAATTTTCAAAAATAGGAGGGTTGTTTATGAAACTATGGAAAAAAGGCTTTGCTGGTATTTTGACTGCTGTCATGTTTCTTTCTTCCGCTATGACTGCTTTTGCAGCAGAAGAGCGTACCAAGATCACATCTGTAAAGCTTAACATTCGCGCTGACTTAGAGGGCTCCTCGGATTTCAGCGACATGACATTGGATGTTACCTCAGAGGGACAGAATTATTATGTAGAGGACTATAAGCTGACTAGCACATCCTCTTCTACCTATCCAACCATAGAGGTAATCTTAGGTGCTGATGATGGATATTACTTCAACATATCCTCCAGCGGTGTGAAGCTCACTGGAGATAAGGCTAGCTTAACCTCCAAGAGCACAAAAAACAAATCAGAGACCTTAACTCTTAAGATCAAACTGACGGATATTACAGCTAATTTGGATGATGTCAACTATGCAGAATTGAGCTCTGACGGAATCGCCTACTGGGAAGGCGTAACCGGCGCCCAGAAATATGAACTGCGGCTATACCGTAATAACAGCACAGTAGGTTCCCTAATCACTACTACTGATACAGAATATGATTTCCGGTCCTTGATTACCCGTTCCGGCGACTACACCTTCCGGGTACGGGCCGTAGGCCTGAAATCAAAGGATAAGACCGACTGGACCGAATCCGGCGAACAATACTTTGATACTGCCTTGGGAAGCGGAACTACCTCTTCTAACGGAAATCCTCCGCCTCAGGCAAGCAGCGGATGGATGAGCAACAGCAATGGCTGGTGGTACCGTAATGCAGATGGAACCTATCCAGCTAATGCATGGCTCTTTGTAGATAATAACTGGTTCCATTTTGATGGAAATGGTTATATGCAGACTGGTTGGATCACTGATGGCGGAATGCGTTATTATCTCAATCCAGCCAGCGATGGGACAAAAGGCAGGATGGTAACTGGATGGAATGTCATTAATGGAAAATATTATTACTTCAATCCCCTTTCCAATGGAACCAAAGGCGCTCTCATCACTAATACGGTTATTGACGGACAGTACCGGGTAGGGGCTGACGGAGCCTGGATTCAATAGGCATTCACTTGCTGTCAAGGAATTTGACAACGAATAATTAAGAAAGCTGCTGCAAATCAGGAAATTCGATCATGAATGTTAAGAAAGCTGTTGCAAAGTAGAACTCCCATACCACATTTTGTATGGACGCACTATTTTGCAGCAGCTTCTTAATTTACTGGGAAAGTACCCTTTTTTGCCCAGCAGAAAACAGAATTCAGGGATACTAAATGCGCCAGATGCTTTTATTCATGGTGAAGCCCTAACACTGCCCATAAAGGTTTATGGTAAATTCATTGCTTTATTAATTCACAGCAATAAAATCCTCTTGCCAAACAAAAACAGGACAGATGCAAAATAATCCATTTCTACAATTCAGAATACGGTACAAAAATTCTAACATTCCTGCCATATGCTGTATAAGAAATCCATTTTGCATCTGCCCTGTCCGCAAGATTAAATCTTAATGGTGATGATGATAGCCTCGTCCCGATCTCCTTCCGGATGAAGCCTGACTGCCCTCGTTCCAATCATAATAGCAGTGATCGCACACTCCGTCACAGTCGTCATCGAAAAAATAATCGCAAACCCCATCCCCATTCTCATCTACAAAGCAATCATCCCAGTCAGCTCTGCTTCCATGAGTATACCCATGACCGCCGCAGCCATGCCCATGCATAAGCTTATAGGGACCAGCCGCCCACGCGGGTACTGATGCAGCCAATACAGCCAGACTGACAATACCTGCTGTCACTAATTTTCTCATAGTTCAATCCCTCCTGTAATTCTAATTCCTCTTATTATAAGTATAGCACCAGGAACTAAAATTGCAATATAAAATATCCAAATTTTTTTGACAATCCTGCCTGTTTACAGGAAATATTTTACTCCTGATTCAAAGATTTTCATATCCTGTTCTCCATAAATATTCATGGCAACCGCCTCTCCCCGTCTTTCCGAGTGGGCCATCTTTCCAAATACCCGTCCGTCCGGGCTCAGAATTCCCTCAATTGCCATGTAGGAGCCGTTTGGATTCCAAAACTCATCCATAGTAGCATTTCCCTTGTCATCCACATATTGAGTTGCTACCTGTCCTGTTGCAAAAAGCTTTTCCAACAGCTGGCTGCCAGCCACAAAACGTCCTTCTCCATGAGAAGCCGGATTACAGTATACCTTGCCAAGCTCTGCTCCAGAAAGCCATGGAGACTTATTGGAAACCACCTTTGTATATACCATTTTGGACACATGCCGGCCTATGGTGTTCATAGTCAAGGTCGGAGAATCCGGCCTCTGCTCACAGATAACTCCCTCTGGTACAAGCCCCAGCTTAATCAAAGCCTGGAAACCATTGCAGATTCCCAGCATAAGGCCGTCACGGTCATTGAGCAGCTTTGTAATTTCTTCCTTGATTGCCTCATTGCGGAACACAGCAGCAAAGAATTTTGCTGAACCCTCCGGCTCGTCTCCTGCGGAAAAGCCGCCTGGAAACATGACAATCTGGGATTTTCCGATCTCTTCCTTATAAACCTGTACAGATTCTCTGATTGCTTCTGGGGAAAGATTGCGGAATACTCTGGTAACTACCCTGCCTCCAGCCCTTTCAAATGCCTTTGCACTGTCATATTCACAGTTTGTCCCCGGAAATACAGGAATAAATACATTTGGCTGTCCAAGCTTATGGGTACATACATGGACGGAATCTGTCCGGAATACCTCTTTCGAAACCTCTGTCTGCTCTACACCGGATTTCATCGGAAATACCTTTTCCAGCTTTTCCATCCATACATCCAAAGCCTCCTCCATGGAAATCACAGTGCCTGCATATTCAAATACCTGAGTATCATTGACCTCTCCGATTACTGTATAAGAAATAGAAAGCTCTCCTACTTTTCCATCGGGAACCTCACACACAATATTACCCCAGCCTGGAGCGAAGAAATCCCTTGGATCCACATTATGCTCAATCTTAACTCCCAGCTTATTGCCAAAGGCCATCTTGCTTATTGCCTCAGCCATACCGTGGCGCTCTACCTCATAGGCAGAAATAATTCTTCCTGCTTTTATATCATTGTGAAGCTTTTCATATCCATCCATGATCTGTTCATATACTGGCAGATCATATTTGTCCTTTTCGATTTTAAATATAACGATTTTGCTGCCTGGTCTTTTAAATTCTGGTGTAATAATGTCCTTATGGCTTGCCACATCCACAGCAAAGGAAACCAGGGTTGGAGGTACATTGATCTCTCCATGCTGCTCATCATTAAAGGTTCCCGACATGCTGTCCTTGCCGCCAATGGATGGAAGGCCAAAGCCCATCTGTGCTGCATAAGCGCCCAGCAAAGCAGCAAAGGGCTGACTCCATCTGGAAGGTTCCTCACTCATCCTGCGGAAATATTCCTGGAAGGTAAAACGAATCTTCTTAAAATCTCCTCCTGCAGCTACAATTTTAGCAACAGATGAAACAACAGCATAAATAGCCCCATGATATGGACTCCAGCTTGACAAGTAGGGATCAAAGCCATAGCTCATCATAGTAACCGTGTCCGTACAGCCCTGTAAGACAGGAAGCTTTGCCACCATGGACTGTGTCTCCGTAAGCTGGTATTTTCCGCCATAAGGCATGAAAACGCTGCCTGCACCGATGGAACCGTCAAACATTTCTACTAGACCCTTTTGAGAGCATACATTTAAGGAGGACAGCATATCCATCCAGGTCTTCCGGATATCTCCCACTTCTTTCCTCTCAAACAGCCTTCCCTCTCTGCCTGGTACCTCCAGAACCACGTCTGCTTCCTGATGCGCGCCATTGGTATCCAGGAAAGCCCGGCTAAGATTTACAATGGTTTTTCCTCTCCAATTCATTACCAGCCTTGGCTCTTCTGACACCACAGCTACAGTCACAGCTTCCAGGTTTTCCTCTGACGCATATGCCAGAAAGGCCTCTACATCCTTTGGATCAACCACTACTGCCATACGCTCCTGAGACTCAGAAATAGCGATTTCCGTTCCATCCAGACCTGCATATTTCTTAGGCACCTTGTCCAGATCAATCACCAGGCCTGCTGCCAGCTCTCCGATTGCAACGGATACACCGCCTGCGCCAAAATCATTACACTTTTTAATCAGCCTGCTCACCTCTGGCCTGCGAAACATCCTCTGGATCTTTCTTTCCGTAGGAGCATTTCCCTTCTGCACCTCTGCACCGCATACCTCAATGGAAGCTTCCGTATGGACTTTAGAGGAACCAGTGGCGCCTCCAATGCCATCGCGGCCAGTACGGCCTCCTAAAAGGATGATAACATCTCCTGGATCAGAAGTTTCCCGGATCACATCCTTTCTTGGCGCAGCCCCCATAACAGCGCCAATTTCCATTCTTTTCGCTGCATAGCCGGGATGGTAGATCTCCTTTACATAGCCAGTGGCCAGACCAATCTGATTGCCATAGGAGCTATAGCCCTTTGCTGCCCCTGTTACCAGCTTTTTTTGTGGCAGTTTCCCCTTTAATGTTTCATTTAAAGGCACCGTAGGATCAGCAGCCCCAGTTACACGCATGGCCTGATATACATAAGTACGTCCAGATAAGGGATCCCGGATTGCTCCCCCAAGGCAGGTAGCCGCACCGCCAAAGGGCTCAATCTCCGTAGGATGATTATGGGTCTCATTTTTAAAGTTTACCAGCCATTCTTCTGCCTGGCCATCAATCTCAATAGGAACCACAATGCTGCATGCATTGATTTCATCGGAAACCTCCAGATCCTCCAGCTTTCCCTCTGCTCTCAGCTTCTTCATTGCCATAAGGGCCAGATCCATCAAGCAGACAAACTTATCCTTTCTGTCCCCATAAATTTCTGCCCTGTCTTTCAGATATCTATGATAAGTGTCCTCAATCGGCTTTTTGTAATCTCCCTCTGTAAAAGTTACATTTTTAAGCTCAGTGGAGAAGGTGGTATGACGGCAATGATCCGACCAATAGGTGTCTAATACACGGATTTCTGTTACAGACGGATCCCGTCTTTCTTCTTGTATATAATAATTTTGAATGTGGAGAAAATCCTTAAAAGTCATGGCAAGATTTAAGGAATCATAAAGCTCCCTTAAACGGCTCTCTCCAAACTCACAGAATCCCTCAAACATATCCACATCCTCAGGAACCTCAAACTCTGTTACCAAAGTTGCCGGCTTTTCCTCATCTGTTTCTCTAGAATCCACTGGATTGATGCAAAAGGACTTTACAGCCTCCCTATGGGCATCGCTCATCTCGCCGGAAATTACATAGGTAACAGCAGTACGAATAACCGGTTCTTCTGTTTCATTCAAAAGCTTTACACACTGCTCTGCAGAATCTGCTCTCTGGTCAAACTGTCCTGGCAGGAATTCAACAGAAAAAATCGTATCTCCCTCTTCATGAGGAAATGTCTCCTCATATAAATCGTCTACAGGCGGTTCGGAAAAAATCGTTCCGAGAGCTGCCTGGCAGGTAGCCTCAGACAGGTTTTCAATATCATAGCGAATCAATACCCGTACTCCTGTAACCGTCTGAATACCTAAATAGCTTTCAATCTCTTCTCTGAGTTCCTTTGCCTTTACGGCATAATCCGGTTTCTTTTCTACATAGATACGTTTAACGCTCATGTTTTTTCCTCCTGTTTTTTCTTTCCGGTTGATAAGAGCTCTGCTTTTTTGCAGAGGGCAGCAGTAAATGCAGCATATATCTTAAAAAAAGATTTTCACATCTTAGATCTCATCATAACATAGAGTTTATAAATTAGTAAAATTAATATATCTTATATTTTTTATAAGATACACTCATTATCTTTTTTTCCTTTTCCATCCTTTTATCCCGTAATAACACAAAAGAATAAGTCCTAGGAGAATTACAGTGTTCCTAAGAAAATACTCTGGTCCCAGCTGTTTCAACCATACATTCTGTCTTTTGCTCACAGCCAGCGGTTCCGCTTCTTCCAGACTTTCAAAGCGTATGCTGTCAATCATGGATTTTAAAAGCTCCTTATTGCTCTCTGACAGCTCTCCCTGAAAGGAAATCATTTGAAAGCAAAGGCGGTTTCCATTTACAATGGTATAATACTGCTGTCCCTTTCCAATATTTCCTCCTCCGTCTACCCTTGTTTCTCCAGTAATAAATTTTCCCTGGGGATGACCATAAATTTCATAGCTTAAGAGGCGGCCGCTGTTCTCCCCTTCTTCTTCTGAGGCCGCAAGGCCTTCCCCATAGATTCCCAGACCTTCCTCTGAAAATTGGGTCAGATGTACAATCGTTTCATCCTTCCCGGAAAAAACCAGGCTGAACTCCACTCGTTCCTCCTGATTAATGCTGTCGATCAAAATTCCATGGGATTTATAGGCCTTTAGCAGCATTTCCCCATCCATATTGTTTTCTGTAAACGCCTTATCATCCGCTTCCATTTCCGATGTCATTGTAATCCAGCCCTCAGGAACTTTCATCTCCATTCCTATGGATTCAAGCCTTACTGGTTCTTCTAAAAGCCCTTCCTGTGAGGAAGGATTCCTCTCTTCTTCAGAAGACTCCTCTTCCGCCGCCATGGCATATCTCCCTGGCAGACCACTCATCTCCCATAAAACACCCATATTTAATAAAAAGCCTGTCATCGCCAAAACAGCTAAAACCCTTGCCATTCCTTTTCCTTTTTTCAAATTCTGCCTGATTCTCATATCAGCCTCTCTTTTTCCTAATCTTTCAATTTCTCTTTTTTATTACATCTGCTCTATCTATCCTGCTTTTCTCAAAACCGGACCTGTCCTTCCTCCTGGGAAAGCTTTTCCAAATGGCTTACGTCATTAGCCTCCAATATGGTATACCTTCCTGTTTCCCGGTCATATTCCACAGTGCTGATGCTCACATTTTTTACAATAATCTCATCATGGCTTCCCAGGTCCTTTTCCAGCATGACAGAAACCATATAGGCAAGAGCAGCTCCATGGGACACGATTGCCGTATCTCCTTTGGCCCGTTCTACAATCTCCTTTAAAGCCCTTCTTATCCTTTTATAAATCTCCGGTCTGGATTCTCCTCCAGGCGGTGTAATCTTCGACGGCTCTGTACACCATATTTCAAATTCCCTAGGATATTCTCTGCTGATTTCATCCCAAGTCATGCCTTCCCATTTCCCGAATTCCACCTCTTCCAGACCATCTATCACCGTCACTTTCGCCTCTTGGCTGCAGCCAATGGCCTGAGCTGTCTCCAGTGCCCTTTTCTGACGGCTGGAAAATATCTCTGTTATCGGGCGCTTTTTCATCCCTTCTGCCAGAAGCTCTGCCTGTTTTTTTCCCATCTCATTTAATGAAATGTCATGGCAGCCCTGAATCTTTCCCTCCAGATTCCAATCTGTCTGCCCATGGCGTATTAAATAAAGCTTTATCCTGTCCATTATCCTTTTTCATATCCTCCTGCCTGGCTTACATGAACCGCATCCAAAGTCGTTTTCATAATATCCTTAATCTCCTCTTCCGTCATCTTCATCTTCTCTGCCAATTCCTTTAGAGTTGCTTCCCGTCCCAGCTCCTTTGCCATCAGAGAGGAGATCTGTTGAAGAACATTAACCCTTGCTGTCAGCTCTTCCTGTACATTCTTCTCCTGCCTCTGTTCCTCTACCGCATATTCCAAAGCCTTTCTTACCATTTCTTCCAGCCGGCCGTAGAAATCGCCTCCAGAAAATCCTTCTACTGCCATCATAAGGGCCATATTTGCCTCCTGCACAAGATCATTCATAACAACTCCCTGGCCCTCATATTCCCTGGCATAAGCAAGCACCTTTTTCAGATTTCCCTCAATCAGTCTTTTCTTTACCGAGCTGTCTCCCTCTGCCAGCCTCTTTAAACACGCTTCTTCTTCCGCTGGTTCCAAAACCGCAATCTCCTCCAGCTCCTCTAAATACATCTGATAAAAATCGTCATGCATAATTCCACTCCCTATCTCTCCCCGAAAGACTTTTTATATCATAAAATTCAGGTACTAAAACAGCTTTTTCTCTGAAAAATATCTGAATATTTCCTATTACTACCAGTATAACTTCCCCCTCTTCCTCCGTCAAGCAAAGCAGAATCAATTAAGCAGTACTTTTATTCCTGAGACAGTTCATAGGCCAGAGCTCCCAGCCTGGGAAAAGTGTCAGAATATTTTTGCCTTTGCAGGAGCCTTAACAATTCTTAGTCCGTAAAAAAGTGCGTTTTCCGCCAAAATCCACCTGTTTGAGCGCAGCGAGTTTGGATTTTGGCGGATGCTTTTAGCAGTTTTTTTATGGACTTAGAATTGCTTGGCTCCGAAACCGCAAAAATATTCTGACACGTTTCCCACCTTCGTCTTTACATCATGCACAATTCTATGGTAATATAGGAAATGTTATAAGGAGGACTAATAATGGATATTAATTATGAATTATACAAAGTATTCTACCATGTGGCTGTCACCCTGAGCTTTTCAGAGGCTTCTAAACAGCTTTTCATATCCCAATCAGCCGTCAGCCAGTCCATTAAGGTTCTGGAAAAAAAGCTGAACCAGACGCTTTTTATGCGGAGTACAAAGAAAGTACAATTGACTCCAGAAGGGGAAATTCTTTTAAAGCACATTGAGCCTGCTATGAATCTGATTAAGAGGGGAGAAAATCAGCTTCTGGAAGCCAATACTTTGAACGGAGGACAGCTTCGCATCGGAGCCAGCGATACGATCTGCCGTTATCATCTGATCCCCTTTATGAATCAATTCCACAAGGACTATCCTAATGTTCATATAAAAGTACATAATCAGACATCAATCGAGTGCGCACACCTTTTGGAAAATGGACAGGTTGACTTTATTATTACCAATTTTCCCAACTCTGGCCTTTCCAATACCCAGAATATCCGCAGCCTTAGAGAATTCTCTGATGTATTTGTTGCTAATGAGAAATATTTTCCTCTCAATAGACAGGCTATCCGGCTCCAAGATCTGCAGTCCTATCCCATTCTCATGCTAGATCGAAAAAGCACTACCAGCGAATTTCTCCACAGCATGTTCCAGAAGTATCAGCTGGATCTTGTTCCGGAAATCGAGCTAAGCAGCAACGAGCTGCTGATCGATCTGGCACGCATCGGCCTAGGAATCGCCTTTGTGCCTGATTTCTGCATTCCAAATGATGATAAAGATCTGTATATTTTAGATTTGGAAGAAAAGCTGCCCTCCCGGCAGATTGTGGTTGCCTATAATGAAAATCTACCGATTTCACAGGCAGCAAAGCAATTCATGGCAATGCTGTAATAAGGCGGAACACAGGGAAACTGGAAGGATGGTAAAGGGGTAATAGGGAATCCGGCAGATCTTCCAGCCTTAAATTGCGGCAGAATGACCGCCTATTCTGCGGCTTCCTCCTCCCAGAACCTTCTTACCCTATCCCTCACACTTCTCTGATTTACAATCTCACAATCCGACCACTCCAGAGGGAACAGAGCCTGATAATCCGGCTCTAAGAAACGGTCATCCAGCAGCGCAATCACTCCCTTATCTTCTGGTGTCCGTATAACACGGCCTGCGGCCTGCATAACCTTATTCATTCCTGGATACTGATAAGCAAACTGAAAGCCATCTTTGTCCCTTTCTTCAAAATAGTGCTTCAGGATTTCCTGCTCCGTACAGACCATCGGAAGCCCTGTGCCCACTAGAATCGCTCCAATCAGCCGTTCTTCTCTCAGGTCAATCCCTTCAGAAAACAGCCCTCCCATAACACAGAGAGCTACAAAGGATCCTGGATACTCTTTCTCAAACATAGCTAGGAATTCTTCTCTTTCCTCTTCCTTCATCCCATTCTTCTGGACAACCCATTGGAAATCCGGACCCATTTCTCTAAGGATAGCATCAATTTCCTCCATATACCGGTAGGAAGGAAAAAATGCAATATAGTTTCCTTTCCTTGTCCCTGCAATTCCTTCTATGTAGTCTGCAATCTTCCGGTACTCTCTCTGGTTCCGCCTGCGGTATCGGCTGCTCACATCCCTGGCTATCAGGAGAAGACGGTTTTCCTGCTTAAAAGGCGATTTCGCATAGATTGCATAGTCCTCCCTATCTCCGCTTAAAAGCTCTTTATAGTAATTCACTGGCAAAAGGGTGGCGGAAAAGAATACAGCTCCCTGCCCCTGATTTAGACAGCCAATCAGATTTCTCGACGGATTTACACAAAACAGCCTAAGGACAAACTGGCCCTTCCTATCTATCTCCCCATAAATCTGGTAGTTTTCATCTACCAACTCATAGATAGAAAGGAAATTTCTTATCCGAAAATAAAATTCCAAGACCAGATCCCTGTCTTCAAATTCTAAATGCTCTTCCATATAAGTTTCCAGCTCTCCAAACATAGACGCCAAAGGCAGGATCAGGTGGTTCAGTTCGGAAAAAAGTGTTACCTCTTCGCATTCCCTCTTCATTTCTAGGAGAATCCTATTACAGCGGTCCAGAAGCCGTTCCAGCTTCAGAGACTGCCCTTTTAAAATCCTCTTTACCAGCAGAATTTCTTCTTTGATTAATATCTCACTGTACATCTCTCTGGCCCTTGAAACCAGATTATGAGCTTCGTCAATCAGAAACAGATATTCGCCTGATGTATTATCTGCGAAATATCTCTTTAGCCTTACATTCGGGTCAAATACATAATTATAATCGCAAATAATCCCGTCTGTCCAGTCTGTAATATCCAGGCAGAATTCAAAAGGGCATATCCTGAAACTTTCTGCATAGGACAGAATCAGCTCCCTGTCAATCCCTGACTCCTTGTGGATAATTTCATAGACCGCATCATTTACCCGATTAAAATGCCCTTTGGCATAGGGGCAGCTTTCTGGGTTGCAGTCTGTCCGCTCCATGAAACACAGCTTTTCCTTAGCTGTAATAGTTACTGTAGAAAAGTAAAGCCCTTTGTCCCGCAAAATGGCAAAAGTATTTTCTGCCACAGTTCCTGTAATGGTCTTTGCTGTAAGATAAAAGAGTTTGTTTCCATATCCCTCACCTACTGCCTTTAAAGAGGGATATATGGCAGACAGAGTTTTTCCAATTCCTGTAGGGGCTTGGATGAAAAGACGCTTTCCTCTGCTGAGAGTCCGGTATACAGCCACTGCCAGATCCTTTTGTCCCTCCCGATACGGATAAGGGAATTCCAGTGCTTTAATGGATTCATCCCTGCGAACTTCATGATGATACTGGTATCTGGCCCATTTCACATATTCATGAACCAGGCCCATAAACCATTCTTCCAGCTCCTCATAAGATTTTTCTTCCTGAAACCTTCGGATTTCTTCTGTTTCTATATTACAATAGGTAATCTGGATTCCTATTGTGGCAATCTCTTTCTGAAAACTATAAAAATACCCGTAGCATCTTGCCTGTGCCAGATGGACCTGGTCCGCCTCCTCTTTTCTGCTTAAATCCTGATAGATACATTTAATCTCATCTATTGTAATACCAGAGGCTTCTGTTATAATCCCATCTGCCCGGCCTTCTATCTCAATCTGAAATTCCTCTTCCTCTACAATATGTTTTAAAGACACCTCTGCCTGATAAGTACTGCCCATCCGCTTCTGTATCTTTTTATGAAGGCGGCTTCCCTCCTGCATAGCTTCCTTCTGGGCCCCTGCTGTCCGTCGATTATCTAAGTCTCCGGATCGGAGTACAAACTCCACTAAGTTTCTTACAGATATTTTTATTTTTCTGATCTCTTCTTTCATGGCTCCTCCGGATTTCTATCATCATTCTCTTTGGCAGTTGTCTCCCTTCCTCTGCAAAAGTCCCTTCCGCCAAGCTGCATCCAACAGAAGCCGTTTCTATAAGCTAATCTTTCTGCTTATAGAAACGGCTTCTGCCTTTACACTTTAGTGACAATGCATATATATTATGCTGCATTATATTTAGTTACTGCCTTCTTTTCCTCCAGGAAGGCCTCAAACGCTTCATTTTCTCCATCGTACTCAACGGTTAAAATCTTTCTCAAATCAAGGCTTAAAACACCAAGAATGGATTTCGCATCAATGATAACCCTGTTATAAAATACGTTAATGTCAAAATCACACTTCGTGGCTTCAGCTACAAAAGCCTTTGCCTCAGCAATTGTTGGTAACATAATTTTTCTTTGTTTCATCATCATGAACAACTCCTTTACTTAACTAACATATGCATTTTTTAAAGTGTTGCCATATTTATATCATTAAATTCATTTCTTGTCAAATTCAGGAAAAGATCTTACAAATCCATTATTTCTTGTGCAACTTGTTACCCTTTCACACAGCCCTTTCTGGCTTTCACGGACATTTTTATTAACAGATTTTGGTTATTATAGGAATGATTTCTATTTTTATTTTTTCTTCCTTTTATTTTTTCTAGCGAGCTGGTTTATTTTTGTGAAAATCATCTAACTTTTTCCCTTTTCAGCCTATAGCTTTCCAGATACCATTTCACAGATCTTGTATAACACATTCCCATGTTCCTATTCTCTCCCATGACTGGTATTCTCTCCATGCACATTCTTTTTACACCCATTTAGAGCATACTAAATGTGGCTGAATTTATTTCCTTGATAATCTTAAAAACTATTGACATGCCGAAAAATCTGTGGTATTATATGCAAGCACATAAAAAATGTGTTGTTTAAAGGGGAATAGTTCAATGGTAGAGCAGCGGTCTCCAAAACCGTAGATGGGGGTTCGAGCCCCTCTTCCCCTGTTTATTATTTAAGTTAAAAAACCGAGGTTTCTGAAGAATCAGAAACCTCGGTTTTTTACTTTACAGGAATTAGATTTCTATTTTATCTAGCAGCTGCATAAACTCCAGAGTACTATGAAACGCCATATATCGGTTTCCTGTCAGACGACCTCGGATGACTCCCCACAGATTTCCTTTGACTTCTCTCATTACTAAAACTGCCAAAATCTCTCTGGCTCCGTGTATTCCTGGATAGAGAACCCATCCTCCCTCCTTCAAAAGGCTGTCTTTCGATCCCTCCTGTTGTTTATCATATACAGCCATATAATTCTTTCTTTCCATTGATTCATAACAGGACAGAACCCTTTCTCCCATAGGTGTACTCAGCTCACTGCATAGGCCCTTTACCTTCAAAACCAGGTCCCTAACTCCAGAAAACTTCTCTGTCTCCTTTCGGCAGAAATCCACAATTTCTCCATAGATACCACAAGACCCTTTTCCACAAATGCATACCAACACAGAGAGATTTCCTCTCTTTTTCAGATATGCCTGAAGCTGCAATTTTGGCTCTGTCTCTTTCTCACAGTCCAGCTGATATGTATTCTCTTCCGCCATCAACTTATCCATTATCCCTCCCGGCTTCTGCCTCTTTCTTTAATTGTAATGAAAGCCTATCCATTACAACAGAATGTTGCTTTTGTTGTAAAAAAAGTGCAAAAAGGAGAGGGGATTGCCAGATAACAGCTCTATAAAAGCGTACATAAAAGCAAACCGGAAAAAGTCCGAAGGCTTCCGGTTTGCTTGATGTGCCTTTTTTTATTTTATAGAGGCTGGGGGGTAAAAAGGCTGCAGATGCAAAAATATTTTTATAGATTTTTCTTCTGATATATGATACAATAATTACCAATTTACAACAAAAGCAACATTCTGTTGTAGCCGCTGCTGCTGTTTTCTTTACAACGAAAGCAACATTCTGTTGTAGTCATTGCTATTGTTTTCATACATACTATTATACTCTTCTACTAAAAGCTCCATTTTTTCCAGCCTTCGGATATGATCTCCTCCGCTTTCCATAGTATAAATCCTCGTTGTATTCACATTGCTGTGCCCCAGTATATCCGCAAGACGCAGCAGATCCTTTTCTTGTCTGTAAAAGGATCTGGCAAAGAGATGGCGCAGGTTATGTGGAAAAGCTTTTTCAAGGCTTATCTGAGCCAGCTTTGCTGCCTTTTTCATCTCGCGCCAGATATTGCTCCGGTCCAGTTTTCTTCCTGTACGAGTGACAAAGATCATCCCTTTTTCGATTCTCTTTCTCTCTGCATATTCCCTTAACATTCGGCATAAACCTTTTGGCAGAAGCACTGTGCGAATCTTTCCTTTACAGTCCACGCGAGCTGCCTTCTGCTCGGCCGCTTCTACTGTAATATATGACAACTCTGATATGCGAATCCCTGTTGCACAGACAGTCTGTATCAAAAGAGACAGCCTCTCGTTTCCAGCTTCCTTTGCTGCCAGAACCATCCTGCGATATTCCTCCACTGTCAGTTCCTTTTCATCTGGACGGAATACCTGGCGCCCTACCTTTAGAAATTTTACCACACACTCATTCCAGCCTTTATAGCGGAACAGCCCGTTTACAGCAGCCAAAGCTCCATTTACTGTAGCTGGTGACATCCCCTTCTTTAGCCAGTCTTTCCATTGGATTACCCTCTCTTTGCATACTCCTGCATCCTCCAGAAAATGACAAAACTGAGTTAGGTAATATTGGTATTTCCTGACTGTCCCTTCACTTTTTTCACTCTGTTTCATCCACATCACGTATTCCCGGATAAGACTTTCATCAATTCTGTGAACCTGCATTTTTTCCTCCTCTTTCTCGCGGCCTATCTAATATAGCATCACAAAAGCAGATTGACACTATATCAATGGATACCTCTGCCACAGGCCTTGTATGGATGCCATTATATTCTATCTGGCCAAGGGAATCCAGGCATAATAGCAGTTCAGAACAGGATGGATTATCCGCAGCTTTCTCAGTTACCCCCAATGGACAAGGGCAGCCGTACTTTAAGCGTCCATCTTTTAGCGACTGGAAATACTAACACACCTTTTACGAAAAAAACCAGTGAATGACATATGTCATTCACTGGTTCTCTGTCAAGGAAGTCTTTTCTCTGTCTATGCCTTTGCCGCCTTCACTGCCAAAATCTGCTTTGTCAGCTCTGGTACAATCTTATTCAAATCGCCTACAATACCATAATCAGCCACCTCAAAGATCGGCGCTGTCTCATCCTTATTGATTGCGATAATCACATCAGACTCTTCCATACCTGCTACGTGCTGGATTGCTCCAGAAATACCGATTGCAAAGTATACGCCTGGGCGAACAGTCTTTCCTGTCTGCCCTACCTGAAGATCCTTTGGCTTCCAGCCAGAATCCACTACAGCACGAGAACAGCTCACTTCGCCGCCGATTGCCTTTGCCAGATCTTCCAAGATCTTGAAGTTTTCTGGACTTCCTACGCCACGACCGCCGGAAACCAGGATTTTTGCATCCATAATATCTACTGTATCCACTATGGACTTCACGATATCCATGATTTCCACATATTTCTCATTTGGTTCAAAGCCTGGGTTATACTCCTCTACTACTGCCTTTGCTCCGTCAATTCTGTCAATTGCCTGCATAACGCCAGGACGAACCGTTGCCATCTGAGGACGATGCTCTGGGCACGCAATGGTTGCGATCGTGTTGCCGCCAAATGCCGGACGGGTCATAAGGAGCTGATTGTGTTTCTGCTCTTTTCCAGGCACCGGATTCAGTGGGAAGTCACCAATCTCCAGCTTGGTACAGTCTGCGGTTAAGCCTGTAGCAACTCTGGCAGATACTCTCGGGCCCAGGTCTCTTCCGATTGCAGTTGCGCCTACCAGAACGATTTCCGGTTTATATTTGTTAATTACAGAAGACAGTGCATGAGCATATGGCTCTGTTCTGTATTCCTTAAGCTGAGGATCATCCACTACAATGACCTTATCTGCACCATATGCAGCCAGCTCATCAGCCAGATCCTTTACACCGCTTCCAATCAGGACTGCTGCTACATCTGTATTCAGATCCTTTGCCAGATCCTTTGCTTTTCCAAGTAACTCAAAAGCGATATTGCTTAACTTATTATCCACCTGCTGCGCAAAGATATATACGCCCTTATATTCTTCTAATCCCATCTATGTCCACCACTTTTCCTTTAATATTAAATGATATGTTTCTCAGTTAATTTGCTCATGATGTAGTTTACAGACTCTTGCGGATCAAGGGTAACTACTTCACCAGCTCCCTTTCTTACCTTATCAGAAGCCTTTGCAATCTGGGTAGGTGAACCCTTAAGTCCTAAATTGCTGTCATCTACATCTTTCAAATCTGCCCTGCCCCATACGGTCACTTCTGCATCATATGCATTAAAGATTCCGCCTGGAGTCATATAGCGAGGCTCATTTAATTCAGAAAGGGCTGTAATCAAACATGGCATCTTTGCCTTCAGCACATGGTATCTATCCTCGTACTGACGCTCAACAACAACACTGTCCCCTTCAATCTTAATATTCTGCGCATAGGAGATAACCGGGATATCAAGATGCTCGGAAATCTGAGGGCCTACCTGTGCTGTATCTCCATCAATTGCCTGACGGCCTGTAATAATCAGATCATATTCCAGATTACGGATTGCGCCTGCCAGTGTTGTAGAGGTTGCCCACGTATCAGCTCCTCCCAGCACCCGGTCTGTTACAAGGATTCCCCTATCTGCCCCCATAGCCAGGGCTTCGCGGAGCACCTCGTCTGCCTTGGGAAGTCCCATAGTCACTACTGTAACCTCTGCGCCGTATTCATCCTTTAACCTTAATGCTGCCTCCAGGCCGGCCTTGTCATCCGGATTCATAATTGCAAGCATTGCACCTCTATCCAATGTACCGTCCGGATTGAATTTTACTCCACCCTTCGTATCCGGTACCTGTTTTACACAAACGACTATCTTCACAACAAGTCCTCCTTATTTATTTCAAAATATTTCCAGAAATTACCATACGCTGAACCTCTGCGGTTCCCTCATAGATTTCCGTAATCTTAGCATCTCTCATCATACGCTCTACGTCATACTCTCTGATATAGCCATAACCGCCGTGGAGCTGAACTGCTTTTGTTGTCACTTCCATGGCAACTTCTGCTGCGTATAATTTAGCCATAGCTGCTTCTACACTATATACCTTCTGTGTTGCCTTAGCCATAGCTGCCTTATATACCAGCATCTTTGCAGCCTCTACTCTGGTAGCCATGTCAGCCAGCTGGAACTGTGTATTCTGGAACTGCGCAATGGAACGGCCGAACTGTTTTCTTTCCTTTACATACTTAACCGTGGTTTCCAGAGCGCCCTCTGCAAGCCCCAGTGCCTGTGCGGCAATACCGATACGTCCTCCGTCCAGAGTATGCATTGCGATGTTAAAGCCCTTGCCCTGCTGTCCCAATAGGTTATCCTTAGGAATACGGCAGTCTGTGAAGATCAATTCATAAGTGGAAGAACCACGGATACCCATCTTCTTCTCTTTCGTACCAAATGAAAAACCTGGTGTGCCTTTTTCAACGATAAATGCGGAAATTTCCTTCATCTTTCTGCCACGCTTCTCAATAATTCCGGTCACTGCAATTATAATGTAAACATCAGCCTGTTTTCCATTGGTGATAAAACACTTGGAGCCGTTCAGAACCCACTCGTCGCCTTCCAGAACAGCTTTTGTCTGCTGTCCCTGTGCATCAGTTCCAGCGCCTGGCTCTGTCAAACCGAATGCACCCAGCTTTCTTCCTGAAGCCAGATCCGGAACATACTTCTTCTTCTGATCCTCTGTACCATAGGTAAGGATCGGATCAATACACAGAGAAGTATGAGCAGAAACGATAACTGATGTAGTTCCGCATACCTTTGCCAGCTCTTCCACACACATCACATAGGTTAGCGGGTCACAGCCCTGGCCGCCATATTCCTTTGGAACCGGGATTCCTAAGAAACCGCTCTTTGCCATCTTTTCAACCGTTACTTTTGGGAACTCTTCTGTCTCATCTGTTTCCTGTGCCAGAGGCTTTACTTCATTTTCAGCGAAGTTTCTGAACAGCTGCTGAGCCATGAGGTGTTTTTTTGATAAACTAAAATCCATTTTCGACTCCTCCATCATCTATTTCTATGCACTATCATTTATTTTGTATAATCGTAGAATCCCTTGCCGCTCTTCATACCAAGCTGTCCGCCGCGGACCATCTTTCTTAACAGCGGATGAGGACGATACTTGGAATCGCCTGTCTCTGCCTGAAGTACTTCCATAATAGCCAGTACAATATCAAGGCCTACCAGATCGCCTAAAGCCAGCGGTCCCATAGGATGGTTAGCGCCCAGTTTCATAGCAGCATCAATTCCTTCTACAGAAGCAACACCGTCAGCGTAGATGCCAATTGCTTCATTGATCATAGGAATCAGGATTCTATTTACAACAAAGCCTGCTGCTTCTTCTACCTGTACTGGGGTCTTACCGATCTCCTCAGAAATTGCCTTTACCCTATCTACCATCTCTGCAGGTGTATTCAAGCCTGCAATCACCTCTACCAGCTTCATAACCGGAGCAGGATTAAAGAAATGCATGCCAATTACCGGACGGTCAAGCCCAGCACCGATCTCTGTGATAGACAGAGAAGAGGTATTAGTTGCAAACATACAGTCCTTCTTGCAGATATCCTGCAGTTCCTTAAAGGTCTGCTTCTTTACTTCCATGTTCTCCAATGCAGCTTCTACAACTAAATCACAGTCTGTACAGATATCTTTTACACCTGTTGTGATCTTGGAAAGAACTGCGTCAGCTGCTTCCTGTGTCATCTTTCCCTTAGCGATCCTCTTCTCAAAGCCCTTAGCAATTTTTTTCTTACCATTTGCTGCAAACTCTTCATTGATGTCACATAAGCATACTTCATACCCTTCTGTCTGTGCAAATGCCTGTGCAATGCCAGAACCCATAGTTCCTGCTCCAATAATACCAACTTTCATTGTTGTCTTCCTCTCTTTCCTTTTTTCTAAGTTATAAGTTCAGCGCTAAAGCACTGAACTGCGCGAAAATGAGGCCGCGAAGCGGCATCTTCCTCTCCCATTTCTGTACATCCATTGGAGGGGCATAGTAACTCCCATTCATGCCGGCGTGGGGAACGCGGCATGGGATTACTGATTAATGAAATTTTTTTCTTTTCTCTTCTCCAAGAATGCACTCATACCTTCCTTCTGGTCATGGGTCTCAAAGCAGTCTCCAAAAAGCTTCTCTTCTATTACAATTGCCTGGTCCATATCAACCTGAAGTCCGTCATTGATTGCCTTTTTGCAGTTGCGTACAGCAATCGGAGCATTCTTTGCAATTCCTGCTGCCATCTTCTTTGCCGCTGGAAGCAGCTCTTCCTGGGTGTAAACAGCATTTACAAGTCCGATCCTTAAAGCTTCATCTGCCTTGATGTTCCTTGCAGTATAGATCATCTGCTTTGCCATGCCTACACCTACGATTCTTGCAAGCCTCTGGGTGCCGCCGAATCCAGGGGTGATTCCCAAGCCGACCTCTGGCTGTCCAAATACAGCATTGTCAGAGCAGATACGGATATCACAGCTCATGGAAATCTCACAGCCTCCCCCAAGAGCAAAGCCATTTACTGCTGCAATAACCGGAATTGGGAAGGTCTCCAGCTTACGGAATACATCATTGCCCTTCTTTCCAAAAGCTTCTCCCTCTGCCTTTGTCAATGTGCTCATCTCAGCAATATCTGCGCCAGCAACAAAGGACTTGTCCCCTGCACCTGTCAGGATCAATGCGCGGATCTCCTGCTGGTCCACTCCGTCTAAAGCTGCATCCAATTCCTCCAAAACAGTACTATTTAATGCATTTAAAGCCTTTGGACGGTTAATGGTAAGAATGCCAACTTGCCCCTCTACCTCATATGTAACAAATTCCATCTTCACTGCACTCCTTCCTTAAAATAGATTTACACACTTATGAGAGGAATGTCTTTCATTCCCCTTATAAAAAAGAATTTCGCTTTGCGAAATTCTGCGCCGCAAATGTGTCGTATTAGTGACAGCTTATATCATTTACGTGCGTATTCCCTGAAAGGTTTTGTATCATATGGAAAATCCAAAGGATTTTCCATATGATCTAAACATTATTGACTAATCACGCTCAACGATGGTTGCGCAGCCCATACCGCCGCCAATACACAGAGTAGCAAGTCCCTTCTTTGCATCTCTCTTTGCCATCTCATGAAGAAGTGTTACCAGAATACGGCAACCAGAAGCTCCTACCGGATGGCCAAGGGCAATCGCGCCGCCGTTTACATTTACCTTATCCATATTAAATTCCAGATCCCTTGCAACTGCCAGAGACTGGGCAGCAAACGCCTCATTTGCCTCTACCAAATCCATATCATTGATTGTAAGGCCTGTCTTTGCAAATACCTTCTTTGTTGCAGCTACAGGGCCTACACCCATAATGGATGGATCAACACCGCCCAGTGCGCCTGCAACCCAAGCAGCCATCGGCTTAACGCCTAATTCCTTTGCCTTCTCTTCGCTCATTACTACGATAGCTGCTGCACCGTCATTGATGCTGGAAGCATTACCAGCTGTTACGATGCCATCCTTCTTAAACGCCGGGCGAAGTCTTGCAATTCCCTCTGCTGTCGTTCCAGGACGAGGACCTTCATCTGTATCAAATACAACGGTTTCTTTTTTCTTCTTGATCTCTACCGGAACGATCTCATCTTTAAATCTGCCTGACTCAATTGCTGCACATGCCTTCTGCTGGCTTGATGCCGCAAACTCGTCCAACTGCTCTCTTGTCAGCTTCCACTGCTCTGCTACATTCTCTGCAGTAATTCCCATATGATAGTCATTGAATGCATCCCATAATGCATCGTTTACCATGGTATCAACCATAGGAGCATTGCCCATACGATAGCCGTAACGAGCATTCTTCAGTGCATATGGAGCCATAGACATATTTTCCATACCGCCTGCCACAACGATATCAGCATCGCCACACATGATCATCTGTGCAGCCATGTTCACACAGTTTAATCCAGAACCGCATACAACGTTTACTGTAACTGCTGGTGTCTCAACAGGAAGTCCTGCCTTTATGGAAGCCTGACGTGCTACGTTCTGTCCAAGGCCTGCCTGGATCACGCAGCCCATATATACATGATCTACCTGCTCCGGCTTAACGCCTGCTCTCTCCAAAGCACTTTTGATTACTACTGCCCCCATCTCCTGAGCTGGTACTGTGCTTAAAGAGCCTCCCATGCTTCCGATTGCAGTACGGCATGCACCTGCTAAAACCACTTTCTTTGCCATCTTTTTCTTTTCCTCCTTACAATTCTTTTCCTTATTTCTTTGAAATCTTTAAAGTAAGATTTTTCTGACCTTTTATCTAGCTGTCCCTCTTCCATTTTTTTTCAAATGCCCGGATAACAGCTGGTGGAACAAACTTGGATATATCTGCTCCATAGTAAGCCACTTCCTTCACAATCGTAGAGCTTAAAAAAGCATACTCCAAGCTAGTAGTAAAAAACATAGTATCAATACCAGAATCAATACTGTGATTCGTCTGGGCAATCTGCATTTCAGATTCAAAATCTGTAACTGCCCGCAATCCTCTAATAATTAGATGCGCATCGTTTTCTCTAGCAAACTCCACTGTCATCCCATCAAATTCTTTTACCTTAACATTGGAAAACTCCTTTGTTACCTCTTTTAAAAGCTCTACCCGCTCCTCCAAGGTAAATAAAGGCTTTTTAGCCGAATTAACAAGAATTCCTATCACCAGTTCGTCTACGACCCTGGCAGCCCTTTGAATGATATCCAGATGCCCCAGTGTAACTGGGTCAAAACTTCCTGGATAGACAGCCTTTACCATCTGCGTTTCCTCCTCATTCTCCTGCAGCTTTTCTTTTGTTTCCTAAATAAAAAGGCTTTCGCCTTTTATAGTATGGATGGCTATGCGGCCCGCTGCCTGGCAGGACATCGCACGATAGGGAATTGTATAGCTGTATTACATAAATATCCACTGCTTAAACTTCCCTTTTTCTTTCTTTAATATACTACAATCCCCCTGAGTTGTCAAATAATTGTCAATCTGTTTTTGTAAATTTTTTCTAAAATCTTTGCTTTCTTCTTTCCCTGTTTCGTGTTTTTCTTTCAAACCTATATTGACCTTCCCTTTATTCGGTGATAAACTTAATTTCAGATTGTTAAAATCTAATCATCAAGCAGAATCTCTATAATTTTATGGTGAGAAAAGGAAGGTGCACGATTACTATGAACAAAAGTTTTGACGATTTAATCTCAAAAGCGGCAAGCTGCGAAAGAAAGGTCATCTCTGTTGCTGCTGCTCAGGACGAGCCTGTTTTAGAGGCAGTAAAAACTGCCAGGGAAAGAGGGATTGCAGACGCGATTTTAGTTGGAGATGAGACAAAAATCCGTGAAATCGCAGCTTCCATCCATATGGATCTGGATGGCTTTGAAATCATCAATGAGCCGGATGTGGAAGCAGCCGCCTTAAAGGCAGTGGAACTGGTCCATGATAAGAAAGCAGACATCCTTTTAAAAGGGCTTCTGGAGACAAAGACTTTCTTAAAAAGTGTATTAAATAAGGAAGTCGGCCTGCGAACTGGCAAGATGATGTCCCATGTATGCGTATTTGAAATCGAAGGCATCGACCGCTTGTTATTTTTTACAGATGTAGCCTTTAATACCTATCCTTCCCTGGAAGAAAAAGTCAATATCATAAATAATGCTGTAGAAGTGGCAAAAGCCTGTGGAATCGAAACTCCTAAGGTGGCTCCTATCTGCGCAGTGGAAACTGTCAATCCCAAGATGCAGCCGACCGTGGATGCTAAGGCTTTAACTGATATGTATGAACGGGGGGAAATCACAGGCTGTGAACTATACGGCCCCCTTTCCATGGATTTGGCAATTGACGAGGAAGCTGCCGTACATAAGGGTGTTTCCAATCCAGTGGCCGGCCACGCAGATGTGCTTCTTTTCCCGAATATTGATGCGGGCAATATTACCTACAAGATTCTTGTGCGCACTGCTAAGGTAAAGAACGGGAACCTGTTAGTAGGAACCTCTGCTCCTGTCATCCTTACCTCCCGTTCTGATGATTTCGAAACCAAGATTAACTCTATCACATTGGCAGCAGTAATTGCTGGAGCTGTTATAGAGTAAACCTCCAGACCATCCCATGAATAAATGGGGTTACTGTGAGCCTCCAATGGATGCATACAGAATGCAAAAGCGGCATTCTGGCGCTGTACGGACTGCGCGGCGAGTGCGCAGTCTTACCATGAGAATTCGAAACTTACACAGGAATCCTTTATGCAGCTTTGATGCTGCAATCAATTCCCTGTGTAAGTCAGCTGCGCTGCCATATAGCGCTCTCCATCATATATGAAAGAAGGACATTTACTATGAGCTATAAGATTTTAGTTATCAATCCCGGTTCCACTTCTACAAAAATCGGTGTATATGAGGATGAGAACCAGTTATTTGAAAAAACTCTCCGCCATCCTACAGAGGAAATCGCTAAATATGCCAGTATCGTAGACCAGAAGGATTTCCGCAAAGAGGTTATTCTAGATGTTCTAAAGGAAAATGATTTCGATATTAACCAGCTAAATGTTGTTGTAGGCCGGGGCGGCCTGTTAAAGCCGATTCCAGGCGGCACCTATCCTGTTTCCGATGCGCTTCTTAATGATCTGATTATTGGAAAACAGGGACAGCATGCTTCTAATCTGGGCGGCATCCTTGCAAAAGAGATTGGTGATGCTGTAGGTATCCCTTCTTATATCGTGGATCCAGTTGTTGTTGACGAGATGGACGATGTTGCAAGGTATTCCGGTGTTCCGGAACTTCCGAGGATCAGTATTTTTCATGCTCTGAACCAAAAAGCAGTAGCTAAACGCTATGCCAAGGAAAAAGGCGTGCCTTATGATTCTCTTCGCCTGATCGTTGCCCACATGGGCGGCGGTGTTTCCGTAGGCGCTCATGCTGGCGGAAGGGTGATTGACATTAACAATACTCTTGATGGAGACGGTCCCTTCTCCCCAGAACGGGCAGGCGGCGTACCTTCAGGCCCATTGATCAAACTGTGCTTTTCTGGAAAATATACAGAGAAGGAGCTGTATAAAAAAATTGTAGGCAGCGGCGGAATGAATGCCTATATGGGAACTAATGATATGCGTGTTATCGAAGATGCGGCTTATAATAAGGGAGATAAAAAGGCTGCTGCTCTGATGGATGCCTTCTGCTATCAAGTGTCCAAAGAGATCGGCGCCATGTCTGCTGTCCTTAGCGGGAAGGTAGACCAGATTATCCTTACTGGCGGCATTGCTTATGGAAAACCGGTTACAGAGGCTATTATAGCACGTGTAGGCTTTATCAGCGGTGTAACTGTGTATGCTGGTGAAGACGAACTTCTGGCCTTAGCTCAGGGCGCTTTAAGGGTTCTGAATGGGGAAGAGGCAGCGAAAGAATATTAATAAAAAGGGGCAGCATTTGAATCATTTAAAAATTTTCGTAAAATTTTAGCACTTTTATTTAATACTCTCTATGTAAGAAATGCATTTCACTTTTAGCAAAACAGAAGAAACGTGCTGTACTTAGGAAAGACATATAAAGAAACAACCACCCACAAACTAGACTGGCCTGATGAACAAAGCAGAAAAATTACCCTGCCGCTTGGTCAAAGTTTAAGGGTGGTTTTTCTATTTCTGGTTGCTTACAAAATATAAAGATGCATGTAAATAATAGGATGGGGAACCGATCAAAAGCTATTCCATCCTTAAAGTCAAGCATTACAAGGAGTATGTATAACCACAACTGTTTTGAGAGAACTGAAAAGAAAGTACAGAAAATAAGTCATATAATCCATTTGTAATAACCCTGGATCTGCAGTCGATCGTGTGATGATGGTTTTATGTGTAAAAAGAATGTTTAAATGATATTTAATCCATAAAGGGAAAGACTTCTCAAAACTTCATAAAATTTTCACATAATTTTAGCACTCTCCTCTTGATACTGCTAATAATATTTGTTATAGTACATATAGAACATAAAGCACAGCAATGTTCAACCAATAAATATATAAAGGAGAGATAAATTATGTTACTGCCGAATATTTTTGGAGAAAACTTATTTGAGGACTTTTTTGACTTCCCGGAATTTCCTGATTTTGAAAAGATAGAACGTCAGATGGGACGAAAGCTGTATGGCCGTCATTCTAAAAATTTAATGAAAGTAGATGTGAAAGACAACGGCAGTGAATATGAAATGATCATTGATCTGCCTGGATTTAAAAAGGATGAAATATCCGCTGAATTGCAGAACGGATATCTTACCATTTCCGCATCAAAAGGGTTTAATCAGGAGGAACAGGAAAAGGATACTGGAAGATATATCAGGCGAGAGCGGTATGCTGGAACATGTCAGAGAAGCTTTTTCATCGGTCAGGGAATCCGGCAGGAGGATATTAAGGCAGAATTCCGGCATGGTATCTTGAAGCTGCTGATTCCTAAGAAGGAACCTGAAATTGAACAGAAAAATAACCGTTATATAGCAATTGAAGGATAAGGAGTAAGCAGCGAATTCCTCTCTGCTTTAGTTCGATAGATATCTTTAATTCTATAAGAATTAAAATGTTAAAACACTGGTCCAGAAAACGTGCCGGAATGTTTTGATCCCCTTCTCGAGCAAGAGGACATAAACCCCTCATAGAAAACATAAAAAGTTTTCTACAAAAATGGTTGATTATCTCAAAAAAGCCTTGATTTACAGGCATACAAGCAGGATTTCAAACTGAATTTACTACTTTTAAGGGAAAGAGCCTTGATATGCCGCCCGGAATCCTGCAAGCTCTAATATCAGTACAGCATTGAACGAATAAAAGAAAATTAAATATGACACAGACACGGCGTTTCTCTATCCCATAACAGGGAGAACGGGAACGCCGCTTTTTATACCCTCATGTTACGCAATAGAAACAAAAAGAGCCTTGCTACAAGCGACTTTGCGGGCGTGTTTATGCCGGAGATAAGGATTTATAGCTACCATCGGCAAAATGGCGTTCTATTGCGTAACATACCCCCAGCAAAAGGAGTGCTGAAGCTATGCCTATTTTCCAAAAGAATCTCAACCGAGTTTGCCCGATATTGGAAAATCCAATGCAATTAAATAAAGATATACTAAATACTGATTTACTAAGTAAAGAGAAAAGAAATACAGATATACAAAACACCCTTTCCTATCCCTTCCCTTCCTTTCCGTTCCCCTAACCACTCTCCCTTTGACGGGAAAACAGTACCACAGCCGGAATGGAGGCAAACGGATTAAAAGCTACCAAAGAAAAAATAAGTTTTGGAGCAAGCATATGAATGTTTCTTTTTAAGAATACTCACTGTCAGAAAGGTTTGTGGCGGGAATCAGCCCGCCACAGCGGGGTTTTGAGTGGTGTTAATTTCAATGTACTCGGCAATCCGGCGGAGCTCATCAGAAAACTTAAATTTCACGCTGATATTGCCGTTTTCATAAACCTTGATATGGTCTACAAGTTCAATCAGAATTTCCCGGTTAAGTGTTTCAATGTTCTGGTATTTCATAAAGGCTACAAGAGCGGGATGCTCATTGTCAACACCGTTTGCCAGTTCCGCCCGTTCAGCGGTCAGCCGGGTCAGAATATCCGAAAGGGATGCGGCCTGCCGCTCATAATCGGCTTTCATATCCCGGTAGTCCTGCTGGGTAATTTCCCCGTCTTTCCAGTCTTGATAAAGAGACTGCTTATACCGGGTAACTTTTGCCAGTTCCCACTCCTTGGCGGCTATCAGATCATCCAGCCGGAAAGACTGGCTTTTTTTGACAGGGGCCGAATTGATACGGGAAATAATCTCGGAGTAGGAAACCGCCAGATGTACCTGTTGCCGTACAGCGAACAGGACAGCGGCCTCCAGCCGTTCATGCTTGATGGCGTGCATGGTGCAGGCAGTCCGGGAGCGGTTTTTGTAGGTAGAGCAAAGATAACGGTAGCTTTGCCCGCTCTGGCTCCGGGTAACGGATTTTCCACAATCCGCACAGCGGAGGAAACCGCTGAACAGGTGGAGCTCCTTTTTCCGGGGAGCCGTCCGGGTATCACGCTTTAAGAGGGCCTGCACCTTTTCAAATGTTTCCCGGTCTATGATAGCCTCGTGGGTATCGGACACCCGCACCCATTCCTCCTCCGGCACTTGTTCAATCTGGTGTACTTTGTAGCTTTTCACCCGGCGGCGGCCCTGTACCAAATCCCCGGTATAAATCGGATTGGTAAGAATGAGGGTTACAATTTTGTCGCCCCACAGGGGATTGTCCGATGTTGAACTGGCAGGCAGGCCCTTTTCCCTGCGGTATGTTGTGGGGCTTGGGATGCCGTGATCGTTCAGATAATAAACCATAGCCCGCCTCGCCATACCCTGCAGGCATAAATCATAAATGAGCTTTACAATTTCAGCCGCATCGGGATCGACGATTAACTGGTGCTTGTCTTTCGGGTCTTTCAGATAACCATAGGGAGCAAAAGAGCCGATGTACTGGCCGTTGCGCCGCTTGTAATCGAATACCTGCCGGATTTTCTTTGAGGTCTGATAACAGTATTGATCGTTCATTACATTCGTAATCGGGACGATGATACTGGAAACGCTGTCCGGGTCACGGTAACTGTCCACATTTTCGGCAAGGCTGATAAAGCGAACACCCATCTGTACAAACAGGTTGTCAATCAGACTGCCAGCGTCACTGTAATTTCTTGCGAAACGGGAAAGGTCTTTCACAATCACACAGTTTATTTTGCCGCTCATAACATCAGCAAGGAGCCGTTGGAAATCCTCCCGGTTGGCGTCTGCTCCCGTGTGTCCGTCATCCACATACTCGGTAATGCTTTCAAATTCGTCCTGGTGCTTGAAGTAAAAGTCTCCCAGCAGGTCACGCTGATTTTTTACGCTGTTGCTGTCGTCTTTACCCTCCCGGGCTTTTTTCAAATCTTCTTTGGAGAGCCGGATGTATGCGCCCAGCCGCCAGCGGCGGACAGCATAAGAGGGAGAGAAACTCTGCTGAAATCCTCTGTTTTTTGTTCGTGCCATTGTTCCTCCTTCCCTATCACATTACATCTATATTATAACTCTGCCCGGGCAGGACAACAAGGATGCCTTTGCATCGGGACACTTTGTCTCGAAGTAGCAAACAGGCCATAACCAAAGTTACAGCCCGCTTTTTTGCCGGAGCAGAAAGTCTGTCAGCGTGTCCTGCAAGGACGGCCCGCTTTCCGCAAATTCAATTTTTACACCGACACCGCCAATGCAAAAGCAGTATGGATTTTTAACAGCCTGCAGGAAACAGGCGATGCGCTCCTCTTTGGGGAGAGCGTTGTTAAAGGTCATACCGCTCACATCAGCCAGGGACTCGGGAGCCACTGCGCCAATATCAACGCTTTTCATTTGTTCCAATACCTGTGCATTTAATCTCACGGTAAAACCTCCTCTCAAATCAATAAACCGCCTCCCGTCTGTCCTGTGGGGAAACGCAAGAGGACGGCACCGGAACAGTGCCGCCCTCTTGTCTTGCTCCACATCGGGACACAATGTCTCGAAGTCAGTAGGGGCTTTTCTGGTAGTGGGCCTCGGCCTCCTCCAGAGAAACGAAGTCAAACAGCTCATGGAGCTCGGCCATGATACGGCGGATGTCATCACCGGCAAAGCCGCAGTTTTCCATCGCCATAATCATATAGCCCCGGCAGGAACCGTTACTCCACGGCTGGGATAACAGGGCCGCCAATTCTGCTGGATCATAGTTCATAGACTGTACCTCACTTTCCTAAAATTACGGGATCACCGCCCACATTTTCTTGACCTGTCCAAAGACAACGATACTCGGGACGGCGATCCCACACGGATGAGAGGGCGGCCCGGAGGGACAGGCGGCCAGCCTGTCCTGCGGCGGATCGTGGCCCTGGGATGGCCCGGCCCATTTGCGGTGTTGGTGTTGTTCGCTCGTTTCCCAATGGAGAAAGTCACAGCGCACCCGCCGCCCGGCTCCCCGCACTATGCCCGGGGCCGCTCCTGTTCATCTGTGCTGAGAAGAAAACCTCCTCTCATAAACCGAGACATTTTTTCATCATTTCCAAGTGGGTAAAATGAAAAAATTAAAAAGTTTTTTTCATGCGCTCAAGCCCCCGTTTGATGGACTGGCGGACAGACTCCTCATGTACGCCCTCAGCCTCGGCAATTTCCTTGATGCTTTTTCCGAGAATGATGTGGGCGTCGATTCTTCGGCCCTGGACTTCGGGCAGGGAGTTGAGAGCGTTCCACAGACAGCAGAACATTTCCATACGCTCCAGCAGCTCCTGCGGGGTGGGCTCATGCAGGCAGGCGGAATATTCGATCCCGTCATCGCAGTCCAGAGAATACTGCGCCTTGTGCCGGGAAAGCCGCCGCTGGTAAGCCATTTCGTGACGGGCATCGGCCAAAAATACCTCGGCCACCTCGTCAGAAACCTCGATAAACTGATCCTGTGTGTGCCAATAATAAAAATCTTTCAGATTAATTGTAGTCATAATAAACCTCCGTTTCGGTGTTTGGGTAAACGAGTGACCGAAACGGGGCTGGTGGGGAGCGGCATCCCGGGGAGCCGCCCCGAACCTTGGGACACTTTGTCTCGAAGTGCGGATAACAAAAAACGCCTGCACAGCACAAAGCTATACAAGCGCATGAAATATAGTTGTATGATAAACGAAAAATTATTTCATGTAGAATGTCAAATTGCTCCGGTGGAGGGAACGGACTTTTTTTGACAACGGCAAAACCACTAAATTATTTGAATAGATATATTGCATTACAGCGACTTCCTCCCACACAAGCCGTTGTAATAGCATGGTAGAGGGGATGCCTCATCCTATCAAAAAACAGCGGCTTTGATTTTCTCAAACCGCTGTTTTTGCTCTTAAATGGACATATGAAATCGTCTGCCTATCAGCGGTTTTTTTCTTTTCTGCCGCTGGGCAGATAAAACAAATATAAGATAATAAAAAATGAGCCGATAATCGTGACAAAGCTAAGGTTCACGATTTATCGGCTCTGCGTCAATGCGTCTGGCTCTTTTAGTGTTAAGATTTTTTGGTATTTTACACTTATTACAGTTTCATGCTTACACTTTGGGCAGAATAAGGGAAAGTTTTCAAGGATAGTATCTGCTCTAAGTTGTATGCGGGTTTTGCTGTTACACACTGGACAATACAACCATACCCGTCCAGACATTAAACCACCTCACTTTCCGGTTTGTTAAACACAATTTCATATTTGATCCCCTCTAAATCTTTGAAAAACATCGCATAATAATAGGGACCGTGTTCTTCAAAAATTCGTGGAGTATAAATTATATTTGCCCCTATTTCTTTGATACGCAAATAGAGCTCATCCACTTCTTTTCTTGAATTAGCTCTAAATGCCATATGGTGAAATGCTCCTGGTTTTCTTCGGTGTATAGTATCACTTTTGAAAGTTGTACGGGGTGAACATATAGCAAAATCAAAACTTTCGTTCAAATATTCAACCACATATAAATCGTGTTCTTCAATAACGGCGCTTATTTTGTCCGTCAGACTATATCCCAAAATGGGCATAAGTTTGTCATAAAACGGCTCTGCGATCTTCATATTTTTAACCGTAATTTGAATATGGTCAATAATCGGTTTCATCCTTTCCTCCTTCTAATTTGTGAGCCAATATTGTCGGCCATCTCTGGTACGCTCCATAAATCCGTACATAATAAGGTATCGTCGAATAGTCATATAATCAGCATAAATAGGCTTGAGAATTTCATTAACTTCTTGCTCACTGTATTTTTTTCCATATTCAAATTGTTCAGCTATTTTTCCAAGGATAACAACCTTTTTCTTTTCTTTGGGCGAAAAAGATTTTAGTACAAGAGGTTGAATACTGGAAAAAAAAGTCTCAACAATGTGTTGCTTTTCATCCTCTGTGATAAGATAGCGATCATCCACATAAATTGCATTATTATGAATGGGAATGATCTGTTCAGTGGTTGTTGGTTCATCCTCAAACACTAATTCATACATGGCTAAATAGAATTTAGCCTGTTTTGCCTTTTCCCTAAATGTAAAGCGTTGTCTACGAATTGTAGCCTCTGTTACATTTAATTTTTTTGCCATATCCTTATCAGACATTTTTGAATAGAACATAGCAAGTAAATCTCTCTGGTTTTGGGTTAGAGTATTATACTTTGACTCCGAGCAAAGCAACTGTGTCAAATTGCTATCGTGGGACTGACTAATGTGTTTCATTACCGCAGGTTCAGCCATAAAAAAGTTTCCCTCAATTTGAAACACCTGGCCAATATTAAATACCTGCCCACAATGATTGCAGACAAAAGCATCTTGCTCCTTGTCATACTTATACCCTTTTTTGATTTCATCAAGTGTCATTTTTCCGTAGTCCATATTTCTTCTCCTTTCTTATAAACATATTATACTTTTGTTTATTATAATTGTCAACAATAAAAAAATGACGAAATTAAATACTACTAAAACTGAAATTATGTTTCATTCACATAATTTAACCCGAAATGTAGAATGATATAGGGTGATATGAAAATGAACCAAGATGAAAGACGATTTGACTTTCATGGTTTGGGTTTGGCTATTAAGCAGGCCAGAGAAGAACGGGGTTGGACACAGGCTTATCTTGCGGAGTTAGTTGGAAAGACTGATCGCACAATTATGAGCATTGAAAACAAAGGACAGCACCCCAGTTTTAACTTATTCTTCCAGCTAGTCACTATGTTTGATATTTCCGTAGACCAATTTTTCTATACGGAAGGACACCGGGGCGAGAACAGTTGCCGTAAATCTATTGATGTCATGCTGAACTCAATGGACGAGAAAGAACTCGTTGTTATGAAAGCCACAGCAGAAGGATTGAAAAAAGCCAGAGAAACGGAGGTTCAAGAGTAAGAACCTCCGTTTTTTGCGCCATGTAGAGGAATCGCACAAAACGGCAAGCAGGGCAGGTGTGCCCACACCTGCTATTTTCTTGTGCCGCTGGCCCTGCGAAAATGCTTGTTGGGGAGCTCCCCAAACCCGCAGGACTTCGGGACAAAGTGTCCCAAAGTCCCGGCGCTTACGCTTATTGTCTGCGGCCCGGGCTACCGCTCCGGGGCCTTATTTTCCCGCCCGTCCGTGTGGCCGAGCAGATGGTCAATGTTCGCCTTGACCGCCACGGCCTGCCGCATATCCGCCTGGGCCTTGCGGTACTTTGCATAAAAGGCCTTTTTCTTTTCCGCCAACTCCTGGCGGGTCTTTTTCATATCCGCTATTTTGGGAAGTTTCTCCCCGTTTAAGAGTTTGTTCAATGCCGCTTTCGCCGCCCGGTAGCTGGCAAGCTCCGCCTCGTGCTCCGCAAGATATTTTTTACTGTACCGGGCCGCCTTATAGCCATCAAATACAGGCCGGGTCTTGGCATAGTCTACCGTGGCCGCCATAAGCCCGGATGTCTTTTCGAGGGCCGCCTCCATTTCCTGCAGTTTCCCGGCCAGAGCGTGAAAGTGCTCCACCGCCGCCTCGGTGCTGGCCGCCATAGACTCATAGTCTGTAAGGCCATGCTCCCGCAGATACTGGAGGGCGGCGGCCATCTGTTTTAGATTGTAAACCTTGGCCCACCGTTCATAAGCCGGGCCCTTGCCCTCGGCCATGCGCTGTTGAATATCAATAATGAGATTAACCCGCCGGACAGGAGCCGGGGCCTCGTCCGCAAGTTCCGGGATGGGCCGCTCCCCGGCAATCACCGCCCGGATGTCCTCGGGATCAAAGCCGTCCCCAAGGGTGGATGCCCGCAGGCGGGTGGGCTTATCCTGCCCGGGGGCAAGGAACGAAATCACACCGCCCCGGCCATGCTTTACCGTAAATCCAGACTCCTCCATCAGCCGCAGGAACTCCGCAAAGTCGGCGGGCTTTTGTTTCAGAGCCGCAACGATGGCAAGCCGTACCCTCTGCTGGGCAGACGGGGGCCGATCCCCGATCCACTGGCCATAGTGTAGGAAACGGCCCTTGCTGTGGAGCTTTGGATGCTGGATAACCGATAAATCATTTTCCAGACATACCCGGTCGGAAAGCCGCCGCAGAGCTCCAGCCGATCTCCAGAAGTCCCGAAATTTCCGGGTGTAGTCCAGTGAAACAGAATTGTAATAAATGTGATTGTGGATATGTTTTTTATCCGTATGAGTAGCAACGAAAAAAGAGTGTTTCCCCTTCGTCCAGCGCATGGCTGTTTCGTAGCCTACCCGGTTTGCCTCCTCCGGGGTAATTTCCCCGGGCGCAAAGGACTGGCGGATCTGATAGCAGAGCACATCTGCCTCCCGCTTTTGTTCCCGGCCTGTGACCGCTTTATACTTTGCCCGGGAGAGCAGGAACTCGGCATCAGCGGTCTGGTGGTCACACTCATAGGAAGAAATGAGCTGGCCGTCCTGGGTTTTATCCGGGTCTTTCCCATAGTCCAGACGATCCTTGAGCGAGCTGGCGATGGTTTCTCCCTTGCTGATATGGTGGGTAATTAGTCTGGTGGTTGCCGTGATTGCACCTCCTTTCCCAGCAAATAAAAAGCGGCAACTATTCATCATAGCCACCGCAGATACTTTGGGACAATTTGTCCCAAAGTTCATTTTTCTATCTTTTCAGCCGCCTCGACCATTTCTCTGGCTTGGCAAGCTATTTCGTACTGTAATTCACTTGAGCAGTCTATGACTTGAGTTTGCTCTAATAGCAAATCAAAGACATACAAACTACCTGGTACTAATACCCAAATTTTTTCAAAAAATAGATTATACTTTCCCGATAACGCAAGCATTGATGACAAAGCATTTTTTAACATTATATCGTCAGCGTAGATGTCAGAAAAAACAAATAAATCATAGTGATGAAAATAATCATATCCACCTTTATTTATTTTTTCTAATTTTGCCTTTATCGCTTGCAGAATAAGGTTAAAGGAATCTGTCCCTGTCTTGCCCATCAAAATTCCGTTTTCATATTTGCAGCCACAGTTTCGTATTTCTTGTAGGGCTCCTTCTTTACTACGAACTAACCCATAGACAATCTCTGTATAAAGTCTTTCTGCCCTTTGTTGAGCTGGATCAATAGCTTGAGTTACTTCAATTCCACTTGACCCATCAGAAAATTGTAAATCTGGTTTATCTTTTACAATTAGATTTTTATAGTTTCTGGATAAAAGTTGAGATAGAGCTATTTTAGCATAGCACTCATAATAATCCAATTTTGTATGATTAGGCAACGGAGCTGTCCATTTCCGCATAATAGTTTCCTCGCAATCTAAAGGAGTTTTTGTATCATAGTAGCATATCGCAGACATCCTGTCTATCAATACTATCACTTCGGGACATTTTGTCCCAAAGTCGAGAAAACCGGGGAGCGACACACGCCACTCCCCGGAAAGGCTAAAGCTCCACCACGGCGGCCAGCTTTTTGAGTAGGTCGGCCAGCGGCTCCCACAGGGCCGCATAGTCCCGTTGCAGGCTGGCGATCTCCTCAGGATATATCCCGCCGTAGGTATTCGCCTGGATCGCCACTTGGTTTAGGTTGTTGGAGCACCGACGCTGGAGCGATACCAGCTCCCGGACGGGCGAGAGGTCAACATGGAGCACATAGCCGTTGAGGGCCATTTTCCGCATATAGGCCCCCATGTTGCGGATGCCCGCCTCGTCCATGCGTTCTTGGATAAGGGCCTGCTCCTCCTCCGACACCATCACATGGAGATGGATGGGGCGGCGGCGTTTCTTTGTCATCGCTCCTCCCGGGCGGGGGCTTTTTTCTTGTGGACGGGATCGCCCCGGTCAGCCCCGGCCAGTTTTGCGGCCTCCTTCATCTGCTGGGCAATCGGACGGGGCCTGTCGGGATTGCCGGGGGCGGGCCGCAGCTCGTAATCTGCCGTCTGCCTTTCGGTTAGCGGCTTTGTATAGGTCAGATGCCCCCACGCCAGAAATGCGCCGCCCTCCACAGGGATACGCTGATCGTAGTTGACGATCTCATCCGGGGCGTTATGGGGCGGCTTGGGGTATGTCCCGATGTCCACAGGCCGCTGGGTAGAGTAATACTTGTAAAGGCCGGGGGCCTCGGTCTGCACGATCTCCACATGGTAAAGCCGCTGGTAGTCCTGCACCCGGTCTGAAAAGTCCTGTTCCATAGCGGCCAGATCGTTGCCGTAATGTCCCCATTCATACTGCCGCTGGCCGTTCTTATCCTCGTAACAGGCCCATGTGACATAGGGGGATGGGGCCGTGGGATGTTCGCCCAGAGCAAAGCCCCTGCCGTTTTCCAGCATTACAGCCTTCAAAATGGAATAGCCTTGATTTTTGTCCATAATACCTCCTTCCAGAAAGCGGGGACTTTGGGACAAAGTGTCCCGAAGCTCCGCCATAAAGATGTTGACAGCATTAGGGCCAATCCGGGGCAGGCCATAGAAAGATACGGCCCGCCCCGGAAACAGCCTGTAAGAGCCTTGATACAAGCGGGTTTTTAAGGGCCTAATTGTCAACAGTCCGGCCCCGTTTTTTCCGCATATATTCTCGCTGTTGGCGGCGGTGGGCTTTTAAGGCGCACGCTTCCGAGCAGTACGCCTGCCGCCTGTCCGGGGCAACGGCCCCGCCGCATACCGGGCATATCTTAAAATCCGGCCTTGGCCCCTGGGTGGTGAGGGCGGCCTCCAATACAGGATTGAGGGGGAGGACGGCCTCCCGGAAGTAGCGGCACAGGGCCCCCGTCCAGCATTTCCCCAGCATATAGCACTCACAGTCTAAAGGCAGGCATCCATATTCCCGGTCATAGTTGGCACACCACTTTGCCACAAGGGAACGGATCGCCGCCTTTTCTTCCCGGGTCAGCTCACGGGCCATCGCATCACCTCCCGCCAGCCGGGGCCCTCAAAAGCTCTTTGTAGCAGGCCACGCATCCAACGCCCCGCCAGTAGGAACAGCCACAGCAGGCCGAGCCCCGGGGCGGTTTTCTCTCAGCCGGGGCTTTGGGGCGGGGCTTTTCTTTCATCATTTTTTCAAAAGGGTTGTTTGTAAAATTCATTCATCGTCCTCCGTGTATTCATCCTCTTCATCCCACGGGGGCAGATCGTCCCCGGGATCGTCATAGTCCTCCAGTTCCTCGTCATAGCCCTCCACGGGCCCGGCGGCCTTTTCCTGTTTCGGGCGGTAAACCTTAAAATACCAGCCAGCTCCGCCGCCGATCAGTGCAAGGCCCAGCACCAGCAGGAGCATCCCGGAATTACTTTTCTTTTCGGGTTCGGGTTCCGGTTCCGGCTCCGGGGCTGGGGCAGGTTCTGGCTCCGGCTCCGGCTGGGGAGCGGGCGGCTCCTCGATGATCTCAGCCAGTGCCATAAGGTCGGCCTCAGTAACGGCATTGAGGAAATACACATTTTCGTCGCCCCGCTGGCGGTCAATCACCAGATAAAAAATGTTCTCGTTGGGCGTGGTGATGGTGAAAAATTCCTTGCCGTCCCCGTCCGTGGCATTGTCTACCACCGTCCCGGTGCCCTCCGGGGTAAACGGGTTCGGCTCCGGCTCGGGCTCCTCCGCCACAGGGGAATCGGGGTCATAGCCGCCTGTGCCGTCCATAAATTCCTCGCCGCCCCCGGCATAGGCGGTGGCGCTAAACCCGCATAAAAGAACAGCGGCAAAGAGCGCCGCTGTTAAGACTCGAAATCGTTTCATATTCAGTTTTCCTCCTTTTCCGCAGGCTCGGACTTCGGGACACTTTGTCCCAAAGCCCCGCCGCTTTTCAGCTTTTCAAACAACAGGGGGAGCTCCGCAAGTGGGATGCTCATACCCCGCACGATGTCCACAATCTCGCTGTTTTCCGCCTCCAGCTTGTTTTTCTCCAGCTCCTTGAGCCGTGCCTGCTGGTCGGCGATTTTGGCCTTGACCTTATCAATCTCGGCCTGGATTTTCATACTTTTGGTTGTTGCCATAGAATACCTCCAATCATGGCAGACGCCCATAGGCGTATAGATGAGACTGCCAGTAGTTTGTATTTAGGTTTGCGTATCCGATGGGATCTCCACAGTGGAGCATCCGCCCGTCCCCTACATAAATCCCACAGTGGCTCACGCCCGATGTGTTATAGGTGCCTTTGAAAAACACAAGGTCGCCGGGCCTGGGGGAGCTTACCGGGGTACACAGGTTATAGAGCCCCTGGGCAGTCTGGCGGCCCACATTCCAGCCGGAATGGTTGATAACCCACGATAAATAGCCGGAGCAGTCAAAGGATGTGGCCGGGGAGCTCCCGCCCCACACATAGGGGTAGCCGATGTACTTCTGCGCCTCCGAGAGCATGGCGGCGAAAGTTTCATCGTCCAGATATTCCCCCGGAACTTCGTAGCCCTGGGGCGGGTTGGTAATGTATCTGTCCACATAGGGGGAGTCCGGGAACAGGTCGGGCCTGTTTCCCACAGTAGACATATAGATGGCGTACTGGGACATCTGCTCCTCGCTCATAAAATACACAGGCAGATGGGACAGGTTTTTGTTTTCCAGCGTTACATAGCAGATATAATAGTTGTAGGGAATTTCCACCTCGTAATCGTTGCCCTCGCTGTCCGTCCGGGTTTCGGTGCGGTAGCGCACCTCCACCACCACTTCCTCGGTGAGAATGTACTGGCGGTCAAAGAGCATCTGCAGGGTGCCTGCCGCCTGTGAAAGCGTCCATTGCCCCTCGTGGAGAGCCGACAGGATGGAGATCAGCACATAGGGGTCATGCTCTATCCCGTCCAGATCGAAGTGGTACTCGTCATAGTCATGGGTGCTTTCGTAGGTATCGAGATAGTTTTTAAGTTCTGCCTCCAGCCCTGTATAGGCGGCCTCGGCCCCCAGCATATCCCCATCCTCGGACGGGTAGGTGGTGGCCCCTAAAGCCCCGGCCCCGGCGTTTCCAATCGTTACCAGCGAGGACGAGCAGGACTGCACCAGAAAGACCAGCAGGATGCAGGCAAGGGCGATGACGGAGCCAGCGGGATGGCGTTTCACAAAGCCCGCCGCCTTTACCGCCAGCTTTTCCGTGGCGGCGGCGGTTTTCCCAGCGGCCTTTGCCCCCTGTTTGGCGGCCTCCTTTGCCCGCTTTTGGTACTGCTTTCGGTTGCGCTGTTTCTGCCAGTACCGGGCGAAAAAGTTTTTGGATAGCTCCGGGTGCTCCTGGGCGGCGGCGTGGAAGTGATAGTCCGCCGTCCGTTTGACATACCGGGCCTCGGCCTTTTGTACCGCCCTGGCCGGGTGCTCCCGGATTTTCCTTTTTACAAACCGGGAGCCATGCCGCAGTACGGACTCGCCAACAAGTTCGGAGCGGCGAGCCCCCTCGGTGCCCACATTTTCCTGCTCCACCTCGAAAATTTTTCCATGTACAAAACCATGAACAGAGCCGCTGGCCACCCGGCCTGCACGCTTTACCGGGCCGGGCTTTTTCGGCGGCTTTTGTCTTGCCAGCTTTTCCTTTGCCTTTTCTACCTTTCTGCCTTGCTTTTCCATGCGGAGCTTGGATGCCGCCGCCTGCTCCTGCTGGCTTTTCTGCCGGAATTTGGACTTGGGAGACTTTGGGACACTTTGTCCCGAAGTTCCTGCCTCACCGGGCCCGGACTGCTTTTCAGAGCCAGCCCCAAAAGCAGAACCGCCCGGATCGGCGGCCCCGCCCCCGGGGTCAGTGCGGCCTGTCTGCGCCCAAGGCTCCGGGCGTGGTTTATTCGGTTTTCGTTTCATTGTTCATATCCTCCGGGCGGGTGGTGAGCAGGTTGTAAATCTCACCTTTGGGGAAACGGTCAACAAAGGGGATGGTCACATTCCCATAGAACAGCAGGCCCTCGCCGGAATTAGAGTGAGTGATATAGGAAAGCTGGTGCTCGGAAATGCCAAGCTGTTTTGCCAGTATCGCCCGGTCGCTCTGGGCCTGTGACAGCAGGATCATAAAGTCGGTGTTGTCTAAAATGTTCTCAATTTCCCGGCTGGCCAAAAGGTCTTTCACATTCTGCGTAAGTGCGCTGGGAACACAGCCTTTCTTTCTCAGCATTTTCCAGACGGCCACAAAGTAGCTGGCGGTCAGCGGGTCACGGAGCAGGACATGGAACTCGTCGAAGTAGCACCAGGTCGCCACGCCTTCCCGGAAATTGGTGTCCACCGCCTGGGAGACAAACTCGTTTGTGATGTGCATGGCAATTTTTCTGAGGTTTTCCCCCATGTTTTTTAAGACAATGCACACCACCCGGTTATCAGTTTTTATATTGGTGGGATGGTTAAAAAGATTGAGGGAGCCTGTACAGTAGAGCTCAAGGGCAGTCGCTACCCGCCGGGCCTCGGGCTCCGGCTGTCTGAGAAGTTCCTCGTATAAATCCTGCAACAGCGGGGTTTTGGTGTTTTCGAGCCCCAGCGCCTGCTCCCGGTACACCAGCCGCACACAGCGGTCAATGACGGTTTTCTCAATGGGCTGGAGCCCGTCACGGCCTCCCACCACCAGCTCGCACAGGGACAAAAGAAAATCCGCTTTCATGGAAAGCGGGCTCTCCCCGGCGGTCATGTTAAGCTCCACATCCATCGGGTTTAAGTGGTGGGGGCTGTCCGGGGCAATCTCGATCACCTGTCCGCCCAGCCGCCGCACCAGCGGGGCATATTCGCCCATCGGGTCAACAATGATAATGCGGTCATGGGTAACAAGAAATACATTTAAGAGCTCTCTTTTAGCGGCAAAACTTTTGCCACTGCCAGTTGAGCCAAGGTACATCCCGTTGGCCGATTTTAACTTTTTCCGGTCGGCCATAATGACATTGTGGGAAAGGGCGTTCATGCCGTAGTAGAGGGCCTGCCCGTCCATCCGAAGCTCCCTTGTCATAAAGGGAATGAAAATCGCCGTGGAGCTGGTGGTCATGCCCCGTTTAATTTCCACCTCATTACAGCCCAGAGCAAGGGAGGACATAAAGCCCTGCTCCTGTTGCCAGTCCAGCCGCTTTAAGGCGCAGTTGTATTTCTGTGCGATGCCGCCCACGGTAAACACATCGTTTTCCAGCCGCTGGCGGGTAGGGGCAAGGTTTACCACGGTGAAAGTGAGAAGAAACATCCGCTCGTTGCGGGACTGGAGATCGGCAAGGAGCTCCGCCGCATCCTTGGAAAAGGTAATAAGGTCGGGCGGCAGGATGTCAGGATCGTACCCGGAGCGGACGGCTTTCCGCTGTTCCTCCACTTTCATTTTCCCAATATCGGAAAGTTTCCCCTTAATGGTTTTGATGGCCTTTAGCTGATCCACGGTCTGGATATGGAGGGTCACGGTCATTTCCGCATCCAGCTCCAAAATTTCCGCCAGCAGTTTGTCCGAGAGCTCGGACGCTAAAATCTGCAAGTAGGAAACGGCTCCCCAATAGCGGCCCACCCGGAATGAGCGGGACTGGCGGAAGTCAAAGCTGTCCGGGGCGATAAAGTCCTTTGTCCCCAGCCCGGTCTGCGGAATATCTTTCCACGAAAAGCAAAACGGCTCCCGGTTGCCCGGGTGCATCTGGCTGTGGAGTAAGGCCAGCCTTGCCCGCCCGTCCATCGGCTCGGAGGGAACGCCCAGCCGCTTAAAATTCCCCATCACATCGGCCTCCACCCGCTCCAGCCGGGGCCGGGCCTCGGCAATCCCCTCGGCGGGGATGCCAAAAGTGATATATTTGGAGCGTTCAATGCCGTTGTTGCTTTTGGCGATCTGGTTTTTCAGCATCCCGGTATATTCCTCCCGGATGCTGTTGAAATCGTCATCCCCCTGGGGGATATTCACCCGGTAGCGGCTCCGGGAATGGGAACGGCGGTTAATGAAAGAAAGCTGGAACGGCAGGGAGCTGTCAAAGTAATTGAGGAATGAGCTCCAGCCGCCAAAAATCGCCGTCTGATCCTCGGTGCTTGCCACGGAATAATTGATGTCCTCATATTCCACGGTTTTTGTGTAAAGCCCGCCGGGGAGCCTGCACACCCCGTCCGGGTGCATCACCGTATAAGGGATTGACTGCTGGGCGGACAGGGCCGCCCGCTTTCTGCCCTTGGCGGCCCTGCGCCGCTGTCTTTGTTTTGTGGTCTGCAATCGCATCCTCCTTTCTCACAGGGCCCCACCCGGTAAACGGGGCGTAAATGTTTTGTGTCTGATAGGGCCTTATCCCGGGACGGGTAAACCGGGCCCGGATGATGTTTTTTACCACTTTTTCCGCCGGAAGCCCGTCTTTCTCATACATGGCCAGCAGAAAGGCGGGGAGCATGATCACCAGCATGGCGAACATGGCCCCGGTGTTGCCGATGGAACCGCGGGCGAACAGGTAGGACGGGATGCCCACTGCCGCCGCACAGCCGAAGCAGACAAGCTGGCGTTTGGTAAGGTTAAAGGCCATTTTGGTTTTGATTTTGGATAAATCGTTGGGGACATTTACATAAGGCACTGCTTGACCTCCTTTCCGGCCCCGGTATCTTCGGGACACTTTGTCCCAAAGTCCGGGACGGTGCTTGCCACTTCATTTCCCCACACCTCCCAGCCGGGCGGGGACTGTCTGGCAAAAAGCTCCACCCGGGGCAGGTCGCCCATAAGGGCCACAATCTTTTCCCGGGCCTCGTCCGGCTTTTTGCTGTGGGCCTCAATGGGGGAAATGATAAACTGATGGATATTTGCCGCCTGCCGTCTGGGATGGCCCCTTGTTGCCAGCAGGCAGACCTCGGCGTTTCCCCTCGTCCAAAAGCCCAGCCCGTAAAACCAACTGTCCGCCTTTTTATTCTTTTTCAGCCAGACAAAGGCCACGGACTTATACTGGAAGCCCCACGCCTTAATAAGCCGCAGGGCCTCCGGGAGCTGGGGGAAAGTGGCCCACAAAAAAAGTGCGCTGTCCCTGGCGGCCAGATCCGCCACCGGGAGCGCACAAAGCTCATCGATCCCCATTGCGGGGTAATGGTTCTGTGCCGCCCCCTGGACTTTACTCCGCTGGTACTGCCAGGGGGGATCGGCATAAATGATAGAATAGTCTCCGATAGTTACACTCCTTTCTCCCCGGACTCCACCGACACCCGGGCGGTATGGATGCGCTCGCTGGCGGCGGCATAAAAGGCCGGGGCTGTTTCAAAGCATACAAAACGGCGGCCCGTGTTGAGGGCGGCAACAGCGGTAGTGCCGCTCCCGGCGCAGATGTCCGCCACCACCTCCCCGGGCCGGGTGTAGGTCTTGATGAAATACTCGCACAGCTCCACGGGTTTCTGCGTGGGATGGACGGTGCGCTGTACCGAGGAAAAGGCAAGCAGGTTTCCGGGAAAGCGTAGGCCGTCCTCCGACCCGCTGCTGGAACGCAGGAATTTTCCATAGTTGGGGCTGTTGCTCCCCTCCCGGGAGATTTTCTTATAGGGCTTGCCCTGTTCAAACTGCGGATTGTAATAGGGGAGCTTTTGGTAAAATACCAAAATATTCTCCGTCCGCTTTAAGGGGGCCCGCCTTGCGTTGAGAAAGCCGGTACAACGGCTTTTGTACCATACCCACTCATAGCGGAGCATGGCAAGGTTGGATGCCCCCAGCACTTTATCATAGGGGCACTATGCGAAGAACAGCACAGCCCCATTAGGCTTGACGGCCCACTTGACCGCCTCCCACAGCTCCGGGAGCGGCAGGGGCACATCCCAAAAGTTCCGGGTGGTGCCGTAGGGCGGATCGGTTAAGAGCATATCAACCGAGTGTTCCGGCAGGGAGCGCAGGCCCTCGATGCCGTTCATAAGGAACAGGCCCTCGGAGAGCTCCGCAGACTTCGGGACACTTTGTCCCAAAGTTCTCTCAGCGGTCATCCCGGGCCTCCTTTTTCTTTGCCGGGGCAGGCCGGGCAGCGTTTTCCTTTCCCGCCTCCTTTGCGGCCTGGGCCATCTGCTCCCTTATGGGGGCAGGCCGCACCGCCTCGGCTCTTGCAATCAATTTTTCCACGGCCACATGGTACGCTTGGGCGGCAATCTCATTGATCCGATCCCGGGTGGCCTGGTCTGGAACCCGCACCGTGGAGCGGTAGCCCGTCTTGCTGGTGGGATCGGGCTTTGAGGGAGCCCCTAAAAAAATCCCGTTTTTCCCGTCCACCACTTTAAAATCGTCAATCACAACACCGCCGATGGTTACGCTGGCAAAGCCGATCAGTTTCCCCTGCGGCTCAATGGGCCGCACCGATACTTCAATGGGAACAGCCTCCTTCAGCATGGCGTCCGTCCTCATTTTCACGGCCTCGTCTATGGTTACGCCTTTGACCTCGGCCAGCTCCGCAATCGGAACCTCAAAAAGCCAGCGTCTTTCCTCTGCGGCGATCTGTTCCGGGGTCAGTATTACATCCTTACTCAGTCCTGTTTCCTCCTTTCCGGGCGTGGGTATGACAGCCCCGCCCTCATACTCATAGCCTGCCGCATGGATCGCGGACAGGGTTTCCGCTGATACCCTGCCATTCAAAAGCAAGTCCGTATCAGCCATAAACGCCAGCGTGTCCCGCTGGGTAAATTCCTCCGGGAGCTTGCCGTTCCATGTCCGGCGCATTTCCCCGTCCGGGCCTGGTTTGTAACGGGTGGGGGCCCGTCTTGGCATATCCCGCCTCCTTTCCGGCCTTGGGACAAAGTGTCCCGAAGTCCTGTTTAATGCGCCCCGAAGATGCGCTGGGCGATGCCGCCAGTCTTAAACAGCATAAAGCACAAAAGCACCGTGTAGCCGATGGTGCCCCATATCGCCCCGATAGGGTCGCCGCTTGTGGCGATGCCCTGGATCAGCACCGCATAGATGGCCACGCATACCAGAATGAGCATTCCTTGAAAGCCCACGGCGAACAGGGATTTTAGATAGTTCTGCCCTGCGCCGCCAAGCTCACGGTTTGCAAGGGTGGCAACGGGGAGCGGGGCTAAACTGGTCAGCAAATAAATTTCCAGCATCCTGCCATACACCAAAACAAAAATAATGATCCCCATGATCTGCATGGTCACGCCGATAATGGAGGACTGGAGCCACAGGCCAAGGAGCGGCCCTAAATCCATCGCCTCCAGCGTGGTTTCCAGCTCGGCCAGCATATCCGGGGTAATATCCGTGGAGCCCTGGATCAGCCCCGCCGCACTGGAGATGGCGCTCTGTGACACATCGAACACGGCCATTACAATGTTAAAGGTGTTGGAGAGAATGAGGATGGCGCAGGCGGTTTTGAATACCCATTTGTAGATATTCGCCACATCAAACTCGTGCATATTGTTTTTTTCAAGAAGCATCTGGATAAGCTCATAGGTGGCAACAAAGGTCAGCACCAGCCCGGCGATGGGTAAGATCACCGTTTCGGAAAGCTGGCGGATGAGGGAGAAAACCCCGGCGTTCCATGCCGCCGGGGTCGTCCCTACCTGTACCGCAATCTCTCCGACTTTGGCGTTGACGGTATCAAAGAGCCCCTCCAGGTTCCCCATGATGCCGCCGACCAAGAGCTCCCGTATCCAGTCCTCGAGCCAGTCGGTGAGAAAATCCATAAGCCCTCCTTAGAACAAGCCGGACAGCAGGGGGATTAGCGTGGTGCCCAAAAGGATGATACCGCCGCCAGCCATAAGCTGTTTTATCCCCAATTAGGAGAAACAACAGCTATCTGGCAGGCGGCGGCGCGTCAAGAAATCTATGTGGTTTTGTTTTAAGAGCCTCCCGGCGGGGCGGCAGGTCAGCCTGTGACCTGCTCCACCTCTGGGATGGGTTTGAGATTGAAATGAATTTCGATAGAAATGTGTCTTGTCTTATCGCTGCCTATGCTTTCATGGACAACGATTTCTTTTATCAGGCGGTTTAAGGTGGCGGCGTCCAGCTCGGTGATGTCCCGGTACTCCTGGATGGATTCCACCCACTGCCGGGCGTCCACCGCAAGCCGGATTTCATCGGCAAGGCGTTTCCTGCCGTCCTCGACTTTCGCTTTTAGCTCCGCCTGTTCGTTCTGTGTCTTTTGGAGAAGGAGATGGAAGTTGTTCTCCGTAATGCGTCCGGCTACCATGTCCTCATAGAGCCGTAGCACCATCTTTTCCAGAACCTCAATCCGTTCCTCGTCCTTGGCTAAAGAGCATTCCCATGCTTCCCGCCTGCCGTTCTGCTCGGCTTCACAGGTGTCGTTTAACCGGCCAGCCACCGCTTCGCCGTCCATCAGGGCAGCAGCGGCGCACTCCCGGATTTTGTTCAGCACAAGGCTGTAAAGGGTGTCGTACTCAATCCGGTGCTGGGTGCAATGCTGCTTCCCAAAGGCGTTGTAGGTCTTACAGGAATAAATCTGCTGGGGGTGCTTGGCGTTGGTGTAGCGGACGGTTAAGGATTTCCCGCACTCTCCGCATTTGAGAAGCCCTGCAAACAGGCTCGGCTCCCCGCACTCGCCGGGGCGCTGGCGGGATTTTAACTTTTCCTGTACGGTGTCAAAGCTCTGCCTGTCGATGAGCGGCTCGTGGGTGTCCTCCACCACAATCCATTCCCCCGGCTTCTTCTCCCGTATGGTGCCGAGTTTGAAGCGGTACTCTTTCTTCTGGGAAGCCATCGCCCCGGCATAGACGGGGTTTGTCAGGATGTCCTTAATCACGGAGAAATCCCACATATACCTCCCGTTCTCCGGGTCTTTGCGTTCCCACTTGGTAAAGACGTTGCGGATGCCGCGCTGCCGGTTCCACCAGGTCGGGCAGGGGATTTTTGCTTCCTCCAGCCTGCGCCGGATGTGATTCGGGCCGCGCCCGTCAAGGGCATATCCGAAAATCAGCCGGACAATGGGGGCGGTTTCTTCATCCGGCAGGAGATGGTTGCGGTTCTCCGGGTCTTTGCGGTAGCCAAAGGGGGCGACGCAGCCGGTAAACTGCCCTTTCTGCGCTTTCAGCAGATACGAGGAATGGACTTTCTTGGAAATGTCCTTGCTGTACATCTCATTCAGGATATTTTTGAACGGGGCAATGTCGTTGTTCTCCCGCAGGGTGTCGATTCCATCGTTCATGGCGATATAACGCACGCCGTTCCTTGGGAAAAAATCCTCCATGAGCTGCCCGGTCTGCAAGTAGTTTCGCCCCAGCCGGGAAAGGTCTTTTGTTATCACAAGGTTTATCTGCCTGCGCTCGATGGCTTTCAACATCCGTTTCAGGTCGGGACGTTCCATGTTCAGCCCCGTGTAGCCATCGTCCTGATAGACTGCCGCTACCTCCCATCCCTGCTTTTCGCAGTATTTTTCCAGCATATCCCGCTGGTTTGCAATGCTGGCGCTCGTCCCGTCAAGGTCGTCGTCCTTGGAGAGCCGGCAGTAGATGGCAGCCTGGAAGCCCCCGGCCAGCAATGCGTCCACGCTTTGTCCTGTATATTCTGTTGTGTTCATCATAACCATTACCCGCACAATCCAGACGGAACACTGGTTTTCTGAACCTCACCTTTATTATACCCTAAATCTTGCGTTTTAACAAGATATTCTTTATCATTCTTTCCGCCTTTTTTGTAGCTGCGTTTCTGTGCAATCAGGCTCACAAAAACGTCTGTCGCGTCCAGCTCGCCGTCAAAGACTGTGGTAACATGAAACTCTGTTCGATTTTTCGCCATAGGCATTTACCTCCATACATGAAAAGAGCCAGACAGGGGATGGTCGGCAACGAAGTCCGGCAACGGGCTTCTAAAAACCTTGAAAACAATCTCTGTCTGGCAGTTGGGTTATTTCTTCTTTTTTCTTTTATTTTTTGGTTGTTTTGGTTGTCAGAGGGGAGAAAAGCCCGCAGTTACGGGATTTCCTCCGGCAACGGGCTTGACAACGGGATAGCAACGAAACCGGCAACGGGGCTGTTTTTCCCCGGATTTTTCAGAACGGAAGCTCCATCTGCTCCGATACCGGCTGGAAGCCGTCAGGGGTTTTTCCGCCCCCGTTGCTGGCGTCCGTTGTCAGGCTTTCCCGTTCCCAGCCCTTTTGCCTGCCGTACCCGGCAAAGTTCCGGGGATTGGAGAAGTACCGCCAGCCGGTAACGCACTGGTTCATAATCTCGTTGATTTCCCGGATTTCCCATTGCTTCGGCTCGTCAAAGGCGTGGTTTAAGGCTTCCTTGTAGAGCTGCTTGGAGCAGACCGTTTCCCCTGTATAGCCGTCAAGGAACGCCTGTATCATGCCTGCCTTGGTGTCCTCCGGCATAAAGTCCTTCTGGCGTTCTTTCAGGTATCGCACCATTTCCGGGCTGAAGGACAGCTTCCAGTTGCCCGCCCGGTAAATCTCCATCGCTTCCGCCCACACCTGGCTTAAATAGGCTCTGGAAGCGGCTTCGTCCTCCAAAATGTGAACCTCCGCCTGTCCGGGGCATACCTGTATGGGGAGAAAGCGGCGGTTGCCGGAACGGTCGAGGGGCAAAAAGTCAAGGGCGTTGGAAGTGCCGCCAAACACGCACTGTCTGGGGCGGTCTGCCGGGTGGGTTTCATAGGGTATCTTGTAAACCTCTTTCTGGCGGCTTAAAAAGGACTTGATTTTCTCAATGCTCTTTGCGTTGGCGGTGGCAATCATTTCCGACATTTCGATAACCCAATGCCCTTGCAGCTTCCGGTACACGTTCTCATCGTCCAGCTTCCGCAAATCATCGGAGAACCAGTCGTCCTTCACGGCAAGGAGCCTAAAAAAGGTGGATTTCCCCGCCCCCTGTCCGCCCACCAGACAGAGCATGACTTCAAATTTACAGCCCGGACAGAATGCCCGGTGGATGGCTCCCAGCAAAAACAGGCGCAGGGCTTCAAAGGTGTACCCGTCCGCTGCGGCTCCCAGAAAGTGGCGCAGGCAGAAACGAATCCGCTCCGTCCCGTCCCATGTCAGGCTGTTTAAGTAGTCCCGGACCGGGTGGTAGCTGTTCTGGTGGGCGGCAAGGTCGGCGGCGTCCGCTATCTTTTTCTCGCTGGTCAGCCCGTAGGTTTCTTCCAGATAGAGCCGGATATACTTCATATCCGTGTCCGTCATGGAGCTGCCGGGGCGTTTCTGGCTGTCGATGGGCTTTAACAGGTCTGTCCTGTCGGTCAGCAGGTTGTAGGCAACCGCCCCGGACAGGAGCGGGTCAAGCTGGAACACGGTCAGGCAGTTCTTGATACTGTTGCGGACGCCGCCTTTCTCGGTGCTTTCCAGCATGGACTTCACTTCCTCAACGCTCCGGGGCGGCTCGGTGCTGGCTGCCTGGTTCATTAAGCCCTGCCGCACCTGGGGCGGCAAGCTCTGCCATTCGCTGTTCAAGCTGTTTCACTTCCTTTCCGTATGCGAGGACGATGGCTGCCCGTTCCTGCAAATCGCCGGACAGCAGCCCGTCTAACAGGTACTCTACATAGCTCTGCTTCTGTAAGGCTTCCACAAACCGGGGGTGCCATCTGTCCCCCGGCTGGCGCGGGGCGTATTCCTCCCGCCACCGGCGCAGGAGATGGCAGTAGTCGGACAGCACCTGAAAACAGTGCTGCTCCATGCGCCGGAACCTCTGTTCCTCGGTTTCCTGCCGCAGCCGGGGGCGGATGGGCGGCTTTGCCCGGTTCTTCCCGCTCTCAAAGGGGATGGAGAAGTCCTGCGCCAACATGAGGGCGGCTTCCCGGCTCCCGGTTCCCTGAAAACGGGAAACAAAATCAATCACGTCCCCGGTCGCCCCGCAGCCGAAGCAGTAAAAGCGGCGGTCAAGCTTCATGCTGGGGTTTTTATCGTTGTGGAACGGGCAGACGCACATCCCATGACGGTTTACCCGGATTCCGTAATGCTCCGCAGCCTGCCTTGCGGTGACAGCCTGCTTCACGGCTTCAAAAACATTCAATTCGCGTTTCCTCCTGAAAATAAGAAAAGCGCCTGTCATTCTCAAAGTGAAAATGGCAAGCGCCGGGTGGTTAAAGTTCCATATCCTGTTGTTTCTTCTGTATTGGTTGTTTCTGTGCTTCCCGGTTTCTGGCGGCTTCCTGCGTCCATGCAAGCTGTTCCGTGACAGAGGGCTTCTTCCCCGGCTCTGCGGTTGCCCTGCGTTGTTCTGGCGGCAGGACTTGGTTGAGCCAGTGGCGCACGTCCCGCAGCACCTTGACCTCCTCCTGAACCGTTTCCAGTTCCCCTTTCTTCCCGGTTACGATTTCGGAAAGCTCCTGCCGCTTTGCTTTCAGGTCTTGGACGCGGTAAGATTTCGCGTCAGGGTTGGCTTTGAAATAGCGGATAGCGGCATTGTATGCGTCCAGCTCTTCCCGGTGGGCGGCGGCAAAGGCTTCCTTTTTCCCTTTCCAGCGGATGGCGGCGTACTCGGCGCGCACCGGCTTCCCGGTTTTGTAGTGGTCGATATGGGAAAGGATGGTGTCAATGGTTTTCACCTGCTTCTCGGATTTCTTCATCTCCCTGCGGGCAGCCAGCACCTTGCCGCTGGTTTCATCCAGATAGGCGTCAAGGCTTTCCACGGTGGAGATTTCCTTTTCCTGCAAAAACCCCAGGGCTTCCTGTACTTTGTGAAAATCCCCGACAGTGCCTTTCAGCCTGCCTTTTGCCGTCCAGTCAACGCGTTCTTCGCTGCGCCGTGCCAGATAGCGGGAAAGAAGCTCCGGGATGGACGGCTCTTTCGCCTGTTCCAACGCTTCCATGAGCGCGGCCTTTTTCTCTTTCAGGTCGGCAATCCAGCCTTTTAAGTGGCGCACCATCTGGCGGATGGACTGCATAAGGGAATTGGCGGCTTTGATGTCCCGGTTCAGGTTCCCGATGTCGGTCTGGATTCCCCGTTTCTCCATCTGGCAGACGGCAGCCCCCATGTGGACGGTGGGGATTTTGTCAATGCCCTGCCGTTCATAGGAGCGCAGGTCAAGGCGCGCCGGGGAGCCGATGGCTTCCAGATAGCGGTTCGCCGTGTTCGCCCAGCCCTGCCGCCAGATTTCCCCGTACTTCTGGTCGTTCCAGTCCACGATGTCCTCCTTGTGGCTTTTCCAGTTGCCGGAAGCCAGCCGGATTCTCTGTCCGTTCTCATCAAGGTCATAGACCTTGCGGCTTTTGGGAAGCCATCTGCCGGTTTCGTCCATCGCTCGCATGGTTAAGAGGATATGGGCGTGGGGGTTGCCGTCCCCCTTGTCATGGATGGCAAAGTCCGCAACCATGCCTTTGGAAACAAAAAACTCCCGGCAGTAGTCCCGGATAAGGTCGGCGTACTGCTCTGGGGGAAGTTCCCGCGGTATGGCAAGCACGATTCTCCGGGCAAGCTGGGAGTTCCATTGTTTCTCTGCGGCTTCGGCGGCGTTCCATAGGGTGTTCCGGTCGGCATATTCCGGCGGGGCGTGGGGCGGCAGCATGATTTCCGTATGGACGATTTCGCTCTTGTGGGAATAGTATTTCTGTTTTTGGTCGTACTCGGAAAAGAGCCGTTCCCCACTCTGGTAGGCAGCGGAAGCGACTGCGGATTGACGGTTGCTGCGCTGGATGATTTTTATATCATGGTGTGGACATGGCAAGCGAGGTTTCTCCTTTCTCCCCGGTGTTGGGGCAAAAAAAGAGCAGGGAACCTGTCAAAAGATTTCCTGCTCGGTGGTGCCGCCAGTGGGCGGCGGGTATTTAGTTTTGAAAGTTCGGGTCAAGTTGGCCCGATGTGGAATGGCTGAATAAAGTGTAATTTATATTTATTAGGATTTTCACTTAATTGTTCCCACAATCTTTATGTTTCCTCCGTTCTGAAACATACCAGAACAATTATACTGCCATGTTCCTTTTTCTAATGCTATCTCTTTAGTCAAATCAGTGGAACCAATCGTAATATGCTGTTCTTTACCATCTGGATTAAACAAGAATAAATCTACCGTTCCACCTTTGATATCCGAAGTAATATTTATAACAAGTGATTGATTATCTTCAGCTTGAAATGAACCAGATTCAGCTATATTCCTCTGGTCTGTATGGTTGGCTATATTAAGAACAGTAGTTCCGTTAAGCTGGGGATTCTCAATCGTTTCATGCGAAATATTGCTCTGAGAAATCAAGTCAATCGTATTGCTTTCAACATCATAATTAACGCCATATCCAAGATTTACAAACAATTCATTTACTGGTGCATAAACACTTTCATCTTGTTCATTTTCCATTGCAACAGAAAGCAAAGGCTTACTGAGAGAAAGTGAGGTGCCGTTAAACGTAATGTTCATATTGCTTATACTTGCAGACTTAATATTCGATGCCGCAAATACTGTTGTTACCCCAGTTGTACCAATAAGAATTCCGGCGACTAAACTCTTTATATCAAATTTCTTCATGTATAATACCCCCTCTTACTAAATTCCGATTTACCGTTAATTTTATTATACTTCATCCATACAAGGAAGTATAGCGAATTTTTACAAAACTTGCTGCCCGGGAACAGCTTGCAACGCAAGGTGTTTCCGAGCGGCAAGTACACAAAGGGGTAGCTGGCGGCAGCCAGCGCAGGGGAAGTGTAGCTTCCCCTGTTGAGGATTGGAACAGATTGAAAATCTGCGGAAATCCTCAGCTCCCTGCAAGGGGCTTCCGGCAGGACGCAACGCACCACCTTTCGGGTGGTGTATAGTTGCGCCCTCTTTCAGAGGGGAAGGCCCCGGCTTGCCGCTCTGGAAGCCATCTTCGCCGTTTCCGGCGTGTGGTCTTTTAGGGTTTTTCCGATTCCCCGGCAAGTACCTGCTCCATGATTTTTCGGTTCTCACTCTGACGGAACAGCAATTTCAAAAGCAGACTGACCTGTTCATCGGTCACAAGCTCCGGGTGGGGCAGGTAGCTTTCCAGTACCGCCCCTCTGGTACAGAGCCGGTGCGTCCGCTCGTTCCGGGTTAATTGCTTCGCCTGGTGCTGCAACATTTTTTCTTCATGCTCCAACCGGCGCAGCTTCTTTTCCCCTTTTTCAATCGTCTGATTGAGTTTTTCCAGCTTCTCATTCATAACGGCGTCCCTCCTTTGGAAGTAAAACGTAAATGTGATTGGTTTCCCCCACGCCCTGACGGACACGCATAATCATTCCGGCTTGTTCCCACTCGTTCAAAGAACGCTTACAGGTCTGATAGCTGCGGGAAAGGGCTGCGGCCAGTTTTAGGACAGGGAAACGGATAAATAAAATCCCGTTGCTGTCCTCAATCCCGTCTGTCAGGGTTTCATCTAACAGGCGGGCGTACATGACTTTGGCTGTGCTGCTGACCGGCAGACGCAAGACCGCCCACGGCAAGGGCATACAGGGCGGCAGGGGCGTGTCGGCTGTCATAAATTCATAGTTCATTCAGTGGGTGTCCTCCTTTTTGTTCGTTTGGATAAATAGCGGGGGCAGTCAATGATAACCGCCCGGAAGCTCTGCTTGCACTCGTGCTGACACTTCCGGCAAAGCTCGTTGTAGCTTCTACGCTCCCGGTCGTTGAGGAAGAAAGCAAGCTCTTTCTTCAACTTCTTAGGCATTCTCGGCATTGTACCTCCTTTCATGAAAATCCGCCCATTTCAGCCAGAACAGCGGGAATGGGCGGATAGCAGGTTTTTGTGTATCGTTTCGGGGCGATTTTCAAGGAAAATACGGGCATAGAGCCGCTTAAAAATCCCCCATAGTATTACGGACAGGGGGAACTATCCCCTGTGAATTTGTTGTGTTTCGGTAGCGTTTCGGTGTTCATTTTTGCCGGTTCTCCCTGATGTCGTTCCTCCCCTGAATCTCACAGCGGCGTATCGCTCCCCTTGGTGCGCTCGTTTCCGTCAAGGCTCCTCCATCTCCCTGATAAAAGTCGCTGCGGCACTTCGCCGGGGAAGCATATCCCATACAGGCCGGTCATTCGATTGGAATAATCCATCGATGAACTGCCTTTATCATAGGTCATTTTTGTACCCTGTGCCGTATGTCCATAAAGTAGGAAATCGCGGCAAAAATCAAAAATTTCCACGCTTATGGAAATGGTATGGTATAATGGGATTGACGGCGGCAGCCAGCCGCAGAAAGGGGTGCGTGCGCCGTGAAAGGTGCTACTACAATTCAGGAAAGACTTTGGGAGCTACGCAAGGATAAGGGCTTGAAGCTGGAAGAGCTGGCAAAGCAGACCGGCATTTCAAAATCAGCCCTCGCCAGCTATGAAGCCAACGATTACAAAGAAATCAACCACGGGAATCTGATTACGCTGGCTGATTTTTATGGAGTATCACTCGATTATCTGTTTTGCCGGACAGAAAACCGGGAGCAGATAAATACGCCTTTAATGGAGCTGCATTTGAGCGATGAAATGGTGGAGCTTCTAAAAAACGGGCGTATCAATAACCGGCTGCTCTGTGAGCTTGCCACTCATAAGGATTTTATCAAATTTTTGGCGGATATTGAAATTTATGTGGACGGTATCGCCAACATGCAAATCCAGAACCTTAACTCCCTTGTTGATTCTATCCGGCATGAAATCATTGAACGCCACCGTCCCGGTGAAGATGACCCATATCTGAAAGTGCTGCAAGCCGCCCATGTGACGGATGATGAATATTTCAGCCGTATGGTGCTGGACGATATAAACCTGATTATCCGCGACATCCGGGAAGCTCATAAAAACGACAGCGAGAGCGCGCCCCAGACCACGGTTGCCGATGAACTGAAAGAAAATCTGGACGCGGTGGAAAATTTCAAGGGCAGCCGTCAGGAGAAGCTGGTGTTTCTTTATTGCAAGCAGCTCGGTATCAACTATAAAAATCTGTCGGAAGAAGAATTTCGCTGGTTTATCCGTATTCTTCAAAAGTCAAAGAAAATGGGTACGCCTATCAATCAGAGAAAAAAACGGTAAAATAATCGCTGGGGCATGGTTGTTTTTTGCTTCCCATGTAACATCATTTGTGCTGTGATTATCTAATCAAATTTTTCTTATACTTTTTTACAATAGATATTTTTGCTCTATATTTGACCTCTACTGGACAAATAGGCAGAAAAACAATGAAGCAGCCACAGATAGAGTTCCTCTGTTAGTGGCTACCTTTTACTCCAAAAAGAAGAGAGTGGAATTCAAAGAATTCCACTCTAATTATTGATAAAAATTTTTGTATTATTAGATAAAGTATCCAAAATACTGCATCAGTGCCAAAAAACCTAAAAACAAATTGATTATAAATAATACGCCAAACAATAACACCAAAACAGCATTAAAAATCTTTATGCTATTAGATTTTGCTTCTTTATAACTTAAACACCCATTAACAATCCACAATAGAAGCAATGGATTCCATCCTAAAATTGGAATTAAAAATGCCAATCCAAATGAAATTCCTATAAATAAAACATATCGACGATCCGGATTTAAAATCCATTTTCTGAGAAACAGTTGCAGTTGTTTCTTCATACTTCAATCGTGAAATTCGATACATTAGTAAACGGTCCGAGCGTACCTGTTACGTAATCAACTCCCGGAATAGGGCAACTAACAGTATGTGTTGTTGTGACAGTAAACGAAGCCGAAGTTTTGTTGCTATTGATAGCTGGCTTTGTAGTCCTTATGCTATCCAAACTTCCAGAAAAAAGTGCTCCTAAATCACTAAAAGACACATTTATAGTAGGAGATGGAAAATCAATAATCTCATTTGTAGAATCTTGATATCCATATGAGCCAGTAGCAGTAACAACTAAATACCAACTTTTACCATCATAAGGGAAGCCATTTTGTTTAACCAAATGGACTACACTTTCTTCATACTGAGGGTGCAAAACTGTGCGAGTCGTTACATCTGGAACAATATTCTTATGTCCAGTCAATTGAGAAATTCCTTCTTTAAAACATCCAGATAAAATAGCATCATAATTTCCACTTTGGTAAATTGCATTATATCTTGTTAAAAAGCTATTTGTTATGTCTATTCCGTTAGCGTTATATACTTCACCTTTTCCCTCAAATACTTGGTCACACACCCTCTTAAAATCAGCACTGGCAACAGGAACCTCTCTTTCATCAACTGATGAAGCGAAAGCCGTTGTGCTGAAACTGAATATCAAACACAAAGTCAAAAACATCGCAAATAATTTTTTCATTTTCGCCATAAAAAATCTCCTTATTTTGTAGAAAAGTTTGTGTGGTTCCTTTTAAATAATAGCATAATTGTGCGAAATATTCAAGTTATTTTTTGAATAATTATAATTATTGTTTATATCCAACAAAATTTTATAATTATGTATCTACTCCCGTTCTAACTCTATCACATCTGAAATATCACAATTTAGAGTTTCACAAATCTTTGTCAGCGTTTCCATGCTGATATGCTTTCCCTTTCCCATGTTGGCAATCATATTTGTGGTAAGACCGGCAGCCAGCCGTAAATCCTCTTTCCGCATATTGCGTTCTATCAGCGTATGCCATAGCGGTTTGTAGCTTATATACATCTATCAGCCTGCCTTTCTCCCCGTGTCGGGGGCTTTTGTACTCATTATACCATTGGACTTGCTAAACCACAAACATTTCTTGACCGCTCGCCGGTTCTGTCTGGATTGTGCTTTTCCTTTCCGCTTTTTGATTACATCTAATTAGCCATGAACTGCTTCATACCCTGTGATTTTGCTCATGTGAGATAAAGAAGTAAAAGAAGTGTAAAAAATTTTGCCGTTCCCTGTCCGGCTGACTGCCGGACGGGTCGGGCTTTAGTCGGGCAATTCTACCTTGCCGACAAAAGAGTAATAGATTTCGATTTCCTGTCTGCGGAGCTTCCCCCGGCGTTTCCCGTCAAGGGCTTCCGATTCGTGGATTACGATTTTCTCCACAAACTCCCGTAACAGGGTAGGGGTGAGTTCCTCAAAGCTGGTGTACTTGCGTACCACTTTCATAAACTTTTCAGCGTTTGCCGTGGCTTCCAGCGTCTTGGAAAGCTCGCTCTGCAAGGCGGCGGCTTTCTCTTTCAGTTCCTTTTGCTCGGCTTCGTAGTCTGCCGAAAGCTCCGTGAAACGCTCGTCCGATATGCGCCCCGTCACGCTGTCCTCATACAGCCGCTTGAAGATGGCGGAGAGTTCCGCAATCCTTTTTTCCGCCGCTTCCAGCTCTTTCTTCTTGGCGGCGTTCCGGCGTTTGCTCCCGTCCTCGGTCTGCTCGGTCAACAGCTTCATAAACCGGGCTTCATGCTTGGCGGCGTAGCTGGTGACTTTCCGTAGGTTCTCGGTCACTCCCTCGGTCAAGAGGTCGGTGCGGATAAAGTGCGCCGTACAGTCTGCCGTGCGCTTCTTGTAGCTGCCGCATATGTAGCAGTCCTGCCGCCGTTTGTCCGTCTGGTATCTCTGCTGGTACATGACGCTGCCGCAATCGGCACAAAAGAGTATGCCGGAGAACAAACCCACTTCATCATAGCGGTTGGGGCGTTTGCGCTGCTTGCGTAGCTCCTGCACACGCTCCCATGTTTCCCGGTCAATGATTGCTTCGTGGTGGTTCTCAAAGATTGCCTGTTTTTCCACGGGGTTCTCTTTGCTCTGCTTCACCTTGTAGGACACTTTCTCGGTCTTGAAGTTCACAAGGCAGCCCGTGTATTCCCGGTTTTCAAGGATATGCGCCACGGTGTTTGTCGCCCACCTGCACTCATAGCCGGGGTGGTAGCGGCGGGTTCTCCCTGTCCGGCGGTATTCCAGTGTTCCCGGCGTGGGGATTTGCTGTTCCGCAAGCATACGGGCTATCTTGGTCGGTCCGTTCCCGGCAAGGCAAAGGCTGTATATCTGCTTCACCACGGGGGCGGCTTCCCCGTCAATGATGAAATTTTCGTCCTCGTCCATGAGGTAGCCGTACACGGGCTTGCTTGTGACGGGCTTCCCGCTCATTCCTTTTGACCGCTTCACGGCTCTGATTTTTTTGCTCGTATCTCTCACCAGCCATTCGTTAAAAATGTTACGCAAGGGGGCAAAATCGTTGTCGCCCTGTGCGCTGTCTACTCCGTCATTGATTGCAATGAAACGGACGCCGTTCTGTGGGAAAATCATTTCCGTGTACATTCCCACTTGCAGATAGTTTCGCCCTAACCGTGACATATCTTTTACGATAACCGTTCCCACAAGCCCCGCTTCAATGTCGGCAAGCATGGACTGGAAGCCGGGTCTTTGGAAATTTGCCCCGGAGAATCCGTCGTCCGTGTACCATTTGAGGTTGGAAAAGCCGTTCTGTTTTGCGTAGGCTTCCAGAATCCGCTTCTGGTTGCTTATGGAGTTGGATTCGCCTTGAAGCGTGTCCTCGTGCGACAATCTCGGATAAAGGGCGGTAATGAGTTTTTGGGTGGTCTGTCTTGGCATAATGTCCTCCGTTTCCGACAGCCAGCCCCACTATTCCGTAAGTTTATCATACCACATGGGGCGGCTGTCTGTACAGTCTTTTTTGCTTCTTTACCGCCCGTCAAAATGACGGTTTTTATCTGCGGGTTGTCATGCGCTGTAAATCGGCTTGTGTCCGGCTGCGCTTTCGGCTTCCAGCACTTTCATCATCTTGTCGGCGGCGGTGGCGGTCGTGCCTTGCTTGAAGTAGCCGGAAACCACAAGGACGGTGTTCCCCCGGCGTACCTCGGTCACGCAATCCGGGCGGCGGGCGGTAGTGGCGGTGCTTCTGTTGGGGGTGTCGGTCATAGGCTCTCCTTTCTGTTCAGCAGCGTTTTAAGCTGTTCCATTTTCTCCCTTGCTCTGGCTTTTCTGAAATTCTCCCCGGTAATGCGAACGGGGGTACACATTTCTGTAAGGCGGTCATAAATGCGGGCGTGGGCGGTGTCCTCCGGGTTCTGCAATTCCTCCAGCGTCAAATTTGTTGTGACAATCAGCGGCTTTCTGCTGCGGTATCGGCTGTCAATCACGTTGTAAACCTGTTCAAGCCCGTATTCCGTGCCACGCTCCATGCCGAAATCGTCAAGGATAAGCAGAGGGAAGCTGCAAAGACGGGCTATGTATTCGTTGCGGTCTTTGAAATTGGCGGCAAGGTCATTGAGGATAAGGGCAAAGTTTGTCATGCACACGGAAACTTCTTTCTCCATGAGGGCGTTGGCGATACACCCGGCGAAATAGCTTTTGCCTGTGCCTACCATGCCCCATAACAGATAGCCGATATTCCCGGCTTTCATTTCCTCCCAACACTCTACATAAGCATGGGCTTTGTGCATTTGGGGGCATTTCCCGTTGTCGTTTTCAAACGTCCATTCCCGCATAGCCGGGTCTGTAAATCCCTTTCGTTTCAGCCGTTCCACTTCCTCCCGGTGCTTGTATTCCCGGTGGCTGGCTTCCAGCGTTTCCCGGCGTTTTCTCTGGCAGCCACATTCTTTGGGGTGGCGGTCACGTCCGAAAAAGGTCTTACCCTCCGGGAAGTAGGCTTCTTTGGGCTGGCGGCAGCTCCCGCAATATAAAAGCCCGTCCTCGCCCGTGTAGTCCTCCGGCTCTGCTTCCTGTGCCGTGGCAAGCCGGAAAATGGCGTTATCGTAATCACTCATAAAATCTTCCTCCTTGTTCATGGTCTTTTACGCCCTGTTTACGGGGCGTTGTGTCTATGCGGTCAAAGGCTCTCGCCCTCCTTGTAGGAATAATCGGGGATTCCTTTCTTTCCTGTGCCTTTCCTGTCACGTTTTGCCCACATACGGACAGCTGCGGCATGGTTGGTGTACACTTTCCCGTAGGCGGCTATGTACTCGCTCAATTCCTCAATGAACCGTTCCAGCCTGTCCGGGTATTCCCCTTTCAGCTCCGCATACTCGGATTCGGAGAGGAAAAGGTTTTTATATCTGCCAAAGGGTGCGGGCTGCTCCCCACTCACTCCTTTTCGTTGGTTCTCTTTTAGTTGGTTTATAGTAAGTTGGTTAGGGGTCGGTTTTCCGTCCAACGCAAAGGTCGGTTTTCCGCCCTTATGAGGGTCGCTTTTCCGGCTATCAGAGGGTCGGTTTTCCGGCTGTATGGCTGTCATATGGTCGGAAAACTGTACCACTGGCATTTGCGGTATTTTTATATAAAGGCGGTTCGGTGCGGAGAAGCCCCGGCGTTCCCTCACCAGAAGCCCGGCAGCGTCCAGCTCGTTCAGTGCGCTTTTTATGGCGGTGCTGCCTTTATCCAGCATTTCCGTTATCTCCGAAACGGGATAGACAATATACGTCCTGCCCTCGCTGTCCTGCCAGCCGTTCTTCTGTGAGAGGGTGGAACGGTCAAGAAGCAGCCCATAGAGCAGCCTTGCAGTATGTGACAAGTCCATTTTCAGCAGAAAATAGGGATAGGGCAGAAAACGGGGCAATATGGTGTCGGCTGTGATGTATTCGGTTATGGTTCTCACCTCCTGTCTGTGGCTTCTTGTTACGCAGTTAAAACGGCATTTTCGGGGGTAAAGGATAAATGTATCGGCTACCTGTTGAGGGCGGTCAAAAAAGCCTTGATTTACGGGCTTCTTTCATAGCCTAAATGCGTAGAAAGGTGGTATCTTTTCCGCTGTCTGTCGGCTTCTTTCCGGCGGCGCACTCTTGCGGCGCAATCCGGGCAGTATTTCCCCCGGTTTGACTTGGGGAGAAAATACCCGCCGCACTCGGTACAGCGTTTCCTGTCTGCCCGGTGCAAAAGGGCGGCTTCCAGTTTCCCGTCCAATGGCAGTACGGCGGCTATGAACCAGCGGCACAAGAGAGAATAGCTGATACTCTGGACGCATACGCAAGGCTCGCCGTTATCCAGCAAGATACAGTTGCCGTTATCGTAGTTGCAGCACTCATGCACAAGGCGGCGGGCGGCTCTGTGTTGTTGATAGTCCATGTAGGGGCGTTTACCGTTCATTTTCCCGTCCCTTTCCCCGTTCCGGCTCACGGCGTAAGATTTTGTCAAGATTGCTTTTCACGGTCTGCAATTCCCGGACGTTCTCTTTCTTCTCCCGGTACTCGTTGTAAAGGGCGTTTTTCTCTTTGGTAAGCTGCTCAATCTCCGTTTGTAAGGTCTTGGAAGCTGGCAGTTTGGCGATTCCCTGTGCCTTGAAATACCGGGCGGCAGATTCGGAAATGATAAACTCGCTTTCGTGCTGCTCCCGGTAGGCTCTCCGGGCTTTCTCCGTTTTCTGCGCCCGCAATCCGTCACGGGCTGGCTTGGTCTTGATATACGCCAATAGCTGTTTCTGCAAGTCTTTTTTCTCCCGCAAAGTGCTTTCCACGGCTTTCAGTTTCCCGGTGGTTTCGTGCAGTTCTGTATTGGCGGCGGCAAGGGCAGCTTCCAGTTCCTCCGGGGAAGAAAAGCCGGATTCCTCGTAAACGCTCATGGTAGCCGCCATTTGCTTCAAGTTGTGCAAGGTCGCCCACTTTTCATAGCCCCGCCCCTTGCCCTCGGCTTTCTTGGCGGCTATGTCTACCATGCGCTGTACGCTGTCCTGTTTCGGGGCGTTTATAGTGGCTTTGCCACGCTGTAAGCGGTCTTTTATGCTGCGGGGGTATTCCTGTTTGGGTGCGGGCGTTTCGGCGGCTCTGACGGCGTTCTGTGCGTTTATGGTGAGTGCTTCCAGTACGGCGGCACGGTCAAAATCATCACCTAATTTCCGGGCGGTGATGGGCTTCGTCCTATCCGGCGTGAGATATGACAATCTCCCCCGGCTCTCTTTGACGGTCACGCCCTCCCGGAGCAGCAGAGAGGAAAAGTCGTCAAAGGTGGCAGCGGCGGCAAGGGCTTTCCGTATGGTCTGCCTTAGCTTTTCCTTGTCGGTTTCAAACTTGGTCTGTTTGGGCGGCTCTCCTGTGGCGGCAAGGGTAGCGTTCTCTTTATCCAGTGCGGCTTGTCCTTTCCGTTTCGCCCAATACTCACGCTCGGTAACTCGGTTCTTGCTCCCATGCAATAAGTCAATCTGATAGAGATTTTCCCGGTGGCACATCTCCATGACTTCCGCTTTGAAGTATTCCATAGCTGCGTCTGTACAGCGGTGCTTGCAGCCCTCTCTTGTGTCGGCTGGTCTTTCCATGTAGGGCAATAGCGGCACTTCCGCAATCCGCAAAGAATTGATTACGATATGCACATGGATATTTCCGCTGTGGTTATGCCCGTCCGGGTGGGTGCATACAAGGGCTTGGTGTCCGGGGAAATGCGTCTTGCAAAATTCCTCGCCCAACGCTTGCGCCCGGTCTACGGTCAAGCCGTTGTCTGGTGCGTCACGGGGGTCAAAGGAAATAATATAGTGGTGGCTCTTTACGTCCTCCCGTTTCTGGTTCTTGCCGTATTTGAGATTAGAACGCATACAGGCGATTGCAAAATCTTCCTCACCGCAATTCAGAGAGGAAATGCGGTAATCGTCACGGAGAACAAGCCGCCCGTTTCCGTCCAGTGTGGGCTTCATGGTAAACTCGTCATGCTCAAAGGTTAGGTACTGTTCAGCCGCCCCATAGTCGGCATTTTTAGAGCTGATATGTTTGAACGTTGCCAACGGCTTCACCTACTTTCTGCAAGACTTCAAACTTCAAGGCGGCAAGCTCCGCTGTGGCGGCTCGTACCTCTTGGGAGAGGGCGTTATAAGGTGCGCCGTACTCGTTCAGACAGCGGGCAATCTGGTTCAAGTTGCCGCCGATTTTCCCGTATTCGGCTGTGAGTTTTCCAACGGCAGAGAGTAATTCATCATTGACCGGGGAAACGGTAATGACCGGGCGTATGCTTGATTTGATAAGGGCTTGCCGGATAAACTCGGCTTGGCTCATTTTGCAGAGGGTGACACGCTCGGAAAACTCGGCGTATTCTTCCTCGGTCAAGCGTGTCTTGATTACCCGGTGACGGTGTGGCGTGTTGTATCTTTTCATGGCTGTGAATCTCCTTTCGTGGGTGGATTTTTTCAAGCGGCGCAAGCCGCAAAAAGGCGGGCTTGGGGTGGCAACCCCAACAAGATTCCCATAGGACAAAATGAGCCGGTAGGCGAAATTTGGTACTGTGGTAGAATCTTGCTCTAAGAAACTGCGCTGTGTGGTCTGTTCGCTTACTATCCGGCTATTGGCGGCTGGTTTGTTGCGTTCCGGCGAAAATATCTTATGGAATTTTCTGATACCCTCGACGGACAGGGCGGGGATTTTGCCAACTCGGCGGCGGTATTTCTCCCCCTACTACCTACAACACCACGCAAAGCAAAAATGACGGTGATTTGCGGAAATTTCCCCTCATTTCTTACAAAACCACACAAGCCCGGATAGGCGGGAATTTTGAGAAATTTCTTCATTTTCCTTTCATTCCCCACACCACCGAAAATTGAAAACTGCCAAACAAAGAGCGTGTCATGTTTCCCTTTTCGTGGGGCAATACGGCGGTTTTTCAAAAACGCCGAAAATAAACGCAAAAAAACAGGAAACCTTTTTATGATTTCCTGTTTTGGTGTGCCGTTCTATGTGGCGGCGGTTATTCAGTTTTGGGGTATGGCTGTTCATCAAAGCGGAACTGGAACAGGGCAGCGATAAGCCGCCGTTTAATGTTGTCCTCTGTATCTTTGTTGACGTGTCCGTTTTCAAGGGAAGCAATTCGGATTCGCTTGCTGTAATGCCGTAAAACCTCGTCTACGGCTTCCGGTTCTCCATTGGTCGCTCTGACAATAATTTCATAAGGAATAAGATTAGGATTCTTCATGCGAAAACACCTCCATTTTTTCTTGTAACATTTGTAAAGCACTGTGTATGTGATGCCATGCCGTACTCCGGCAACGTCCATACATTTCACCAATTTCCTGTTGCGTGTAATGACCGAAAAAGTAGAGATAAATGATTTCTCTTTTTTTCTCTGGCAAGGATAACAGCGCAGCGGCAAGCTCTCCATTGGTGAGGATAACCGTCTGACCACATATGGTGATGGGGTACTGCTCATAGGGGTCTATGAAATATTTATTAGACGTACTGAACGGGTAAAATTTTTCTTCTGTAAGATATTCAAAAGATATTTCTCTTTGCCGTTTCCTGCTTCTGTCACGCCATGAGTTGAGAGTTGCATAGCGTATCACCACTCTACAAAAAGCGTTAAAAGTATACATAATGTGTTCTTTGTATGCTTCGGTGCAAGCTGAAAGCCTTTGTTTTTTATTTGCTGTATTTGTCCGCTCTTTATTCAAAATAGGTTCTCCTTTTTTATCAGATTTTTTCTCCATATAATTCACAAAAACTTACATTGTCTTTTGAAACATATACCGAATCTTATCTAACCGACTGTTAGGGCGGCGTGGCTGCGATACAAACTCCCCAGAAGTTTCTTTATACCCTTTTAATTCTGTAAGACAAACACTTCTCCCGTTTGTATAAAAATTTAAATCATTTTTATATTCATTGATACAGCGGGCGGGGATTTCTCCTTTAAAAATAACCTCATCATTTTCAAGTACAACCGATTCAATCACTGCACAATATTTTGGCACATCATTGTAAGCCCGTGAAAGATATTCCTGTGGAGCAAAAAGGGTAAAGGAAAGGTATGGCTCCAAAACCTGTGTTCCTGCTTTTTTCAATGCCTGTTCCAATACGACAGGAGCAAGGAAGCGAAAATCTGCGGGGGTACTAACCGGGCTGTAATAAACTCCATAGTCAAAACAAATGCTGCAATCTGTCACTTCCCAGCCATATAAGCCTTGCTCCATTCCATAATGCACACCCTCCATGACGGCATTTTGAAAACTTTGGTTCAAATAGCCAAGAGATACCTTGCTTTTATACTGGGTTCCGCTTCCGATAGGGAGTGGTGTTACAGTTAAACCAATAGACGCCCAAAATGGATTTGGTGGTACTTCAATATGAATCGTGTAGGCTGCCTTTTTTAACGGTCTTTCCAGATAAATAACCGTAGGCTCTTTCATAGCCACTTTTACATGATACTTTTCTTCCAGCAATGAACAAATAACCTCTAATTGCACCTTTCCTAAAAAAGACAGAATAATCTCACGGGTGGCAGTATCAATTTCAAAGTGCAAAAGTGGGTCTGTATCGGCAATTTCTATGAGAGCATTCAGCAAGGCTTCTCTTTGTTCTGGCTCTTGTGGCTCAACGGTTGTCCGAAGTAAAGGCATAGGATTGTCAATCCATGCTTTGCGAGGTAAAAGTTCTTCATTTCCCAAAATGTCATATAATTTTAAAGTATCATCGGATAAGACAACAATTTCTCCCTGACAGGCATGGTCTGCCGAAACAATTTCGCCATTTGCCGGAATGTACATTTCTGTAATCTTTACCTTTTTCTTTTTTGACAGCAGAAGTGTATCTCGTAAATGGAGCGTTCCATGATATAGGCGTAAGTAGGAAAGACGTTTTTTCCCTTCTGTATACTCAACCTTAAAAACATACCCACATAATTCAGACTGATTATTTTTTGTTTCTGTAACAAAAGTTTCAGTAATTACCTCAATCAATTTTTCTGTTCCTAAATTGTCTTTTGCGCTTCCATGATATACAGGAAACAAAGAACAACATCTGGTTCTCTGGCACTTTTCAAGTTGTAATTCCTGTATGTCCAATGAATCCTCTGAAATATATTTTTCTAATAGTTCATCATTCCCGGAAATAACGGAATCCCATTTATCCAAATCAGCAATATCAGTAATATCTATTTTGGGCGATAAGATAACCTCTTGCATGACGATTATATCACTGGTAAGTTTTTCCCTGATGTTTTGGTAAACACGCCGTAAATCAATTCCGTTTTGGTCTATCTTATTTACATAGATAATTGTCGGAATGTTCATTTTCTGAAGTGCATGGAATAATATTCGGGTCTGTGCCTGTACACCGTCTTTTGCCGAAACAACTAAAACAGCTCCGTCAAGGACAGATAAAGAACGATATACTTCGGCTAAAAAATCCATATGACCGGGAGTGTCCACGATATTGATTTTATAACCATTCCAGCAAAAAGAAGTAACTGCCGTCTGAATGGTAATTCCCCGCCGCTGCTCTAAAACCATAGTGTCTGTTCTTGTGGTTCCTTTATCTACACTTCCTTGTTCTGCAATCGCTCCACTGGTGTACAACAGGCTTTCTGTTAAAGTTGTTTTTCCCGCGTCTACATGGGCAAGAATGCCAATATTGATTATTTTCATGTGATTGTCCTCCCTTTACAAGCCCAAAAGGGCATAAAAATCCCCAGCAGTAAAATACTTTTACCACTGGGGATTACAGTTTGCGGACATACACATATACAGCATACACCTGCTGGTGATTGCTGTTCTTTTTCAGATATGTCAAAATTGATAAGGCAAAAGTATTCTTAAATTGGGTACAAAAAACCAAGCCCCCTTATTTAGGGACATTCAAAATTCTTTGAACCCACTATTTGATTGAAGTTTTATTTAAGAATACCTTGCCGCATATTTTTTACTCCTTTTTTGGAATGAAGCTATTATAGCACATCAATTTTAGAAAAGAAAGTAGAAAAAGGAAAAATACTTTGTACACCATAAGAAAGATGTAATGAGTGAGAGGTTTCGTAGTCATCGACATTGTGGAAAAATCTAAACTTTTGGATTTTTCCACAAATCCAAACTTAGAAGAAATCCAAACTTTTCTCTGTAAATCCTTTATTCAAGGCATTTTCTGATAAAAAAGTTTGGATTTTGTTTTGTACTTCTCTTGTCAGAAATGAGAATAAATTGATTGAAACAGAGCTAAATAGCAATGTTTTACGCATTTTGTCATAATTGGAGTATTGTACTTTGTGAAACGAAATCCAAACTTTTTCCGGCAAGAATCCCCAATTATCAAGCTGTTTTCAGAAAAGTTTGGATTTTATATAAGTTTGGATTTGTGGGAATGTGTATAACTGGCTGCCTTATGAAGTTGTGGGTAACTCTGTTTGCAGGACGTGGGAAAGCTGCATTTTAGCTTTTCCATGTGCTGTGAATAGAGTTATCCATGACGGAATAGCCTGTTATGCACATTTCCATAATGCTTGTCTTTTGGTCTTTGGTTCGGAATAGTGTGGTACTGGCAGTCTATTTCTTGTTTTCGGTTACTTGCTTCTTTACCGTACATGAGCATTTGAGCCAGGGTTGTCCGAGCCGTAGCCCTCCAAAAGATTCACCACGCCCCACACGCCAAGACCTGCGCCGAGAGCCACAACAAGGGTCTGTAAAGTGCTGATAGCAGATGCAAAAAATTCCATATAGCCTCCATTTCTCCGGGTTTTTCCCGGCCATGAAAAAAGCCGCCATTTCTGGCGGCAGGTAACAAACCTCGGGACACTTTGTCCCGAAGCCCTATTTACGCAAAGGCATCCGGATCGTCAATATCATCATAGTTGAGGATGTCCTCGTCCTCGCTTGTGAGCCCATTGTCCAGCACGGATACCTTATACACCTCGCATAGTTCCTCCGGCCCGGGCCGCCTGCGGCGGTTTATGAGCCTGTCGAGGTCAAAGGCGTTTTTCTTTTTATCGGCCTCAGCCGTGTATTTATAGTTGGGATGCTTTTTCAAATCATATTTGCGAGAGAAGAACGGGGGCAGGCCCCGCAACTGCAAAATGCACTTGTCCCCGGGCATGGTTGCCAGCTCGCTGGGGGTCATAAGTTCCCGGCCCAGCCGCTGGGTGTTCTGGCTGTAGCTTTCCGACTGGCCACGGGAGCGGCTGTCGGTCTGCATACTGATAGTGGCCTTTCCCAGCCAGTTTTCCGATATTTCCTTGATGGTGCTGGCCTCCCGGCCCCCGAGGAATACCACGCTGTCCATGTTGCCGAGGATCGTCTCGGCGTGTTTGTCATAGATGGCCTTACACTGCGCCAACTGCTGGTAGAACAGGGTTAAGCTGATCTCCCGGGAGCGGATCACGGCTACAATCTTTTCAAGCTGGGGCACTTGTCCCGTGTTGGCCGCCTCGTCCCACAGCACCCGCACATGGTGGGGCAGGCGGCCGCCGTGAACATTGTCGGCCCGCTCGCACAAAAGGTTGAACATCTGGGAAAAGGCCAGAGCCACTAAAAAGTTGTAGGTCTGGGTGGTGTCCGAGATAATAAAGAACACCGCCGTTTTCCGATCCCCGATGCGGTCAAGCTCCAACTCGTCATAGGACATAATCTCCCGGAGTTGGGGGATGTCAAAGGGGGCCAGCCTTGCCCCGCAGGAAATCAAAATGCTTTTCGCTGTCTTGCCAAAAACGTTTTGTAAAGGACTTTTTAATCAAGTTCACAGAAAATTTACATTTCAGGGCAAAAAAATAGAGCCAGGAACCTGTTTTTTTAGATTCCCGGCTTATTAACTTTGTTTATGTGTTTCTATCAACTTTTTTATTACCTGCCTGTTTTTACGTCATTACCTGGAAGAAAAAAATATAATTTTTCTAAATTCTTTTCAATATAACAACAATCATTAACGCTAATTATTTTTTTAATGATTAATACAACTCTTTAAGTCTGAAATAAAACTGTCTATTCCTTCACTCATATCTTGCATAATATTATAAAAAACTCGAACCAACATTCTCCCATCAACACCGAGAAATTTTCTCAATTCTTCGAACCAATCATGATGGTCATTTCCATCAATCGTTGCCAACATAGTTATTATCTGGCTATCGCTCTTTCCCATACTATCACAAAATTTTTTAATGTTTTCTGTATTATGCAAGTATTCTCTATATAGCTCTTCTAATGGTTTATTCCCCGGCAGAAAAACCCATTTCCATTGTAATTTCTCTGTATTTAAACGATTTCTCATATCTCCATCATATACACCTATAAAATCGTATTTAATTCTATCACTTGCTGGAAATTCAAGACGACAAGAGATTGCTTTTTCTCCACCTTCCGCAATGTCAATTGTATATCTTTTCAAAATATATGGAGCCTTATCCTCTAAAATAATTGAAAGAAAATCATATGCAATTCTATCTTCAACAAACAATGTTCCCATATAATTTTGCGAAACACCTAAAATGTCTTCAGCCATCATATTGTCATCAGGTTTTGTAACCATAGCAATATTCCCCATTCTACTCACAATTCTTATATTACCATTTTTTATATGTTCTAACAAATATGGCGAATGCGTAGTCATAATTATTTGAATTCCTTTTTCTGCCATTTGTTTCCCCAAGTAATTTGAAAAATGCATTTGTGAACATATACTAATGTATGTTTCTGGTTCTTCAATAATGACAATTGTTCCCTGATTACATTTATTTATGCACCAGAACAAATATAGTAAAAAGTGCTCCCCTCTCCCCATGCTTCGAGAATCATATTCTATTTGATCAATGGTAACCTGAAAATATGGCACAGTTCCTATTTCTTCAATTTCTTCAAACTCCCATACTCTGCAATCTTGATATCTTTTCCCCGTCAAATAACAGATATCTTCTATTTCTTCTTCAGACAACCTATATTCTTCATTTTGTTCAAGTAATTCTTCAAAATTTGCCTGTTTAATAGTAAACTCTTGAATATTATTACTTTCATCACAATCCAAATATATAATTTTATCTAAGTCATATCCAGTATCACAAAGTCGATATCCCGTGCAATTTGAACATCGGATTTCCTTTTTTTCGCTCACAACCTTTCCATTAACCGTACTTCCTTTTAACTTATGTCTGTCACTTTCTGTCAAAATTACTCCTAAAATATCTTTTACCGCAGCAATTACCGTACTTTTTCCTGCTCCGTTCAAACCACATATTGCAGTTATTCCGTCTGAAAAAGATATTTCTTGCAAATTATTTAAGCCATTAAGCTCTACGCCGGATACACTATTTAAATATTTTCTCTTATATGCTCTATCCCAATAATCTGTTTTTTTCGCCTTTCTCATTAAAACTTTTCTCCCCAATTATATTTTTCAACAATTTTCTCAAGTGTATAATTTAAATTTTCAAGTTCTTTAAATGTATTTACAGTATATTGTATAAGTTCTGTTTCGTTTTCCCATAACATATCTCTAAAAACTGTAATAATAATGTCACGATATATAATTGAAAGAGCGTCTGTACTTCCCATACTAGACCTTTGGTTAAAAGTATTGAGCATTATCTCAAAAAATGAATTTCTCTTTTGCAAAGAAGAGAAAACTTCTATGTATCGTTGATCTACTTTTTTGTATTTTCCTTTTATAAAGGCTCTACAAAATTCAAAGTAACCAATAATATTTTTTAATTCCGTATCACTCAAAGACAAATTTCTACGAATAAAAACAAACCAGCTAAAAATTGTTGCTTTATTAAATGAATATTTAAAATCATCCCAACCAATAATACACTCCATAAATTTTTCTAAAGTTTTAGCGACTATCCTAATACACCCATCTGAAAAAGGTATTGCTTGACGATATTGAATCGAAATATCATTAGATGTTATCTTTTTCTTTAATGTTCCAGTTTCAACTGAAAAACAAAATTTTGAGATAATTTCATCGTAAGCCAGCCTGGAATTTGAAAATCCAATCGTTTCTTTACTTGCTCCTAATGCAACAAACTTATTGGACAATTCTTTAACCTGATCCCTGGTAACACCAATATATGCATTTCTTTGTTCTGCAGACGTTAACGTCGTAGGCTGATTTAAACGATAAAATAATTCTGCCGGTTCTTCTGGTTGATATTCTGTTAATCTTATAATAACAATACTATATTGCCTAAATTGCCTTTGCCATTTTTTAGGAAGATCACGATAATGCATCCCATCTAGCTGAATAAGTTCAGAATTTTCAGGCAAAATTTTTCCGTCAATACAAATTATATTATCATAAAAATCTCGTATAGCGGCTAATCTTTGCTGACCATCTAATACTTCATCTATGGATTGATTATTATGTATTACATGGATAGGTGGTATCTTCCAACCTCTTAATATTGAATCTATTAACTTTTGTTTCTTCTGAAGTGTCCAAATCTCCCCTCTTTGAAAGTCCGGTTGCAAGTCCATATCTTCATTTTTTATTCGATTTACTATTGTTTCGATTTCTAAATCTGTAGATTCACATTTCATAAAGTTTTATCCTTTCTTACAACTATATTACATTTCAGAGAGAAAATTTCTACTGTTTCTGTTCAAACTGTTTCTAAACTTTAATCTAACGAAATCATAAATAACTTGTTCAATGTCAATTACTACAACTAAACAATTTATTGACTTTTTATTCCTCTTGTCCAAGTTCAATTTCAGCAAGAATAAGCCAAGAACCTTTTTTAGATTCCTGGCCTACAGTTCTGTTTACACTGTTCTTTCGGCTTTCAATTTCTTTACTTCATCAAGAGAAAGTCCAGAAATACTCGCAATTTCTTCCAGAGCATATTTTCCAGCTGCCAGCATACGAAGCGCAACTTCTTTTAAAGATTCAATTCTCATATCCTCCATAATTTTACACATCTCGCTCACTCCTTTCGGATTCTCTTTTAGATACCGTGTTCTGTTTGCCATCAATTCAAAATTCATATCATCTGCCTTGGTGCAATTAAAATCGTGCATGAGTTTTCCTATAGCAGAATCCCCACGATATTCACCATTCACATAAAGAATATGCTCCCCATCTTCAAAAGATTTACCCGTTGCAAGGTTGATTCTCTCAATTGGATAAACAGCTTTACCCTGACCATAAAAATCTTTTTCAATGATAAAAATTGTATATGTGTCTGGCAACTCTTTAAATTCCTGACCAGAATGAAGATTCTCTATATCCATTACGCTTGAATGGTATCTTGCCCTATGTGGATCTGCTCCCTTGTCCTGCCTCTGGACTTCTAAATCATATTTTTTTCCAACCAAATCCGTTCCATATGCGTCCAAACAGATAGAACGTGCCCCGGCCAGTCTTTTCATATCTTTCTGTGTTTCACACTCAGTAATAATTAAATCAGGTTTATCAGTGATAATGCGTAACACAAATTCAGCCAATGGAATGTTATCCTTAAAAAGACAACGCATAAAATCATCGTCGATTGGCCTTAACAAACGCAAACGTTGCAAATCTTCCTGATGTTGCTTATCTGTCACTGTCAATCTTCCCACCTGCTTTCCCTTCTGTTTTCGTATCTCCATACTACCATAAACCTCCTGATTTTACAAGCCGGGAGCCAGCGCATTTCTGAATCCCGGCTGTTTCCGTTATCGCTTTTTCACATCTGCTGTATCTCATTTTTCAGCATACGCTTGATTTTGTCACTCATGGTTTCCTTGCTCGTCTTGCTGAAATGAACCCTCACAATGTAGGTCGTCCGGCCAATCTTCTTCACCAGTGCAGGAGCGTCCTTAGCCGGTGCCGTGATGGTAGTGTCCTCTGTGATTTTCTCGCTGCTCATAAATTCTCCTTTTCATGCAATCAGATTTTGTTATCCCTTACTCACAATCTCTTTCGCCGCCGCTTTGGTCGCCCTGGCTCCTTCCTCCCGGAAATTCTTTCCGGAAAAGAGAACCGGCGCACACCGTTCCAGTATGCGATCATAAATCCTTGCGTGGGCAAGGTCTGGCGGGTTCTTAATCTTTTCCAGTTTCAGGTTTGTCGTGACAATCAGCGGCTTCTTACTCCGATACCGGCTGTCAATGACGGTAAACATCTGCTCCATGGCATACTCGGTATTCCTTTCCACCCCTAAATCGTCAATGACAAGCAGGCTGTAATCGTCCAGGCTGGCGATAAAAGCCGCCCTGTCCTCGGCAAACACGCCGGTCAGCCGGTTCAGGATAGACGGGAAATTTGTCATCAAAACCGGCACGTCACGGTCAAGCAGGGCATTGGCGATACAGCCGGCAAAAAAGGATTTCCCGGTTCCTACATCACCAAAGAGCAGAAGGCCGGTATTGTCCCGGTATGCCTCCTTCCAATGCTCCACATAAGCGTGCGCTTTCTCCATGGCGGGGTTCTGGCCGTTATCGTTGGAGAAGGTGTAATCATAAAGGTATCTGTCCTGAAGCCCCTGCGCCTTCCGGCGTTTGATACGCTCCATGCGCTCCCTCTGTTCCTCCATGGCTTTCCGTTCCTCCTGCACTTTCTGCTGGCAGGGGCAGAGGCAGCTGGGTATGAAATAGCCGGAGCCTCCGAACCTCGGCACAACGGTCTGGCGGCTGCCATGGCATTTCTTACAGTGGATAAGCCCGTCAGCCGGTTCTATGTATTCGTCCCCGGCAAGCTCCATATCCCCGGCGGCCCGGTCAATGGCCGCCCGGACTTCTGCGGTAATCTCAATCATATGGTTTCTCCTTCCTCTACGCTGTAATCCCGGTTCCGGGCAGGCGGTTCCTCCTTCTTTTTGTCGGCGTTCGCCCAGCGCCGGATTGTGGCGGCGTGGTTTTTATATCCTTTTCCGCTGGATTCCATGTACTCGGACAGCCGCTCAATGTACTGTTCCCAAAGAGAGGGAAGTTCCGTCTGGAGTTCTGCCAGTTCTGCGGAAGATAGAAATACATTCCGGTATCTCCCATAAGCGTGTGTCATATCTCCCTCTCTATTCTCTATACTCTTATCTCTAATCTCTTTATCTCTATACTCTAATATAGGCGGACATTTGTCCACCCGGCCATTGGACGGACAAATGTCCGTTTCCCCGGACGGGAGCAGGTTCTGGCGTTTCAGCCTCATGCGCTCCTTTTTCTTCCGCTCCCCCTCGCTGGACGACTGGCCGATCAGCAGCTGGATGTCGCTCATGTAATAGGCTCCGTCCGTCAGTATCTCCACAAGGCCAAACTCCTGGAATATCTTCAAAGCCCGTTCCACCGTGCCTACCTGATGCCGGGTAAAGGTGGCTATGGTCTGCACGGTATGGGGCAGGCAGTCATTCAGTAGGAGTACGCCGTTGCTTTTCAGGGACATCAAATACATCTTGAGCAGGAGATTGGAGTACAGAAGGCCGTCCTGCATACTTTCCAGAATGACCATGGTTTCGCTGTTATAAAAATTCTCTTTCAGCTTGAGGTAATAAAATCGTCGGTTCTCTGTCATTTAGTTGCTCCTTTTGTTCTGAATAGCTCTTTTAAGCCTCTGTACGCATTTTAAGGGGGCTTTGGGGGTGTCAATGATAAAAAGTATTGCCTCCCCTCCGACACGCTCCGAAAGTGCTTGATTTACAAGGCTTTTTCCGTTCCTAAATGCGTAGAATCATGGTATCTTTTCCGCTGGCGTTCTGCCTCCTTCCTCCGGCGCACCCTGGCGGCACAATCCTTACAGTATTTCGCCCGGTTGGAGCCAGGCAGGAAAAGAGCGCCGCACTCGCTGCACCGCCTGCTTTCCAGCCGGTGGTAAAGGGCCGTTTCCAGCTGGTGGTCTAAGGGAAGCACCGCCGCACGGAACCAGCGGCAGAGCAGGGAGTGGGAAATGCTCTGGACACAGACGCACCCGTCCCCCTCGTCAAGCGCCATGCACTGGCCGTTGTCGTAGTTGCAGCACTCACGCACCAGCCGCCTCGCCCTGCGGTACTGCCGATAGTCCATGGCCGGGATTCGCTCATGCCGCCTGTTTACCATATCTCACCTTGCAGCAGCACAAAGGCGGCTGCCCTTCCCTGAAAAGGAAAACCGGCTCCGGCGCTTTCGCCCCCGTAGGCGCTGGCGGCGTGGGCGGCATGGGTATCTTTATGGTGATGGTAATTGTCATGGATATAAACTGCTGTGTCATAATTCCTGTTCCTCCTTCTTTCTGGCTGGTTCATTTTCCGTCCTGGCCAACTGTTCCGCTGTCTTTTTCAGGTTCTCCACCGCCTTGATGTCCTCCCGCATGGCTTTCATTTTCTGGTACTGCACCGATTTCTCCGCTTTCAGGCGGTCGGCCTCGGCCTGCCATTTCTTCGGGGTGATTTCTTCGCCGTTGGCTTTCAGCTTTTCCAGATACCGGACAGCGGCCTCATATAATGCCAGTTCCGCACCGTGCTTCTGCTCAAACTGTTCCTTTTTCCTCCCCGGCTTCATCTTGTCAAACTGGCGGCGGGTTCCTTTGTTCCTCTCGTATTTCTCCCACATGGAGAGATGTTCGTCCAGCACTTTGATACGCCGCTCGGCGGTGACAATCTTCCCACGCATGGAATAGTAATCTTTGTTCATGGCGGCCACTTTTTCATAAAGCTGCTCCATGGAAGTGATGTTGTTGCCGTTCAGGAAATTGAACAGGGCGGCGCTATCTTTCAGGTTCCTTATCTTCCCATACCGGGAGCCAGGTTTCCCTGTTGACAACTGTGCCTCGTAAAGCTGCGCCATGATACTGTCTTTTCCTTCCGTTTTCTCTGCCTGCTCTTTCGTCCATTTATAGAGCCGGGTAATCCGTGCCTTGATTTCCTTCAGCAGCTTATTGTCGGTGGCAATCTGGCGGTTGATATTTCCTTTCTCTGTGGCAATGCCTTTCCGCTCCATCTGGCTTGCGGCAACGCCCAGATGGATAGAAGGTATCTTGTCAATGCCCTGACGCTCGTAGGAACGATGGTCAATCCGTTCCGGCCGGCCAGCAGCCTCCAACGCTCTGTTGGCGTAGAATGCCCAGGCAGCCCTCCACCTCTCTACATTTCCCTTGTCGTTCCAGTCGGTGGTGTCCTCCCGGTGGCTCTTCCAGCCGCCTTTGCCGTTGGGGATTCTCTGGCCGTTTTTGTCCAGTTCGTAGACCTTCCGGCATTTCGCTCCCCACTGCCCGTTTTCCTTTAGCGGTCGGATAGTGAGCATGACATGGAAATGGGGGTTGCCGTCTTTCTTGTCATGGATAGAGAAATCCGCACACATACCAGCGGCGACAAAGGTATCGCTGATGAAGGAGCGGGCAAGCCGCTGCTGTTCCTCCCGGTTCAGTTCTACCGGCAGGGAAATCTCTATCTCACGGGCAAGCTGTGCGTCACGGGTCTTTTCAACCATCTCCACACTGTTCCAGAGAGTTCTGCGGTCTTGAAATTCCGGCGGGGCATGGGGCGGCAATACGATTTCAGAGTGGACTACACCATGTTTCCGGGTGTAGTCATGGGTAAGCCCGTCCCATTCGTTGGTCATTTTGGTTCCGCTCCGGTAAGCGGCAGCGCCCACGGCAGACTTGGCCTTGCTGCGCTTGATAATTTGGACGGGCATATGGAATATGGCTATGGCGGTTCGCCTCCTTTCGGGTAGGGATAAATTGGCTTCGCTGGAAAGGGCAGACGCAAAGCGGGTGTCCTTTCCGGCGGAGCGTACAAGGGGTTTGGGGAGTGTAGCTCCCCATTGCGTCCAGAGGACGCCACGCCCCCGGCAGGGCGCACACACCGGAACGGTGTATAAGTGCGCCGTTGGATTTTTAAGGCTGCTGCATATCTTGGCTTTTAGGCTTGTTTTTTAGCAGCCGCACGACTTCCGGCAGGCAGGAAATGGCGGATAAAAATGCTTTGATTTCCTCGCCGGTCATGGCGGTAGCAGCAGGGAAGATACTTTCCAGAATTGCCCCATGCTCAATCAGGCGGCGTGTCCTGGCTTTCCGTTCTGCGTCCGTTTTCCGGTTCAGGAGAATCTTCTGGCGGTTCTCTAGCTGGCGGATTTCCGTCTTTACTTTTTCCTGCTGGTTTTTCAGCTTGCCGATATCTGGCATTGTAATCACCTCCTTTCGGGCGGCAAAAAAGACAGTCGTTTCCGGTTGCCCTGCTGTGATTTGGATTCTGTTGTCTGTCACCGTTCCTGCGCCAGCGGCTTCTTGTCCGGGTAGAGTTTACCGGCCATGACAGCGGCATGGTTCCTGATTTTGATTTCTCCCCGTTTCTCGCTGGCTCTGGCGTTTTTGTATCCCTCGTCAGAGAGGAAAAAGCGGTATCGCTCTCCGTGGAATCCCACCGGGCTGTCACTGTTCAGGATATCCACCGTTACCATGTGCCTTGTTTCCGGCAGGAACCGCTCCATGCCTGCCAGGTCATGCCCCTGCAGAACCGGCTCCCCCTTCCCGGATTTGGCGGCGGCAAGCCTCTGGCGGATAGAATGATCCCGCTTTTCGATAAAGGCGGCCCGGTTATCCGCAATAAACCGGCTGCACTCCGGCTCTGCCAGCTTTTCCAGTTTCCGTATCGTATTCTCGGCAATCACTTTTGACGATAAATCGTCTTTCTTTTCCAGAACCGGCACAATCTCTTTCAGCCCGGCAAGGGTTTCTTCCTTCGTTGGCGCGGCATACTGACAGAGCGTTTCCAGTTCGCTTTTGGTAAAATTCATTTCCCTCATTCCCTCCATTTCTTTTTCTCAAAATAGTTCCGCATTCGCTTTAATCCGCTCTTAACGGTCTGCTGTACCACCGATACGCTCACGCCTTCCTCTGCGGCAATCTCAATCAGTTTTTTGCCAAGTATGTAGCGGGCACGGATACGCCTTGCCTGTATTTCTGTCAGATTCCCCATAGCCTCCGCCAGAAGTTCCAGCGTGGCAAGGTAAACCTGCTCTTCCTCACGTTCCACAAGAATTTCCTCCGGGGATTTGACGGTAAAATCAAAGGCGCAGTTTTCAATCCCGTCCTCACAGTCAAGGGAATAATACGCCTTGTGATACCAGATTTTATGGGTGCGGTTGTTTTCTTCCCTCCGCATAAGCAGCAGAGCCTCGGCCACCTCGTCCGATACCTCAATCAATGTGTCCGTGACAAAAAGCGGGTAATAATACTTTTTCAGGTTGATTGTCTGCATAGGCCATACCTCATTCCGTCTGCTGGCGGCTGTAAAACTCACGCATATATTTCAGCCCACGATGTACGGAACGGTTTACCACGCTCTTGTCAACGCCTTCCTCTTTGGCGATCCGGGTAAAATCTAATCCCCTGATGTAATAGCCTTTAACACGTCTTGCCTGCATGGGAGTAATAACGGAAAACGCCTCGTCCAGCATGGCAAGCAGCTTTTCATGGGCGGCCTGTTCCTCTTTCATCAGGATAATCTCTTCCGCTGACGGGCTGTGTTCCAGTGCGTACTTCTCCGTCCATTCAAAAGCGTCCAGGGAGTAAAATGCTTTGTGGTAACGTGTCCGGCGGTCATAGTTGTACATCTCCCGGACAGACTGCACCATGACCTCGGCCACTTCGTCCGATACCTCCACAAACACGTCCCTGGTGTAGTAGGGATAACAGTACCTTAGATTGATTGTTTTCATGGCTGACCTCCTAAAATGCGGAGAGGACAGGCAGCGGTTTCCTGCCTGTCCTCCCCGGAAATGTGATAGGGAAAAAATTCCCTTCACTGGTTAGCCCGAAAACGGCCAATCGTAGGGTCTGTATCAAAAAAATTTTTTGATTTTCTTCCGTACCGCCTCAATGCTGTCCTGTATGGCAGCTTTGGAGCAGCGGCAAAGCCCGGCAATCTCGGCATAGCTCAAACCCTCCAGTGCGTAGAGCAGGAACCGGCGGCGCTGCGCCTCGGTGCAGAGCGCAAGGGCGGCCTTAATCTCCAGCATGGTTTCTTTCCTGCATATCCACTGTTCCGGTGTCTGGTAGTAGCAGGAACGCCCTTCGGTGAGGACTATGTACTCGTCAAACTCCCGGCTGTCCCAGTGCCTCCGCTTTTCATGGGCAAGGTTTTCTTCCTTGTGGCCGGCTTTGTCCAGATACTCGTATACTTCGACTGTGACCTCCACGGACAGGGTTTGTCCGTCTATGTTGATGGTGACTTCCATCTTCCTTTCCGACCTTCAGATTTTTTGCAAAGCTTTCTGAACGGAGTAGGGGGGGGAACGGCAACCCACTGACTGTTTCAATCGAAAATAGCAAAAGGCACACAGACAGATAAGAAAATCTGCAAGTATGCCTTTAAAATAACTTCTTTTAGTGAACCGTAATTCACTTACAATCCCGTGGTGGTTTTCAGCTAAACACTGAAATTCATACCGAATATATCAATTTTTAAAATTGTCCTATCTTTCAAATCACATCTCCTCGGAAAGATATGTACTATAGTTCATATAACTACGGAACCGTGTTGAGTTCAAATGAGATAAAGTGTATTGTAAAATATTTATGAGGTGAACCGCCATGCAAGAATTTTCTTATCCATTGGGGAATGCCATTAAAAGGGCACGGGGAGAACTGGGTCTGACGCAAAGTCAGGTAGCTGAAAAAAGCGGCATTGACGCACGTACCGTAATGAACATAGAGAACTACAAGGGAAATCCTAAAATGGAAGTCCTATATCCTTTGGTTCGTGCGCTCAAACTGGATTCCAGAGAGATTTTCAATCCTGAAATGAAAAGGGAAAGCCCCGCAATCCGCCAGCTTCGATTTATGATTGAGGAATGCAGCGAACAAGAGTCTGCCGCCCTTATCCCAATCATTGAATCCGTTTTATCCGTACTAAGGGCAAAAGGGGCCATTGAAATTGAATCTGATACATAACATGAAAGAGAGCCTGCGTTCCCATACCAAAGGAAGCAGGCTCTCCGCATTATGCGTCTGGCTCTTTGCTTAACGTCATTTTTAGCTGTACTACATTGATTTTGATTTCTTTCCTGCATTTCGGGCAGAAAAGCGGAAAATTTAACAGTACCGTATCCCCATACACCTTTGTCCTTGTTTTACCTCCACAAGCCGGACAGTGAATCCATAAGGATTTATTTTTCATTACATCACACTTTCTTGATACCAATTCCTACTCTGCGGCTTGCGTCTGGTTTTAGAAATCAGCATACCTTACCCATTTATGACAGTTCCTATTTTTCCGGTGTTCCTGATTGCAAAGCCATACAGGATTCTTCAACGGACAGTTTTTTATGAAGATTCAAAGCCATAAAAACAGTGATAATGGCGGCCAGAACATCGGCAACCGGCTGGGAGTAAATGACACCGTTTAATCCTAAAACTCCTGGCAGGAACCAGATAACCGGCACAAAGCAGATTCCCTGTCGGCAAGCGCCAAGAAAGCAGCCCTCCTTCGCCTTTCCCATTACAAGAAATAAGAAGGAGTACACGGTATAAAATCCAAAAAGGATAAATGACAGACCATTTGCCCGCAACGCTGCCGCACCAATCTGAATCATTTCGGTATCTCCTTTTGTAAACAATGCCATAATCTGTGACGGGAATATAGCGGCTATCAATCCAAAAACCACACAAAATATAGTTGACCACAGAACAGAGGTTTTAATCGCTTCATATAAGCGACTAAATTTTTTTGCTCCGTAGCTGAATCCGGCGATTGGCTGAAATCCTTTCAAGAAACCGAAAACAATCAAAGTTCCCATAGACATAATTTTTGTAAGCGGCCCCATGGCGGCAAGGGCAGAGCCGCCATATTCTTTTGCCCCATTGTTTATCATACTGATAGACATACTGGTCAGAACTTGAAAGAGTAATGTGGGAATCCCTATTTTCAAAATTTCAGACATTATTTCCTTTGAAAAACAGCAGTCTTTCATGCGAAAATGGAATATGCTCTTTTTCCGGAAGATATAGCACAGGTAAACCACCGTGGAAATCACCTGAGAAATAGCCGTGGCAATGGCTGCGCCGGCAACTCCAAGATTCAGGACATAGATAAAAATGGGGTCTAATATCACATTCAGGACAGCGCCGGCCATTAACGCACACATGGCTGTCTTTGCGGCTCCCTCACTGGACACGATATTATTCATTGTGACATTGAAAACATTAAAAATGGAAAACGTGATGTAAATGCTGGTATAGGTAATCGCATAAGGCATAACGCTTTCCAATGCGCCTATCTGATTTAATATGGGTTTCAGAAATATGACGGAGCCTATAATAACAATCGCTCCAATCAATACACTGCTGTATAAAGCTGTACTGGCTACCTTATCAGCGGTATCTTTATCCCCTCGCCCCAACAGCCTGGAAAGATATGCCGCCGCCCCGTTCCCGAAAAGCAGTCCCAGGCCGACAACAATCTGCCCCAAAGGAAAAGCTACTGTAACCGCCCCCATCTGATCCGTACCTAATCCACCAACAAAGTAGGTATCTGCCAGATTATAAAGTGCGTTAATCAGCATACCTATCATGGTTGGCAGTCCCAGTGCCAAAAGAGCCTTTGGTATTGGCACAGCCCCCAGTAGTTCCATTTTCTTGCTTTGCTCGTTCATGTTGTTTTCTCCTTTCGCTTGACTGATACTATTATTTATACTACTATAAATTATAATAGTTGCGCAACAGAGAATATATTACTATAATTTATAGTATCTGTCAAGTATCAAAGGAGAACGAATATGGCCACAATCGACCTAATTGTACTGGGAATTTTAAAAAGGGAATCTTTAAGCGCCTACGATATTCAAAAACTGGTTGAGTACCGTAACATATCCAAATGGGTAAAAATCAGCACTCCCTCAATTTATAAAAAAGTCCTTCAACTGGAAGAAAAAGGATTCATTAAAAGCCGTATTGAAAAAGAGGGAAAAATGCCGGAAAAAGCCGTCTATTCTCTAACCCGGCAGGGAGAGCAGGAATTTGAAAAACTTATGCTGGAAATTGCCGCAAAGTCCATTAACATTTATCTGGATTTTAATGCTGTGATTGTAAACCTGGACAGCCTCTCACAAGAAAAACAGAATGTATGTCTGGGAAATATTGAGAACAACATCAAGCAATTAAAATCCTATCTGGAAGAAAATTTTCTTGCGAAGGAAAATATACCGGACGTTCCTGAAAACGGAATGGCAGTTCTACAGCAGCAGCTTATTCTTGCCAGGGCAATCGAAACATGGATTTCTTCGCTGAAGAAAAATGACAGTAATTCCGGCCTGGATAATACAGAAACATGATTTTATCAGCGCCAGACAAAGAAAGGCGGAAGGATACCTTTCTTCTGCCTCTCTTTGTTGTTCCCTGTTTAATTGTAAATCAGTTCATACAGAATGATTTCCTCTGCCTGCGCCTTACAGTTATTAGCCAGCCCTACCCATTTCATCTGTTCGGCTGCTTTCAGTTCCTCGGTCACACCGGCGGCCTTCATCAGCTGCGGCATAAGAATATCCATTCGCTTATTGGCCGCCTCGTCAATCTCCAACAAATGGGGATAGAGTTTTTCCGTCAGGAGCAGGCTGGTATACAGCCCTTTCCGGTGTTCTTTCAGATAGCGGAGCCTCATGCGCCCATATCTGCCGATTGGCGTGTCCGGCTGCTCTTTTAATACCAGATTCGGGAGATAGTAATCTCCAACTTTTGTATAAGTCAGTCCATTCATGTGTATGCCTCCTTGTCTTTTCTGTGGTATGCCCGCCGCCTACATAGCGGCTCTGGCTGGCATTGGTGCTTTTTGGGGTTCTTTCTTTGGCAGGCTGCTGGCCGGGATAAACACGCCTTTTTCCATATCCTCGGCATGGATAGCGGCTTTTTTCGCCTCGATTTCAGCCTTTTTCTTTGCTTTGATTTTATCCTCGTACCGTTTCTGCGTCCCGTTGGCCTTGCGCCGGAGATACGCCTGGTGCAGCTTGTCCTTGCGTTCCTCTTTCTTCCGCAGGGCTTCCAGTTCCTCCGGCGTAAGGTTCACTTCCCCGAAATGGGGCGGTATGTACCTCCACAAAATTGAAGTAAATCTCAACCTCCTGCGTGGTTTCAATACTGCCTTTCCGGTCACGCTCATGGACAAGGATTTTCTCCACAAACTCATTCAGCATGGTGGTAGTCAGGTTGTCAAAATTCTCATACTTGTCAACAAGGGCGATAAATTTCTCCGCTGATTTCCGGCTCTGCTCATATCCGGCGATTGTCTTTTCCAGTTCGGCAATCTCGCCGGAAAGGGATTCCTGCTCCTTTGCGTACTGTGCGTCCAGGGCGGCATATCTTGCGTCTGGCAGCTTGCCCAGCACATTGTCCTCATAAATCTTGCATATCAGTTTTTCCAGTTCCCCGGCTCGTTTCTGTGCTGTTGCCAGCCGTTTCCGTTTTCTGGTAATGTCGCTGGCCTGCTGTTCGGCCTGGGTTTCCTGAACCGCTTTGATAAACTCTGCCCGGTCATTTCTGGAATACTCCGCAATCGCCCGGAGCATATCGGAAATCAGTGTCAGGACGGCGCTTTCGTTGATTCGGTGCTGTGTGGAGCAGAGAACGCCAACCGGAACCTTGCTATATTGGGAACAGGTATACTGTGAGATACGCTTGCCGTTGTTGGTGCGGTGGACGTACATCTTGCCGCCGCAGTCGGCACAGTAGAGCAGGCCGGTGAGCGGGGCGGCTTCTCCCCAGCCGTCCGGGTAACGCTTCACATTGGAGCGGATTCTCTGCACATTCTCAAAGGTTTCCGGGTCGATAATGGCGGCGTGGGTGTTCTCGAAGATTACCCATTCATCTTCGTCAACGTAGTGGCTTTTCTTGTCCTTGAAATGTTTGCGGGTCTTGAAGTTGATGGTGTGGCCTAAATACTCACGCTTTTTCAGGATATTGACGATAGTGGAAGAACCCCAGCCATAAGGGTCTTTAAACGTCTTGGATTGATTCACGCCCTCCCCATAATGGGAAAGGTGCAGGGAAGGTATCTCAATCTTTTTCTGTGACAGCCGGTTCGCAATCTGGTAGGGGCCGTATCCGTCCAAAGTCATAGCGAATATCCGGCGCACCACGGCAGCGGCTTCTTCGTCCACAATCCAGTGTTCCCGCTTTTCGTCCCACAAGTAGCCGTAAATGACAGTACCTGTCAGGTGTTTGCCGCTCATGCCTTTTGCCTTGAATACAGATTTAATCTTGCGGCTGGTATCTCTGGCGTAAAATTCATACATGATGTTCAAGAACGGGGTAAAATCATTCTCTCCGTTGGCGCTGTCCACCCCGTCATTGATGGCGATCAGCCGGACGCCTCTCTGACGCAGGATTTCCATGACCTGGCCGACTTTGAGATAATCACGCCCCAGGCGGCTCATGTCTTTGATGATAATTGCCTCCACGTTCCCGGCCTCCACTTCCTCCATCATGGCGGTGAATCCGGGTCGGTCGAACCGGGTTCCGGAGATTCCATCGTCCGTGAAATGGGTCGGGTTGGGGAAACCGTTGCGGCGGGCGTAATCTTCCAGCATGGATTTCTGGTTGCTGATGGAGTTGGATTCCCCATTCAATTCATCGTCACGGCTCAACCTCTCGTATAATGGAGTGATTTTGGTTTTTGTCATAGCGTCTGCCTCCTTTCATGAAATATGCTCTAAATGGGTTCTTCACTAACCATGAGAAAATCTCGTGATTAAGAAGTCATTTAGAGCATATATCACCGCTGGCTAATTTGTATTTCTTATACTGCTTGACCGCAAAGCAGTCTGGCTTTCGCTTTTCCAGCCCGGAAAACATATAGTCCACAGCGTTCATAAAATCCTCGTCATCTTCTTTTACTTCCATCCCGGAAATCATATCCACTAAAGTGTTCATGTTCCGATCCTCGGCGGGGCCCTCAAAAATGATATAGGCGATTAAGGCGCAGTAGAGCAAAGTCTCTGATTTTGTCCAGAAGGGGTCGCCCTCCTTGCCTTCGCCCTTGGTGTTGGAAATGAGGGCATCCACAAACTTCAGGATGTCGGCCTCGTTTCGGATATAGGCCAGCGGGTTATAGTGCATGGACTTGGAAAAGTCGATGGAATTAAAAACCTTAACTTTATATCCCTTTTTCTTTTGGAGAAAACAGCCCACCTGGGACAGCACCCCGCCCTTGGGATCGACCACCACGAAAGAGGAATGAGCCTGTAAAAGCTGGGGTGTGAGCCAAAAGCGGGTTTTTCCCGAGCCGGAGGAGCCGATGACACAGCAATTTAAGTTCCGGGCGTTGGCCGGGATTTTGGGCCGGGTATTCATGGTGAGAAACTCCGTCCCGGTAAGAATGACATTATTTTCAAACTTCGGATCGGCAAAAGGGGCTATATCTTTTGGCCCGCCCCAACGGGCCGATCCGTATTCTTCATCCCGCCGAAATTTCTTTGCGTTCTTGCTTTTCACATAGATCAGCAGGCGAAAGCCCACCGCCCCCGCAATACCGATGAGCCAGTCAAAGGGGTTGAGCCCCGGGGCGAAATCGGCAAAGGCCGGGCCGATGGTTAAGCCCAGCCCCATGAGCTTATGGGCGAAGTCCGCACCCGCCGCCAGACGGTAGGCCGTCCCCATTTTCAAACAGGCCCAAAGAATAAACAGGTATGGAATGTTGGGAATGAGATATTTCTTGATCTTATCGTTCTTCACGAACCACCTCCTTTGCCCGTTCTTTCGTTTTGGTTTTTTCCTTGGCAAGCTGATCCGCCGCCCGCTTGAGCTGTTCCCGGATGGGGATGCGGCTGGATTTTGACTTTCCAAGCAGTTTCCGGGAATAGCTTTCAAAACAGGCGGTGATGGCGTCCGCCTGCCCAGCCTTGAAAAACAGCAGGTATTTGTCCGGCCCGGTCTGGTAAAACGCATAATCCACATTGAAACGGCGGGCCATGCGGTCAAAGAGCTTGGGGGACTCTACCTCAATACTGTTTACATTCTCCCCATGTCCCATGAGCTTTTTTACGCTCTGCCTGCCGTGGGGCCGCTGGGCCGCCCTATGCCGTTTGGCAATCTGGCGGCCCGCCGCCTGGAGCACATAAGCCAGCCCCCGGGCCGTCAGCTTGCCGGCCCGGACGGAAATCGCTATGGAGCTCCGGGAAATTTCTTCGTCAATCAGTTACACCGCCTCCTTTCTTGGGCCGCCTTGGGACAAAGTGTCTCGAAGTGCCTTGTCAGCGTTCCTCCCGGCCTTTTTCAGTCAGCCGCCGGAATCCCTCTTTTGAGGAACCGTCAATCACCTCCTTATAGGCGGCCATCTGTTCCCGGATGGAAAGCTGGGGAAAAGAAAAAACCTTGTGCCCGGCGGGAATGTCCTTGGTATCGTGATAATATTCCTTGAAATCGCCGCTGGTCTGGACGATATAGCCGCCCGGGGCAAAGTGGCCGCCCTCGTTGATCGAAACATCCCGCCCGTATGCCCCATAGTCAAAATAGTCTTTCAGCTCCGCCGGGATAGGCAAATCCTCGGCCCAGTAACGGCCCAAGTCCTCCTCCGTTTCAATATCCGGGTAAAACTCAAAGCAGTCCAGATTTTGCGCCAGGTTGATAATATCCGCCACGCTGGAAGTATGGGCGCCGATGTTTAGGGCGGCCTCGAATTTTTCCAGCTCGCCTTGATCCAGCTCCGAGAGCAGGCAGGCCAGGTGGTTTAATTCGTCCAGATTTTCATACTCGCCAAGGTAGTCATAGAGCCCCAGCACATCGCCGTCAAAGCTGGTAATGAAAAATTCCTCGTAGCGTATGCCGTCCACCCCGATATGTTTTAACAGGGCCTGCACCTCCCGGGGGCTGGTGGGGAATTTCAGCGTTTCCCCCACCAGCTCCCCCTCGTTGTATTTCCCACGGTTGGTGATGTAGGCTTCAAACAGGGACGGCATCAGCGGTGCCCCTGTTCCTTGACGGTCAAAATGCCCTCAAGGGTGGTGGCGGTGATCCCCAGCCGCTGGGCTACGGCAATATCGTTTTTCATAGCCTCGGTCATGGTGTGTCCGCAGACCACCAGCACATGGGAGCGGCGCAAGAGGTCACGGCCTATGTCGATACCGCTTTTATGCTCCTCGGGTACTGCGTCATTGAGGAACAGCGGCAGATAGAGGGTAGGACAGATCGGGGAAAAGCCCGCCTCATAGACTGCCCGGCAATACTGGACGGCCAATTCCGCGTTTTCGCTGTCGCCGCCAAACCATGCGGCGGTAATATAAGCAAGGGGTCGCTTCATAAGTAAAAACCTCCTACAATAAAGTTACGGTAAAAGGCACGGCAGCCAGCCGTGTCTTTTGTCGTCTCAAAGCTGAAGCTGTAGAATGAGGGAGTAAATGGCCTGACACAAAAAATCCTGGGCCAACACGCCCGTAGTGGAGTCAGTCAGCCGTCTCTCTCATTCGCAGCATTCGATTTGCGCAGGTAGAGCCATCATGCGGTGCGCTCGCGTCAACCAGGAGATTGAACAAGCGGCGAGAAACAGGGGCGGACGCCATATCAATCACACAGGAGGAGATCATGAACGCAGTAGGAATTGATGTATCGAAAGGGAAGAGCATGATGGCGGCCCTGCGGCCAATGGGTGAAGTTGCTCTGCCGCCAAAAGAGTATCCGCACACCGAGGTCGGCCTGGAGCGGATGGCGCTGGACATCCTCGCGCTTGGGGAGGATACCAGGGCGCTCATGGAGGCCACAGGCCGGTATCATGAGCCAGTGGCGGCGGCGCTGCATGAGTACGGTATCCGTGTGACCGTGCTGAATCCGCTGTTCATCAAGCAGAGCGGAGGTGGTTCCATCCGCAAGGTCAAGACCGACAAGGCTGATGCGGTGAAGATTGCCAAGTACGCTCTTGACAACTGGGTAGACCTGCGGGAATATACCCCTATGGAAGCGGTTCGAGAACAACTGAAGCTGTGCTCCCGCCAGTACAATCTCTACATGAAGAATGTGGTGGTGCTGCAGAACAATCTTATTTCCCTCACTGACAAAGTCTTTCCGGGTGTAAACGAGCTGTTTACTAGTCCGGAACGCACCGATGGCAGCCAGAAGTGGATCGATTTCGTCACAACATTCTGGCACTGCGAGTGTATTTGTCTGGCCAGCGAGACGGCTTTCACCGAGCGCTACCGCAAGTGGTGTAAGCGGAAAGGCTACCAGTTCAGCGCACAGAAAGCGGCGGAGCTGTATATGGACAGCATGGGCCATATCACGACCCAGCCCAGGAACAGCAACACCAAGCTGCTCATCACCACTGCGGCAAAAGAGCTGGCCTCCGCTAAGGCCACGCTGGCTGTTTTGCGCGCTGAGATGACCCGGTTGGCCCAGCAACTCCCGGAGTATGAGACAGTCCGGGCCATGTACGGTGTGGGTGAAACTATTGCCGTCCAATTGATGGCGGAGATTGGCGATGTGCGCCGGTTCCCCCGCCGCAGCTCTATCGTGAGCTTTGCCGGTGTTGATCCAGCGGTAGATGACTCTGGCAAGCATATTTCTAAGAGCAATCCCACAACGAAGCGAGGTTCTCCACACCTGCGCAAGACGTTGTATCAGGTCGTCCGCACCTATCTCCGCAAGGCCCCTGTTGACGAGCCAGTGTACCAATTCCTGGACAAGAAGCGGGCCGAGGGCAAACCGTATTTCGTCTATATGACCGCTGCTCAGAACAAGTTCCTGCGCATCTACTACGCCAGGGTCAAAGAGTGTCTTATTGCCGCTGATACTAAGGAGCTTTCCGAGAATTAACTGACACTGAAATCTACGGTTTATTCGGTCTGCAAAAAATTCACTTTTGCAGGCTTGGTTTATTGTACCCTTTTTCGCTCCCCTAAAATTTTTCTATTTTAGGGCTTGACTTTTGTTTGCAGGACTCCATTCTATAATGATTGTTCAACCCTAACCCCCCGCCCTTTCCCAATCTTGGGAAAGGGGGCGGCTCTGGAGGATATACCCCCGCCGCCTGCCGGGGAAATAGCACAGCCGGCGACGGGGGATATATACCACCAGAGCCATCGCAAAGGGGCGGGGCCCCTCGGGACAAAATGTCTCGAAGTGGTTACTTGTCTTTTTCCATCTTCTTCGGAGCTTTTGTAAGCTGGGGCGGCTGTTTCTGTTTCCACTCGTCCAGCAGGCCCATGATCTGCTCCTTCATTTTGGCGGGAGTAACCTCCTTGCCGAAATACTTTTCCAGTTCAGCAGTTGAAATAATCACGCCTTTATCCTCCTTTTTCTTTTCTGATAAGATGCCGTCAATCACATCCCCATTGAGCTTTCCCTCTTTATCCAGCTCCCGGAGCCGTTTTGCCTGGGCTACCGAGGGGGAGGACTGCTCGCCGTCAATGGAAACGGCAACAAGCCTTTGATTTTTCGGTTTAATGTAGGACAGCTCCACGGCGGGCATAAAGCCAAGCCCTTTCTCGTCCACCTTGTTCAAGAGCTCCGGGACAAGGGAGTTCAGCCGGATATAGCGCATGACTTTTTTATAGTTCATGCCGTTGTTTTCCCCGACAATCTCAACGGAGCGTTTTCCGATGTCCCCCTCGGCCACGCCGTCCAGACGGCCTCCCTGGTGCTTGATGGCCTCCACTTCCAGATCCAAAAGTTTTGCAAGCTCGCTGGGCAGGGGCTCCCCACGCTGTTTGTTGCTGTTTTTCATTTCCCGGACAGCCTCGATGTCCGTCATGCTGCGGACGATACAGGGGAGCTCCTCCAGCCCGGCCAGCTCACTTCCACGGTGGCGGCGGTGGCCCACCACAATCTCATAACCGTTGCCGTCCTTTTCCGGGCGGACGGTGGCGGGGGTCATAACGCCATGCTCCTTGATCGTCCCCACCAGCTCGACCATTTTTTCATCGTCCTTTACCTGGAACGGGTGATCCCGGAAAGTATGGAACGCATGGAGCTCGGAAAGTTTCAAATAAACCAGCTTTCCCTCGTCAATGGGACGGGGCGGGGCGGCGGGCTCGGGAGCAGGCGGCTCCGGGACAGCGGCCTCCCGGACGGGAGCGCCCTTTGGGGCATCCGGGGCTTTGCTGTCACTTCGGGACACTTTGTCTCGTTTAGGCGGCTTTGCCTTTCCGGGGGCCGTTTTATCCTCCTTGGGCGGGCGGCCCTTGCGTGGCTTTGTTTCCTCCTTGCCAGTGAGCCCCGCTTTTTCTTCTTTGGGCGGGCGGCCACGCCGGGGCGTTTTCGGCTTATCGCCGCCAGCGGCGGGAAGTTCCTCCTTTCCGTCTTTACCCACCGCCTCCTTTTCCACCTGGGCCCGGGCCGCCTGCCGCTTTTCGCCCATCAGCTCATTGATCTTGTCAAAGGACACCACCACATCGCCGGGAGCGGGCTGGGCAGGCCCGGCCTGTTCCTGCTTGGGCGTGGGTGCGGCGGCCTGTTCGGGAGCCGGGGCCTGGGGCTGGTCTGCCGCAACAGGCCCGGGAGCCTCCGGGAGTTTTTCACTGCCGGGGCCTGTGTTCAGTTTTTCATCAGCCATTCACTAACCTCCTTTTTGTGAAAGTTGCATAAATTTAGGGGTTAAATTTCTGTAATTATTTTTTGCCTCCTTTCCGCCTATCCACGCAAAAAAGCCGTCCGTTTTTTCATGCCGGACGGCTTTTAGCGTAATGTGATAGATCAAATATTATTTTTTGTGGTTGGTAGGCTTTGAAAAGCCTTGTATTTACAGTGTTCTTATTAAGAAACAATCATAGGAAAAGAGTACCCTTTTCCGTAAATCTGCCCGTCTGCGGCTTGCCGGACAGATTTGCTTGTTGGGAAATATCCCAAACCCTCTTGGTAGTTCTCTCACTACCTACAACACCGTACAAGACGATTAAAATGCCAAGCATTATTTAATTTCTTGAATTTATTCGGCTAACCGTATATAATTATAGTGATAGAACTTAGGAAAGCGAGGGAGACCGAAAATGTTAGAGTTTATTTCTGCCCCGGAGGCGGCGAAGAAATGGGGCATTTCAGAAAGACGGGTGCAAAAGCTATGTGAGGAAAACCGCATACCGGGTGTAGCAAAATTTAGTCGGCTATGGCTGATACCAAAAGACGCAGAAAAACCAACAGATGCCCGGTTGAAAGCAGAAAGGAAGAAAAAACATGAATAAAGTTTTGATTATTGATGATGATAAAGAGCTTTGCGCACTAATCAAGCAAAGTATTTTACAAGAGTGTATAGAAGCTGACTGTTGCTATTCCGGGAAATCCGGCTTGCTGCAACTAAAAGAAAAGGAATACCAGCTTGTTATACTGGACGTAATGATGCCCGGTTTCGATGGCTTTGAAACATTAGAACAGATTAGACAGGAAAGCAGTCTGCCTATTTTAATGTTCACATCAAAAAATGACAGTGCTTCAAAAGTGCGTGGTTTGCGGACAGGAGCCGATGATTATTTAACAAAACCTTTTGATATGGACGAGCTGGTTGCCCGTATTGTTTCATTGATTAGACGCTATACCCGCTTCAACCAAAAAGACGGACAGACACAGAGATTTGAGTTTGACGGGTTGATGATTGATTTTAATAGCCGTTCCATTGTCACAATAAATGGAGAATATGAACTTCCCCCGAAAGAATTTGATCTTCTTCTGTTCCTTGCTAAAAATCAAGGAAAAATACTGACAAAACAGCAAATATATGAAAAAGTATGGGGCGAAGAATATGTGTATGATGATAGTAATATTATGGCAATCATTAGCCGTTTGCGGAAAAAAATAGAAGAAAATCCCGGCAGCCCTAAATATATACAGACGGTAAAAGGGATTGGCTATCGTTTCAGTAAGGAGGTATGACCGTTGTTTACAGAAGCTATCATTGTGATTGGAATAGTGATTGTCCTTTTTTCTGTTTGCAGTTCTGCGCTGACCGTCCGGCGTGTAAAAAAGCAGATTTCGGAAATATCTGACGCTTTAGAAGATATAAAAAATGGGAATGGAAACAGGCGTATTTTAGCAGAAACACATGAGCTTATTGCCCCACTTGCTTATGCAATCAATGATATTATCCTGTCTTATGAAAAAAGGCTTTCTGCCTATCACCAGACGGACGAAACAAACAGGCAGCTTATGACGAGCCTTTCCCATGATGTAAGGACACCGCTTACCACACTGATTGGGTATTTGGACGCTGCACACAAAGGGATTGTAGACGGAAAAGAACGTGACGACTATATAGAAACTGCCCGCCGGAAAGCGCATGACTTGAAAGAATATATAGACGTGCTTTTTGATTGGTTTAAGTTAGGTTCTAATGAATTTTCCATGAACATAGCGGAGATTGATTTAACAGAGCTGACACGCAATATACTAATTGACTGGATACCGATATTTGAAGATACACAAGTAGATTTCACGATTGACATTCCAGAACAGCCTTTCCGGGTGCAGATTGACCCGGACGGATATATGCGGATATTAAACAACCTTATACAAAATGTAATCTCCCATAGCCATGCAGATAAAATTGAAATAGTTTTATCGGAACAGAACAGGAATATAAAAATTCTCCTGTCTGATAATGGAATAGGGATTGATAAGGAGGATTTAAAGCATATTTTTGATCGGCTGTATAAATGCGATAAGGGGCGGTCTGAAAAAGGCAGCGGTCTTGGTCTGTCTATCGTACATGAGCTTGTTGAAAAATTAAACGGAACAATAACGGCAGACAGCACACCGGGGAAAGGAACAATTTTCACCTTGTTTTTTCCTTTGATAGACTAATCAGCTCCCGCCCCCTTACGGCGGGAGTAATTATTTGTAAAAATCTTCCTTCTCCAAATTGCAAGGTTAATGCAAGATTGGTGCAAGGTTAATGCAAGGTTGGTGTGATAGAATGGCAGATATGAAAAGGAGGTTTCGCAATGAGCAAATATGTAATTGAAACGAAAAATCTTACAAAGCAATACGGAACACAAAAAAGTGTTGCCAATCTGAACATTCATGTTCAAAAAGGGCGTATCTATGGTCTGCTTGGCAGAAATGGAGCCGGAAAGACAACAACCATGAAGATGCTGCTTGGACTTACACAGCCAACTTCCGGGGAAGTGACGATTTGGGGGAAGCCTTTACAGGCAAATGAAAAAAAGCTGTTGCCCCGTATTGGCAGTCTGATTGAATCCCCCGGCTTCTATCCTAATCTCACAGCTACCGAAAATCTGCGCATTTTTGCTACCCTGCGGGGAGTGCCGAACCGCAACGCAATTAAAAATGCACTTGATTTAGTTGGTCTGCCTTACAAAGATAAAAAGCTGTTTTCCCAATATTCACTTGGTATGAAGCAGCGGCTGGCGATTGCACTTGCCATTATGCACGACCCGGAGCTTTTGATTTTGGACGAACCGATCAACGGTCTTGACCCGATCGGAATTGCAGAAGTCCGTTCCTTTATCCGTGATCTCTGCAATGAGCGTGGAAAAACAATATTGATTTCCAGCCATATCCTTTCCGAAATTGCACTTTTGGCAGACGATATAGGCATTATCGACCACGGTACATTGCTGGAAGAAGAAAGTCTTGCAGAACTGGAAGCAAAGAGCAGCAAGCATATCCGGTTTATTGTTTCTGATACGGCACAGGCGGCAAGAATTTTAGAGCGTATATTCCATGAGAACCGGTTTACCATACAGGACGACCACAATATACAGGTGCATAATCTTGATTTACCAATAGGAAAAATTGTTACCGCCTTTGTGGAAAATGGCTTAGAAGTATCGGAAGCCCATACTTGTGAAGAAAGCCTTGAAGATTATTTCAAACGTGTAACAGGGGGTGAAGGGATTGCTTAAACTGGTTATGTGTGAATTTGCAAAATTAAAGCGGAAAAAATTTATATGGCTGGTTGTTCTTTCGGCATTTTTATTTCCCGTGCCGCTGACAGTATTGATGACAATGCCGCAGACAGCAGAACGATACGACAGCAAAATAGCGATTTTCAATGATTATTTTCAGTCGGTTATGGGATATGGAGTAGAATTGCTTTTACCGTGCATGATCGGGGTAATTGCAGCCATGCTCTTTTTTATGGAACGGGATAATGATACATTTAAAAATCTGCGTACAATTCCCATAACAAGCACACAGATGATTTTGGCAAAGATTATTGTCCTGTTCTTTTTTGGAATTATTTTTAGTCTGACATCGGCTATTATATCAATCTTGTGTGGTGGGCTGGTTGCAGAAGTAAACAGTATTGCTTACAGATTATTTTTTGCGCTGGAAATGGGGATTTTTATTACAGCAGGGACGTTGCCGTTAATAGTTCTTGTCGTTTTCTTTAGCAAAAATTATATATTTTCTGTTTTATTGTGCGTTTTTTACAGTGTTTTAAGTATGACAGCCGAATCATCTTTTGGCGCACTTCCTAAAATGATGTGCTGGCTAATGCCAATTCCGCTTACAACCCTGTGGAGCGCAGGAAATTTAACCGCGCATGGCACTATGGACGGTGTGGGGATGTTGGAAAATTTAATTCCGACTACATTTCAGACAATCAGTATTTTAGCCGTTATCGCTTTGCTTTCAGTAATAGTGATTGATTATATGTATAAAAAGAGAGGGGATGAATGATATGTTTCTCATGGTTAAGACCGAAATATGGAAATTAAAGCGGTATCATATGATATGGGCAGGTGTTTTCCTAATGCTGCTCTCCGTCGTATTAACGCTTTTTTCCACAACAGCATTGGACGGAACGGTTTGGACATTTGCCTTTTTTACAGAACAGGTAATCAAAAATAATGCCACAACGATTTTCCCCATGTGCATTGCCCTCATTGCCGGATATATCATAGCAAGGGAAGGAAAAGACGATACGCTGAAAAGTATTATGGCTATTCCTGTCCCTTATAGCAGCCTTTTGTGTGGGAAACTGCTTGTATGTGCGCTGCTTTCTTTGTTTTTTGGGCTGGTAAGTGCGGCATTCACGGTAATTGCCGTTTTTGTGATGGGATTTCCGGGAATTTCTGTAACATCAGTATTGCAGACATTTATTCAGATTATTCTCAACTGTCTGTTTTTGTATTTTGCGGTCATGCCTGTAATTGTGTTTGCCGCTCGTATACCAAACGGACATATGCTTGGAACAATTATTGCCTTTGTTTATGGCTATGGCGGTATGTTTGCTTCTGGAAATGTTACATTAGCAAATATTTATCCGGTTACTGCAAGTTTAGGCCTGATCAGCTACCGAAGCTACGATCCGGCGGTACATTGGAATGTGTTAATCTGTCTGCTTAGTATGATTGTCGCATTGATGATTACTGCTGTTTTTGTATTCACCGCAAAAGGAAACGTGCCAGTCAAGGCAGCAAAAAAGCACAAAAAAACAACAGCCAAAAAAGGTTGGTAAGGGAGGATATAGGAATGAAGAGAAAATTGACTATCGGGATTGCGGCAGTTGTAATACTTATTGTAGGTTTTATTGGTTTTTGTATGTGGTTCCTTTCGGGAACTGGCAGCGCATACTACTATTCACAGATTGATAACAGTAAAATAGAACAGACCGAATCAAAAGGCGGTGTAATTAACTTTAGTGGAAGTATGGATTACTCATACACTTTATTTTCTTACGATGAGAATGGAAAAGGAAAAGACATTACATTCGGAACATCAAAGGAATTGAAAGAGGGAGCTTTTATCCGTTTAACGGTAATGCCGATCCGAGGTGTTCTTGAATGGAAAGAGGTGCAATATAATGAACTTCCTGCTGCTGTGCAAAGCAATTATACAGCACCAACGAGTGAATAAGGGCGGTTATAGGTTTGGAATTAAAAAATAGAAAGGCTGATAATATGTGCTATAAGAGAATACGTTTCCATTTCCTTTGAATAAGTATTTTGATATTTAGTTTGAAAAACCGCCTTGTGTTCCATCAGGGAACAATGGCGGTTTTTCTATGTATAAGGCGGATTCCTATGCCCAAGTACGGTAAAACGAAAAATTGCCGGAATCATGTAAATTTCTTGACACAAAACATAAACATTAATACAATGATTTTATCAACAGTGAAACTTTTTGAAAAGGAGATTTTTTATGAACCGATATCTAATTGTGATTGATATGCAGAATGATTTTATTGACGGCGCTCTTGGCACAAAAGAAGCCCAAGGTATTGTAGAATGTGTAGTAAAAGAGACGGAAGGATTTGATGGAACGGTAATTTTCACCAGGGATACCCATCATGCCGATTATATGGATACTCAGGAGGGGAAAAATCTTCCCATTCTACATTGTATCGAAGGAGAAACCGGATGGGAAATCTGTAAGCCCCTGGAAATTTTCCGCCAGTCTAAAAACTGCCGTACCTATAATAAGCCTTCCTTTGGAAGTATAGAACTGGCACACGATATGCTAAAAGAGCACATGAAAAATCCCATTGACGAAATCTGCCTTATAGGACTTTGTACAGATATTTGTGTTATCAGCAATGCTCTTCTCCTAAAAGCCTTTCTGCCGGAAGTGAAAATTTCTGTTCGAAAAAACTGTTGTGCAGGCGTCACTCCAGAAAGCCACGAGGCTGCCTTGTGCTCTATGTCCTCCTGCCAGATTGCATTAATATAGTTCCTTTCCTCCTCCCAGCGGAATCAGCCGCTGCGTACTTTCTATGTAAACCTTCATGCGCAGGGCCGGCGCACCGCCATGAATGAAAGCATCGGGCGCATTTTTTATACCTGAACTCAGTTTTCCGCCCCACAAAAAAGGGTACTTTCAAAGTAAAGCAATCCTTGCAGGCGTGAGATTTTATAATGTCCCTTTGTATCCTTCTTTTTCTTTCATTCTCTATTCCATTTTCATGATGCTGCGCTTCTTTTTTGCAGCAGCGTATATATATTATCACACTGTACTGATCTCAAGTCTTTAGCGAGACATGACAAATATAACGCACTCAGCAATTATGGCAGCCGCTGTTAATACTCCATATATCGCAGCCACTACAATGGCTGCCTTTTTTCCCCTTCCGAACTCATGTATAGTCAGATACATGGTATCCAATACATCCACCACAAAGCAGAACTGCAGAACACCGTGGACAATTGCTGGAAATATTGTCATCCCCTTTTCCTTCCTACACAGCCTTATGGTCTGTATTCCATAAAAGGCTCCTGGAATCATACAGGCCCAGGTAGTAAATGTAAACACAGGAATATACCACAAAAGCGAAATTCCCATGGAAACCACAGCTATAACAAATCCAATCAGGAACAGTATCAGATAATTCAGGGCAAAAAAAGGAACTAGACCGTATTTCATCACAATAAGCTTCCTGACACAGGACTCAGGATCTTTTCTGTAATCCAAAAACGAAAGAATCACATTAATAACTCCAAGGATAAAAGCTGCTCCTCCCCAAAGAGCTTCTAAAATTGTTCCTCCTAGAAAAATCATTCCGCTGAAGCCATCAAGCATTCTTCCCCCAAAATAAAATATAAGGGCGATCATGATCCCAGTTAAAGGCAGAAAGGTTACCGCTCCTATATAAAGCTTTGTGAAAAGCAGGTTTTCTGTTTCATTTCCTGCTGTTTTCCCATTTTCCATTCATATCCCCTCTTTCATCCCAAACCTTCTTACGCATAATCAGCGTACCCTTATAAGCAAAAGCACGCCCATTGGGCATACTTGAATCCAATTTTTCTGCTCCTCGGAAAAGAATATTTTCATAGCAGTTAAACCAGTAATCATCTCTTTGTCGTTATCCCTAAGAGATAACAGCTATCGCTTCTTTTACATTTTTCACGCCAATCAGCCTGATCCCATCTGTCTTTTTTACCCTTTCCAGGCATATTTCCGGCAGGATACACGTATCAAAGCCCAGCTTAACTGCCTCATTTACCCTCTGCTCAGCCATGGATACAGCCCGGACTTCTCCTGATAATCCCACCTCTCCGAAAATAATGGTTTTCGGACTAACCGGCCTGTCCTTTAGACTGGATATCAAAGCCATCACAATCGCCAGATCCAGGGCTGGCTCATTCATTCTCATGCCGCCAGCAATATTGACATAGGCATCATAGCGAGACATTTCATAGCGGCATCGCTTTTCCAAAACCGCCATGAGAAGATTTACCCGATTATAATCGGTTCCTGCTGCTGTCCGCCTGGGCATTCCGAAATTCGTTGCTGTTACAAGAGCCTGAACTTCAAGAAGAATAGGACGGGTCCCTTCCATAGAGCATGCTACAACTGCCCCAGATGCCTCCTCTGGACGGCCGCTCAGCATATATTCCGAAGGATTATGTACCTCGCAAAGTCCATTTTGTCTCATTTCAAAAACACCGATTTCATTGGTAGAGCCAAAACGGTTTTTCACCCCTCTTATAATTCGATAGGCTGCACTTCTATCCCCTTCAAAATATAGCACCGTATCAACCATGTGCTCTAAGACTCTTGGGCCAGCTACTACTCCTTCTTTTGTCACATGGCCTACAATAAAAATTGCGACTCCAAGCCCCTTAGCTAGCTGCATCAACAGATTGGTAGATTCCCGAACCTGGCTGACACTGCCAGGAGCCGAAGAAATCTCTTCCCTGTACATGGTCTGGATGGAATCAATGATAACAATCTCCGGTTTCTCCTCCCGAATCGTTTCCTCAATGACATCCAGGCTGGTTTCACAGAAGAATTTCAGGTTTCCCTTTACCTCTCCAATCCGATTTGCTCTCAGTTTAATCTGTTTTAAAGATTCCTCACCGGAAATATAAAGAATCTTATGCCCTTCCCCTGCCAGATTTCTACATACCTGGAGAAGGAGCGTAGACTTTCCAATCCCTGGATCCCCTCCTGCCAGCACAAGGGAACCGCTTACAATTCCATCCCCTAACACTCGGTCAAGCTCCTCAAATCCTGTGGAAATCCTGTCCTTTTCCTCAATGGATATCTCATCTAAGAACGCCGGCCTGGCAGCCGGCGTTCCCTTCTTTATTCCGGATATCCCGGTTTTTTTTTCTTTTCCGACAGGTTCTTCCACAAAAGTGTTCCACTCCTTACATGCTGGACATTGTCCCATCCATTTGGCAGACTCATATCCGCATTCCTTACAGAAAAATACTGTCTTAGCTTTTGCCATTACTTCCTCACAATCTTTACTTCAACTGCCTCGCCTTCATTCAGCTCCACGCCTGCATTCAGTTTCCCACTCATATTAGTCTTCATACTGCCTGCTGCTATCCCATTCACAGATACTTCGTATTCTGTATCATCTTCCATCTGAATGGTAATCTGGGCATCCTTCATTCCTTCCACCTGGAAGGTTACGCTTTCATCTGTTACTTTAAAATGCTCCACAGACGTTCCCGGAACAGATTCATATACAAACATACCATTCCGTTCCAATTTTGTAATCTCATAATAAGTTTTTACCTTATATAAGTCTCCGTCATGTTCAAAGTCCTGGAGCTTTGACTTTTTATCCAGCCTGTAGTTGCCAAAGCTTATTGTCCCATCCTGTTCCGTACGGATTAATTCTTCGATTACCGGCATATCCTTGCCCTCCTGATCTTATACTTATCCTTTTTCACTGCCTGCCATATGGCCTGCATGCACCAATGCGTTTCCCTTATTGCATTACGCCGCCTAACTGGTTGAGGCCCCTCATACACATCAGTACGCTTCTGTATTGTACAATACCATTAACCTCTGGTTAACGACAACGATATGTTTCCATAATGGTATCATGCTGTCAGCCGTTTGATTAATGATAAGTGATACATCTCCCTAATTATACCATATATTCTGAATCTACGGAAGAGTTTATATAAAAAACAGATTTTTTCTTTTCAATTGACAAAACTTCTATCTTTTTAGACAGCTGCCATTTCTGGTACAGTGAAGCTTAAGCCATCTCCCTGCCGTGTGACTTCCACTTTATCTCCACCCTTTACCTTTCCATCCAGAATCTCTTCTGCCAGCCTGTCCTCCAGCTGGTTTTGGATTGTTCGGCGCAGGGGTCTTGCGCCGTATTTTTCATCATAACCTTTTTCTATCAGGTATTCCTTTGCCTGATCATCCACATCCAAGATCATATTAAGCTGCTGCTTGATCCGTTTCCTAATGGAAGTAAGCATGATATCTGCAATCTTCTTCATGTGCTCCCGATTTAGAGGATGGAATACTAGAATATCATCAATACGGTTTAAAAATTCCGGCTTAAAGAGACGTTTTACCTCTTCCATAACCCTGTCTTTCATGAAATTATAGTTCGCCTTTTCATCAACAGCAGAAGCAAATCCCAGCCTTTTTGGAGAAATAATATTCTCTGCACCAGCATTGGAAGTCATAATCAACACTGTATTTTTAAAGTCAATCTTTCTCCCCTGGGCATCTGTGATATGGCCGTCATCCAGCACCTGAAGGAGGATATTGAATACGTCTGGGTGGGCCTTTTCAATTTCGTCAAAAAGAATAACCGAATAGGGATTTCTCCTTACCTTTTCGCTTAGCTGTCCTCCCTCGTCATATCCTACATATCCTGGCGGAGATCCGATCATCTTAGATACACTGTGCTTTTCCATATATTCTGACATATCTACCCGAATCAAGGAATTTTCCGTACCGAACATGGCTTCTGCCAAAGCTTTGGAAAGCTCTGTTTTTCCTACGCCTGTGGGACCTAAAAACAGGAAAGAGCCAATCGGCCTTCTGGGATCCTTAATTCCTACCCGGCCTCTCCGGATAGCCTTGGAAACAGCTGTAACCCCCTCCTCCTGGCCTACTACCCGCTCATGAAGGATGGCTTCCAGGTTTTTAAGCCTCTCTGATTCTTCCTCTGCAAGCTTTTTTACAGGAATTTTTGTCCAGCCTGAAACCACATCAGCAATTTCATTTTCTCCTACGAAAAGGCGCCTCGCAGCCTTGTCCTTTTCCCATTTCATGCGGACCTTTTCTATTTTTTCCCTTCGCTTCTCCTGCTTTTTCTTAACTGCTCCGGCTTTTTCATAAGCCTCCTGGCGGATCGCTGACTCTTTTTGTTTCTCCAGCTCCTCGATCTCTTCCTCCAGCTCCTTAATCTCCGGCGGCTCTACAAAATTGGAGAGCCTTACCTTAGAGGCTGCTTCATCAATCAGATCAATCGCCTTGTCTGGCAGAAACCTATCATTAATATAACGGGCTGACAGTTTTACAGCAGCCTCCAGGGCTTCATCTCTAATCCTAACCTTGTGATGGTCTTCGTATTTTCCTCTCAGCCCCTGTAGAATCGCAATGGACTGTTCCTCGTCCGGTTCATCTACAGTAATGGGTTGAAAGCGCCGTTCCAGAGCAGCATCCTTTTCCACATACTTTCTATACTCTTCAATGGTTGTGGCTCCAATGAGCTGCAGCTCCCCTCTTGCAAGCGAGGGCTTTAAAATATTAGAAGCATCCAGGGCTCCCTCTGCTCCTCCTGCTCCGATAATGGTATGGATTTCATCAATGAATAGAAGGACGTCCCCATCCCCCTTTACCTCTGCAATAACCCGTTTAATCCTCTCTTCAAATTCTCCTCTGTATTTGGAACCAGCTACCATGCCAGATAAATCCAAAGTCATAACCCGTTTCCTTACAATTGTCTCTGGGACAGATCCAGATGCGATCATCTGAGCTAGCCCTTCTACGACAGCAGTCTTTCCTACTCCTGGCTCTCCAATCAGGCAAGGATTGTTTTTTGTCCTTCTGCTTAAAATCTGAATCACCCTTTGTATTTCTGTTTCCCGCCCTATGACTGGATCTAACTTTCCCTCCCTGGCAAGAGCTGTAAGGTCCCTGCTGTAATTGTCCAAAGTCGGAGTTGCTTTTCTGTCCCGTCCCTGTTGATATTCCTCCCTGCCTGAAGGTGCATCCTCACCCATAGCAGCAAACAGATCCACATATATTTTTTGAATGGATACGCCGATAGTATTTAAGATCCTTGTAGCCACGCAGTCATTTTCCCGAATCATGGCAATCAATATATGCTCTGTTCCTATCAGAGGCGCTTTAAATCTTGCAGCCTCATAATAACTGTTTTCCAAAATCTTCCTAGCTCTCGGGGTGAGCCCATCCCCTTCTATCTTTACACTGGTATTTGTGGATAAAAGCTCGCTTATGAGTTCAATTACCTTGTTTTCCTCTACTCCACATTCCTCTAAAACCCTTGAAGCAACTCCGTTCTCCTCTCTGATCAAACCCACAAGGATATGTTCACTTCCTACGGAATCATGTCCCAGCTCTACTGCCGCGGTTTTGGCAAGCTCCAGTGCCTCCTGTGCCTGTGGAGTAAATCTCTCTAATCCATCTGTCATATGGCCGATCGCCTCCTGTCTGTTAAATTCTGTCTGTTATTTTAATTCCGGAAGAGCATCCCGGATATATTCTGCCCTTACAATATCCAACTCTTCTTTTGTCAAAGGTCTGTCTGAAAGCTTCTGGAGATTAGCTGTACGTATTCCCAGCATAACCCTGTATACGGGAAAAGGATCCTTTACCTCTAAAAGACCATCAGCCAAGCCTGTCATAATGCTGGAAAGAAATTCTTGAGCATCTTTCCAGGAAAGGCGCCTGGCGTATTTTAACACGCCATAGGACTTATAGGCTTCATCCATCCGTTCCAGCCTATGGGCAGAGATAGCCATAGCTCTTACCTTATCCTCCTGGCTGTTAAGCTGAACTGCCACTCTTCCCACCAAATCTATAATTTCTTCCTCTGACACGCCAAGGGTCTTCTGATTGGATATGACATAAAGAGAACCATAATTCTCACTGCCTTCCCCATTTACCCCCTGTATCCTGGTGCCGATACGGCCCATCTCCCCTAAGAGGCTGCTGAACCGCTTTCCCTTGGACAGCGTAGGAAGATGGATGAGGACAGAAGCTCTTAAGCCTGTTCCTACATTCGTAGGATAAGTGGTAAGATATCCATATTTCTCATCATAAGCATAAGAAAACCGCTCATTAATATAGTCATCCATTTTATCAGCCCTGGTCCAAAGCCCCTTTAAGCACATGCCTGGAGCCATAAACTGCATACGAATATGGTCGTCTCCATTTAATACCAGGCTTATGGATTCATCTTCGGATACGATCATTCCAAAAGGTCCTTTTTTCTTTTCCAGCGTTTCATTTAAAAGCATACGCTCCTTTAATGCCCTCCGTTCCAGATCACTGGCTTCACTTAAAGCCACATATTCATAATCACAGCCTTCTTTTTCCGGAAGGCCCTTCAGGCTGTTCTTAAGCATCTGTATCATTTCCTTCGCCTCTTCATCAGGAAGCTTTCCCGGAAATGGGTATTCCTTTAAATTTCTCACAATACGTATCCTGCTGCATATGGCATTCGGCATATTTTCATCTGTCTTTTCAAACCATTTAAGCATCTGCATCTTCCTCCGCTTTCAGCTCTCTGATCCTGTCTCGCAGTTTTGCTGCCCTGTCATAGTCCTCTCTTTCCACAGCAGCCCTTCTTTCTCTGTCCAAAACAGCGATCTGTGCTGCCCTGGAAACCTCTGCAAGGCTTTCCTCTTTTGGAGCCTTTTGACTTTCCTTTTCCTCTTTTCCTTCTCTTTTTACAAAAGGTTCATACTGCATAAAAGGGCTATATTTTGGTTTTTTTCCCTTATGGGAATTACTTCCTTGAAGCTGCTTGATTTTTTCACTGATAAGCAGGTCAAAGACCTCATAACAGTCTGGACAGCCAAAACGGCTGTTTTTCACAAATTCTCCATAGCTGGTTTTACAGCTGGGACAAATAACCTGATTCATCCTCTCCTCTTCACTGGAACCCCCTACACCTAAAAGGCTGGATAGCAGCTTTCCCAAAGGGAAATCACTGTCAAATATGGTAGAATACTGGCCAAAATCCAGCTCTCTGGCACACTGGGAACAGAAATTGTGCTCTGTCCTCACCCCATTTACCACTTCCGTATACTGGATTGTTGCCTCTCTTACCTTACATTTTTCACACAACATAATTATCCTCCATTGATGAACTGGAAAGGGGGTGGTATCAAATCCCTTCCGCCATAACCGCAAATCAGAATCCCTGCCTGTTTCCGGTAAATTCCCGATAAATATCATCTACTATCTGATGGACTTCCTCTCTGCTTACATTTTTACACACACCTCTAGCCAGAACTACGCCAAGCTCTCTGCGCATCTCCTCCAGCATATTCATCTTGTCTATGTCAAGGGAGACAATAGCCCCCTTACGTCTGTCAAGCTTCACAAATCCCTCTTGCCTTAACACAGAATATGCTTTATTTACCGTATGCATGTTAATTCCTATGTTATCTGCCATCTGACGTACAGACGGTAAAGCCTCTCCTTCTCGGATGCGCTCTGTTGCGATGCCGATGATAATTTGGTTGCAAAGCTGGATGTAATAGGCTTCATCACTGTTAAAATCAATCTCCAATATCATCCTTTCACCATCTTTCGTTATATCTGTTATAGGAATAGTGTAACAAATATCTGCCGATCCGTCAATATGGAAACCAGATACAATAAACCTTCTTGCGCCTAAGCAGCGCACCATCATGGATGAAAGTATCCGGCACATTTCTTATCCCTGGATTCAGTTTTCTGCTGCGCAGAAAAGGATACTTTCACAGTAATCAGCGGTAAATCCTGTCAGGCCAAATAACCAGGGAAAACAGTCACTTCTATGAGAAAAAGCAGCGAACATCTCTCCTGCTTCACTGCTTTTTCATTTCCTTTTCTATTTACTCATCCTTATCCAGATCAATGAATTCAAAATCCTCATCTTTGTCATCTCTGTCAGCCTTGTTTGTAGAAATGTCTTCGTTTTCCTGACTTCTGCCGCCCTGGGAAGATGTCTCATCATCAAGATCCAAGTCTATCACTATAAAGCTGTCATCATCCTCTGACACAGCCGTCCTTGTGTCTCTTTCCTCCATCATGGACTGCATTACTAAAGGTGCCCTATTCGATCCATCTCCTGCCAATGGCTGTCCTGACCTTGACATTTTCTTTCCAGAGGGCCTGAATGACCTGTCTGTATCTTCAGACTCTGCCTTTTCCCGGCGAACCTGTTTTCCAAGTTTAATATCCTGCCCCTGCCTTATGCGCTCTCCCGCCTGGCTGGACACAGCTTTTTCTCCTGGAACACTGCTGTGAGACACAGCGGTTTCCGCAGCCGCACGCCTTCTTGCCCGGCTAACATGTCGATCTGCCTCCTGCATCTTCTCTGCTTTTCTCATCTTACTCGCTAGAATCAGGACAGTCCCTAAGAGAAGGAGGATGGCAATTCCCAGAATCAGGATTATGATTCCTCTAATCTCATACTGATGCTCCAGTGCCTGTCCTGCTTCCACCACTTCTTGATATTGTTCCGTAGAAACAGAACCGCTGGATCCGATGGGATTTTGGAAGTAACGCTGAATCGTATTTTCTTCCAGGTCATAGCGGTATAAAGCCTTCTCTCCGTTCCAGTTCATACCATAGAAAAGCCAGTACTGTGGATTGGCCTCATCTGCCGGAACCCATCCTGAAGCCTGCCTTCCGTTTTCAAGGTTCATAAAGCCTTCTGTAAAGCCGTCAGGGATTATGACGTCCTTATCCAGAGGAAGAATCACAATGGCCTTGGAAGATACGGAAATCTCCATATATGGTGTCCAACTGTCTGTTCCCTCATTATAAATGAAGAAATCTCCCTTGCCTTCTTCATCTGTCATATACATAAGAAGGATATCCTTCTCTGTTCCTTTTGCAGCCATAACATCATTTCCCTTATAGCTGTAGCTAACCTGTTCAAAGCCTTCTGGAAGATTGCCCATGTCAAAGGACGTTTCTACTGTATACTGTTTTCCATTAATTACTGTAGTCAGGCCGCCCACAGCCGTTACAGCCTCCGAAGGCCCACCTTCTACTTTATTTACATGGATGGTATAAGTTTTCACACTCTGTCCATCTTCTGCCGTTACCTGACATGTAACAATATTTTCTCCCATCTGCAGGTCCGAATCACCCTCTATGGAAATAGCGGCACCTGCGCTGTTTGCCTCTGCACTGACTGCAAGCCTAGAAACGTCTGTTCCCACCTGCACTGTATATTCCTCTACAGAAGTTGAAAATGCTGGCTCCAGTGTTCCTGGAGATACCTGTAGGGATTTTAATCCTGCATCTCCTGAAGCACCCTGCTGAGCGCCTATGGTAATAGTAGAATCGCCCTGCCGGTCCAGCTCCGCCAGCTGTCCGCTGCTGTCATAAATCTCCTGGGTGCTTACAGTAATTTTAGAAGTGCCAGCCTTAAGAGGAGTAAAACGCAGGGTACATACCATCTCTGTACCGTTTCCTCCATCTGCAGAAGGCTTTACACTGATTGAACCAGCTCCTCCAGACGCATTCGTTCCACTGATAAACTCCAGGGCCGAAGCATCATAGGAAAGCATAATATCAGCCCGATCCAGGGTATCCCCACTGGTAGAAGTAACCTTCATAGTAACTGTCACCTCTGAACCTACAACAGCATTAGGATCTGAAAATGCAATTTTTGCATTAGAAGCCCAGGCAGTCAGAAAGGTGCAAGGCATGGACAGTGCCATTACCACTGCCATCAGTACCTGAATAATCATATATTTTATCGTTTTATTTCTCATATCTGCCTCCTAAACCTTCATGAGCACAATCTGTGCTTTTCCTCCAAGAAAGCATTCCTGCACAAGGCATACCTGAACTTAATTTTTCGCAAGGCGAAAAAGATATATTCATCGTAAACCTTCTTGCGCACAATCTGCGCTCTTCCATGAATGAAAGTATCCTCATATATTTCTTTGGCATACCTGAATTCCATTTTCCCCAAAGCAAAAAGGAAACCTTTCATAACAATGGATTATGTCTAATATCCAGAAAACTTTAGCCCAAAGGGGACTTTACTTCACCAGAAGGGCTTCCTTCGCCAGGACCTGACACTGCTCCTGGTCCTCCGGGTGTTTCTCCCGGACTGGAGGAAACAGGAGCACTTCCTTCAGATGACGTACCTCCTCCTTGTCTTACAATACGAAGGATATATTCTCTTACGCTTCCATTTTCAGCTTTTACATTAACCTTTATTTCATTGCTTCCACTCTGTAAACTAATCGTACCTGTTCCGCTTACAGAAGCTTTGGAGTCTACAGCTGATGCCCATATATTAACGCTAGCTGTAGAATCGCCTACAATGATATCGTAGGAGTTAACATCCATATGAAATGTCGGGGTAAGGACATAGCCCTCTACCCCCAGCCCTGACAGCTTATTATTCGGACTTCCGTCAAGCGCAGGCTTTGCACATGGAGATGTGGGCATATTGTTGTATATGGGTATCTTGAATTCCAGAGCCGACTTTTTTAAAGTATCATTATAAGCCTCAGACATATGATAGCCTTCTGACGCAGCAGCCACTACATTTCCCATATATTGATGCTTATAGATATTGGAACCCTGAACGTTAAACTTTTTTAAATAAAAGGTATCCTGACCGGCTTTTACATAGTTGTCTCCATAGAACTGGGCTCCTCCTATAATCGCTTTTTCCCTGGTATTCCATGGCCTTCCATAACTGCCAGACTGAGAGGCATACCACAGCCCTCTGGTAATTGCATCCATTGTGTCCGTTGTATAAGCCCCTATATTATAAAAGTTATAATATCCCTCATAACCTGAACTGGTTCCGGTAACGCTTCTGCTTCCGCCTTTCCCTACCTCCTGGATAATCATGGCAGCCAGCACATAAGGATTTACTCCTGACTGAATACCAGCATTTCGGATTGCCTCAGCGTAGGAAATCGTACCAGAACCTGAAACCGTAGAATTGCCGGATGTCTGAGAACTGCTATCAGAACTCCCACCTGGCGCTTCACCGCTTATGCTGGCGCCAGGGCCAACGCTGCTGCTAAGAAGATAAACCTGCTTTCTGTCAAGAGAAGCTCTGGGCCCTTCAAATGTAATCCCTGGATTACCTCCGCTAGTAGGAGCGCTGCTATCAGGCCGTGTGCTTCCTGATCCCTTGTTATTGGAAGGCTTATTCTCCGGCGAACTTTGAGATGGTATCGTCAAAGTATCACGGCCTCCTGGGCCTATATTAGAGGAACTGTCTGAAGTTCCGTTTTCACCAGGACTTCCAGAATTCCCATTTCCACTGGAGACACCGGAATTCCCATTCACTCCAGAACCAGATAAGGCCCCTCCTTCCATAAAAGTTCCCTTTAGCATGGTCTGAAGGCCTTCCACCGTCTGAACTGAACCGTCATAGGTCTGGCGCAGAAACTGGAACACATAATGTTCATCCAGAAAATTTCTCGGGTCCATATAATAACGGATAATATCAGGAGAAGCTGCTACCCAGGCACTGCCGTCAAATCCTGGCCATGTTCCTGTAGACCAATTATATGCTCCTTCTGCAGTAGACTTCCAGGAGGAAATGCTGTTCTTAGACACTAGATTCCTTCCCACTACGCTTTCATTTTCAATCACTGTATTCCAATCCAACCCCGTTCTGTGGGCTCGGAACACCCATTGAGGATATTCTGCATGAAGGGCACGAAGGCCCTCTTTATAGCTTTCCGGAAATCCTTCTGCATTTAAAAAAGCCTCAAAATCCCCATCCGTCCTGTATTCTGTCTTAAATTTTATGTAACTTTTGGAAGCATAACCAGACATCTGCTGCCCTCCGCTTCCTGTAAAACGTATCTGATACCATAACGCTCCGTCCGAAGCCGTTGCCTCCCCTGTTACCACAACAGCTGTCCCCATAGACAGCTTTGTTACAATAGAGTTCGATGTTCCAGGCCCGCTCCTAACATTCAACGTAGAGGCATTGACTGATGCATTTTTTTCCGTATAGGCATATGTATTTAACAAAGGAATGATGCCGGCAGCCGGGGGCTGCAGGGCAAGCAGCAGGCTGGCCGTAATTGCCGCTCCCTTTTTCCACTTCAGTGTCTTCATCGTTTTCTCCTTTATATGTATCTTTTCCTTTCTAAACTCTCATGTGCAGAATCAAAGCATCCCTGTATAATGGAAATATTCTGACGCACTGGATAGAGCTGTGTTTTCTGTTATTGTTCAGGTGTCAAAAGAGACGCAAACAGAGAAAAGTTTCCATTCAATAGAAACATATTCTGGCACTTTTCTTGGGCTGGTAGTTTTGACATCTGACTTCTATATGATAAAAAAGAGGCTTTCTATAAACCTTCATGCGCATAATCAGCGCGCTACATAAATGAAAGTATCCGGCGTATTTGGCATACCTGAATTCATTTTCTGCTGCGCAAAAAGGGTACTTTCACAGTAAAATAATCCCACATTATCCAATGATTTGTCAACTATAAAAGCTGATATTTTCATCCATAAAATATGACAAAGTTTTCTCCAGCATACAAAAATCACCAGAGCTAGCCTTTTTTCACATCTAATCCATTATAATGATAAATTAGAGATAATGTCAACTAATTCCCAGAAACTTCACACAATCAGAGCGAATTGTAAGGATTCCTTAACTTTTTTAGCAAGAGCGCTGTATACCCTTTGAAGGCTCAAAACTTTTATTGAAAATCCTGGCAAAGAATGTTAATCTTAACATAAAAGCAAACCATTATATGCACCAGCAGCGCACTGCCATGAATGAAAATATCTGGCGCAGTAAATATACCTGAAGTTAGTTTTCTGCTGCGCAGAAAAGGGTATTTTCACAGTAAACACACTAAACGGAAAGGAGATTCCAATGAGTAAATCCCAGGAATACTGCAATTGCTGTCGTAACAACTGCCCCATTGATGATCTGCAATGCAGAAAAGGAAAAGAGAAGAGAGAAGAGCGTTTAAGAAAAGCGCTCGAAAGGGAACAAATAGTAGATGCTAAGCAAAAAAACGACTAATATTCACCATAAAGCTGACTGTTTTTCTATGACAGGCCGTTTTAGGAAAAAGTCTCAGAATCTTTTAAAAGCAAAACCCTATACGATGAAAAACCAGGAAAATCCAGACAACTGACTGCCTGAATTTTCCTGGTTTTTCTTATTTACTTATATTCCTATCCCTATACCGGATATGCCTTGCTTTCTGTATCTGCCTTTTCAGAATCTACCTTTGTCTGCTGAGCAGCTCTATATTTGAAAAATTCCTCTGCTACCTTGGGGAACAGGGCATAAGACAATACGTCCTCGTCCTGCTGCTTCCACTGAGCACACTCTTTTTCAAACTGGGGAAGCTGAGGAGGAATCAGATCAGCAGGTCTACAGGTAATCGGAGTTTCGTCTCCGATAATCTTCTTCTGAACCTCTGAATTAAAGGGCTTAACAGTCTGTCCGAATTCGCCCATCATGATTTTCTTGGATTCCTTTGGCACCAGCTTATAACGTTCTCCTGCGATTACATTCATAACTGCCTGAGTGCCCACGATCTGAGAAGATGGAGTTACCAGCGGAGGCTCGCCAAAGTCCTTACGTACTCTCGGGATTTCCTCAAGAACCTCAATATACTTGTCTTCTTTTCCTGCTTCCTTTAACTGGGAAACCAGGTTGGAAAGCATTCCGCCTGGTACCTGATAGCGGAGAGTATTAATATTTACACCAAGAACCTTAGGATTCAGCAGACCGCTTTCCAGAGCCTTCTCACGGAGAGGACGGAAATAGTCAGCGATCTCTGCCAGCTTGCCTTGCTCATAGCCTGTATCATATGGAGTTCCTCGGAAGGTTTCCACCATAACCTCTGTAGCTGGCTGGCTGGTTCCAAGAGCTAGAGGGCTCATGGCACAGTCAATGATATCACAGCCTGCTTCTACTGCCTTTAAGTAGGTCATGGAAGCAACGCCTGAGGTATAGTGTGTATGCAGGTCAATTGGAAGCTTAGTAGAACTCTTCAGAGCGCTGACAAGCTCTTCTGCTGCAAATGGGGTCAGAAGTCCAGCCATATCCTTGATACACAGGGAGTCCGCTCCCATCTCTTCAATCTCTTTTGCAATGTTTTTCCAGTAATCCATGGTATAGGCATCACCCAGAGTATAGCTCAGTGCGATCTGTACATGGGCCTTTTCCTTGTTGGCTGCTCTCACTGCTGTCTGAAGATTACGGATATCGTTCAGGCAGTCAAAGATTCGGATAATATCAATGCCATTTGCAACAGATTTCTGTACGAAATATTCTACCACATCATCTGCATAATGATTATATCCCAGAATATTCTGTCCACGGAACAGCATCTGCAGCTTAGTGTTTTTAAAGCCATCTTTCAGCTTGCGCAGCCTTTCCCATGGATCTTCCTTCAAGAAACGTAAGGAAGCATCAAAGGTGGCCCCTCCCCAGCACTCTACTGCATAGTAACCAACCTTATCCATCTTATCAATAATGGGGAGCATCTGCTCAGTTGTCATTCTAGTTGCGATTAAGGACTGATGTGCGTCACGAAGGACGGTTTCCACAATCTTAACCGGCTTTTTCTCTATCTCTGCCATGTTATTTCCTCCTGATAAATATTGATGTGCAGCATCGCCTGCAGCCTTCTCAGCTGCAGACTAGGACTGTGATGCCTCGCAGATTTCTACGAGGTTGTTTACTTTACGCCAAAAATAGCCATAAAAGTACCGGCTGCAACAGCAGTACCAATAACGCCGGCTACATTGGGACCCATGGCATGCATGAGCAGGAAGTTGGTAGGATCTGCTTCAGAACCAACTTTCTGGGATACACGGGCCGCCATGGGAACAGCGGATACGCCTGCAGAACCAATCAGCGGATTTACCTTTCCACCCGTTACTGTACACATAATCTTACCGAATACAATACCAGTTGCTGTACCAAGAGCAAAGGCAATCAGGCCCAGGGCAACGATTTTAAGAGTCGTAACCTTCAGGAAAGCCTCTGCACTTGTAGTAGCTCCTACGGAAGTGCCGAGAACAATAACGACGATGTACATGAGGGCATTGGATGCAGTCTCCATCAACTGCTTTACAACGCCGGACTCACGGAACAGATTTCCTAACATCAGCATACCTACAAGAGGAGCTGTGGTAGGAAGAATCAGGCAGACAACAACAGTTACCACGATCGGAAACAGAATTTTCTCCAGTTTGGAAACAGGTCTTAACTGCTCCATCTTGATCTTACGTTCTTTTTCTGTTGTAAGAGCCTTCATGATCGGAGGCTGAATGATCGGAACCAGAGACATATAGGAATAAGCGGCTACGGCAATTGGTCCCATAAACTCTGTCTGTCCCAGCTTACCGCACAGGAAGATGGACGTAGGGCCGTCTGCGCCGCCGATAATGGAAATAGCAGCAGCAGCCTTATCATTAAAGCCCATAAAGATAGCCATAAAATAAGCTCCGTAAATACCAAACTGGGCAGCTGCTCCCAAAAGGAAGCTCTTGGGATTGGCAATCAGCGGTCCAAAGTCTGTCATAGCGCCTACACCCATAAAAATCAGAGACGGGAGGATACTCCATTCGTCCAAAAGGTAGAAGTAATGAAGAAGTCCTCCGACTCCATTTGATGAATCTTCAATCGTCATCATAATATCCGGATAGATATTAACAAGGAGCATACCAAAAGAAATCGGAACCAGAAGGAGCGGCTCATATCCCTTTCTGATAGCCAGATAAAGGAAAATAAATGCCACTGCAATCATAACAAAATTGCCCCAAGTCAAATTGACGAATGCTGTCTGCTGAAGAAGATTCCCCATTGTATTCATAATGTAATCCATGTTAATCCCTCCATGTGGAATGCATCACTGCATCATTCAATCTTTTCAGCATGTTTAATTTAAGGTAGCGATTGTTGCACCTGCTTCTACAGAATCACCTGATGCTACATTGATGGTTGCAACTGTACCGTCCTGAGGAGCTACGATCTCATTCTCCATCTTCATTGCTTCCAGAATTACAAGCACATCACCCTTCTTGACTGCCTGTCCTGCACTTGCCTTAACACCTAGGATCTTTCCAGGCATAGGAGCCGTTACCACTACGCTGCCTGCTGCTCCGGCAGGAGCTGCTGCCTTTGGAGCCGCTTTCGGGGCTGCCTTTGGAGCTGCTTTCGGGGCTGCTGCCGGTACACCTGTAGATACACCCTCTTCTACGGTTACATCGTAAACATTGCCATTCACTGTAATTGTATAATTTTTCATGTTGTTCTTCCTCCTATTAACTTTCCCCTGACCCTTACAGGGGAGCCTTCCGCTGCTTTCTTAAGCTCTTTTCCATTTTGCATTACCTGCACGCCTGATGGAGCGTACTACCAGGCCGTCTGCAGATGTGCCTGCGGATGCTGCAATTGCCGCTGTAATAACAGCTGCCAGTTCTAAATCATCTACAAGATCCTCAGATTCTTCCGGAACCCCTACGGAAACTGCCGGGGCTGCCGGAGCCGCGCTCTTGCTATTTCGGCCATTCTCCCACTCATGGATGAATTTAAAGCAGCCGATCAGCAGGCTGATGAAAATCAGAACACAGAACACAGTTCCCATGCCCATCAAGGTATTTAAACCAGCTTTCGTCAGTGTCTCACTTGTGGTATAATCTGCAACAAAGCCTGTGGAAGTGATCATTCCCTCTTTGCTATAGTAAACAGTAAATTCTACCATTCTCTTTTCAAACTTTGCATTGACTCTGCAGACATATCCGTTCTTATCCTTCTCAGCTTTGGAATCCTGTATCTCAACAAGCTTTCCCGTATCTCCCTGAAGGTTGCCCCAGGAGGTAAAAGCCTCTGCATATGCCTTCTGGTCATCCTCTGCCGCTTCCTCTGCTCTCTGCTTAATATCTGCCTTTTCCACTCCTGCAATCTCTGTTAAAAGGCCCTCGGAAATCTGGCAGATCTGCATAGCCAGCATTTCATCCAGCGGCTTTGCCTCTATCTCTGTCTTTCCACTGCATGCTGTCAGAGCAAAGAGGCAGGTTATCATACACAGTGTAAGCAATACACGTTTTACATTTTTCATATACCTGTCACCTCGTCTCAGACCGTACCGTGTTTTTTAGCCGGACGTTCCTCTCTCTTTGTGAACAACATTTCAAAGGCTGCAATCACACGTTTCCTTGTATCCTGCGCCTCAATAATATCATCTACATATCCTCTTCTAGCCGCTGCCTGAGCGCTGGACTGAAGCGCTGCATATTCTGCTGCCTTTTCATTAATCAAAGCATTTGCGTTCTCAGCCTGTGCGATTTCTGATGCATACATGATCTTTGCTGCTTCTTTTGCGTCCATCATTCCGATAGAAGCTGCGGGCCATGCATAGACGATATCTGCGCCGATTGCCTTGCTGCACATGGTAAGATATGCGCTTCCATAAGCCTGGCCTACAATAACAGTTACCTTCGGAACCGTTGCACTGGCATATGCATAGGTAAGGCCTGCAGCTGCCTTTGCAATCTTCTTCTCTGTACATTTTACTGCCTGATAGCCATTTACCTGAACCAAGTTCAACAAGGGGATATTAAACGCATCACAGAAATTCACAAATTCTGCTGCCTTGTCACAGCCTCTTGCTGTCAGGCCGCCGTCAAAGCTTTCCTTCTTTTCTCCGTTTTCATCATATGTTTCCATACGGTTAGCTACACAGCCTATGGTGCTGCCATTTAAACGGATGAAACCAGTCACCATATTCGGCGCATATGCTGCCTTTACCTCCATAAAGAAACCATTATCAGAAATAACCTTTAAAGCTTCTGCTGTATCTCCTGCCCAGTCCTCCAGACCAGTGCACACACGGTTCAGATCATCTGTACATTCTTCATAGGACATATCATCTTCATTATTTGCTGGCAGAACAGAAACCAGGCTTCTGATCTGAGAAAAGATCTCATCCTCTGTTCCTACAAAGTCTGCAACCCCCGTCTCCTCGCTTTGGAAGTCTGCGGAAGAAGTATCACATTTAGCGGTATAGTTTCCCTCAAGAGCATTTGGTGAATTTACAAACAGCTTTCCGCTCTTTCCCTCCATAAATGTAAAGTCGGTCAAAGCCGCAGAAACAGCCATTCCACCTCCGCATGTACCGAAAATTGCGGCAACCTGAGGAATTACACCGGATGCCATCGTCTGGTTCAGATATAAATTTCCAAATCCCTGCAGGGCATCTGTCGCCTCCTGGAGACGTAAGCCGGCACAGTCTACAAGACCGATCACCGGTGCTCCCATCTTCATCGCCATCTCATAGACATGGGAAATTTTCTTTGCGTGCATCTCGCCGATAGAGCCGCCCAACACGGACGCATCCTGGCTATACACATACACCAGATTGCCTTCGATTGTACCATAACCGGTAACTACGCCGTCAGCAGGTGTTTCCTGTGCAGTCATGTTGAAGTCTGTGCTTCGTGCTGTTACATAGCCGCCTACTTCAACAAAACTGTTCTCATCAAGTAACATATTAATTCGATTACTTGCTGATGTTGCTGAATTACTCATTTTGCAGTCCTCCATTTTGTAATATTTTTTCAATGGTCGTCAAAACCTTAACAGAATATTGCATTGAAAAATCAAACTTCCGCCAATTATAATTGTATAATGATTCCATGGAAATTTCAAGCTGTTTTTGGCAAAACATGGCTGTTTACAGACTCTTCGTCCCATGCTTTTTATGAAGGGTAAATCCTCGTCCCCTGACTTCGTTTACCTTATTGATTACCATAAATGCCTGAGGGTCATAATCCATAACCAGCTCATTCAGCTTTACCAGTTCTCTTCCTGACAGGATTACCATAATTTCATAGGTCTCCTTCTTCATATATCCGCCCTTTACGGATACAAGGGTAGTTCCCCTGTCTAAAACTGTCTGAATAGCCTGATTGATTGTCTCGTACTCCCTGCTTATAATCTTAACCTGCATCTGATTCAGACCGATTGTCGTGATCTTATCAATGACAACCGTATAAACCAAAATGAGGATCAGACTGTACAAAGCCATTTCCAGACTGGAAAATGTCATCTGTACCAGAAGTACCGCACAGTCCAGGATATACATGCTTACTGATACAGGAATTCCCAATTTCTTTTTCATGATCAACGGCGGAATATCCAGACCTCCAGTAGAAGAGCCAGCCCGAATCACAATGCCGATTCCAAGCCCAGTAAGCATCCCTCCAGTTATGGCTGCCAGCATCGGGTCCTGGGTAATCGGTTCCTTTATCAGCGCCTGTACCTGCCCCAATGCCACAGGAAAATAAAATGTGCTGGCCATGGTCGTCAATGCAAATGCTTTTCCCAGAGTCCATGCTCCTATAAAAAACAGAATAAGATTCAGAACTCCTACTGCCAGCGCTACTGGAATATGGGTAAAATGCCCCACTGCAATTCCAAGTCCTGTCGCTCCTCCTGTCATTAACCCAGATGGAATTACAAATCCGCCGCTTCCCAGAGCCATAATAGTATTTCCAATTATAACGCAAACAATCTGCCAGGCCGTTTTTGTTGTATTCTTTCTTATATCCTTTGTTATATCATTCATTCTATTTCCTTCCTTTACCTTACTAAAGTGCCCAAAAAAAGCAGGCCTTACGCCTGCTTTTTAATCTTTTCATATGATTTTTAGAGTTTTCCATCTAAAGCCACTTCTCTTTCATTAGATATTTTTACCGTATTATCTGTCATTTTCACATAGATAAGCCTTTACAGCCTTCTCCATACACCAGGAAAACGTAAGCTTTTCTGCTCCTTCCGTCAAAACAACGGGATATACAGCTGCGGTTTTCCCTTCCAGGCGATACTCCACCCAGCCTGCCACATCTCCCCTGCCTACTGGTGCTTTCAATTCTTTTTCCATATGCAGCAGGACTTCTGGTTTTTCCTCTTCCTTCAGAAGAAGATACAGGCCGTCTTCTCCAGCTTTTCCTTCTGACTGGCTATCACCCTTTTCTTCTAAGGACCTCCTGCCCACTGATGACGGGACTCTGCTGACTCTGGCTGATACCGACGTCTTATGGGAGATGTCTCCGTCCTCAGGAACAGCATTTGCCACAGGAACATCTGGAATATTTATGTCCTTCCACACATTCCTGTATTCATAATGTTCCAATCCGTATTGGAAAAGCTCCTTGGCATCCGACCATTTATAGGTCTTATGAGGCGGCCAGCCACAGCCAAGAAGAGCTATGATAAAGCTTCGTTCTCCATCCTCCAAGGCTCCCACATAACAGTAACCTGCTCCATTTGTAAATCCTGTTTTTCCAGAAAATGCTCCTTCCATCATATTTAGAAACGCATTGTGGTTTACACAGGAATAGTTTCTCTTTCCCTCTGCATCTGAAAATGTATAAGATGGGGTTTTAGTTACTGTCAGAAATTTTTCCCTGGCTGGCGATTCCGAAATACAATATTTCATGATCCGAGCCAGGTCTGCTGCTGTGGTGCTGTGAATCCGCTCTGTCCCCATATTGTCTGCTGATGAGGCATCCAACCCATTGGGGGTAATAAACCAGGTATCTGTACAACCGATATCCCTGGCCTTCTGATTCATCATCCTGGCAAATTCTTCTGTATTCCCTCCAATATGTTCTGCAATCATAACCGCAGAATCATTATGAGATTCCAGCATTAGAGAATATAATAAATCCTTCAGATAAAAGCGGCGGCCAGACGATACTCCCAGATGGACCTGCGGCTGAGAAGCAGCTTTGTCTGATGCTATGACGATATCCTCTTCATTACCCAGCTCCAGCGCTAAAATACAGGTCATGATTTTTGTCGTGCTTGCCATAGGAAGGACTTCCCTTTCGTTTTTTCCGTAAAGAATCCTTCCGGAATCACTGTCCATAAGTACAGCGGCCTTAGCATACAGCCCCAGATCCGCCTCTCTTGCTGTCTGTTTCTCATTGGCTGCAGTTAATTGGATCTCTCCGGCCTGCCTTTCTTCCAGTTCCTCTTTATCTTCTCCCTCTTCCCCTCCAGCCTGCCCCTTCTCCAGTTTTCTATCTTCTCCTCGTCCCGGCGTTTCTTCAGAATCCTCTGTGTCACCTTTATCCGTTTTCTCTTCTGACTCCGCCAGTTTTTCCCCGCCTTGGTTCCCTTTCGATTCCTGTACTTCTCTTCTGCCTAAATTTTCCTCTGGCTTCTCTCCCTCTCCTTTGTCCCATTTCTCTGCTGATTCCTGCGCCTTTCCTCTGCCTGGGTTTTCTCCTGAGTCTGCCTTTTTTTCCTTTTGGGTAAAATATTTACTGCCAGCAGCAGGAGGCTCTGTGTTCTCTTCCTCAGAAGCCTGCCAGTAGGCCCCGGCCTTTTCCCACATGCCTTCCCAGGCAGGCACAGCATCACTGGAAATCACCACCCCGCTTATAAGAACACAAAACAGGGCAAACACAGCCATATGCTTTTTCAAAGTATACTGCCTCTTTCCCACAATCATTATTCCATCTTATTCCAGAAAGCAGTATCTTATGAACTAAGAGTCCGATAAGCTGGACCCGCGTACCGGAGCGCGGCTGCGGCTGCAGCCATATCTCCTTAGCCCGGAGTGCGCATCTTTATCTCAAGGTTTCTTGTTATATAGAAAGGTCCAAAGGAGTTACCTATACGGCAGAAAATCCTATTTAGACGGAATTCCTTTTGCAATCTCTCCTACAAATTCTGACATGTTCATCGTCTGGAGATATACCTTCCCAGGGCCAGTAAGCTTTGTCAGGAACAGTCCCTCTCCGCCAAAGAGCACATTTTTAATTCCCTTTACCGTTTCCACCTCATACTTCACAGATTTCTCAAAAGCAAATACATTGCCTGTATCCACTTTTAGCACTTCTCCTGCTGCCAGCTGTTTTTCTACCAGACCGCCGTCTACCTCCAAAAATACCATGCCTGTTCCGCTGATATCCTGTAAGATAAAGCCTTCTCCTCCAAAGAAGCCTGCAGAAATCTTTTTTGTAAATGCAGTTTTTAGCTCTACTGATGTTTCCGCACAGAGAAAGGCCCCCTTCTGGCAGATAAGGCCGCCTTGGGATACATCAACAGGAAGGATTTTTCCTGGCACGGTTGCCCCAAATGCAATCATGGCATCCTGGCGCTCTGCAGTATAGGTTGCCAAAAATAGACTTTCTCCGGAAAACATTCTTCCAATTCCCTTTGCAAGCCCTCCTTTTACATTAGACTCCAGCTTCAGTCCATCGCTCATCCAGGCCATTCCGCCGGACTGAGTGCACATCGCCTCTCCCTTATCCAAGGTTACCTCTACTGCCTGTACGATTCCCTCTACAATCTTATACTGCATAATTCATTCCTCCTGATAATATTTATATGTTTTACCCTCAATGGATCAGGGTATATAATCTGAATATCAAAATCATCGGCCTGGAAACTATGTGAAAATATTAATACTGCTTTTGATACTCAAAGCCTATGATATATTAATCGGCAGATTGTGACAATTTTTTACCTTGATTTCTCACTTTTGGGAATTTTATTTTTTATTATTTTTTTCTTTACATTCGAACGTATATTCGCTATAATAATTCTCAACAGCCAGTGTCAAATGCGGGGCAATGTATCTATCACTGCCAAAGTCAACTCGGCCTGGCCTTGGCTCATTGCCTTCACGAAAATAAAGGGAGGATTCAGAATGGCTGATGAACGGCTTATTTTTCATATTGATGTAAATTCTGCTTTTTTAAGCTGGGAATCGGTAGACCGTCTTAAACAGGATCCACAGGCACTTGACCTGCGCACAATCCCTTCTGCAGTAGGCGGTGATGCCAGTAAGCGGCATGGTATTATCCTTGCGAAATCCACCCTTGCAAAAAAGTATGGCGTAACCACTGGCGAGCCTATCCCACAGGCGCTTCGGAAATGTCCGGACCTCCTTCTCGTACCCTCCCGTTTTGACTTATATGTGGAAAGCTCCAGAAAATTGTTCTGCCTTCTGGAGGACTATACTCCCTATATTGAAAAATTTAGTATTGATGAGGCTTTTCTTGATATGACCTCCACCATCCATCTGTTTGGGCAGCCCATAGATACAGCAGACAAGATACGAACACGTATTTTTAACGAACTGGGATTTACGGTAAATATCGGCATTGCGCCTAATAAACTTCTGGCTAAGATGGCATCAGATTTTGAAAAACCGGATAAGACTCATACGCTCTTTTCCTCTCAAGTTCCTTCTAAATTGTGGCCTCTTCCTGTCAGAGAGTTATTCTTTGTAGGAGAATCTGCCTGCAAAAAGATGGCACGCATTGGCATTCACACAATTGGCGACTTAGCCCAAACCGATATTTCTATTTTAAAGACTCACCTTGGCGATAAGTATGCCTTATTAATCCATCAGTATGCTAATGGAATGGATCCTGAGCCTGTGGCGGAACGCCTCCCGGCTAATAAGGGCTATGGAAACAGCATCACATTGTCTAGAGATATTTCCGACTATGAAACAGCTTGTCAGGTTATCCTGTCTTTGGCTGAAACCATAGGTGCGCGTCTCCGGTCTGATCATGTCTTTTGTAATTCCGTGTGTGTGGAGATTAAGGATTGGCAGTTTAAGGTACAATCTCATCAGGCTGCTCTGCCTTTTTCTACGGATTCTACCTCTGTAATCTATGAAAAAGCCTGTATGCTTTTAAAAGAATTCTGGGATTTCACGCCTGTCCGTCTGATTGGCGTCCGCACCGGAAAAATTGCAGAAGATACCTATGTACAAATGAGTCTTTTTGATGATGCTAGGACAGAAAAGCTTAGGAATCTGGAACGGGCTGTGGACTCTATAAGGAGCCGCTTTGGTACAGACAGCATTAAAAGAGCCAGTTTCCTGAAAAAGGATTCCATTGTGGATCACGCTGCTGGAAAGCATAAGCATCTGAATCCGCCTGGCAGTGAAGGCCATACCATGGAACAGCATTAAAATGGAATGATATAAAAGGCAAGCCTGCCTGATCTTAGCTCGTTCTCTTCATGAAAATAAGGATGGTGCAGATATGGAACCCTATTTTGAAAAATATTTTTACTATACAATCACAGACAAAGAGTACGGCCTGACTGTGGAACGCTTTCTTCTTTCCATAGGTTATTCCAGGCATCTGCTTATCCGCATCAAACAGACTCCATCAGGAATCACTGTGAATGGCCTGCCTGTTTATACCAGTTATATTCTGAAAGCTGGGGATCTTCTTACAGTTCTTCTGAAAGAGGAAACCTTTTCTGCCAACATCGTTCCCTCCCCTATTCCTTTTGATATCATCTATGAGGATGATGATATCCTTGTCATCAATAAAGAGGCCAATATACCGATCCACCCGTCTCAAGGCAATTTTTCCAACACATTGGCTAACGGAGCTGCATGGTATTTCCGCCAGAAAGGGGAGCCATTTGTGTACCGGGCAGTTAACCGTCTAGACAGGGATACTACTGGTCTTCTGATCCTAGCACGCCATGGCCTTTCTGCCTGCATTTTGTCTGATTCCATTGCCAGGAGAACAATTCACAGGGAATACCTGGCGATCTGCGATGGCCTTATTCCATGGCAGGGAACTGTTTCTGCTCCTATCGGCCGTCTATGCCATTCTTCTATCCAGCGCTGTGTGGATTTTGAACATGGGGAGCCGGCAATAACTCATTACCACAGGATTTCTTACAATCCAAAGGTTAATCTTTCTCTTGTAAGTCTTTCTCTGGAAACAGGGCGTACTCATCAGATCCGGGTACATATGAAATATATCGGCCATCCCCTCCCCGGCGATTTTCTCTATCATCCGGATTACCGTCTGATTGCTCGGCAAGCCCTTCACTCCCACCGGCTTTCCTTCTGCCATCCCATTACCAAAAAAGAGCTTCATTTTGAAGCTCCTCTCCCAGATGATATGAAACAGGCCATGAACTGCCTATAGAATGCTATTAAGTCTCCGACAGGCCCTGGACTCTGCCTCAAGACTGTCCATGACAGGACCTGAGCCAGGTCTAACAAAGCCTCAGGCCCTTAGGATAATGGTTTTTTAGAATTCCCGCTGACCCTTTGGCCCATCCAAGAGGATATCCGGCTACGCACATCAAGGTCCATCCCTTTTTTCCGCCTCCGGCAATTGTTTCCCCTCTCAGATAGCGGAGTGCTTCCTCCATGTCCAAATCCTGGCAGCAAGCAGCTTCCTCCCTTTTCAGCCATAAAGCAAGGCTATGGGCGGGCTCCAGACGGGCTTTCTTAAAATCTGCCACATGAAGACCTGGTCGTAAAACTCTTAAACCTTCCATATCTCCTATCTCCTCCGGCATTAGGCAGAGCTGTTCTCCAAAAAGAATCCATTTTCCACAGCTCTCCCATTCTCTTACCTTTGGACATATTTCTTTCAGAAATATCTCTATTTTTTCCAAAAGTTTTTTATCTTTGATATAGCTGAATCCCTTTCCAGCTCCTGTTTTTCGCCTCCTGCCTTTTTTAGATTCCTCTTCTTGTTCCCCTTCCTCTTTTTTTCTCAGCACAGCAATATAATGGCCCTCTCCCTTCGCAAGGTGAGGCCAGATGCGAAAGGTATGCCTTAACTCCTCTCTTTTCTCCCTTCCCCACTGGGGCCGCCCCTCAGAAAGGCCTTCATAGCCTCTGCTCTTTACCAGGGAATCCCTGTCTGCAATCTCAAAGTCAGAGTGGCTTTCCAAAAACTGTTCTATTATCTGTTCATCTTCTTCCGGTGAAAAGGTACAAGTGGAATATACAAGGATTCCTCCCCTTTTAAGCATTGCAGCTCCATGGCGGAGGATTTCCTGCTGGCGCAGGGCACAGGACATGGGATATGCTTTGCTCCACTCCTCTCTTGCAGTTTCCTCCTTGCGGAACATTCCCTCTCCTGAGCAAGGCGCATCTACTACAACCTTATCAAAAAATTCAGGAAATCTCTCTGCCAGCCGACTTGGTTCTTCATTTGTCACTACTCCTCTGGATATTCCCATCCGTTCCACATTCTGCGACAGGATTCTTGCTCTGGATGGATGGATTTCATTGCTTAAAAGGAAGCCTTTTCCCTGAAGCCTTCCTGCAATATGGGTCGTCTTTCCTCCTGGAGCCGCACAAAGATCCAGAACTCTGTCTCCTGGCTGTACATCCAAAAGAGAAACCACTGCCATAGCGCTTGGTTCCTGGATATAATAAAGCCCTGCTGCATGAAAGGGATGCCTTCCCGGCCTGGTCTGTTCCTCATAATAGTACCCCTCTTCTGCCCATGGGACTGGCGTAAGGTGAAAAGGTGCAAGGAGCTGTTCTCCCTCCTTTTCAGAAAGTTTCAACAAATTTATCCGCAGCCCCTGTACTCTGCTTCTGTCATAGCTGCTAATAAAGGCCGTGTACTCTTCCCCTAAAAGTCCTTCCATTTTTTTCTTAAATTCTTCTGGTAATCCTGTCATATTCTTTTCTCCTGCCCGAATGTTTTTTCTGATTTGTGCAATACTAACAGCGATATTAGATACCTTTACAATCGGCAAGGTCTGGCAAAACAGACCGCCTATTTCTATTACAGGAGGTACTGCTGCTATGCTGCTTGACTTTCTTGCATATGCTGTCATCCCGGTTTATACAATCCTATTTGCTGGAAAAACAGATTGGATCTCCGCTAATTTTTCTATTATCCGCAATTTTGGCCTGCGGAAAACGGCTTTTGTCTTATGGGGGATGATCCTGGTCTTTTACTTTTATATTTCCATGAGGGATATTGTCAATTCTTCTGTTTCCAATCGGGCCGAGCAACTTTTAAGTCGTGCTTCCCTATGCCTTCTTATTTTCACAGTGCTGACTCCCTACAGGCCGGAGGAATTTCCCTTTTTCTCATCCCTCCATGTGTGGTTTGCCTTTTCCTGTCCTGCTGTCCTGATGCTCTGCCTGCTTGTAATCCTCCTCCGCTGCCGGAAAAGAAATCCCAGGCTGTATCTGCCTTATCTGTTCGGCTTTTGGGGAATTGTCAGCGCATCCTTCGCCTTTTACCTGTCCGCAGGAATGATCAACAGCGCTCTGGAAGTATTTTTTGTCATCTCCTGCTCTCTCCTTGTCCGCAGAATCCACAGAAGAGTTGCAGATCAAGCATAAGAAAAAGGTTCCGGCGAACCCGGCCCATAGGGCACGTTCTTTTCGCGGAACCGGAACCTGTTTTCTAAAGCAGCCGATTATTATAATGTAACTTTGTATTCTTCAGAGCCTTCACCATTTACTACATAATAAGCAACTGCTTCCTCTGGCTTTACATAAATTTCAATCGTTTTAATCGCAGTATCCTTATGATCAGCTGTAAACGCAGCTTTGGCGGTTTCTAGAATCTCCTTAGCAGACACCTGACGGCCAGCATATTCTATATATACAGATGCCTCCGGCTCCGCTGCTTTAGCAGCTGTCCTTCTGGAAGGTGCCTTTTTGGCTGCTGGCTTAGTCTCCTTTGCAGAAACTTCTTCCACAGGAACAGTCTCCTTTACAATCTCTTCTTTCACTGCAGGTTCTAATGACGCTGCTTTTATTTCCTTAGAAATCTCAGCCTTTGAAGATGTTGCTTTAGAAGCAGCTGTTTTTGTTGTCTTTGCAGCTGCCTTTGTTTCTCTCTTAACGGGTGCCATAATTCTTTTCCTCCTCAAAATCCCTTAATAAACTTTATTCAAGCAAATGCCAAGATGTCAAACTTATGTTGAAGCGATTATAAATCCAATCCTGATTTTTGTCAACATCTCCTGCTAATTCTCCAACAGGCTTAGTCACGGCTTTATCACGCTGGAAGCCCACATTAATTTTTCTGTAATTTCGTACATATTTGTCACCCTTCCCACTGCCAGCTTATCCCCGATCTCATAGTGGTTCAAACAGGTACCACAGGTCATAATATCTACTCCACAGGCCTCCAGATGTCTGATATCTTCCAATGAATCTGATCCCTCAACAGAAAGTTTTGCACCGCTGTTATAAAAAATAACCGTTTCCGGAAGCCGCGGAAGCTCTGTAAGAGCATAGAGAAATCCCTTCATCAAAAGCCTTCCCAGCACTTCATCTCCCTCTCCCATATGGTCTGAGGAAATAAGAATCACCTGGCCTGCAGCTCTTATATCTGGAATGCAGGATTGGACTGCAGCTGCCTCTTGTTCTGCAGCTTGTATTTTTTCCTTTTCGTCTTCCTTTGTTTCTCCTTCTGTAATCTCTGCTTCTGCTGCCTCATCGCTGCAGAGAAAACGGACAGCATATTCCTTTTCCCCTTCTTTTTTTGATATCGTTTCCAGGTTCATATAGCTTCCCAGTCTTTCCAAATTTTGAACAGCAATGAGATTATCGATCAGGACTGTCAACTCCTGTCCTTTGATGTCCTGAAGAGCCTTCCTTGCCTCTATTACCGGCTTAGGACAAGCCATTCCTCTTGCATCTACTATTTTCATGTTTTATACCATCCTTTTATTATATTATATAATTGATTAAAATGTTAAAACTACCATACTCAAAAAAAGTGTTAAATATCAAAACCACCTGTTCGGGAACATGCTGCAAGATAGAAAAATATCCTGACACGTTTCCCAGCAGGTGGTTTTAGAATCCGGATCCTATGGCAGGATAACAGAATCTATCCATGTTCCTCTCTGTCACAGGTACTCTTTTTATGATATGAGCTGCTTTAGAAGGGAATATCCGATCGTTCCTTCTGGCATTTGCACATGAAAATTGTCTGTCACAGTAGCGCCTATAACAGCAAAGGTATCTGCCTCTTCTATCCTTCCTCCTGACTTCATGGACGGAGACCAGGCGATCAATGGAACCTGCTCCCGTGTATGATCTGTCCCTGTGTAGGTCGGATCATTTCCATGGTCTGCTGTCAGAATCAGCAGATCCTCCTCTTTTAGCACTGGAAGAAGCTCTCCCAGTTTTTTGTCAAACCGCTCCAGCTCCTCTTTATACCCCTTCACATTCCTCCTGTGTCCCCAAAGAGCATCAAAATCTACCAGATTTACAAAACAAATGCCTTTAAAATCTGTTCCAGCCATCTCTATCGTCTGCTCCATTCCATGGACAGAGGAGTCAGAATGAAAAGACTGGGTCAGCCCTTCTCCGTCAAAAATATCATGAATTTTTCCAATTCCAATCACATCAAGCCCAGCAGCCTTTAACGCATCCAACGCTGTTTTTCCAAAAGGCTTTAGGGCGTAGTCATGGCGGTTAGCCGTCCGCCTAAACTCTCCTTTTTTTCTGCCGACATATGGCCTTGCGATCACACGGCCCACCTTCCACTCATCCTTCATTGTCAGCTCTCTTGCAATTCTGCAGTACTGATAAAGGGTTTCCAGCCCCATGGTTTCCTCATTGCCGCAGATCTGTAAAACAGAGTCTGCAGACGTATACACGATCAGACGCCCCTCATTGATCTCCTCTTCTGCCAGCTCCTCCAGGATTGCCGTTCCGCTGGCGCTTTTATTGCCTATGATCTCTCTCCCTGTCCGATTTGAAAGCTCCTTGATTAGTTCTGCCGGGAAACCATGCTCTGTAAAGGTCTGGAAAGGCTTTGTCACCTTTAACCCCATCATTTCCCAATGGCCGGTCATCGTATCCTTTCCCAGACTGGCCTCATGAAGAGCTGTATACCGTCCCAAAGGCTTATCCACAGGCATAATTCCCTTTAAAGGGTGAAGATTTCCCATGCCAAGGCGGACTAAATGAGGAATATCAAAGCTGTCTGCTGCCTCAGCAATATGGCCTAAGGTATCCACGCCCACATCCCCATATCTGGCAGAATCCTTTTCTGCCCCGATTCCTAGGGAATCCAGGACAATTACAAATATCCGTTTAAATGCCGGCATCTTTTCCCCTCTCCCTGTCTTCCTGAATCAACATCCTGAGCGCTTCTACAGCAACTGAGATCGCAGCCTCTGTATCATGAACAATCGGATTGTCCATACCTGCCTTATCTCTTTCCTGATTGCCTACTACCAGGAAATCTGAGCCGCACCGTACTCCAAGATAGCTGGCTGCAATAAACAATGCCGCAGATTCCATTTCAGAGGCCTTACAGCCTAGACGGAGCCATGCATTCCATTTGTTTGTCAATTCATATCCTACTGGCTTGGATTCTGGATCATGCTGGCCATAGAAAGAATCCTTGCATTGCACGACTCCTGTATGGCTGGTATATCCCAACTTTTTGGCCGCTGCTGCCAGGGCATTGGCAACTCCCAGATCTGCTACAGCGGGAAACTCAATCGGAGCATATTCTCTAGAGGTTCCCTCCATGCGAATAGCCCCAGTCGCTATAACAATATCACCGCCCTTTACCCTCATATCCATACCGCCACAGGTGCCAACCCGGATAAAGGTATCTGCCCCGCACTTCACCAGCTCCTCCATAGCTATGGAGGCTGAAGGCCCTCCAATTCCTGTGGAAGTAACGCTTACCTTTTCTCCATCCAGATATCCAGTATAGGTGATGTATTCCCGGTTATCTGCAATTAACCGAGCATTTTCAAAATGCTTTGCAATTTTCTCACACCGTTTTGGATCTCCTGGCATAATCACATACCTCCCCACATCTCCCTTTCTGATCTGTAAATGATACTGCAGTCCCTCTTCTCCTGAATAATTCTGCATAAACATCCCCCTTTCTTACTCCCCATTATATCAGAAAACCATCCCTGCGTCAGCCATTGAAGCTTATTTTTTTATGATTTATCTACTATCTATACTTTATCTGCCAAAGCTTAAATATCCGCCATATTTCCTGGCTTTATCCTTTGGCAAACACGAATTATATGCATTATTTCCTGCCAATCCATGGCCCCCTAAGGTAAAATACCAGGGACATTCCTGCAGCGATTGACCACCCAACCGGCCATGCACACCAGATCCCAGCAGAACCCAGCATGCGTGAAAACCCCACTGCCAGAATCACCCGGAGAATCAGATCCGTAAAGGTGGCGGCCATGAATTGTTTCATCATTCCAGCCCCTCTTAAAATGCCATCAGCCGTCAGCTTAGCAGAAACAATAAAATAAAATGGGGACAGGATTCTCAGAAATTCTACGCCTGTCTGGACAGCGGTTTCTGTCGGTTCATCCATGAACAAATAGAGAAGCCCTTGTCCTGCCGTAAAATATAAAGCAGCCAGAGGCAATGCCAACAGCCATACCATTTTTAGTCCTGCACGAAACCCCTCTCCTACACGAGCAGTTTTATCTGCACCTATATTCTGAGCCGTATAATTGGAAATCCCATTTCCTAGAGTGGTGAAAGAGGTAATCACCAGATTATTCAGCTTTACAGCAGCAGAATATCCTGCAATGACTCCAGGTCCAAAGCCATTAATCACTCCTTGGAGTATTATATTTCCTATGGAGATAAAGCTTTGCTGCAAAATACTGGGCACTGCAATCCTTGCAATCTTCCACAAAATTTCCCATGAAAAAACAGCAGCCTTTTCCCCTCCCTCTACAGTCTTCAGACGGCGCAAAACTACGAACACAGCCAGACCGCAGCTGACCCCCTGACAGAGAAATGTAGCCCAAGCCACGCCATTTACTCCCATGTGAAATGCCTTTACAAACAGGATATCCACAGCAATATTAGATGTAGAGGAGACAGCAAGAAATTTAAAAGGTGTCTTGGAATCTCCCAATGCGGAAAACAAACCTGTTGCAATATTATAAAAAAACATAAATGGCAGACCCAGTATGTAGATATCCAGATACAGCCGGGAATCAGCCAGGATTTCTTCCGGGGTACGGATCAGCTCCAGCAGCCATCCGCAAAACAGAACGCCAAAAATCATCAGGCTGATGCAGAGCACAGCCCCAGCGATCATAGACGTATATACTGCTGTCTTCATTTTTTTATAATCCTTTGCCCCAAATAGCTGGGATACAACTACGGAACAGCCGATGTTGCATCCAAAGGCGAAAGCAATAAAAATAAGAGTAACTTCATAGCTGTTTCCTACGGCTGCCAATGCATTTTCCCCGATAAACTTTCCTGCCACCAGGCTGTCTGCAATATTATAAAGCTGTTGAAAAATAATGCTTCCAAACAAGGGAAGGCAAAACTGCCATAGCACCTTTTCTGGCTTTCCCACAGTCAGATCCTTATTCATCAGAACATACCTCCTGTTTCATCTTCCTTTTTTATCGCACTGGGGCACAAAGGAATGATATTGCTCATGCGACCCGCTCCAGGCGGAGAATCCTGCTTTTGCAAGATTCTTTCTTGTTTCATAGACATTATACTTATGATATAATAAGATGTAAAATATATATATGAGATGATAATAATATCATATTGATATGTCTGTTAAGAAAGGAATCCTGATATGCCTGTAACCTATGATTATTACCGGATTTTCTACTATGCTGCCAAATATAAAAGCTTTACTAGAGCTGCTGATATTTTAGGGAATAATCAGCCTAACATTACCAGAGCTATGAATAACCTGGAGCGCGAGCTTAACTGCCGCCTGTTTCTCCGTTCCAATCGCGGCATTACCTTAACACCAGAAGGGGAAAGGCTGTTTTCCCATGTGCAGATTGCCTGGGAGCAGCTTCAAGCCGGAGAAAATGAATTGGCTGATGCCGGAAAATTGGAAAAAGGGCATGTGTCCATAGGCGCCAGCGAAACAGCACTTCACATCCTTCTCTTGCCAGTGCTGCGCAAATTCCGTCTTTCTTATCCAGGGATCCGGATCCAGATTGCTAACCACTCGACTCCTCAGGCCGTCTCTGCCGTAAAAAATGGATTTGTGGAATTGGCTGTAGTGACAACTCCAAGCGGGGTCAGGAAGCCGCTGGCTGAGGTGAAGCTTACTCCATTTCAGGATATTCTAATCGCAGGTCCTCACATGTCCTTTCTTTCCAGGGAAAAACGCAGTTTGAAGGAGTTGACGGGATATCCTCTTATCTGTCTTGGAAGGGATACAAAAACCTATGAATTCTACAGCCAGCTTTTTACCAAGTATGACCTGGATTTACAGCCTGATATTGAAGCCGCCACCACAGATCAGATCCTCCCCATGGTAAAAAACGATCTGGGCCTTGGCTTTGTGCCAAAAAGCTTTGCCGTAGAAGCGCTGGAAAAAGGAGAGGTATCTGAGATAGAGCTGGAAGAGACCATCCCGCCCAGGCATATCTGCTTGGTAAGGGATAAAAGCAGGCCTTTGAGCATTGCCTCACAGGAGCTGGAAAAACTGATAAGAGCTGCTGCAGAATAAAGCTTTTATTCTACAGCAGCCCTTGAGGCAATTTCCATTCATAATAACTGGAAACCTATGAAGCACACCTGCATATCTGGCGGCATGATGATATTAAGCCATACCATCTTGCTTTCCTGCTCTTTTGGGATATCCCAGAGAGATTGGAGAAATGCCTGGGGCTATCCCTGTTCTATTTTCGTCGATTCATTTTCCACAATAGAATACCCTAGCCTGGTTTCCTTTACCGATGTGTCTCCCTTATCAATCTTATCCAAAAGCATTTTTGCACCCAGCTCACCGCTTTCTTCATAGGAATAATGTATGGTCGTAAGTGTAGGACTTGTCACCTGGGAAAGGCTGGAATCCCCATGTCCGGCAACCAGAATTGTTTCTGGAACTCCTATCTCCTGTTCCTTCAGATACTTCATTGCTCCTATGGCAATGCTGTCCGTAGCGCATACCAGACCATCCAACATACCACAGCGTTCCAACAGCTCCTTTGTCTTCTCATATCCAGATTCCATGGAAAAGGAGGAAATTACATAATTATCTGCTAAATCCCCCAGCCCTGCATGCCTTACCGCATCTTGATACCCCTGACAACGGTCCAGACCTGCTGCCCTGTCCTGATGAAAGGCGCTGATATATCCCAGCCTTTTTCGTCCCTTTCCGATCAAAAGCTTTGTCATATCATATATGGCGTGATAATCATCATGATAAACACAGTTATAGCCTGATAATCTCTGCCCTATAATCACAACAGGAAGCTCAAGGTTTTTTAAAGCCTTTTTATGACTAGGAGTAAAGATCGTGGCAATAAAAATCACTCCATCTACCTGCTTATCATTAAAAGTGGACAGATATTCCAGCTCTTTTTTGGGATTATTCTGGGTGTCTGCCAGAAGAAGCTGATATCCTTTTTCATTCAATACGGATAAGATTCCTGCTACAATACTTCCAATGGCAGCAGAATCAATTTTAGGAAGAATAACTCCCACCATCTTTGTCCTCTTTGTCCGCAGTGTCTGAGCTTGAATGGATGGCCGGTATCCGGTTTCTTCCACCACTCGGCGGATTGCCTCCCGCTTTTCCTCTGATATATAGCCATTATTAAAATAACGGGAAACCGCAGCATTGGAAACTCCCGCCAGTTTTGCAATCTCTCCAATGTTCATGGTACTATTACCCTTTTCAGCCTTTCTTCTTCAGGTAATAAAATCCATAGGCTGGAATATCCACTCCCTTTGCTTCCATTACCTTTCCGGAAATCAGATCAACATACTCCCCATCCTCTTCATTAATCCAGGCAGTTCTGTCATTCTCGCTAAAATTAAAGAGACCCAGGATTTTATCCCCATCATAATATCTTCCAATACACAGGACTGCCTCATCCCATGTATCCATTGTCCATGTATCTGCGTAGGATACAAAGGCCTTTTCCCTTTTCCTGATTTCCTCAAGCTGGGACAGGCGTTTAGATATTCTTCCTTCTACTGTCTCCATATCCGCAATGTTTTCTGCCAGCTTCCAGTTCATAACTCCCCTGTGGATGTACCGGGAATCGGCTGCTTTAACCGGGTCTTCCTTATACGTATAATCATTCACCTGACCTATCTCATCTCCGCTGTAAAGAACAGGAATCCCTGACTGCATAAACATATATCCATGGAGCATAACATCAAGCTGGATGGCCTTTTCCATCGCCTTTTCATCCTGTTCAAAACCAGCTTTTTCAATTCCGCACATGGACGCTGTAGTTCCGCAGAAACGGGCGTCTCCAGTTACTGGATCTGCATTATAAAGCTCTCCCCGGCTGCAGCTCTCTCCGACATATCCCTGAAAATAATCATTCAGATATTTTTTATGGGCCCGTTCCTCCATACCGTCCTTTGCCAGTGAAGGATAATCCAGTCCCCAGCCGATGTCATCATGGCAGCGCAGATAATTCAAAAATACATATTCCTTGGGCAGATTATTTATAATATCAAGCTGCTGCTTCAAAAGCTTTATGTTCCTGGTCGCTACTGTATGCCATGTGGTGGCCATAGTCGTTACATTATAAAGCATATGGCATTCTGGCTTTTCCACTGTTCCAAAATAAGGAACTACCTTTTCCGGCTCCATAACCACCTCTCCCAAAAGAAGGACTCCTGGGCACACGATTTCACTGATAATTCTCATCATGCGTACAATCGTATGAACCTGAGGCAGGTTCCTGCACTGAGTATTCAGCTCCTTCCAGATATAGGGAACTGCATCAATGCGGACAATGTCAATTCCTTTGTTCGCCAAAAACAGGAAATTATACATCATCTCATTAAATACCCTGGGATTTTTATAATTCAGATCCCACTGATAGGGATAAAAGGATGTCATGACAAAATGTCCTGCATCCGGAAGCCATGTAAAATTTCCAGGAGCTGTGGTTGGGAATACCTGAGGCACTGTTTTTTCGTACATATTGGGAATGGAGTAATTGTCAAAAAAGAAATAACGACTCATATATTCTCCTTCTCCCCATCTTGCCCTCTGTGCCCATTCGTGATCTTCTGAAGTATGATTCATCACAAAATCCATACACACATTTATATTCTTTTTATGGCAGGCTTCTGTCAAGCTCTCCAAATCCTCCATAGACCCTAGCTTTTCTTGCACTTTCCGGAAATCCGATACAGCATAGCCTCCATCTGAACGTCCCTCAGGCGTATCCAAAAACGGCATAAGGTGGATATAATTCACATTAGACTTTTCCAGATATTCCAGCTTTGACTCCACACCCTTCATGTTGCCGGCAAAATTGTCAATATAAAACATCATGCCCAGCATATCATTCTGCTTATACCAATCCGGATGCTCCTCACGCTTAATGTCCAGGGCCTTCAGCTCACCTTTTCTCTCGCCATAAAACTGTTCCAGATTATTACATAATTCTGCAAACATAGAGCTATTATCATATAGCTCCATATACAGCCACTTCAGTTCATCAAAATGCCTGTCAAAACGCGCTCTGTATGGTCTCTCTTTTTGGATTTCCCTATCCTTCCCTACTGCTTTATCCTTTTCTGTTATCTCTTCGACTGCCGCTGCCTTAACGGTTTCTATTCTTTCTTCAGCTGCAGCCTTAACCGTATTTGTCATTTCTTCAGTTCCTGCTGTCCTAGCTGCTTCTATCATTTCTTTAGTTCCTGCTGTTTTTACTGCTTCTGTCATTTCTTCAGCCACTGCTGTTTTTACTGCTTCTGTTTTTTCTTCAATTGCCTTTCCCTTCTCTGCCTCTTTCCCTTTCTTTGGCCCTCCTGCTCCTAGCTTATTATCCATCCGCACCATTTCCGAAGCCCTCTTTTTCAGCTTCTTTCCATTTTTACCCATAACCATTCATCCTCGTTTCATCTTTAATTCATACAACACTTAGATCATACAGCTCCAAAACTGCTAAACTTAGGAAAAGTGTCTGAATTCCCTGGCTCTGAAACTGCAAAGATGTTCTGACACCTTTCCCTTCAATGGCCCTTTTGACACCTTAATCTTACAGAATAAGAAAAAAGCAGGGCCACAACCGAATCTACGCCTGGCCCTGCTGCCGGAATTTCTGAGACTCATCCTATTCTAGGGACATCTCCCGTACCTGCTTTCTGATCTTCAATATCATAGACGGAGCTACTGACAGCTCATCCACACCCATGCGGATAAATTCTTTTGTCAGAGCCATATCTGCTCCAAGCTCTCCACAGATTCCTGCCCATTTTCCACATTTGTGGGCATTGTCAACCACCATCTGGATCATCCGCAGAATCGCTTTATGATGAGGATTATAAAAATCACTCAGCCTGTCGTTCTGCCTGTCAATTGCTAATGTATATTGTGTCAAATCGTTCGTTCCTATGCTGAAGAAATCTACAATCTCTGCCAGCTCATCGCTGATAATCGCTGCTGCCGGAGTCTCAATCATGATTCCCTGCTCTGGAACCTTATAAGGAATCTCCCCCTCTTCCAGCTCTTTTTTTACCTCTTCCACGATTTCATATATTTTTTCTACTTCTTCCACAGAAGTAATCATCGGATACATAATGGCGATCTTGCCATAAACCGATGCCCGGAAAAGGGCACGAAGCTGAGTCTTAAAAATATCTGGCTGTTTCAGGCATATGCGGATTGCCCTGTATCCCATAGCAGGATTATCTTCCTTTCCCAGATTAAAATAATCCACCTGTTTGTCTGCGCCGATATCCAGAGTCCGGATAATAACCTTTTTATCTGCCATGGTCTGGGCAACCTGGCGGTAGGCCTGAAATTGCTCTTCCTCTGTGGGGAAATCATCTCTGCCCAGATACAAAAATTCGCTGCGGAACAGGCCGATTCCTCCTGCATCATTTTTTAATACATAGCCCATATCGCTTACACTGCCGATATTAGCATAAATGCTGATTTTTCTCCCATCAAGAGTAACGTTTTCCTTTCCCTTTAAGGTTTCCAGAAGCTGAAGCTTTTCCTGCTCTTCTTCGATTTTTTTCTGCACCTTCTCACAGGTTTCCTCATCTGGCTGGAAGATTACTTCATCCCGGAATGCATCTACAACTGCTATCATCCCATTCTGGATTTCCTCCAGATTCAACGGTACGCCAATCATTGCCGGGATATTCATCATGCGAGCCAGGATTGATGTGTGGGAATTGGAGGAGCCATGAACCGTAACAAAGGCCAGAATCTTTTCCTTATCCATCTGAATCGTCTCACTGGGACTTAAATCATCTGCAACAATAATAGAAGGAGTCATGGAGTGAAAGTCTATCTCCCGGCTTCCATCCAGGTTACGGATCAGACGGTTAGAAATGTCCCTTACATCGGCCGCCCTTGCTTTCATATAGTCATCATCCATGCCTGCAAACATCTCAGCAAAGTTATCTCCTGTCATGGCTACGGCATACTCTGCATTTACCATTTCATTTTCAATCATATTGCGGATGGCATCCAAATAGTCCTCATCCTCCAGCATCATCTGGTGCACTTCAAAAATAGCAGCACTGGCTTCCCCCACTTCCCTAACTGCCTTATCATATAATTCCTGAAGCTGCTCCATGGCCTTTTCACTAGCTGCGCTCAGACGTTCCAGCTCTGCAGCAGTATCTTCTATCCTTTTTCTTTTTACCTGTGAATCTGTGTTTTTAAGGACTACCACTGGCCCCATAATAATTCCTTTATACACTGACTTTCCTGTAAATTTTAACATAAATAATAAGCCTCCTCCTAAAATGATGATTCTTAATACCCGGACCCTATGGAATAAAAAGTGTGCGCATGAAGGTTTATAGGAAAATCCGGAGGACTCTATATAGCAAAAGCAAATATAACAAAAAAGCGCTGCGAAAGATAACATCCCCCGCACCGCTCCCTCTTCTTTCTCTTTTATATTTTAAAGATTATTTTCAAAAAATGCCTTAATCCCTTCGAAAGCCGTATCCTCGTCAGCTCCTTCAACCTCAACTTCAACGGTCTGCCCGCATTTTACGCCCAAGCTCATCACTGCCATCAGCTTTCCTGCATCTGCTTTTTTTCCATCCTTGGAAATAACAATTTTACTTTCATACTTTTTAGCTTCTTTCACCAGGAGTCCTGCAGGTCTTGCATGAATGCCCACTTCATCCTTAACTACATAACTAAAATTTTTCATCTTTCATTATTCCTCCCAAATCATTTTATTCCCTTTTATTATGTGAAATCGTTTACATCTGATTTCACTATTATATAATCCTTTATTCTTTGTGTAAATCGGCATTTTATCCAATTTTTTTCCTATTTTTTTGTTACATTTGACGGAATTAAATCAAATGATGCTTAATAAAGGCATGATAAATCCCACCCTGCTTCACAGTTGGACAAATATCATCTGCCAGCTTTTTCAGCTCCTCGCTGCCATTGGCCATACAGATGCTTAATCCTGCAGTCTCCATCATTTCCCTATCATTCATACTATCTCCAAAAGCGACCGTATCTATGACAGGAATCTGAAGATAGTTGCAGACGCGCTCCACCCCTTGTCCTTTGTCAAACTGTTTATTCACCAGTTCTCCATTAATAAAGCCGTATCTATCTGCATCCTGAATGCAGAAGGAAAATTCTCTCTCAAGAACTTCCCTTGGTTCCCTAAGCTGCTCCATGCTGCTGCTCATAATCACAATCTTATAAACTGGCTGGCCTTCATAAGCTTCCATTGGAAGAATGTGCAGAGACTTTTCAATCTGCTGTCTCCATCGCAGCAGCTCACTGTTGCTCCCTTCCCTTGCATTTTCCTTTAAAAACTCCTTAAAGCCTTTGTCTGTATAGGATCCGTTTCTGCATTCTATTGTACGAAATATCCCATTTTTTTCAAGGATATTCATAGCTCTTATTTTCTGCTCCTCTGTCATGGGACAGTCATATATAACCTTTTCCCCACATTGGATATAGCCGCCGGAGCTGCCCACCACTCCATCAAATCCGTATGAAAGCAAAGGCGACAGCATATCATAGTTTCTCCCTGTACAAAGAAAGACATAATGTCCTTTTTCCCTGGCCCTTTTTATGGCCTTTAATGCAGATTCCGGAGGCTCATTGCTTCCTGGTTCTGTTAAAGTTCCATCAATATCTAAAAAAATGATCTTTTTATCCATTCTATCCTCCGACTACCTGCTTTTTAACAGGAGTTGCTTTAAATCCTATATTTTCTCTCTTCTTATGTAATCGATTTCACAAAAATTCTATCATATATTGCTCTAAATCACAATGTTTTTTAATGGAAAAAAGTTCACAAATTTTTACTCTCGATTTTGGTCAATCTGCAGGCTGTCTAAAAGTCCCATCCACTCCCGTTCAAAGAATACACCGTCATCTTCGCCCTTCTCACATACAATATCTGCAATCTCTTCTCTTTTTCCTATTATTATGTTCCGCAAATACTTCATAGACATCATTTACTAGACATAATCCGAACCTGATCTCCGACTACAAACACCCCTTTGCCAGATCTATGTCCTCTATGGCCTTTAAACCAACCATATCATTTATCCTTTAACACAATCCTCAGACAGGTCGTACAATGGCCACTCCCTGGATCTTTTCTTTACAAAGCCCTTCCATCAAAAAAAGGCAATCCCTACCCAATATCGTAAACAAATCTTCCTAATAAAAATTCAGATATGCAAAACGATCAATCCAGAAAAAGCCAGAATATTCTGACTTTTTTGCAAAAAAACGGGACGGTTGCAGAACAATCGTTTTATACAAAATATAATATAAAAATCTCAGTATTTCTTATATATTGTATAAGATATTCGTTTTGCAACAGTCCCTCTCTTGTCCATAAAAGGCATTTAAACATATATCACCCGCGGATTACATCTATCCTTTCATCAAAAATAGCACAGCCACATCTCCCATTCTCCTTTACTCGATAAAGGGCACTATCTGCTTTTCGATAAAGATCATCGGAAAAGCCGCTCTCAGACAGGGCTGCGCCTACACTTAAGGATACAGCAGGCAGACCATCCTGAGGAGCCTTCAATTCCTCATTCATTTTCTCCACCTTTTCCTGAATTACGGTCTCCTGCTCCAAAGCAATGTCTGTCATGATTACAGCAAACTCATCTCCTCCGATTCTTGCCACAAAGTCTTGAGGGCGGAAGTTTCTTTTCAAGATTCCGGCTACCTTCTGAAGAACCTTGTCCCCTGTGACATGTCCGTATTTGTCATTCACTTCTTTAAACTTATCCACATCAACGATCATCAAAGCTACGGAAATGGCCCGCTTCCTCAGAGCCTTATGTAATTGTTCAAAAGCTCCTCGATTGATAACTCCTGTCAGAGGATCATAGTCAGCCCTGCGGCGAAGCATAGCCTCGTTAGCTGCATTGATTTCATAAATATCATTATAGGTGAGGGCCAAATATCGAAATTCATAGGAACCAGTTATTTCCAGCCTCTTATCCTCTTTAATACATCTAATATATACATGAAGAGGCCTTATGATCAATTGGATTACCATAATAAAAGTTATAATATTGAGTATGAACAAAATGCTGATATAAACCCTCTGCCGAAGGATAATAGCACTCAAATGGGAAAAGCTTTTAATCTGATTCTGCCTGGTAGTCTCCACTGTATAAGCCAAGAACTCTGAAATCTGACCTCTGATCAGATCTTTTTCAGCTCCATATTCCGGGCCAAACAGCATATCTTCTGCTTTCTCTATCATTTTCTCCGGGATGAGAGCAGCATCCTCTGCCATAAGTTCTATCGACTGTATCTCTTCCGGGAAATCTGCCATATCATATCCCTTGGCTGTGGAAATCAGCTTCATGGCATAAATTTCTCTTTCCATCAGCCTGTTAGAATGTTCCAGCGCCGTATAGAGGATATTATAGGCCTCCTGGCTGATATTTTCTTCTACCAGGGACTCTAGTGCATTTTCTCGCCGTCTGGTTGTATGCAGCTCCGTAAAATATTCTTCCACATATTTTGGATCCATGGTAACCGCATAGAGCCGCACCTGAGAGGTGAGATAATCCGAGCCTTCCCTCACATGGCTCGCCCTTTCCTCACAGACAAAATAGTCCTCTGCTGCTGAAACCAGAGCTTCATATCTCATCCAGACCTGAGCCGTTGCATAGATAATCAACAAGTATAAAATACAGGCTGCCAGAACCATGGCATAATTCACTGTGCGTATTCGGATTCCCCTAATTCTTTTTTCTTCCTTGTTTCCCATTATACCTCCTCCAAAGCCTGCCATAATTTCTGGCAATATTATCCCATATGGCCAACTGCCAATTGATGTGAGATACATTTCCGTTACTATATACCGTTATTATACGAGCCTATTAACCGCTAAGTTAATGATTAGAGATCGTTTCTTTTATTATACCATATTATTAACCTATCGGTTAATGATTAGGGTTACGTTTCCTTATTATTCCATGTTATTAGCCGATAGGTTAATGATTAGGATTACGTTTCCTTATTATACCTTAATTCCCATTTTCTGTACAGAAAATTATGAGCATATTTTTATTGAAAAACTGAGGAATCCGTGTATGATTAAAAGAGCAATGTATACTTCCTTCCCTTTCAGCGGATGAAGAAACATTGGGAAGATGAGGGATACATTTCTTTGGAGTTGAATTTTGTGAGGTGGACAACTGATTATGATAAAAATCGCTGTTTGTGACGACGAGGCCATGATGTGTGACCTTCTTAAGGATATGATATCAGAGAAGCTTACACTGTGGAAGGAAAACTTCTGCATTTCCTGCTATCTGGACTCTTCCCATCTGCTAGATTCCTCGCTGGATTTTGATCTGATTTTTTTGGATATTCGGATGCCTGGTTTGGATGGAATTGCACTGGCGAAAAAATTGCGGCAGCTTTCTCCTGCCTGTGCCCTTATTTTTGTAACAATCCTGAAGGAATATATGCCGGAGGTTTTTGAGCTGGAGGCAGTGGATTATATCTGCAAGCCTGTTGATGAGGGCCGCTTAGAACGAGCTCTGAAGCGTACATTAAAACGCCTCAAGGAAGAAAAAGACAAATGTCTTTTTATCCATACGCCCAACTGGTGCAGGACAATAAAGCTAAAAGACATCTCCTATTGCGAAGTCATTAACCGAAAAATCTATCTTCATACGAAAACCGGAGTCATTGAATATTATGGTAAGATGAAGGAACTGGAACAGCAGATAAGCCCCCATTTTATTAAATGCCATCGCAGCTATCTGATAAATCCAGACTATCTGCAGGAATATGCTGGCGGAGAAATTATACTGGAAACAGGAGAAAGGATTCCTGTTTCCAGGCTTCAGCGTCAGAGTTTCATGGAAACCATGCTTCAATATATGAAAGGCGGTGAACACCTTTGAACTTGCAAACCTTCATAACCCGTTTTCTTTACTGCTGTCTTGCGCCAATCATTTCCTTGTATTTTTTCTGCCGTTACTCCGGATACCGCTGGAAACTGCACCGGGGAATCCTTTATGCTCTGGCAGCTGCTCTTTTATTTATGTTGGAAACAAGAGGAAACATAACTGGCATATCAAGCCTCTTTCTGGAAATCCTTCTGTTCTCCTTGTTTGGAAATATTCTGTTAAGGGGAGCGTGGATACAATCCTTCATTGCTGCTGCTTTGATTACCTCTGTTTCCAGTATCTCTGATGGAATCGGGCGCTTGTTTTTCTTCTGGATTGCTTCCATAATCCCCCCCCATACAGCCTTTTTGTATTTTGATATAATGCAGGAAATTTTCAGATTATTGCTTATCATTTTTTTCCTTGCCCTCATTCTGAAATATTTCCACAGCAGTATGATGACAAGCTGCCGCCTTATATCCCTGGTCTTTGTCCTTCCTGTTTTATATATTTCCCTTGTAGAGCGGGCCATTCGGGATATGATTTATGGCAATACCGTTATAGCAGACCGTGAACTAGGTATAATCTTTCCAGTCGTAAATCATATGGAGCTCTTATTTCTCCAGCTTTTTGCCTCCTTCTCTCTTTTCTTCCTCCTTACTGCCTGGAAAAGGCTTACAAAATCTCTTTTAAAGGAACAAGCGCTCCAGCTGCTAAAGCAGCAGGCCAAAGTACAGGAGACGTATATTCTGGAGGCCAGGCTTCGGGAAGAACAGACTCGCTCTTTCCGCCATGATATTAAAAACCACTTGACTGTCCTGTCTGGGCTCCTAAAAGAAGGCTGCACCAAACAGGCGTATAACTATTTGGCAAATCTGGAGCCGCTTTCCTCAAGTTTATCTTATCCTGTCCACATTGGCAATCCTGCTGTAGATGCCTTGCTAGGCTCCAAATTTGCCATTGCACAGCAGAAACATATTTCCCTCCAATGGGAATTAAGGCTTCCTGATCACAGCAGCATCAGTGATGTGGACTGGTGTATCGTCTTTTCCAATGGAATGGACAATGCCATAAGGGCAAATGATGATATTGCAGAGGAGAAAAAATTCATCCTTATAATAGGTAAGAAAAAAGGAAATTTCTACCTCTTATCCATAGAAAACGCTTGTGATGAAGCCTTGAATCAAGAACCTGAATATGGAACAGGTCTTTCTAATATCAAGGCAGTCATGGACAGGAATCAGGGAATTATGGAAACCATGGTATCCAATGGCAGGTTTAAGCTCAATCTGCTTTTTCTCCTTTCACAACATCCAGATGACATTTCACGTCAAAATGGTTGAAGCAGAATATGGCAGGTGCTATACTATAAAAGGATAAAGCATGAATGACCGTGGAGTCCATTTAGGAAGCCCCTGGTGATTGTGAAATTAGTCATAGGCATAAAAACTAATCTGCTTTCATTTATGGAGGTATCTACATCAGCAGACATGTAAATTTATTAAGGCTGTTCTGGAAAGTGTAGAAGAGAAGTTTTCAGGCAGTCTTTAAAAGAGTGCATCTGGAAACAGGCTGAAAAAAGAAAGGTAAGGTGAATTATATGAGTATGAACGTCAACGCTACTGGCCAGAATCCTCTGGCAACAGGTGCAGACCTATCTAATGGCAGCACTAATCCCCGGATAAAAGCGCTTGAACAAAAGCTCCAGCAATTAAACAATGAGAAGAAAAAAGCAGTCCAGGAACACGATGAAGAAAAAGCTCAAAAGTTGGAAAAGGAAATACAGGAGCTGAGAAAACAGATTGAACAGCTGAAACAGAAGGAAAAGCAGAAAAAACAGCGGCTGGAAAAAAGCCAGTCTGAGAACAGCAGCAGACTGGCAGCCGCCGGTAGAGATGCATTACATGAGTGGTATGGATAAGATATCATAACAATGTTGCTTTTTTTCAAATTGATTGGGATTCCATCCATTTCCCCTTCCAGGTATATAGAGCCATCAAAACCATGCCCAGGAGCCAGGATATGGGATATAATATATAAACGCCATCAATCGTATCAAATAAAGGCACTGCAAACCATATCCATCCAACACGAAATACACAAAGAGAAAACAGGAGAATCAACATAGGAGGCATGGTTTTTCCGGTTCCCCTTACAGTTCCTGCTAGAGCATGCATAATGCTCAGCAGGAAATAGAAAGGGCAGAAATACCTGGTTGCCAGAATACCATATGCAATAACTTCAGGATCGTCATTGAACAGACGTATCAGAGGATAAGAAAAGACAATCAGCAATACTCCTGTGAAAACCGTATAAATCAGTCCCATTGCCAGGGTCACCCACATCCCCTTTCTTACGCGGTCACTCCTTCCAGCACCATAATTCTGCCCTGTAAAAGTGGTTACTGCCATGCTAAAACTCATGACTGGCAGGATATTAAAACCGTCAATTTTTATGTAGGCTCCAAAGCCAGCCATCGCTTTTGTGCCAAAATCATTTACACTAGACTGTACCAGCACATTGGAAAAGGAAATCACCATGTTCTGGATTCCAGTCGGAAGTCCGATCCGAATAATCCGAAGCGCCATATCTTTTTCAATCCCAATCTCCTTTGGATCTATCTGATAATCTTCTGGAACCCGTATTAAAAACATCAGGGCAAGGGCACAGGAAAGGGCCTGGCTTAAGTCTGTGGCAATCGCGGCTCCCTCTACTCCCATATGGAATCCTCGGATTAACAGCAAATCAAGAAAGATGTTAGTAAAGGAAGCCGTTGCCAGATACAGAAGGGAGCGCTTCGAATTGCCAGCTGCATTTAAAATTCCAGCAGCCATATTATAAACTACATTAAAAATCACTCCTCCAAAATAAATTCGGAGGTAAACAATAGATTCCTTCATTACCTCTTCTGGCGTTCTCATCCATTTCAGCAGAAAAGGGCTGAAAATAATTCCAGCAGCTGTCAAAAACAACCCTAAAAGTATGGAAATAGCTAGAGCCGTATGAACTGAGGACCGGACGCCCCTTTTATTTTTTGCGCCTAAAAACTGAGCGGCCACAACGCCGGCTCCTGCTGCCGCCCCCTGGCTAAAGGCAATCAGAAGATTGATTAAAGATGTACTGGAGCCCACTGCCGCCAGTGCATTGCTTCCCACATAATTACCTACAATGATAGAATCTACGGTATTGTACATTTGCTGGAGCAGATTTCCTAAAATCAGTGGGACAGAGAAAAAGAGGATTCCCTTCCAGATACTTCCCTCTGTCATCAAACCTGATTTTGAAGCTTTGCCCACAACAGGCTTTGTCTTTTCTGCAACTGTATTCATGTTCTTTTTCCCATGAGCAGCCATATTATCCCGCTCTTTTATACAGATTTTTCCCTTTGGTTATGCTGCTTTTGCTCTATTACGCAGATTCCTTTTCCTTGACTCTGGTGCCATGCTCCCATTATCTGGATTCTAGGGCTGCGGCTCTGTCATCCAGATTCTGGGGCTTTTGTTCCATTATTCAGATTTTGCTGCTTTTCTTCCGTCATTCGGACCTTATCATCATCATAATTTCATTTGTACGTGTAATAAATTCAGTCATGCGCTCTGGAGTCAGGCTTCCATGGCTTAACTTTGCCAGGTCATACAGCTGGCTGCATATTTTCGATGCATTCTCATCTTCTCCGTGGCCCAGCACATATTGTACAAGTGGATGATTCAAATTCAGCACCAAAGTCTCTCCTGTATTGCCAAACATGGAAGGATCCATGCCGTACATGCCATACATTTTCATCATATCCTGCATCCTTCTGGATTCTTCGGAAACTGTAATCATGGATGCCATCTGAGCGTCCTTTAATTTTTCAACCTTTACCTCCAGCTTATCCATGGACAGAGCTTTGCGGAAAATCTCAGTCAGCTTGTCCATATCTGCTTTTAAAGCCTCTTTGTCTTCTTCCTTTACTTCCTCCTTAAAGATGTCATTCAGATCAGCATCAATGCGGAGGAATTTCAAATTTTCATTTTTCTGCTCCAGATGATTGATAAAGGGGCTGTCAATGTTATGCTTTAAGATGACAGCATCCAATCCCTCTTTCTTAAACATATTGATATACTGGCTCTGCTCTTTTTCATCGGTCACATAGAAAATCTGGTTTTCGTGCTTTTCCTTATTAGCCTCCAAACAGTCTTTTAAAGTCAGATATTTGCCTCCCAAGTCTTTAAAGAGGATATAGTCATTTATCTTCTCTGCAAACTTCTCATCCTTAATACAGCCAAATTTAATAAATGGGCTGATATCATCCCAATATTTCTCGTAGTTTTCCCTGTCAGTCTTACACATACCAGACAGCTTATCCGCTACTTTTTTGCTGATATAATCAGAAATCTTCTTTACAAAGCCGTCATTCTGCAAAGCGCTTCTGGAAACATTTAAAGGCAGGTCCGGACAATCGATCACACCCTTTAAAAGCAGCAAATATTCTGGAATGACCTCTTTGATATTATCTGCAATGAACACCTGATTATTATAGAGCTTAATGGTTCCCTCAATGGTATCATATTCTGTATTGATCTTTGGGAAATACAGAATTCCTTTTAAATTGAAAGGATAATCCATATTCAGATGGATCCAGAACAATGGCTCCTTAAAGTCCATGAATACCTTGCGGTAAAACGTCCGATATTCCTCTTCTGTACATTCATTAGGATGTTTATTCCACAATGGGGAAATATCATTCAATGCAACTGGGCGTTTTAAAATCTTGTACTTCTCTGAGGCAGGAGAAACCTCCACGATTTCCTTCTCACCATTTTCATTTTCCTTTTCTTCTGTCTTTGCCTCTTCTATGATCGTCTCAACAATGGTGTCCTTATCTGTCAGCTCATCCTTTTCAATGGTTTCATATTCCTGCTCAGCTGTCTCATTTTTCAGGAAAATCGGCACTGGCATAAAGGAACAATACTTATCCAGAACCTCTTTGGCCCGGTACTCATTGGCAAATTCCACACTGTCTTCATTCAGATAAAGGGTAATGGCAGTTCCTGTCTGCTCTCTATCCCCTTCACCCATTTCAAATTCCGTACCGCCCTCTGACTCCCAGTGAACCGGTTTCGCTCCCTCCTTGTAGGAAAGAGTGTCAATACATACCTTGTCCGCTACCATGAAAGCAGAATAGAAGCCCAGTCCGAAGTGTCCGATAATCTGATCCTCATTTGCCTTGTCCTTATATTTTTCCAGAAAATCCTGGGCGCCGGAAAAAGCAATCTGATTAATATACTCCTCCACTTCTTCCTCTGTCATACCGATGCCATTGTCCACAATCCGAATGGTCTTTTCCTTTGGATTAACTGAAATCTCCAGCTTATACTCTACATCCTCCGGCTGCTCATACTCTCCGATTAATGCCAGCTTCTTCAGCTTTGTAATTGCATCGCAGCCATTACTTACCAGCTCACGGTAAAAAATATCATGGTCTGAATAAAGCCATTTTTTAATAATAGGAAAAATGTTCTCACTGTTAATGGATAAGCTTCCTGTCCTCGTTGCCATAACCAATCACTCCTTATGATATTCTTTTATTGTTTTACTTTCTACGATTTCTTTTCTCTGCTCTGCCTTTTGGACATCTGCTTTTTTCTATAACATATTCTTTCTTTTTATATTCCTGTTGTCCTAAGAGCATCTACATATGTTATTGTAATACTCCCATTCCTAAATGTCAACAAAAATTAGCACTCATTTTAAATGAGTGCTAATAAAATATCCTTTCTAACATTTTCCATACTCAAACTCCCAGCAAAAATGGAACGTGTTAGAAGGTGTTAGAATGCTTTTGTTCCTACAGGACCCTTAAAATCTCCTGGGTACAAAATCATCGAAAGATTCTGACACTTCTTCGTTCACGACAATTTTATCCCTCTACTCTCCCCATAAAATCTCTGTAATCTCTGCACCGTCATAGAAAAATTCAAGAATTTCTCTATAGGTATGCCCCGTTTTAGCCATTCCCTGGGCACCGTTCTGGCTCATGCCTAGGCCATGGCCAAAGCCTCCACCATAAATGTGAAAGGTCTTTCCATTCCCCTCCACTGCAAAGAACGCGCTGGGCAGAACATCCCATCTTACCTTTTTTCCATCCTTTCGGATTAATTCTACTGCATCATTTCCCAGCAAAGAGCATATCTGGCCATGCCCCCTTATAGATTTTTTACCTACGGTTCCTGTAATCTCCAACTCCTTTACAATCCCTCCAGCTCCCCGCTCCGTTACCTGCATTCCAGTAATATTGCCGATTCCAGTAATCTTTTCCTCTAGAATCCGATTGGTGGTAGTCATCTCCCAGCGATAGAAGGGAAAGCCCGAATCATAAGAAGGGATTTCCTTATTTTTAATGAATTGGCTGAAAAAATAATTGTCCTGCAAGCTGAAAACTTTTCTGTCATCTTGAAGGGAAACGCTTTTTAAATAGGGAAAATCTTCTGCATTCCCTCCCCACAGGGCCCCGTCTGTTGTCGTCCCACAGGAAGTAGAGAAATAAAAAGCCGTAATCGGTTCTCCATAGTAAGTAAGTATTTCTCCCTGTGTCTCCTCTACCGCTCTGTCTGTATTAGGATTTTGTTCTGCATTATTATATACCTGGGAATTATTGCTATCATCCACATGGGCCCCATACTGGCTGTAGCGGTTTGCTTGGATCTGCTCATAAGCAAAGGTCCTGGCGCACACAGCCTGAGCTTTTAGTGCCTCCATCTCATAGCTGGGAATCATTTCACTAGGAACCACCCTTTTTAAATAATCCTCCACATAAACCTCATTTACCAGTGAAAGACTATTCCCATCTTCCCTTGCCACCTCAAGATGACCTCCATAGGATGGAATACCATGTCCCTTCTTCAGTTCCTGAACTATAATTTCCTGTCCATCCTCAGGTCTAATCAGAACTCTTCCTAACTCCAGCCTTGTGTCCTCACCTGTCAAGGTAACGCTGACTCCAGGTTCTAGCCTTTCCTCTTTCCCATCTCCCCACAAAATCTCCATCGCTCCCTGGGATGTGAACGTCAAGCTTTGGTGGAACTCTGACTGAGTATTCATATCTGTAATCAAAACCCTGATATTCCTCAGATCAAATGCCCGGACGATCAGGACTGCATCAATCTTTCCCTCTGACAGGACAAATTCCTGTATATCATATCCTACTAAAATATCTGAAAGCCTTTTTCTTTCAAAGCCATTGTATACCTTAAAAACTTGAAACTTCGAGCTCAAGGGAAGCCACCCACGGCCTTCAATCTCAATGCCATTCTCCTTTACTGCGAGAACCCGGCCTGACACCCTGTCTTTTTTTACGACAATCTTTTTAACCTTGCCTTTATCCAATGTAATATCTACGATATTACTGTACATTTCCTGGAGCTCATTTTCATCAAGGCCTGTATGTAATTCCTTTGTAATGTTTCCCACATACACAAGACAGTCTGAGTCTTTGCCCTCTGCCTTTTCCATCCACACATTTTCATAAACCACCTGTTCTGATATCAGGCCCTTAATCCTCACAAGTTCTCCGTCTCTCACAAGGCAGCTAATCCGACAATCAATATACCGATCCAATGCCAAGCCCTCAAAGCCAATCGTTCCTTCATTGGTATAAGCTGCCCATGCCGGAGCAGTTTTCATATTTAAAGGCGTGCCATAAATCACCAATTCCTTTTCCTCTACCCTGTTTTCCCCCTGTATTTCGTCCAAAATAGCCTCATAAAGCATCCACCATTCATCGATAGAAATCGGCTTTTTCCGGTTTCTGTTTGTAACATGGATTTTCTTTTTCAGATCCTCTGATACGGCTTCAGCCAGGTGTTCTGCCTCTTCATAGGTAAAATAACCCTGTGCTTCCTTCGTATCAGGAGGCGTTATTTCTTCTATCAGATATCCGTTTTCGTAGAGATAATCCATATATTTCACATACCAGGCAGAACGAGAACCTTCAGAAAAATGTGATCGCATCAACCCCTTTTCAAGCTCTTCACATTCCTTTCTAGAAGCCATGGCAAGAGCTGCCGCCTTGCTGGCCTGCGCCCTAGAAATCCCTTCATTTTCCTTATCATTACATACAATAATGATCATCAATACAATTACAAGAACAGGTATAGAAAAGACCCATATCAGAAACTGCCATGCCTTCGAAGCCCTTATCCTCTGTCCCCTTTTCACCAGCCTTCGCCTTTTGCTACTCCGTACAATCCCCTTTTTTTTCATATATCCTCTAGTCCCTTACATATGTCTTCTTTTCTTCATCAATATAATTTAATCCGCGATAATCGTCTGTATTACCAGATAATTGTTTTTTATAAAGACAGGCTTCAATTCCTTCTTTCATAAGGCGGTAAATAACTGCAAATGCAGGAACACCGATAATCATTCCTACAAAGCCAAACAGACCTCCAAAAAGCAGAATAGAAAAGAGTACCCAAAAGCTCTGAAGTCCTGTGGAATCTCCCAGTATCTTTGGTCCCAGAATATTGCCGTCAAACTGTTGGAGAAGAAGGATAAAAATCAGAAAATAAAGGCACTTCATCGGGCTCACAAGAAGAATTAGAAAAGCACTTGGAACTGCTCCGATAAATGGACCAAAAAAAGGAATTATGTTAGTCGCTCCTACAATAACACTGACTAAAAGGGCATAGGGCATGTTCATCAGATTAACACATACAAAGCAGATAATCCCAATAATCAAAGAATCCAGCAGCTTTCCGATAATAAATCCGCCGAATACCTTATGGATAAACCGCAGCTCTTCGATGATCTTATTTGCAAGCTTCACAGGAAAAATACCATAGACGATCTTTTTTCCCTGAGCCTCAAAGGTCTCTTTTATATTTAGGACATACACCATAACGATCATGCCGATAAGCAGATTTTTCAAAGCAATGATTACACTCCAAAGTTTCGTGGAGATATTGACGATAAGGCCGCTCCACAAGCCGCTGGACACATTACTGATAATCTTGTCCAGATTCGGCGCCAGCTTATTCTCCACCCACTCCTCTACATAAATGCTGAGCTGATTATAAATCTGGAGAGCCACCTCTGCATTATCTGAATCTGGTGACAAAAAGCTTACCAGCCATACCTCCAGATCAGAAAGCCTGGCTGGAAGAGTTTCAATGATTCCTTTCACACTGGTTATAAGCTGAGGAACCATCATGGATAAAAGGCCAGCCACAGTAAAAATCAGCAAGGTAAGGCTGGCCAGAGTCCCGCATATTCTGGCAGCTGTCCTAACCTTCTTTTTATCCCTTATCCTGTTCTTACAGACTCTCTCTACAGCTGAAGCCACCCTGTTATATACTGGATTCAGAAGATAGGCCAGAACTGCTCCATAAATAATAGGGGTTAATATTTCTGTCAAAACTCTTATCCACCTTTTTAAGCTCTCCATATGAATCATCAAAAAGATAAGGGCCACACTGATACCTACAACAGCTATGGCCGTAACTCCCCAGTAAATATATGTACGAAAACGAATGTTTTTCACTCTCTTTTCCCCCAGTTTCCAAAGTAAATTTATCATATGACACACTGCTAGACAGTGGGCCGCACATCTATACTATTATCTCAATAAAAATGATAGCCGTACATTTCCTTAATTATACCATATCACCAACCGACAGGTTGATGATAAGAGATACGTTTCCTTATTATACCATATCACCAACCGACAGGTTGATGATAAGAGATACGTTTCCTTATTATGCCATATCACCAACCGACAGGTTGATGATAAGAGATACGTTTCCTTATTATACCATATTTTCAGCAAAAGATAAAGCAGCGATCACTCGCTGCTTTCATCTTTTGTAATCCCAAAATGCCGTTTCTTACCGATTGACTCCTAGCGTTGCTAGGTGGGCAACCTCACTCAGACTTCTGCCTTCCACTGCATATTCGGAGGCCTGACATCCGCCTGAAAATATTGGAATCCCGTATGTCATATTGTAGGTTCAAAAAAAGTAAGAGTATCGAACATCCCAGGAATTACAATTCCCTTCATCAACTGTTCTCATTATACAACAGACGCTGTGGTTTTTCAAGTTCCTTTTACTGTCAATGAACCTCTCTTACTGACAGTTTTCCCTAAATCTTCCTTTTTATTTTTAAGTTTTATCCCTCTAATGATTCCGGACCAAAGCTTAAAGGGAGAAGTTCTCCTATGGTATATTCCTTGACTGGCCCATCTTCTTTTACAAGAAGGATTTTAAAATCACCAGATTCACAAAATTCTCTCATCACCTGGCGGCACATGCCGCAAGGGGTACAATAGTCCCCTGCCTTTCCATTTAGACCGCCGCAGACTGCAATCGCCTGGAATTTCCTGTGACCTTCACTCACAGCCTTAAAAATTGCTGTCCGTTCTGCACAGATTGCCGCCGGATAAGAGGAATTTTCAATATTCACACCTGTATACACGGTTCCATCTTCTGTGAGCAGCGCTGCCCCTACATGAAAATGAGAATATGGCACATATGCATTTCCCATTGATTTTAAGGCTGTTTTTGCCAGCTCCTGTTTTGTCTCTTCCCAATCTTTTCCCATAGTCTTGCCCATCCTTTCTCCTGTTATCCCCTTATTTTTTTAGTAAAATTCTTCCTTACCTGGGAAATTCTGACCTGTTGCGGACAGATTATCCCACTTCTGCTTCTTTTTTATTGTAACATATCCCAGGGCCTTTATCTATCTCCTTTTAAAACTTTCCCTATTATATAATGCACTTGATTACAGGAATTAGCTATGATAAGATAAAAACTGCTTATCTGTTACAGACAATGCTTATATATAATGATACCTTCTGGAGGAAATTTGTAATGAAAGATAAGAAGATTCTAAAAAGGGCCTTTCAGGCCGCTTTTCCCCATACCATACCTATTTTTGCAGGCTTCTGGTTTTTAGGACTGACCTATGGAATTTATATGAATGTGTCAGGTTTTAGTTTCTGGTATCCCATGTTTATGAGCCTTACGATTTTTGCAGGCTCCATGGAGTTTGTGGCTGTAAATCTGCTTCTTGGTGCATTCAATCCACTGCAGGCTCTTGTCATGACATTGATGATTAATGCCAGACATTTATTTTATGGAATTTCCATGCTAGATAAATATAGGGGAACAGGTTTTAAAAAGATCTATCTGATTTATGGAATGTGTGACGAAAGCTTCTCTATCAATTATACTGCTGATATTCCTGAAGATGTGGACAAGGGCTGGTTTATGTTTTTTGTTACCTTGCTTAATCAGCTTTATTGGTTTTCCGGTTCGACCTTGGGAGGTATTTTCGGCTCTCTCATTCATTTTAATACGGAAGGTCTGGATTTCGTCATGACTGCTATGTTTGTTGTTATATTTATGGAACAGTGGATGAAAGAACAGCAGCATACCAGCGGACTAATCGGCCTGGGACTTTCCTTTCTTTCTCTGCTGTTCTTTGGACCGGAAAACTTTATTATTCCAGCCATGCTTGCCCTGCTTGGTATGCTGACCCTGCTTCGGGGGACAATCGAAAAAGGAGGAAAACTGCAATGACACTATTTCAGCAGATTATTACAATCGTAATGGTAATACTAGGGACTATATTAACCCGTTTTCTGCCATTTTTAATTTTTCCTTCAGGAAAGCCTACTCCAAAATACATACGATATCTGGGGATGGTACTTCCTTCTGCTGTATTCGGCCTGCTGGTAGTATACTGCCTGAAAAATGTCAGCTTGTTTACCGGAAGTCATGGTATTCCTGAGTTGATTTCCATTGCTTTTGTTCTTGCACTCCATCTCTGGAAAAAACAGATGCTGCTTTCTATCGCCGGCGGCACAGTCTGCTATATGCTTCTGGTACAGTTCATCTTTTAACACCTGAATCCTATTGATAACAGAACAAAAAGTCCCACAAGCTGGACTCTCTCGCTAAAGCGCATCTGCATCAGCAGCCAGTTTCCTTTTGCACAGAGTGCGCATCCCAGAGGGGTTTTACCTTATAGGACGTAATTTCCTATATAGTAAAAAAGTGTGCGTTAGAACGCACACTTGTGCCGGAGTGCAGTTAGGCAGCCGCTATTCTCCTTTTGCAATCAATGCAATAAAAAAACGCTGTCTACATTTAGCAGACAGCCATATTTCCATGCTGAAGCTCCCACTGAGCCATATATACTTCTAAATCCTTTAATAAATCATCACATTGACTGCTATGTATCTGCAATTCAATATTTCTTGCTGTGCGCATAGCAAAAACAGCTAGCATAGATTTTGCATCTACCACATAGTTTCCACAGGTCAGTTCTATTTTGTAGCTATATGCTTCCGTAATCTCCATAAATCTGATAATAGAATCCATATCCCAAAAGCTGATTCGTACTTTCGTCATGATGCACGCTCTCCCTTCCTGGTGTGAGTCATTACTTTTTGATTCATGCTGTATGCCTGCTACATATTATCAATTAATACTGCTCATAAACTCATTATCATATTTAAGTATTTCTTATTATATTCTCTATTATACCCATGAAATCAAAAAAAAATCAAGCTGATTTGTGACAAAATTTTACACAAATTTAATATCTATATTTTTATCTGTTTTTGTAATATCGCATAGAGGCTGCCGGAGCCCCCACAGAAAACATGTTTCTGCTTTTGGTATCCGGCAGCCTTTTTTATGCTCTTATGAAAATTAACCTTGATTGCTGCTGATTATTCGCTGCATCCGCCTGCTTCTGTCGTGTTCACCTGCTGTCCGCAGCCTGAACTTGCATATGGGCTGATTCCACCACAGGCAGTACAACCATTGGAAAAGCCGTCATTATAACCTTCATTGAATCCGTTGTTAAAGCCGTTTCTATATGCCCTTCTGTTACTTTCATGGCAAATACCGCAGCAACAAGTTCCGGAAGACACATTTCCACAGCCGCAGTTCCCAGAGGATACATTTCCACAGCCGCAGTTTCCAGATGATACATTTCCACAGCCGCAGTTTCCAGATGATACATTTCCGCAAACACAGGTCCCAGAGGATACGTTTCCACAGCTGCAGCTCCCAGATGATACATTTCCGCAAATACAAGTACCGGAGGATACATTTCCACAGCCGCAGCTCCCAGACGATACATTTCCACAGCTACAGCAGCCTCTCCAGCAATTTCCACATCTTCTACTACATCTGCAAATCCAACACATTGTTTATATCTCCTTTATTTTTCATGTTTGTAATATATCCTATGTCCATCTGTCCCAATGTGTGCAGCCTGTATTATCGTATTTTTGGGAACCCTTTTTCAACGTTTTCTCTAAGCAGACATCTCTTTGGAATAGACATTACTATGAATGAAAAGGAGTTTACTGCGATCCGTCAAAGGATGCACACAAAATGCAAAAACAGCATTCTGACACTGTACGGACAGCGCAGCGAGTGCCAGTCCTACCATAAGGATTCGGGACTTTCACAGTAAATTCTGGAATAGGACTAAAATCGTTCACAGCCCTCTCTTCTCTTCATAAACTATTATTAGAAATTCTTCCCTTAATGAAAGGAGTAATCTACCTATGGATTATTATATGAATTCCAGACGTTCTGACCTTAACCGTTCCCAACCCCTTAGGACGTCTGCCCCCATGGCCGTAGGCATGCAGTGCTGCAGACAGCCGGATATGTCTCCAGGCTTTCAGCCCTGTATAGACACTTCCATGTATTCTAGTTCCCCTTCTTCCATGCAATGCCATGGCGGCGTATCCTCTCCCATGCAGGCTGATATGCCGGCTCCTTCTCTTTCTGTTTCTCCAGCTTCTACACAGATGAGGCCTTGCCCAGGGCCATTTAACGGACCTGTGGAAAGTTATCCTGTGGGAATAGGATATGTGCCCATGCAGCATTGGAACCAGACCTATAATCTGGAAATGGGCTTTTTCAGAGGTACTATTTTCCCAGAGCTTGATCTGCCATTTGTTATGGGGAGGTGTCAATAATGGTAAATTCTGTTTATCAATCTACAACTAATCCAAATTCTGCTGAACAGCTTATGAATGTTATTAATCAGGCTAGTTTTGCAATGGATGATGTCGTTCTTTATCTGGATACTCATCCCTGTGATTCAGATGCACTGGCCTATTATCAACAGGTAAAGGATATGAGGAATCAGGCAGTGGAAACCTATGCAGCCCAGTACGGCCCTCTTACTGCTAATCAGGTTAATCCTGGGAACTATTGGAGCTGGATTACAGAAAAATGGCCATGGGAAGGAGGAATGAACTAATGTGGTTATATGAAAAGCGACTTCAGTATCCTGTCAATATCAAGACACCTAACCCTAAAATGGCACAGTTCATTATGAGCCAATATGGAGGGCCGGATGGGGAAATCGGCGCTTCCATGCGCTATCTGTCTCAAAGATATTCCATGCCTTATAAGGAATGCAAAGCTCTTCTTACTGATATAGGAACAGAAGAGCTGGCCCATATGGAAATTGTAGCAGCTATTATCCATCAGCTTACTCGGAATCTTACACCAGAAGAAATCGAGCAGTCTGGTTTCGGCCCCTACTATATTGACCACACAACTGGGATCTGGCCCCAGGCAGCCGGAGGAGTTCCTTTTAATGCATGTGAGTTTCAATGTAAGGGAGATACCATCACTGATTTGTATGAGGATATGGCAGCAGAACAAAAAGCTCGTGCCACCTATGAAAATATCCTCCGCTTAGTCAAGGATCCCGATGTATGTGATCCCATCCGCTATTTGAGAGAACGGGAAATTGTCCATTTCCAACGCTTTGGCGAAGCAGTCCGCATTACCCAAGAGCATCTAGACTCTAAGAATTTCTACGCTTTCAATCCAGCTTTTGATAAGCCGACCGCCAACATCCAGCCTCTGGCTAACGATGCCTTTTGCTCCCAAGATTCCAAGCAGAGCTAAGCATATCTAACAATTGCGCCGTATGTATGTTATTTATAGAAGTTCCAAATAGAATATATGTTGCGTAATTTCACTACCTTAAGCACCTTCCAGAAAAGTATGCTGTCAGGTACAGTATTTAGACAGAGGGTTGCTTTTTAAAACCTCCATGTGCATGATTAGCGCATCACTATGAATGAAAGGAGCTGCAGCTGCAGCTCCTAAATCTTCATGCATCACACCTTGTTAATAGTCATAAAAAAGTATCCTGGCATCTCCCACTGCTCATTCTGTGTTAAAGGCAGTATTCCTTCTGCCTTCTGGCCAAGACTACGCGGTTTCCCCGCACAGTAACCTTCTCCCTTTCCTCTTTCCCCAGCTTATCATAGAAATACTTAATGATATCCTTCCTCTTAATAATTCCAATAAAATTCTTCTGATCATCCACAACCGGAATAAAATTCTGAGACAGGGCCCTATCTATCATATCCTCCATTTTAGAATCTGCCCGTACCGGCCTGTAGTCATTCCTCCTTGGAATGGCTATTATAGGAACATCCTCTGCTTCCTGCAGATTCAGATGAAACTGATTTTTAATTCCCCAAAGCATATCCCCCTCTGTGATAGTTCCTATGTACCGCCCGAAACGATTGATGATCGGCACAGAAGAATATTTGTGGCGCTCCATTTTCTCCAATGCCTGACGAAGCGTCTCATCCTCATTAATGTAAGCTACCTCACTCTTAGGAGTAAGAAAAAATAAAATGTTCATTCAGCCCCTCCTGACAATACATGTTATATAGTGATTATATATTATACTATAACGCATGCTTGTGAAAGTCTTATGAACGAATTATAATTTTTTTATAACTTTTATTACAAAATTCCAACTTTTTCATATATGGATTAAAGTGAAAACCTCCAATCCAGGAAAAATACTCTGACACTTTTCCATTTACAGCCCTTTTAATGCCAGGAACATATAGGATAAAACAAAAGGCTGCCATAGCCAGACATTGATGCCTAACTATAGCAGCCTTTATAAGCCACAATATTTGCTGCACTCCAGCAAGTCTTAATATTCCCTATAGATTCTAGTCCTAAATCCTTACAAGCAGGGCCTGATATCCCATATATTCACTCCTAAGGAATCTACAGGCAAGGCCTGATAAATCTTACTCTAAATAATCAAGGGGGTCTATGGGCTTGCTTTCATGGGCTAATTCAAAAAACACATTGGTACCCTCTACTGAATAGTATTTTGTAGGCTCAGCCACATACCCAAGAAGCTGTCCTTTTTCCAGATATTCGTTTTCTACAACTGGAATTTCTTTCAGCTGCCCACAGGTGGCAAGGTATTCATTTCCCAGATCCAGGACAATAAAATTTCCAATCTCTTCGTTGGAACCGATTTCCACTACTTTTCCATTAGCTGGGGCATAGACAGGAGTGCTTACATCACTCTGGATTACCATGCCTGGATTACATTTGTATTGATCTAAAGTAGGGAAATAGATTGTGGAATCCATGCTGTACCCAAGAAGTACATTGCCTTCTACCGGCCATCCCATTTTAGAGGTATCAGTAAAATCAAGCACAAGCGCCTGGGCCGCTTCTCTGCCTGCGCCTGCAGGCTCCACTACTTTTACATCATCTCCTGCCCTTTTTGTCTCATGTACCTGACCTGTCCCCTTTTTGTCTGAAGAATCTTCTTTTTTTGCTGTCTTCTGACTGCTTTCTTCTTCCGCTTCAGAAGCTCCTGCAATAGGAAGCTCTGGTTTTGTATCCTCCGCAATCAACTGCCCGTCCTGTTCCAGTGGGTAGTAGGGATTTCCATCCTTTATGCGGCTTCCTCTTTGAATGGTAACTGCTCCTGCTGCCGCAACAATAGTCAGCAGGCCTAACACGAGCATGACAAGGAATAGTTTATCCTTTATCAGCTGATTCATTTTCTCTTTCACGTTTATCACCTCGGTTATATTCTTACCAAAGAGTCCCGAGTTATACATATATCGTCAGAGAAAATTTGCCTTTCACAGGCTTCATAAACTACAAATTCCTAAGGCCAATCTATTTCCTTTTCCAAAGCCTGTCTGAAAACGGCCTTCTTCATTTCGGTTCCCCATGGCCGGGGACCTTTCCTGCCTCAGCTCCACTGTAATAATATGCCAGGATTTCCTCAGCTGTCCATCCTTCCGAAGCCTTTACTTTAGCTCCATACTGGCTCATTCCATAGCCATGGCCAATTCCCTTTACCACTGCTCGTACATTTCCCTCATAATCCTCCAGAGCAAAGCTGGCAGAGGGCAGTCCAAGAGCATATTGAATTTCCTCACCAGTGTAGCTTCGGGAACCGATCTGGATTTCCTCCACATAGCCGGATTCATCCTTGGATATAAGCTGGATCTGCGAAAACAGATCTGTCTCTTTCAACTCTCCTGCTTCAGGAATTTCTCTGATCCTCGCAGCAAAGTCCTCTGTCGTAAATACCTGCATCTGAAGAAAGCCGTCAGCTTCTACATCTTTATTGCTTTCCACTGCTTTGATATAAGCCAGCCCGTCCTTGCTTTCCCTAGTCCTGCCAGTACTGGCTCGATGGAACAGCGGTGTAATCAGACTTCCTTCATATGTAATGACCTGGCCTTTTGTCTCTTCCACTGCCTCCTTTATATTTTTATAATATTCTGCCATCTTCTCCCGTCCCCACATCTGCCTAAGCTGTTTTTCCTCTGGATAGTCCAGATCCAAGGCAGACTCCGGCATTTCATTTTCATCTCCCATAATTCCATACAGATAAGTTCTGGCTATCATGGCCTGTGCCTTTAAGGCTTCCTTTCCATAATCCGGCGGAATCTGCTTTGCCACAATCCCACAAAGGTATTCTTCTACATCCATAGCAGTAACAGTAGTCCCTCTGTCAAGAAGAATTCGTTTTCCACTTTCCATAGCTGCATGCCTCTCCCATCCTCCAACGCCTCCACTCCATGCCAGCGTCACAACAGAAGGAAACAGCAAGGCTAAAAAAAGGCTCATCATTATCTTTTTCTTCAAAAATCCCCCTCCCTTCATAATTTTTCTGGTTTCCCATACTATTTTATGAAAGGAGGGGGATTTCAATACGATAAATTACTATGAAAGTCCAAAACCTCTCTTATAGAACTATCTGCTCTGGCAGACCTGTCAATTTATTTTTCAAGCTCTACCTTAACCTTATCCAAATGCCATATATCTTTTACATATTCTTCAATGGTCCTGTCAGAGGTAAACTTGCCAGAGTGAGCTACATTCAAAATAGCGGCCCTTGCCCACCAAGATTCATCCCGATAAGCCTTGTCAATCTTTTCATGTGCCTCTGCATAGGAGCGGAAATCCTTCAGGCTGAAATAGGTGTCTGCTCTGTCGCTATTCTTGGTATTAAGCAGAGAATTATAAATGTCACGGAACAGCTCGGAATCATTGGGTGAAAAATAGCCATTAATGAGCTGCATAAGAACGCGGCGGATATCCTGATCCGTATTAAAGATAACCATGGGATCATAGTCCCTTTTCTGCTCATGCTCAATTACCTCGTCAGAGGACATGCCAAAGATAAATGCATTCTCTTTGCCTACTTCTTCTACAATTTCCACATTGGCGCCATCCATGGTCCCCAAAGTAAGGGCGCCGTTGAGCATAAACTTCATATTGCCTGTTCCAGAAGCCTCCTTGCTGGCTGTAGAAATCTGCTCGCTCACATCAGCAGCAGCAAAGATAATCTCTGCATTGGATACCCGGTAGTCTTCAATAAATACCACTTTAATCTTATTGTTGATACTCTTATCATTATTGACCACATCTGCAACAGAATTAATCAGCTTAATCGTTTTCTTAGCAATCCGATAGCCTGCGGCAGCCTTTGCGCCGAAAATAAAGGTTCTAGGAATCATATCCATGTTTGGATTATCTTTTAACCGATTATACAGATACATAACATGGAGAATATTTAAAAGCTGACGCTTATACTCGTGAAGTCTCTTTACCTGTACATCAAAAATTGACCTGGGATCCACAGTAATTCCATTATTTTCTTTGATATATTTTGCCAGACGCAGCTTGTTCTGGTATTTAATATTCATAAACTCCTGCTGGCACTTCTTATCATCTGCATAAACAGCCAGCTTTTCAATATGAGCCAGATTAGTAATCCAGTCATTGCCAATCTTATCTGTTACCCAGTCTGCAAGAAGGGGATTGCCATGGAGGAGGAAACGTCTCTGGGTAATGCCATTTGTCTTATTATTGAATTTTTCAGGCATCATCTCATAGAAATCCTTTAATTCCTGATTCTTCAGGATTTCTGTATGAAGCTTTGCTACACCGTTAACAGAAAAGCTTCCTACAATAGCCATATGGGCCATCTTTACCTGGCCGTCATAGATAACCGCCATCTTCTTAATCTTTTCCATATTTCCCGGATATTTTGCCTGAACTTCCTTTAAGAAACGGCGGTTAATTTCCTCAACGATCTGGTAAATACGGGGAAGCAGTCTGGAAAACAGCTCAATCGGCCACTTCTCTAAAGCTTCTGCCATAATTGTATGATTCGTATAGGCGCATGTCTTTGTGGTAACTCCCCATGCTTCCTCCCAGTTAAGATTGTGTTCATCAATCAGGATCCTCATAAGCTCTGCTACAGCTACAGTAGGATGGGTATCATTTAACTGAAATACAACCTTCTCATGGAACTTGCGGATATCATCATGAGTTTCCAAATATTTCCTTACAGCCCGCTGTACGCTGGCAGAAATAAAGAAATACTGCTGCTTTAAACGAAGCTCCTTACCTGCATAATGGTTGTCATTGGGATACAGAACCTCTACCAGGTTTTTTGCCAGATTCTCCTGCTCAACTGCCTTTACATAATCCCCTTTGTCGAATGCATCTAGGCTAAAGGTATCTATCGGCTGAGCATCCCAAATACGAAGGGTGTTTACTACATTGTTTCCATAGCCTACAATTGGAAGGTCATAGGGTACAGCCATAACAGACTGATAGTTTTTCTGTACAAAGCAAGTTTTCTCCCCATCCCATTCGCTGTCCACATAGCCGCCAAACTTTACTTCTGTGGAATATTCTGCCCGGCGCACTTCAAAGGGATTTCCATTCTCAAGCCAATTATCTGGCACCTCTACTTGATATCCATCTTCTATCTTCTGCTTGAACATACCATAACGGTACCGGATTCCGCAGCCATAGGCCGGATATCCCAAGGTTGCCAGAGAATCCAGGAAACAGGCAGCCAGGCGGCCCAGGCCTCCGTTTCCAAGGGCAGCATCTCTCTCCTGGTCTTCAATGGCATTCAAATCAAATCCCAGCTCATCCAGGGCTTCCTTAATCTCTTTCTGTGCACAGATATTGATAATATTATTTCCCAGAGCTCTTCCCATGAGGAATTCCATGGAAAGATAATAAACCGTTTTCACATCCTTTTTCTCATATTCCTTATGGCTAGCAATCCATTCGTCAATGATAACATCTTTTACTGCATAGGAAACTGCCTGAAATACCTGTTCTGGCGTTGCCTCATCAATCGTCTTACGGAATAGATTTTTCGTGTTATCAACCACGCTCTTTTTAAATGTTGCCTTATCAAATGCCCGATTACTCATAATCTTCCTCCTCATTTTCAGGTTGTCTTTTCAACACCCAGCCTCACTTTTTCTCCGTTAATATTCCATTCTTTTACATAGCCGCCCATTTCATCTAAATTGATATGAACAGCCAGCACCTCATCTCTAATCTCATCTCCATGAGCCTTTAGAATTTTGGCAATCCTGTCATTTTCATTCTGATATAGGCAGATATGATCCATTACCTCAAAACCAGCCTCTTTGCGCATAGTCTGCACCTTGCTGATGATCTCCCGGACAAAACCTTCTTCCACCAGCTCTGGAGTCAGGTTGGTGTCAAGAACAACCGTAACTGTGTTATCCCCTTCAGATACAAATCCTTCTGTCTGGGCCATATCAATCAGAAGGTCCTCCTTTGCCAGTTCTACCCTTACACCGTCAAAAGTAAATGTTAAAAGTCCGGTTTCATTCAGAGTATCCATTGCCTCGTTACCGTCGATTTCCGCAAGGGCCTTTTTAATATTGCCAAGCTGCTTTCCATACTTAGGCCCTACAGTCTTTAGCTGGGGCTTAAAGGTATAGGAAGTAAATTCCCTTACATCGTCTGTAAATTCTACTGCCTTTACATTTAACTCATCCTCAATAATCTTCTGATAGAACTTAGGAAGGGCAGAGGGAGCCTTTACAAACATTCGTCCGATTGGCTGACGGTTCTTAATGTTGGCTGTATTTCTTGCCGCACGTCCCATTACCACGATCTTTAAGACCTCATCCATCTTTTCTTCCAGATCCTTGTCGATCATCTCTTCGTGTACCTTTGGAAATTCGCACAAGTGGATGCTTTCTGGCGCTGCCTTGTCAATCTTCCTTACAAGGTTCTGATAAATATCCTCTGTCATAAAGGGAATCATAGGAGCCGCTGCTTTACTGATCGTCACAAGGGCCGTATAAAGGGTCATATAGGCATTGATCTTATCCTGTTCCATGCCCTTTGCCCAGAAACGTTCTCTGCTCCGTCTTACATACCAGTTACTCATATCATCCACAAATTCCTGGAGAGCCCTTGCCGCCTCTGGAATCCTGTACTCTGTCAGATTATCATCCACAGCCTTTACAACCGAATTGAGCTTTGACAGCAGCCATTTGTCCATAACCGGCAGTTTGTCATATTCCAGGGTGTATTTTGTGGCATCAAACTGATCGATATTGCCGTATAGAACAAAAAATGCGTAGGTATTCCATAGGGTACCCATAAACTTACGCTGTCCTTCCATCACAGCCTTGCCATGGAAACGGTTTGGCAGCCATGGGGCACTGTTAACGTAAAAATACCAGCGGATTGCATCTGCTCCATACTGGGCCAAGGCATCAAAAGGATCTACCGCGTTGCCCTTGGTCTTGCTCATCTTCTGCCCATTTTCATCCTGTACATGTCCCAGAACAATTACATTCTTATAGGGGGCCTGATTGAAAATCAGAGTAGAAATGGCAAGGAGGGAATAAAACCAGCCTCTTGTCTGGTCTACGGCCTCAGAAATAAAATCAGCCGGGAACTGTGCCTCAAACAATTCCTTATTTTCAAAGGGATAGTGATGCTGGGCAAAGGGCATAGCCCCAGAATCAAACCAGCAGTCAATAACCTCTGGTACACGATGCATCTGCTTTCCGCACTCTGGGCAGGTAATCGTTACATTGTCAATAAACGGGCGGTGAAGCTCAATATTCTCCGGACAGTCCGGGGACATTTTCTTTAATTCTTCAATGCTTCCGATAGAATGCTGTTTTCCACATTCACATTCCCAGATATTAAGAGGAGTTCCCCAATATCGGTTACGGCTGATACCCCAGTCCTGGACATTTTCCAGCCAGTCGCCGAAACGGCCCTTTCCAATGCTTTCTGGAATCCAGTTAATCGTATTGTTATTGCGGATCAGATCCTCCTTCACCGCTGTCATCTTAATAAACCAGGACTCCCTTGCATAGTAGATCAAAGGAGTGTCGCAGCGCCAGCAGTGGGGATAGCTGTGCTCAAAGGAAGGAGCGGAGAAAAGCAGACCTTTTTCCTCCAAAGCCTTCAGGATAAGAGGATCCGCCTTTTTTACGAATACCCCGGCCCAAGGCGTTTCTTCTGTCATCTCTCCCTTTGTATCCACAAGCTGTACAAAGGGAAGCCCATATATTCTTCCCACTTTTGAGTCGTCTTCACCAAAAGCCGGAGCAATGTGTACCACACCTGTACCATCTGTCAGTGTAACATAGGAATCACAAGTTACATAAAAAGCCTTTTTATGCTGTTTTTCACATGTGCTTACAGCGCAGTCAAACAAAGGCTCATATTCCTTATATTCCAGATCTTTTCCTGTATATCGTTCGTTAATTTCGTAGGTATCCTCACCCAGCACTGTATCAAGAAGAGCCTCTGCCATATAGTAGACTGTCCCGTCTTCTCTCATCGTTACCTTTACATAGGTTTCAATAGGATTTACACAGAGAGCCACGTTAGAAGGCAGAGTCCATGGAGTTGTGGTCCATGCAAGAATATATGCTTCTTCCCCCTTGCACTTGAATCTTGCGATTGCAGAACGCTCTTTCACGTCCTTATATCCCTGGGCAACCTCATGAGAAGAGAGGGGAGTTCCGCAGCGGGGGCAATAAGGTACGATCTTAAAGCCCTTATAAAGAAGCCCTTTTTCCCAAATCCTTTTTAATGCCCACCATTCTGACTCAATGAAGCTGTTGTGATAGGTTACATATGGATCATCCATATCAGCCCAAAAACCTACTGTGGAAGAAAAGTCCTCCCACATTCCCTTATATTTCCATACACTTTCCTTGCAGTGGGCAATAAAAGGCTCCAGACCATATTCCTCAATCTGTTCCTTTCCGTCCAGCCCCAGCATCCGTTCCACTTCTAGTTCAACTGGAAGCCCGTGGGTATCCCAGCCAGCCTTGCGTGGAACCATATAGCCTTTCATGGTCCGATATCTTGGAATCATGTCCTTAATAACACGGGTCAATACATGACCGATATGAGGCTTTCCATTTGCAGTGGGCGGGCCGTCATAAAACATATAGGTTTCACCCTTTTTTCTGCTTTCAATACTCTTTTTGAAAATCTCCTCATCCTTCCAGAATTGTTCCACTTTCTTTTCCCGCTCTACAAAATTTAGATTTGTAGAAACCTTGTCGTACATTTTTCTTCCTCCTTACTTGTTTGCAGTTGGCAGATATCCGAAGTACTTCTTCCAGAGGCATTTCCTATTCAAGAAAGAATCCTGCTTTTGCAGGATTCTCCGCCTGCGGCGGGCCGCATGAGCGGCATGATTCCTTTCCGCCGCAGTGCGATAAAAAGTGTGCGTCTTGACGCACACTCGCGCCACAGCGCGGTTGCGACAGCAACCATTTTCCTTATGCGCGTAGTGCACATCCTCCGGAGGGTTTTTGTTCTATAGGACGCACTTTCCTATAGAATAAAAAAGCTCCGCCCCGTAAAAGGACGAAGCTCTTTGTGCATCTACAGACTCCGTTTAACCACCTATTACTGCATACCGTCATATGAGTTCCCTATAACGTGGGACATTCGTCAAAGCTTACCCCGGAAACTATGATTTCCGTATTCAGCCAGCAACTCCAGAGTGATTTTCGCTATTGCTTTACTAATACCGGGCTCACACCATCCCCGACTCGCTGATATGTTCCAGCCAAGCTACTGTCTCCTTCACAGTCTTTCTCATGTAAAATCTTATTGTACTCCTGTACTTTTAACTCTTCTAGTATAAAATTAGCGCCTGTAAATGTCAAGAAATTCTTTCCCTTTTCCTCATATTCCTTACATTTCGTAGAGGTTTAACCGCCAAACCGTTTATGCATAGCCGGGGATTGGAGCCTAGATTGTATAAACTCTTTTCCTTTCCAATCAGCCTATAGAAAGACATCGCGGATTCCTCCTATCTTAGAAGCGGAAGCAGATTTGCCGCTTCTTCCTGTGCTGCTGGCTCCCGAAAGCTTCTATACGCATAAAAGCAGTATCCCGATACCTGTCCGTTCTTCCTTCCCTCTTCTACCTGCCTTTTTATAATATCATTCCGTCGGAGCCATTCGGAAACCTCATTATTATCTTTTACATCGGTTCCTGCGCGATAAATCCCCAGCCCCAGATACAGCTTTACCTTTCCCTTTTTCCTAAGCTCTGCCCAAGCGCTGAGGTTCTCTCCAAACGCATGGGAGGCCAGAACTCCATCCTTTGTCTTTACCTCAAATCCCCAGTAAAGCTGGGGCATGATATAATCCACATATCCATCCTCGCTCATCCATCTATCAATATCCACAAAAAGCTGGCTGGTACCCCTTAAATTCTTCAGATTTCCCTGTGGACTGATCCCAAAGACCACCTGAGGCTTTTCTCTCTTAATGGAATCATAAACCTGCTTTACCAGGCTGTTTACCTGATTCCGCCTCCACTGTGCCACTGGCGCTTCTGATCCGGAAGCCTGATAATCTGGATAGTCAAACCATTTTTCTTCCTTCGTATCATCCAACACTGGATAGAAATAATCGTCAAAATGAACACCATCGATCGGATAGCCTCTTACTACCTCCATAATTCCATCCACCACAAGCTTTTTCACCTCTTCGGAGGAAGGATTATAATAGTATTCCCCCATATGGCAGAGCACATTCCTGTCATTTTGGGAATTACCGTCTGACAGCCACTTTTTTGCCGGGCTTTGATCCGATACCTCCTCCCATCTCATCTGAGGGCCAGTAATCCGATATGGATTAAACCATGCATGAAACTGGATTCCTCTTTCATGAGCTGCTGAAACAAAATAAGCAATTGGATCATAAGGGAGAGACTCTCCCTGTTTTCCTGAGCCAAACTTCGACCAGGGAAAGAGGGCAGACGGATACATAGCGTCTCCATGGGAATGGACATGGACAAATACTGCATTCATCCCCATCTCTGCACACTCATCCAATACTTCATCCACGGTACGTTTGAAATCCTCCTCTTTTCTCGGCCATTCCTTCCAATCCAGGTAGGAAATCCAGACTCCATGAAGCTCCTTTTCTACAGTCGTATTGCTTTTAGTCCTCACCGCCCCATAAGCATATCCTTCTCTCTCATCGGCCTGAAGCCAGGACAAGAAAGGGTTATCCCAATTCGCCCTCCAGCTAGGAGCCCCTAAAATCAGGGCAGCAGCAGTCAATAGAACAGTAACTTTTTTCCATTTTTGATTCATTCGTATTCTCCCTTTTGTCTCTTAGAGGATTTATTTTATAGCAGGCCTTACTGCACTTTTACTGAAAAACCCTCATAGATTCCTACCGGCACATGTTCTCCAAAAAAATATTCTGTCATATTATCTTTATCAAAGTCGTAAACCGTTACCATTTGTTTGTCTGGATCCACAACCCAGTATTCCTTAACCCCAGCTGTGTGATACTTAAACAGCTTCTTATAATAATCCATGGATCTGCTGCCTGGTGACACAACCTCAATGACCCAGTCGGGTGCGCCATTACAGCCCTTATCTGTGAGCTTACTTTTGTCACATATCACACTGATGTCAGGTTCCACATAATTTTTATTGTTTTCTGACAAAAATACGGCAAATGGTGCAGGAAAGACTTCACATTCGCCATTACTATGTTCTATATAATCTTTGATCCGATAATGCAGGTCTGACACCAATCTCTGATGCCTTGTATCCGGAGGAGCCATATAATAAATTTTTCCATCCAATATCTCTGCACGCTCCCCATCTGGTAATGCATAAATATCGTCCAGTGTATAAATTTCTTCTTCTTTTAACGCAGCCATGATTCATCCCTTCAATCCTGATTCCATCTAAATGCCCTGTATTAAAATATTCTGATATTTTTCCACGCAAAGCTCTTTTGCCGCCTAAACCTTCATGCGCAGGGCCGACGCACCACCATAAATGAAAGCGGGGTTACTATGAACCCTCCGGGAGATGCACACAGAATGCAAAAACCCGCATTCTGGCGCTGTACGGACAGCGCAGCGAGTGCGCAGTCCTACCGGAAGAATCCGATACTTTCATAGTAATTATTATAGGCAATATTCCCCTAAAAAACAACTGCTTTCCAGCGAATAGCTTTTATTTTATTTTCAGCACTTTATCTTCAGATTTTCCCTAGAAATCAGTGATATAAAGTATTGTTATTTTTTTAACAGTCTTATTGCCATTTTTTCCATTTATGGTATACTACCTGAAAAAGAATTTCGCTTTGCAGGATTCTCTGCCTGCAGCGAGTCCCACGAGCGGCGTATAGCTGGTCAAGACAAATGAGTCCCTAAGGCCGCCTCTAAATCAGAGGTACTGCTAAGGCGGATACGGCGAAAACACAAGGAGAAATTATTATGAAAGAAACTATTATGAATCAAAGAAACCTGACTTTACTGACTGACTTTTATGAATTAACCATGATGCAAGGATATTTTAAGGAAAAGGATGCCAATGAGACCGTTATTTTCGACGCTTTTTACCGCACCAATCCCAATGGAAACGGCTATGCTATCTGTGCTGGCCTGGAACAGGTAATTGAATATATCGAAAATCTGCATTTTGATCCTGCGGATGTGGATTATCTCCGTTCTACCGGCATGTTTGATGAGGATTTTCTGGAATATCTGGCTAATTTTAAGTTTTCCGGCGATATTTATGCCATTCCAGAAGGAACCGTGGTATTTCCAAGAGAACCCCTCATAAAGGTTATTGCCCCAGTCATGGAGGCCCAGCTGGTTGAAACAGCCATTTTGAATATTATCAACCATCAAAGCCTGATCGCTACCAAAACAGCCCGCGTTGTCCATGCTGCTCAGGGAGATGGGATTATGGAATTCGGCCTCCGCCGGGCACAGGGACCGGATGCTGGCATTTACGGGGCCAGGGCAGCTATGATTGCCGGTTGCATCGGCACTTCCAATGTCCTTGCCGGCCAGATGTTTGACGTTCCTGTAAAAGGAACCCACGCCCATAGCTGGATTATGAGCTTTCCTGATGAGCTCACTGCCTTTCGCGCATATGCCAGGTTATATCCGAATGCCTGCATTCTGCTTGTAGATACCTATGACACCTTGAAATCTGGTATTCCCAATGCAATTCAGGTATTTACAGAAATGAGGGAGGCTGGCATTCCTCTGAATTTCTATGGCATCCGCCTTGACAGCGGTGACCTTGCCTATCTGTCCAAGGAGGCTAAAAAGATGCTGGATCAGGCAGGTTTTACTGATGCTGTTATCTCTGCTTCCAATGACCTGGATGAACATCTCATCGACAGCCTGAAAATGCAGGGAGCTGCCATCAATTCCTGGGGAGTAGGTACGAACCTGATTACTTCCAAGGATTGTCCTTCCTTTGGCGGCGTATATAAGCTGGCAGCAGTAAAGGATAAAAACACAGGAAAATTTATCCCTAAAATCAAGCTTTCCGAAAACGCAGAGAAGATTACCAACCCTGGCAATAAGACTATTTACCGCATCTATCAAAAGGATTCACAAAAGATCATTGCCGACCTGATCTGCCTTACCCATGAGCAATTTGACAGCCGGAATTCCCTCCTGCTTTTTGACCCCATTGAAACGTGGAAGAAGACCCATTTAGCGCCTAACAGCTATATCTTACGGGAATTGCTTATTCCTGTATTTAAGAACGGGGACTGTGTCTATCACTCTCCTAAGGTTATGGAGATACAAACCTATTGTAAAAAGGAGCTTAATACCTTATGGGATGAGTCCCGGCGTCTTATCAATCCTCATGAAGTACATGTAGACCTGTCTAATGAACTGTGGCATATGAAGAATCAGCTCCTTGATTCCTATCATTACAATGACTAACTGCTGTTCATGATTTATTTACAAACTCTTTACATCTGTACTTAAATTTATTCATATTTATCTTTTATACTGATTGTAGTAGCAAAGCAAGTATCAATGCTAGCCAAGCACACTATCAGATTAAATTTTTTTCATAATTGCCGGCTTTCTTATAAAAGGAAGCCGGCTCCTCCCTTTATAAGGAAGAATTTTCAGCTTTTTTTATATGTTTAATTTAGGAAAGATGACTATATGGCGAGTTTTCCTGAAGGATAGCGTATCATGATATGCTGTATGTTGTTCCCACACATAAAAGTTGACAGTAATACACATAAAAGTCTGCTGGAATTTTTTCATCTCCTGAAGTATAATCATATACAATGGGAGGTTTTTTTATGGAAACAATTCTTTCTTTTACTGCATGGCCTATGGCCCGTCCAAATCCATATTCTCCTTTCCATATCATAGCCGCCCTGATTGGTATCCTGTTATCCCTGTATTCTGCCCGTGTTCTCGCTAAAAAGACATCTTTTGAAAAATCCTCCTCTTCAGTTCTCTTTTGCTGCGGACTTGTTCTTGCCGCCTGTGAGCTTTACAAACAGGCCTTTTTGTATTTTATAGTGAATTCGAAAAGCTTTGATTGGTGGTATTTTCCCTTTCAGCTCTGCAGTATTCCTATGTATCTGTGCCTTTTATATCCTGTTGTATCTTCTTCCTATCTAAGGCAGATTCTGTTGACTTTTCTCCAGGATTTTGGGATTCTTGGGGGCATCATGGCCCTCGTCGAGCCATCCGGCCTTATGCATCCTTACTGGACATTGACGCTCCATGGCTTTCTATGGCATTTTATTTTAATCTTTCTTGGCCTTTACTGCTGCTTTGGCCGCACTTTGAAGCCTTCATTAATAGAATTTTTAAGAACCCTTCCTCTCTTTTTTCTCTGCTGCCTGATTGCAACAATCATAAATGTGTCTGTCGGCCCTGAGGGAAATGCAGATATGTTTTATATTTCTCCTTATTATCCCTGCTTACAGATTGTCTTTCATGAAATCTCTCTCCACGTGGGAATTATTCCCGGCAATCTTATCTATCTGTTTTCCATCCCATTAGGAGCTGGGATTATTCACTACATATTATGGATAGCCATGAGGCCCACGGCAAGGCAGTGAATTGTATCATGAGATTCGGATATCAAGACTCTAATAATCTTCACAGCATGGAGGCTATATCCTCTGCGGCCAAGCAGGATATGGCAAGGTAAAGAATTAGGGCGTAAAACCTGCTTTTTAGCGTCATAAAAATTTTTTTTAAATTTTTTTATTTTTTTTGCAATAAAAAAGATTTCCTCTGCATTAACCTATTGAACGGATGAAAATCAATCCTGAAAGACAGATTATAAAAAGCAAAAAAACATCAAACACACATATTAAAAAACGAAATTTCCATGCATTACACCATCACACACTGCTTTTTATTCCTGTACTGCCGGGAGGAAATTTTCAAATTACAATCTAACTGGCAATTAGAATTTGTAATCGTAATCGAAAAAGGGCTCTGCAGACCGTATGTCGACACGGTGCTGTAGGAGGCCCTTTTTCATGTTATGGTTACTATATATTTTAAATAACTTTCAGCTATCCAGCCTTGCATTCACATATCCTGCAAACAGCTTTTCTATTAACACAAACAAGGGCAGAGCCAGATTTTCTGGTTCTGCCCGTTTGCAACTATTCAGATATCTTACATCATTTTTTTAATTTACACAAAACTTGAAACAACTTCTTTTCATACTCAACTATTTTTTATTCTTCTTTTCGCTTTTTAGTTACTCCATATGCTGCCACCAGGGTAAGAATCATAGTACCAAGCAGTCTGTCAGAGGAGCTTCCTTTGTCGCCAGTCTTGGGCAATGCTCCTAAGGGAACATCATCCTCCAAGATGATTACTGGATTTTCCATCGGACTTTCTTCCGGAAGATTTGCCAAAGGCACATCATCTGGTGTAATGGTTACAGTCTCCGGATCTGGTGTAGGGCTGGGACTAGAGCTTCCGCCGCCTCCACCACCGCCGCCATCTCCACCACCGCTAGGTCTTCTTGGGATATCAGTGGTAGTGGTTTCTGTGGTCGATTCCGTCGTTGACTCTGTAGTGGTTTCTGTAGTCGATTCCGTCGTTGACTCTGTAGTGGTTTCTGTAGTCGATTCCGTCGTTGACTCTGTTGTCTTTTCTGTAGTTGATTCTGTGGTCGTTTCTGTAGTTGATTCCGTCGTGGTTTCTGTAGTTGATTCTGTCGTCAACTCAGTAGTTGACTCCGTTGTCTTTTCTGTTGTTTCTTTCTCTGTAGTATCTTTTTCTGTTGTAGAACTATCGTCTTCCGGATCTGTGGAAGTCTCAGTATGAGGCTTATTAGTAATGGCAAGGATATAGTCATATCCCTCATCACTGCTTTTTCTCTCTACTGTTCCAGCCCATCCATCGATGGATTCTTCTTTTACTGTATAATTGCCCTTTGGAAGGCTGAGGAAGTCATGACTCCACTCATTTTCCTTATTCAGTTCTACTGTTTCCAGCTCTTTTCCAGTATCTTCATTTACTAATGTTACGCTGATAGATTCTGGATGATCGCCGTCATTGGTAATAGGAGTTCCGCTTTCATCTACCCAAGCTTTTTCTACCCGGATATCCATATCCTGGTTTTCTTCGCCAATAATCAATGTACCATTGCAGGCAATACCGCCACCGAAGGACTCAGCCGTATTATTTGTAATGAAGAGGTGATAATATTCATCTTCTTCATAGCCGCTCATTGTTTGATTACGGATACCAAGGTCATCCCATCCGCCCTCATTAGACCATTGAACTAAATACATGTTAATATTTGGGATTACATTATCACCAAGTTCCGAAACAAACCATTGGCCACGATCCTGATACCAGTCAACCTTCTCTCCATTATAGAGGCGCTCTGCTAAATGATGCGGTTCACCAAATAAACGCTGGGAAACAAAATCTCCTCCTCTTCTTTCAGCACTATTTCTTGAAATATATCCTCCTCTTGTGGCATAAATACGTCCCTTACCAGTGGAGCAGCTCCAAATACCGCCGCCATCCTTGACTGAGTTGTTCTCAGCAATTGCTACTTCTTTCAAAGATAAGGTATTGCTCTGTGACATATATATTCCGCCGCCAGTATCAGCTCTATTTCCCTGAATCGTTCCAGCGATAATCTGTATGCTTCCAACCTTGTAGCCATCTGTTCCGATACAAATACCGCCACCTTTTTTCATTGCAGCATTACCACTGATTTCACCGCCATTCATGGTAAAGCTTCCGCCGGATCCTATATAAATTCCTCCGCCATCTCCAACCATAGATGTTCTTTCAGTACCCGCTTTATTTTCGCAGACTTTTCCGCTGTCTATGATGAGTGTTCCGCCCTCGTTACAGATACCTCCTCCCTGTACTCCTTTACGGCCATAGCTCTCGCTAACCATACTATTATTTTTGACTTCACCATCCTTGATTGTAAGAGAGCCGCCCTTTATATAGATGCCGCCGCCTTTTCCTGCTGCATTCCACTGCTCATATACAGTATTATCGCTGATCTCGCCTCCATACATGGTTGCATCGCCGCTGCTCTCTATTGTCAACGCACCGCCTGTTTTCGCTTTGAAACCAGAAATCTTTGTACCTTCCTCAATTACTAAGGAACCATAGCAGACGATTGGGCTGGAACCAGTATCCATCTCAGCACCACTGTCACCAGTGAAAGCAATCTCTCTCAGCGTCAGCTTTCCACCAGCTTTGATTTCAAATATGGTATAAACATATTTTGATTTTCCCTTAACAACTTTCTTTCTGCTAATTTCTGCACCATCTTCTGCAGTCAGCGTAATATCCTTATCAATTGCAATGGTTTCATCCAGACTGACACTTTGAAGTAATGTAATGGTATCTCCACTCTCTGCTGCCTCAACAGCTTCTTTCAGGGTAGGATATCCTGTTGCGTCAACCCTTGCTTCCATTCCATCAAAACTGCTTCTGCTAAACACATTCGAATATACGGAAAAATGCTCTGCGTCGAATCCGATTTCTCCTATTGCTTCTTCTTCTGATACACTTAAAGAGTCGGAAATCGTTTCTACTGAAACTACATCTTCTGCTGTAATTCTAGCCTGAGGAGTGTCTTCCTTGGAAGTTTCTACGTACATTACCTCTACGGTATTCACGCCCTTGCTGTATTCTTCAATCAGAGGACCAGAAAATGTCACCTGTACGGAACCATTCCATACTTCATTATCCAGCTTATTCCCCTCTGCATCCAACAAGTCTATGTTATAAGTCAGAGCTGCTACTACTTCTTTAACCTCGCCATTCTCTGCTGCTTCTGTTGTTATTTTTTCCTTGATTACATCCTCAACGCCTGTAACAACCTCTGCAACTGCCTTTACGCCTTCTGGAAGAACACCTTCCTCAGCGGAAAGACGAATCACAGTTCCATCCTTCATGGCAAGCTCTTCCTCAAATGCAGGATACTCACCAGCTTCTTCCATATTGATTTCAACTTCCTGTTCTTCCTGAACATCCAAAATCACATACTGGAAGGATTTTAAGCCATTATCATGCTCAATCACATTGTCTGCTTCTACGGTCTCTCCGTTTACCAGCACGCTCTCTACGATATAGCCGGTCTGATTTTTCACTGTAAATTCAAGAGCCTCTCCCTCTTCTACAGAGTCCATGCTCTTTACAAGCTCTGCACTGTCTTCTGGATAAATATTGTAGGAAACCTCAAATCCTGAAACGTCATCCAGTGCCTTTAAGCTGTCCAGCGTGGCTGTGTATACCTTACCTGTACTGCAGTTGCCGATTCCTACCAGATCGCTGATACCAGGCTTTCCCTTTTTCTCTGTATCATCCTCATCAGAATCCTCAACCTTTGTGTCCTTCTCCTCTGTTTTAATCTCCTCAGCTGGAGCTTTTGTTTCTTTGTCTTCCAGAGACGGTACTTCCTCTGTTATTTCCGTCTCCTGATTTTCTTCAGAAGGAGCTGTTGTTTCTTCTGGATTTATTTCCTCATTTTTTGTTTCTTCCTCTGGATTTTCTTCATTATTTTCAGAAGACTCTTCTGCCTTTGCCGTTTCTTTTTCACTCTCTTCAGAGGAAGCCTCTGTGGATTCATCCTCTTTTACAGATTCCTCTGCTTCTGTCGTCTCTTCTACTTTATCTTCAGCTGTTTCCTTTTCTTTGACCTCTTCTACAGTCTTATCCTCAGCTTCTTCTTTCTCTTTGATTTCTTCTACTTTTTCTTCTGTCTCAACCGGCTTCTTTTCTTCAGCTTCGCGTACTGCTTCCGCTGTTTCTTTCTTTGGCTCGTTTTCTTCTGCCTCACCCTCGCCGCCTATAGCAACTAATGGAGCGGCATGACGGGAAACTGCTGCTTCCAGATTTTCTGCGTTTTCTCCAACAGATTCTGCCCCATCTTCGTTTTCTTCTGCCTTTTCCTCATCCTTAGACTCGGATTCTTCTCTATCAGGAGAATCAGCCTCATCCTGATCCTCGTCTTTAGAAGCCTGGATTTCATCCTCATTCTCATCCTTAGAAGCCTGCACTTCATCTTCTTCTTTTTCAGAAGCCTGAGTTTCATCTTCATTCCCGTCTTTAGAAACCTGAGTTTCATCCTCTGGAGCCTGGGCTTCATTCTTATCTTCCGGAGCCTCTATGTCATCTTCTTCTGGGACTTGGGTTTCATCCTGATTTTCTTCTGGAGCCTGAATCTCCCCACCAGCTTCTTCCCCTGGAACATTTACTTCTTCTTTTGGAACTTCTGCCTTATTTTCATTTTCTTCCTTTGATTCAGTCTTCTCTTCTGTCACGGCTGGTTTGGTAAACACTTCAATTTCCTCATCGCCAAATGCATCTTCAAAGGCCTTTACTGTAACTCTCCTGGTTCTCTTAACCCTTTCTTTTCCCTTCTCTGTCCTGAGAATGCTGGTAGAACAGCTTACCGTTTCATCCCCATTATTGATATAAAGGAAAATAATCTCTTCTTCACCTGTCAGAACATAAGTATCATCTGCATTTTCAGGCACGCGCACAAATAGCCGTACCTCTGCATCTGTATCCTCTCCCTCTACCTCAGGGAAGATCTCATACACTTTTCCCTCGTCAAAGAAAAGCTCCTCAAATTTATCAATCTTATCACCATTAGTAAAATCGAGCTCTTCTTTTGTTATCTCTGCATCATTCGCAATAGCCTCTTCAATTGCAGCCACCAGATCAGAACCCTGTATTTCAAAATCAACCTGATTACTTTCTGAAGCGAATGCAATGCCTAAATCTGCGCTTACATTTGTAAAAATCATAGCAGCTGCCAGCATACAGGACATAACACGTCTTCGAATGCTGAATTTATGCCTTTTTCTCAATCTGGCCTTTTTCTGTCTTTCCATCTTTGTTCCCCTTTCTTAAGACTAACATTTCTACTGGACAATCTATTTAAAGTCCCCTCACTATTTCTTTCTAAAAAAAGTATAGCAGACTCTGTGTTATGTCATGTGTTATTTAACCTTCCTTTTTTATTCCTTTATTCACAAATATTTCCTTTTTCTCTTTGACAGGCTTTGTCTTGCTGCAAGGCCAAGGCAGGCTGCCAAAGAAAGCAGAGAAATCCCTATTCCCAAGCCGATTCCCGGCAGGCGGTACTCCAAGCGCACAGAGGATCTCCCTGGCTTTAAGGAAACTCCGACCACTCCATCTCTGCCTAAAGGTATAGGAGAAACCCTTTCTCCATTAACAAACACCTGCCAGCCCCTTTCATAAGGAATTGAGGTCCAGAGCAGACCTCCTGCATCTGCTTCAACCTCTCCTTCCATAAAGGTATCTCCCCAAGCTTTAATCTGCCAAGGCTCTCTGGACAAAGCCTGATACAAAGCCTCATAAGCCTCATCATTATATCGGGCAACGTATATCCTTGCCTCGCCCGTCTCAGGAAATTTCACTTCATGCTCTGACCGGTTATTCATGGGGATGGTAATCTTAACTTTCTTTTCCCTTGGTATGTGCCGCATATCAAACAGACTTTTTCCCACTGACAGTTCTCGGTCCTGTCTCTGGCCCTCCCATTCATAGAGCAGACGTTTAGCCTGGCCTGCCTGAACCCACAGGAAATAATGTCCGTCTTCTCTAACCGAAATCTCAGCATAGAGCTTAGGGATATTTTCCAATGAATAGGGATCGTCTACCTTATACTCAAAATAGCTTCCAGAGTCTGAATCTGTTATCTCCATATGCTCTGCCTTGATTTCCTCCAAGGGAATCAGGGTAAATAAATCCTGATCCAGCTCAGCAGCCAGGCGGGCAAATTCGTTCTGCACTGTAAACGGACAGCTATTCTCTGTCTGCCAGCCTTCTAGCCGGGGAGAAACTACAAATCCCATGCCTAATGCCCTGGGATTTTCATAAATTTCTAGGTTTTTCCGAGAATCCACATATTGATAATAGGGATTCTTCATTCCTCCATTGCCATCGTCTGTCTTCTCCACTACATAACGAATATTAAAAATGCCATCAAGAAGAGGTGTAGGGTCATAATATCGATAGGAATTGGAACCACCGGAAAAACCCAGCCGTTCCATTAACCTGGATATTCCTCCTGGCGCCATGGATGAGAACTGGCTCAGCCCATGATAATGGAATAAAGCACTGTCATTGATTGTCTGGAAACGTCTGAATTCCATTCGGTAAAAATCTCCCTTTTCCCTCTCATCCAGAAATTCCCTTACCTCAGAAGCTGCTGCCATATTCTTTCCATAAGACTCATAAGCAGTTTTTCTGATAAAGCCGTTGTATCCGGAATAAAAGCATTCCCCTGTTACCAGGCACAGCAGGAGAAAAAATGCTCTCTGACGGGAATGGAGATGTTCTTTTCCATGCCAGCTGCCCTTTGGCCTCTTATTCTGGCAGAAGAAAAGCAGCAGACTTCCATATCCTGCCAGAAGAAACAGGTTACAAAGCACTTCCTTTTCTGAATAAAGACGGATTAAGTCCCGATTGGCTGGAACGATCAGATATTCCGATACCATCAAAATCCCACCCCAAAACAGGGCGGCTCCGAAAATCATTTTTTCAGTCAGCTCTTCTCTCCTGCTCCACATATCATATCCCAGCGTCAGCACCAGAAAAACGTAAATGAACATAAAGCGATGAGGGATATTAGCGGGAAAATGCAGGCCATGAATCATAAAATCCAAAGGCCGAAATACACAGCAAGCCAGCAGCAGAAAAAGAGCTGATCCATATACAATCCGCCGCCTTTTTGAAACTCTAGAATCCAGAAAAAAGCAGGAAGCTAGAATCAGGGCCAAAAGACCGCAGCCAATATTTGGCGGCTTGTCATTTGTCACCAATACTTGAGGCACTGCTCCAAGAAGATGGCTCTCACCTATCTGCCAGAAATTTTGATATATCTCAAAGCCTGAAAAATCCGCACTGCTGGCAGCGGTCTGAGACAGGGAAATTGCCGCTGGAATCAGCAGAAAGCCTCCGAGTCCCCCAGCCAATATAGAAAGCAGGCCATAATGCAGGCCTGTTTTCAACCACTGCTTTCGGTCACTCCACTGAAAGCTCTCTGCTGTCTGTATCGCAAAGTAGAGCAGTGAACCAATACATACCAGGAAAGCAATATAAAAATTGGAAATAATGCCCAGCCCCAGGGATATAAGGTATAGGCGCCCATCCCCTTTACGAATCAGCCGGTCAATGCCTGCTGTAATCAAGGGAAACAGGGCTAAGTCATCCAGCCACATGACATTCCAGTAATAGGCTGTCATAAAACCGCTGTAGGCATATAAAATCCCCCACAAAATGGCTTCCCGGCTCTCCTTTTCCAAATGGCTTTCCAGATAATATGTAAAAAAGGCGGCTGCCAAAGACATTTTAAATCCGATCAGAAACAGCATGAAATCTGCGATTCGCTCTTCCGGAACCAACATTGCTAAGAAGCTGAATGGACTGGCCGTATAATAGGCTATCTGGGAAAAAAACGCCTTGCCTAATCCCCCTTCCCAGCTATAGATCAGGCTTTGTCCATTCAAAAGCCGGCTTCTCAATTCTGCCTGAAAGGGCGCATACTGATGAAACAGATCCACTTGAAGAACTGTATTTTTTCCAAAGGGATAAAACCCCTTTGCCACGGCAAGAAGCAGGAATATTCCCACTGCAAGTCCAAAGGCATACAGAGGATCCCGGATTCCTTTTCCTTTCATATCCAATCCTTTCCCAGGGAAACGGCGCAAGGCCTCCTTTTTTCTATCTGTATTCTGTAATGGCTGACAATGGCGGTACATCCATTACTGATGAAATATAGTAGTTAATCATATAATTAGGAGATGTATTCGTCTGTTTAAACTTCTGGTTGATCCTTCCTGTTACAACCGGACATTCTTCTCGTGTAATTCCATTTAACAGTAAAAGATACTGGGAAAGATTATAACAGGTCATTATATCAGAGCCTCTTGCTGATTTCATAATGGCTTCCCTTAACTGTTCTGATACCTTTTCCAGCTTCTTTTTGTTTTCTATAATGTTTCCCTTTTGATTGGTAATTGTACATAAAATCAGAAACGACGGGCTTTTGCTTCTCTTCATAAGCCGATTAGATATGCGGTATGCATCGATGAAACTGGGAAAGCTGCAGTAATAAGCCTGGCTCTGTTCTGTCTTATCACTCAGCATTTCCCTTATATCTTTTACAGACTCTAGAGATTTTTCCGCCTTCTTATTCATGACTTTAAACACATCCCTGAATTCAGCTGACGGCTGCCTTCCCATCCGGTCTACCATAACATTAACAGCCTCTTCATAAATGCGGTAAGCCAATGCCGGCTGATTCAGAGCAAGAAATGCTCTGACCTGAAAGATATACCATTTTTCGTCTGGAGCAAGAGAAAGGAGCCTGGAGCAAAGGGATATTATCTCCTTCTGCCTTTCCTGACTCTCTAGAAGATAATACAGGGTATCCATACAATCCTCCAAAAGCCGTCTATACTTTAATTCCTCCTGAATCACCCAAGTTTCATTTTCAAAAAGAGTAAGAAAACTCCCTCCATAACCTGAAATAGCTTCCTTTAGAGCCTTTATTTTTTCTTCCGTCCTGTCATCCTTTAGAGAAAGGGCTTGAACTGCCTCTTTCTCAAACTGTTCTGCATCAATTTCCAGAGGATAAAGCTCTTCATTCCAGCTATAGGTTCCTTTCTGATTTAAAATATAATTTCCCTCTGGAAGATCCATCTGGCGAAGAATTTTCCGAAGGCGAAAGACCACTGCACGCAGATTATTACACGCTGTCTCATCATAATCTTCTCCATACAACATGGACAAAAGGCGGGAACGATCGGTCATCTTTCCATGATGATACAAAAGATATGCTAGGAGATGAAGCATCTTTATTGAACGATTACGCAGCATAGGGGATGTAAATATTTCATAAATTTCCTTTTTATCGTCTGTACAGACGTAAAAAGGCGTCCCTAGCATATGAACAAACAGCCCTGGGGATTTTTCTTTCATTGTTAGTCTCCTCTAAATTTTGTCTTTCCTGAAAGGATCCTGAACTTTAAGTCTAATATCCATTTTACTATTTTATCATATAGGGCATTTCATAAGCCATTTCGGCTGCTGCTAAAACAGACGTTTTTTAATTTCTCTGCCTTTGATTTCTCTTATTTTTTGTAAACACCGCTGAATATTCCTATGCTTTTTATCCCTTTTTTCCACATATTTCAGATCCCTATGGTAACCCTTGCAACCTACTGCTAAGAATGAGAGTACTCCAGAATACTTGACATGCCGGAACATGGTTTTTTGCTATGGGGAAAAAGTGATTTTCACTGGAAACGGTCTGGTCTTCTACAATTGAATCCTCTTTGTTGCAATCCGGTCTGAAAAGGCTCTGTCATGTTCTACAAAAAGCATGGATGGTTTATAGGCCAGTATTAATTCCTCCAATTGGATTCTAGTAAAAATATCCATATAGTTTAAAGGCTCATCCCACACATAAAGGTGAGCCTTTTCACAAAGGCTTTTAGCAAGAAGAACCTTTTTCTTCTGTCCCTGGCTAAAATCCTCTATCTGTTTCTCAAATTGCACTCTGGAAAAATCCAGCTTTCTTAATATTGCTAAAAACAATGTCCAGTCCAAGTCCCATTGAACCGCAAAGTCCTGAAGACTTCCTTCCAGCCCTTCTGCTGACTGAGGTACATAGGAAATCTTCAGACCGTTTGCCACAGTAACGGTTCCCTCATACCATATCTTTCTCCTATCCGTTTCTGTCCCTCCAATGGCCTGGAGCAAAAGCTTTAAAACGCTGCTTTTCCCACAGCCATTGCCTCCTTCCAAAACAACCCTTTCTCCGTTCATGACAGAGAAATTTAAGGGACCTGCTGCCCTTTGGAACTGCTTCTCCTTCTCTCTGTCAGAATAAGGATAACCTAGAGATACCTGACGGAAGGATACGAGAATTTCTCCATGATGACATTCTGGCAGCATTTTTAATGCCTCTGGCTCCTCGATATTTTTCAGCAGCTTCTTTTTATCCTCTATAGCCTTTTCCTGCCGTTTTTCCAGATTTTTCCTCCTCTGCTGCATGCGCCGGGATTTCTCGCCGATATAAGCTCTTAAAGCACCGCTGTTTCCATGTGCCTGGGCCTTTTTTCCTATTTTTGTGGACTCCACATAATCCGCCCATTGGCCTGTCTTTTTGGCACTCTCTGACAAGCGGCGAATATCCTTTTTCAGCTTTTCATTTTCGTGGAACTCATATTCATCCTGACGCTGTTTGTTCTCATACCAGGAATCAAAATTTCCCTTCTGGACCTGAATATCCGCTTTGTTAATTGCCAGTGTATAATTCGTACACTGATTCAAAAGAGTTCTATCATGAGACACCAGAATAAAGCCCTTTTTCCCAGATAAATAAGCGCCTACTGCCTCTCTAGCCTCCAGGTCTAAATGATTTGTAGGCTCATCAATCAGAAGAAACGCATTTTCCTTTAAAAATAAAACGGCCAGAAGTACCTTTGTCCTCTCTCCATAAGACAGGGTAGAAAAGGGTCGGTACAGCACATCTTCTCTCACCTCCAGTTGGAAAAGCTCCTTCTGCAGCTCCCACAGCTCACATACAGGGTTTTGTTCCAGCGCTATATCCAATGTAAGTTGTTCCTCATCTTTCACTGGATATGGAAAATATTCAAACTTCACACTGGCAGAAATTTTTCCTTTATATTCGTATTCTCCAAGAAGGAGCTTTAAAAATGTAGTCTTCCCTCTTCCATTCCTTCCTGTGAATCCCAGCCTCCAGTCTGTGTCAATCTGGAAATTAACATTTTCAAAAATATTATCATAGCTTTGCTCATATGCAAATGTAAGATTGCTTACCTGAATTAATGACATATCAACCCTCATCTTTCTATCAAACTTAATCACATACTTTATTTTGTGTACAAATAACTACCCACAGGAAAATAAGACTATTATGGGGAATCTTCTGTTATAGGGCGTACTTTCCTATGATCCTTCACACGTACAGTTCGCGTACCACCATGAATGAAAGGATCCAGCATATTTCTTATACCTGAATTCCGTTTTCTGCTGCGCAAAAAAGGGTACTTTCACAGTATACAAAAAGAAAAATATTGTGACGCTTTTCCTGAGCTGGTAGTTTTCACACCAGAATTCTGTATAACAACAAAAAAAGCCACAGGAATTTACATTCTTGTGACTTACCATAAAACTCTGAATCCTACCCATTCTACTGAAAGGCCTACACCATCTCCAGGGTTCCAGAACAAGGAACTGCCAGCTTTCATGTCACCAGCCGTCTTTCACAAAACGACTCTGATACATATAAAAAATCCGGACACTTTTATCCATTTATACTTCCCAGTGCTTCCTATTATGATATAAAAATAAGCCCTTATCTGTGAACTTTATACACCCAATAGCATATCGCCATGAATGAAAGCATCCAGCGCTTCCGGCATACTTGAATTCAGTTTTCTGCTGCGCAGAAAAAGGTACTTTCACAGTAATAAATGGATTCTATAAAAAATGACAGCCTATTTAATAATATATAACAATGACAATAATGGTAAAAGAATGATTATTTCCTGCAAAACCTATTTTCAGTTGTTTAATATCTGCTGGAAATAATAATCATTCTTTCACCTCCTATTCCGCTTATGCAGCTTATTATACGGATTAGATGACCTATTTGTCAAGCAATAATTCTATATCCCTTTGGCAGCTCCATCATTTATGCTAAAGCATATGTTACAAACAGGCTTAGACAGACACGTCTTTACTCACAGCTCTTTTGACGCTGAAATCCTATAAGGCAAAATCCTGACCGCCCATGTTCCCAAAGCTGCCATGCCCCATCCAGAGCAGGCGCCTGCTATCACATCTGTAGGATAATGCACTCCTACATACAGCCTGGAAAATCCCATCAGAGCTGCCAAAACCATCATACCAATTCCACAGAAAAGGAGCACTCCCTTCCTCCTTTCTTTAGGCATCATCATCCAAAATGCACCAGAGGCTGCTACGGCACAGGCTGTATGCCCGGAAGGAAAAGAATAATCCCTTTGCTTCTCAACGAGTAAAGTAAGGCCTTCTATTACTTCATAGGGCCGTATTCGACCCACATATAGCTTCAGAAACATATTATTAATAAGGAAGGAAAAGAGCATAGCCATAAACATAGCAGCTCCTGCCTTCCTCGTACTCTTTATGATCAGAAACAAAGCAGCAAGCGTAATCCAGATCAGTCCATGATTACCCGCTAATGTAATCCACCGAAACAGAAAAGTAAGCCCCGGTGTTCTCACATATTCCTGAATCCATAAAAGGATTTCCCCATCCCATCCAGCCATATCATATCCCTTCGCAACTTTTTATGGTGAAAATGTCTGTCAATACTTTCTTTCACCATGATATTTATGGTTTTGGTAAATGTGACTATTTAAATCTTAATTCCATTGAAAAAATGCATAAGGCTCTACACTGCTATGATGATTCCACCATCATTCGCATACAAGCTAGCCACCCCAGCAGTTTCTGTGATCAGTATCTCTCTGTATTTTCCACGTTTCAGGAGTTCCTTTCTCACCAGCTCTGCCCTCGGAGCGTTGTTGCAGTGAGCAATCACCAGACGCTTTTCCTCTGGGTTCTTCACCTCTTTGTGTATAATTTCGCACATTTTTACAAGCGCCTTATTAATTCCCCTTGCCTGGTCCAGCTTAATGATAACCCCATGATCGGCTCCCATAATCGGCTTAATATTAAGCGCTGTGGCAAAAAATGCCTGAAGGCCTGTCAGGCGTCCATTCTTACGCAGAGTATCCAAAGATTCTAGGACAAAATATGTGCGCATACTATCTCGGTAACGCAGTGTCCTTTTTACGATTTCCTCAAAGGGCTGCTCCTTTTCACACAGCTCTTTGATAAACAGAGCAAGGTTCACTTGGCCAGACGAAGCAGAATCAGAACTGAACACCGCAATATTTTTCTCATTCTCTCCATGCTCTTCCTCATATAAACGCTTTGCCAGCATAGCACTGTTATAGCTTCCACTCAGATGCTCGGAAAGGGTAATGACAAATATATGGTCTGCCTCACATTCGAACGCTTCCTTATAGCGCTCTGGCGAAGGGCACGCAGTCTTAGGACATTCTGGACTGTCCTTTACCAGTTTTAAAAATTTTTTCTGGTTAAATGTCTCATCATCCACGATCTGTATATTATCTACCTGAAGGGTCAGGGGTATTAACTGAATATGTGAATCCTTTTTTAATTCTTCGGTTAAATCCGTACAGCTGTCGCCTATGATTTTGTAGGTCATAACTTGCCTCCCATGCCAAACATTGTCTTACGTAGTATCAATTACTACTTATTATAGCATTGTCTTATCACATTTTCAATATGAATATGCACATCTCCCTACATTATTAATCAGACACTTTATGGTAGAATAAGAAATAGCTCTGACTGGAAACTTTTTTATACGGATTGGGAGGCAAAAAAGTCGTGGACGGACAAATATCAGAATATTTTTTGGTTTCGAAGCCAAAAAATTCTAAGACTCCTGTAAACGAAAAAATATTCTAACATTTGTCCTAAGCTAGTAGTGCTGGTACCTGATTTATACGATAAAAAATTTTGTTTCATTTAATCAGAGACAAATCGTCAAGGACTTTTTAATCAATTTTACATTTCCCTCATGTTTTCCCTGATGACAGCAAGAAGATCCTATTATATAATGAAAGTATCTTAGAATTTTTAAGGGAGCTTATGATAATGATCACGTTCATTCCTGCATATAAACATAAAGATGAAGTTCAACTGTTATTTTCAGAATATACTAATATGCTGATAGAGGGGGATTACCGCTTTCGAGAATATCTTCAGATTCAGAATTATGATGAGGAACTGCGGCATTTGGAAGACAAATACGGCCTTCCAGATGGAAGGCTGTATCTTTTCTATTACGATGAAAAACTGGCTGGATGTATCGGACTCAGAAAATTGGACAAACAGAGCTGCGAGATGAAACGGTTATATATAAGGCCCTTATTTCGCGGAAAGCATTTAGGGGATCTTATGGTACAGCAGATCATTTCCGATGCAAAAGCCTGCGGTTACTCCTATATGCTATTGGATACTCTTCCCTTTCTTCAAAGTGCGGTTCATCTCTATAAAAAGTATGGGTTCTACGAAATTCCAAGCTACAATGACAGCCCTATGGAGACATCTATTTATATGAAATTAGATTTGTGACTTCATATGCTGGATACTCATGGTCAAAATGATAGCCCAGCTTTTCTGCCAAAGCCGCAGACCACTTATTCTGAGCATCCCAACTGGGATACCAGCCTCGCTTTAGACATTCCAGAATCAGCTTTGCCCCACATATATAGGCAAGCCCTTTTCTCCGATAGTCCTCCCTGGTGATTATCTCAACCTCTATCCCTCCAATATACCCGGAATAGGAAGAAGCTCCGGAAACAGGTTCCCCTTCCTTTAGGATAACTGCTCCCAGTCCATACTTCTGGTATATATCATAGTCCTCATACTGGAAAACCCAGTCTTTACACCACTCAATTTTCCGACAGTGCCAAAACAATGTCTCGTCTATCATAGTTAACGTATATCCTTCAGGCAGCCCATCTACAACAGCCTGCAGAGCTTCCTGGTTAAAGATACCTGGTTCTTTCTTTATCCCATATCGGACGACTTTATTTGCGTTTTTCCCATAGCATTCCTCAATCAAGTCTGCCCAGTCCTTATTTTGCGGAACCATAATCATAAAATCACGCCTGCTCTGCTTGAACCCATATAAAACCAGCTCTTTGTCAGGCTTTCCTGCTAAAAAGCAGAAATCTCCCAATAGGGCCTTGGCAGAGAGAGGCTTTTCCAAAGAATCTACATGGATTTCTCCCATCACTCCCTGCAGACATGACCATATGAGAGTTTCCTGCCATTCTCCAAACAATTCTGCCGCTTTTTCCGTCTCTTTTAATTCAAAAACCACTGTTTCACCTCCAAAAGTTAACTGTGCACATGAAAGTTCCTATCTAAAAATCTGCTTGCCAGCTTGAATACTTGTGCCGTTTTCTTTGATGATAAATCCCAGGTGCTCAATTCCTTTGATACCAAGTCTGGAAATTTTTTACTGATATCCCTCAAGCTGTTACCTGCTGATTTTCTGACATATTCACTTTCATCCTCCCTTCGGCTCCCTAACAACGCAATAGCCACTTCCGGATGCTCTTTAAAATGTGGACGGCTTGTCCAAATCCGGAGCCCTTCTGAAGCAGCTCTCCGGATATTTGCATTCATATCCCCAAACCATTCCTTTATTATGGGCAGCGCATTTTCATACTTGATCTTTGCACAGTAGTTGTCAAATGCCATTGCCAATATTTCCTGTACCTTCCAGCTTTCATGCTGGCTTACTGTATCATGAAGAAAAGCAAGGGCATCCGGATATTCATCTGCTATGTAACCTGCAAGAAGCACTCCCACTTCCTGTATCTGAAAATTGGCAGACTGGTATAAAACAGGATAAATATCATAACATTCCTGCGCCGTATGTTCCTTATAAAATTTTTTTGCTTCTTCTTTCACCAGCTTTAAACTGTCTTTGTCTGGTATCAATTCAGACAGGTATTGTATATAGGTATTCATTGAGGGTTCTCCTTAGTGTTATTACTCTTATCCTGTACATTACCAAAAATCATTTGAAAGCCTGGAATCACCTTCTGAAAAACTTCTTGTAAGCTATCCATTCCAAAACCTCTTCTCTTACTGCTGCAACGTCTATTGTACTATGTTTTTCAAATGAGATCTATGCTTTTATAATTTTGTACATATAGTGTCTGCATATTGTACTTCTCTTTTTTTAAATCCAACTTGGCCATTCATCAAAAGGGGTAACAGGAAATCTCTGAATAAAACAAGTTCTCTATTTTGTCTATTGCTGCATATTATTTTGTCAAAAACTCCCCCTACCTTTTCATTATATATTTCGGCTATTTCTTTAGGAGGAAAAGCAATTCTACTTTGTTTTAAATGATCTATTGTAATATGTCCCATAGTAGTTTTTCTTGCTTCTGCCATATGGATAAAATTAATAATATAAGCAGACAACTGCATATATACATAGTATTTTTCGTATTCTTTTGGAATAACTTTAAATATATGTTGATTTAAAGCACCTTTTCCGCCAGTCCAAATCATAACCTCTAAGGTTGCAGACCAAGAAAACAAAATATCGCCATCATTAATAATATTTTTTTCTAGAATATCATCTATTACATACTCCGTATTACTTGTTATTCCCTCATGCATTTCCTTTATTTTGATTACAGGTAATTTCCTGCTTTGATCTATAGGTCTATATTTCTGGCATGCCAATCCGTTGACAAATTCAGCAATATCATATAAATTCCCCACTCTCCATCCTTCTGGAATCTCTCTTTGCAATTCCCCATTCCAAACCATTTTTCCACCAGATGATTGATATGGCTTTCCTTCTTTATTTGGAAATTCGAATTGTAAAAACCAATAATCATAAATAGTTTTTGCCATTGATTCTAACTCTTCAATTATCCTATTATTATTTTCTATTTTATCATCCAATGCTTTTAAGGTATTAGCTATTTTGTCCTGTAAATCTTTTCTAATATAAGGAATATCTATTTCTTCAAAAACACTTTTAGGTAAAATAGGCGTTGTCGTTGTTCCTGCTATCTGGTGGAAATACCGCTTCTTTTTTGACAAATAATAATAAATATAAAAAGGATTCCAAGCATCTGCAATATCTGTTATCGCATTAATTTGCTGATTACTGGCACACTTTCCTTCTGAAATTGCAACATTTCCCATATCAGAACCAATACATCCAACCAATATGCTAATACCATTCAAGGTATTTGATTTTATACTATCATATCCTTTTTCTGAAATATGCCTATTTGTTGTTTTTACTATATATCCCTTTGCAATATCTTCAGGAGTTATAAAGTTAATTGCGCCTTCAAAATTATCTATATTTTTAGTACATGGCGTCTTTCCTGTGATTACTTTGCCAATGTCCTTAATTTTCATACCTCAACTCCCCCAATCTCTTCTCAATTTCACTTTCAAGAGATTTCCCCTCAGCAAACAATTTCCCAAGTCTATCCGCATATGCCAGCATCCTCTGCTCAAATGCTTCCTGTGACAACTCCACAAATTCGATCTTCACCTCAAAATATTGTCCAGCTGATAGGGAATAATTTTTTTCTGCAATTTGTTCATAGGTAAGAGATACACTAAAATCATCTATTACATCCTGGTTAATAAATGTATCTTCTATCTTCTTTACTTCATCAGGACGCAGAACTGTTCTCTGGTTCTTTCCCTCTTTCCTCTTTTCGCCTAATTTAGACGCATCAATCAGCATAATATTTCCATCTTGATTTGACTTGTCTATGAAGAGAACAGATACATTGGTTCCAGTGTTTGCAAAGATATTAGAAGGCATGGAAATGACGCCTTTTAGCCAATGTCTATCAACGATTGTTTGGCGTACCGTCTTTTCAATTCCTGACTGCGCGGTAATAAACCCTGTAGGCACAACAATAGCTGCCTTTCCGTCCTTTTTTAAGCTCCAAAGGATATGCTGAATAAAGCACAAATACACACTCATTGATTCTTTTTTCTTGTTTGGAATCTTAGGTATTCCTGCAAAAAATCTTTTGATTCCATCCCTTATCTCAGAATCCTCCCATTTTTGCTCAATGGTATTTCTGGTAGAAGAGAAGTCCATTTTAAACGGAGGATTTGATGTAATATAATCAAACTGCTTTATGCCTGAACTGGGATCGTGTGCTGCTTTATAATGTGCTGGCGTTTCAAGCGTGTCTCCCTCAATGATATTATCCAAGCTATTGGTAAGCCCATTAAGAAGCATATTTGTCCTTAAAAATCTGGAGGACTTTCCAGAAATATCCTGTGTATAAACCTGTGCTTTATCTCCAAAACTTCCTTTTCCCAAGGCATTTGCAAGGTGAAGCACTAGGGAGCCAGAGCCTGCTGACGGATCGTATACATCATAAATTTTATCTTCTACAGGTGACATTTCCACCAAAATCTTTGCGATGATGGCTGAAATCGCCTGCGGCGTGAAATACTCTGCATATACGCCGCTGGCAACATTATAATCTTTAATCAGATGTTCAAAGATAGCACTATAGAAATCAAAGTTGTTTTTAAAGGCTTCTCCAAAATCAAATTTATCCTGACTGATGATGCCAAAAATATTTTTGGCAAAATTGTTTCTCTTTGAAGCTTCTACATTTTCTGTCACTCTGGTAAACAATGGCTTTCTCCCGCCGTCTGCCGTATCAATGCTAAATTCTTCGTTTTTCGAATAATTCGAAATTCTTTCCAAGGCGTCATCAAAAAGACAGTAAAAATCAGGATTTCCAACTTTATTAATCAGGCATTCTATGGTATCTTCGTACTTAAAAGCTACATCCTGTGGATGAGCGTCATAAAATCCTTCAAGCAGCTCATCATCCTGCAAAACATCTTCTATGCTCATGTCCATTTCCCTGGCAAAATCTTTCATATTCGCCATATATTTATCATTCAGAAATTTATAAAGGAATACAGAAGTAATTACAACTTCCTCTCCTGCCTGATTGGATAAACCATTCGTCTGGCAAAGTCCCTTCATTTCATCAATCATCTGTTTGATTTTGTTTTCCAGCGTAAAAATATCTGTCATCTATTGATTTCCCCCTACTTAAATATCTGTATATTCGTATATAGGTCGTTCAGTAACTGTGCATAAAATCCTTTGATTTTTCCGTACAGTTTTTCTTTCAAAAGGATTGTAGTAACCTTTGATTTTATGGAATCAGCAAAATTCTTTCTGCCCTGGATGGTTATGATTTCCTTATCTAAAACAGTTTCTATTGCATCATATATCACGACTAAAGTCTGCTCAATGACTGATTTATCAGCTGGATATATCTCTATTGCATCCTGATAAGTTTTCACGAAAGCATAGTTGCCGCCATACCTTTTAGATAATCTTTCATTCTCGTAATTAATATTTCTTGCCCTTTCAAGAGCCTCTAAAAGTTCATCTGTAATGGAATCCAAATCACTTAAATCTGAGATAGACAAATCATGGAATATCTTTTGCAAAAGCTCATCCAGGTTCCTGATTTTAATATCGCCTTTATTCTTGTTCTTTTTTATTTCATCTTGAATATCTCTGACAACTCTTGAAAATCTCTGGAACTTAGGATTGTCCTGTGTCATCTGTCCCAGATCCATAATGGTTATTTTGACTTTTATAAACTCATATAAAATCTCTACAACCTCTTCATTAGAGATAACGTCCAGCATATCAACCGTATTTTGGGAAAGGTTGATAAAGTCAATTCTTTCCTGCGTTGTTTTCAGCAGTTTCTTATTTTTGTCAGTGTCTATCTGTGCAGCATAATCCATCGCTCTGGAAAGGATAAATTCTGTCTGGCATTCTTTTATGCCATTTAAAAGTCTCCTGATCTTAAGGAGTGTTTCCTTGTTATAACGAGTCAGCTGCTTTGAAAACCTTTCCAAATTATCTGTAGAAATAATATCTTCCAGTTCCTCTACATACTTATGATATTTTCTGTTGATATCTTCTTTATCAACAACCAAACCAGAAAGGGAACCTTCATTCTCTCCATTTTCGTTAAGGTCTGCTTCCAGCTCTTTTATGTATGCTTCTATCGTCTTATCATATTCCTGCTCTATATCCACAAAGTCAACAATATAACCATACTTATAAATCTTTCCATTTGGAGATTTATATGGTCTGTTCACTCTGGAGATCGTCTGCAAAAGCGACTGTGCATGTGGTCCTCGTAAAAGATACATCTTTTTAAGGCGTTTTACATCATAGCCTGTGGTGAGCATAAAATTTACTATCAAAATATCCGGAGCAAGGGTTTCCCTAAAGTCGAGCTGATTATTTTTATTTATCTGTTTCTGTTTTGGATCATCTACATCAGTAATAACAAGTCCTGTATTTATCCTGGAATTTTTCCTAAACCATTCATGTACCTTTTTTGCCTGGGGATTTGTTCTACAGACGACCATCCCGCCAATCGAGGGATCTGAATTCTGTAATCTGAAATTGATAAAATCCTTTTCTATAAAAGTCCCAAGCGCTTTCACATATGCATCGGATTCATACACATCTTTATCTTCTAACTGCTTATCCTCTATTTCAAGGTTCTTCTTGATCTCTGACCTTGCTACTGTATCAATGCTTTCTTTTTTGATTCTAAGCGTATACCCATCAGCGATTGACTTATCATAAAAATATTTGTGAATATAATCGCCAAACTTCAAATTGGAGCGCTCTTTCTTTGAAAGTAAAGGCGTACCAGTAAGGGCAATATAAACAGCATCCAGGTCACAGGTCATAAGATTTTTAAAAAATTCCCCTGTGGAAGAATAGCTTCTGTGAGCTTCATCTACAAAGAAAATGCGCTGCACGTTTGCGTTGTAGTCATTCTTTGCCTCTGGCATCTTTCCTTCAAATTTTTGGATATTTACCACGCAAATCTCACCAATCGACTTACTCCCAACATCCGTTGAAAGTGTCTTATTTAATTCCTTTGTAAATCCAGCTCTGTCCTCGCAATGAACGGTCTTTAACCCTCTGTTTGTAAATTCCATACTTGCCTGTGTAAGCAAATCCAATCGATCTACCACAAAGAAAAATCTGGTGCTGATATTTCTCTTGGCATAGTAATCTCTAATCACACGATTGGAAAAGGCGGCTATCGCTGTTTTGCCAGATCCTTGTGTGTGCCAGATAATACCGCCTTTCCCACCAGAATCCAATCGTTCAATTATTTTTCTGGCAGCAAAGAATTGAGGATAACGCATGATGTGTTTTTCCGGAATCTGACCGCTTACAAACATAATTCCGTACTGTAAGAAATATAAAAATCTTTCTTTATCAAATACAGAAGTGATAAAGCTGTTGCATGGCCTCTCTGTCTTTAAATTCTCAGCAAACTCTGGGGTATCCGCTTCTTTTGGATTATAGCCGCAATCCTTTATTACAAATCTGATGGTATCCATATCAATCTCTTTGTATGGATAGGTTATGTAATACTGCTCATCATCTTCCCTGAAAAATGAAAAATTAGTATTGCTTCCATTGGGTGTGGTATAGAAGGAACCAGCCTTTACATCTTCCGCATCGTCATCCTCTTCATATTCCATATTGTTAGAAAAAGAGACAAACTGAATCAAATGGAAGAATTTCCTGTAATCTGGATTCTGTAATCTTTTATTTATCATCCTGTCAAATTCTTTCTGTATCCCGCCATCATTATTCGGTTTCTTCACTTCCAGGAAAGCAAGGGGCATACCATTGATTAAAATATTGATATCCGGTCTGAAAGAACCTTCCTCTGTGCCCTCTACCACGCTAAAAGGCAATTCATCCACCACTGCAAAATCATTTTTTGTAATATCATCAAAATCAATTAATTTTACTTTCCCCTGTGGATCAATGAGCCTGTTGTAGAACTCTTTCCCCAAATCATTATTCTTCAGAACATTGTGAATCTCTGTGATAATGGCCTTAATCTCATCATATGTAAATTTTCTTCCATTGATGGTTTCAAGTGCAGGCTTAAATCTGTTTACGAAAATTTTCGTGCTAAAATCTATGTCAATATCATCTGCTTTCAGCGACTGATAGTTGTATCCTAGTCTGAGGAATTGAATGGTAGCAGGAATTTTTACTCTTGTATCTTCGTTGAATATTGGCATTATTTTCCTCCGTATAAGCGTTTAATCTTGAGGTGTTCCCAGAACTTTCCGGAATCTAATTACCAGGATTCGGGTACATTAAGATTTTATTTTGTTTTATTGCTGCACTCTTCCTGAACTGTTTCATCTCAGGGAGACAGTTTTTCCATTTCGTCATCTAGCATGTCTCCGTTTGGGCGATGTTTCAGAAGGTATTTTAGATGTTCATATGAATTTTTTATACTCCTTAAGTTCCATCACTATATCTCTTGTAAGTTTACCCAAAGATCTTAAACTTACCTCGTCGTCTCTCAAATAATTAGAATAAACCATACTCTCTACTTCCATTTCTGATTCAAAAATATCTTTATTTTCTTCATACAAACTATGTATGTACTCATCACTGTTTAGCTGGCTTTTCCTTATTATCTCTTGAACTATATCATTATGTTTCTGATACAACTTCGCAAGTCCTAATTTTTCTATTTGTTTGCAGTATTTCGGTTTACTTTCTACAAGAATAACTTTCACATCATCTCTATTCTTTAAATAATCAGGGCCATTAAGCTCAAACGAAAACTTTAGCATCTCGTCAATACTATTTAAATCATGAGGATAAAACTCAAATTCTTCCTCTTTCTTATGAAGATTACAGGAAGCACATACTGGAATTAAATTATAAAATGATATTGCTAATATAGGATATCTATTCTTTGAATAATAGTGATCTAATTGGCATGTACGATATCCATCAGAAGAATACACATAATTCCTATTACAGTAGGGGCACACCCTCACATCTAAACTATCGACCAAATAGTTTCTAGCAGATTCCGGCATATCCTCATATAACGTATCTTTTATATAGCAACGTCTATTACCTGAAGGAGTTAAATGCTCTAATTCCTTATTAATGTCCTTTTTTCTCAATTTTTCATCTATGCGAAGTTTTATTTTTTTCAATGTATCCGGATTTGCTTTGATTACCATTTCAAAAGAATAATCCACACTATCTATCTTGTTTAAATAAGTTTCACACCAATTTTCTATCTTTTCAATATGTTTCCTTTCTCGCTTTTTTTCTCTCAGGTAATCATAATAACGGTTTACAATTAAATCCCTTTCTTTTTCCGATTTTTTCATAAATGTTAGTGGTAGCATTAACTATTCTCCAATCTCCTTATTTCTTCTCCTATTGCTTCATATTGACTTTTTAATATCTTTATTTTTTCATTCCTATCATTCATACATCTTGACAGCATATCATGCAGTTTATAACGCAATAAATCATTACCAATATAATCTATTTTTTCTTTTATATCATTATATTCATTATCTGGAATGGTTTTCTCTGGTTTATTTTGATAATCTTTGATAGCACGAAAAATTTCATCTATCTTCCCTTTTGCAAAGCTCCCCATCGTACTATTCTTTAAATAAAATGCATCATTTAATATCCTGAAAACATCTTTCCCGAATGTTTGACTATGTACCCTCCAGTCAACTACACATTTTTCCTTTTGCTTTGTAAGATAGATTGTATTTTCAACAGGAATATCTGATAAACATAATGGTGAATGCGTTGTAAATACAACTTGTACCTTATAATTATTAAACTGACTTTTAATCTCATCTAGAAAATAATTGATAAATTCCTTTTGCATATCAGGATGAGCATATAGATCGATTTCGTCAATTAAAAGAAGCACCGTATGTTTCAGCCCTTCAGGCATCTCTTTGTGAATTTTGTGAAATTGTGGCACTAAATTTATCCATGACAAAAGATTCTGATAAGCACGCTCTCCAGACGACATTCTTAAATTTCCAATACGGATATAACGTAATATATAGGAATTTTCTTCATTAAAACTATTCTCTACCAGCTGCAAAAATGCCTTATATTTTTCTGGCTGCCGTTCTAATGATAAAACTGAGGAATCCTTCATCACTTTATTATTATGAAAATATATATTGTCTTTATCTTCAGAAGAATTTACTATTTGAGCAAGCTGCTCTATTTCTTTTAAATCATTATAAAAGTCTCTACATTCTGTTTCCATACGTTCTTTAACTTGTTCATTTATAATTCTATCCATCCATATCTTACATTGTTCAATATCTTTTAACCTTGGAATATCATCTTCAGTCAAAAGGCAGATTTCAAATATTAAATTGCATAGTAACGTTACAATTACATATGGATATGTCTCCGTAATTTCTAACCATAATTTTTGTTGACCTTTATATAATTTGTAATAAGTTTTTTTCTTTTCATCCTCTTCGTTCAATGGCAATCCAGCTCGAAAATCTTTATATTTTTTCTCTAATAATTGGAGCACTGAATCTGCCCATATCTCTATATCTACACAGATTTTTCCCCTATACTTATCTATCTTTTTAGACTTAAACAGCTTATTAAAATATAATACATCACATATCTCTTGAAAATTATTAACCGTCTTACTTCCAAATAAAATCAAATTCCAGTTTGTCAACAAATATTTATTTGTCAAATAATCTGGTATAATATTGCTTTTTTTGATATATCCCTCATAAAATTCACTGCTAATTACAGATAATGCTGATGGTGAAAAGTTTATAGTGTCTATCTTGACTACCTTTGATATTCCCTGTATATCTGGTGAAAAGAGACTGTTAGTTAAAAATATCTTTGTTATATTGTAAAAATCAGATGCATCTATTATAATTTTTCCGCAAATATCTTCATCTATAGTGTTTACAACATTCACTATGCTTGTTACATTTTCAAATTTATTTTCTTCAAAATCATGATAAATAATACATTTTTCATCCTCCTTTAGAATTAATACTGATAGATGTGTAGCCTCTTCGTATAACTTTTCCTGTTCTTCCAAATCGCTCTTATCTCCAAATGGCATACAATCAATTCTCGCCAACCATTTTAAAAGTGTAGTTTTTCCTACACCATTCTCTCCTATAACTGCTGTAACATTTTCTATAACAGAATTTTTAAATAAGCTCTTTTTCTTATGATATAATGGATCCTCACTCAATTTCCATTTATTATCAATGTAATCCATCTTAAACCTATACTCAGGTGAAAAATTAAAACCTTCCTGTTGTATATATCCTGTATTATCACTATTTATCCATGCATATAACAATTCCATTTCTATCTCCTCTTTTGTAACCAAAATATATTTATCTGCAGCAAAATACTTATCACTAGGATAAACCATTCTCTTATAACCATTCTATATCAACAGATACTTTCTTAATTTAGATACTCTCTCGTTGTTTAACACACAATGGAATACGTTACTATAACACTTTCACCTTTTTTTGTCCGATTTTTAGCTAAAAACCGCCGTATCTTGTTAATTTATTACCTTTGTTTTCCTTCCAGCCTTTCAAACTATTTTTGACATAATTCGACACAAACCTCCACATTCCCAGTCGAAGGAAACAAGTCCACGCAGCATACCTTCTCCACTCCATATCCTCTTTCCTGCAGCACTGCCAAATCCCTCACCAAGCTGGTTGGCTTACAGGAGATATATACCATTCTTTCCACCCCAAAATCAATGATCTTGGTCAATGCTTTTGGATGGATTCCATCTCTAGGCGGGTCTAAAATGATCAGATCCGGTTTGTCCTCAATGGTATCTATCACTTTCAGTACATCTCCGGCTATGAATTCACAGTTTGTCAGGCCATTCAACCTTGCATTTTCCTTCGCAGCTTCTACTGCCTCTTCCACGATTTCCACTCCTACTACCTTTTTTGCCACTGGCGCGGCGATCTGGGCAATCGTTCCAGTGCCGCTGTAGAGGTCAAAGACTACCTTATCCCTGGTCTCTCCGATATAGCTCCTAGCTGTCTCATAAAGAACCTCTGCCCCCAGAGAATTCGTCTGGAAAAAAGAAAAAGGAGAAATCTTAAATTTTAGTCCCAAAAGCTCTTCGTAAAAATAATCGGTCCCATACAAGATCTCTGTCCCATAGTTTTGAACTACATCTGCCAGACTGTCATTTTTGGTATGAAGGATTCCGGCTACCTTTCCTTCCAGGGAAAGGGACAGAATTTTATCCTTCCAGCCTGTTAACAGCTTGTCCTCCCCTATTCCCTCTGGCAGTCCTTCCTTTTGAGTGGTAGTAATCAGATCCACAAGGATTTCTCCTGTCTTAACGGCCCTGCGCACAAGAAGATGACGCAGATAGCCTATATGAGACATCTTTTTATAAAACCTCACATCCAGTTTCTGAAAATATTCTTTGGAGGCAGTGAGAATCCTGCTGAAATCCTCATGAACAATCCTGCATCCATCAGCTGTCACTACATCATAAAAGCTTCCCCTTTTATGCATCCCCAGGCATAAGGGCCCATCCTTATATTCATCTCCAAAGGAAAACTCCATTTTATTCCGATAGCCAGCGGCAAGAGGGCTAGGTTTCATCCCCTGAAATTCATAGGTATTTTCATCAATTACCGTTCTTAAAAGAGCTTTTACCTGCTCTTCTTTTATTTTAAGCTGCTCTTCATAGGGGATCGTCTGATATAGGCATCCTCCGCAAATGCCAAAATGACTGCATGGCTCCTCTTCTATTTCCAAAGGGGACCGTTCTAAGATTTCCAGAACTTGCCCCTCGTTTTTTCCTTTTCTTCGTTTTGTAATTACCACCCGCACCCTTTGCCCGGGAAGAGCGTTTTTTACCACAACCTTTTCTCTGTCTCCTGTGGGGAGATTTTGCTGCTCAGTGTCTGTCCTATCCTCTTTGCCTGCTTCCTCTATCCACATAATCCCCTTATTAGGAAACTCTATTTTTTCAATAATCCCTTCATATTGTCCGCCCTTTTTCATGTAAATGCTCCTTCCCTCTATCTCTGATATGCTATGAAAAGTCTAAAGCCTTTCATCGTATGAAGGCCATATGGCTCCTTGCCCAGTAATGGGTGGTATGATTGCTGTGAAAATGCCCTTTCTCGCGCAGCAGAAAACTGAATTCAGGGATGCCAAATACGCTGGATACTTTCATTCATGATGGTGCGCTGCTTAGGCGCATGAAGGTTTCCTGTGAAAATACCCTTTTCCGCAAAATGGAAAATTGAATCCAGATATGCCAGCCCATGAACATCAGACAAGCAAGTCAGGATTCGCTGTCTGCCTTCTGCCTATATCATAGCTGCCATCCATTTCTCATTCTGGCTTTCCCTATTCTCCCTGTCCTGCATAGCGAAAGAAACGGGGCCGCTGCAGTATCTCTTTTAAGAGAACCACAACGACCCCGTTTCGTCATGAACCTTTATTCGTCTTTTTTCTCGCTCTCTTTTTCTTTGTCTTCTTCATCCTCGAAAAAGTCATCGTCGAAGTCATCATCAAAATCGTCTTCGAAATCTTCCAGATAATCAGGCGTAAAGAAACGGTATACTCCATAAGCAATAGCTGCTACAGCAGCTACTACGCCAATAATTGCTAATATCCAGAGAATACAATTCTTTTTCTTCTCTTCTTCCTCTTTTCTGTGGAGGAATTCATTCAGCTTTGTGGAATTTACAATCTCTTCTACCTTATTCATGGCATCTCTCCCCATAGAATCAAATCTGCTCAATGCTTCCTTTCCCATCATATCAAATCTGTTCATAGACTACACATCCTTTCTTCCATACCATTCTGCCGGACAAGTCACATGCCTTTGCCAGTTGCTGTTATTGTATCACATTTTTCTTGTTTTTACTATCTTATTTTACTTAAATTTTTTTGGATTATTACAACTTTTTTAGCTTGGCAAAAGATGCAAACATTTTTTTAATTCCAACTGCATCAAAATCCACAGTCACCTCATAGTCCCTGGCCCCATCCTTAATAAATTTTACCGTCCCTTGGCCGAATTTCATATGGCTCACCCTATCGCCTTCCCGGTATTCCAAGGATTCTGCTTTTTGAACTGTAAATGTTTTTCCAAATCCTGGCTCTCTGCCTGCTCCCTTTCCTATTCCCTTTCCAGAAGGGTAACCCCCGGAAAAGGAGCCAGAAGCGTAAGGGGAAGTTTTGCTGCCCCCAAATCCTGAATTTTTTCCAAACTCTTCCCTTTTGTTTGTCCAACCACTTCCCAATTCCTCTAAACTGGCCCCCCAGCCCCTTCCCGGCTCGCCAGAGCTGTTTTTCCAGCTGCTGCTGGAACGCCAGCTTCCCACGCCATCATTTGCTTCCTCTATTTCCAGCCATCCCCCTGGAATTTCCTCCACAAAACGGCTTGTTTTGGAATACCTCGTCTCACCTTTTATCATTCTCTGTCTTGCAGCGGTCAGGAACAGATGCTTTTTAGCCCTGGTAATTCCCACATAACAGAGGCGCCGTTCTTCCTCCACTGCCTCCTTATCGTCTGACATAATGGACATCATACTGGGAAACAGTCCGTCTTCCATGCCGCTTAAATATACATTGTCAAATTCCAGCCCTTTAGCGCTGTGAAGGGTCATCAGGGTCACTCGTTCCGCCGAATCATCCATCCGATCTACGTCTGCCACAAGAGCTACCTCTTCCAGGAATTCTCCAAGAGAAGGCTCCTGGCTGTTATTTTCATAGCTCACTGCCTTATTAATCAGCTCTTCGATATTTTCCAAACGAGTCTGAGCCTCAATCTCTCCTTCCTCCTCCAGCTCCTTCTGATATCCAGTGGAATGAAGCACATCCTCAATCAATTCCTTTATCGTATATTCTCCTGATTTCATTTTTTCCCTGAAGTCCTCAATCTGGCTTATGAATACCAAGATTTTACTTTCTGCCCTTCCAATAGACGGCACTGCCTTAGCCCTGGCAAAGGCTTCATACAGGCTGAAGCCATGTTCTGATGCATAGGCTGTGACCCTTTCTACCGTTGTTGCTCCAATCCCACGTTTGGGCACATTAATAACACGGAGTACGGACAGATCATCCTGTCCATTGGCAACAATCCTGAGATAGGCCAGGATGTCCTTAATCTCCTTTCTCTGATAAAAATTTACCCCTCCAACCATGCGATAAGGAATATTGTATGCAATAAACTTTTCTTCCAAAACACGGGACTGCGCATTTGTCCGGTAAAGAACCGCTGTCTCCTTATAGACATATCCCTTATCACGGATATCTTTCACGATCCCTTCTGCTTCTTCATAAGCCTGGTTAAATTGACAGAAACGGACCCTTTCTCCCTCTCCATTAGCTGTCCAAAGGGTTTTATCCTTTCTGCCCTGGTTGTGGCGGATTACCTCATTGGCCGCGCTCAATATATTTTCCGTGGAACGGTAATTCTGTTCCAGCTTAATCACCTTTGCACCTGGAAACGCCTTTTCAAAGCCCAGTATATTTTCAATATCAGCTCCACGGAATTTATAAATCGACTGATCGTCATCGCCTACCACACAAAGGTTTTTATACCTGCCGGCCAGAAGGCTTATCAGACGAAACTGAGCATAGTTGGTATCCTGATATTCATCCACCATTATGTATTTAAAACGCTCCTGATAATAATTCCTTACCTCCTCGTTCATCTCCAAAAGCTCTACGGTCTTTCCGATCAGATCATCAAAGTCCAGGGCATTGTTATTCTTCAACTGCTTCTGATATTCCTTATAAATCTGGGCAATTTTCTTCTGCCCATAATCCCCTCCCGCATTCAGCTCAAACTCCTCTGGGGAAATCAGTTTATCCTTAGCTGAAGAAATCACACTTAAAACCGACCTCTCCTTAAAGCTTCTGGTATCCACATCCAATGCCTTAAATACCTGTTTCATCAGGGTTCTCTGGTCATCAGAATCATAAATCGTGAAATCTGTAGTATATCCAAGGCTTTCAATATGCCTCCGTAAAATTCTTACACAGCTGGAATGAAATGTGCTTACCCATATGCTTTCCGCACCGAATTCCACCAGCCTGTCTACACGTTCCCGCATCTCTCCAGCTGCCTTATTCGTAAAGGTAATTGCCAGAATATTCCATGGATTTATTCCTTTTTCTTCGATTAAATAAGCAATTCTATGAGTCAGCACTCTGGTCTTTCCCGAACCGGCTCCTGCTAAAACAAGGAGCGGCCCCTCCGTACAAAGGACCGCCTCTTTCTGACATGGATTTAATAAATCATATATATTCATATATGTAAATACCTCTCTTCCGTCTCTCTCCTCAATGGATATGGTTATCGCTCTTTCCGTCAAGATCCCTTCTCTCAGGAAATCTTCCCACACATGAGTGACATACTGCTATGAAGAAAGTATCCCAGCGCATTTTATATATCTGCAATCAGCTTTGTGCTGCGCAAAAAAGGTACTTTCATAGTAAACCTTCATGCGCAAGGCCAGCGCACCGCCATGAATAAAAACATCTGGCGCATTTCTTATATCTGAACGCAGTTTTCGGCTGCGCAAAAAAGGGGACTTTCATAGTAATTATGCAGCATAGGACACATTGACGGGCATTGAACCATATATTATCCATATTATGGAAGGTCTTTAGACTTTCTAAGTAATAGAATAGCAGTTCTGCCTCCTTCTGTCAACTTTTCTCAGGAATCCATTTTCCACTCTCATCCAGATAATACCATTTTCCCATAGAGGAGCAGATCCATCCTGTCTGCATCAGCCCTGTTTCCTGGTCAAAATAATACCAGCTTTCTCCAAGCAGAAGCCATCCTCCGCGATAATAGCGGTTATCTGGAAGACGGTAACGCCAGCCGTCGTCATATTTTACCCACTCGCCTTCTGTCTCCAGGCCAGTTCCATCTATGGCAGTCTGGGTTATCCCATAGCTGCTTTCATAGAGATACCGCTTCTGGGCAATCCCCACAGGCACAGCTTTTACACGGGCATAGTATTTCCTATTATCCATAGGCCAGTCTGTTCCAAGAGTACAGGAAGCAGTCCTTCCAGTATTCACTGTTTTTACCACCTGATTCCCATCCATCAGCTCTACCACATATCCAGATGCTTCTTCCACTTCATCCCATGTGACAACTCTTGAATTGGTATCTGAAAATTTCACATTTTCCGGCGTTTTCAACTTATAGAGCACTGGGCCATATCTGACCCGAACGACCAGATCCCCGTATTCGTCTACCTCTGAATTCAGGAGAGTAACTTTGGAATGATCGGCTGTCAGGGTAAAATTTCGATTATCTCTGTCCTCATAAAAATATCTTCCGTCTTTTGCAGGGGAAAGAGTTACCTGGAAACGGATATAGCTGCCTGGGCGGTAATCCTCTTCCTCCATATTGATTTCCTCTACATCCGCCACCTCATAAACTGCATTTTCCGGCCCATATACCTCTTTCGGCCAGCTTAGCTCCCCTTCTTTCACCTCATCTGCAAAGTGCAGCTCAATCTTTGTAATGTGGCCATCTCCGGCTTCTATTTTTCCCGTTCCAGCCCTCAGAAGAAGGCAGAAAATAACGATTGCTCCAAACCATTTTCCTACTTTTTTTCTCATTAAACCAGCCTTCCTTCCCTCATTCATGGAGTGTTGTCTTTCTGTGTCCCGCTTCCTGCATTCTGCTCTTCCCTCTCTGTTATTCCTTCCAGGCTTCTATTTTTCCACTTTTGCATCATATCTTCTGTATTCTGCTCTAGTCATCCTGTATCATACTTTTCTGCCTGTCGAAAGAGTCTTGTCAGTTCCACTATCTGAATTCACACGTTAAATTTATCAAGCCTCGTTATATCAATATATGTCGTAAATTTTTTTCTTTGGCTTCTACCGGAAAAGCCCTGCCAGAAAATCGCGGATTGCCTTAAAAACAGCCCCGACTCTTCCCCAGAAAGTAGTCGGTCCAGAAGGAGCAGATACCTCAGATACTGCCTCCCTACTGTCATCTAGAGATATCTCTTCTGTTCTCATAATAATCTGAAGACTTCTGGGCTCCTCGTTTCTTACAGAGGTAAAGGAAATTTTCTCTGCCCCTGTATCCACATCCAGCAGCTCAAAGTCCTCATCCAATCGATGCCATTCATCCCGTACAATATCCGATATGATATTCTTATTTTTCTTTAAATCCTCTGACTTATTCAGAGTTTTGGTAAGCTGACGGAGCATTCCCGTAAGTCCGGTAAGGCTTAACTCCATTCCTGTATTCAGATCTGTATAACAGGCATCTAGTGTTCTGTCGATTACATCCAGCCCATTTCTCATAGTTCCCAAAAGGCCAGAGGTATCGATCATAGTATCTGAGGTTATTTTCAATATACTTTCCAGTTCATCCCCCGTATCAAAGATCCCGTCTACCATAATATCGATCCCATCTACCAGGTCATCTCCCTTATCCACGATTTTGGAAAGAGAATTGGTCATTCTCCTGGTTTCATAAATCATAGAGCCTGCCATATCTGTGAGCAGCCCTGCATATTCTTCTACCTCATCCAAATCCAGAATCGGCATATCAATCTCTGATGGTGTCTGAACTCTGGGAACAATTCCTTCACTAAGGTATCCTGCGGTTTCCAGAGTTTCCAGCCATTCTCCGATCCCTCCTGACAGGCGCTCCAGCTCTCCGCTTTTCTCCAGATCTCCTGTCTCTGCTTTTAGCTCATCTACCTCTCCCATGAGCTTTTCCATCAGCCGGGCCTTTTGATCTGGATCTGTTGTTTTTTTCAACCTATCTAGAGTATCCTGAATGTTGTCCATGGAATCCACCATGTTTTCCATCCTTCCTACCATGCTGTTTACTGCGCTGGAAATGTCCTCCAAACCTCTTCCCATATTCCTAACTGCTTCTGGCAGGCGAGTATCCCCTGTAATGGAGGCAAAGTCAATCATCGCTGCTTCTAGGCGGCTAATAGCTCCCTTCATATCCTCCAGGCTGGCATCGGTTTCCTTCCGATAGCTGTGAACCTCTGCCCTGGCCTGATCCAAACGCTCCAGGCCAGCAATGGTCTTTTCCGTATCCTTGCTCATATCCCCCATCATTTCCAGCATATCGTCCATGATATCATCCATAGCATTGCCTGCAACCTCCAGATTTTCCTTGTGCTCCCGGATCTGAGCAATATCGTCCATCTGGCTCATAGTGACTGGCATCATGGTAAAGAAAACTCCCATATTTTCAAAACTTTCTGTTCCGATCTCAAAGTGGAAGTCCGCCTCCTTTTTAGGAAAAGCCATATAAATAGCTGCCTGATAGGAACCAAAAGTCTGAAACTGAGCTCCTTCTGCTGCAAAGCTTAAATCCTTCTCCGTATCAGACACCATCCCTGCCATAAGCATGAAGTTATCCCTAAAATACCTGTCTGCTGCCTCATTAGGCATTACATGCACATCCACCGCAATCAGGCCTGAAGCTCCTGCCAGCTTTTCCGGGGCTGTTGGTACCCCATTTAGCTTGTAGCTTACCTCTGCATGCCAGGGGATATCCATAAATTCCCTTTCCGGTTTAACCTCATAGTAAAATTTTCTTGGAGCTGCCCCTTCAATCGTCCAGACAATCCCATCTTCCTTGACATCCGGTATATCCTCAGTGGTCATATTTTTTACCTGGCTGTATCTCCCATAGTCCGTAAGGACCTGATTGCCATTGAGATCGCAGGCCTTTACAATGCTTACATCCTTTACTCTGCCGTCATAATCCAGCAATACATAGGCAGTCTCATCTGTATTGACCGGAACAGGAGCAGCCAGTGTGGGGATATCTCCGGAGGAAACTAAAAGTCCCCCTATGAGCAGGCCTGCTATCTTTCTTCTTATCCATACATCTCTCTTTTTCATCAGGGTTCCTCCTTTCTTTTCTCCGGCTTTTCCATTTCTTTCTCCCCACTTTCTATTTCTAGTCCCTTTTTTTCTCTTTTTCTTTCCTCATTTTCCAGATTGGTGTGAAAATCTGAGGCTTTTTCCTCTATCAAAGTTCTTTTGCCCTCTGGATCTCGGCTCTCTTCCTCTGCTTTTTCCAGCTTTTTTTCTCTGTTTTCCGGTCTGATGTCTGGCTCCAGGCCCTTCACCCTTCTCATTTCCATCTTTCTTTCCATGCGCTTTTTCTTCTTTTTTTCCTTTTTCTCCCTATCCTTCATAATCCGGGCATCAAAGACATTTAAAAGCCAGGGAAGAAGGGTAAGTACCAGAACCATCCCGAACATTCCGCCTCTTCCGATTAGCTGCCCCATAGTAGCGATTGCCTTTACTGACGACAGATAATATACTCCATAGCCTGCAACCGTCAGAACTGTCCCTGAGGTAAGGATTGATAAAATACACTGATTTACTGCTTCTACCGCTGCTTTTTTCTTATCTGCCTCATGCTCCCGGATTGATAAATAGGTATTTGTCATCAAAATGGAATAATCTACAGTCGCCCCAAGCTGCATACTGCTCACCATCAGATATCCTAAGAACACCAATTCCTGTCCATACAGATATGGAAGGGACATATTGACAAAGATTGCTAGTTCAATGGGGATCATAACTGCAATCACAGAGGATAGGGAGGAAAAGCTAATTAAAATTACCAGGGCCACGCCTAAAATGGAAATTCCGTTTACCGCTCCGTAATCGGAAGAAATAATGTCCTTCATATCCTGTGTTGCCGGAGTCATTCCTACAAAATATGTATGTTCCGTATAATATTCTCCTGTAATTTCCTTAATCTCATTGATACATTGAAATGCCCTTTCGCTTTCCGTATCGCTTTTTACAATGACAACCAGCCTGGCATAGCCCCCTTCGTGAAGCTGGCTGGTAAGGCTTTTAGGCAGAAAGCTTTCTGGAACACCTGAGGGGAGAGCTCCAGCCATGGAAGTTACGCTTTTCACATAGGAAAGCTCCTCCAGACGGTCAGAAAGCTTTCCCTCCTTTACAGTGCTCACATCTGGCACAATTACGATCAAAAGGTTGCTCTCTCCAAACAGCTCATCCGTTACTTTTTTATCCTCATAGCTTCTTGAGCCTTCCCCTGAACCGATGGCTGAATTCCCATAACGGAAATCATTCATCCCCTGAGCCACATAACAAGGAACTGCCAGAATCAGAGCAAAAGCTACGATGATGTGCTGCAGCTTAAACTGCAAAGCTACAAAACGTCCTAAAGGCGGTACAAAAGATCTATGTCTCGTCTTTTCAATCCATCCATGGTATCGGATAATCAGGGCCGGCATCAGCAGGAGTACGGTCAGAATACTCCAGATAATTCCCTTTGCCAGGACAAAGCCCATATCCATCCCGATCGTAAACTTCATCAGTGCCAGGGCTGCAAAACCAATAATCGTCGTTACACCGCTAGCCATAATAGAAGGAACTGCCTCATGAAGAGCATTTGTCATAGCGGATTCCACATCCAGCCCAGCTTCTCTCTCCCTGGTAAAGGTATGAAGCAGAAAAATAGAATAATCCATTGCTACTGCAAGCTGGATGACCTTTGCCACACTATCTGATAAAAAGGATATTTTCCCGAATATCACATTGGAACCCATATTAAAAATAATGGCAATTCCCATAGTGGCCATAAATAAAAACGGTTCTGCCCAGGACGTAGTGGTAAAAGCCAGGATTCCTAAAATTGCCAGCACGCCAAAGGCCAGGATCATAGGCATTTCCCTGGACAGGCTTTCCTCTACCGTCTTGTTTTCCACTGATGGCCCGGATAAATGCCCTTTATCTCCAAATATCTCCCGGATCTTATCCAAAGCTTCATATGTCTTTGGATCTGAATCCCCTCCCTCAAAAAGAATGTCCATAACCGCATGGCCATCTTTATAATAGTCTTCGATATCATGGGTATTTAAAAAAGCCTCTGACTCATAAATGGAAGCTGTGCTGTCCAGCCATGTTACGGAATCTACCCCTTCTAATGCCTCAATCTGGCTTTTATACACCTTAGCTTCATAGACCGATACCTCATCAATCATCAGCCGCGCACTTCCCGGATATCCAAAATGCTCTTCCATCACCTCAATCCCCTGTTCCACTGGTGCCCAGTCAGGAAGGTATTCTGTCAGATCATAATTGGTTCCTACCAGAAGGCTTAAAGCTGCAGCGATTACAACACCTGCTGTGAAAAGCTTCTCAATGACAGTACGCTTTGTTACCACAAGCTCTATCATGAGATCAATAAAATTTCTATGTCTTTTCATAACTGTCTCCCTTTATTTTCATGAAAGCAGCGAATCAAGATTAAGTCAGTCTGGCTTTAACAGTGTTGTACACCAGCTTTCTGCGAGATATCAGGTTTTACACTCTTATGACATGCTATACCTGGTAAAGCTCAAATATGTCTTTTACCAAATATACGATCTGGTTTCTAAACCTTCATGCGCAAAGCCAGGGCACCACCATAAATAAAAGTACCCAGCGCATTTGGTATCCCTGAACTCAGTTTTCTGCTGCGTAAAAAAGGGTACTTTCATAGTAAAAATAGCCACGACGTTTTTACTCATCTATTGATTTTTACACTTTTGTATATTATAATATATAAAGAACCAGTATTTTACAAGGGTCAATTTTTTTACCAACTGTTACTTATTATACAAAAAAGAGGTGTTATGTTGCATGGAACAGATAATTGAGAAAAAAAAGCAAGACAGACGTTGCCGGAAAACCGTAGATTCCATTAAAACAGCCCTTCTCACCATGTTGGTGGAAAGGCCCCTTTCTGATATTTCTATCAGCGAGCTGGCAGAGTATGCTGATATTAACCGAAAAACCTTTTATAACCACTACTCTGGGCTTCAGGATGTTCTGGCAGAGATCGAGGATGAGATGTCTTCCTCCATCTTTGATGTATTAAGGCAGGAAAATTTTCTGGCAGATATGGGAAATCCCAGGCCGTTTTTTGATGCCCTTTCTGCCCGTCTCATGGAGCAGAAGGAGCTCTACCGTATCATGATGCGCTCTGGAATTGAGGCAGAAATCTTCACTAAGATTAAGGCATGGGCCAGAGAATATATCTATCAGATCCTATCTAAAAATTTCCCTATTGATTCCAATATATTTCACTTTTACTTGAACGTTATTCTGTCCCAGATTTCTGCTGCCTACAAAGAATGGTTCTGCTCCGATGATCCGGCCATTTCCATGGACGAGCTGTCCGGCTTCATCTGCAGCCAAGTTCTGACTTCCTGCCGCTTTCTTGCAGACCTTTCTGACAGCATAGCGAAGGAGAGAGTATAAAAAAATGTACATTTAATGCACACTTGCGCCGGAGCGCGGCTGCGGCGGCAGCCATTTTCCTCTTGCGCGGAGTTCGGTAAAGGTTTTTATCATATAGGAAATTCCAAAGGAATTTCCTATATGATAAAAAATACGGAAATCTCTTGTCATATAGTATTGAAAACTATATAATAGAGCATAAGAGGTGAAAAAGAAATGAAAACAAATGAAGAACGACTTCAGGATATTCTAGACCGGCTGGACCGGCTGCATTTTATAACCTTGGAAGATATTCCTGGCATTGATTTATATATGGATCAGGTCACCACCTTTATGGACACCCATTTAGGGGGCTGCAAACGAGACGAAGACGACAAAATCCTTACTAAAACCATGATTAACAACTATGCCAAAAATAATCTTCTTCCGCCGCCCAACCGTAAAAAATACTCCAAAGAGCATATCCTGCTCCTCATATTCATCTATTATTATAAAAACATCCTGTCCATTACTGACATTGGAGAACTGCTAAAACCGATTACAGAAAGACACTTCTCTCCCGGCTCTTCTCCATCCCTCTCTGCTATCTACGAGGAAGTGTTTTCCATGGAGGCAGACCAGCGGCAGCATTTAAAGGATGATGTGCTTCAAAAATTTGAAAGCGCCATCAAGACCTTCTCCCAGGCGGATTCTTCCTCTGGCGAACAGGATTATCTTCAGCTCTTTTCTTTTCTAAGCGAGCTAGCCTTTGATGTATATCTGAAAAAACAGATGATTGAGAAAATTATTGATGAACTCAGAGTTGAAAACATGAAAAATACCCACACATCCAAAAAGAAGAAATAGCCGTTCTGGCTATTTCTTCTCCTTTAGTCTTTCAAAGACCATGTCATATCCATCATTTCCATAATTAAGGGAACGATTGACCCGGCTTATGGTAGCTGTAGAAGCCCCTGTCTTAGAAGCAATCTCCAAATAGGTTCTATCTTCCCGAAGCATTTTTGCAACCTCATATCTCTGAGAAAAGGAGAGCAGCTCGTTCACCGTACATACGTCTTCAAAAAATGTATAACATTCATCCATGTCCTTTAATGTGAGAATCGCTTGGAATAAATGATCCATCGCCTCCGTTTTTATCTTTTTATTCATGATAATTCCTACCCCTTAATCCAGTCCCTCTGGTACCTCCTAATCTATGTAAAGCCATTTTAACATACTAAAGTTGTAAAGTCCACCCCTGTTTTAGGAATTTTAAGCAAGGAATTCAGGTGTCAAAAAGGTTGCGAACGGAAAAATATTCTGATACTTTTCCTGAGCCATGGGGTTTGACATCTTAATCAGCATAACCAATATCTTGAGTAATATCCCGTTCCATCTGGTCCAGAAGAGCCGCGTATTCCCGGAACTGCTCCTGCCATCTCTCTTTCTCCTCTTTGCTCTTTTTATAACAGCTCCTGTGCTCCAAACTGGCCCACATATCCATAGCCATTGTGCGAAACTGTATTTCTACTGGATAATATTCCTTTGTCTCCAGAAGATAAAAAGGTACTCCCAAGATCAGATGGTAGCTTCTATATCCATTATCCTTAGGCTTGACAATATAATCCTTTTCCCGGATAAAGGCCACATCATCCTGTCTTTTCAAACAGTCTGCAATTCCATAAATGACCCTGGTATCAAAGCAGATAACCCGGACCCCTGCAATATCCTGCAGGGTATCTCTGGCGCTTTCTAGGGAAAGTTCTCTTTCCTTCAGAATAAGCTTCTCTTCAATGCTCCCTTTGCCTTTAATTCGCTTCTGGATATGATGGATTGCCTCATATCCCTGGGTATCCTGATAATTATTCCCTAAGATTATAATTCTTTTTTCTATATTATCCATACACTCTTCATAAGGAACAATCAGCCTTCTATATTCCTCTTCCGTCATATTAGTGTCCACGCAAGCCTCCAATTTCCTGTATTTTTCCTATTTTTCCTTTTCAGGTTTCCATTTCTTTCATCCTATATCGTTTTCTCTCTTGTCCCTTCCATAATAACCCAATATTGTGTATGTTTTGTGATATTTTTATGTACAGCCTCTTATTCTTTTCTTAATTTTCTGAAATTTTTTTAATCCCTTCACCATTCTTGTTTCTCTTAATACTATGTACTATATGAAATAACAACAGGAGGATTTTGCCTTTTATGAAATCAACCAAGAGTACATGTTTTCTTTCCTGCTTTCTGTCCGGAATACTCCTTTTTTCTTCCATACTTCTTTCCGGCTGCAGCTCCTCAAAATCCGAAGGTAACCTGGTTCCTGTTACTTTAAGTGAAGTAGCTCATTCTATTTTTTATGCGCCCCAGTATTCTGCGATTGAACTGGGGTATTTTGAAGAGGAGGGCATCGATCTGAAACTTGTCAATGGCGCTGGTGCAGATAAGGTTATGACTGCCCTGATCTCTGGTGATGCAGATATTGGCTTTATGGGTTCTGAAGCCAGCATTTATGTCTACCAGGAAGGCTCTAGAGACTATGCGGTAAATTTTGCCCAGTTAACTCAAAGGGCGGGCAATTTTCTTGTAAGCCGTACCCCTGAGGACTCCTTTGATTGGCAGAACCTGAAAGGAAAAAAAGTGCTGGGTGGAAGGGCTGGCGGTATGCCGGAAATGATTTTTGAATATATCCTGAAAAAGAATGGCATTGATCCAAGTACAGACCTTACCATCGACCAAAGCATTGATTTTGGGCTGACTGCAGCTGCATTTACCAGCGGTGATGCGGATTATACAGTTGAGTTTGAACCTTTTGCTACTGGTCTGGAGCTGGAAGGCAATGGATATGTAGCAGCTTCTCTGGGAAAAGATTCTGGGTATGTTCCCTATACTGCTTATTCTGCCAAAAAAAGCTATTTAGAAAAGAATCCTGAGATCATACAGAAATTCACCAATGCAATCCAAAAGGGACTGGAATATGTTAATTCTCATTCTGCTGAGGAAATTGCAGAAACCATTAAGCCTCAATTCCCCGAAACAGATACAGCAGTCATCGCTAAAATTGTTGACCGCTATAAGGAGCAGGACACTTGGAAAGGAGATACTATTTTTGAAGAAGACAGCTTCGAACTCTTGGAAAATGTGCTAGAGGAAGCCGGAGAATTGAAAGAACGAGTTCCTTATAAAGATCTTGTAACAACTGAATTTTCAAAGAAGGCGGCAAAATAGGCCTTTGCCCGCACACCTGATTCTCACAGAGAATTCGGGTGTCAAAACGATCTGCTCAGAAAAAGAGTCAGACTATTTTGACACCCGAATCCTTTTATTTTCAGGGTTTTAATGTGACATTTTTTTATAAAGTTCTATTAGTCCAAGACCTGCCATATTCAAAGCTGCTGATACCAAAAACGCAGGCTGGTATTTTCCCGTAACATTATAAAGAAATCCCATAATTCCTGGCCCGACAGCTCCTGCCAAAGCAAAACCAATAAACATAATTCCATAATTCACACTGTTATTCTTTGTTCCAAATTCCATGGCCGTAAAACCAGGGTAAATACCCATAATTGCTCCAAAACAGAAGCCAATGATTCCAATACAGACCGTAAAAAGCACTGTATCTCCCATACGGCAGCAGTGAAGCATCAATAAGGCCGCAAAGGATGCTGCAAATGCAGCCCTTAGGGTATTTGGCACGCCAATCTTATCTGACAGAGCGCCTGCAATCATACGTCCTGCTGTATTAAACAATGCTAGGATAGAAACCACTGCTGCTCCACTTCGGGCAGTCATGCCAATTATTTTCCGAGCCATCGGTGAGGCTTGAGAAATAATCATAAGTCCAGAAAAGGCACCGCAGAGCAAAATCAAAAGCAATACATAAAATAAGGGATCTGCCAGCATCTGGCGATAATTTTTGTCCTTCTTCCCAGACTGCCCAACACCCTTTTTTAACAGAGTACTTTCCGGTTTAAACTCCTTTGGGCAGGGGGTGATGATAAACGCTGACATACAGATAACTGCCAGCATAATTGCACCCAGTATCTGAAAAGCTTTTGCCACTGAAAAATGTTCCATTAGCCAGGCTGCCACAGGGGGAATCAGAATCGAACTTCCCCCATATGCCGCTGTCGTCAACCCTCCTGCCAGTCCACGATAATCAGGAAAGAATTTAATGGTATTAGAAACCACGGTTCCATATACCAGTCCGACTCCAAGGCCGACTCCCAAACCATAGGAAAGGAAAAGAGCAGCAAAGGTTTTAGCCATACCTGAGCCAATCATTCCGCCTCCAAAAAGCAATCCTCCTATTAGAAGTGCCCATTTCGGCCCAATCCTATCATTAATATATCCTCCTGAAATCATTGTCACAGGCCCTACCGCATTCGCTGCTGTAAAAATCACTGCAAGATTAGGAATCGCTTTTGTACTCATCTGCCTTAGGTACTCTGACATGGGACCAGAAAAAACGCTCCATGCATATAGAGAACCAATACACAGATTCACCATACAGCTGGCTAATAAAATCAGCCATCTCTTTTTCGTAATTGCCATAAATTCTACCACGCAAAATTACAGATAATAGCTGAGACCAACCATAGGACCTACAAAGTAAGCAACCACACTGATAATAAATGTCCACAGCACACAGATGATACATCCTGGAATCACTGGATCTTTCATTTCCCAGTAACCGTAATCATACGTAAGCACCACGTTAATCTGGGCTCCAAGCACAACGGTGCAGGCTCCCATAAAAATCGTAGGAAGCAATACTAATGATGGGTTATATCCCATTTCTACTACCATAGGCGCAAATGTAGTAACACATACAGCAATAATACCTGCTGTCGCATTTGCAAACACGTTATTTACCAGAGCTAGAATCAACGCCAGAACCAGTATAAGAAGGAATACTGGAAGTCCGCTGATATGCTGGACAAGGCCGCCTGTCAGCCACGGTCCGATTTCATATTCTTTAAAAAGCAGCGCAATGACAGGCGCCATACCGGAAACCATAAGGACGTTTAGCGGAAGACCTTTCATGGCCTCTTTACATTTTACTGTACCGATCACTGGAGAAATCGTAATTAATCCGAATAGCAAAGACGCCATGGGAATGGTGAATATCCCTGCTACCATGCTTCCTACCATTAGGGCCACTGTAACAATCCACCGAATTTCAGAGCCGCCCATAGGGCCCAGGGCATCTAATTTTTCCTTAAAATACTCAGGATCCACTGCTTTGTCGCTGGTATTAGAAACTTTAAAAATTGTCTTATAAATAAACCATGTAGGCAGTGCAATCAGGACAGAACAGATGACTCCAATTACGGCCCACTGTCCATATGTAATAGTACATGCTCCATTTGTCGCTGCTTCCAGGGATGTAAGCCCTACTGTATTCTGGCTAGGGCTTCCAGATACTAATGCCATACCACCTACCATGGAAAAAATAGGAATACACAGCATCATGGCTTTTCCAAGACCACTTTTTCCTTTTTCCTCATCTAATTCTGTCAAAATGCCAATACAGATCGAAGACATAACAACTGTTGTTGCCAGATTAGAACAAAATGCAGATACGATTCCTGTTACCACACAGACTGCTAGAAGAATCAGCGCCGGAGATTTTCCAAATTTATGGAGAAATTTAAATGCAAGGCGCTTTGTAATGTTTGTGTGAGTAGCTCCCTGAGAAACTGTCATCATACCAAACATGGTAAGGAAGGAAGAACCGCCAAATTTTGCTTGAAGATCTGGGACTGGAATCAAGCCTAAAACAATAGAGCCTACACCAATGAGCAGTGAACCAATAACAAGATCAAATTGGTTTGTAACCCAAAGTACAATTCCTGCTAAAACAAGACCTAATGCCATTCCGGCTTTTGGAATCCCCAAGCCAAAAGCCGGCCCCAACAGCGAAAATATGGCAAAAACTCCAGCTGCCAATAAAACAGCTCCTGTCCGTTTTGGATTCATAGGAAGGCCTGTCTGCTGTCCGGAAAGGTCAAACAGACTGTCCCTTCCCTTTTCATTCATTTGCTTTGTCATACTCCATACCTCTTTTCTTATGTTCATCCGAGTTCATGTTTATGACCTTTGCACACTTATATGAAAAATGACAGCAATATCTATGCCAATTTTTCTTCCCTGTTTTGTTCTGATTTTTTAACAGAATTCCCATTTCCACTAAATTTTGTTTCTGGAAATTTCCAGAAATTTCTAGAAATTCCAATATATTTTTCCTATAAAAAAGTTATTTTTTCAATCAGTCTAATAATATTGACTTTCCATATGTATTTTAATATTTTTCTGATTTTTTTATTTTTTATCTTTTTTTAGAGAAAATCCAAATATTCTTTTTCTGCTCTTGGCAAATCAGTCTCTAAATGGCATCTAAATTGCGTAAATCATTATATAACAGATTTTTGCACACTTATTTCCCATAAACAAAACACTTATAAACTTGTCATAGTAAAAATTTTAAACTAGGAGGAAAATATATGTTAAATCCATTCCACAAAAGTACTTCTGATTCTGAATTGAAAAGACGCCAAGATTTGATTCTCTCTGTTATGGATGAACATCATGTGGATGCTGCTGTTATGTATAACTCCGGCGATATGGTGGGAGGGCCTTTCAAATGGGCGACTGACTTTTCTCATTATTATTCCATGGCCGCCATTCTCTGTAAAGAATGTGTGGCTATCTTCCGAAGCGGCAATGAGCGCCAAGCAGATGAGGACATCCCTGTTGTTTCAAAGGGCCTGCGCTTACCTGAACGTGTCTGGAGTTGTCCCTATGTACATGGCGCTGCCTTTAATAGCGACCGGTTCGGTGAAGCAATGGCTTATTTTATCCGCAGCCATAATTATAGGAAAATCGGCTGGGTTGGTTTAAATTATATTTCTGCATCTGTCTATAAGTATCTTACAGAGAATCTTACTGATGTGGAATTTGTTGATCTGACTCCTGCAGTTGACGAAGTGCGCCTTGTAAAATCACCAGAGGAATTGGAAGGGTATCTGGAAAGCGTTGACTTACATGATCGTCTGATTCAATATTGTACTGCCACTATACGGCCCGGCCTTACGATCCGGGAACTGAATTTAGAGATTCTCTTCCAGGCAGCCCTTTTAGGAGCAGTGGAATTTAATACCTCCTTGATTCGTGGATGGCGTGAGGAAAGAGCCCTGGATCCGGACGAACAGCTTCTTGCTGGAGATTATATCTATATTCTGGTAGAGGTGGCCGCCAAAGGAGGAGAATGGGCTGAATGTGCCCGCCTTTTCCGCTTAGGCGCAGCCCCTGATAAAAAATGGATAGACATCGCTGATAAGCTGGCTGAAATGCAGCAAAAGGTTGCTGATAGATGTGTACCTGGAGCGATTGCAGAAGAAGTATTTGAATATTGCAAGCAGCTTCAGATTGAGGCTGGTTATTACCCTGAACTTCGTATGTGCATTCATGGACAGGGAGTAGATATTGTAGATCTTCCTATCTTTACAAAAGGGGATAAAACTGTTCTCAAAGAGGGGATGTTTATTGCTATTCATCCTGCTTGGCAGAATTCTCCAGAGGGATGGGGGGCTCCTTACCTTAGCTATACAGATAACTTCCTGGTTGAAAAGCAGGGAGCACGCCGTCTTTCCAAAGCACCTCAGGAAATTATCACTGTGGGAATTTAATGAAAGAATACAAGGGAGAGCGAACCATATGATAAAACAAATTGTCCGGCAAACCAAACTCCCGCGCCGGAGTGCAGCTGCGGCAACAGCCATATTTCCTTAACGTGAACTGCAATAAAAAGACCTGGGATGTAACGATGATCCCAGGTCTTTCCTAATTCTGTTTATTCTAAAAAGCTTTTTACTTCCCTATTCCATACTGCTGCATCTTATTATATAACGTAGCCAGACTAAATCCCATTTCCTCTGCAATACAGCGCTTTGAATGGACAGAATACCCGTATTTATCCAACAATTTGTGAATTTTATCTGCCTCTTCCATCTGACGCTTACTAAGATGACGGTGGTCTGACAAAAATTTTGGATAAGCCTCAGCTTTTTCTCTGTCCTTCTTTTCCCATAGCAGACCATAATCCATAAAGTTCTTTGGAAGGTCGTCCATAGTGAGAATATCATGGTCAGAAAAATTTATCATGGTAGTGATTGTATTTTTCAGCTGTCTTACATTGCCAGGCCAGGTATAATGGAGAAAGGATTGCTTTACCTCTTCTGAAAGTATTTTTTTCTCTGCAGCAATCTGAGTAATAAAATACTCTGCCAGCGTAAGGATATCCTTTCCTCTTTTTCTAAGCGGCGGGATATGTACAGTCACAACGGACAGACGGAAATAAAGATCTTCTCTAAACTTTCCTTCCCGGATCATCTCCTCCAGATTACGGTTAGTAGCTGAAACCAGACGGAAATTCACCTTTATCGGCTTGATGCCTCCAATCCGGAAAAACTCCCCGCTTTCTAATACCCGAAGTATTTTAGCCTGAAGTTCCAAGCTGAGATCTCCAATTTCATCCAGAAAGATAGTTCCCCCATCTGCAATTTCAAAAAAGCCGATTTTTCCTCCCTTCAAGGCTCCGGAAAATGCCCCGCTTTCATATCCAAACAGCTCTGACTCTGCTAATGACTCAGGAAGACTTGGACAATTTACAGCTACAAAAGGTTCTGAAGCCCTAGAACTTACATTGTGAAGAGCAGAAGCAAAGATTTCTTTTCCCGTACCGCTTTCTCCCCATAAGAAAACAGGGGCATCTCCTCTGCCTATCCGTTCTATCTCCCTCTTCGTCCGCACGATATCCGCGCACTCTCCTATGATATGGTCCAGAACATATAATGCCTTATGCTGAATACGCAGGCTATTGCCATATCTTTTTGCCAGCCTTTCATACCTCTGAGCTGCTTCTACCGCGGTGTTAATCTCACGGTAAGATACACAGACGCCAATCAGTTCATTCTCCCGCATAACTGGAAATAAAGTTACATAAAGTCCCGGACCTGTATATTCATGGATGCATGCCTCTGACTTATACGAAATATTAACCAGAGGCTTTGCTGTCTTCATGACAGAAGGCAGCAAAGAATTTTTATTAAATTCCAGATAATTCGTTCCTACAATCTTTTCTTTTGTTTCATGGAACATTTTGCAGTAAGTACTGTTTACCATCACAACATGATAATCTCTGTCTACGATTAGGACTCCATCTGGAACTGACTCAAGTACTGCCCACAGATTTTCAAAATTTAGCTCCATTTTTGTATTTTCCACCCCAGATATCCGTTCAAAGTGAGCCGGTTTCCCGGTATAGGTTTATATTGTCCGCTGCACAAAGAGAGCATCACATAATAGGGATTTACTATAAAAGTCTCGAATTCTCCCCCCCTAGGACTGCGCACTCACTGCGCTGGCCGTATGGCAAAGAATGCTGCTTTTGCATTCTGTGTATATCCGCCGGATCCTTACAGGAAACTCCCTTTCATTCATGATGGTGTCTGTATGGCAGACATGAAGAGTTATTTTGTATAATTATCAAAATATCCCTGAATCAGCACAATCGGTGTCCCCTTATCTCCGCTGCCTGATGTAAGGTCAGCCAGAGAACCGATTAAATCTGTAATCCTCCTCGGAGTCGTACCCTGGGTTACCATAGTACCCTTCAGGCTCTCTGACCTTTCGTCCTTCTCATGGATATAGTTCTTAATAGCCTCCTTCAATTCATCTCCAGAGAGCTGAGCAAAGTCATTGTCCGCCAGATATTTCAGCTTTACTTCATTCGGTGTACCGTTCAAGCCCTCTGTATAAGCCGGAGATACCACTGGATCCGCCAACTCCCATATTTTTCCTACTGGATCCTTAAATGCGCCGTCTCCATAAATCATAACTTCCACATGTTTACCTGACCGCTCTAATAACATGCTATGGATCCTATCTACCATTTCCTGGCAGTTAATGGGAAACAGCTTTACCGTATCTTCTGTTGCTTTATTGGAACCCAGAAGACCGTATCGGTCATTATAACCTCCTCCGTTTACACTCTCTGTCAGAATCTCATCCAGGGAAAATACCTTCTTAGCCCCACTGCTCAGGAGCATCCTCTTTGTCCTCACCCGTGTATGAATATCGCAGTTAAGGATGCTGGAAGTGTATTTTAAAATTGCTTTGGGATTATTAGCAAAAATAATTTCCACATCCGCTCCCTCGTTCTGGATTAAGTCTTTATAATATTCTACATAGTCTACACCTGTAAAATAGTGCTTCTGAAAACCGAAATAATTTCTGTACTGAGCCTCTGTGAGCACATCGCTCCATGGGTTAACATTTTTCTCTTCCAATAAATCTTCATCCACCAGATGATTGCCAACCTCATCAGATGGATAGCTTAACATCAGGACTATTTTCCTGCAGCCTCTGGCAATTCCCTTTAAACAGATCGCGAAACGGTTCCTGCTTAAAATTGGGAAAACTAACCCTACCGTATCAGTGCCGAACTTTTCACGTACATCAGCAGCAATCTGATCAATCGTTGCATAATTTCCCTGAGCCCTTGCCACAACAGCTTCTGTAACAGCCACTACATCCCTGTCATGAAGCTCAAAGCCTTCATTATCCGCTGCTTTTAATACAGAATCCACAACAATCTGTGCCAAATCATCGCCTTCGCGGATGATCGGTGCTCTTACACCCCGTGATACGGTTCCAACCATTCTGTCCATATTTGTTCTCCTGTATCCTCTCTTAATTTTGCCTGTTGGCACACTCTTTTTATTTTACCATAAAATCAGGCTCTTAACAAGCAATTTTCTCATGGTTCCGTCTTCGTATCCCACAGACAGGCACTGTTTTACCTTTTTCTCCTCGGGCATCTTCTAAATCAGAAATGCCCATGCTGTCTTTTTCAGCGAATCAAAAAAGCCCGCCTTTTTTATGCTGCTGTCTGTAAAAATTTCCACCTCTCCAAGGATTTCTCCATTTAAACTGTATCGAAGTACTCCGGCCTTCTGTCCCTGCTCTATGGGAGCTCTCAGCTTTTCTTCCACAATCAGGCTTCGTTCTATCTGGGAAAAATCCTCTCCATTCAGTCCTAGATAAGAAAATGTGCCGCCATAGGTTAAAGGCACCTCCTCTTCCACTCCGTTCGTAACCGGTATTGGGGAGAGAGGCGGCATTTCCTTATCCTCATAAAGACGGCATCTAGCATACCCATAGTTGAGAAGATTTACTGCATCCCCAAACCTTGCCTTATAATCTGGAGCCGCCATAATAGAAGCAATCAGACGGATTCCGTCTTTTTCTGCAGTAGCTGACAAGCAGTACTTTGCAAGGGAAGTGGAGCCTGTCTTCAGGCCTGTTACTTTAAAATTTGTTGCCATTTTTAAAAGTTTATTGGTATTGGAAAGACCGAATTCTTTTGTGCCCTGTTTCGTTACATGGGTGATATTTTCCATCCATATGGTAGAATAATCGTGGATTTGCGGATATTTATTGATCAATTCTCTTGTCATAAGGGCAATATCCCTGGCTGTTGTCAAGTGAGTAGAGGAGTCTGTCAGACCACAGCAGTCCTCAAAATGAGTCCCCTTCATCCCTAGCCCGGATGCCCTTTCATTCATCCTAGCTACAAATTCCCCTTCGCTGCCAGCTATGTATTCTGCCATAGCTACACTGGCATCATTGCCAGAAGCTACTACAATACATTTGATAAGGGTCTCTACAGTCTGGACTTCTCCCTCTTCCAAAAACACCTGAGAACCCCCCATAGATTTTGCGTAAGCGCTTGTAACCACCTCATCTGACAGATGAATCTGTCCGGAATCAAGGGCATCAAAAATTAGGATCAAAGTCATAATCTTTGTTATGCTGGCAGGCCTGCGTTGTTCATCTGCATTCTTCTCATAGATTACCTTTCCTGTCTGGGCTTCCATAAGAAGCACACTAGGAGCCTGTACCTGGACAGCAGCATTTTCACTGCTGTCTGATGCCGAATCCTCATTCCACATACGACTGAATACAGCCTCGCTTCCCACTGCCAGGTCCGGCTCTTCTGCCGCTGCCTGGCCGGGAAATGCTGCAGCGGCCAGAAGCACAGCCGTCAGGGCTGCTAAAAATCGTTTCATATCATCCCTCTTAAGATTTTCCATTTATTCATATATACGCCTTATATGAATGAAAAAGAATTTCGCTTTGCGAAATTCCACGCCGCAAGTGCGTGACATCAGCGGCATTTTACACCTGCTTTTGCATATGTAGTCCTTGCCCTAAGAGGTTATTGGGCAGGGCCTGAGGGATTCCTTAGGTCCTCCTAAGCTGTCTTTTTCTCCCCCTAGCCGGTACCAGGCAGGGCCTGAGGGATTCTGACAGATACTATTTCTTTACTGGCGTTGTCTTCAAGTATTTGATCAGTTCGTCCAACTGCATTTTAATTTCTTCATCATCTAGAAATGCCTTTAAATCAGACAGCACCTGGGAAAGATCATTAGGAGCATTGCAGAAATCATTTCTAACCCCCTCTTTATCCGGCTCATTATCCGGCCATGCCTGGCGGCAGAGCTTCTTTGCCATTTCTACATCTTGTGAAACTCCGTTTCCAGCAGCATAACAGAGAGCCAGGCGGTAAAGAGCCTCTTCATCTATGTTGGTGCTGTATGCCCCTTTTTGATACCACTCTATTGCCTTGCTCATATCTTTTTTCATAAGGATCCCCTGCTCGTGAAATCGGCCTAATGCACAGTAAGCGGAGCTGTCTTCCAGCTCTGCTGCCCTTTGATACATCTTCAAGGCGCTTTCCATGTCCTTTTCTACGCCCTGTCCATGCTCATAACATTCTCCTAGATTATAAAGGGCACAAGCATCATCTCCGTTTTCCGCTGCTTCCTGATAAAGCTTCACTGCCTCTTTATAATTCTGCTCTACCCCTTGTCCAGTGCGGTAAAGCTCTCCAAGGTTGTTCTTTCCTCTCGCCTCTCCATTATCTGCTGCTTTTTTATACCAATAGGCTGCCTTTTTCTTATCTATTTCTACCCCAGTTCCCCGGTCATAACAGAAACCGATATTAGCCTGGGCGCAGGAATCACCGGCCTCTGCTCCTTTTTCATACCACAGGGCCGCCTTCTTTATATTTTTATCACAGCCTTGTCCTGCTTCCAGCATCCATCCCAAACTGCACATAGCTGATGCATAGCCATCCTCTGCAGCCTGACCATACCAGTATAGGGCCTTCGCATAATCAACAGGAGTTCCTCCACTTCCATGTTGATAAATGCTTGCCAGATTATTTTTTGCCCTTGGGACTCCCTTATCTGCACTTTTTTCATACCAGTAAATGGCCTTTTCTACATTTTGCTCTACTCCTGCTCCGTTATTATAGCACCAGGCAGTATTACACATGGCACCGGCATGGCCCATTTCCGCTCCCTTTAAATACAGGGCAAACGCCTTTTCCATATTCTTTTCCACACCATGGGCGAACTCATAGCAGGTTCCCAGATTAAGAACTGCTTTTGCATCTCCCAGGTCTACGCCCTTTTCATACCAGGAAACAGCCTGCGCTTCATCCTTTTCCACGCCGATGCCGTTTTCGTAGCAGACTCCCAGATTAGCGCAGCCTCTAGCATAACCGCTATCTGCTGCCTTTCTGTACCATTCTACAGCCTGTTTTTCATCCTTTTCCACACCAATGCCAAATTCACAACAGAGTCCGAAATTTATCATTCCCTGTCCATAACCCTGACTGGCTGCCTTCCTGTACAGTTCTGAAGCCTGCTTTTGGTCCTGCTCTACTCCCTTGCCATTCTCATAACACCAGCCCAAAGTACACAGTGCACTAGAATCCCCTTGAGCAGCTGACTTTGTAAACCAGTGGACCGCCTGTCCATAGTCCTGCTCCACGCCAATACCATTGCAATAGAATAGGCCAAGATTATTCTGAGCAGCAGCATTTCCGTTTTCTGCGGCTTTTTGATACCAGGAAGCTGCCTCCTTCATATCTTTTTTTGTGCCCCGTCCTGTTTCACAGGCAAATCCCATATAGAATTGGGCATCGTCGTCTCCTGCATCCGCTGCTTTCCGAAACCATTCTACTGCCCGCTCTCCATTTTCCTCTTCCTCCCTGTTCTCCCAGTACCATACTCCAAGGTAGTACATGCCCTCAGAGGCCCCTCTGTCTGCTGCTTGTTCAAACATTTCTTTTGCCTTACTTCTGTCCTTTTCCATGCCATGACTGCCATAGTAATAATCGCAGCCCAGGCGCCATAAGGCTGGGGGATAACCGGCAGCAGCAGCGGCCTGTATCATTTTCAGCCCTTCCTCTTCATTTTTAGGAGTTCCCCTTCCTGCATTCATGCACAGGTAAAGCTTTGTCATTGCTCGCAGGTTCCCTTTCTTTGCCGCTTCTCCATACCAGTAGACCGCCTTTTCATAATCCTGTTCCACACCGCGGCCGGCTTCGTAACAGGTTCCAAGACATGCCTGGCCGTTTCGGTTACCCTGCTCTGCTGCCTTTCGGTACCATCTGACCGCAGTCTGTAAATCTACTTCTGTTCCTACTCCAAATTCATAATAACGGCCTAACTCTGCCTGCCCTTCCGAATCGTTCTGCCATGCCGCTGCTTCTATCCATTGAAAGGCTTCCTTCTGGTTCTGTTCGATTCCCTGCCCATCTTCATAACAATGGGCAAGGAGTATCTGGGCACGAGGAAAACCGGCCTCTGCGGCTTCCCGGTAAAGGCTCACTGCCTTTTCCTTATCCTTTGCCACCCCTAGGCCATCTTCATAAAATACGCCCAAATTGCACATAGCCGGTACATAGCCCAGCTCAGCCGCCTGTTCATACAGCCACGCCGCCTGTCTGTAATCTGCCTTGATTCCTACTCCGGCTTCCATACACCATCCCAGATTGCAGATTCCCCAGGCATTTCCTTGGGAAGCTGCCATACGGAAACACTGAAGAGCACGTTCCCCATTATCTCCCCTTTTCAGCCAGTAAACCCCCAGAAGACTCCATGTCCTGCCGTCCAGCTCCTTTTCCTCTGCTGCTTCCATGGTACTCCCGCATACAACACAGCGCAGAGGAGCTTCCTCCTGCTCCACGATATAATCACATTCCTTGTTGGAACAACGGTAAATCATAACTCCTTCTCTCCTGTCATCAATATCCTTTTTTTCAGCTGCTTTCGCAGATCTATCATATCTGCAAGCTGTATGTCCCCTTCAAAAATTGTTGTTTTCATACTATGCTGTTTTCCATAAAAGCTCCCTTTTCCGCACAGCGAAAAACTAAATTCAGGTATGCCAAATGCGCCGGGATACTTGCGTTTATAATAACGCGCTAATCGTGCCCATGTTGGTTTTCTTTTAAACCCTACTGTCTCATAGAATGGCATCACAGCTTCTTCCTTCAGTATAATCAAATCCATTTCCTTATGCAACAGAAAATATATAGCATATTACTGCCTCTCCTCAGAATCTTAAACAACGTTTTATTTTATAGGATATACTAATATAGTCTTTCCTGCTCTCAGGCGGACAAAAGCAATAACTATTTTTAGAAAAAACAGCCATCACTATGATCCTTCTTGGCATAGTGACGGCCTTCCTTCCTAATCAAAACTGTACAATTTCCCGAATCTCCTCTGCTGGCTTCACGGATTCCGCATAAAGGATCGGTCCCTCGCCTTCATAGTCCTTCCAATATTCCAAGGCTACCTTTGCCCGGACAGTCACCCATTCGCCCATTTCCAAAAGGCGGGCCTCCCTTGCTTTACATACAAATCCTAAAAATGTCATATCTGCCTCACAACATGTCATAGCCATTCTCCCAGGGACAAAATAGTTTTTGGGAAATTCCGGGGATTTCATAACCATTCCAGTAAACTCCACCATACGGCCTACATATCGTTCTGGCTTATCCATGCAGTCAATATACCAGATTCCATACTGCTCCGGCCCAATGGAAATCACATCGGCCTTCATATCATAGGGAAGGTCTTCCTCTGTAATTTCCGGCTCCACTTCTCCTTGCGCGGTTTCAAATATAATATCCGCCTGGCGGCCCATAGCCTTAATCGTACGCCTGTAGGTCCCCAGCACATCTTCTCCTATCCCATCACAGCGGTTCATAATCACCAGCTCCGTATTCCGAAGCATGGCCCCTAGAAGAGGCTTCATATTTTTCAGATACAGGTCAAAGGTTGACCCGTCTATCATCGTAATCTGCTGGTAAATCGTCCAGTCTGACGGAATCTTCAGCTCATCCTGGTTCCACATTCCGTTCCATTCAATTACCACCCGTTCCGGATTATGAAGAAGCTCCAGCTCTGTCAGCTTTTCCAGTGTCAGCTCTGAGAAATCCTCTGCCTGAAAAAGGATGGTATTCGTCTCTTCCAACAGTTCTTTCTCATACTCCGTATCCCCTTCCTCACAGACAATCAAAAGAGTCTTTCCCTCTACCTGAAAATAATCCTGTTCCATAGTAAAGGTTAAAAATTCTGTTTTTCCTGCTTCCAGAAAACCATTGATTAGGAATACTGGCATAATATCATCTTCAATTAATGGTCCCATTCTCTCAACCTCTGCCAAATGCTTTCTTTAATTCCTCTTCTTTTAAGTTCGCCCCGATTACGCAAACCTTTCCTGTATACTCTGGACGGCCGGTGCGAATCTCGTACTCTTCTGGGACCAGGTCAAAATAATACCATTCCCCTTCATTCTCACCTGGAACCATCCCTTTAGCCCGCAGCACATCTCCATAAGAAGCTCCATATGCCAGCTCTTCCAGGATAGCCTCCAGATCTTCTTTTCTGCACGCTCCTACATGCTCCAACCCCCAGCTTGTAAATACTTCATCTGCATGGTGACTGCCATGTTCTCCATGAGCGTGATGGCCGCAGCCGCAATGTTCTCCATGCTCATGATGGTGATGTTCATGTTCTTCATGGCCGCAGCCGCAGGTCTCTCCATGAGCGTGGTGATGGTGTTCATGCCCTTCATGGCCGCAGCCGCAAGTCTCTCCATGAGCGTGGTGATGGTGTTCATGCCCTTCATGACTGCAATGCTCCCCATGTTCATGGTGATGATGTTCATGCCCTTCATGGCCGCAGCCGCAGGTCTCTCCATGAGCGTGATGATGGTGATGCTCTTCATATGCTTTAAGAGCCTCTTCCATCAGCTCCTCTTCCATGGTATCTGGCTTTTCAATCATGTCCAGAAGCTGGCTTCCAGAAAGCTGTGATACAGGTGTGGTAACAATAGAACATTTCTCGTTGTGGCTGCGGAGAAGCTCTACAGCCGCCCGTACTTTAGCCTCTGGAGCTACGTCAGTCCGGCTCAGTACAACAGTACCTGCATACTCGATCTGGTTATTAAAGAACTCGCCGAAATTCTTCATATACATTTTACACTTCATAGCATCCACAATGGTTACTGCACTGTTCAACTTTACGTCTAGATTTTCCGCTATGTCGCGGACTGCCTTCATAACATCGGAAAGCTTTCCTACACCAGAAGGCTCGATTATCACCCGCTCCGGCTGATATTTTGTCAGTACCTCTTCCAAAGATTTTCCAAAATCTCCCACCAGAGAGCAGCAGATACATCCAGAATTCATTTCCCGGATTTCAATGCCTGCATCCTTTAAGAAACCTCCGTCAATCCCGATTTCCCCGAATTCATTTTCAATCAGCACTACCTGCTCTCCGGCAATGGCTTCCTCCAAAAGTTTCTTGATAAATGTAGTTTTTCCAGCTCCCAAAAAACCGGAAATAATATCTATCTTAGTCATAGTTTCTTCCTCCTTGTTTACAATCCGATTCTAATTCAGCCTCCCGGCTTCTCTGTAGTAAGGGAAGCCGAAAGGCTGGACTGTAATCATACTAGCACAGCCCCCTTAAAATATCAAGCTTCCAATCGCCTCTGAAAAACCTCAAAGCTTCTTAAGTATTTTGTCCACATCATGGTTTGTGCCCAGGACCATCAGATGATCTTCCTGACAGATTTTATAATCAGCAGAAGGCATCAGTTTTATCTCTTCCCCTGCTTTACTGCCAATAATATTAATATGATAACGGTTACGGATGTCCAGCTCTTTTAAGCTTTTATCCACCCATTCTGGAAGGGGCGGTATTTCATAGATAGAGTATTCCTCAGAAACTTCTATATAATCAAAAACATGATTAGCGGAAAAGCGCATTGCTAGTTTTTCTGCTTCATCCCTATCTGGATAGATTACCTCATCTGCTCCATTTCTTAAAAGGAACTTAGCCTGAATATCCCTGGTAGCCTTACTTACCACATGTCTCCCGCCCAGCTCTTTTACCAGGCTCGTTATTTCCAGGCTGCTCTGAAAATTGGTGCCGATACAGATAAAGCATACATCAAAATTGTCAATTCCCAGGCTTTTAAGCACCTCTTCATTGGTACAGTCTCCGATTTTCGCACTGACAACATAAGGCAGCATTCCCTCCAGATTTTCCTCATGGTCATCTACGATCATAATTTGATTGCCCAGTTTTGCCAGATTCATACACAGATGCTTTCCAAAACGCCCCATTCCAATAATTAAAATCGATTTCATCTCTCTCTCCCTTCACAAATTCCATAACAATTTCTTTTCTGTTTAGGACTCTCTTAACACCTAAATCCAATAGCAATTCAGGCCCCAAAATTTCCAGCCCAGGAAAAGAGTTGGAATTTCTTGGCTCCGAAACCGCAAAAATATCTAACTCTTTTCCGTCCACAACTCTCTTAATTTCCAGACCCTATAATGTATTACCCTACTGCAATCTGTCCTAAGGGAAGTTTGACCGGAGGATTCTTCTTCTGCTGTGTAAATGCCAGCGCAAAGGAAAGGCTTCCAATACGTCCGCAATACATCAACAGGATGATCACAATTCTAGAAAATGATGTTAAATCCCTCGTAATGCCTGTTGTCATTCCCACAGTCCCGATAGCTGAAAAGGTCTCAAACAATACATCTGACATAATCAAAGAGGGCTGGGCGATCATAACAGCCAGAGACGCTGAAAGAGCTAGAAATAAGTTGATCGTGAAAATGGCACTAGCCCTTTTCACTGCCTCATCCTCCAGCCTTCTTCCAAATATCTGAAACCCATTCGTCCTCTGAATGCTGGATAGAACTCCTAAAAACATAATCACCACTGACGTGGTCTTAATTCCTCCTGCCGTGGAACCAGGGCTTCCGCCGATAAACATTAAGATAATTGTGAGGAACCGGCTTCCATCCTGCATAGCTCCAGTATCCACTGTATTGAACCCAGCAGTCCTAGCTGTTACTGAAGCAAACAGAGAAGATAAGATTTTTCCCTGAACAGTCATGTCTTTTAACAGATAATTTCTCTCACACAGATAAAAGAGGAAAGCTCCTCCAAATATAAGTACAGCTGTAGCTAAAAGGACGATCTTGGTATGCAGCATGTATTTTTTCCACTTCAGCTTATGCTTCATCAGATCCTCCCATACAATAAAGCCGATACCGCCAATAACAATAAGCGCCATAAGTACTGCATTCACAAGGATATCATCATAATATTGTACAAAGGAACCATAGGGTTGATTTCTTCCCATCAGGTCAAATCCTGCGTTGCAGAAGGCAGAGATAGAATGGAAAATGCCATAAAATATCCCCTTTAACGTCCCATATTCTGGAATAAAACGGGCTGACAGGATTACAGCACCTGCCCCTTCAAACAAAAAGGTTCCCATAATAATTTTTTTTGCCAGCTTTACGACTCCGCCGATCTGGAGGGTATTAACACTTTCCTGAAGAAGGCCTCTGGCTTTCAAGCCGATCTTTCTCCTTAACACAATCGAAAGGAAAACACCGATTGTAATAAAACCCAAACCACCGATCTGGATTAGGATGAGCAGCACTACTTGCCCAAACAAACTCCATTGGCTCCACGTATCCCGTACCACCAGCCCTGTTACACAGGTAGCACTGGCAGCGGTAAATAAGGCATCCAAAAAACCAACCTTCATCCCATCCCGACTGGCCCCTGGCAGATTCAGAAGCAAGGCTCCTACTATAATCACACAGAAAAATCCATAGGCAATAAACTGAGTCTGGGACAAATGCCGTTTCCACGGCCAGACCCTGCCACTGTTTTTCTTACTGGTAACTTCCCTGATAATTTCTTTCTCCTTGGCAATGTCCTTACTACTGTCCCTTTTAATATCATTCTTTTCCCCGCCAGCATTTTTGCTGCTGCCTTTTCTAACACTATTTTTCTCCTTGCCGATATTTCTGACACTATCTCTTTCGATGCTATCTTTCTCCCAACTGATGTTTCCACTGCCTTTTCCGACGTTATCCTTCCCCTTGCTGACATTTCCTCTGCTGCCTTTCCTATTACTACTTTTTTTCATATCTCTCTCCTATCTCCCACGAGCTTTCCGAACTCCGGCACAAATAAGAAATGCTGCTAGATTAATAAGCACCACACTCGCTCCTGCCGGAGTGGAATATCGGTAGGAAACCACCATTCCAATACAAAAACAGATGACTGCAATAATCCCGGAAGCTACTACTACCCCCAAAAAGCTTTTCCATATACGCATGGAAGTGAGAGCTGGAAAAATAATCAGGCTGGAAATCAGCATGGCTCCCATCATCCTCATGCCCAATACAATTGTAACTGCCGTCAGTACGGCAAACAATCCATCGTAAAAAGATACCTTTACTCCTGTAGCCTTGGCAAAACTTTCGTCAAAGGTTACAGCAAAGACCCGATGATAAAAAAATATAAAAAGGCACAACACCACTAAGGACAGTGCCATAGCCAGAATCACATCCTCCCGGCTCATAGCCAGAATACTGCCAAACATATAGCTGCTTACATCTGTTGTTATCCCTGTTGTCAATGAAGTTACAGTAATGCCAAAGGCTAGAGCGCTGGCAGAAATCACAGCAATTGCCGCATCGCTTTTTATTTTCGCATTTTCCCTCAGGCGCAGCAGCAGAAATGCAGCCAGAACCACAACTGGTATGGAAAATCTTAAAGGAGAACAGCCCATAGCCACTGCAACCGATAAAGCGCCAAAGGATACGTGAGACAGACCATCCCCAATCATAGAATACCGTTTCAGCACCAGACTGACCCCCAAAAGAGCAGCACAGAGGGAAATAAAGATTCCTCCTGCCAGAGCTCGAACTAAAAACGGATATGATATCATTTCAAAAAAGACACTCATGCCTCTTCACCTCCCAGAAATCTACGCCCTACCTGGCTGTTTCGGTAGGCCTCTGCTGAGCCGTAAAAAAGGACCTGCTGCTTTAAATGAAGAATTTTTTTTGCCTGGCTTACCATATTTTGAACATCATGAGTCACCATCAAAATTGCCACATGGCTGTCTCTATTTAGATGGCGTATCAGACGGTAAAACTCCTGGGCTGCCGAAGGATCCAGACCAGTAATCGGCTCATCCAGGATCAGAAGCCGTTCCGTAGCACAAAGTGCTCTGGCAATCAATACCCTTTGCTGCTGTCCCCCTGACAAGTCCCGGTAACATTCCCTCTTTAAGTCCATAATTCCCAGCTTTTCCATGTTATCAACAGCCATCTTCTTTTCCTTAGAGGAATAAAAGGGCCTCCGTCCCATACGTGCCAGTACGCCAGACAAGACCACCTCCCATACTGTAGCAGGGAAATCCCTTTGGGCCGCGGTCTGCTGAGGCAGATAGCCGATTCCTGTCCTTCTTAATTCTTCCGCAATGGAGATTTTTCCGGCAGTAGGTTTTAAAAGGCCCAGAAGCCCTTTCATAAGAGTGCTTTTTCCCGCCCCGTTTTCTCCTACAATACATAAATAGTCTCCTGGATTTATTTCCATGGATACATCCACCACTGCATCATAATTCTCATATCCAAAATCTACATGGCTGCATGTTATAAGCGAGCTCATTCATCTAATCCTTTTCTAAGATTTTCCACATTTCCCTCCATCAACTCTAAATAGGTAATACCTGATTCGAATTCCATCCTGGTTACATTGTGGCAGGAGTGCAGGAGCAGGGGCTTAGCTCCTGTTTCCTCATAAATAATTTCTGCCACTCTGGGGCTGGAAAGTTCCAGATAATAGACCGCAGGAATCTGCTCCTCCCTGACCTTTTCGATCAGATAAGCAATTGTCCTGGCGCTTGGCTCCGTATCCGTACTGCACCCGGAAAAAGCTGCCCGATAATCCAGGTCATAGGCTTCTACCAGATACCGAAAGGGAAATTTATCTCCCAGAACAACCATATTCCGTTTCCTTATTTTCATAACCTCCTGAAACTCTTTATCAAGTTTCCTCAATTTCCTCTGATATTCCTTACTGCGTGCTTCATATTCTTCGGCTCCTGCCGGATCAGCCTTCTTTAATGTCTCTTCTATCTTAGCCACAATTTTTATGGCATTAGCTGGCGAAGTCCAGATATGCTCATCGTATTCCATTGCATGTTCCTGCCTATCTTCATCATAGATCGTATGAAATTCCATAGGACTGTCATAGGGCTCTTCTCTATAAAGACTTCCATGATAAGTGCCATTCTTCCCCAAGGCATAGTTTTCTTCAGCAACCGTATGGGACTCATGATCCCCTTTTTCATGGCTTTCTTCCATCCCTTCCACATGCTCCTCTTCAAATAAATCCACATAATCCATCATCGTGAGGATTTCCATGTTTGAAGTATCAATCGCCTGCTGCACCTCCCTGACCCAATGCTCCATAGAGCCGCCATTACATATAAGGATATCCCCTTCCTGTATCAGCTTCATATCTCCTGGAGTTGGTTCAAAGGAATGGCTGTCCATGCCAGCTGGAACCACCATGGAAAGCCTGATTCTATCCCCTCCTACCTGTCGAATAAAATCATAATAGGGAAAAATCGTTGTAACTACGGAAAGCCGGGAATCTTCTCTCTTCATGGCTTTGCTTCCTGACAGGTCGGATACTATTTCCTCTTTTTTCCCATATTCTCCATGAATCCGGCTGCTGCAGCCGGCCATAATATACAAAAAAAAGAGTCCTATGGCCAGCAGCAGTCCTGCCCCCTGTCTTTTCTCTTTCTTCATCCTCTTTTCCTCGTTAAGGCCTCTGAACCCTCATTCATCCCTTATCTCCTGATAGGATCTCTATTATCTGTAGGGGATGGCTGATTAAATATTTAGGGTGAAACTTCTCTAGCTCTTCTCTTCCTCGAAATCCCCACAGAACTCCTACCGTATCTAAGCCTGCTGCCTTCCCTGTTTTCATATCTGTATTGGTATCGCCAAAATACAGGCATTCTTCTGGCCTTACCTGCAATTTTTCCATAATCAGAAATACACCTGCTGGATCTGGCTTCTTTTTAATCCCTGGCTTTTCTCCAGCCACAAGGTCAAAGAATCCCTTTCCAAACGTCCCCTCTATATTTTCCACGGCCCTAAGGTGAGGCTTATTGGAAAAAACGGCAATCTTTATCCCTTGTTTCTTCAAAAAGTCCAACAGTTCCTGGATACCATCGTAAGGCTCTACCTGATAAAGGCAATATTTTTCGAATTCCTTCATGTATACCAAAAGCGCCTCTTCATAATGCTCCATCCCCTTGTCACCAGCAGACAAAAGAGCTCTTTCCACCTGCTTTTTATAGCCGTCTCCTACAAAATGCTTCATCTGTTCCTCTGTTACCAAAGGCAGCCCAAAGCGCTCCATCACCCGATTTGTCGTAAATGTCAGCGCATGAATCGTATTCAACAGCGTCCCGTCCAGGTCAAAGATACAACACCGATACATTCCAATCCCTCTTTCCATCTCATTATATGATGTCATTAACCGGTAGGTTGATGACCTGCGCGCACCTCAGTGCGCTTCTTTACTGCGATGTCACCAACCGGTAGGTTGATAAGGCATATATACCTCAATAGGCTTGCTTATCAGACTATGTCATCAATTGTCCAGCTTATGATAAGTGATATGTCCCCTTTATTATACCATTTATCTTCTGTATTATCTGTTTCTTATGACATTTTTGTTATAATCCAAATAGCTTTTCCGCATATTTTACGGATGCCATAGCATCACGACAATATTGATCTGCGCCAATTGTCCTGGCGTAGTCCTCTGTCAGGACAGCACCGCCCACCATAATTTTTGTTCCAGGAGCCTCCTTCTGAAGTTTCTTAATCGTTTCTTCCATACTGGGTACTGTAGTCGTCATTAAAGCGCTTAATCCTACCAAAGATACCTTTTCTTCCTTTACCGCAGCCACCACCCTTTCAGGAGGAACATCCTTCCCCAGGTCAATCACATCATAGCTGTAATTTTCCAAAAGGACTTTCACAATATTCTTGCCAATATCATGGATATCTCCCTTTACTGTGGCCAAGACAATCTTTCCCTTCTTTTCCTGACTCTGACCGCTCATTGTCATTTTATCCTTAATCAGATCAAAGGCCGCTTTTGCCGCCTCCGCACTCATAAGAAGCTGGGGCAGAAATAGGGTCCCCTCCTCAAATCTCTTTCCTGCTGCATTTAATGCTGGTATCATTTCCTCCTGAATGATGGTTAGGGGGTCCTGCTCCTCTAAGAGGAGCTTTACCTGGCTGGCGGCCTGCTCTCTCAGTCCCTTTTCCACACATTCCCTAAGGCTTCTAGCAGAGCCCCTAGCCTTAAAATTTCCATCTAATCCGGATCCAGGATTTTCCTTTCCCATTTTAGTATGGGCAAATCCTTGACCTCCTGATATCCCCAGGGCCTTCCCGCCAGCTTCTCCTGCTGAAAGCATCTTTCCATTTTCTCCTTCACCAGTTGGCAGGGAGGCATACTTAGCAATATAATCTGCACATTGACTATCCAGATCTGACAGGGCTCGGAAGCTGTAGTAAACGCGCATCATGCTGTCTGAGTTAGGATTCATGATTGCTGCGCTCAATCCGCTTTGTAATGCCATGGCAAAAAAGGTTCCATTAATAATCTCTCTATGAGGAAGGCCAAAAGAAATGTTAGATACTCCCAGGATTGTTCTTCCGCCCATAGCGGTAAGTCTTCTTACTGTTTCCAATGTGGTAAGTGCTCCCTTACTGTCAGAGCTGACTGTAAGGCACAATGCATCCACTAAAATATCCCTTCGGTCAATTCCATATTCTGCTGCCCTTTTGTATATTTTCTCTGCGATTGCCAGACGTCCCTCTGGGCTTTCAGGAATTCCTGACTCATCTAAAGTCAAGGCTACCGCCACACCCCCGTATTTTTTTATTAATGGGAATATAGCAGCCATGGACTCCTCTTTTCCATTTACTGAATTCACAAGAGGCTTTCCATTATATATCCTCATGGCCTTTTCCATTGCTGTGATATCTGATGTGTCAATCTGGAGAGGGAGATCCAATACACTTTGAAGCTCTTTTACCACTTTTACCATCATTTCAGGCTCATTTATCTCAGGAAGTCCCACATTTACATCTAAAATATGCGCTCCATGGTCTTGCTGCGCCACTCCTTCCTGAAGCAGATAATCCAGATCCTGCTCTCTAAGGGCCTGCTTCAGCTTTGACTTTCCTGTCGGATTGATCCGTTCTCCAATAATCACAGGATTCTTTCCAATCTCTACCCCATGGGACCATGAGGTCACGATTGTTCTGTTCTTTTTCACCACAGGCAGAGGAACCATCTCTTTGCAAAGCTCCCTGGCCTTTCTGATGTGTTCTGGAGTCGTGCCACAGCAGCCTCCAGCCATAGAAGCGCCTAAAGCGATAATTTCCCTTAAGGCCCTGGCAAATCCATCGGCATCAATATCATATACGGTCTTTCCATTTTCGCTGCGAGGAAGCCCGGCATTGGGATTTACAATCACTGGCAGCGAGGCAGCCTGGCACAGCTCTTCTACAATCCCTTTCATCTGGACCGGGCCCAGACCACAGTTAATTCCTAGAGCTGTAACTCCCAGCCCCTCCAAAAGAGCGACTGCTGATCTTACATCTCCTCCTGTAAGGAGCTTTCCCTTCTCGTCAAAGGTCATCGTCGCAAAAATAGGGAGACTGGAATTCTCTCTGGCTGCCAGGACAGCGGCCTTCAGCTCATAGCTATCGCTCATCGTTTCAATAAGGATGCAGTCCGCACCATTCCTTACGCCGATTTCTACCACTTCCCTGTATATATCCACAGCATCCTCAAAATCCAGATCTCCCAAAGGCTTTAAAAGCTTTCCTGTAGGGCCCATATCAAGAGCAATCAATCCTCTTTTTCCTGTAAGCCTTTCTCCTTCCTCCACTGCCCTTCTAGCATTTTCGAAAGCAGCCTGGATAATCTCCTCCAGGCTAAATTCTGTCCTGTCATTATATTTTAACCGGTTTGCTCCAAAGGTATTAGCATTGATAATATCACAGCCAGCCTCCAGATAGGCAAGGTGAAGGCTTGTGATTGCATCTTTATGAGTAACATTCCATGTCTCTGGCAGTTCTCCTGGCTTTAACCCCTGACTTTGAAGAACGCTTCCTGTACCTCCGTCAAACCATATCATTCTTTTTCCGATTTCGTCTAAAATGCCCATATTTTTCTCCTGCCTTCTATCCCTTTCCATGCCAAAACAGCTGAGGCTGAAAACCTTTCCTCATCCTCTGCGGTATATACAATCCTTTTTTTCACAGACCTCACAGCCTGAAAGTATACATGCAGATGGCCGGCGGCTTAACCCTATAATGGCTGTTACTGATTTTGAAGGAACCATTAACAGGCTGTCTGTCAAAGTAAGGCCGATTCGCTTTCCCGCCTCCAAGGCATTTAAGATATCCCTCTGGCACTCCAGAGAAAAATCGCCATAACCTGGACTGAATCGAGGCCTTAAATACCATCCCTTTTCTTCATATTCCTGTTTCCATCTCTGGTTTTCTTCATCACAATATTCTTCAATCAGCGCTGCCGCTGCCGCCTGAAGGACCACTGCCCTGCTCATACAGATCCTCTCATAGCGCTGAATCAGCTTATCCACAGAAGCGCCTAGAGTTGCTGCAAAAAGCAGAATGGCTTTACAATCCTTCAAGTTCTTCTTTAAATTGCCGCTTTCTGCCGTAAATGCTTCCGTTATAACCTGATTATCCTTTTCCGGAAGGGACAGGCAGAATTCCCGGCACAATGACCGGGGAGAAGCAGTGGAAAAAAGCTCTTCCAAGCAGCTTTCCATTAGCTTTTCCACTGCTTCATCTGCCTTGCCCTTTCCATATCCCAGATAACGTCTTGTCTCTCTTCGTATTCGCTCCTGATCCATATGTCTGAAACCGCCTATTGAATAATATCTGACAGGTTTTCCCTGATTTTAGCCGCTACATCCGGCTTATTCATAGAATATACATGGATTCCGTTCACTCCATTGGCAATCAGATCAATGATCTGTTCCGTAGCATAGGCAATCCCTGCCTGCTTCATAGCTGCCGGCTCTGTGCCGAACCGGTCCAGCAATGCTTTAAAACGCACTGGTATGGCCGTACCTGACATTTGAATGCTCCGTTTAATCAGACTAACATTCGTCATAGGCATGATGCCTGCAACCACAGGGACTGTAATCCCCCTCTCACGGATCCGATAAAGATAATTATATAAAATATTGTTGTCAAAAAACATCTGAGTAGTCACAAAATCACAGCCAGCTTCCACTTTTTCCTTCAAATACTGGATATCCACTGCTTTATTTTTTGATTCCACATGGCCTTCTGGATAACACGCAGCCCCAATACAAAAATCTCCTGCCTGTTTAATATCATAAATCAGCTCAGAGGCATAATGATAATCCTGTTCCACAGGGCCTCCCTCAGGAATATCCCCTCTAAGAGCCAGGATATTTTCAATCTGTTTTTCCCTAAGTTTCTTAAGGACTTCTCTTACCTTTTCCTTTGTAGAAGAAACGCAGGTCAAATGGGCAATCGGAGTCACATGCCCCTGTTCCTTCAACGTAGAGGCAATATCTACCGTATATCTGCTTGTCCCTCCGCCTGCTCCATATGTAACACTCATAAAAGCCGGTTTCAGCCTTGCAATCTCCAGAGCCGCTGCCTTCACACCTTCGTACTTATCTTCTGTCTTTGGAGGAAATACCTCAAAAGAAATGGTGGGCTTTCCCTGCTGTAGTATCTCTTTAATCTTCATGTTTTTATACCATACCTTTTCCATTACTATCCTTTTACTTTAACCATTATCTTTTCATTTTCCTACAATGTCAATACTTTCCTTGGAATTTGCTATGAAAGTACCCCTTTCTGCGCAGCAGAAAACTAAATTCACCTATGTCAAATGCACCGGAAGCTTCCATTTATGGAGGTATCTGCAGGACAGACATGGGAGTTTCCTATGAAAATCCCTTTTTCCGAGAAGCGGAAAACTAAGTTTGGACATACTAAGTGCAATAGAATATTTTCACTAAATTAATATAGCAATTACTTTGTTATCTTTTTATCAATTCTTGGCATTTTTCTTGCTTTTTTTCCTTTATACTGGTAAAATACCATTCAACTGCTTTGGCATAAACGCCGAATGTGTGCAAAACCAGATACATAAAGGAGATTTATCATCATGGAAAAGACAGGCTTGAAAGGCTTCTTGCAGCGCAAGAATGTCAATATCACCGTCCAGACCTATCTCATTGATGCACTGGGTGCCATGGCATTCGGTTTGTTTGCGTCTCTGCTGATAGGCACAATCTTCGCCACTCTCGGCGAAAAATTACACGTAGAAATCTTTCATACCATCGCCGGCTATGCAAAGGGGGCTTCAGGAGCTGCTTTAGGCGTATCCATTGCCTATGCCTTAAAGGCTCCCCAGCTTGTCCTGTTTTCTGCCGCAACCGTAGGAATTGCCGGAAACACTTTAGGAGGGCCGGTAGGCGCCCTAGTCGCCACCATTATTGCCACAGAACTTGGCAAAATTGTTTCCAAGGAAACCCGTGTCGACATTTTAGTCACTCCTGGAGTTACCATCATTTCCGGTGTCCTCACTGCCCAGTTTGCCGGCCCTGGAGTATCTGCCTTAATGAGCGCTTTTGGAAATCTTGTAAAAACAGCTACGGAAATGCAGCCTTTCTTCATGGGCATTTTGGTTTCTGCTCTCATAGGAATTGCACTTACCCTTCCTATCAGCAGCGCTGCCATCTGTATCATGTTAGAGCTTAATGGCCTGGCAGGAGGCGCTGCAACTGCCGGCTGCTGTGCACAGATGATCGGCTTTGCCGTACTGAGCTTCCGTGAAAACGGCATGGGCGGCCTTCTGGCCCAGGGCCTGGGAACCTCCATGCTCCAGATGGGCAACATTGTAAAAAACCCGAAAATCTGGATTCCTCCCACTTTGGCTTCCATGGTGACCGGGCCTATTGCCACTATGGTATTCCATATGGAAAATATTGCTGAAGGAGCCGGTATGGGCACCTGCGGCCTGGTAGGCCCTATCGGCGTTTATACTGCCATGAACGGCGGCATATCCATGTGGCTGGGGATTGCTCTCGTCTGCTTTATCCTTCCTGCTATCCTAACCCTTCTTTTCGGAGAGATATTAAGAAAGACTGGCTGGATTAAAGCAGATGATTTGAAGCTGGATCTATAGGGGACAGAAAAATCCAGAGATGGAAAAGAGGTTGCCGCAGAACAACCAATTTATACACGATACGATGTAAAAATCCTAATATTTCTACATATATTCTGTATAAAAAATCTATTCTGCAGCAGCCCCTTTTCCCTTATCCGCTGACAAATAGAGGCAAGCAACTTCCTAACCACATCTAAATCCAACTTTATTCATAAAGATATAATTCCATAACTTTTTTATTCCTCTATTTTCATATATTCTTGTTGAATACACTTTCTGTTTTGTCAATTTTTTGGTACACCGAACTGGCTGTTTAATGCTCTAATGCTTATAAGTTTATTCAAATCACAAACTCTAAAATCCTAATCTAGCCCTATACTTTCATTGATGCAATATTCAATATGTCCATCTTATTCCAAAGCATTACGCAATATGGCCCAGTCATCACTAGAAATATCATCAGAGTAGTGTTCCATGCAGATACAGAGCTCGTCACTTTTGTCATCATTACGGACAATTCCGCCTTTCATACCCATTTTATCTAAATATGCTTTTAGCACATCAAATTTTTTGTGAGTATAAAGGTCAACATCCTGGCTATTGCCGGAACGATCAAATCCTCCCTTGGTCTCAATAATCCATATTTTTCCATTTACAGAAACAAGGTAATCGGGATAAAAATTCTTTTGCTTTCCAGAGTTATCCAGATATACCAGCGAAAAATACTCACTGCCTTTATCGCCATTTTTATACACCCATTTAATACAATCACAGTGTTCACAAAACTTTTCGAATTTACGTTCGGAAAAAGACCTTATTTCAGCAGAAGATAAGTACCCTTGATACACATTCTTTCTCATTATGGTCTGAGCTTTTGCAGAGCCATCATACGTAAATAAGGTAGACTGGGGAATATGAAATTCCACCTGTGATATAAGCTGCAAATTCAATTCTGTCTGATTCAGATCCGCCGCCATAGCTTCTTTTACAATATCCCTTAAACGGTCTGTATTATTTAAGACAAAGGAATACACCTCTCTCGGTTCCAATGCCAAGATTTTACGACTGTAGGAAAACTTTTTATCAAACAGCTTCCGAATGATGGTATTCATATAAGAATATTCCATACCTATTTCCAGTCCAATCTTACCAATCCGTTGATGATAATCTCTACCATGTGTATGAGTGTTTAATTTCTCTTCTACATAAATAGTGTTCATATCATCAGTACTAAAATTTAAAGTGGCAGTTTCTCCTGAAATGGTATGGCGAATAACAGCAGTCTTAAAGGCAAACCCAGCGGTCTGAAGCCTTGTTCTATTTTCTTCTTTATTTGTCCCAGTCCCATATTTCGCTTCTATGTATTTAGCTACAGCGGTTAATGCCTTTTCAGGGCTGCGGAAAGTGGAAACCATGGTACGTTGCTGACTTATAAGTGCAATATTTTTCAACTCATTACGCAAGAATAAAGTACAAGCATCTAGTGCTCCTTTTCCAAGAGACATTTTAACACCAGCAGTAAATTTTTCATCAAACGTATATAAATAACAGCTGTCCAGCAAATCATTTTCATAGTGCATTGCTTCCGGCATACGACGGATACGGCCAACCGTCTGGATTTCAAAAGTTTCATCCATGTTATCCCGAAGTTTAACAAGGATATACGCACGTGGGCAATCCCAGCCAACAGCTACTGCCTGTTTCATAATGACAGCAGAAGGCAGCGCATTTAAAGCTTCAATTCCTTCTAAATTCTCATGACAGTTAGAGAGCCAAATGGCAAGTTGGCTGTTTTCATAATTCATACCCTGCTGTTCGAAGTAGTGTTCTACTCCATTCAAAAGCGCCTCCGACTTGTTAGGAAGCTGAACAAGAATCAAAGGATTAATATCTCTGTTCAATTGCAAAAAAGCTGCCCTTAATTCTCGTTGTTTCATCAACGCCCTTTCCAGCAAATAGTTAGTCTGATTCCCAGTTTCTATTATCTGTGGAAAGTTTTCATTGATTATAAGCATCTTTTTGATAAGTCCGGCGGCAATAACCTCCTCTTCTGGGATCTCAATAACTTCTGCTTTTCCAATCTCCCGCGGGGTAGCAGAACAACGAATAATTTTATCTGTATGGAAATACTGAATCATTTCATCCGCTTTTATGGTATTGTTTTGATGGCTCTCGTCCACAATTACTACAAAGCGTAGCTTATCATCCAAAGCACGTGTAATATGCTCTAAAAAATTCGTATGTTCACTATCTTTAAGCGCGTTGTTTCCTTTCTTGGTGAGCTTTTCCCAGTTAATGAAACAGCAATCATTCTCTGCAAATCCGCTGATCATAATGTCCACAAGCAGTTTCGTTTGCGCCCCATGGATATATCGGTCCATCTTTGTTTTACTTTGTTCTTCTAAATTACCTTTGCCCGGAGTCAGCCACACAAATACCGTTTTGGGAAAAGACTGTATATATTGATACATAAAGTATGTTAGAATGATTGTTTTTCCGCTGCCAGTAGGACTTTTCAGAATAATGTCACGAATAGGTTTATCCATAGCTTCAAACAATTTTTTAACAGCCCTTAACTGAAATTCTTTTAACTCCATATTCAATTCTCCTGTAAGTCTCGGTAGTAATAATCTGAGATAATATTAACTTCAATATGATGAGAAGCAATCAGATTTAATTGTTCCTCATCTGGCAAAATATCATGTCCCATATAAAGTTTATGACATTTATTAAAGTTTATCGTATCAGCAATGAAGTCTGCCAATTCCTCTTCTGTAAGAACAATCGCAATTTCTGCATTGCCAGTAAAATTCATTCCATTTTCTAACTCTACTAATTCTCTTATATGAGCCAGCAGTTCATCTGCATATTCATAATAAAGCTGTTCGGAAATTGGAACATATTCTACTTTGTAATACTTCAGGCTGGCGGCATATTTTTCTTTATCAATAACTCTGCGAATCCGTTCATAGGTGACATCCCGGCAAATATTGTTTTCGTTGTTTGTACAGAGAATAAAATGCCGAGCTCCGCCGTCATCGAGATTTAGCTTCATAACGGCCTGAGCAGTTGTTCCAGAACCTGCAAAATAGTCTAAAATAATACTGTCAGAAGAAGAACTGATCTGGGCAATACGATATATCAGTTCTACTGGCTTTGGAAAAGAAAAGATATTTTTCCCAAATAAATCTTTTATGGTAATAGTAGCTTTTTTGTTACCTTCAATATTGGTCCAAAGATTTCCCGGCTGTTTCGTTCGTCCCTCCAAATAAAACTTTTGGTATACTTTCCATCCAGACTTATCTCGTTTCCATTCAATTCGATGGTCTTTAACTAATTGTTGATATGTACTCTCTTGGCATCTCCACCGACTTTCATAACCGCTTGGAGCAATAGGATAAATCTGTGTTCCATCTGGCGCTGTTATAGGAAAATACATTGATGGACGGTCTTGCCGTCTATCCTCTCCACCAGTTTTTCGTAGTGGCCGATTTAAATAACGTCCATATTTATCAGACAAATTATATATTTTAGAACTCTCTTCATCAAAAGGAAGTCCATTGAATATTGCTTCAGCAGATTTTGCATATACAAGAATATAATCAATTTCATTTGATATAATAGAATTTCCTTGACCTGTGGGAGTACCTGTCCCTCTTACAATTTGTCCACGAAAATTATCATTTCCAAATATTTCATCACAAAGCAATTTTAATTGTGCAACTTCATTATCATCAATACTTATAAATATTAAGCCTCTACTGCTCATTAAATTCTTTGATATTGCAAGCCGTTTTGATATAAAAGACAGCCATTTACTATGCTTAAATCCATCATTTACATTTACATATGTATCATTATATATAAAGTCCCTGCTCCCAGTATTATACGGCGGATCTATATAGATAAGATCGATTTTTCCTTTATGCGTTTTCTGTAATATTTTTAAGGACGCAAGGTTATCCCCCTCAATTAAAAAATTCATTTGTCCGCCACAATCAATGAATAACTCCTGTTCCTCTCTCAATACCGGCGTATGAGTTTCCAAAATATCATCAATTGCTTCACGATGCTCCTCAAATATCAGCCCATACTTCTTCCCATAAACATCCTTTTCCAATTCATTTAAGTAAGAAAGAAGATTGCCGGTATTCTCGTCCTGGGGAGCGGAGGAAATATACTTACGAATTTTGGCGATTTTTTGCAAAAGATCATCTCTCTTTTGTTTCGATATATTCGTGCTCATTCTATGATCTCTCCATTTCTTTCATTTCAATCTTGCTATATATTCACCTGAATTCAAGTGTCAGACATCCTGACTTAGGAAAAGTGTTAAAATTACTTAGCCCTGAAACTGCAAAAATATTTTAACATTTTTCCATTCCCAACCCTTGCGGCACCTCTGCCCAGCCTATAAATCTTTTTCTGATCTGCCTTTCGAACGGCTCGATTTGCTTTTTTATATTTGAATGTTTTCATTATGACATATAAGATATCAAAATACAATATAACACATACTCCTAAAAAAGGAAAAGTGCCAAAATCTTCCCACTTCAAAACCGCGAAAAGACTCTGACACTTTCCCACTTTTAATATCCAAATACCCCTTCCAGAGATTCATCCTGTTCCACCCATTCTTGAACCAGGATCTCCCTATATTCATCCTCTGTATCCCGGATAATGACTTTTTCGATGCCTGCATTAATAATCATCCGTTTGCACATGGAACAGCTGCAGGAGTTTTTAATATACATTCCCGTGTCCACCTCCCGTCCAGAAAGGTACAGGGTGCTTCCGATCATTTTTTCCCTTTCCGCACTGATAATGGCATTAGCTTCCGCATGGACACTTCTGCACAGCTCATACCGCTCTCCTCTGGGAATATTCATCTGCTTCCGGATACAGACATTTAAGTCCGTACAGTTCTTTCTTCCCCTAGGCGCTCCCACATAGCCTGTGGAAATCACCTCGTCATTTTTTACAATCACTGCTCCATAGCGCCTTCTTAAGCAGGTGCCTCTTTTCGACACTACATCTGCTAGATCCAGGTAATAATTTGTCTTGTCACGTCTTGCCATGCTGCTCCTTTCACTTTTTTTCCGTTTCAAACTGCTTTTTCAGATATCCATCAGAGCAGTATACAGCTGCCGCAGGATTATGGCCCAGCACCCGGTCTTTAGCAATTAAGGTGGTTACCATTGCTTTGGAATATTTGTAAAACAAGGAATCATGGCCTACACAAAGGCCTACAGCAATATTAAACTCTGTTCCCTGCTCATTTAACAGCTCTGCCTGCATAATCGGATTGCACATAGCTTCAAATTTATCTGGATTTACCCTTGCCTGGATCCCAATCCTATCCTTAGGCACAGAACCGTTTTTGCAAATGACAGAAACCACCTCAAATCCGTGTTTTCTGAGGATTTTTCCTATCACAGCCGCCTCCTTGCGAAGGCCAAAGCAAAAAGCCATGCCCAGCTTATGATATCCCATATTTCTGGATATCTCGATAATTTCTCTCAACCGTACCCATTGGCCGTATCCTAGTGCTTCTATCTCTGAAGACTTTATATAAAACTCCTTATTTTCCGGCTTTTCGTATTCCTTCATCGGCTCTTCATATTTGCCCATATCATGCATCGGGCAATTCTTAGGAAGATGCTCCTTAATCCCCTTCTGACACTCATTTACTGTACAGCAGTCACATGTATACATAATATCCTCCTCCATATATTCAGATTTTATTCCCCGGATCATCCCATCAACAGCAGAAATTGCCGGCAGCATAATTTCCTCCCCTTATTTTACCAGACAATCCTTTCCTTTTCCATATATTGCAGCAAATTTATCCCAAAACCTTTTTTCTGCGGTTTACTGTAAAAGCCTCGGCTCCTCACAGTAGGGCTTGCCCACTCGTTGCGCTATCCGTAAGAATGCTATTTTTACATTCTGTGTGCAGCCTCTGGAGGCTTACAGGAATCCTTTTTCATTTAACACTAGATTTCTTAAAATCGGATTCTTTGATGGAATCGGGCAGAGGGATTGACAGCAGTTATAATCTACGATAAAGTGAAAGCATTGCCCAAATCTCTATAGGAAATATATTGCAGGAGGAAGCTATGGTTCGTTTATTATTCGTCGTCCCTTATCCTGAGCTTGAAGAAACCGTAAAATGTGTTGTGGAAAACCATCCTGAAAAGGACAGACTTTCTATTACTATCATTGTATGTTCTGCCAGAGATGTTTCCAGTATCTCTGTTTCCGGCTATGATGCTGTCATTGCAAGGGGTTACAGCGCTTCGGTCCTCCAATCCGTTTATCCCCAACTTCCTGTCATTGTCCTTACCATTTCAGGCTATGACATTATCCGCACCATTGCCCAATGCCAGGAAGTTTTCCATCCAAAAAAGATTGCTATCTGTGGCTTCTATGATAAATTATATGAGGCCAAAAATGTCTGTCGCCTGTTCGGCTGTGATACAGAAATCTATTCTACTGTAAATCATGAAGATTTAGACCAAGTGATAGTGGATGCCATGTCAAAGGGCTGTGACGCCATGATTGGAGGCAATTCTGCCAATATGTATGCCAGGAAATACGGCATCAATTTCTGTCTGATACGTACTGGTGAGGATACGATCCTCATGGCATTAAATGAGGCCTTGCGGACTGCAGATAAAATACGGCAGGAACGGCTTCAGGCAGAAACCTATAAAACCATTATCTATTCCTCCAAAGATGGTATCCTATTTGTAGACCCTGACGGCACCATCCAAGTACGCAACCGTGTAGTCCGCTATATGAACGGTGGAACTGCCCTTTTCCACAGGCCTTTACAAGATACCTTTCCCTTTTTATATGATGTGTTTCAAGAGGCTCTGTCTAAAGGTAAGGAAATAAACGGTAAAATCTATACGATTCCCACTACCAAGCTAATCGTCTCTGCTGCATTTACTCCTGTCATTGTAAAGAATGTGATATCTGGCATTGTAATCACCTTGTCAGACATCACCCAAATTCAGAAGCTGGAAAGCCAGATACGCCGCAGTCTGAGCGAAAAGGGGCTGCGGACACGGTATCATTTTGAGGATATTATCCACAAAAGTGAAATTATTGACAGCACTATTGATATGGCTCGCAAATTTGCCCGTTCCGAATCTAACATTATTCTCGTAGGGGAAACTGGAACCGGAAAAGAACTGTTTGCCCAGAGCATTCACAATGCCAGTGCCAGAAAGAACGGCCCCTTTGTCGCAATTAACTGTGCTGCTCTTCCTGAAAGCCTTCTGGAAAGCGAGCTGTTCGGCTATGTAGAAGGCACCTTTACTGGCTCTTTAAAGGGTGGAAAAAGTGGTTTATTTGAACAGGCTCACGGCGGAACCCTATTTTTAGATGAAGTGGGTGAAATTTCCATGGCTACCCAGGCCAAGCTTCTGCGTGCCCTTCAGGAACGGGAGGTGCGGCGGATCGGAGACAACAAAGTGATTTCCGTCAATGTACGGATTATAGCTGCTACCAATAAAAATCTTACCCAGCTCACAGAGGAAGGGAAATTTCGAAGAGATTTGATGTACCGTCTGGATGTACTCCGCCTTTTTCTTCCTCCTCTGCGTCAGAGGGAGGGAGACTCTGAGATTTTGTTCCTCCATTTTCTAAAACAATACAGCTTGGAGAATGGGCTGCCTTGTCCTTCTGTGAATATAGAAGCCTTGTCTCTTCTTCGGGATTACAATTTTACAGGAAATATCCGGGAGCTGCGCAATATTATTGAACGGGTCTGCGCTCTCTATTCCGGACAAAGGATTGGCAAGGAAGATATCCTCCAGGCTCTTTATCTCCGGAATCTGGAAGAGGTCTCTTCCGAAAAAAGCTCCATTTCCAGAAGGCCTCCTCAGGATGAAAAACAGGCTGTTTTATGGGCTTTGGAAGAATGCGGCGGCAATCAAACTCAGGCTGCCAGACTTCTTGGGATTGACCGCTCCACTTTGTGGAGGAAACTAAAAAAGTACCGGGAGCAGGAAGGGTAAACAGCATATGTACTGCCCCAGCAAAACATCTTAGGAGCTTTCTTAAATCATTATTTCGGGGTTCTTTCTCGTATTTGCAACAGCGTTGCATATATTGTTGCAATACTGTTGCATATACTACATTTCTCTTTCTACGATTTGATATTCTTTCTTTATTCTGTGGATTTAGAAGCCTTGATTTTATCAATACTTTATATTTTTTTCTGATTTTTTTATAGTTTTTTATACATTTTGGCATATCCCTTGCTCTTATAAACAATATCATTATTTGCTTGACTGCATTTCTTCTCAATTGGGAGTCTGGCCAGCTTTCGAAGCATATGCAGCATTTTCAAGCAGAACTATTTTATAAGGAGGTTATTTTATGTCAACTTCATACGTACTGATTGTTTTTGCTATTGCCATTTTACTTATGATTGTCCTGATTTCCAAATGTAAGGTCAATGCATCCATTGGTATCCTCATTTCTGCATTAGTCCTGGCAATCGCTTTAAAAACACCGTGGCAAGATATTGAGAGCACCATTAACAGCGGATTTTCCGGCACGATTAAAAGTGTAGCCATTGTTATTTTTCTGGGATGTACCATGGGTACGGTTCTGGAAAAGACAGGCGCTGCTGTCCGCATTACCAAATGGGCTGTAGGCCTGGTAGGTGAAAAGAACATGATCTGGGCTATTGCCCTTTCCTCTGCTATTTTAGGTATTCCGATTTTTGCAGATACAGTAGTAATTCTTTTAATCCCCATCGTATCTCTTCTGGCTGTCCAGACGAAAAAGTCTATGATGAGTTATGGATCTGCTCTTTATCTGGGCGCTTTGGTTACTGCTTCTCTGGTTCCTCCTACCCCTGGTCCTGTATCCGCAGCTGCTTTGCTCAACGTACCTTTAGGCCAGGCAATCCTCTGGGGCGTTATTGTAGCAATTCCCAGCGTAATCGCTGCAACTTTTTACTGCATGACCTTAAAAACTCCAGTGGAACCGAAGGAAGAGTTTCTGGCTGCTGCAAGGGAAAGTGAAAACATGGAGCTTCCATCCCTTTCCAAATCCCTTCTTCCCATCCTGTTCCCTTTGTTTTTAATCCTGTTAAATACTGTCGTATCTGTTGTTATGCCTGAAACTCCTGTGGCAAATTTCTTTGCCTTTATCGGAAGTCCTCTTGCAGCATTATTTACTGGATGTATCCTTTCTCTCCTTTTGACAGGTAAGGAATGGAAGAGCAAAAAAGTATTAAACGACTGGGTAAATGAAGGAACACTGGCAGCCGCTATGCCTATCGTGGTTACTGGTATGGGAGGCGCTCTGGCTACCTTTGTAAAAAATGCAGGCGTTGCAGAAAAAATTGCTGACATTATCGTACAATCTCCATTCCCTGCAATCCTGATCCCGATTCTGATTGCTGCTATTATCCATGTAGTAACTGGATCTAATGCTCTTGGGGTTATGACTGCTGCTGCTTTGGTTGAGCCTATGCTGGCCACTTTAGGAATCTCTCCTATTGCCGCCTTCCTGGCCTGTGGTACTGGCGCACTGATGTTCAAGCATGCCAACTCCTCTGGCTTCTGGGTAACCGTATCCATGTCCAATATGGATGTCAACCAGGGAATCCGTGGTGTAGGCGGTGCGTCAACTGTAGCTGGCTTTACTGGAGCTGTAATCACTTGTATCCTCTATGCCCTGCATGTGATTTAATCTAACGTTTAAGGGCCACCTAGTAAGAATCATTTGGATTCGTAAAGCAGCTGACTGTAAATTCAGTAAGACGGATTTTGAATGTTTTTAGGATTACAAAAATACTTAGCGTGGAGCACCCTGTAACTATCACCCTATGATATGTAAGGAGATTTTTATTATGGAAAAATTTGTTACAAAAGCAGCTCGTCTAAACGGGCCCTATGATATTGAATTAATTGAGCGAGAGCTTGTCTGCGAAGAAGACGATATTATCGTAAAAAACCATCTGATGGGAATCTGCGGTTCAGACAAAAGCTTTTACCGCGGCTTTATGCCGCCCCAAACTGCGGAATTCCGTCAGCCGCCAGAATTTCCTTTCCTTCTCGGACATGAAAGCGGCGGTACGGTTGTTGCTGTCGGAAGCCGTGTCAGCGACTATAAGGCAGGCGATAAAGTCATTGCCTTTGGATGGAATAACAACTTTGCCGAATACTTTAAGGCTAAGGCCTTCCAGCTTCAGCCAGTTCCTCATGATATGGACATGGATATTGCCAGCCTGGGGGAGCCTACTGCTTGTGCTATGTATTCTGGCTTAAATACTGGCGTACAATTGGGGGATTATGTGGTAATCATGGGCGGCGGCTATGCCGGACAGATTATTGCCCAGTGCTCCAAGCTAAAGGGCGCCTATAAGGTAATCGTGGTAGATGTCCTGGAGGGCAAGTTGGATTTGGCACGTTCCCTGGGTGCTGATATTGTCATCAATTCCAATGAAGAAGATCCTGTAGCCAAAGTAAAGGAAATCACTGGCGGAATAGGCGCTGACGTGGTGGTAGAAGCCGCCGGAACAGCTGATTCCTTTAATGCTGCCAGCGCTATGATTAAACATAATGGCAAATTTGTATTCTATAGCTGGGTAACTACTCCTGTTACCTTAAATATCAGCCGATGGCACGATGACGGACTGGAATTTGTAAATACCTGTCTGGTCCATCATACCTGGCAACAGCGTTATATATGGGTTCCAGATACCCTCCGTCCTATTGCTCAAGGGCTTGTTAAGATCAAACCATTAATTACCAATGAATTTAAGCTGGACGATATCAAGGCAGGCTTTGACCTGGCTGATAAGGATGATGCTGCAATCAAAATTGTTTTCCGTCCTTAGGTCTGCTACAGTCTTGACTTTGTCACACAGTTTTGAGAAAATAAAAGAAATATATACATAAAGGAGAGTCGATATTATGGATTATACAAATTTAATCAACGATACTTCTGGAAAGCGTTCCAAAGCAGGCATTATCGGGGCCACCAGAGGCTATGGTTATACCCTTCTTGCCCAGATTCCCAAGGTAAAGCTGATGGATTTAAGAGTCGTCTGCTCCAGACATCCAGAGGAATGTCTGGATGTCTTAAAAGAAATCGGATATGAGGAAAGCCAGATCTTGTTCTGTGAAGATAAGGAGGCGATTGAGAAGGCTTCTGAGGATGCCATTTTGATTGTAAGCGATTACCGTCTTGTTATGGAATGCGGTATTACAGCTCTTGTGGAATGCACTGGCAACACGGCTGTCAGTTCTGATGCTGCTCTTCGGGCTCTTCGGAAAGGTATCAATGTCTATATGGTTTCTAAGGAGACCGACAGCGTATGTGGCCCTCTTTTAAATCAGGTTGCTGCTGAAAATAATGCTGTATATGCTCTTGTTAACGGCGACCAGCCTCGTAACCTGCTGGATCTTTACTCCTGGGCTATGCTCCTTGGGCTGGAGGTAGTTTGTGCCGGGAAATCCAGCGAATATGATTTTGTGTGGGATAGGGAAACAGGAGAATTAAGTTACCTGGATGGAACCAGCTCTCCGAAAAAACTTCCGGAAATGTTAGACCACTGGCGTTACCAGGGAAGGGAAACCCTCAAAGCACGTCGGGAAATGCTGGAAGAATATACAGAGGTCATTTCTGCAGACCTTTGCGAAATGAACCTGGTGTCCAATATTACTGGATTGGTTCCCTCCGCTCCTTTTTTAAGCTATCCCATTGCCAAGGCCAGCGAGCTTGCCAATATCTTTATTCCTGAGGAAGACGGCGGTATTTTAAAGAAAACCGGAGTTGTGGATGTGTTCTATAATCTGAGGGGTACTGATGAAGCCAGCTTCTGCGGCGGTGAATTTATTATTGTGAAATGTGAAAATGAAAAGATGTGGGAAATTTTAAAGGGAAAAGGGCACGTAATGAGCCATAATGACAAGTATGCCTGCATTTACTATCCTTATCACTATATGGGACTGGAAACTCCTGCATCCATCCTGTTAGGAGACTTTATGGGAATAGGTGTCCATCCGGAATGCCGCCAGGTATCTGTCTTGGCAGGAGTTGCAGAGGAGGATCTGCCTAAGGGCACTGTGCTGACTGTCCATGGACATCATCATGCCATTGACGGCCTGGTGCCTCAACTTCTGGAAAGGAAATCTGCTGCCAGCCTTGCTCCCTTCTATCTTCTAAACGGCGCTGCTCTGCTTCGTGATGTAAAGAAGGGCAGTCCTATCACACTTGATGATGTGGATTTATCCGGCCTGGAAACCTATCAGCTGTATGCAAAAGGCTTGGAGTTGTCGTAAATTATGTATGGTTTTTGCACTAGATGATTCAGGAGCAGAAAGTTTTGACACAGTTTTGTCCACAACTCTTTTGACTTCCGAATCCAGTAATATTAAGATGCCAAAACTACCAGTCTAGGAAAAGTGCCAGAATATTTTTTTGCATTCAATGCAAAAATATTCTGGCACTTTTCTGTTCGCGACTCTTTTCACTCCAAAATCCTATAAAGCAAGAAAGAGGCACCCCCACGAGAGGCACAATTCTCTTCTGCCGCAGTGCTATCGCTCGCGGCCTTTTTGCCACTCCGAACTTTCATACATAAGTTCGAAGTGGCAAAATATCTCATATTAGGCTTAAAAAGCCCTATGGAGCACATCCTTCTTTAAATCAGGGAAATATATAACTGGATCAGGATTTCTGTTATGGGATCCCAGCATTTTTTCCATCCAGACCATATTGTACCATCTTCCAAATTTATAACCACATTTATAGAATTCTCCAACCTTTCTATAACCTAAATGTTCGTGAAATTGTACGCTGTTTTTCGTTAAATATTCATCCTCTGTTTCCGGATATCCGATACAGGCATTCAGGTTAAGGATATTCTGAGCCTTGGAAATATCTTCTAATGTCTGGTACAGCCTTCTGCCAATCCCTTGTTTTTTCCGATTTCCTTTTACATAAATTGTCACTTCTGCAGACCAATCATAAGCGGCTCTTCCGATAAATGCGCCAGTATAGGCATAGCCGAGAATTTCCCCTCCTCCCTCCGCAACAAGATAAGGATATTGTTTCAAGGTATGATTCATCCTTGTACGAAACTCCTCAATATTTGGAACCTCGTACTCAAAGGTAATTGCTGTTTTTCTTACATAGGGTGCATAAATTTCCAAAATTTCCTCTGCATCCTCTAGAGCCGCTGTACGGATTATCACATCTTCCCTTTTCATTTTAATTCCTCTCCTGCCCCCTGATACATATCTGAAAACTGCCTTTCTCCGCTTTTTCTGTCAGGAATCTGCGCCAGAATAATCCCTATAAATACCAGGCCGCAGCCGAGCAGCTCTTTTCTGCTCATAGCTTGATGTAGAATTATCCATCCTGATAAGGCCGAAAATACAGATTCCAAGCTTAGAATTAACGCCGCAACCGTAGGATCCGTATCCTTCTGTGCCACTACCTGAAGGGTATACGCAACCCCACAGGACATAATACCTGCATAAAGAACTGGCTTCCATGCTGCTATAATATCATCCATCATCGGTTTTTCAAATAAAAAGGCACAGATCCAGCAGATGATTCCAGCTGTAAAAAACTGGACACAGGATAAAAAGACTCCATCTGCTTTGGGAGAAAAATAATCTATCACAAGAATATGAGCGGAAAAAACAATGGCACAGAGGAAAACCAGGAACTCCCCATACCCTACAGAAAGTCCCTCTTTTACACTTAAGAAATAAAAGCCTGAGGCAGCGATTACCACACTAATCCATACTTTTCTCCCTGCCTTTTTTCCAAAAAAAAGCCCTAGAATAGGCACAATAATAATATATAAAGCCGTGATAAAGCCTGCCTTTCCTGCTGTTGTATAAGTAATTCCTATCTGCTGCAAAGTCGAGGCCACACAAAGGCATAGGCCACAGCATATACCTCCTACAATGCCAGTTCTTCCTCCCCATGACAAGAGGCCTCCATCCTTCTCTATCTGGATTGCTTCTTTTCTATTTTTCCCCACTTCAACTTTTTTTGTTTCAATTTCTCCCTTCCGGCCTTCCTGTTCTCCCTGGTTCCCCCTTTTCCTGGCTGCCCTCAGAAGAAATATACATGGAATTAGTACAACTCCACCAATGATGAATCGAGAACCATTAAATGTAAACGGGCCTACATAGTCCATACCTACACTCTGAGCCACAAAAGCCGCTCCCCAGATCAATGCCGTCAAAAGGAGCATGAGGCTGCTCCTTGCTGTTTTACCATTCATAATTTTCTATCTTCCTTATATTTTATCTTTTTGTCTGTAATCCTTTGTAATCAGAAGTTCTACTGCTAGCCTGTCCTGTATCCGCCCGGTCTTTACCGCTTCCTCTAAGTCCACACATAGGTTCACGCAGGATAAAATCTGTTCCTTCGAAAATGCCTTAGCACTGGGCATGGCTTTCCCAACCGCAAAAGGCGGTATCTTAAGTCTGGAAGCAATCCCACTTCTGTCCACACCCTGTTCCATCAGCTCTTTTATCTGCAGAATCTGATTAAACTGACGGGCAATCAAAAACAGAATTCTCATAGGTGGTTCCTTCAGCATAAGTAAGTCCTCATACAAATCCATAGCCTGACGTGTTTTCCCATTAACGATAAAGCCTACCATGTCAAAAATCCGGCTGGCAGCACGAATTGTACAGATCTCTTCCACATCCTCTTCTGTAATCACATCTCGGCCTGATGTATAGCAGATCAGCTTTTCTAGCTCCATCCTGATATTTTCCATATCATCTCCTGTCATGCTCAGAAGTATGTCCATAGTATTTTTAGTAATTTTTTTCCCCTCTTTTGACAAAATCATCCCTGCCCAAGACGAGAGTTGTGCAGGTGTCTGGCGCTTCAATTCGGCGGCATATCCAAGGCTTTTTAGCTTTTTATACAACCGGTTCCTTTTATCCACCTCTGATTCCACAAAGAGGAAACAAGTGGTTTCTGGCATGGATGGAAGGCAGGATACCAGCCCTTCTCCTGCAGCACTCTTGAAAAAGCCGCTGTCCTCAACAAGAATCAGCCGATGCTCTGCAAAAAAAGGCAGCGTATCAGCCAGGCTGATTAGCTCTGCCACGTCAATCCCCTTTCCCTCAAAACGATTCAGATTCATGGTATCATCACCAATAATTGCCTCTTTTAAACGATTTTTATAGCTATGTTTTAAAAAGGCCTCTTCTCCATAAAGCAGATATGCTCTTTTAAACTGCTTCTCTTTTATATCCTGATTTAATGTCTGCACAACTGCCTTTCCTTCCATTTTAACTTTTTGTATTTCCAGTTTTATCTCCTTGTGTCTCTAATTCCTTTGACAAGAAAATTTACAGGATTACTAAATTATACTATGAGTTTTTCTTAAATACAATCTGCTGAATTAAAATTTTTCCCTATACGAGAAAAGGGCATATATGATATAATAAATAAGAAAAGATATTACTTATCATTACCCTATTGGTTGGCGGCATAATATTCTATTACGAACTGGAACAATATGTAAGTTAATGGCCTACTCCAGATGCAGAGAGCTTTTCTGTTAATATTATGTCATTAAGCATGAATTTTACTATGAAAGTACCCTTTTCCGTGAGGTAGAAAACTGAATTCAGGTATGCCAAATGCCCTGGATACTTTCATTCATGATCCTGCGCTGATTATGCGCATGAAGGTTTAGAAAGGAATGGTCACAGATGGCAAGAGACGTGGAATATAAGCTGGCCGCTGCTGGTCCGGAAGCCAGATATGATGCAAATGCCAAGGAACTTTTAGGTGAAAAGATTATTCTGGCACATATCCTTGTTGGCTGTGTAGAAGAATTTGCAGGAAAAACAGCAGAAGAAATCCTCCCTCTTATTGAGGGAGAACCAGAAATCGGTATTGCTCCCATGGAGCCTGGTGAAAGCAATTCACCTCACATCCGTGGAATGAATGCAGAGGATTCGATTCCCTATGAAGGAGTCATAACCTATGACATCCGTTTTTCTGTCCGGCTTCCCGAGGAGAAGGGAACTGCGCATATCATCATTGATATTGAAGCACAGCAGAAATTTCATCCTGGATATGATCTTGTAACCCGTGGGATTTATTATGCGGCAAGGATGCTTTCCTCTCAAATGGGGGTGGAGTTTACTGGAAATGATTATAATAAGATAAAGAAGGTGTACTCCATTTTTATCTGTATGCGAGTCCCAAAAGAACTGGAAAACAGTATTACAGAGTATAAACTAGTATCATCCTTTCGCCGTCCCGGACGTGTAGAAGATTCTTCTTATTCCTTCTGCCAGTCTTGCAGGGAGGATGGAGATTTTTTTCACAATCGACCTGAAAGCCATAAGGAATTAGGACGATATGATCTGATGAGAACCCTTTTTGTATGCTTATCCAAAGAACTGGTAAAGGGAAAAGATGGATATAAGCTTCATCGGCTGCTGGAGACCCTGCTGCTGCCGGAATTGCTTCTGCATGAACGCAAAAAAATTTTAGAGGAAGAATATCAGATTCCCATGAGTGGTAATGTAGAAAGGAGGCTGAATTTTATGTGTAATCTAAGTGGCGCAATCATTGAATGGGGTATGGAAAAAGGTATGGAAAAAGGTATGGAAAAAGGTATGGAAAAAGGTATGGAAAAAGGCATGAAAAAGGGTATGGAAAAGGGCATAGAAAAGGGTATGGAAAAATTAATTGCCAATTTTCTGAAAAAGGATAACTGCGTCAGCCATGTGGTTGAAATGCTAGATGTTCCTGAATCCATGGTAAGAAATGTGGCTATGAAGAAAAAAATTAAAATTATATAATAGTCCCCTCTCAGAATTATCAAAAAACTTTGAAAACTTTTTCTCTTACTCGCCCTTCCGAAATACATTAATATCATGAATCAGCTGCTTTATATTGGCGATCAAAGAATCAAAAGCGCCGAACCTGTAAAGATTCAATACAAACATTCCTACAGGCACAGCCAGAATCATTCCGCCGATTCCTGAAAAACGAAAACCGATATAGAGCAGCACCAGTGTAAGGAGGGGAGGCATACCGATGGTATCCCCTACAATTTTCGGCTGGATTATCTGGCGCGCTGACTGGGTTATTACATATAGAATAAGCAGCCCTGAAGCAAACATATACTCTCCAGAAAAAAGCTTTATAAAAGCCCAAGGAAACAGGGCAGTTCCTGTTCCAAATATAGGGAGGAAATCCAGTACAGCAATCAAGACAGCCCACAAAAGGCCATATCTTACCCGCAGCAGAAGAAAACCTGCTGCTAGAATGGCAGCCACAACAAACATAATCCGAAATTGGGCTAAAAAATATCCTCCAACCAGCTTCTTTATATTATCTCGCAAAAATACATAATAACGGATTCCTGACTCTGGTACATATTTCTGGCAGAGAGCCAGGAGTTTTTCTCTTTCTACGATAAAAAAATAAGAGGACAAGATTGTTACGATCACATTTACCAAAACTCTTGGTATCCGCTTTGCCATGCTTCCTGCTGCAGAGACAGTAGGTGTTGCAATATTCTGCACTACAATTCCCAGATATTCACCCAGCCTAGAACGAAATTCATCAAAGCTTTCCTGCTGCTGCGGGGAGAGGCGGAGAAACAGACTTTCAAAATTGTCAATCGCATGGCCTAATTCTGCAGACATATTTCCATACAGTCCAGGTAAATCCCGAATAAATCCTGCTGTTTCTATGGCAACTCGGTAAAAAATCAGATATATCAGTCCGATTACCGCTGCCAAGGCAGTAATCACGATAAGCATCGAACTGTGTTTTCTCACCAGACGCACCCTTTTTTCCAGAAAACGTACCAGAGGATTCGCAAGCATTGCCAAAATCCACCCTATCGCAAAGGGCATAAAGAACTGCAGAAACTTGGGTACAAGAAAAACGGTCAGGCAGATGCCTGTTAGAGGAATTACTATATTTAATAAAATTCTTCCATATTTCTTTATACTTCCCATCCTGTCACCTGCCTGATTTCATATCGTTTGCTTTTAATCTTTCGATTTGAGAAATTTTGCGCCGCAAATGCGTCACATCGGGAACATCTTATATCCGTATTTACCGTGTGTATCCTTTATCCTAAAGGAGTACTAAATAAAGCCTGGTGGATTCGATTGATACAAATAGATTTCACTGGCCCTTCTTACCCTTCTTTCAAGTATCTTTCCAGAAAGTCAAATAGGACTTCCATCTCCCCTCTTGTTCCTATGGTAATGCGCAGATAGTCAGAAAGCCTTTCCTGTTTAAAATATCTTACATAAATATGTTCCTTCTTCAGTGCTTCAAATATCTCCTCCGCTGAACAGGAAGGATGGGAAACAAACAGAAAATTAGCCATAGAGTCTGGAAAGAAAAATCCTAGTTCTCTGAATCTTCCCTTTGCCCATTCTCTTGTCTCCATAATTTTTGACGTTACTTCCCTGAAATATACCTTATCCTTCAAAGCCTCTACCCCCAAAAGAAGAGAGGGCGTATTCATTGTGTAAGAATTATAGGAATACTTTACATGGTTCATGGCTTGGATTAAGTCCCTGTTTCCTATGGCAAAACCAATCCGCAGCCCGGCCATGGAGCGGGATTTACTGAAGGTTTGGACGATTAAAAGATTATTGTATTTCTTTGTCAAGGGCAGCGCTGATTCTCCTCCAAAATCAATGTATGCCTCATCTACGATTACCACCACATCCTGATTCCATTTCACAATATCCTCCACCTGCTTCAAATTCATATACAGGCCGGTGGGAGCATTAGGATTAGGAAAAATAACGCCTCCATTTTCCTTTTTATAGTCCTCTGGGCAGATATGAAACTCCTTATCCAAAGCCGGAGTTTCATAGGGAATCCTGAATAATTCTGCCCATACCTTGTAAAAAGAATAGCTGATATCTGGAAATAGCAACGGCTTTTGGGAATTAAAAAATGTAAGAAAACAGACTGCCAGCACATCATCCGAACCGACCCCAGTAAACACCTCCTCTTTTTCCACGCCGTAATATTCTGCTAAAGCAAATGTCAAGCCAGTACATGCTGGGTCCGGATATTTCCGCAGGCTATCCGTATCCATCCTCTTCACTAGACTCTCCACACCCGGAGCTGGTGGATAGGGATTTTCATTTGTATTCAGCTTGATCGGATTTTCCTCCTGAGGCTGTTCTCCTGGTATATAGGGTTCCACCCTCCGTATATTTTTCTCCCACTCTTTCATATCAATCTCCATTCTGCCGTCTTTATTTCACGGCACAAATCGTAAGGAAGGCTCTGCTTACTTTTAACTAAAGCGCCCTCATCTCTTCTATTACAGCCTGAAAAGCTGGTAGAGAACGTTCAATCTGCTCATAGGTCACACAATACGCAATACGCACATAGCCTGGACAGAAAAAGGAGCTTCCTGGCACTACCAGAATTCGATATTTTTTGCAGACTTCACAGAACTTCTTCTCATCGCCTCCTGGCGCTTTTACAAACAAATAAAAGGCACCTTCAGGCCGGATGCATTCATAACCATATTCTTTCAAGCTTTCATATAAGAGTTTTCTGTTCTTGTCATAAACAGCGATATCAGACGTTTTATCCACACAGTGCATAACCACCCTTTGAATCAGGGAAGGCGCATTCACACTCCCTAAGATGCGGTTTGCGATCACAGCTGCCGTATACACATCTCTGCTATCCGCTATTTCGTCAGGAATCAACAGATAACCGATTCTTTCTCCAGGGATTGAAAGAGATTTACTATAGGAATAGGCAATTACCGTGTTGGAGTAATATTTTGTAACAAAAGGCACCTTTGCGCCGTCATAAGCCAGCTCCCGGTAAGGTTCATCAGAAATCAGCAGAATGTCCGTACCAAACTCCTTCTCTTTCTTCTCCAGAATAGCTGCCATTCTCCGTATTGTATCCTCTGAATATATGACTCCTGTAGGATTATTAGGCGTATTAATAATAACTGCCCTTGTCCTTGCAGTAATCTTCTCTTCAAATTCCGCCAGCTTAGGCTGAAAATCCTCTGTATTTGGACTGATTACCACCAATTCCCCATCATAATTCCTAACATAAGAATTGTACTCTACAAAAAATGGGGCAAATGCAATCACCTCGTCTCCCGGATTCAAGATGGTTTTCAGTATTACATTTAAACCACTGGCAGCTCCTACTGTCATAATCAGATGGTTTTCTGTAAAAGAAGTGCCGAAACGTTCATTCAGATTATCTGCAATCGCCTTTCTTACATCCTCATATCCACTATTGCTCATGTAACCATGGACAAACACCGGATCCTCTTCATTTAAAATATCAATAAAAGCCTGCCTCACCTCTTTGGGAGCTGGCACATTGGGATTCCCTAGGCTGAAATCATAGACATTCTCAGCTCCATAAATCCCTGCCAGCTTCTTCCCTTCCTCAAACATCGCCCTAATAGCCGAATTATTCTCAAGCATAGGCCGCATCCTCTCTGAAATCACCATAGCACAGTTCCTCCTTTTCTCTAAAATGAATGATAATCTAGCAAAGCCTTTTTGGTTTCATTGTCCATACCCTGCCTACTTACGGAACTCACAATAGACAGCTGCTGCACCGGTTACTGCAAAATAAAACCAGGTAGCTGGATTAGAAAACCAGGTGGTAAAGAAAGAAAACATAAAATAAGTACTAATCTGAGCATAAAAAACCAGGCCCATAGGATTCTTCATTTTACGCAGCCCGGATACCAGCACATAGGCCAATCCCCCCAGCATACAGGCAAACAAAGCCACTCCCAAAGGGCCAAAATCATAGTAGGCATCATAAAATAAAGTCAGAGTCGTCAATTCCTCTTTGTTTACAATGATAGGGTAGTTAATCAAAGACGGCTTCAAGAATTTAAGTCCTGTCAAAGCCCAGAGAGGAAAAAGGGACTTCATACCCCAGGCAAAGCGGTCCAGATATCTGACAAGGCAGTCAAAATTATCATAGTTATTAGCAATATATATGTATGGCTGAGTAATGAAAATCGGCATATGGCTGTTTTTCATTTCAAAAATCCCATTTAAATATTCAACGTCGTGACCCCTTGCCACTGTAAGAATCAGATAAATCGGCAAAACAACAGCAACAGCCATCCAGCCATAGCGAATACTAAAACCATGGAGGAGAATATAGGTAAACAATGTCAAAATCACTGCTAAAAGCATCTGAAATCTGGACACACATAAAACAGGGATCAGAAAAGAAATTACATCCATTACGATAACCGTTATCAGTTTCCACCTCCTCATCCTCCTTTCGCTTTGAAGCCATAGAACGGACAAGGCAGGTACCAGAACACAGGATACAGTTATATAATGGATGCCGGATATGTGGAACTCAGAGTAAGCATGAGGGACTCCTCTAATAAAAAGCGGAATGAAGCCCAGCCTATATGCCTCTAGTCCAAATGCAGTTGCAGAAAAAGCAGTTAATGCCACCATCACCTCAAACAAGGGCTTTCCATACCTTCTTGCGGCATAGTTGTTAGGACGGAACCTCTGGGGACTCCCATACCGTTTCTCCATCAGCTCATAGGTTTGCCAGAATAAAAACAAAGCTCCCAGAAAACATGCCCAGGACAGCAGGCTCCATTGCCTCTGAAGCCTGCTCAGTTTAAAACAGGATAAGGCCTGCCCCGCTACCCAGAAAAACGATAGCAGGGCACGCAGGTGGAGAACATTATCTGTCCTCCGATAATCATACCAGTAGAGATATGCTGCTGCTATAAAAAGTACCAAACCAGACAGATAGTAATGCTCTGTTCTGGCGAACAAAAAAGACGCCAGATAACAAATCAGATATACATCCATAGGTCTATTCTCCTAATCCCCTCTCAACCAAGCCAACTATAGCTTTCAGGGCCTCATTCTCATCCTTCCCCTCACATACGAATTCAATCTCATCTCCACTCTTTACACATGCTCCCAACACACTGAGCACGCTTTTTGCATTTGCCGTATTCTGAGCAAAGCGAAAGTGTATAGACGACTCAAATTTAAGCGCTTCTGTGCAAAGTGTTCCAGCCGGCCGCAAATGCAGGCCTGTTGGATTCTTTACCACTACCTTTGCTGTTACCATTACCTGTACCTCCTTAATTATTATCTATCGAAGAGTCTGTCCCTTCCTGTGTCTCCTCCTCATGAGACTGTACGGTTGCAGATGCAGAAGCTGCATCTGACTCTGTCACTGTTACATTAAAGGGCGTATAGCTTACCACTGTAAATATATCGCTTTCCTCAAATCTCAGAACTCCTCTGTTGTCTCCTGGTGTCATCCCCTCCAAGCTAATTTCAGCTCCCAGGCTTTCAATTGTCAGATTCTCCAAATCTGCTGCCAGACCCTTTACAGTCACCTCCACAATACTGTTGTCAAAAGAATATTTGTAATCATCTGATCGCCCTATCTCGGAAAGCCTTCTTAAATCCAGGCTCATGGTTACTGACTCAAGCGGCTCTATGTTCAGCTGGACCGCTATCTCATTATGGTTTCCTACAATCGTTACTTCCTCAGGAAGATATTTTGTTATATCTAGAATTACTGTTTTAGGAGCAGAAACCCCTTCTATACTCAGCTCTTCTTCTGGAATAACAATTGTATTCAGAGATTGCAGCACATTGGATGGACCGATGACTGGAATTACCTGTTCACTAGACTCCAGGCCTGTATAGCGGTAATCTGGAGCCGGCATGCCCTGCACATGGAATTGGATCGGAAGATTCTTCACTTTTAAGACTTCCTGTTTGTAGGAAACCTCAGAGATATCCACTTCAATCCTGTCTCCCACCTCAATCTTATTTCCGTTCGCATCATAGAATACTGGAGAGGCTATTGATTCTATTGTAGAATAGGAGCCCTCTACATTGTATTCAATTCCAGCACCCGTAATATGCCCTACCTGAGACTCTGGGCCGCTTACAAAAATATATTCTGGGTTCATGGACAGATCCCCAAGGGCATATCCATCTTTTGGCGTTCCCTGTGCTAAAGCCTGAAGCTGGAAGCGTTTTCTCTGAAGAGGCTCTGTCTCCACATGGACCACATTAGGCCTGATAGCAACCGTATCCACCAGCTCCCGATTATTTACCACATCGACACTTACAGGAACTGCTCCTGTTACGTCATATAAATCCTGTAGGTCAATATATGCCCTAAAATCAGAAGAAGAAATCTTATATTCATCCAATGTTCTGACTCGATATGTGACAGAAACCGTACTTTTCCCCACGATTTCATATGTCTGTCCAGCAGATGCCAGCACATTTTCATTTACAATCTCAACAGGTATATCCCTGCTTCTTTCCACCTCTGGATTAGAAACATTGACTACCAGAAGCCACAGAAAAAAGGCAAGGAAAAGGGAGATCAGCTTAAGTCCCAGATTATTTGCCAGCTTTTCCTTCATTTTTCCGCCTTCCCTTCCAGATTTTAAATCGATTCTTTTCTGTTTCTTCCTCTTTAAATGCAGAGGCAAGGTTTTTTTTCAGTTCTTCTCCATCGGATATCCTCTTAATCCAGCCGCCTTCGGCTATGGATATCCTTCCTGTCTCCTCAGATACCACAACGGTAATGCTGTCTGTACTCTCGCTAATACCTACAGCGGCGCGGTGACGTGTTCCCAGATCCTTGCTAATCGCCATATTGTCAGACAGAGGCAGGTAACAGGTTGCAGCAGCAATCCGTCCTCCCCTGATCACGACAGCTCCATCATGAAGAGGGGTATTATGCTCAAATATATTGATTAAAAGCTGGCTGGTAACAAGACCATTAATCTCGATCCCTGTCCGCTCAATTTCCTTTAGAGAAACCTCCCGTTCAATCACCATAAGAGCACCGGTTTTTACCTTTGCCATCTCCACTGTACCTTTTACAATCTCATTGACCGTCTTTTCCGTAAATCCTCCCGTATCCTTGGAATCACTAAAGGTAAGCAGACCAGCAAGCAGCTTCTGACTTCCCAGCTGTTCCAAAGCTTTTCTTAATTCTGGCTGAAAAATAATCATTAAAGCTGTAGTCGCAAGAATCGCTCCCTTGCTGATAATCCATAAAATGGTATCTAGGCGGAGGACATATGCCAGTACCGTAAAGCCAAGAATCACAGCAATCCCCTTAAGCAGTATCCAGGCTTTTGTATTTTTAATCCAAAACAGAAGTTCATATACCAAAAATGTTATGATGATAATCTCAAGTATGTTGCGGAATGTGATTCTGGGCAGAAATGACAGCCATGAATACAGGCTTTCCACAATTTTCGTCATACACTCACCTCTTTGCCTTTTCTATCATTATTGTCCTTCCTATAAGGCACTTTTTCGTTTTGATTCACCGGCCTGTTATCTTCCATAATGACCTGCTTTTCTGGCGTTAATCTGTTTTACCCGCACATCAGGAGCAGATACTGTCATCTTAGGTACGGCCTTTACGTAGTAGTAATAATCGTCATCCTCATACTGTAAGTATTCCGTTCTGGAATAGTCTACTGCAAGTACAAAAAAGTTGTAGATTCCAGCCACAGCCATGGAAACACCCATGCCTACCATCAAAGGAATCATGGGAACTGCAATGTCAAACATAAAATCGCCTACAAATATAACTGCCAGTTGAGCTATGGCGCCTATGATAATCGCTATCGCCCATGCATAATCAATAGAAGTATTTCTTATGATAAAGACAACTAAAATTCCCACGGCAAAAGCAACCATCATGATGACCATAGTCTGGTTGGACATAATATTTTTTATGATCTGTTCATATTTTTCTGCAATGTCCACTGAAGCATCACCTGTCAAAACACCTGCATTCTGCTTCACATATAGTAAAACATAATACATACATACTCCGCTGCTCACGGGGATTACAGATGTCAGGCCACACGCCAGGCCAGCCAGAAGAGGTACCATATAGGGAACATTCAGGAAAAACAAAATTGGTGTCAGGATAATCAGAATGCTGTCTCCCGGCTGGAATCCATAATACAAAAGCATAACAATGACCAGAAACCCAGCCGTAAGGAGGGCGATCTCCATAGAAACACTGTTAATATGGGCCAGAGAAAATACTGCTGCAATCAATGATATTACACCATAGGGCAAAACAGAACAAATAAGAGAAAGGCCGACAATGACCACAGGGCTTTTCAGTTTTTCCATAAAGCCAATATTCTGGTTTAGAATCATAAATACAGACAGACTCATAACAAACTTTACTGCTGTTCTCACATAAAGTGCATAACTGCCGTAAAATTCCTTTAGCCGTTCCTTGAATACAAGAAGCCCCATCATGATGTCCGTCCCCCTTTGTCAGCAAACGCCCTCGTCCTTGCTCGGAATTCATATCGTTTCTGGAGCCTTTTTAATTTTGCCATATATACGCGCACTGCCTTGGCCCCATAATCATATTTTTTAGCATAAATGTAATAAGTAATCCACAGATAAAAAAATAGTCCGAAACCATAAACCAGAACTCCCCAGCTTCCGATTTCCACAAGGCTGTCCAAATTAATAATATCCAGCAGCTTCTCTATGGAATACATCGTCCAGACAACGGCTCCTATCACAAAGCTTACTGTAAAACGAAAAAATGCCTTCAGCATATTACTCCCTATATAGTCACTCTTAAACATGGATTCTGCCACAAACATTTCTTTTCCTTCTTTTTTCTCAAACATGGCAATTCCAGTCATTAATTGTATTTTATCTTCATTCAGCATAAGCCATTCTCCGTCATCACAAAATATGTCACTTTAGTATAACATAAATATTTTCTATTGGCGATAGTCTCCAATAGATTTTTTAATAAATTGTAAGAATCATAAGAATTCTGATGCGGTGTAATGGAGGGGAGAGTATGTATGGTTCGCGGACGGAAAAGTGTCAGAATATTTTTTCCGTTTCGGATCCAAGAAATTCTAAGCCTGGGAAAATGTACTAAAAGCATTCCCAAAAATCCAAACTCGCTGCGCTCAAACAGATGGATTTTTGAAAATAACGTACATTTTCCTGGTCAAAGAATTTCTAAGGCTCCTGCAAAGGAAAAAATATTCTGACACTTTTCCTTGAAAGCAGGAGTTTCGACATTCTAAGGAACTTTACTCTAATTGTTCGTTGGAAGTAAAGTTTATTGGTGCAATGGTTTATACAAGGAAAAAGAAACTTTTGAAATGAAAAGCAAAACAGCAGCTACAGCTCCTCTCTTTTCTGTACCTGCCATTTTGCTTCTGTTCTGCTTTCAAATGCCAAAGTTCCTCCCACTTTCCTTTGGTATTGTCTCAACAAAGTCAAGAAGATTCTTTGAAAAATAACGTTCCTGCAAATCCTTTCCTATTCTTAGTTTTTCAAGGATTTTCTGATCTGTGAGAATATAGCTCTCTGCTTTTTTCTCATCATAGCGGTTCCGAAGATCTGTTCCGAAAATCAGCTTATCCTCTACCGGCAGACTGCAGCCATACAGCTTAGCCAGCAGCTCCTGACGGCAAATCCCTGTTGCGCCTGGTGTTGTATCTAAATACAGTTGGGATGTAATACTGCCTTGCATCCTGCAGTTATTCCATTTTGCAAACATCCCTATACATTCATCGCACCAGGGCCAGGATACGTGAGCCATGCAAAGCCTGAGCCCTGGAATCAGCAGCAGCGGTTCATAATGAAGGGGACGGCAGTATTCCGAATTTCCGGTTCCAACCAGAATCCCTGTATGAAACAGAAGGGGTTTGCCAGCCTCTGCTATCTGCTTCCAGATCCTCATCGCCCTGTCACCTCCTGGAGGATAGCCAGTACAAATTGCCTTAAATCCTGCAGCTCCCTCTCTGACAGCTGTTTCTACCTGCTTATCTGCATCCTTTTCCATAGGATTTATCCAAAAAAATGGAATCACCCCCGCTACCTCACTGCTCCATTTCAAAACCATATCCAGCCGCCTCTGCCATGGCATAAAACATCCATCTTCTTCCATACTTCCTGGCTCTGGCGATATCATCATACTTCCAGACAGGCCTGCATGGCTGGCTGAAGCCATAAAATTTTTTTTAGATTCACCTGGCATTCCTAAATGAATGTGACCGTCATATACCCTCATCCTTTCTGATCCTTTCGGACTTTTCGAAGATATTCTATATACTCTGTAATTCCATCCCTTAAAGATACCTGAGGTTTATAGCCTAAATCCCGTTCTGTCTCAGATAAATCCAGCATACCGCAGGTGTCATAGCCTAGGGTGCCCCTTCCCACATCAAATTCTGCCTCTGGTATCAGCTCAGATAAGATATCCAGCACTTGGCCAAAGGCAGGATGGCCTCCGCTGGTGGCATGATAAGCTGCCATTTCACTAACCTTTTCTGTAAAACATGCGCGGATAGAAACATCTACGGCATCTCTGATATGGATCAGATGGAGACGCTGGTCCCTCCCATGCTCTCTTCGAAAAGGAATGCCATCTAAAGCCGCATCAATTGCCATCTGTACTGTTTCAGAAGTGATACGTCCCGGACCATAGACCTCTCCCAGACGGATAGAAACACATTCCATACCATAAGAAGCATTATAAGCTCTTCCCATCATCTCGATTGCTGCCTTAGTAACCCCATAAGGCGTAAGCGGCCTTTGGGGGGTCTGGATTGTCACCAGATCCATTCCGACATTGCCATAAGCAGCTTCTGAGCTATATAAAACAACCCTTTTGATCCCTGTAAGCCTTGCTGCTTCCAGCACGCCCATGCTGCCCATAACATTCGCCTCCACTGTGGATATGGGAGTCTGTACTGAAATAGGGGGATGGGACTGCCCTGCTGTATGGATAATACGTTCTACCTCATAAGTTTTAATTACCTCTATTAAGCGGGGAATATCAAATAGTTCACCATATACTGGAATATGCTCTGGATTTTCAAAGGGCTCTGTAAAATCCCTCATATAATTGATGATCCTGTATCCGTCAGCCAGCAATTGCTTTACAATATTTCTTCCCAGAAAGCCACAGCCGCCAGTAATTAAAATCGTCATTTTTCTCCTCCTTTTCTCCTACAGCATAACATCCCCAGAGTTCGGGCCCAGGGTCTGGCCTACGAAAATATCGCCTTCCGGACTGGAGGCCAAAAACAATATGCTTGGGGCCACTTCAAAGGCTTCTCCCTGCCTTCCTAACGGCAGAAGTTTCTTATCTGATTCTATGGTATCTGCAAAAAGATCTGTAGTCATAGATGTCATGATGGGACCAGGAGCTACACTATTGATATTAATTCCCTTGGTGCTATAAGCACGGGCCAAGGATTTTGTCAATGCAATAATCGCTCCTTTTGCAGCAGCATAATGGCCTACCTCTGGACCTCCCTTCTGGCCCAACTGAGAAGAAACCGTAATAATGCGCCCATATCCCTTTTCCAGCATAAGGGGAAGGACCTCATGAATGCAATAAAATGTGCCGTTCAAGTTAATATCAATCATCCTCTGCCAATCCTTTGTAGTCAACTGATCAAAGGGAATCCGTTGAAGAATTCCAGCACTGATTACTAAAATATCAATCTTACCCAGTTCCTCTAATGTCTGTTTCACAAGTTCCTTCACTTGGTCCTCTGATGAAACGTCCGTATAAACTGCCATTGCCCCATGTCCGTATTTTTCTTTTATTTCGCTGCACATCTGCTCTGCTTCTTCCTGATTATCCAGGTAAGTAAACACAATATCTGCACCTTCTTTTGCGAAAAGATATACAGTTTCTCTTCCAATTCCTGTAGAGCCTCCAGTAATCAGAGCTTTTTTTCCTTCTAATTTCATCCGCGCTTTCCTCCAATCTACTACAATATATTTATGGTTAATACCCCTTACAGCCAGTTAAGGCTTATATTTTAAATTTTTCAATCCCATGCATCAGTCACTATTTTCATGCAGAGGCGTAACCCTTCGTCCTCTTCCCGGCCGGCAGGTAATTTTTCCATTTTCATAAACTACCTCACCTCTTGAAATCGTATATTTTACCGCTCCCCGAAAGGCTTTTCCCAAATATTGGCTGTGGGAATGGGAGTCTAAAAGCATTTCCTTTGAAAGAACAAATTCTTCCTCCAGATTTACCAAGGCAAAGTCTCCGTCGCTTCCCACTGCAATCGTGCCCTTTTGAGGATAAAGGCCAAAAAGACTGGCCGGATTTAAGGAAGTGACAGCAGCAATTCTCTCCAGCGCAATGCCCCGTTTATGATACCCCTCTGTCAGCAGCACAGATAACGTAGACTGGCCGCCGGATAAGCCTCCCCATCTTTTACCTGGCAGAGGCATGGAGGAATGGTCAGAACCAATCGTATCTACATCACCTACCCTCACAGCCTCCCACATGGATTCTACGCTTGATATGGGACGGAGAGGCGGTGCACAGGTGGCTCCCATAAGTTTCGGCATATCTTGAACTGTCAGGCACAGATAATGAGGACAGGTCTCCACTGTAATTTTTACCCCCCGGCTCTTTGCTTCCTTCACTGCCTCTGTTACCTCCCGGCTGCTGGCATGGAAAATATGTACACGGCAGCCTGTGATTTCAGCAAAAACCGCTGCCCGGCGCACTGCTTCTACTTCAGAAATAATGGGCCTGGAGGCTGCATAATCTGCAAACGTCTTTTTCTCCTCTGCTGTATGCTTTGCCTTGAGATAGCTGCAGATGGCTTCATTTTCCGCATGGAGAATGGCGATTCCTTCAATTTTTGCCAATTGATCCAGCCCTCCTATCAAACTCATATCATCCAGGTAACCAAATTCCTTTAATCCGGTATTCTGTGACATAAAGCCCTTAAAACCCATAACCCCTTTTTTCTTTAAAGCTTCTAGCTGATCCCAGTTATCAGGAGCAAGCCCTCCCAGGATTCCATAATCTATCACAGAATTTTTTGATGCAGCTTCTATTTTCAGCTCTGCTGCTTCTGGTGTGGTGACTGGTGGAAAACTGGTAACTGGGTTATCAAAAAAAGTAGTAACTCCGCTGGCTGCCACACTGCTGGAACCAGTCAAAAATCCTTCCCTGTGAGCATTTCCAGGCTCGTCAAAGTGCACATGAGAGTCTATCAATCCTGGAAATATATGAAGGCCTGAGGCATCAATCTCTCTTACAGCATCTCCATCCTGAGGCAGTGCATCTGCTATCTGTGCAATTTTTCCATTTTTTACTCCAATATCCCATCGGAAAATCCCTGAGGGAGTAACCACACTGCCGTTTCGGATAATCAATTCAAATTTCATATTAATCTCCATTCCGCTGCCTTTCAGTTAGCAGCACAAATAGTAATGAAAGCTCGTCTTTCCTTTACCTACGCCTCCTGATCTAACCCATATCATCAAAGCATTTCGCCTTTCTTTTCAAACGCAGAACCAATAAGAAAGCTCTTTCCTATTCCTGTATAGCGCATCAAGATATAGTACACAGCAGCAGATGGTATCAGGCTGCTGTACCAGGCTAGATGTGTCTCTAAAAGAGCTGCCGCTGCACCCACTGCTATGGCAATAATCGCAGCCCAGTTAATTCCTTTAATCGGACCGTTTTCATCATAGAGTACCTCCAAATTCAATTTTTTCCTTCGGATGCAGTAATAATCTGTAACCATAACCGCAAAAATCGGCCCGAGGAAACAGGAATACAATCGGATAAACAGATTAAGACCTGCTGCTGATTCTGGAGTTACCAGTTTCCACGGAAAAGTACAGAAGGACAGAATGCCTACTGCTACAACAGCCAATTTATAATTCATCTTCTTACATGCATCCATAAGAACATATACCGGAGGTACAATGTTATTTACAACATTGGTGGTAATCTGTGCAAAAATGATAAAAAGCAGGGTAAATACCAAAAGGATTGGATTTTCAATTGCACTGGTAAAAACGCCGATTGGGTCTATCACACCAGTGGCAGCTGTAACAATTAATCCTGTAAGTCCCATGAGCATAAAGGCCGGACCAATGGACAGCCAGTAAATCATACCCATAATGCCTCTTTTTCCTTCCTTTTTATATTGACGGGATAAATCGCTGACATTTAGCATCGTAGTGCTGTACTGGCCTACAAAGGCCACACTTCCTCCCCAAAAGGCTAATCCCCAGCTTCCTTTTATATTGATCACATTTTCCTGAAGCTGTATGCCGTATTTTGTAACGACAGAATAAAACATATAAACAAGAGCAACAATAATACAAATAGAGCCTGCATCCTCGATCCATTTGATTCCCTTAAAGCCTGTCATAGAAAGTACTATCTGGAGAATTGTAAAACCTACATAGCATATCGCCACATTATCAAATTTAAACAGGGTAAAACATACGGCGTTCAACGCCTCTGCCCCTACCCATGTCTGAAATCCAAACCAAACAACTGCTGGAACTGCCCGGATCATACCAGGAATCTTAGCGCCCTTTACCCCAAAAGAACTGCGCAGCTGTATCGTATAGGGAATCCCGTATACATGTCCTGCATGCCCGTTAACGACCAGGCAGGCTGCAATGATAATTGTACCCACCAATAATGCTGTTACGATCTGAAGAAGATTTAACTGACCTACCAAACTAGATCCCACTGTAAATACAGCAATTGCAATACATCCTCCAATCCACATAAGAAAATAGGAAACACTGTTAAAAATCCGTTCTTCCTGTGGGCGAAGGCTTTCCGCCTGATTCGCAGAATTATTTGCCATTAATAATACCTCCTAAACATTTTATTTTTGCCGGCAATTTCATTATATGAATCGGATTTATCAGCGTCAATATTGGTAAATATGCACATTTTTTCTCATCAATTATTCACATTTCTGCTTTTTAGACATTATCAATCCCAAAAACCTTTTATTTCCTTAGATTTTTTCGTTTTTCGCCTTATGGGCATTTTGACAGACATTGTTTATCATTGTATATCCTGCACAATGGAATCCTTGGATTTTCATGCAATGGAAAGGGATTCTTTCGGTTTCTTTCAGAAAAAATGATGTTATAATAAACATAAGCAATTCTTAACTGCTATGTGATGATACTCTCAAGGGACAAGGGGAGACATGCCTCAGATGCCATCTCTTGGCATCTGTCGGCATTAAGGTCAATCAATGTATTCCATACACCTTACTCCATTGCCTTGTTCACTGAGGATAAAGGGGGCAGAGACATTATGACAGTAACTCTTCAAAGCCTGCTGGAGCATCCGCTCTTAAAGGGTATTCAATCTCTTTCTGAATCCGACTGTTCAGACAAGCTGATTACCGGCGTAGGTATTATGGAAAGCATAACAGACCAGCAGCAGTTTAGGGATGGTGACTTTATCCTTACCAGCAGCCATTTTATTAAAGAGAATATTCAGAATACAGAGTCTATCTTTGATAATCTCCTCTCCCATGGCTGCTCCGGCTTAGGAGTCCGTCTTACCTGCATCGCAGAGGTGCTTCCGAAACCATTTCTCGAAAAGGCAGAGAGCTGTGCCTTTCCAGTAATTATCCTGCCTCTCAGTTGTACTGTCAGCGACTTTTCCAATATGGTCTATCATGCAATCTGTGCCAGAGAACAGGACGAGGAATTACGCCTTGCCGCCTCCTACCGCGCTCTGGCTGAATCCCTCCTAGAGTCTCATGACCCTTCTCAGTTTCTGAACAGTATCTCACAGGCAATCGGAATGCCGGTGTTCCTCACAGATGAAAATTTCAAAATTATAGGGTATGCCAGCCTTGATCATGGGGATACCAAAAGCTTATCTGCTTCCTCTCTTTTTTCTCATGCAGATATTAATTTTCTTAAAAACCGTTATCAGGAACAATCCTATCCATATATTGCCCATACCATCTTCATGTATGGAAAAAGGCAGAATTATATCGTCTTTCCTATTGCTGAAAAAAAAGAGCCGGCCGGCTATCTCTGCCTTCTGGCAGAAGACAACGAGCTTGCTCCTCAAAATTATCGTTTTATCTTCAGTATTCTTTCATTAGCTTCTATGGAACTGACCCTAAATAAGCTCAGGCAGAAAAAGCCTAAAACAAAAATGAGCAGTTTTGTAGAAAATGTTCTCCTCAATCCTTCTATCAGTCCATCAGAAACCGATATTCTGTGCCATTTTTATGGTTTTGATACGGTTACTCCCCGCCTTTGCTTCGTCATCCAGCCTGATAATGATGAACGCTATACTGTACATCAGCGCAGACGTATGGAATCTGTAATCTGGGAGGCTGTCGATGCTGCTTTGGAAAACAGTGGACTTAAAGACTTCCGCCTTTCTTATTATGGAAATCTTATTCTCTTTCTCTTTAAAAATGATTTTGCTGTACAATCTTCTGCTCTCCGTACAGGCAAAAAAATCGCTTCCGCTGTCTTTCGGCTTTTAGAGAACAGTGATATTCATTGTCACATCGGCATCAGTAAATCCTACGCCGGAAGCAATACGATCAAACGCTGTTTCGACCAGTCTTTGAAAACCCTTGATCTTGGTAACCGCCTTCATCCGGAACGCTTAATTTATTCGTATCATGATGATGATGTCTACCATTTTCTCACGGAGCACCTTTCTCCTGAACAGCTTACTAAGTTTTATAGCGAAACGATCAAACCACTGGTAGAGTACGAAAAGAAATATAATTCTGATCTTCTTTCCACTCTCCATCTTTATTATGAATGCGGACAAAGCCTCAGTCAAACGGCTAAGAAACTGTATATCCACCGTAATACCATGCTATATCGTATAGATAAAATCGAAAAAATTCTGGATGTGGATTTAAGCAAAACAAACGAGCGGTTCCGGATTCAGCTTGCTCTTTATATTATGTATTTGATTCAGCATCTCCAATGAGCTCACATACAGTCCCTGGAGAGGGACTATAAACACTACTACTTTATGATACGAGGAAATAATATATGGAAGTTCAAATCAAAAAAATGACATGGATGGAATTCGATGCCAGAAGGAAAAAAACCAAGACTCTGATTGTCCCTTCAGGCGCAGTAGAAGTATATGGCCCCCATCTGCCCTTAGGTACAGATATCATCGTTGCCGAAGAGATCGCCTGTCGTGTGGCAGAGCGTACTGGCGCGCTGGTCTCTCCCTGGCTCGAAGCAGGACAATCCCATCCTCTCTACTCCTTTCCAGGCACAGTTTACTGTCGTCCTGAAACAGTAAAAGCTGTGTACCGCGATATCTGTAAAAGCTTCATCAAATGGGGCTTTGAAAATTTTCTTATTCTTAATACCCATAGAAATAATGCATTTCCTCTTGATGATCTGATGATGGATCTTCAGGATGAATACAACATCCACTGTGCTTCTGTGCCTTGGTGGCAATATCTCCCATCTGTCACTGACGGCATTTTCGACACCCCTGAACCTCAAAATCATGCCAGCGAGGCAGCTACTTCTGTAATGCTCTATCTTTTTCCACAATATGTCCGTATGGATAAACGAATGAGGATTCAATCCAAAGCAGATAATAGATACCCTCACATCATCCAGTATCCTTACTATAATCAGCTCACTGATTATGGCACCATTGGCGATGCTCTAGCTGGTACAGTCGAAAAGGGCCGTCTTACTGTGGAATATGCGGTAGAAAATATCTCTGCCTTTATCAAAGAAGTATTGGAGAAGCGGGAAAATGATTAACTATTAAATAATATTTGTTATATAAACAAGTAAGAATCGTAAGAATTCCAAAAAATAAGGATATCAGACATATTGGGGGAACAAAACCTGGGAAGACATTACAATACATCAGGACATGAAAAGGGCTAGGATATGAGAAAAGGGCTGTTGCAGAATGGATTTTATACAACATATGGTAGAAAAGTTAGTATTTTTTACCACACCGTGTATAAAATGGTTATTCTACAATAGCCCTTTTTCAGACTATTTATAAGCTCTCACCAAGAGGGGCGCAAAAGAACCATAACTCTTTTACTTTTTTCTCTATCCTTCTGTTTCACCAAGCCTGTCAACGGCTCAAAAGTCCAGCTGCTCTCAGATTTTCCAAGAGCTGATTAAACTTTGCTGTCACATCTGCTGTCCCCTCAGCATCTTCAACAGCCGCTGCCGGCGTCACTGGACCTGCCGGGCCGGTTGGACCGGTCGCACCGGTTGCTCCGCTTATTTATGCCCAACTATGTTCCTATCTTAATTTATGCAGATATCCAATTTTATAATTTTTAGAAATAAGTATTTTACATCTGAGAAAATCCGATTTAAAATATTAGAATCAGCAGGTATGCCTGCATTTTGGTATTTAGAAGAAATCTGCTCTTGAAACAGACTTTACAAATTTCAGGATATCCTTAAAATCACAAAAGAGAAGGAGGTATTTATGAAAAAAATACGTTTGGGAAAAACAGGCCTGACGGCCACCAAAACAGCGATGGGATGTCTGCCCATCCAGCGTTGTGAAAAAGCAGAAGCAGTCCGAATTTTAAAGGCAGCTTATGAAGGCGGTATTAATTTTTTTGACACAGCAAATGCCTATACAGACAGCGAAGTCAAAATTGGTGAAGCCTTATCTGATGTAAGAAATGAGATTATCCTTGCTACGAAAAGTACTGCAAAGGATAAAAAGGGAATTTTGCTCCATATTGAAAACAGTTTAAAAGATCTTAAAACAGACTATATTGACCTGTTTCAGTTTCACAATGTATCGGAGATGCCTGATCCGAACGATCCAAATGGCTCTTATGCTGGTGCATTAGAGGCAAAAAAACGCGGCTGGATCGGACATATTGGTATTACCACCCATCGGATTATAGTGGCTGAAGAAAGCATTGCTTCCGGGTATTTTGAAACCTTGCAGTTCCCTTTCAGCTATATATCCGGTGAACGGGATCTCGCACTGGCGGAAAAATGCAAAGCTGCTGATATGGGTTATATCGCCATGAAAGGACTGGCAGGCGGTCTGTTAACCAATGCAAGAGCTTGCTATGCATTTATGAATCAGTATGACAATGTACTCCCAATCTGGGGAATCCAGAGAATGGAGGAGCTAGAGCAATGGCTTGAAGTCTGGCGCCAGGATGTAAAAATGGATGAAGAACTGGCTGCATTTATTCAGAAAGACCGGGAACAGTTTTCAGAGACCTTTTGCCGTGGCTGTGGGTATTGTATGCCATGTCCAAAGGGAATTGATATCAAAAACTGTGCCCGAATGAATATGTTGCTGCGTCGTTCTCCATGGAAAAAGTATTATTCCCCTATGTGGAAGGAAATGATGGGGCGAATCAATGATTGCATTGGCTGTAATGCCTGTAAAAGCCGCTGCCCTTATCAGTTGAACACCCCAGAGCTGTTAAAGGACATGCTAAAGGATTATCATGAATTTTATGAGGAACACAAGCACGAGCTTGTTGAATAAATTGATATGCCTGCTCCTCTAATCCCTGCCAGTATTTCTAATCCAGTACAATTAACCTGCCTGAACTTAGTTTTTTGTTGACCGGAAAAGGGGAACTTTCATGGTATTCCATGCATCAAAAATATTCTGGTGCATGGCTTCCCTTTTATATGGATCTTTGAATTTGAATACGATCGTAATCCCCCCTCCTTCATGGACAAAGATATCTTTCACCAATTGTAACAGCAGTCCCTGAGACAATACCTCTATATTTTTGTTTCTCAGGAAGCTTTGTACGCAGGAACAATGGGAATGGAGGGCCTTTTCCAGCTCCTCCATTTCCTCTGTTATATGAAAAATTTCCTTTTTTAACTGCTTCCTCTGTTTTTGAAAGGTTTCCTTTAATTCTATGTATTCCTCATGGTTGAGGTCACCGTTCTTCCAATCCAGATACAGTTGTGCCTGAGCTGCTTTTGTCCTTTCTAATTTTCTGGTACATACTTCCAGAAACGCTTCCAGGCTTCCAGTTCTATACTCTGCTGTTGGGGCTTGCCTGATTTTTTCTATCACCTCATCTATCCGGGAACCTGTTTCAATCTGTTTTCTTATAACAGTTAGAACCACAGATTCTAAAATATCCAGGCGGATCGAGTGGATGGTGCAGCTGCTTTTTGATTTTCTTTTATAGGTAGAGCAATTATAGTAGACTAGATTTTTTGACGGCTTCCGCGTCATAGCTTTTTGGCAGTCAGCACAGCGCAAAACTCCGGAAAAGAGATAATTTTGTCGTCCCATTGGAGGGCGGCGTATGTCTTTTTCCTGTAACTCCTGTGCCATGGCAAACACCCTTGGATCAATAATCGCCTCATGAGTATTTTCTACCCGATACCATTCCTCTTTGGGAACAGAGATTTTTTTATGGACCTTGTAACTGATTACCCTCTGTTTTCCCTGTACCATGGTCCCTGTATAGATTTCATTGGAAAGAATTGCTGAAATTCCTGTTCCCTGCCAAAGGCCGTCATTTTTGCTGCTGTGTGGATTGTAATATTTCAGACCATTACTGCGTTTATAAGCAGTCGGATTGGGAATCCCCATGGCATTCAGTTTTCTTGCAATGCCCTCCTTACTCAAGGTTCCCTTTTCACCTTTCCTATCCCTTCCCCCTCCAGAGGTTGTGGCGTCTCCATCACCGTAAACATACCATAGGAAAATATGTTGTACTACCCAGGCTGCTTTTGGGTCAATAATCAGCCGTTTTTTATCCTTTAGATCCCTAACATATCCGTAAGGCGCAAAGGCTCCGATAAATTCCCCTTTACGCCGTTTTGTATCCAATGTTCTCCTGATGTCGCAGGAAGTCTTATAGGCAAAACGATCATTCATCAGCCCGTTTATGGGAACCTCCATCCCATTTACTGCGTCTGGATGGAGAAATGTATCCATTACCGGTTCCCCTAGAGTAATAAAGCGAATATGAAAACGTGGAAAAAAGCTTTCCAGAAAATAACCTTGATCAGAATAATTCCTGAAAGCACGGGAAAGATTCTTGCATATAATACAATTAATTCTCCCTTCTTCCACATGGCGGAGCATCCTCTGGAATGCAGGCCTGTCATAGTCTGTACCGCTTTCTCCATCATCTACATATATCCCCTCAAGGATGTGTTCTCCCTGAAAGGAGTGTTCCAAAAATTCCAAAAGAATCTGCCTCTGGTTGGCAACACTGATGCTTTCATCACTTCCGTCATCACGGGAAAGACGAATGTAGGCAGCGACATGCCATATTTTCTTTTCCAGTGCTATTCCCATAGTCTTTTCTGCTATTTTCCGAATACGTGCCATTTCTTCCCCCTGCTCCTATGCTGCTCTCCTGCTTTAGATGAATAAAAAAGTCTTCCAAAAGACTTTCTAAATCAGCCCCTTCTTCTGTAAAACAGACCTGAACAGGGATTCTCCCGCATCGGAAGCAGTAAGGATTTTTTATCTGCTCCAGAAATTCTGCCATTTTCTGCCTAGGAGTCAGGCTTTTATTAATACTGACCTTAGAAATATCAACTAGGACTCTCTTTTCCATTTCTCCTTCTTCTATTTTCTCTGCCTGTCCTGCTTCCTCTTGTCCTAGCGGTTTTGCTTCCTCTATTCCTCCCAGACATAGTTCTCTCGGCTGCTGATAAGCGTGCATTCTCCTTCTCCCCTTAACCTGCAAAAAGAGCTGCTGTAAAACAGCCAAATACCTGCCAGTAAGATGGCAAGTCGTGGAGTATTGATCCTGTTGACAGATTTTGCTCCACTTCAGCCAGTGCTTGGAAGCGTATCACTTGGCATGTACCACCGCCGAAATTAAGCTGACTTAGCCTTAACCCACTGCCTTCACAAGAAGAAATTTCGTTTTACAACAGCACTATTTTAGAAAAGCTTTTGTTAATACAGCCTATGAGGGCCTGGCTGTCCATTATGTCAGCAGGCCTTAACCTATCAGAAAGCACTTTTCAGACAGGTTTTCTATCTGTTTTAACTGCCGGAAGAAGCATGATCTGGAATCCTCCAGCTGCTCCGTCAGAAATCTCGTACTTGTCAAAATTTATCCAGATCTGACCATCCTGTACGTAAAATTCAAAATCATCCAGGGAATATTGCCGGACCCTGTCCATCTCTATAGCACCTGTGCTTTGATCAATTTCTGTCATGGCACTTATTATCATGCCCTTGAGCTCCTCCTCTGTCTTGTTGGACAATTCCGATATACAAAGCAGCTTTCCTGTATTCACATCAAAGGTATAACTATCACTCCCATAATCCGCTACTCCTCCCATATACCAGTTATAGCTAATAGAGACACTCACAAGCTTATCTGTATGATCATTCATCCTGACACTCCACTCATAATAGTATGGCGTTCCAGAGACTTCAGGTGCTGTAATATATTCCCATACAGCCTGAAGGTTTTTATTTTTCGGTGAAAAAAAGCCTTCACAGAGAGCGTCAAAAAACTTGTTAATCTCCTGATAACCTGGCGTTGATTCTTCAAAAATAGGAATTTCATAATATACGCTGAGATCATACCCCTGAGTGTCCAGAGTAGTGCGCCTGATGCCAGTCTGTATATCATAAGATTCTGTCGTCTGGTAGTGCAGGACCGGATCAGCTAAGGCTGACTCTGCTTGTACTGCTAAAAGCTGAACAGCAGAAGCCTTATCAGTAGAAGGAATATGCATATCCAGATGGGAGAAATCAAAAATTTCCTCCCACAGCACGTTATCCTCTATAAGCTCCTCCTGGGTATTCCATTGACAGCTGCTATACAAATCTAAATTCTTTGCAGACTCCATGTCCTTTCTACCGCTGTTTTCCATGCTTGCCCGATCTTTGGTTTTTGCCAGACATAAGACAACGGCTGAATCTTTTGGAACACCGCAGCTTGTACAGATTAGACAGACTAGCAGCCATAATGTGATAAAACGGTTCTTTTTCAAATCCCATGCCTCCTCTCTCACGGACATCTCTTGATATATTTTTTCTATAACCATTTTTAATATGGAATGCTTATGGATAATTTTAGCACATACAGGGCAAATAATACAAAAATGTATAAAAAAGATGATTTAAATATGAAAAATAGCCATGAAGGATTCTGGCAGCAAAAGAATCGTCAACAAAAAATGATTGCAGTCAATAGAAAAAAATTCCAGAATTTTTCTTGAACCGATACTTTTGGCACCTAAATCAATAAAAACAGAACTGAGAGCCACAATAGAGATCAATGGGCATAACAGAATGCCCCAGTTGCTCCCACCGGGCCGGTTGCCCCTGCTGGACCAGTTGCTCCTGCCGGGCCAGTTGCTCCTGTCGGGCCAGTTGCTCCTGCCGGGCCGGTTGCTCCTGTCGGGCCGGCGGCTCCTGTTGGACCGGCTACTCCCATTGGGCCGGCAGCTCCTGTTGGACCTGTCGGGCCGACGGGACCGGTAGAGCCGTTTATTTTTGCCATCTATTCTATTTTTCCTTTCTTCATAAAACAAGCTCTAAAGGACATATGTATATTTTAGAATAAACAACGGGTGATACTTATGAAAGAACAGCTTCCTATAACACCTGCTGATATCAATATAACTGCAATTGATAAAGAAAAGCTCACTGATGCAGACAGCCTCATCCTTGATTCTCATCTGCCTCCAGAGCAGCAGGCATATCAAATTCTGGCGGCCTTAAAAAATCCCTACCATTTTCGTGTAGGAGATATCGGTGTAACACTAGAATTTCCGGATAAGGCTCCATCACTTCAGGACTGCCTTATTTCCTTTTTTATACGCAAAAAAACAGTATTCAACTGCTCAAATCCCCCACAACAGGCTGATGAGATATAGAATTTACAGTACAGCAAGTGCGAGGGATACCATGGGCAATCGTCAAAGTCAAGGCAGCTTGACCTTGTTCCTTTGCCCTCATAAAAAGGGGGCGTTTTATGGCACGAAAAAGCCGTATGAAGGCAACAAATACCTACATGATAAATACCCTATGGAAAATCGGCGTCTATATTCGTCTTTCCAGGGAAGATTCCCGATATGGCGGCGAATCACAAAGTGTCACTAACCAGAGAAAGATCATTGTGGAATTTATAGAAAAACAGTTTTCTTCAGATCCATACACAGTTTCCGGGTTTTATATTGATGACGGCCATTCTGGTACAAGCGAAGATATCAGACCAGCTTTTCAAAGATTACTAGCCGATATATCCCAGGGCCAAGTTAACTGTGTCATTTGCAAAACTCTCTCCCGCGCTTTCCGCAATTATGCAGATCAGGGAAAATTTCTAGAACAGTATCTTCCAGCCCATAATTGTCGTTTTATCGCGATCAGCAACCCCTTTGTTGACACTTATGCTAATCCTGCCTGCATTCAAAATATGGAAATTCCCATTAACGGCCTGATGAATGATAGGTTCGCTGCAAAAACCTCAGAGGATGTACGCCGCACCTTTTCTATCAAACGTAATCAGGGAGATTTCATTGGCGCTTTTGCCCCTTATGGATATTTAAAAGATCCGGAAAATAAAAATGCCCTGATCATTGATGAAAAGGCTGCTGGAATCATCCGCCTTATATTCAACCGATTTTTGGATGGAATGAGCAAGAACAGCATTGTACACTATCTTAATGACCATGGCATTCCCTGTCCTTCTGTATATAAGAGGGAGTACCAAGGTTTAAACTATCAAAATCCTCAGACAGATCCCTCTAAATCTCCTCTGTGGAGTGCCATGACAATCACTAATATCTTGAAAAATCGCGTTTACTGCGGCGATATGGTTCAAGGGCGCTGCCGGATTAAAAGCTATAAGGTACATATTCAAGAAAAAGTTCCTGAAGAAGAATGGGTTATTGTAGAAAATACTCATGAACCAATCATTGAACGCGAAACCTTTCTGACTGCCCAAAAACTGATGCAACAGGATACCAGAACTGCTCCTGGAAAGACTCATCCATATCTGTTCAGTGGATTTCTTCTATGTGCGGACTGTCACAGGGCTATGTGCCGGAGCAAAGCAAGAAACGCTGTCTATTATCATTGCCGTACCTATAAAAGCCATTCCAAATCTACATGCACAAGGCATGGAATACGGCATGACAAGCTGGAAACGGCTGTACTGCGGGCAATACAGCTTCAGATATATTTAACTATTGACTGGGAAAACCTGACTGACTCTGTTAATCAGGCTTCTAAATGCAGGCCCCTCTTGTCCAATATAGAGGCTTCTATTCGGCATAAAGAGCGAGAACTTTCCAAAATAACCAGCTATAAACAGGCCGTCTACCAGGATTGGAAGGATGGAGCAATCTCCCATTCTGATTATTGTTATCTGAAAGAAAGTTATGAGCAACAGGAACAATCCCTACGCCAGATCCTTAAAAATCTAAAGCAGGAAACGGAAGAGGAAAGGGAAATATCTAATAGGGAAAATCTATTTTTTACTGACTTTTGCAGGCACAAAACGCTTCACAAATTAACCAGGGATATTGTTGCCTCACTGGTAGACCATATCAATATACAGGAAAATGGAAATATCTGTATTGTCTTTCGATTTTCTGACGGGCTTCGTGAACGTTTTCCTAAAGAGAGCAAAAATCAAGGGCATATTGAGCATATAATGCAGCGCTAATACGCAGACTATCCTCATCAATATCAAATTTTCCATGATGATGAGGATAATTTCTGGCAGGGTCTGAAAATCCGCCTCCTACAAAAGCAAAGGCTCCTCCTATTTTTTCAATAAATCCAGCAAAATCTTCTCCACACATAACAGGAGGCAGCACAGCTAAACTCTCTTCTCCAAACAATTTTTTAATACAGTTCTTTGCAAAGGTTGAGTCTTTTTCTGAAACAACCAGCGGGGGTGTCCCCCTCTGATACTGGCTCATCTCACACTCTGCCCGAAAAGCGCGAGCTGTGTTTTCAGCAATCCGCTGGATCTGTTCCAGATATTGGTCTCTCACCTGGGGAGAAAAAGAACGGAGGCTGCCTTCCAGCACTGCTTCATCTGCAATCGCATTAAAACGCTGTCCGGCAGTCATTGTTCCAACTGTAACTACGCCCATATCCAATGGCGAAATCTCCCGGCTTACAATGGTCTGAAGGTTCATTACCACAGCACAGGCTGCTACCAGAGCATCGATTCCCTCATGAGGCATGGATCCATGTCCCCCTTTTCCCCTGATGATTAGGCGGAATAGATCAACAGCAGCCATCCTTGCTCCTGCTTCACAAGAGACTTTTCCCACAGGAAGGCCGCTCCAGATATGAATTCCAAAGCAGCCATCCAGATCTTCCAAAAGACCAGCTTTTTCAAATTGTTCCAGACTTCCTCCAGTTTCTTCTGCTGGCTCAAAAAATAATCGGACTGTGCCGCAAAGCTTATCTTTTAATTCATTTAAAATACTGGCAGCTCCCAGCAAAGAAGCCATATGGGCATCATGTCCACAGGCATGCATCACTCCTGGAACTGTGGAACAGTAGGAATGATCTCCTAGCTCCTGAACCGAAATCCCATCTATATCTGCCCGGAGAGCCAGGGTTCTTCCTGAATGGCTGCCTTTGATTTGTGCAGCTATTCCTGTTTCCCCCACCTGTTCACAAGGAATTCCTATTTTTTTCAATTCTTCCCTAATCCGGCATGATGTGGAATACTCCCGGCCGCTGAGTTCTGGATGCATATGGAACTCCCGCCGCAGGCCGACCATAAAAGGCTGCATCCTGGCAGCTAAGGAAAGTACCATAAAATAACCCCCTTCCAAAAGCTTCAGGCAGAGCACATTCCTACTCTGCCTGTTCTATAGCTATTTTTCATGATTATACAATACCATTGCCAGAAAGACCAGATCTTCCTGACCTATATTTTCAATGCTGTGGCTGCTCCCGTCACGGCACTGCATCATATCCCCTGCATGAAGGGAATATTGGGTCCCATCATCTATCACCTTTGCATTTCCCTCTAGAATATAATAAATTTCAAATTCGCCTGTATGCTCATGATATCCGATAGAGCCTCCTGGAGGAATCACCGCTCTGCCAAAAAATGAACCGCAGCCATAGGATTCCTCTGCCTCCAAAAATTTGGCAGCATGAACCGTCAGCTTACCTCCCCTCATATTTTCATAGTTTTTTATTCCCATCATATCAGCTGTTCTAATCATTCGAATCCTCCATCAATAATCAATGCAGATCAGTTCCTGCGGCATATGGCTCATCCGTTTTCCCCCATCTTTGGTTACGACAAAATTGTCCACACAAATGGCTGCGGCAGCTTCGTTTTTGCAGCGGGGATGCATAGAAAAATACATATTTTCTTTCAGTGTCATAAGCTCTTCTTCACAGAATACCGGACGGTCCACAATATCATATCCCTGTCCATGGGCATAAAAATGTCCTTCTTTTACATATCCGCCAGCCTCCAGCCTCCGATTGCCTTCTAGGAAGACATCACCTGGCTTTGCACCTGGAATACACATGGCTGCTAAGTCATTCTGAAGCTGTACCGCATCTTCCCATGCCTTAATCATAGCAGGCGATGGCTCTCCCATAGAATAGGTGCGCCCCATTTCTGCCCAAAGCCCTCCAGGGCCAGCCAGTTCAAGCAGAATATAGACATAATCTCCCCGGCGGATAGTATTATTTTGGTAAAGATAGAGATTACCGCCTGGTGAAACAGGATGAGCTCCAGTAAGAACAAGAAAGTCAGAACAATACATATCATCTGCCAAATGACGCAGTGCTAGAGAAACTTCCCGCTCTGTACGGCCTACCCGCAGTATTGTAGGTACAGCTGCCAAAATATCCTCATGAAGCTGTACTGCTTTTTCACACAGGGACAGCTCATAGGGAGATTTGACTGCTTTAATCTCGTCCATCATATCTGTCGCATCTACAAAATCAATCTCCTTCAATGTCTCTGTCATATATTTGTATATTCCGGCTGGCAGAAGATTCATTCCCACAAAGCCCGCTCTTTTCCAACCATAACGGCGGATTATTCTGCAGAACTCTTCCGCCGGGTAAGAATCGGTATAGCACATGGAAGGCAGAAAAGGTACGGATATATTATCCAGAACCTCCTGGCAGCAAAGATAGTCTCCGCATGCCTTTCCGCCCCAATCGCCATGTCCTACAATACTCAAGCCTTCCTGAGAAAACAGAAAGCCATGAGGATAAACCGGAACCTGCAGGTCCGTAAGATATTTCTGTACTCCGCCAAAAATCTGATTGCTTCCCCAGAGCACAAGGCAGTCTATTTCCTTTTCTTTCATAGCCTGACGAGTAACCTGCCAGCGGCGCTCCATTTCCTTTTCATCTGTACGGAACCGGAAACGTCCTGGGCTGTCTGATTCTAAAGAAAATCTTACAGGCATAAGTATCCTCCTTCCTTTTTACATCTGACTCTTATACAATAAAGCCCAGCACTCCATAAAGAACCGCACATATGATAAAGGTAATCAGACGATAAGGCGCCATAATTTTGGAAAGGTCTACAGGGTCCACTCCAGCAGATGTTGCCGGAAGTATTACGTTATCAGAAATTGGAGACGATTGATCTCCAAAAAGGGATCCGCTGAGCATGGCTGCAGTAGTTAAAGGGAGGCTGGCGCCTACTGTAAGTGCTAACGGAAGGCTTAAAGGAACTACAATAACTGCCGAAGCGCTCAGGCTTCCGGTTGCATAGGAAATAATACAGCAAAGCAGGAATGTAACCAACGGAACCAGATCCGTACTGAGAAAACTGCTTACCAGGCTTACCATATAGCTAGCAAAGCCTAAATCTGTAACTACAACGCCAAAGGCAAAGGCAAATACCAGGATCAGATAAATTCCAGCCATATCCTGGAAACCGCGGATAATGCAGCCAGTAAGTTTCCCAAAGGAAACACTGCCTTTAAGAAGATCGTATACCGCTGCAGTCACTGTCCCAATTAGAATACCTCCAGTAATCGTAGGCTTTCCAACAATAAGGGATACAGTTGCCAGCCCGATGAGGAGCAGGGTGATGGGAAGGATAAATGCCCAGATATCAGCCTTTACATCTGGACCTCCAAGCACATCTGTCATCTCCACATCATCACTAAATCCTCCTTCTGCCTCGCTCTCTTTTATATCCTTTTCAATTTTTTTCATCATGCCTATGTCCGGGAAAATCCCAAAGGCCACTAAACAGGCAATAATAATGGAGATAAATGCAAAGAAGAAGTAAGGCCAGCTGGAAAGATATACAGAAAATCCGTCCATTTCCAGAGATGATATTAATCCGCTGATAAAGATTAGCATAAGGCCAAAAGGCAGCAATGTTCCTGTATTAGAACACACAGAGGCTACAATAAATGCTGACTTCTCTTTTGGCAATTTTGTCTTATAGATTGCAGGACGCATAAAACGGCTGATGCTGATCTGGCCTAAAGAGCCTGCAACTCCCAGAAGGAGGCTGAGGAAAAATATGGAAACAGCCGTCTGCTTTGCTGTCTTAATCCGTTTACTGGACCATTCAGCAAAGGCCTTAAATCCGCCTCCCTGTTTGATAAAATTCAACATGATTCCCAACAGCATCATACACATCAGAATACTGCCGTTGCTTCCAATTCCCTGAATGAAATATTTGTCTACAATAGGTGGAATGAATCCAGCACCATTTAAAATAAGGGAGCCAAGTACAATTCCTACAAACAGGGAAACCAACACATTTTTGCTCCAAAGAGCAAGAATGATAACGATTACAGGGGGAATAACTGATAAAAAGTTCATATTCACCTCTCCTTTTGATGAGGGCTGCGGCATTTTTCTGCATCCTATGACTCAAGTCTCAAAACTGCCCGTCCAGGAAGATACGTTTCCATTCACGGCTCTTTTAATGCCCAAATCGTCATATGGTAGAAATACTCATATTTTTGTACTATTTATAAAGTAATTCTTATACCACAGCCCTGTTTTCATTAGATACAGCTATCTGTCCGGGAAATACGCGGTTAAACGCTGTTATACAATAGGTTCCAAATGAGCCTGGAAATGCCGGAGAATCGGCGGTTCCCATGTAATCCTGTAGCCATGCGGGATCATATGAGCTCTTTCCTTAATTGAAACCAGGGCAGAAATTACAATATCCAGATGAGCCTGAGTATAAACCCTCCTAGGAATCGCCAGACGTGTAAACTCAAAATCAGCATGAAGCTGTTCACCAGTATCCGGATCATTTCCCAACATATAAGATCCAATATCACAGGCTCTAATGCCTGCCTCCTTATAAAGTTCAATGCTCAGTACCTGTCCGGGAAATTCATAATATGGTATTTGAGGAAACATTGCGGCAGCATCCACAAATACCCCATGTCCTCCTACAGGAGACTGATAAGCAATGCCTGCATCGTCCAGATGGGAGGCCAAATATTCCATCTGCCCTATGCGGCAACAAAGATATTCTTCATCGATTCCTTCATAAAGGCCAATCGCCATTGCTTCCAAATCCCGCCCGGAAAGGCCGCCATACGTATAAAATCCCTCATAGCTGATACAGTTTGCGCGAACCCCCAGGATAAACGGAGACTTTTTGTCTCTGATTCCAATCAAACCTCCTATATTAACGATTGCATCTTTCTTAGCTGACATGGTAAACATATCTGCATAGCTAAACATCTTTCGGATGATCTCTTTGATAGACATGTTCTCACAGCCCTTTTCATCCCGTTTTACAAAATAAGCATTTTCTGCAAAACGTGCTCCGTCAATGTTTAATGGTATTCCGTACCTTTTACAAACTTCTGAAACCTGGCGCATATTTTCTAAAGAAACTGGTTGGCCTCCTGCTGAGTTATTGGTAATTGTCATTACAACCATACCAATCTGTTCAGCTCCATATTCCTTAATTACTGCTTCCAGCCTCTCAACATCCATATTTCCTTTAAAAGGCGCCCTTTTTGCTGGATTTTTAGCTGCCTCTACAACGCAGTCAACTGCGCGCGCTCCGGCCAATTCTACATGTGCTCTAGTGGTGTCAAAAAACATATTGGAAATGGCAATCTTTCCGGGGCCAAGAAACAGTGGGAACAATACTTTCTCTGCTGCTCTGCCCTGATGCACTGGCTGAATATAGTCATATCCGAAAATATCCTGTCCAGCTTCAGTCAGACGGTAATAACTGGATGCGCCAGCGTATGCCTCATCTCCATGCATAATGCCACCCCACTGAATCGAGCTCATTGCATTGGTGCCTGAATCAGTAAGCAAATCAATATAACAATCCTCTCCCCTTAATCCAAACAGATTATAATGGGCCTCCTGAATTTTCTTCTCCCTTTCCTGGCGTGAAAGCATCCGGATTGTCTCCACCATCTTAATGCGGAAAGGCTCAGGAACATATTTAGCTGCCATAAAAATACCCCCTTAATTTCAATTGATATATGCACTTTTATCATAGCACACAGCAAAAATCCTGTATAATTCCAAAAACAAATAGGCCAGTTATAACTAACAGGAATAGCGCTTCCATCAATTTTTATAGCAGCTTGTTTTCTTACTTTTTCACCATACACTGGCAAAAGTAGGCCCCATGGCCATTCGCACTATGAAAGGCTGGGATTTTCATAGCCATTCATTTTTTTACCATATTCTGGCAAAAGCGGGCCCCATGGCCATTCATACTATGAATGGCGAGGACTTTCGTAATATTCTTCTAGCATTTCCACAAATACCTCCCCTTCTGAAGATAACTTTTCTTTACGTCTCTTAACCCACCCCATCTTCACACTGACATCGCAGTTTTCTATGGGAATCACTCTCAATCCATAACGTTCATAATCCTGACGGCTGAGCCAAAGACTAAAGGCAAAAATATCCGTCTCCTGCATTAAATTTATAGTTGCCCCGCCGTTATTAAGATAAATTACCTTTCGAAATTCTGAAAGGCTGATAGAATCAATAATTAAGTAGGTGGTAAGAGTTGAAAAATAGTCATCAGGAGGCCTTACTACCGTATAGTCCAAAAGCTGACGCATATTAACAGACTGACACTGAAATAAGGGACTATTCTCCCCTACCACTACATACCAGGTATCATCAGCCACTGGATTAAACTCCAGATTATGGTAATCAAGCAGACGGTATACTTCTTTACTCTGAGCATTGTTAATATGGATTACTCCAATTTCCGAGTGCAGGCTGAAAACATCCTCTACAATCTGGCTAATACGGGATTCACGTAAAGTAAATGCAATATTATGACCCTGATAACGGCGGTAATAGGCATTCAAAAGGTTAGTAGAAATCAAGTTTGGAAAAGCGGATACAGAAATAACACTCAGCATTTCATCAGAGGAAATTTTTGAAATTAAATCGAACTGCTTTACGATATTTTTAGTGTACATATATAATTTCTTACCATCTTCAGTCAATGAAACGCCTCTGTTATTTCGTTCAAATATTTTAATATTCAGCTCTGCCTCTAGGCATGATATGATCTTACTAAGGCTTGGCTGTGAAACATACAACAGCTCTGCTGCCTTATTCATGCTGCCAGTCTCTGCAATTTGAAGAAAATACTTCAGATGCTGAAGCTGCATAAACCATTCCCCTTTCCATAAAAAAGTATATGTTTCATGTCCTAAGGGGGATCAGACGTAGTCCGGTGGATTCCATGTCCTAAGGGATACCGGGCATAGTCCGGTGGATTCCATGTCCTAAGGGGTACCGGACGTAGTCCAGTGGATTCCATGTCCTAAGGGGTACCGGACGTAGTCCAGTGGATTCCATGTCCTAAGGGGTACCGGACGTAGTCCGGTGGATTCCTTAGGACCTTTAGGACCTTTAAGACCTTTAGAACCTCAAAGAACTTTTGTCATATAAGAAAATCCAGAGGAATTTCCTAGTATGATAATAAAATGGCTCCGTCGCGCCTGTAGGCCCTGCATATCCCTGTACGCCCGTAGGACCCTGAGAGCCTTGTACGCCCTGGATTCCCTGAGGACCCTGGGGGCCAGTCACGCCTTGAGGACCTTGGGGGCCCATAGGACCAGCAGCTCCCGGCTCACCGCGAAAGCCTCTTGGACCTTGAGGACCTATAGGACCTTGAGGGCCAGGAAAGCCTCTTGGACCCTGAGGACCTGGGCAGCATCTGGGCTTTGGCGGAACAGGGATACAGCATCTATGGTTTGGGAGAACAGGGCAGTCGGAAGCTACACATCCTCCCTGCCCTCTTTCTTCTGGAAAAGTATCTCTATTCCCACAGCCATTCGAACAATTCTGAATCATAAACTGGATTTCTCCTAAAACCTTATTTCTCTATTATATGATTTTAGTCCAAGTTTGGTGTCCTATCTCTCCAACCCATAAATCCTGAGTGCATTTTTCCAGAATACCTCTTCCCAATATTTTTCCGGGATAATCTCCTTTGTAAATTGAATATATTCTTCCAGATTTGCTAAAGGCCAATCTGTTCCAAACATAATTTTCCTATATCCACGTATATATCCCACCCAAGTTTTTAACGCCTCCACATACCCTCTCTGATCCCTAAAAAATTTTTCCGGACAGATCCTTCCCTCCAAAAGCCCGGAAATATCTGCAAATACATTTTCATTTTTTCCTATCACTGCTGCAGCATCCATCAGCCACGGATTGCCAAAATGGCACATAACAAAGTTTACCTCTGGATGATCCGCTGCTGTTTCGTCCAAAGTGAGAGGATGGCTATATTTCAGATATGCATTAGAACCAGCCGTTTCCCCCATATGTACAGCCACTGGCCTTTGGTAAGTTTCTGCCAACTCATAGATAGGCTCATAGATGGCATCTGACACATAAAAACGACTGTATCCAGGATACAGCTTAATTCCTACACAGTTCTGCCTTTGAAGATGCTTCTCAATCAGATCATATTGGGAATGACTAAGGCTTTGGCCAGATAATCCCATATAGCTGCTGTCTAAACCAATACAATATTTTAAAAATTCAGGATAGCTGTGCTCCTCTAGAGAAAGTCCATGGTTGCCCATAACAATCCCTTCTGTAATTCCCAGCCGATCATATTCTCTCTTTAAATGCCCTTCCGAATTTTTATGGCCAGCTGCCTCTGCAATTTCGTCAAAATATTCATATCCCGGACAATAATGCAAATGGGCATCAATAATCCTCACTGTCCTTTTTCTCCCTTCCTGACAATATTTTCTGTTCAATCTATTGAGATTTCCCCACCACTTTTCTGTTCAGGACTCTTTTTACATCCAAACTTTGAAGAAAAACCATTTTCTCAGAAGTTAGGAAATTAACATTCTGCTTTTTAAGATGGTTTTCACACATAATTCTGAAAATAAGGGAAAAGCCCCTTACAGCCCGGATTGTCTACCGGCCGCCGGGGCTTTTCTTCAACAATTCCTTTTATACTAATTTTTTCCATACCTTTCACAAGGCTTTGTGTCGTGCATATCCGCCCGATTAGTATACCTGTCTTTATCATCATATCCTCGTTTTTCTTGGGAAAGCTCTTCTCTTTCCCTCTTTGCTACTTCCCTGTTCCAGGTCAGATCAAAGGTATTGCAGCCGGCCAGTTCTTTTAAGGCAGCAGCATCACTATCATTATAATCCGCCATATGCCAGTCTCCTTTCCTTGTGCCTAAAGGCAAAAAGCATTTTCTCTTATGTTCTGCCTTCCTAGGGGAAAGTATACTGTCAATGATTTCATTTTTCCTGGTTTCATAAAGTGTCTGCACTACCCTCAGTAGACATAAAGCTGACAGGATTTGTTACAGGGTCAGAGAAGGAGCTGCATAAACTCTTGCTCCCAGCTCATTATCCAACATGTAAAGGCTTCTGGCATCATCTCCAAAAAGCTCCATTTTTTTAATTAAATCAGAAGCATTTGTTTCTTCTTCTCCCTGTTCCTTTACAAACCAGTCCAGAAACTGCATGGTTCTAAAATCCTTTACTGTATAGGCAGCATCGTAAATTGTATGTATCAGGCTGGTAACAAGCCTCTCGTGGTTCAGACCTGCCTTTAATGGATCCATCTTTTCCTTTAACTCAATATCTGGCTTAGCAATTTCTTCCAAAGTCACCTTCTCATCATTATTTTGGAGATACTGCATCATCAGCATGGCATGGTCTCTCTCCTCCTGGGCCTGCACACGATACCAGTTAGCAAATCCCTTTAAGCCCTCTGTCTCATAAAAATTTGCAAAATCCAGATAAAGATATGCAGAATAAAATTCCTTGTTTATCTGGGTGTTCAACAGCTCTGATACTTTTTCATTCAACATAATTTTTCTCCTTTTCCTTTGTTCTTTCATCGATTACAGACAATTTCCTGTTTCCTCACAATTATATACTTGTAATGAATAAAATTCAAGCTTATGTTGGAGAGGTCTCCTATTTCCAAAGGAGTTCTCTGATAAATATCCGTTCAGAGCGGAGCCTCTCCAATTTTGTACTTTCTTTATTTTCTATATCATAACAGGATGGAACGAAAAAGATTTATAAGGTTTTAACAGCTTTTTTCCAGGGTCTTCATCATCTGTTTATCAAATTCTGGATTGAAATAATAAAAATTTTTGGAATCGAGTTTGTCCTTAGTTTTTTCCAAAGCCTCCCCAAATCTTTGGAAATGGACAATTTCCCTGGCTCTAAGAAATTTCAAAGGTTCTCTTACCTCACTATCCGTAATCACCCGGAGAAGATTTTCATATACTGTCCGAGCCTTTTGTTCTGCTGCCAAATTTTCTGTTAAATCGGTAATGGCATCTCCTTTGGACTGAAACTCTAAAGCGGTAAAGGGCACTCCTCCTGCTGCCTGAGGCCAGATTGCCGTCGTATGGTCAATATAGTAGGCATCAAAACCAGCTGTTTTTGCATCTTGAGGAGACATATCCTTTGTTAACTGGTATACCATACTACAGATTATCTCCATATGCCCCAGCTCTTCTGTTCCTATATCTGTAAGAAGTCCCCCCACTTCTTTTACCGGCATACTATATCTCTGAGACAGATAACGCATGGAAGCCGACAGTTCTCCATCAGGACCGCCGTACTGGCTGATAATCAGCTGTGCAGTCTTTGGACAAGTTTTTGTGATTTTCACTGGATATTGAAGTCTTTTTTCATACATCCACATTTATGCACACCCTCCTTCCCATGGATTAGGGCCTTCTTGCCAGCAAAATACATATTCTGTTTTATCACTTGCTGTCATACAATCCCTGGTTAAAGGATAAAACTTTTCTGTGAATTCCTTTTTTAACGCCATTCTTTCTTTATTTTTTTCCCTATACATCTTGACAGCTTCCTGATCTGTCTGATGAGTATCCAGGTAAAGAATCAGATCATCTAGAACAAATCCATTTTCATAGATTTTCTGCAGCAAGACCTCCTGTTCTCTGTTCTTTTGGTCTTTTAAGGATAAATTTTTGAAACCTTTGACGCCTCCTGCCTCTCCTTCCATAGTAGAACTAATTGTCTCTGTTACATAAAAAGGCTTATTCAATTCTTCAAAAATTGTACCTGTTTTCAATGCCTGTGCATCCGGATAAACTGCCCCCCATTTCTGGACAGGTACACTGGCAATTCCCAGACATTCTTCCTTCATCCAACCATCTCCTTTCTCACATTAATCCAGTCTATCCCTCAAAGTTGTTTTGCTTTATAGGACATCCTATAAACCTTCATGCGCACAGTTCGCACACTACCATGAATGAAAGTATTCGACGCATTTGGCATACCTGAATTCCGTTTTCTGCTGCGTAAAAAAGGATACTTTCACATAAAAAAACTACTCACAGCATTTTCATGCCATGAGTAGTATGTGCCTAGTTCTTTGTTATCATTATGTCAGTATTTTGATTGCTTCCCATTCCTTTTCCTTAAATCCCACTAAAACAAAATCATCTCCGACCAGCAGTGGACGTTTTACCAGCATTCCATCTGTTGCCAGAAGTTCAATCTGCTCTTCCTCAGTCATATCAGAAAGTTTATCCTTCAGTCCCAGCTCTTTATACTTCATGCCGCTAGTATTAAAAAATCTTTTTATGGGAAGCCCGCTTTTATCAATCCACTTTTTAAGCTCTTCTGCTTTTGGATTTTCCTCTACAATATGGCGGCTCTCATATTTGACCTTGCGGCTGTCCAGCCATTTTTTAGCCTTCTGACATGTACTGCATTTTGGATATTCAATAAACAGCATTTTTTATCCTCCTCCTTATTACCATCAATTCTTATTTTTAAATAAAACAAATACTATCATTATAGCATAGCAATTCATATATAAAAATGCAATATTTTTCCAAAAAGATATCCTTTTAATAATATATATACTCTCTAAACTCTATTATTTTATATAAATATTTTAATATGTTTTATTAATTATTGATTCTATTTTTGCTATATATTTCCTTTATTTAGTTTAAAATAATTATTAAAAGTTTAAAATATATATATTTTCAAAAAACATATTCTTTTTGAAATATTTATATTGTATATTTTTTCCTAATCAATCCTTACCTTGGCCTAACGCAGTATAGCCAACGGCCTTTCTTCTTTAAAAGGCCATATCACATACTTGATTTTCTTGAATGCAATTTTCCCCTGTACGGAAAAAATTATATGAATTAATCAATCAAATATACTGTACCATTAATAAATAGACTATGTCCATCCATCCAACGGATTGCCATAGTCTCATACTCTTCCCAATCACCTGAATATACGCGCCGCGGCTTCCCAGATATCTGTAACATATCAAGACTCTTTTCACGCCTGAACTAAGTTTTAAAAATATGAAAGAGACTGTTGGAAAATATCTGTAATAAGGATTTATGGAAAATATAGTTTAAGGTGCCGAAACCCTTAGCCTAGGAAAAATGTTAGAATATTTTTCCGTTCATGACTCTTTTGCCTCCGAACCCTATATGATAAAAAAGCCTCTTCTGGCATCATTTCCAAAAGAGACTCTTTTTGCTAAAGTTTCAAATCAAAACCTCTTCCACGTATCTTTTACAAACAGAAGGAGCAGTGGAAAGATCTCCAGCCTTCCTGCCAGCATGTCAAAGATCAGTACCAGCTTAGCCGGATTGGAAAACAGGGCAAAATTTGATGACGGCCCTACCAGTTCCAGCCCAGGGCCGATATTATTAAAAGTGGCAGCCACTGCAGTAAAATTGGTAATCAGATCCTGTTCATCTATGGCGAGGAATAGAATGGAAAAGGCAAAAATCATAATATAGGTTACCATGTATACATTCGTAATCCTTACAACCTCTTCCTCAATGTTTTTGCCGTCCATTTTTATTTTTTTAATACCCTTAGGATGAAGGAACTGGGAAAGCTCCTTACGTACTGTCTTTAAAAGTATAATGATACGGGAAACCTTAATGCCGCCTCCTGTACTTCCGGCGCAGGCCCCAATAAACATAAGGATGACCAAAACGGTCCTGGAAGCCTGAGGCCAGAGATTAAAATCCGCAGTAGCAAAGCCAGTGGTCGTAATAATCGATCCCACCTGGAAGGCAGACTGCTGAATAGCCTGGGATGGATTTCCGTATATTCCCCGGATATCCCAAGCGATAATAAGGATGGAAACACCGATAATTCCCAGATACCACCATAGTTCTTCACATTTTAAGGCCTGGTTCCATTTTTTGGCAAGCATAAGAAAATATATATTGAAATTAACGCCAAACAGAATCATAAAGACAGTAACTACTACCTGTAAATAGACAGAATATCCCGCTATACTGTCATTTTTAATTCCAAAGCCGCCAGTTCCCGCTGTTCCAAAGGCAGTCGTTACAGAATCAAACAAAGGCATACCGCCAGCCAACATAAGGATGATCTGAACAAGCGTCATGACAATATAAATTCCATATAGAATCTTAGCTGTAGACCGTACTTTCGGTACCAGACGGCTGACAGATGGCCCAGGGCTTTCTGCCTTCATCAGATTCATATGACAACCGCCTACCATAGGGAGGACAGTCAAAAGGAATACTAGAACTCCCATTCCTCCGATCCAATGGGTAAAGCTCCTCCAAAACAGCATACATTTGGGAATAGACTCTACCTCTGTCAGAATACTGGCTCCTGTTGTAGTAAAGCCGGAAACCGTTTCAAACAGCGCATCAATTGGATTGGAAATCACCTGGCCGAATAGAAAAGGAAGCGCCCCCATAATACTCATAACGATCCAGCACAAAGCTACGGTTACATAGCCCTCCTTCATGTATAAAACTTTCTTTGCCGGCTTTTTTCTTATAAGAAAAACTCCAAATGCCATACATAAAAGCACAGACAGGATAAATGCCCCCAGTTCCTTTTCCCCATAGAGCAGGGCAACAAAGCAAGGGAGAATCAGAAATACTGCTTCAATATTCAGCACCCACCCTGTGATATAGGCAACCATTGCATAATTCATTTTTTACGTTCCTATTTCTTCATAATGTCCTGGATATCATGAAGTCCTTTCTGAGTTGTCACAATAATTACCGAATCTCCTACTTCTATGCTGTCATGGCCTCTTGGAATAATAATTTTCCCTTTCCTATGGATACAGCCAATAAGCAAATTGTTTTTCAAGGAAAGCCTCATAAGAGGGATACCTGTCACCTGAGACTTTTCATGAATGGAAAACTCTAGAGCCTCCGCCCGGTTATCCAGAATCTGATACAAGGTCTCCACATTGCTTCCTATAGAGTTATGCATAGCTCTTACATATTGAAGAATATAATCTGATGTAATATATCTGGGATAAATCACACTCCCAATATCAAGGTGCCCAATGATGTCATCAAAATCGATCCGATTTACCTTTGTCACCAGCTTAGCAGAGGACTTATTCTTGGCAAACAAAGCGACAAAAATATTCTCCTCGTCCATATTCGTTAAGGTTACAATTCCCTCTGCCTTTTCAAGCCCTTCCTCCAAAAGAAGCTTTTTATCTGTGCCGTCGCCATTTACCACCATGGCTTCTGGAAGAAACTCGCTTAAATATTCGCATTGTTTCGTATCTTTTTCTATAATCCGTACAGCAATCTTCATATCAATCAGCTGCTTTGCCAGATAATATGCAATCTTGCCTCCGCCGATAATCATACAATTTTTCACCTGATTAGTCTTCAGACCGATCGTGTGAAAAAATGCAGCGGCATTCTGAGGAGATGCAATAATTGAAATGCTGTCCCCATTTCTTAATACAAAGTCTCCATTAGGGATAAATACCTCTTCTCCCCGTTCTACTGCTGCTACCAAGACATTACTCTTTAATTTTTCCTGAAGGCTATACACAGCCATTTGATCCAAGCCAAATTCCCTCCTAAGCTTGAATTTCAAAAGCTCTACTCGCCCTTTGGCAAAAGTATCTATATTGATTGCCGATGGAAAGCGAAGAAGCCTTGCAATCTCTGCCGCAGCTGCAAGCTCCGGATTGATGATCATAGATATGCCCAGGCGCTCCTTTAAAAAACCAATTTCCTTATTATAAACAGGATTTCTCACTCTCGCAATTGTGTGGCAATTTCCTGCCTTTTTTGCAATCAATCCGCATAACAGGTTCAGCTCGTCTGATTCTGTTACTGCAATCAGTATATCCGCCTGGTCCACTCCAGCCTCCAGCAATGTTTGGATGCTAGAACCATTTCCCACTATTTTCAGGGCATCCACGTCTTCTGAAACTTCCTGAAGGCTCTTTACCGAAGAATCAATAATCACCACATCATGGTTCTCTTCACAAAGCTGCTCTGCAAGGGTTAGCCCAACCTTTCCACAGCCAATGATTATAATCCTCATGGTTTCCTCCTCAATGTACATTGTAAATCAGTGTATCAATTATATCACCATGGCTATAGAGGTACAAGAGTGAAAACGCGGATTCTTTCACAAAATTTTGCAGCTTTCTATTCTTTTTTCCCTTCTTCCTTATCCTTCCTCTCCTCTGGAAGTATAATATTTAAAACGATTGCCACTAGAGCTGCCGGAACGATGCCAGAGCCGCCGAAGATCAGCTGGACTCCCTGAGGAAGATGAGCCAGGATTCCGCTGCTGGAACCAATGCCATATCCCAGTCCCAAAGCAATCGACACAATCGTAATATTCCTAGGAGTAATAGGATACTTAGTAATCAGCTGGATTCCACTGACTACAATGGAAGAAAACATCATGACTGCTGCTCCGCCAAGGACACTTTGGGGCATAATGGAGACAAGGGCAGCCAGTTTGGGAAACAATCCGCAGATAATCAAAAATACAGCGCCCGTTGCCAGGGCAAATCGGTTGACGATCTTTGTCATGGCTACCAGTCCTACATTCTGGCTAAAAGAGGTATTAGGCAGTACGCCGAAAACAGCCGCAAAAGTGGAACCAATGCCATCACAAATCACACCGCCTGACAGCTCTCTATCGGTAGCCTCCCTCCCCATTCCGCCTTCCATAACACCAGAAATATCTCCTACGGTTTCCACTGCTGTTACCACAAACATAATCAGCACTGGCGCCACTGCCCTCCAGTCAAATACCAGCTTTATTGGCAGCAGTCTGGGAATGGAAAACCATCCGGCCTCTGCCACCTTGTTCCAGTTCAGCACCCAGGCCTTTGTGTATTCTACTCCCTCTGCATCCAGAGCTGTGGAAGGAAGGATAAGGCCCATAACAACAGCTACAATATATCCTGCAATAATTCCAATTAGAATGGAAGAAGCACTTGTCATTCCTTTTGTACCATGCTTCAGCCCTACAATCACCAAAAGCACTATGGTTCCCAAAACTAAATTTTCCACAGATCCAAAATCTTTAGCCGTATTGCCGCCGCCAAAGGAGTTCACCCCTACCCCGATTAGGGAAAGGCCGATGGAAAGCACTACGGTTCCTGTAACAACTGCTGGGAAAAACCGTCTTAAAGGCTTTAAAAGAAAGCCAAGAACTCCTTCCAGTAATCCTCCCGCAATAGAAGCGCACATAATCGCTCCATAGGCCAGTACACCGCCTCCCATCACCTGGACCACACTGTTAAATACACCAATGAAGCCAGAGCTGGTACCCATAATGATCGGTACCTTTCCACCAACCGGCCCAATGGCATATAGCTGCACCAACGTTACAATACCTGCTACCAGCATAGCATTCTGAAGCAGATCCACCTGCAGACTGCCAAACTCATTTCCTACAATGCCGCAAGCACTGGTAATAATCAAAAGAGGGGTCAAATTGCCTACAAACATAGCCAAAACATGCTGCAGGCCTAGGGGAACCGCCTTTCCTAAAGACAGTTTCCCGTAAAATTCGTACTCCGGACCTTTTTTCTCTGGTTGGTTCATAAGTTCTCTCTCCTTTTGAATGCTGATTTCTTTATTATAACCCGCCTGTCCTTAATTGTCATTGGACGTTTCCTCTATCTTGATAAGCCGTATTCGCCTGTTCTGAAACCGCTCCAGACCCTATAAAAAATGGCGATACGATTACTACGCTCCTACAATCTTCAATCTAGGATTTTCCAGAGATTTTATTCCCTATCCCATAAACACACACATTCCTGTAATACCCGTCTTTATATACTCTGCTTTTATGCATACCCTCCTGTTTAAAGCCGCATTGTTCAAACAATCTCCGAGATGCCGTATTATAGTCCAGAATGTTGGAATAAATGTGATTCAGTCGGAGTTCATGAAATGCATAAGAAACTAAGGCACTTATCGCATCACCTCCATATCCCTTTCCACGGACAGATTTCATAAGCTTAATATAAATCTCTGCTGTTCCATTTTCCAGATTCATATGAGAAAGCATAACGATTCCCAGGCCAGCCTCCGGACTCTCTCTATCTGCAATGATGCCGCGCAGATTTCCGGCAGAATCCGGAATGGCACAAAACCAATCCATTTGATTGACATAGGAGATAGAGCTGGTGTAGCCTCCTGTCACCTTTTCTATCTCTGGATCCTGAATCAGGCTTAGGAGCATTCCCCTGTCCTGTTCTTCCATTGCCCGAAGAATCACTTTATTCCCTGCGATATTCATACAACTCTCCTCTAATGAAAACACATGGCATCGGTATTTGTGGTTATGCTATGGATTTAGATATCAAACTGTCAGCCTAGGAAAGGTGTCAAAATCTTTTGACACTCAAATCCTATCCGACTAAAAAGTACCGCAATCCCAAGGATTACGGTACTTTCAAGCCTTTCGGCATTTGAGGTTTACAAGATATATTTAGAACTTCCCAGCCTTAGCCGCTTCCTCAACCGCTACAGCTACAGCTACAGTCATACCTACCATAGGATTGTTGCCTGCGCCGATCAGGCCCATCATCTCTACATGAGCTGGTACGGAAGAAGAGCCTGCAAACTGTGCATCAGAATGCATACGTCCTAAGGTATCAGTCATACCATAGGAAGCAGGTCCTGCTGCCATGTTATCTGGATGAAGGGTACGGCCTGTGCCGCCGCCGGATGCTACGGAGAAGTATTTCTTTCCAGCTTCTACACATTCCTTCTTGTAGGTGCCTGCAACTGGATGCTGAAAACGTGTTGGATTGGTAGAGTTGCCAGTGATGGAAACGTCAACGCCCTCTTTCCACATAATAGCAACGCCTTCACGAACGTCATTTGCGCCATAGCAGTTTACCTTTGCACGAGGTCCATTAGAGTATGCTTTACGGAATACTTCATTCAGCTCGCCTGTATGGTAATCGTACTGAGTCTCTACATAGGTAAATCCGTTGATTCTTGCGATGATCTGAGCAGCATCCTTTCCAAGGCCGTTCAAAATAACGCGCAGCGGTTTCTGGCGAACCTTGTTAGCTTTTTCTGCAATACCAATAGCGCCCTCTGCAGCAGCAAAGGATTCATGACCTGCCAGGAAGCAGAAGCAGTCTGTCTCCTCTTCCAGAAGCATCTTTCCCAGATTGCCATGTCCCAGTCCAACCTTTCTCTGGTCTGCAACAGAGCCTGGGATACAGAAAGCCTGAAGGCCCTCGCCAATTGCAGCCGCCGCATCTGCAGCCCTTCTGCAATCCTTTTTGATTGCAATTGCAGCGCCTGCAACGTAAGCCCAGCAGGCATTTTCAAAGCAAATCGGCTGGATCTTTTTAACCTGGTCATATACTTCCAGACCTGCATCTTTTGTAATTTTTTCAGCTTCTTCAATAGAAGCAATGCCATAGCTATTTAATACGGAATTGATTTTGTCAATTCTTCTCTCATAAGATTCAAATAATGCCATGATTCTATTATCCTCCTTAAAATTATCTATTACCTGGCTTATGTATGTTCCTTACAGGATTATCTGAAACTTTTCCGCTTCCCTGCAATTATTCCTCTCTTGGGTCGATAATCTTTACTGCATCATCAACGCGGCCGTACTGGCCCTTTGCCTTTTCATAAGCTGTATTGGCATCGTCGCCCTTCTTGATGAAATCTGTCATCTTGCCAAGGTTTACATACTGATATCCGATAATCTGATTCTCTTCATCAAGAGCGATACCTGTTACATATCCCTCTGCCATTTCCAGATAACGAGGACCTTTCTTTAATGTACCATACATAGTGCCGACTTGGGAACGGAGTCCTTTTCCCAAATCTTCCAGACCTGCACCGATTGGAAGTCCGTCTTCAGAGAATGCGCTCTGCGTTCTGCCGTAAACAATCTGCAGGAACAGTTCTCTCATAGCTGTATTAATCGCATCACATACAAGATCGGTGTTCAGAGCTTCCAGAACGGTTCTGCCAGGAAGGATCTCTGCTGCCATAGCTGCGGAGTGTGTCATACCGGAACATCCCAAAGTCTCTACAAGCGCTTCCTGGATAATACCCTCTTTTACATTCAAAGTCAGCTTGCAGGCTCCCTGCTGAGGAGCACACCAGCCTACGCCATGGGTTAAACCGGAAATATCTGTTACTTCCTTAGACTGTACCCATTTCGCTTCTTCTGGAATTGGTGCGGCACCATGATTAACACCCTGCGCTACCGTACACATTTTTTCTACTTCATGTGAATAAATCATGTTAAAACTCCTTTCAAATATGTAATTTCGAAAAGTAATTTCGAAGCTGACGGACTTGTTAAATTTATCACGTCACACCTGAATTTATTTTCTCACAAAATGTCGATTTTGTCTATACTTTTATTCTTCTTTCACCATTCTCCAGCCTGCTCGCCACTGCCTTCCTGCCTCATCTCGTCTCTCATCTGTGCCAGCTCCCGGATAATTCCTCTTACTACCACACAGGCCAGAATAAAGGTACATCCATCCGCCACTGGCTGGGCGCATTGAATCCCCCTGATCCCCCATATGGAAGGCATAAATAAAAGAGCTGGTATGAGAAAGATTCCCTGCCGTCCGATAGACACCAGGGTAGAACGAAATCCATATCCGATTGACTGGGAAAGCATATTTACCATAATAATCCATGCCTGAATAGGAAGGGTAAAAAGCTGAAGCCTAAGGGCCAGCGTACCGATTTCAATTACCTCCGCGTCTCGCCGGAACAGGGTGATGATCTCACGGCTGAAACCGATGCATACCAGTCCCATGGTTGTGAGCATGACTACTGCTACTTTCACACAAAACCAATAAGCTTCCAACACCCGATCATACCGTTTTGCCCCGAAATTAAAGCCGCATACTGGCTGAAATCCTTGTCCAAAGCCAATAAGAGCTGAATTGATAAACAGCATAAAGCGGCTGACAATGGACATTGCAGCTATTGCGGCATCCCCAAAGGGACCTGCTGCTACATTAAGAACCACCACTGATATGCTGGCAATAGACTGTCTGGCAAAAGAAGGAACCCCTGCATGGAAAATCTCCCCATACATCCTTAATGTAGGGGAAAATTCCTTCAGTCGTATACTCAAGCAGTCCTTTCGAAGATTACACTGACACAAAAGGATCGAAAAGCTGATTATCTGGCTTAATCCCGTAGCCAAAGCAGCCCCTGCTGTCCCCATCTTGAGACCAAAAATAAATAAAGGATCTAAAATCATATTCAGAATTCCCCCCACAGTAATTCCTACCATGGCATAGGCTGCATTTCCCTGAGCCCTTAATATATTATTCATTACAAAAGAGCACATCATAAAAGGAGCGGCCATAAGGATAAACTTTGCATAGTCCTCTGCATAGGGGGCAATGGTTTTTGTGGCTCCAAGGAAAATAACCAAAGGCTTGAGAAATAAATTGCCGCCTGCTGCAACCCCCAGCCCCAGGCCAAGAGCAGTAAAAAAGGCAGTAGCTGCCGCTTTTCCCGCCTCTCCTGCCTCCTGGTTTCCAAGAGAACGAGAAATATAATTCCCACTCCCCATGCCTAATCCAAAACCCAAAGCCTGTATCATAGCCATAGCGGAAAAAATAACCCCCACTGCGCCAGATGCACTTGTTCCGATCCGGCTGACAAAGAAAGTATCAGCCATATTGTAAATAGATGTAACCAGCATACTGATGATTGTTGGCACTGCAAGACCTGGAATCAGTCTGGACACTGGCATCTCTATCATCCTTTTATATTTTTCCCTCTGTTTCTCTTCCTCCTCCTGCTGTTTATCCCCTTCTCTCGGTTTCTCTTCTTTCTTTTGTTTCTCCCTTTCCCTCGTTTTCTCTTCTTCCCCCTGCCTCTCTCTTTCTCTCAGCTTCTCCTCTTCCTTTTGTTTCTCCCTTTCTCTCGACTCTCCTTCTCCCTTCTGTTCGTCCCCTTTTTCCTGTATCCTCGCCTCTTCCTGTACTTTCATCTGCTTCATCCTGCTTTTTCCCTCCCTATCCTGTTTAAAATAAAAATAAATGTCAGGCAGAATGTAATGCCTTTCAACGTACTGGAAACCGTCAGGGCCCACCAGATGCCATTAAGCCCTAAAGCTGTACCTCCTAAAAGAAGAGCCAGAGGAATCCTGGCTGATGTAAGGCTTATGCTGATGCAAGAGCTTACAAAGGTCTTTCCCATACCGGCCAGCGCTCCTACTGTCATCAGCTCCAGGCACATAAACATCTGGCCATAGCCTAGAATCCTCAGATAATCCATTCCTACCGGAACTACGTCCGGTTCATTAATAAACAGGCGGAAAATTGGTCCGTTAAGGAATACCAATACTCCCGTAGTAAAAGCTCCCCATGCCATCATCATGACAAAAGCCGTAACATATCCCTTTTTCATTCTCTGGTATTTTCCAGCCCCATAATTTTGACCGATAAATGCATTTAATGCCATACCAAAACCCTCTGCTGCCATCCAGGAAATGGACTCGATCTGCCCTCCAACCCTCTGTACTGCCACAGCTCTGTCTCCCCAGCCGGCAATCAATCTGGTGAGTACCATAGAAATGGCACAGTATAAAGTTTCCTGGATAGACGAGGGCAGGCTGATCCTTATCATTTCCCACAGATATTCACGAGGAGTCTTTTCCCATATCCGTATTTTGTCAAACAATACTTTATCCCTTTTTACTCCCCTCAGCATGAGAAAAGTTACAATTGCCTGAGCTGTTACAGTAGCCGCTGCCGCTCCGGCAGCTCCCAAACCCGGCAGACCCCCTATGCCAAAAATAAGCAGAGGATCCAGAATCATGTTACCTGCCAGACCTGCAAAATTAGCTAGAAATGGCGTCTTGCTGTCTCCGGATGCAGTAAAAAGCCCAGTCAGTGTCTGATTTAAAAAGGAAAACAGAATCATCCCTCCGGCTATTTTTAAATACTTTTCTGCATCTTCTACGATTCCAGGATCCTGAAGATTAAAAAAACCAATCAGCTTCCCGGAAAAGGCAACCATAATCAATCCATAGACCACTGCAAGAGCTGCTGCCAGTTGAATGGCTCCTTTTCCATACTGAGCAGCCTTTTCCCCATTTCCCTCTCCCAGGGAATGGGCAGCTTTCACCTGTCCTCCCATCTTTGCCAGCATAACCACTCCAGTAGAAAGCCAGGTATACATTCCCGCAGAGCCTACAGAAGCCACTGCCGCACTTCCTACTCTTCCAATCCATGCCATATCGGTCAGATTATATGCCATCTGTAGAAGAGAAGTCGCCATAATCGGAACTGCCAGCTCCATTAATGACGACAAAATTTTTCCGTTTAATAAATCAACTGTTTTTTTCATATTTCCATTATAACGGGAAATTCTGACAAATTCAACCAGAGTATACTTAAAAATTTCCTATATAGATTTTATCTCTTCTCTATTCTGCCAGCTTTATCAATGTTCTGCACAGAATTTCCGCTCCCAGGGCACAGTCCTCTTTACTGCTCCATTCCTCTTTACAGAAGCTCCTTCCCTCTATGGAACGTACAAAGATCATTCCCATAGGACATATTTTGGCAAAGCGTCCGCTGTCATGACCTGCCATGCTTGCAAGATAATAGGGCTCCATCCCATTTTCCTCTATTCCCTCTGCGATTACTTCCTGAATATCCCTGCTGCAGGAAACCCAGCCGCTTCCAGCACTAAATGGATAAAACTCCATGGAAACGCCTCTCCTTTCGCAGATTTCCTGTCCAGTCTGATATGCCTTTTTTATGATGCTGTCCCTTACCTCCGGGGAGGCATCCCTTACATCAACAGTAAATTCTACATTTCCCGGCACTGTATTGATACTGCCTGGCTTTACATCTACACATCCAATAGTAACCACTGCTGTTTTTTTCTGTCTGGTAATCCTTTCCAGCTCCAGCATCACTTCTGCTGCTGCCATCAGTGCATCATGCCGTTCTTCCATTTTTACCGTCCCTCCATGGGAAAACTGGCCTTTAAAAATGAATTTTCCACGGATCTGGGATTGAATTCCTGTAACGATTCCAATCGGTACTCCTGCCTTTTCCAGAATCCGGCCTTGTTCAATATGAAGCTCTACAAAACTCTTAGCATATCCTTCTGGCAGCCTTGCCTCGTCCAGAGTATCTGGATTGATTCCCAGACGCCGTAAAGCTTCTTCTACCGTAATCCCCTGTTTATCTGCACACCCAAGAGTATTTCTCCTTTTCTGCCCAGTCATATATCCTGAACCACAGTAGGAGCCGCTGAATCTCACCCCCTGCTGGTCTCGGAATACACAGACCTCGATTGGATGTGTATGGCCTATGCCCATTTTTTTAATGGCCGCTGCTGCTTCAATCCCTCCTAAAACGCCAAGGCGGCCGTCAAAAATCCCTCCTCCATACACGCTGTCCACGTGAGAGCCTGTCATAACTGCAGGAGCTGTTTTATCACTGCCCTCCAGCCTTCCTATAAGGTTTCCAGCCTTGTCATACCGCACTCTAAGGCCAGCTTCCTCCATATAGCAGGCAGTCAGCTCCAAAGCTGTCAGTTCCATGGTTGTCAGTGCTAGGCAGTATAATCCTCCATCCTCCCTCATTCCAAGCTGTCCCAGCTCATACAGCCGCTCATACAAACGGTCGCCGTCAATCATCCGGTTCTGTCCTCCTTCCTTCCATATTTTCAATCAGCTCCCAGGCGCATAGGCCCAGATACAAGGCATATCCACAATCAGACAGATCCGGCTCTGCCATCAAAAGCTCACTGATTTTTTCCAGCCTCTGGCGCATAGTATTTCTATGGATATATAATTTTTCCGCTGCTGATGTCATATTGAAATGGCTGTCATAATATACCTTTGCTGTTTCTGTCAAGCTTGTACTGTTTTTTCTGTCATAATCCACCAGAATTTTCACCTTATCCTGATATAGTTCCACCAGCTCCTCTCTGGAAATTCGGCACAACATATGATGGATCATGGCATCCTGATATTGAAATACTCTCTTTCTTCCTTTTTCCCATTGCTCCAGATCCAAGGCCTCCATACATTCTGCAAATGCTGCCCTGATATCTGCTGTCCTCCTGCGGCAGCGGCTTATCCCTGCCAAAACCTTCATACTGTCCATTGTTTTTTCTTCAGCAAAAGCCAAAGCAGTTTTATAAGCCATTTTCTCTGCTTGAAGGGAACTGACTTCATCCTTAAACATAAGAAATGCTGCTAGAATGCCGATTCCAGCACAAAGATAGGAGCGGACATTTCCTCTCCATTCCTTATGAAGGATTTCCTGAAAAGCAGTTTTCATTTTTTCCCTCTGAAAATTACTTTCCATTTTGTCTATTTTGAAAACTAGACATACCCGTTTGTATTGATAGGGAAATCCATAAATACTGCACAGCCGGATAATCTCCGCCTCCCCTTTCCAGGAATCCTCCCGCAGAAAATCTAAAAAAGCATCGTTACTGCCTTTCCTACGGCTGCTTTCCCCCCTTGCCAGCTCCAGCGCAAGAATAACTGCGCTTTTATTGATCATCTGGCGCATTTCTTCCTTCAGCTCTCCCTGCTCCACTGGCAAGCACAAACAGCCGCAGGAATCTGGCAGAGCCTGAACAAAAAAGCGGTAAGGCCTGCCTTCTATTTTGAAATTACAATATCTATGCACCTGTCCTTCTTTTTTCTCTGTACCCGTAAAAAAATCGCTGTTCCAGACAGGCTCAAGCTGGGTATCCGTCCCTTTTTGAAACACTCTGCCATATTCATGAGAGGTATGGAGAGCTATGATGTTATACTGGATATCTGTAACAAGAAACGTATATCCTGTGTCGTCAGAAAGCTTTTTCAGCATAGCAGAAAGCCCAAAATGGTGGAAAAAGATAGTTCCTAGATCCTCCAGGAGAAGTTCTCCCTGCTGGGCCTTTGTCAGAGATTGTAAGAAAGAATGGTGATAAACTATTTTTTCAATTTGTGAAAAAGAATAGTAAAAGGGGATTTTCAGCAGAGGAAGCTGCTGCTTTTTCCCCTCCTCTACTATTGCTTCCGGAATATCCTTTAAAAACCCCTTTACCTTAACACCTAAAGCAGTGCAGCCGCATTCCTTTAGTTCTGCAATAATCCGCCTTTGCATCAATTCATCCGTCCCAAATACACGGCCACTCGTTAATATCAGTTCACCCTTTTTCACCCATCTTAAGGATTCACTGAATTCCAGCACCCCGCAGCCAGATATTTCTGCATCCAAAAAGCGCTCTGATGCAATGCAGGAAATATTATTTAATTCTGGCAGCGATATTAGTTCACGTACTGTCAGCATTCTTCCACCCTCTTTCAAAAAAGCCTTCGTTCTAACAACTCCATCCAAATGAAAATCTTATTTTCCAGGGTTTTCCGTCTGCAGCGAGCCCCAAGAATGGCATAATTTCCCGCCGCCACGGCGGGGTAACTATTTAATTCCAGATGATTCGGGACTCTCACAGTAAACCCTCATGCGCAAGGCTAGCGCACCGCCATGAATGAAAGTATCCAGCGCATTTCTTATCCCTGAATTCCGTTTTCTGCTGCGCAGAAAAGGGTACTTTCACAGCAAATAATAAAAGCAGAAGGCAGGAGACCTTCCTTTCTGCTTACGCCGAAATCAGTCCTCCTGCTCATAGCTATTTTTATTCCGTTCGTTCCTTAATATGTAGGATTAACTTTTTTTAGCTTTCTACTCCTCAATCAATTCTAATGTAGTCATCTGGTGTCCGTCAATATGCACTCTGTCTCCAAACGCTGCCAAATTTTCCAGGCCCTCTATAATTGTCATAACATGGTTGCCTGACAGATTGCCGTTTCCACAGGAAAATTTATTCGGTCCCCAAGCAAAGTAGAGTTCTCCTCCCATCTGAAGATCCGGCCTATTTCCTGGATAAACCAGCACCTCGCCGATGGACGGCACATGGATCGGATTTTCATAAGGCACCTGCCAAGCCCTGTCCTGAAGCCGGAAGAAACAAGCATTTCCGCTCCAGGATACATGGATCATAGAGTCCGTCCATGGAAGCATGGAAAGAAGCCATTTGCTGGTTTCTGGTGACTTCTCCTCTTCCAGCCTTGCAATAAAGGTAAATTCCCCTGAAGTAATCTTAATCTTTTTCATCTACTGCCTCCTTAAATTTTTTAGGTTAGAACACCGTTCTAAACCCTTTTCCCTAATTTTAACATAGAACGGTATAAAATTTCTACCCCTGCTTCACAATCTTCCGGAGAACTATATTCTTCTCCGTTATGGCTAAGTCCATCCTTTGACCGTATGAAAATCATTCCCATGGGACAGAAGTTAACAAAGGCTCCAGAATCGTGCCCAGCCCCACTTGGCATATAATAGACCGGATATCCTGCTTCTTCACAAGCTTCTCTGATGATTTCCTGGACTTCCGGCGAGCATGGCTTAGGAGTGCCTTCTGTAGATAGAATCTGAAAATTCCATTCCTGCTTTCTCCTGCTGCATATTTCATCTATCCTTTTATTAATCTGCTCTAAAAGCCTGTCTCTGACTGCTGGATCCTGATGGCGGATATCCAGGCTGAATTTTACCCTTCCCGGAACAATATTCACCCCTCCTGGCTCTGCTTGAATCCTTCCTACAGTTGCAACACATTCTCCATTTTTGGCTGTCTCTTCTTCTATGGCAAGCACTGCCTCAGCTGCCGCACAAAGAGCATCTTTCCTTAAAGGAATAGGTGTTGTCCCAGCATGAGAAGCCTGCCCGGTTATAGTATATTCCCCACGGATCTGTGTACAGATGCCTGTTACGATTCCTACTGCCAGATCCTTACTCTCCAGAACTGCTCCCTGTTCAATATGCAGCTCAAGATGAGCCTTTCCATATCCCTCTGGCAAAGCTGCATCCTGTACGTGTTCTGGATCAATCCCACTTTGCTCCAGGGCTGCTCGAACGGAAATCCCGTCCCTGTCTACGTGTTCCAGGATTCCCTTTAGGGGCCTTCCTGTCCGAAACCTGGCCCCGGAATAGGAGCCTACAAATCTCGTTCCCTCTTCATCTCGGTATACAGCCACTTCAATCGGATGCTCTGTCTCAATTCCCTGCTCATTCATAACCTGAACTGCCTCAATCCCTCCGATTACGCCTAACCTTCCATCGAAAATTCCACCGCCATACACTGTATCAATATGGGAACCTGTCATAACTACTGGAGCATCTGGATTTTTTCCTTCTTTTCTTCCAATCAGATTGCCAGCTGCATCTACATATACCTTCATACCAGCTTCTTCCATATATTTACGAACCAGCTTGCAAGCCTGGTTGTCTTCCTCAGATAAAGCCATGCAATAAATTCCATCCTCTTTCTGTCCAATCTTTCCCAGCTCCTCCAGCCTTCTATAGATACGTTCCTTATTTACTGCCATAATCTTAACTCCCTTCTCTTATCTTTTTTACTTTTTATGATGTTTCCCTTACAGCTCTTTTTCTGCCTGAATGATATGGATTCCAGTCTCAAAACTGCTAGCCTAGGAAAAGTACCAGAATACTGCAGCCCCTTTGACACTGGAATCCTATATGATAAAACATCAATTATGCATTATATTCCACAGTCTTCACTTCATTGTATACATCCCTGTCAAACTCCCCTTCTGAGTTGGCTACCAGCATGGCAACAATGATATCTGCATCCACATTCAACAAAGTACGGAACATGCCGGAAAACCAGTCGATTGCCATCAAAAGTCCGATTGCCTCTACCGGAAGTCCTAAGGAAGTTGCTAAAAATGTCATAGTAACCACAGCTCCTCCTGGTACGGTGATGGTTCCCAGGCACAGCATGATTGCAAGACCTACTGCCATAATGATTTGCGGAACAGTCAAGGTAATCCCACATGCCTGGCTCAGGAAGCAGACATAGCAGAGATCACAAAGGGCTGCGCCATTGCTGTTCATAGACATTGCAAGAGGACCTACAAAATCAGAAACTCTGCGGCTGACGCCAAATTTTGTCACGGAATCTTCCATTTTAGTAGGAAGACAGATTGCAGATGAAGTGGTCGTCAGTGCCAGCATAGATACCTTTAAAAACTTTTTCGGCATCATTAATGGATTCACTTTGCACCTAGCTCCGGCAAGGGGCAGATAGCAGGCCAACATAATCAAATCGCCGATTGCCAGACAGGCTAAAAACTTAATCATGGGGAAAATTACCTTAAACCCAATGGCTCCGGCCACGTCTGCCAGCAGGCAGAATACGCCGATAGGTGCCAGCTTCATTACCATTTTTATAATGTTTAAAACAACTGCATTCATTCCCTTTAGCCAGCGGATAATAATATCATCTCCTGAGGAAGCTGTATAAGCACTACAGGCCGCTCCGAAAATAATTGCAAAGATGATACATGGAACCATTGCCCCTGAAGCCATGGAAGAAATAATATTCGTAGAAAAAAATCCTAAAATCGTATCAGTAATACTTCCAGAAGCCACTGTCACTTCTGATATATCTGTTGGATTAACAATTGTAATTCCCACTCCAGGCTTAATAATTTGACATAATACATAACCCAGAATCGCTGCAAACAATGTAAAAATTCCAAACCATTTAAATGTATGGAACCCCATCTTCCCAACACCCTTTCCAGACTGGGAACCAAGTGCGCCTGCAACTGCTGTCATAACCAAAATCACCACAGACATCTGAATCAAGCGCATAAAGATTGTTCCAATAAATTTCAGATTGCCCGCCCAAGGCCCAGCTATGCTTCCAAATACAATGCCCCCCACAGTAGCAATCAAAATCTGGGTTGTCATAGAAAGCGTCTTTTTCTTTTCTCCCGTTTTCATACACGTCCTCCTTCTTCCTTTTTGCCAGAGAATTCTACAAAATGCCTTATGCAGGATATCATATAGGAATCCTAAGATTCCTATCTATTCTGTATAAAAGGTTCTCTTTGCAGCCTCCTCCTCTTCCTTTGCTTCCCAAAATCCGATATCAAATTTCTACTCTAAGTGTAACAAATCTCATGGCCTCCTACAGTGTGCATATCGCTCCTGTTTCTTACATTTCTGTGTTCTTTTGCACATATGGCTTTATGATACGCTGTTTAACCAGCTTATCATACGGTTCACTGTCAGCCAGCAGACCATATATTCCTCCTTAGAGGAAAAGGCTTTAAACTCTCATCATAAATCTTAAGTTACTTGCTAAAAAAGACGATATATTTAAATAAGACTGTATGAAATGAGCATGAAAGCATCACAGGATATTATTTTTTTACCTTATATACAGTCATTATATAACAGGGGGAATATAGAGATGCGTATAGGAGAGGTAAACTCACAGAATTATCAGGCATTGTTACAGATGTTTCAGCGTTTAAATGGAAATAAGGGCAGTTTCAAGGATCCCTTAGGTATCCTGAATTCTAAAGGCCTAACTGGAGGCGGCTCCTCCCCTGACATGGTAGAGGTTGCACCAGGTTTCTTCTGCCAGAATAATCCTACAATCATCGCCAATTGGAAAAAGCAGTTCGATAAGGATGGAGATTTAATCAATTCCCATGGTGTAGCTGGTATGGATATTACTGGGAAAAGTCCTTCTGAATGGCATAAGATCGTAGACGTTTCTGAGGAAGGCAGGCAGAGCATGTTTGATATGGTAAAAAGGGAATTTATTCAGGAAAACGGTATTCAAAACGGAGACACTACCCAGCGGAGTGAGGTATTCGCTGCTTACCAGAAAAGCATTCCTAAGGAAGATAGGCTCACTGCCACCTGGACTTTAGGACAATATGAACGCATGTACAATGCGGCATGCTATGAGGCTGTACGGGCCAGTGATCCCTCCTGGCAGCCTGGACAATACTTTGACCCAAGGGTTTTAGACAATGTTACTCGTGAATCCGTAGAAGCCCGCATTGTACAAGAGGGCAGTGATTCCTTTGCATTAAAATCTATTGATTGTAAAGTATAAAGAAGCGGGTATCTCCCAGATGTTTTTTATATCATAAGACGCACCTTCCTATGATGCAGCAAACGGCATTCAGGCTGAATGAAATTCTTTTCTGCCTGAATGCCGTCTTTTCAATTTTTTCCTACTTTTCTAATACTTTTCCATTCTACTTTCCAGATAAATATTCGTCAATACCTCTTGCTCCGGCTTTTCCTGCTTCCATTGCTAGGATAACTGTGGCTGCTCCTGTTACTGCATCTCCTCCAGCATATACACCTTCTTTTGTTGTCATGCCGTTTTTCTCATCTGCCACAATGCACCGCCATTTGTTCATCTCCAGACCTTTTGTAGTAGAAGAAATCAAAGGATTCGGCGATGTACCTAAAGACATGATTACTGTGTCCACATCAATAGTATAATCTGAGCCGGGAACCTCTACCGGCCTTCTCCTTCCAGAAGCATCTGGTTCTCCAAGCTCCATTTTACGAACAACCATGCCCCTTACCCAGCCATTTTCGTCAGAAAGGATTTCTACCGGATTTGTCAGAAGATCAAATATAATGCCCTCCTCCTTTGCATGGTGAACTTCCTCTACTCTGGCTGGCAGCTCTGCTTCACTTCTTCTGTATACAATGTGAACATCAGCGCCCAGACGGAGAGCCGTCCTGGCAGCATCCATGGCAACATTTCCCCCGCCGACTACAGCTACCTTCTTTCCTGCCGCAATCGGTGTATCATAATCATCCCGGAAGGCCTTCATCAAATTGCTCCTTGTCAGGTATTCATTGGCTGAGAATACACCATTGGCATTTTCTCCCGGAATCCCCATAAATTTAGGAAGTCCTGCTCCAGAGCCGATAAACACGGCCTGAAAGCCCTCTTCATTCATTAATTCATCAATCGTAACTGATTTCCCGATTACTACATCTGTCTCAATCTTAACTCCAAGCTTCTTTACATTTTCAATCTCAGAGCGTACTACAGATTCTTTTGGCAGACGGAATTCTGGAATTCCATATGTAAGCACTCCTCCAGGCTCATGAAGCGCCTCAAAAATCGTCACCTCATAGCCCAGCTTTGCTAGATCTCCAGCGCAAGTAAGGCCTGCAGGACCGGAACCAATGATCGCTACCTTTTTTCCATTGGTCTTGTCTGGTTTCTCTGGTACAAATCCATTTTCCCTGGACCAGTCAGCTACAAATCTTTCCAGCTTTCCGATAGAAACAGCCTCTCCCTTAATTCCCCGGATACATACACCCTCACACTGTGTTTCCTGAGGGCATACACGGCCGCATACAGCCGGAAGAGCAGAAGATTTTGCAATAATCCTTGCAGCCTCTTCAAAATTGCCATCTGCCACTTGTTTTACAAAGCCGGGAATATCAATAGCCACCGGACAGCCATCCATACACTTTGCCTTCTTACAATTTAAACAGCGTTTCGCCTCTTCCATGGCTTCTTCTTTATTATATCCGAGACATACCTCTTCAAAGTTCTTTGCCCTTACCAATGGCTCCTGTTCTCTTACAGGTACCTTTTTCATTACGTCCATTATTTGTCACCTCCGCAATGTCCGCATCCGCCGTGATGAGTATCTCCCTCTTTTGCTCTCAGCATAGCGCGGCCCTCTTCTGTCCTATACATCTGCTGTCTCTTCATGGCCTCATCAAAATTAATCAGATGGCCGTCAAATTCTGGCCCGTCTACACATGCAAATTTTACCTGATCTCCTACTGTAAGCCTGCAGGCACCGCACATGCCGGTTCCGTCTACCATAATCGGATTCATGCTGACAATCGTAGGAATACCCAGCTCCTTTGTCAGAAGGCAGACAAATTTCATCATAATCATAGGGCCGATTGCCACACAGACATCGTATTGCTTTCCTTGGTTCTGAACCAGATCTTTTACCACATCTGTTACCATGCCCTTGCGGCCATTGGAGCCATCATCTGTGGTAACATAAAGATTTCCAGCCACCTCTTTCATCATGGACTCCAGGATTACAAGCTCCTTGTTCTTCGCACCCATGACTACATCAGCCTCTATCCCGTGTTCATGAAGCCACTTTACCTGTGGATAGACAGGGGCAGTTCCTACGCCGCCTGCCACAAAAAGATATTTTTTCTTTTTTAACTCTTCCATATCCTCCTTTACAAACTCAGATGGATTGCCTAAGGGACCGACAAAATCCTGAAATGCATCCCCTTTTTTTAATTCTGCCATCTTATAGGTTGATGCTCCTATGGTCTGGAATACAATGGTAATAAGACCCTCTTCTCTGTCATAATCGCAGATGGTAAGAGGAATCCTCTCTCCCTGTTCATCCATTTTTACAATAACAAATTCACCTGGCTGGCATGCTCTCGCAACACGAGGAGCTTTTACATCCATCAGGTAAATATTTTCGGCAAGCTTTTCTGCCTTAATAATTGGAAACATGTCTCTTCCTGCCTTTCTTTTTTCTTCTATAATGTGTAGTCAGATGTCAGAGCAATCGACTTTCATTCTTGGTAGTGTCTGTGCCAACAGATAGGTCCGTTTTCTGTCCTGATCTGTACTATCTAGTGGATCTCTATCACATAATCTGCCTGAAATATTCCCTGTCCTTCCAGCCTTACAATGCCCTCTCTGTCTTTCCATTCTCCTGAAAAGCCCTTTTCAGCACATCGCCCGAACCAAGGCTCCAGGCATACAAAGGGGTGTGTCTCTTCCATCGTCCATACTGCCATATAAGGAAATCCCGGACATTCTACCGTAACAAATGGCTGCTCCTCTAAAAGAAGACTGATTTTTTCAATCTGTCCCCTGTCAAAGATATATGTAAGCACATTTTGGAAAAAGCCTTTTGTAAGGGGAACCCTGCCTTCTCCTGTATCCAGCAGGCCACTTAATTCCTCCCTTGCATATCCGTCCTCATCAGGAGCCTGATAATGAAGCCTTCCTTTTTGATGGAAGTCAAAAGTATAATCATATATGGTTTTATGGTCTGGAACACGGAACGCAGGATGTGCTCCTATCATAAAATGCATATCTTTCTTTTCCCTGTTTTCTACTCTCCACATAACCCGGATTCTGTTTTCCTCCAGCCGGAAACCTGACTGAAAACAAAACCGGAACGGATACCTGCTTCTTGTTTCCTCTGAGTCTTCCAGCACATACCACACTTGGTCTGCTGACAACGATTTCAACTCAAAGGTCATATCTCTGGCAAAGCCATGCTGTCCCATAGGATAGGCCTTTCCATCACAGATATACTGATTTTCATAGCACCTTCCCACAAACGGAAAAAGAACTGGTGAGTGCCTGCCCCAGATCCTTTTATCGCCCTCCCACAGAACCTCTCTCCTCTTCTCCTTATCATAAATACGAACCAGCTCTCCGCCTGCCCGGTCTGTTTCTATCAAAAGCCTGTTATTTTCCAACGCTATCTTGCTGTCTGCCACGGTATCCCCCCTATCATCCTGTTTTTATCTGTATTGCTTTACCCTGTCAAAGCGGAATTTATTATATATTAGCACTTTCGCCTTTCCTTAGCAACTGATTTTTTCTTTGAGCTTCTCCAGTTTTATCCATCATGTGACTTTTATCTGATCTTAATTATGTACAACTTTCAAAAAATGCTCAAAATTTATGCTTTATTATAAACCTAGCTTACTTTTCCAAAGAGATATTCTGTACATTCTGTATTCTAGTCTGTATCAATATCACTCATAACAGTTCTAGACTAATCAACCTCTGGTGTTGCTCCCAGTTTATGAGCTATATAGCTGATGTAGTTCTATTCACTGTGTAACGTTTACAGCCATCTGCCAAGGCGGCAGAATGTCCAGAAGCGAACAGCATCCTATACATTATATGTTTCTTTGTATTCCTCTCCCCAATCCTTCATGGCATCTAAAATAGGCTTTAAACTCTTCCCAAGTTTGGTAAGGGAATACTCCACTCTTGGTGGTACTTCAGGATAAACTGTACGGGTAAGTAAACCGCTATTTTCCATTGCCCGAAGTTGTGCAGTCAATACTTTCTGAGAAACGTTTCCAATGGATTTTTTTAATTCACCGAAGCGCTTTGTTCCAGGAAGTAAATCTCGCAAAATCAATACTTTCCATTTATCACCAATAAGCGTTAGAGTTGTCTCCACAGGGCAAGCTGGTAATTCTTTTTTTAACGCTTGTTCTGCCATATCAAAGTCCTCCATTCTACCATTAGTTTCTTTTAGGTAACTATAGCATATTATTGTGCCTAATTTACAAATGTACCTAAGGGTTGTATTGTATCATTATACCTTAAAAGTGTCAAGGTGCTGTAGAAATAGAAAGGGCAAAATGTAACACTTAGATTAAAATGCAGATTGCTCTATCTGAAAGATCACCTGTGGATATTGTCTCAGTATGAAAAAGGACTTTTTGATCCTAAGGAATACCATCAGAAACAATCGCATCACATCTCAAGGTTATATGATTATAGCTGCCTGTATTGGCTGTGGACCTGCATTCATACGGCAGGAACATTGTCTGTATTAGGGAAATTGTATGTTAATGCCAAAAAATACTATTGTTCTGGAGGTGTAAAAATGACACAAACAGAAAGGCGTATCTTTTTAATTAAGGAATTGCTCAGGGAGCAGCCAGGATATTCAGGAATAAACCTTCCGGCAAATGGGCAGGAACAAAAATATCTACTTCGTTCGCTTTTTAACATTCGTATGCCAAAACCTGTAAGCAAGGAGTTTTTAGAAATACAGGATGCCTATCTCCAGGAGGAACTCAGACAAAAAGGCATTATTAATCTTACGGATTTAACATCCATAGAGGATGGAATCTATCTTTGGCAAGGCGATATTACTACGCTTCAGTGCGATGCTATTGTCAATGCTGCCAATAGCCAGATGCTCGGTTGTTTCTGCCCTAACCATGGCTGTATTGATAATGCCATTCATACCTTCTCTGGCATCCAGCTTCGGGCAGACTGTGCAAGATTAATGGAAGAACAGGGGCATGAGGAAAGCACTGGAATCGCAAAAATTACACCTGCTTTTAATCTGCCCTGCAAGTATATATTGCATACTGTCGGCCCGATTGTCCAAGGACAGCTTACAAGAAAGGATAAGGAAATGCTTGCTGCCTGTTATTTCTCCTGCCTTACGCTTGCAGAGCAGAACAGTGTGAGCAGTATTGCCTTTTGCTGTATTTCAACAGGAGAGTTCCATTTCCCAAACCATAAGGCAGCAGAAATTGCAATCCAGACAGTAAACGAGTATAAGCGGAAAACACAAAGCAGGATTGAGGTGATATACAATGTGTTTAAAGAGACAGATTACAATCTTTACAGGAAACTGCTCAGAGCAGATAAAGCGTCTGAAAAATGAAATAGAAACAGCGGATGCCATTGTAATAGGAGCTGGAGCAGGGATGTCAGCCTCAGCAGGAATGTCTTATAGCGGGGAACGATTTGAGAAATATTTTTCGGATTTTCAGAAAAAATACGGAATTAGAGATATGTATTCAGGGGGATTTTATCCGTATGATACATTGGAGGAATATTGGGCATGGTGGTCAAGGCAGATTTTTATAAACCGCTATGACTCTGGCATTGGAAAACCCTATATCAATCTTCTGAAACTTGTAAAGGATAAAAATTATTTCATACTTACTACAAACGTAGATCATTGCTTTCAAAAAGCGGGATTTGATAAAAAACGGCTGTTTTATACCCAAGGTGACTATGGACTATTTCAATGCAGCGAGCCATGCTGTCAGGAAACATTTGAAAACGAGGCTATCATCCGCAGCATGATAGAGCAGCAAAAGGATATGCGCATACCATCCGCATTATTGCCATTCTGCCCCCATTGCGGCAAATCTCTGACTATGAACCTTCGAGCAGACAGCAAATTTGTGGAGGATAGTGGCTGGCATATTGCCGCTGGCCGATACGCTGATTTTCTCCTCTGCCATGATAAAATGGCTGTACTGTTCCTGGAACTGGGCGTAGGTTACAACACTCCGGGAATTATCAAGTATCCTTTTTGGCAGATGACGGCACAGAACTCCAAGGCGGTATATGCCTGCGTAAACTATGGAGAAGCAGTTTGTCCACACGAGATTGAGAAGCAATCCATATGCATCGACAGGGATATTGGATGGGTTCTACAGCAGATCAACATCTAAAAAAGCTAACGCATTTTTTGTCACTGGAGAAACCTTCCTATGTATCATTAATACACCCCCATGAATTCAGGTATATTAATGCGCCAGATACTTTCATTCATAGGGGTGATCTAATCATGTATATGAAAATTTAGAAATCTACCTCTTCATCATAGAAGCAGCACTTCAAAAGCTTAGCCATCTGCTCCGGATCGATGCTTCTTGGATTGGAACCAGTGCATGCATCTCCTACTGCCAGCTCTGCAACAGAGGGAAGCTTATCCATAAACTCCTTTTCATCAATGATTCCTCCCTCATAATCCTTAATGCAGGCAGGAATATCAAGGGCTTTGTTCATTGCTTTTACATGAGCAATTAAAGCATCTACAAGCTCATCGGTTGTATCTCCTTTTAATCCCAGGAATTTAGCAATCTCTGCATATCTCCTGGCAGCCTCTGCTTCCTTTGCATTAAAACGGATTACCTTAGGAAGATACATGGCATTTGCACAGCCGTGTACAATATGTCCGCCGCTGTAAGCAGCGCCTGTCTTATGGGCCATGGAGTGCACAATACCAAGTAAAGCGTTGGAAAATGCCATTCCTGCCAGACACTGTGCATCATGCATCTTTGCCCTTGCATCCATATCTCCATTATAAGAAGGAATCAGATATTCGCTGATAAGCTTCAGTGCATGGAGAGCCAGAGGATCTGTATAAGTACAGTTTAAAGTGGAAACATATGCCTCTGTAGCGTGAGTAAATGCATCCATACCTGTATGAGCAGTCAGCTTCTTTGGCATAGTCTCAGCCAAGGAAGGATCTACAATCGCAACATCTGGCGTTATGTTGAAATCTGCCAGGGGATATTTAATCCCTTTATTATAATCTGTGATAACAGAAAATGCTGTTACCTCTGTAGCTGTACCTGATGTAGATGGAATTGCACAGAACTTAGCTTTGGTACGTAAAGTAGGAAAGTTAAACGGAGTAATCAAATCCTCAAAGGTTGTTTCTGGATACTCATAAAATGCCCACATAGCCTTGGCCGCATCAATCGGAGATCCGCCGCCGATAGAAACAATCCAGTCAGGTTCAAACTCCCGCATAGCGGCAGCGCCTTTCATAACCGTATCAACAGATGGATCTGGCTCTACCCCTTCGAATAATTTTACTTCCATTCCAGCTTCCTGAAGATAGGAAACCACCTTATCTAGAAATCCAAAACGTTTCATGGAGCCGCCGCCGACAACTACAATGGCCTTTGTTCCTTTTAAGGTCTTTAGTGCCTCAAGAGCATCCCTTCCATGATATAAATCCCTTGGTAATGTAAATCTTCCCATATCTGACCTCTCCTTTTTTGCAGGTTTCTGTAATAGATTGTTATTTTTTTAACTATTTTCCAGTATAACACACTATGCTCCATCTGTCAACTTCTAAACGCTTTATATAATCCTGCTGATATCCTGTAGATAGACTCTATTTTCCATCCCTTTTTCTGCCTATTTCCAATAGTTTAACTCTTTAAGTTTATAAATTCCAAAGGCGCTAAGAAATGCATGATATTCCCTGCTGCCGCAAATATTTTTTTCATATCATTCTTCCAATCCATCACTATATAACTTACACATTTCCTGCATCCTGCCGCATGTCATCTTTCCCTCCGGACATTCTCCTGTCATATAGCAGGTAGGACCATACATGGAAAATAAAACTGGATACTCATTTCTTAACACTTTCAATAATGCATCTGCGCACGCCTTTATTTCCCATTGCGCCCGATTACATGTTCTTAACTGGATAAAGGTACACAGCTCGTTGGCATTCATGGTTGTTATCACTGGGATTGTCATTCCGCTTAACAGCAAATATACCTGGTCTGGCTGCAAAAGTCCTTGTGCGTTCAGCTCATCTGCTACTTTTCTGGTTTTTTCATAAATATTTTGATACCTTTTTGTCAATCCAGCCTTTACAATACTTTCCGGCAATACATATCTGTCATATTGGCAGATATTCACATACTCTGGAACAATAATCGACTGCATTCTATGGCGGACCAAATGAGTGACTCCAGCCAAAGATACTTTATTAAAACACACGGTAAAATGGACCTGTTCTAGCTCTCTTCTTCTTGATTGCTTCAAAATTTCTTTAATCATTGCCTTTTGCTGTCTGGAATCAGAGATATTACAATGATACCAGCCAGAGATCCCCTGGTTTAGCGCTGCCGCTTTACAGATCATTTGTTCAGAGTGCTCCGTTCCATACAAAAGAGAAACCAGTTCATCCTTTTGTCCTCTGTCCTCATCACATTCGTCAAGCTTTGGATAAAGTCCCTTTAGCGCTTCCCTAACATCTGCCGGCTTCTTTTCTCGTTTCAAATATGGTAATTTTTCTTCACATTGTTGAAACAGGGAATTCCCCAGCATAACTAACTCTGGATAATGTCTGCCGCGTCCATTTACCATTTCATTCATGATTTTAATTAATTCTCTTGCATTTACTGTACAATAGAAATTGCTTTTGAAGGAATAGGGCAGAACAAATCTTGCATCCTCTTTTGGAATACCTGCTTCTGCAAAAAAATTATATTCCTCAAATAAGTATTCCATATGCTGCTCATATTTTTGTTTCAAATCGCCCCGTATCTCATTCTCATACCGAGAAAAATCTGGCAGTATAAAACCCATGTTTCCAAAATCCACATATCTTCTCGATTTTACAGTGAATGAGGCTAATCGGAATTCGATTAAAAATTGTTCTACAAATACAGATACATTGTTAAATGACAAATTAACAGAAATATGCTCCAGCACGGATTCATGTCCTGAAGCCAGTATTTTTTTGATTAAACTGATGTTTTTTTCCTGCTCTTTATTGCAGGAATCGAGATATATTTCATCAGCACAGCCTTTCGTAGTAGAAATTCTTCCTGCAGCTGAAACAATACTGGCAGCATTCGCATTAAAATTAATGATTGTGACTTTTCCATCCATCCTTCTTTTGTCCCTCCAGGCCTTTCGCTTATTTGGTCTATTTTCCTTTATCCTGAATATCATCTATATTGGAATCATTTCAGGAATGAACTCCTTTTCCCTTTATCCTTCTATACATTCGGAATGTATAGCAGAGGTTAAAATAGGTCTGTTCCTCACTCTCTACAATCATCTTCCAATTCTCATCCTTGTCCAGATTTACAAACCAAGTGTCTCCCTCATATTCATAATCAATATAGGTTACATGGGCAATCTCACAGTATGGAAGGAACTGTTCGTAGATACTTTGTCCTCCCATCACAAAAATATCATCAGATGGATATTTTTCCAGTTCTTTTAAGGCCTCTTCCATGGAATGGCAGACAACAGCGCCCCTTATCTGGTAATTCTGATCAGTTGTAAGAACAATGTTAGTCCTTCCATATAAAGGCCGGCCTCCGGGAAGGCTTTCCAGGGTCTTTCTTCCCATTACAACTACCTTTCCCAGGGTTTCCTCCCGAAACATCTTCTGGTCATCAGGAATGGAAACCAGAAGACCTCCCTGCCTTCCTATCGTCCAGTTTTTGTCTACTGCAACTATAATATTCATTCTCTGCTCCCTTTCCTGCAATCACAATCTCGTCTTCCTGTCAATATCCTCCAGCTCTTTCCCATCTTCTGCCTGGTATACATATAAGTCCTCCGGATACAAGGCTATTAGTCCTTTTCCTCCTTTATCTCCTTCCAGTCTTTCCAAAGCACTAAAATAATTCTCTGAAAAAACCGCTGGATTTCCCAGACTGCCATGAAATCCAAGACAGCCCAGCCCCTTTCCGCTCTCCATCCAGTTCTCTAGAAAACAGCGGATTGTTCTCCCCCTCAGATAGGGCTGGTCACATACAGCAAAACACACTGCCTGCCTGGCATGGGATTTTTCACTTTTTTTCGCAGTCAAAAGCCCAAGACGTAAGGACCAAGAAATCCCCTTTTCAGGGTGAAGATTCCTCACCACCTCATATCCTCTCTGCTCCATGGCATGGGCAATCTGGTCATATTGAGTCACAATAATTCTTTTTTCAAATAAATCCTTCCCATATGACTCAATCTCATCTACAATATGCTGATACATAGGCTTTTCTCCCACTTGGGACAACAGCTTATTGCTTCCGAAACGTCTGCCCTCTCCTGCGGCCAGCAAAACTAGCGACAGCTGTGTTTTCTTTTTGTTCTCTATCTTTTCTATTTTTCTCATTTATTCCTGAGCCTTTTCTTTTCCATTGCCATGATTCCCTCTAAAACTCCGCCTCCTATAGCTCTTGCCTTATCTGAGACAGTATAACAATTTTCTATTACATTCCTTGGGTCAATGTCGCCGGCCTTCATTCCTATGCATACTGGAACACCATCCTGGAGAAGGCCCCGTACCACTCCGCCTATCTCTACTACTACACAGCTTTTTGTCCCATCCCTTTTAAGCACATATCCTACTTCCGCTCCAGGAGCTTTTCTATCTCCAATGGAAGCTGTTCCATAGAAGAGCCCATCTGCTGGGGAACGGATCAGCCTCTCCTTTCCATAACCGCCGATGCTTCCTGGGATTCCGCTATTGGGAGCAGCCATTCCCTGCCACAGACAACGGCCTAAATCATGGCCTCTCTTCGTCTCTATCACACAGTGACAGTCCCGGCCCGCTTCAAACCCCGGTCCGACTCCGATTACCGTTTGAGCATCCTCTATGGCAGTCCCCAGATTTTTTTTAGCAATGATTGCATCCACCGCCACATCTGGTTTCCACTGAGACAGTATCCTGCATTCCCTATCTATTACCACTGCAATCCTGTCCTGTTCCACAGCCTCTTTCACTTCCGCCAGAGTTTTACACAAAACAGCCGTAATCCCTTCCACAACAGCCTTCTGCTCATATACTGCTCGCGAAAAAGCTACTGTCCTTCTTACTGTCGTAGGGACAGGAATTTCTGTCATCACAATTTCATATCCGCAGTTATGGAGACGGCATGCAATGCCAGAAGCCAGATCTCCTGCTCCTTTGATCAATACTTTCCTGTTCGTATCAGTCACCTTCTCTCATTTAAGCCTCCATACACACTGCCAAAGCAGACCAATAAAAGTATGCGTTTCTTGTCCTAAGGGGTACCAGGCACAGCCTGGTGGATTCTTTGTCCTAAGGGGTACCAGGCACAGCCTGGTGGATTCTTTGTCCTAAGGGGTACCAGGCACAGCCTGGTGGATTCCTTAGAACCTTAGAATCTTAAGACCCTCCCCTCCATACTCTCCTCCTAAATAACCTTTATCACATAAAAAAATCCGGAGAAGTTTCCTACGTAGAGGAAGTTTCTTTCACACAGAAGGAACAACATATGCCTCCCTCACATTTCCCATTTATCATTTCCAGAATTCGGTTCGCCCTTTCCCTATCAGCGGCAGAATCCCCTTGATTCAGAATCACCCTGTATTCCCTATGTCCGCTTCCCTTTCTAATCCCTCTCTCATCTATAAGGATTGCTGCCACTCTTTCTTCTGTCACCTCTCTGTCTGGAACCTTTCCAAAGAAAAATGAAGCGCTCTCTTTCCTAAAACAGACCTCCTTCCAGGGCTTTCCCAGAGCAGATAATCCCACACAGCCTATCACAAGACTGGTTTCTGGCAAAATAACTGGTTCCCATTGTGCCGGTACTTTTAATGGCAGATGCCTGGATCCATCAGATTCCACCAGTAAAATATCTGTCTCTGATTCCAATTCCTGAAGAAAAGCCTCAGGGAGAGCGGACAGCTTATCTCCTGGCTCTAAAGACAAGGCCCCTACTGTCAAGGATTCTCCCGTCCTCTGCTGCCTTTTCCATCCCTCTTCCAGTTTTTTCCTAAACTTTTCCAGCTCTTTCCCATAGCTCTGAGGTTCCTGCTGCCTATTGTCCATTCCGTATTTTCCCTTTTGCCAGCTTCTTTCCTCTTTTCTATCTTCTGTGTTCCTCTCATTTTTCAACACAGGAATACAGATTCCCTGTTCTGGAAGATAAATATGAGTGGTAGTTGTCACTGCTGTCCGGTATCCTTGTTGGATTAATTCCTTTGACAGATGATACATAACTGTGGTCTTTCCTCCAGCTCCCACTAAAGCTATTACAAAAGGGATTCCTTGTTTCCTACAGAGCCTTATTCTGTTTCCTATTTCTTTTGGGCTAAGGCCAAGGGCTGGTGACAGTCCAGTATCCCTTTCCTGCAGTCTGCCTTGTTCCATACTCCATATCCTGATATTTGTCATATCAGATAAATCCCTGTAGTCTCACAGGTAAGCCCCCTTTTTTTCATAAATTTCAAGATCTCCTGTTCCTTTTCAGAAGGAGCGCTCCATGCAAGGCCGCAGCCTGCCGATATTACTCTGGGAAGGGGAATCAGCCTTCCATCGATTCTTTCCTCCCTGCATGCCTCCTCCATAGCTATAGCCTCTGTCGTGGTATGAAAGGAAATCACTACCCTATTTTCTTTTCTTTTCATATTTTTCACCCAGCCTTAAGGGAAAATGCTTGTATGTTCATCCCTCTTCTGCCAGCTCTTTTACCGCTTCTATCGTATGTTCTATTTCTTCCTCTGTATTCTGCCAAGATATGCTGAATCTGACAGCTCCCTGTTCCCTCGTTCCCAGGGCCTCATGGTAAAGAGGAGCGCAATGCCCTCCGGCCCTTGCCATAATCCCATATCTTATACCCAATTCATCCATTATATCAGATGAATCCCTTTCTTTTAGGTTCATAGCTACAATAGGAGCCCTTACCTTCTCGTCAAAATTTCCATAAATCGTGACACCGGGAATCCCGGCCAGGCCGCCATATAGCCTTTTAGTAAGAACCAGCTCTTGTTCTCTAAGTTTATCCCGTCCTGTCTGTTCCTGCCATTCCAAAGCTGCCAGAAGTCCGGCAATCCCATGGCTGTTGAGTGTCCCTGCCTCCAAGGCCTCTGGCATTTTTTGAGGATGGATTTTAGAAAACGTATGGATCCCGCTTCCGCCTGTAAGTAAAGGACGGATCTCAATTCCCTTTCTAACACAGATCCCTCCGATTCCTTGAGGTCCCATCAGGCTTTTATGGCCGGTAAAGCACAGAATATCAATCCCCATATCCTTCATATGGATTGGAAAAACACCTGCGGTTTGAGATGCATCCACCAGAAAAAGCAAGCCCTGTTCCTGGCATACCTTTCCGACTCCTTTTATATCCATCATATTTCCTGTAAGGTTGGAAGCATGAGTGCACACAACAGCCTTTGTATTCTTCTTTATGTGCGGCTTAAAATCCTCTGGCAGAACAAGTCCATTTTTAAGAGGCAGAATGGTAAGCTCTATCCCCTCTCTCTCCATATCATATAGAGGGCGGAGGACAGAGTTATGTTCCATCACTGTAGTAATCACATGATCTCCTGGAGATAAGGTACCTTTTATGGCTATATTCAGGCTTTCTGTAGAATTTGCAGTAAATGCTACCTGTTCCGGCTGCTCCGCTCCAAAAAGCTCTGCCAGCTTCTTTCTCGTCTTATAAATTGTACGAGAGGCTTCTAAAGAAACCTCATGACCTCCTCTTCCCGCATTTCCCATGGTTCTCATCGCTTGAACTACTGCCTGAATTACGGGCTCCGGTTTATAGATTGTAGTAGCTGCATTATCCAGATAGATCATGGCATCAACCTCATGCTCTTTTCTCCTCTCTCCTCTGCTCTTCCTATAAGAGCAAATTCCGTATCCAGTCCCTCTTTTCTAAACTCCTCAAGAATCCTTTCCGCTGTTTCCCTGTCTGCACTAATCAGCAGACCGCCTGAGGTCTGAGGATCAAAAAAAATGTCCTGCCAGAATACTTCCCAGTCTCCCATATCCACCTTATTTTCCAGAAACTGGCGGTTTCTATAAGTCCCTTCAGGCACAAGGCCCATCCGGGCATATTCGGCAGCCTCTTTCTGTACTGGAAGGCAGTGGCGCTCTATACATAAAGTAACATTACTTCCATCAGCCATTTCCATTCCATGGCCTGCCAGACCAAAGCCAGTCACATCAGTACAGCTGTGAATCGGATATTTTTCTATGATTTTCTTAGCTTTTTTGTTCAAGGATGTCATCACCTGTATTACCTGTTTTTCTGCCTCTACAGAGGCTATTCCGGCCTTTACTGCTGTATTGATAATCCCTGTTCCCAAGGGCTTAGTAAGAATCAGCACATCCCCTGGCACTGTCCTGCAATTTTTAAATATCCGATCTGGCCGCACAAAGCCGGTCACGCTTAGCCCATATTTAGGAACATCATCCTGAATGGAGTGACCTCCTGCCAGAACGGCCTGTGCTTCCTTTACCTTATCTGCCCCTCCCTTTAAAATTTCTCCTAATATATCCGGGTTGATACAGTTAGGCCAGGCCACTATATTTAAGGCAATCTTCGGCTCTCCGCCCATAGCATAGATATCGCTGAGAGCATTGGCGGCTGCCACCTGGCCGAATATATAAGGATCATCTACCATGGGAGGGAAAAAGTCTAAAGTCTGTATGATTGCCAGCTCATCGTTGATGCGATATACTGCTCCATCGTCATTTGTTTCAATCCCTACCAAAAGATTCTCATCAAGAAATCCCGGGAGCTTATTTAAAGCCTCCTTCAGCATGCCCGGCCCGATTTTAGCCGCACATCCGGCTGCATGGGACATCCGGGTCAGACGCACATTTTCATCTGATATCATCTGATATTCCCCCTGTCTTATTGTACACCTTCTGTTTCTTTTGTGAAAAATATATCCAAGCTTTCCTGATATCATTCAGGCTTCAAAACTATTAAGTCAGAAAACGCATCCGAATATTTGCTTATTAACTACAGCTGCTTGCACTATATATAAGGGCCATCTGCAGGATGCAGGAAATTTCGATACTTTTTCGTTCTTGTTCCTTTTGGCTTTTAATCCTCATGATATACATGTATTTCCTCCTGAAGAGTCAGAGAATAAATGATGGTATCCTTCACATGTTGTCCTGTCATCTGCTCCAATGCCCGTTTATAATAGGCAAGCTGTACGCCATACCGGTCAACCAGGAGCTTTTCTTCCCCCTTTTTAAGATAATCGGTCTTATAGTCAATCAGCACCAGCTCTTTTTCTCCCTCTTTACTTTCTTCCTCCATGTAGGCATCCATAATACCCTGTACCAAAATCAACTCTTCTGAGTCCCCCATTCCCATCTCTCCTGCCGGAATTCCGATCACAAACTGCTGCTCCTTATGAAGGCGGCCTTCCACGGCTGCTTTTTTCATTCTCCTACCTAAAGGGGAATCTAAAAAACGCCAGACTGTATCCGGCCTTACCAGACTGTAGTTAGACATTGTCAACCTGTTATCTTCTAAAAGCCTATGCAGAGCTTTCGAGGCCTCTTTGAGGGAAGAAATCTCCTGAAAATCAAGAAGCTCCAGTACCCTATGGTAAGCAGTGCCCCGACAGGCCCCTCCTTCTTCCTTTTCTGCCTCATCCATAAAAGCTGGGACCGTAGGAATCCATTGACTTTCCTCTTCATCAATCATCTGTCCCTGCTGCTTCAGCTCTGAAACCGTCATTTTTGCATAAAGAGCTATATCTGATTTATAAGGATACTGGTAGGAGAAGGCTTCTTCTAGCTCTTTTCTGTATTCAAGATCATATACCTTTTCTGTATCAAAGGAAAGAAGGCTTTCCCTGTATCCTGCTTTGGCAGTCTGGACTGCCATCTCTCTCCCTAAAATACTTCCAACTGGAACTTCATATACATCAATCATCCCCTGCTCCTTCCGGCTCATAAGAATCCAATCCAGGTAAGATCCTGCCAGAGAAAGAACCGTAAATGGAATTCTCCCCTCGATGGAGGGAATCTGCTCCCATTTCTTCAGGCGGTTTTCCAACCCTCTGTCAGAAGCGCTCATAATTAAAAGCTCCTTTGCCCTTGTCATAGCCACATAAAGCACGCGAAGCTCTTCACCCATAGCATCTATTTCCATTTTTCTCCTGAGAGCATTTTTTTTAAGGGTAGCTGCTTTGACTCGCAATTCCGTATCAATCCAGTCGCTTCCTATTCCCAAATCGGAATCTATGAGAATTTTACCATAAACATCCGTTTTATTAAACCTTTTTCCCATTCCTGCCAAAAATACTACCGGAAATTCCAATCCTTTGCTTTTGTGTATGCTCATAATCCGTATCGTATTATCATTTTCTCCAAGAATGGAGGCTTCCCCAAAATCTGTATTATATTTCTTTAGATTTTCAATATACCTTACAAAATGAAAGAGACCCTTGTAACTGGTTTTGCCGTAAGCCACTGCCTTTTCTGCCAGCATATCCAAGTTTGCTTTCCTTGTCTTTCCAGCAGGCATAGCAGAAACATAATCATAGTAACCGGTCTGACGATATATTTCATAAATCAGTTCATGAACAGGAAGATATATGCTCTGCTTTCGAAATCCTTGCAGAAGCTTTGAAAACTTCTCCAGCTTTTCTGTCAGCTCTGTCTCATTCTCCCTGTCAAGCTTTCCTTCCCTTTCCAGATCCTCATAATTCTTCCATGCTCCATATAGACCTCTTTCCTGGCCTTTTGATGGATTTTTTTTATAAAGAGCGGAAAGGTGAGCTAAATCCCTATCGGTCAAGCCTCCAATAGGGGATTTCAGTACAGCTGCAAGGGGAATATCCTGCATAGGATTATCAATCACAGAAAGCAAGGCCAGTATAATCTCCACCTCACTAGCAGTAAAGTATCCTGTGTCAGACTCTGCATAAGCCGGAATCCCCTCATTCATAAATACCTCCAGAAATATTTCTGCCCACCCAGTTACGCTTCGCAGCAGAACTACCATATCTCTGTATTGAACCGGACGATATTCTTCCTTTTCCCTATCCCATACAGCCAGGCCATGCTCCCTGTCAACCAGTTCTTTGATCCGCCCTGCGATCATCCTGGCCTCCATCTCGCGGCTTGTATAATCCAGATGCTCTTCATCCAGTTCCTTCAGAAGTTCTGTATCTGTATTTACTAAAAGGAGCTCTGTCTTTTCAGCTGTATGTAGATAAGGAATCTCCGATTTTCCTTTCTCTTCTGGAAGATATTCTGGAAAAACAGCTCCTGGATGGAGGGATGTTTCCTCTGTATATTCTACATTTCCCAGAGCTTTTGTCATAATCTGGAAAAATACTTCGTTCACACTGGATAGGACACTCGCCCGGCTCCGAAAATTCTGGTGAAGCTCAATCTTCTGATATAGGCCTTCTTCAGAAGGATAGGTGTTATATTTTTCCAGAAACAGATCTGGCTTTGCCAAGCGGAAGCTGTAAATGCTCTGCTTTACATCTCCAACCATAAATACATTTGGCTGTCCTTTTCTCTCTCTTGAAATACAGCGGATCAAGGTTTCCTGTACCAAATTGCTATCCTGGTACTCATCTACCAAAATCTCCTCATATTGGGCAGACAGCTCGTCTGCCTCCAGAGAAGGAATCCGCAAAGTTTTGCCATCTTCCCCTTCTCTCTCATCTGTAAGCACCTCCAGAGCAAAATGCTCCAGGTCGTTAAAATCCACTATATTCTTTTCTTTCTTCTTTTCCTTAAACCGTTTGGAAAATTCCTCTGCCAGCTCAAGAAGCATAAGCAGGCCAGGAGCACAGCCTTTCATGGCCTTTTCCATATTTTCTTCTGTATCTGGAAAATAAAGAGCAGCTATCTTTTCCACTGCCTTTTTCATACGGCTGCGGCAATTGCTTACATATGCCTTTTTATCCCCATCCACATCCTTACTTCTGACTGCGGCAAGGCGCCCAAAAGATACCTGCTCCATAAGCTTAGCCAGCTCTTTGTAGTTTTCAGCCCCTTTCAGCTTTTCAATAGTTCTCATGTCCTCTAGAATCACAGGCAGATAAGGCTGAGGGCCATCTTCCTCCCCACAAATCCTAGCTGCCTCTCTCATCTGCTGCTCTGTCTCCTCAAGCTGAAGGCTGATATCATGCAAAAGGAATTTCATCCATGGACTTTTTTCCATATGATCCATCTGACCATCTATAAGCTCTGTCCGGCAGATTTCAAACCACTGTTCTGGCCAAGGGCTGCTGCAAGAAAACTCATATACCTGCATAATAAAGCCCTCTATACCAAAATCTCCCCGTCCTGAAGAATAGATTTCTACAAAATCATAAAACTCCTGCCTTCCTTCCTGGTAGAAATCTTCCAGCATATCCTTCATTACATCTGCTTTCATAAGGAGAAGTTCTCCCTCATCGCCGATCCGAAATGCCGGATCAATATCCAGCTTATTAAAATGATTCCTGATAATATTCAGACAGAAGCTGTGAATCGTAGTAATCTGGGCCTGCTGAACAAGCGTTGCCTGCATTTGAAGATGCCTGTTTTTTCCATCTTCTTTCAATCGCTGCTCTATCGCTGCTCCGATTCTTTCCCGCATTTCTGCTGCCGCAGCATTGGTAAAAGTCATCACTAAAAGCCGGTCAATATCCAGAGGCTTATCCGGATCTGTAATCATTCGTATGATCCGCTCTACCAGGACTGCTGTCTTTCCGCTTCCCGCAGCAGCAGATACCAGAAGATTTCTATTTCTGGAAACGATTACCTGTTCCTGCTTTTCAGTCCATCTCATTCCCATCTTCTCCTCCTTCAATCTCTTTCCAAATATCTTCTGGTTTTAAGTTACTAAGCCTTCGATAGCTGTATCCATCCACCTTGCGGTCAAATCCGCAAATGGAATGGTATGGACAATAGGTGCACGCAGTCCGGTTCCCCTGCTTATAGGGCCGGATGGCAATATCTCCCTCTACAATCTTTCTTCCTGATCTCCAAAGCTTCTCCCGGACAAATCCTCGAAGAGCCTCAAACCGTTCCCGGCTAGCTGTCGATGATCTTCCTTCCTGTATCAGTCCATCTTTCATAGCTACCGGAATTACATCAGAGGCCTTTTCAATCTCTCTGTCCATATGAGCGATTACTTCCTGCTCACTATTTACCAGACCATTCATCCTAAGCTGTCTTAAAATCTCTCTGTCTATCTCCTGTCTATCCGGCTCTCCTGAATTCTCCACCAAAGGGTCATTGATGTGATAGTAAAAAATGCCAGCAGGAATAATCTCTTTATCCGGATGCCGTCTTTCTTCCATTTCCATAGCTGCATCCATATACACCACCAGCTGCAGCTGCAGACCATAATACAGTGCTGCCAGGTCAAAGGAGGTGTTACCTGACTTGTAATCAATAATCTTTACATACACATGCTGCTGATCCTCGCATAGATCAAGCCTATCTATTCTTCCCTTAAGCCGCAGTTCTTCCTCCTCTGACAGGGAAATCCTCATAGCCTTCAGATTATCAATTGCAGAAAACGAAACTTCAAAACCGGCCGGCTCAAAATCCCCCTTTTTCAACTGCTCTGACAATGCCCAAAGCGTCCGTTCTGTAATTCTCTCTGCCTGTCTTGTCAGGTAACTGTTTCTGGCTGAGCTTTTTAAAATAGCGCCTCCATATTGCTCTGCCACTTTGGCCACACAGGCTTCTGCCAGTTTTTTTCTTTCTCCTTTATTTAAATCCTGAATTCTCTTTCCTGCTTCCCTTACCCTTTGGAAGGACAAGTCGATCGCTCCATGAAAAAGATTTCCCAAATCCACAGCACTCAGCTCATATTCCTGTCTTTTGGAAAGCTCCAGGCCATAGGTAAGAAAGTGAGCATAAGCACAAGCCTCATACTGTTCCATTCGGGTTACACTTCCGCTTAGAATCTTCCCATAAAGCTCCCTCGCAGCTGCCTTTCCGATTCCCATTTCCATATGCGTATAAAAAGCAGCTTCCACAAGGGCTTCCACCTGCCTTTGATACTCCGGGGAAAGGAAAAAGAAACGATATAGCTCAAGGAACCGTCTTTCACGGCAAAACTGTTCAAATCCTCTTAGGCCCCTGATGAGAGTCTGCCTTCCTTCCTCAACAGAGAGAATTTCCAGCTCTTTTCTGCTCCCATCCTCTATCCTAAGCTCAGGAAAAAGATTTTTCAGCTCATGAATCAAGCTGGAAGGTCGAAGCCCCTTACCCTGACTGTTCATTCCGGAAAAGGAAATCACCAAGCGCTGGGACGGCTTTGTCATCATACGGTAAAGAGAAAAGCGCTGAAGAAATCCATCTTCCCTGGCAGTAGGAGACAGCTCCACCTCAAAGGCTTTCAGGCTTTCCTTTTCCATATCAGAAAGCAGTCCTCCCCCTTCCTTTCTGGAAGGTACGATTCCATCATTCACTCCTGCAAAGAATAAAACCTTCACATGGTCCAGACGGGTTCTCGTCAAATCTCCCACAACCACCCGGTCGATTGCTGCCGGTATAGTTCCTACACGGATTTCCTCAAATCCCGCATCCAATACCTCACCATATTCCTTTAGGCTGATCTTTTCATCTCCAAGTAAAGCAACTACCTGTTCCATCATCTTCACTACTAGACCATATACCTGGCTATACTCTCCAGCAAGGCGGTATTCTCCCACAGCTTCAAATTCTTCTCCATAGGCTCTTACCTTTTCCTCAATCCCTTGCTCTGCCAGATACTCTGCTACAGCTTTTGTCCTGGAAGCTACCGTAGCTTCCTTATCCTTCACAGCCTGACGCAAAGGCCTTAAAGGGATAAGAATTTCCTCCCGAAAACAATTCAGTGCCTCCAGATTCAAATTAGAGGCTCCCCGGTATACCTGATCCCAACACCTGTCCCAGCGTGTAAAACCGCGGATTCCAAGAGCAAGAACATAATTTTCCAGACGATCTCTCTCTTCCTCTCTTCCCTCCAGCACCAGACCACATTTTAAATAGCGGAATATGCTTTCATAGGAAAAATCCTGACGGATTACCTCCAGAGCAGAGCGGATCAGTTCTACTAGAGGATGGCTCATAACATTTCTTTTGTCATCCATAAAGCATGGAATCCCACTGGCTTCAAACTGACGGGAAAGCTCATTACCATAGTCCTCCAGACTTCCCGTCACAACTGCCATATCTCTATAGCGGAGTCCTTTCTTTCTTACACCCTCCTCAATCAGGCGAACAATCAGACCTGCTTCCTCTGCTGGGTTCAATACTTTAAATACCTGTATTTCCTTTGGCGACTTTCGGTAAATCCTTTTCCCATATCGATATAGATGACGCTCCAGAAAATCCAAGGCAGAACCTTCCCCACCTTCTTTACAAAATCGAGGATACGGGCGGCTGTCCAGTACCACATCTTCTTCCTTCTCCACCCCATTCTTTTTCGCCAGGGAAGTCAGACGGCACACCGTATGCTTGCTCATATAGAACAGGTTCTGAAGCCCTCCTTCTTTATAGGGAATCGCACTCTTTTCCACAGTTACTGTAATCCGTATTCTCTTTGCACATCTCATTATCTGCTCCAATACACGGTACTGGACAGGTGTAAAGCCAGTAAATCCATCCAGAACCACCTCGCTCTCTCTGATTCTCTCCGAATCTGAAAGAACACGGCACAAAACATCCAGAATTTCCTCTGCTGTAATAAACTTTTCTGAAATATAGGTGCGGAATCCTCTGTAAATAACGCTCAAATCCTGGAGCTTCCCCTGTAAAAGCGGACTCTTCACCTGAGGGACCATTTCCTCCAGCTTTTCACAGGAAATGCCATACTGGGCAAGTTCTGAAATCATTGACTTCATCTGGCCGATAAAACCAGCATGGCTTAAATGGCCTTTAAAAATCCCTAATTTTCCTTTTTCTCCAGCTGCCACCTTCCGTATTACCATAGATTTTCCCATATCATCCAATACCACAGGATTCTCTATCGCCAGCTCTTCAAATATCCGGTAAGCCAGACGCTCAAAGCTTACAATATCAATATTCATGGAACCATGATAAGGATGGAGCCCTACAATGTCCCTCTGGGTCTGCATGGTAAACTGTTCCGGAACAAGCAGCACATACTGCTTGTCAGGATAATCCATAGACTTCCGGATAAGGGTGTCATAAAGAAATCTGGTCTTCCCTGCTCCGGATCCTCCGAAAATAAACTGTAATGACATTTCCCTCTTTCCTCCTGTTCCAATATCTCTTCGTATCCTCTCTATTTTTTACTACTGTGAAAGTACCCTTTTCTTTGCAGCGGAAAACTGAGTTCAGGGATTCCAAATGCATCGAATCCTCCAGACTGCATCTGGTACCTTAAGACAAGGGATGCGCATACAAATAGTGGATATACGATTTAGCTGATGCGATACATTTGCGGCGCAGAATTTCGCAACGGGAAATTCTTTTTTATTTGTCTTATACATCTTGTTCTTCCTCTCTTTACTCCGTCGCATTTAGAACATGTGTTCTTCATGTTACACATTCTATCATATCAGGTCTTTGTTTACAATATGTTTCTGCTAAAATTTTCATAAACTTCCCTCTCATATAATACACTATAACAAACCCTTGCGGAGGCTTTCTTCTATGAGCTCCAAAACTAAAATTGTCGTATTGCGGATGAAAGAAATCATCTACACAGCTATTTTTATCGGCTTGGGTATCCTCCTCATCTGTCTTTTCCTGGTTATGTTTCGTCCTGGAAAAGAGGCAGCTCCAAGCTGGTCCGAAACCTGCAGCTATACTCCAGGCGTCTATACCTCCTCTTTAAAACTGGGAAGCGAACAAGTAAATGTGCAGGTTACCGTAGACAGCGACTCTATCCGCTCTGTATCCATTATTCCTTTAAGCGAAGCTGTCACCACCATGTATCCTCTCATGCAGCCTGCTATGGATGACCTGGCAAAACAGATTGTAGATACTCAGTCACTAGAAGGGCTTTCCTATCCCAGCGAAAGCCGGTATACTTCAGAAGCCCTGATTCAGGCAGCTGGAAGGGCCCTGCATAAAGCAGAAAAACAGGCTGAAAAATAATTTTCTTATATCTTGTAATTTCCTGTCTGAAAGGCTATAATGAAGGACAATACTTACATACCTTCCTTACTATGATTCAGGTGTCAAAAGAGTCGGTGAATAGAAAAGTGGTTATATTTCATGCAAAAATATTTTAGCACTTTTCCTGGACTGGTGGTTTTGACACCTTAATCTTACTGTGAAAGTTCCGTTTTCCGCCAAGTGGAAAACAAAATTCAGGTATATCCAATGCCCTGGATACTGTCATTCATGGCAAAGGTGTCTCATTCATATAAGGGCTTGCTACGAAGGTCCTGAATGCCAGCCATGATGAAAGCTCCTCTACACTGAATCATGGACATCAGTCAAGTCAGTATGAACAGGCAGGCCAGATTGGGAATACTGGCGGCAGTTATAGACGCTAAGGGACAAAGCAGCTGGCTTTCATAGCGGGGAGCTTATACGGCCCGACGCCTTACAGCGTATTGTATAATGAAATTTACTTTCAGGAGAAATTATGGACGTGCAAAAGACAATTCAAAATCGTGCATTGCTGCACAATCAGATTACAGAGGGAGTAATATGGCAGCAGCTTCTTCTGTTTTTCTTTCCAATTTTATTCGGCACTTTTTTTCAGCAGCTTTATAATACGGTAGATGCGGTTATTGTGGGACAGTTTGTAGGCAAAGAAGCACTGGCTGCTGTAGGCGGATCCACCGGCACCTTGATCAATCTATTTGTTGGGTTTTTCGTTGGACTGTCCTCTGGAGCTGCTGTTACGATTTCTCAATATTATGGTGCTGGAAATTCACAACAGGTCAGCCGAGCAGTACATACTGCCGTTGCCTTTTCCATTTTTCTAGGGATTTTTATGATGGCTGCTGGAATTTTGGGCGCTCCTCTTGCCTTAAAGGCCATGGGAACGCCAGAAGCCATTATGGAACATGCTCTGATCTATATCCGAATTTATTTTGCTGGAATTATTGGGAACCTGATCTATAATATGGGGGCTGGCATTCTGCGAGCCATAGGAGATTCCAGACGACCTCTTTATTTCCTCATAGCAAGCTGTGGTACCAATATCCTTCTGGATCTTTTTTTTGTTGTCTGTCTTCGCATGGGTACTGCGGGTGCCGCTATTGCCACGATTGTTTCCCAGGCAGTCAGTGCCTGCCTTGTGCTTTTTGTCCTTACACGGACGCAAGAATCCTATCAGCTTGTATTATCCGCAATCCATCTAGAACCTTCCATGGTAAAAAGAATCGTACAAGTCGGCTTTCCAGCTGGGCTTCAGTCTGTCATGTACAATTCCTCTAACATTATTATCCAATCCAGCGTTAACGTTCTAGGAACTGATACCATTGCTGCCTGGACTGCATATGGAAAAATCGACAGCGTTTTCTGGATGATCATCAGTGCCTTTGGAATCGCCATTACTACCTTTACGGGTCAGAATTATGGCGCAAATAAGCCGGATCGGGTTCGAAAAGGGATACGGATCTGCCTGGCTATGTCTTCTGCCGCCACTCTCCTGATGTCTGGACTTTTATATTTCTTTGGCTCTTATGTTTTCTGCCTCTTTACGAAAGATACAGACGTGCTGGAAAAGGGAATGGAAATCCTCCATTTTCTTGTGCCAACTTTTATCACCTATGTATTAATTGAAATTTATTCCGGCGCATTAAGAGGTATTGGAGACTGCTGGATTCCCATGCTCCTCACCTGCCTGGGAGTATGTGCTCTCCGAGTTGTATGGATTATTGCTGCAGTTCCCCTTCACCGAACTATAAAAATGATCATATTCAGCTATCCTCTCACCTGGTCTATAACCACCATACTATTTTTTATCTATTTCCACTTCTTCTCACGGCTAGGGAGGAAAAAGACAAATGCTGTTTTCATGCATGATACCTGATACTCGAATTCTATATAATTTATTGCAGATATTGTCTATGCAGAATCATAATATTTTGAAAAGCAGAAAAAAACCGCGGCAGCACCTCTCCTGCTGTCGCGGATCCCTTTTTCTATATTTACTGGAATTCCCGAATCATCTGAACGATCTCCTGGTAATCCTTTTTCAGTTTTTCAAATCTGGGGGCTACCTCTTCTTTTCTGCCCTCACGAACCGCCTTTACAATCTCAGTACTCTCATTATACAGGCAGTCCAGCCCCAGATTGCCGCTTACACCCTTTAAGGAATGGGCGGCTACAAGAACCTTTTCATAGTCCCCGTTTTTTAAAGCTTCATCCAGACCTGCAAAATTGCCATCATCCAAAAATTTTTTCAAAAAACGGATTACCATTGTCTCTTTCCCCATAAAACGTCTAAGGACTACATCCCCATCTACGTTTATCTTACTGTAAAATTCCTTAACATCCATTTCAATCCCTCACTTCTTAGCGCTATGCTGCATCTCATTTTCTTTTATTGTACACTTTTTTTCCCATGAACGCAACTGGTTTAAAGCAGGAATCTATTTTACAGAACTTTTCCTAGGAAACTCTTGAGCCTTTCATTTTTAGGATTACCAAAGAATTCTCCTGGGGGAGCTTCTTCAATAAAATTTCCGTCATCCATGAAAAGCACCCTTGTGGCAACCTCTTTTGCAAATCCCATTTCATGGGTCACCACTACCATCGTCATTTTCTCCTCTGCCAGATCACGCATAACATTCAATACCTCGCCTACCATCTCTGGATCCAGAGCTGATGTAGGCTCATCAAACAGCATCACATCCGGCTTCATGCACAAAGCTCGCACAATGGCAATGCGCTGCTTCTGTCCACCGGAAAGCTGGCTGGGATAGGCCTCTGCCCGGTCAGCCAGTCCTACTCTTTCTAAAAGCAGCATAGCTGTTTCCTCTGCCTCTTTCTGGCCTTTCTTCTGCAGTTTCATAGGCGCAATCGTAAGATTTTTCATAATCGTCATATGCGGAAACAGATTAAATTGCTGGAATACCATTCCCATCTTTTGGCGATGCTTATCGATATTAGTCTTCGCATCCAGGATATCCACACCTTCAAAAAGTATCTGTCCCTCTGTTGGCTCTTCCAATCGGTTTAAACACCGCAAAAACGTGCTTTTTCCCGAACCGGAAGGCCCTACGATAAATGCTACATCTCCCTGATGGATATCAAGGCTGATTCCTTTTAATACATCTAAACCGCCAAAGCTCTTTCCTAGATTCTTCACCTGGATCAACGGCATATTCTGATTAACGCTCACTCTTTCTCAGCCTCCCTTCCAGACATTTTACCATATAGGTAAATACCATTACAAGAGTCAAATAGATAACAGCCACAGCCAAAAGGGGCATAAAAGCAGTAAAGGTCCGGCTCCGGATAATGTCTCCACCCTTTGTCAAATCCTCCAAAGCAATATATCCAGCAACAGAAGTCTCCTTTAAAAGGGTGATAAATTCGTTACAGAGAGTAGGAAGGACATTTTTAAATGCCTGAGGCATAATAATATAACACATGGTCTCCATATAATTAAAACCAAGGCTCCGTCCTGCCTCAAGCTGTCCGATATCAATTGACAGAATGCCGCTTCGGAAAATCTCTGCTACATAAGCTCCTGAATTGATTCCAAATGCAATGATTGCTACCGGGACCTTGTCAATCCTAGAATTTCCAAATACAACAAAATAGATGATCATGAGCTGGACGACTACTGGTGTCCCACGAATGACCGTCAGATAAATATTACATAGAAAATTTAAAACCTTAAGCTTATGAGTTCTGTCATAGGTAGAGCGGATCACACCAACGACAAACCCAATAGCGATTCCTAGCAATACAGCGAAAAATGTAACTATCAGAGTCACCTTTAGTCCATTTACAATATACTTCCATCGGTCATCTGCTATAAAGTTGAGATAAAATTTTGCACTGAAATCTTCCCACATAATGATCGTTTCCTTCCGTTTTTTATGTTTTTCATCTATACCCAGTTATTTTCCTGATATCAATTGGACATGATTTTGTCTGATTTTCTCACGCAGAACGCCTCTGTTCCTCTGTAAGCGGCCCGAGTCAAAAAATCATCCCTATCCAGAACTGCCGGAAAGCGCCTCCAGATATTAAAGCGCGCTCAAAATGTACAAGGCTGTTGCAAAATAATCGCTTGATACAAAATACAGTATGAAAAATCGAATATTTCTACTATATGCTGTATGAAAAATCCATTTTGCAGCAGCCCTGTTTCATTATTATTCCGCTTTTCCTTATTCTGCCTTAATGTACTTACCTACGATTTCATCCAGCTTACCTTCTTCACCCAGCTTCTTAAGAGCAGCATTTACTTTATCCAAAAGCTCTGTGTTGCCCTTCTTTACGATGAAAGCATACTCCTCATCTGTAAAGGACTCATCCAGAATAACCAAGCCTTCGCTCTGTTCTACAAATACCTTAGCTGGTTCACTATCAATAACTACTGCGTCCACCTTATCCTGAAGGAGTGACTGTACCGCCTCAAAGCCTTTATTATAACGCTCTACGGTGGAACCTTCTGATTCCAGATCGCTGCAATATAAATCGCCTGTAGTTCCAAGCTGTACGCCGATTACCTTGCCTGCCAGATCATCAGGAGAAGTAATGTCGCTTCCCTCTTTTATAATAACCTTCTGAGAAGCAGTTGCATATGTATCAGAAAAATCCATAGATAGCTTTCTGTCCTCTGTCACTGTAATTCCACCTGCTCCAATATCAATTTTTCCGCTGCCTACTGCTGTAAAAATGGATTCAAACGCCATATCTTCAATCTGTAATTCCATTCCCAGCTCTTCTGCAATCGCGCTTACGATTTCCACATCAATTCCTACAATCTCTCCGCCTTCACGGAACTCATATGGAGGGAACTCTGCATTTGTACCCATAACCAGGACTCCGCCAGCTGCTTCTCCTTTGTCAGCAGCGCTTTCCTCTCCTGCTCCCGTCTCTTCAGAAGATGCTTCTCCTGCTCCCTCAGAACCAGCTTCCTCTGCAGATGCCGGTGCCTCTGTCGTCTCCTCTGCCTTGCCGCCGCATGCTGCTAATGACATTACCAGCATGGCTGCCATAGATAACACAAGTGCCTTCTTTTTCATAATAATTCCTCCTCATTTTTAAATATACATTATTATTGCATATTTATTAATTACAATATGTATATTATAAACGCTTTCAGGAAAAAATCAAGTCTGTTTTATATTCGTTTTTTAATTTTATGCATTCTGTTGTTTTTTCTGCCTGGTTATATTATAATTACTTCCATTATTACCATGCCTATAAGCTACAGCAGTCAGCAAACATTATCTTTTATAAGGGCTGTACCTACAGGCACAAAATCAGGAAAGGAACTTGACATATGAAAATCGTAGTAATCGATGGGCAGGGCGGCCGAATGGGAAAGTCTGTCATCGAACAGCTAAAAAAACAGCGCCCACAGCTTGAAATTATCGCTGTGGGCACGAATAGTATTGCTACCTCTGCCATGATCAAAGCTGGAGCTGATGCTGCTGCTACCGGCGAAAACCCTGTCCTTGTAAACAGCAGGGAGGCTGATATTATCATCGGGCCAATTGGCATCGTCATGGCAGATTCTCTTTTAGGAGAAATTACTCCAGCTATGGCGGAAGCTGTAAGCGGCAGTCAGGCCTATAAAATCCTTATACCGGTAAACCGCTGCCGCCACTATATTGCAGGCTGTGCGGAACAGCCCTTAGGTGTTTACATCAAAGAGGTGGTAGAAAAGGTAGACAGTCTCATCACTTCTCACATTTCCGCTCCAGGGCCTGATGGCGCTGCCTGAGTCCCGCCTCCCACCTGATCTCCAGGGCCAGCCGGTGCTGGTGTTTCAACTGGCGGCGGCGTTTCCTGGCCTCCTCCCGTATTACCTGGGTCGGCCGGAATACCTGGTTCTGTCTGAACAGGAGCCTCCGGTGTTCCTTCTGCCGGCGTCTCAGACGCATTTTCTGTCTCCTCTGCAGGCGGTACAGGCGGCGCTGGAGGAGCTGCCGGTGCAACAGACGGCACAGAGGTTCTGCTTTCTGTTCCCCCCATGTTATAGCAAAGAACCGGTGTCCCTTTTTCTATATTTTCATATATTGTTTTTGCCACAGATGCAGGCAGATTGATACACCCATGAGAGCCGTTGGTTCTGTAAATGCTTCCTCCGAAACTGCCTCTCCATTTGGCATCATGCATGCCAATCCCTCCATTAAAAGGCATCCAATAGGATACTGGCGTCGCATATCCCTGTCCTCTCAGAGTCGCATTCCTCGTCTTATACGTAAGAGGATAAGCGCCTGGAGGCGTAGTAAAGCCTCTTGCTACATTTCCTGACACAAAATCCGACTCTACTACAAGTTGTCCATTCTTATAGAAAAACAGATGCTGAGCTGACAGGTTGATTTCCACATAAGTATTGCCATAATCGTTTTCTCCATGGCTGGCAGCTGTCTGAGAATAAATCGGCTCTCTCTCCTGGCTCTCTCCAGACTGGATAATTGCCATCAGAGCTTCTGCTTCTGAAGCCTGGTCAATCCTCCAGCCATAGCTTCCCCTGTCAATTGTCACTGCCTGATTATAGCTGGTCTGGAGATTTTTCGCTCTATAAGCCGTATTATACTTTGTCGCCAGCATCTGCACATAATCCTTTACACTATCAAAGGAGATATCCATATCCTCTCCATTGATCACAAGCCAGTCCCGTATGGTGTCTCCATCCAGCACTTCCTGCTTATCGCCGAATTTATACGTAACCTTTACCTTTACATATCTGTTCAGATTATCTGCTCTTTCCTTCAGAGATGGATCATCAAACTTGATCTGAGGCTCTTTATAGCAGCCCTCCTCGTCCAGTAAAATCTCAGGTTTTAAATTCTGTATTGCAGAATTGATCTTTTCCCTTACCAGCTCTTCCTTAAGCTCCGTTCCCTCTTTCTCTGGAATGATTACATACCCTTCTCCGGAAACATAATCTCCTACATAAGCGTTGGCTGGCTTTATCACCTTTGTCTCGTCCAAACATTCCAGACTCCTGATTCTTTCATCCAGAAGGTTTTCATCATAAGACATCATAGTCTCAATCTCATAATTGCTCCCTGATATTTTTGCTGGCAGCCATCGGTTTGGATTCTGGTCGTCTAGAATCCTCTCCAGACTTCCATCAAATTCTGCCCTCAGATTGATTTCCTCACGGGTGATGATTTCTGTCTTATCCCCCCGTTCCTTAATGGCCAAGGCGTAATGGTTAATCTCCGTAGAAATCGCATTTTCCGCCTCATTAATGTTCATTCCTGAAACATCAGCCCCATTGATTACAGTTCCTGGAAGAAATGCGTTCTGATATTTAAGTCCTACCAGAAAATAGCCCCCTGCAGCCCCTACAGCAACAGCACCCATAATTCCTGCAGTTAAAGCAATTTTTTTTCCTGACATTTTCTTCTTCTTTTCGCTGTCCGTCATCTTGGAGACATCCTCCTTACTGACATTTTTATTTCCCTTTCTCTCCTCTTCATTCTGTCTCCTTCTGTCCTCCTGTCCTATATTTCCCTTTCGGTGAAGTTCTTCTTCCTCCAATTCCGTCACAATGCGGTTTATTTCATCTCTCTGTTTTCTCTCCAGCTCTTTTTCTAGGATTACCGCTTCTTCTATTTCCCTTTTCATCTGCGCATCTCTCCCAGTGAGTCTTTTCGCATCATCCTTTTCCAACAGTATCCCTCCTGCTGCCGAATTTCACCACATTGTTTTATTCTAACATGAGAATCAGCCAATGACAATGGGGATTCTTAAGAATCCTCTGCCTTTTTATCTGGAACTTCTTTCTGACACTTTTTCTAACCTGGGGATTCTCACATTCAGTCCATCATAGAAACTCTAAGTCTTCATTCTTTAACCTTTTCTATAACAAAAACAGGACCCAGTATCTTCTAAAGATTAGAGATACCAAATCCTGCTATTTACATTTTTATCTGACTCTTGCCTTTTTATCTATCTACTATGAAAGTTTTTTATTTTCAACTCATAAATGACCATGGTGTCTCCTAGTTCCTTAATCCACATCCTGTCCTTCAGATCTTTTGCCTCTTCTCTATATCAGAAGCAGCAACAGGAAAATATATTTCCGTTTCCCAGTCCTCTGGTTCAAGCCCATTAAACTGATTTTTTACATAGATTTCAAAAGGTTCCCCTACTCGTTCATAATCGCTCCTTTCTATCCACGCAACGATTGCACCATAGGCATCTGGAAGGGAAGAATAGGGCCCCTTATGAATAGTAGAAGCACATAAACAGCCTTTCATCACTTTATCTGCCCTTTCCTCTTCTTTAATTCCTACAATCAATTCAATATCACTGCATTCTGGACAGAATTCCTCATCGTAATAGACTGCTCCTGTTATGCCATCCGGCGTTATCCTCTCTCTCATAAGCTTCTCATAGAGAACTCCATAATATTTTCCAAACTCCTCCACACTCATATTCTGCCGGCTTGCAAGTACCGGCCTGTCTGCAGTTTCTTTCATTTCAATCTTATAGCCCTTCTGGTATCCCATAATATCACCTGTCCTTTCAAAATCATGCAGATGAAGCGATAATTCACTGATAATGCTTTCCATCCCTTTTTTCTGCTGTTTCAGCTTTTCTCTCTGTTTTCGCATCCTTGAAAAGAGTACTCTTTTATCATGACACACCAGCATCCCTTTTATTTCTGCCAGAGAAAATCCATACCTTTTCAGCCTTTGTATTAACAGCATAATCTCCATCTGTGTTTGACTATAATATCGGTATCCCGTATGGCTTTCCACATACTCCGGCTTCATAAGACCGATTTTATCATAATGATGCAGAGTCTTTATGCTTACCTGACATATTTTAGAAAACTCTCCTATAGGTAACATAAGAAATCTCCTTCCTTTTAAACAGGAAATTTTGTAACTATCTTAATTTAATGGGTCTTAATTTTTCCTGTACATAAATAAGAATACTGTTGTTTCATTTCCGATTCGAATCTAAATTCAGTATAATCCCTTACCCTAGGGGAGAGTCAAGAGAAATTTTAAAGCGCTGCCTGGCACACTTTCGTGCTAGACAGCGCTCTCTAAAAGGAAAAAAATCTGCTATGAAAACCTTTCACTTTCATAGCATGAAGGTCATACGGCCAACTACCCGACAGGGCAGCAGCCCAGATTGCTCCTACTGGCGGCAATTGAAAGAGCCGCAGGAAGAGCAATCGGCCCTCATTTATGGAATATCTCTTTCATAAACAACTATTATAAAAGCAGCAAATTAGTTTTGCACTCCTGTATTCAGCCTTTTTTCATGGCGATGGAACGTTTTGCAGCTTTTACGATTGCTGGACAGTCCAGGCCGTATTTTGCCATCAGCTCTTCCATCTTTCCGGATTCACCGAAGGTATCTGGCATTCCTACCCTTGTTACAGGCGTAGGATAATTCTCAGATAAATATTCACATACAGCTCCGCCTAATGCGCCGATTTTCTGATGGTCTTCCGCTGTTACTACCGCACCTGTTTTCTTTGCCGCTGCCAGGATAAATTCCTCGTCCAAGGGCTTGATGGTATGGACATCTGCAACTAAAGCACTGATCCCTTCCTTTGCCAGCTCATCAGCAGCCTTAACAGCCTCATAAACCATAGGGCCATTTGCAAAGATAGCAACATCTGTACCATCTTTTACCAGACGCGCCTTGCCGATTTCAAAAGGAGTATCCTCTTCTGTAATAACTGGAATAGCCTCTCTTCCGAAGCGGACAAATGCTGGACCATTGTGCTCTGCGACTGCCAAAATTGCCTTTTCGGTTTCCAGTGCATCACAGGGAGCAATAACTGTCATATTAGGAAGGACACGCATAAGAGCTGCATCCTCCATGGACTGATGGGAAGCGCCGTCCGGTCCTACATTAATTCCCGCATGGGCACCTGCCAGCTTTACATTGGTATCGCCATAGGCAACTGCAGTACGGATCTGGTCCCAAGCACGTCCTGCCAAGAATACACAGTATGTGGTAGCAAAAGGAACCATGCCGGAAAGGGCAAGGCCTGCAGCTGTTCCTACCATATCCTGCTCAGAAATACCGATATCTACAAATTTTTCCGGGTATTTGTCACGAATCCAGTTGGTTCTTGTGGACTTTGCCACATCACCATCCAATACGATAAATTTATCATTCTTCTCTGCCAGCTTTAATAATGCATTGCCGTATCCGTCGCGTGGTGGTATCTTATTCATTCTTCATTCCTCCTATTTATTGTCAATATTCAACCCTTGCCTGCCTCTGCAGACATATCCATTATGCAGAAAGCTGCTTTTTCTTCCTGCCTATCTTTGACTTGTTTCTCCTACTATGCTTCTACCTCTGACATTGCCTGTGCATACTGGGAATCATCAGGAGCAAGTCCATGCCAATCACACTGGCCTTCCATGAAGGAAACACCCTTTCCTTTTATGGTTTCTGCAATAATAACGGTTGGCTTTCCTTTTACAGTCATTGCTTCTTTATATGCATTATACATCTCTTCCAGATTGTGTCCATCCACACAGATTACATGCCAGTTAAAATCTCTCCACTTTCCTGCAACCGGCTCCATGTTGCATACTTCTTCTGTTGTGCCATCTAACTGTACATGATTGTTATCTACGATTGCACATACATTATCCAGCTTCTGCTGCGCTGCTGTCATAGCAGCTTCCCAAATCTGGCCTTCCTGGAGCTCACCGTCTCCGATCAGACAATATGCTCTTCCATCAATTCCCTGCTTCTTATATCCCATAGCAATTCCGTTTACGACGGAAAGGCCCTGTCCTAAAGAACCGCTGGAAGCATCTAATCCAGGAGTTGACTGACGGTGAGGATGTCCCTGAAGAATACTCCCCAGTTTCCTCAAGGTCTTTAAATGCTCTTCGCCAAAAAATCCCTTTCTACACAATGTACTATATACAACCGGCGCTCCATGGCCCTTGGAAATAACAAAACGATCTCTTTCTGACCATGTAGGATTTTTGGGGTCACAACGGAAAATATCAGTAAAATAGAGTGCTGTCATAATCTCTACAGCTGACAGAGATCCGCCCGGGTGGCCTGAACCCGCTTCGTGAGTCATGGTCAGGATATCCTCACGAATAGTCTTACACATTTCAAGTAACGCTTCTTTGTTCATCATAACTTTCCCTCCTTGAAAATCTTAAAAACTTTCACTATTTTATCTTGTTGATCTGTCATGTTGTTAAATATTTGACTTATGAGAAAATGCCTCACTGCATTATTTCAGCGGGGCATTTTACATCCTTTCTTATTATATACAATATTCCGATTTACAAGCATTTTTTTAAATAAAAAGGACTTCATAATCTTACTCCTCCAGATTTTACTTTGTAAAATCTTTTTTCACTATATGACATCTAACAACTTGTCCTTATAATAGCACAACCTTTTTTGGATTTCAAGCATAGTTTTTTTTTTATCTTATATGTTTGTTTTTTATCTTTCCTGATAAAAAAAACACAAAAAAGAAGCTGTTGCAAAATCTCATTTTTATACAATATATAGCGTTATTTTTCTCAATAATCACATAATATTGTATCAAAACCGCATTTACAACAGCCTCTAATCCTGTATTTTTATTACTATGCCAGAATACTTTTATTCATGGCGGTGCATTGCTTATCCCATAGCTTTGCAAATAATCTTTGCACATTCTTCCAGCCCAAAGGCACTGCTATCCAGCATCAGATGGTAATTCTTTCTGTCTCCCCAATCTTGAATCGTATATGTCTCATAATGAAGCCGTCTTCTTTTATCCACATAGGCAACTGTCTGGTCAATATATTCCGGAAGGCGGCCATATTCCTCAATCACCCGTTTTTTCCTAGAATCCATATCCGCATATATGAATACTTTCAACACATCCTCTCTGTCCCGTAAAATAAAATCAGCACACCGTCCAATCACTACACAGGGGCCTTTTTCTGCCATATCTTCAATCACCTTCTTCTGAGCTAGAAAAATTCTTTCTGTCGCAGGCAGATTTTTTAAATCTGGCTTATCTGGATGAGCCAGGCCATAGATTGCCCCTACGGCAAAGTTATAAAAGAAAGCATTGTTCAACTTTTCCTCATGCCCTTCTACAAATTCCGGAGACATCCCAGCTTCCCTGGCAGTTTCCTCAATAATCTCCCTGTCATAAAAAGGAATTCCTAACTGCTCCGCTGTCATGCGTCCGATTTCCCGGCCTCCGCTTCCGTATTCACGGCTGATCGTAATAATCTGTCTTTTCATAAATCCCGCCCCTTTCTTCTTCCAAAGTTTCAATAGAACCTGTTTTCTAATTTTTGTCTTTTCCAGACTGCCTCATTCTCCCCTTTTCCTCCCTAATTACTGTGAAAATGCCTTTTTCCCGTAGAAGAAAGGGGAGTCCAGACATGCCTAATGCACTGAAATACTCGCATTCATCCTAGCGCACCATTCCTGCACATGAAAGTTTATTCTTAAAATTCTTCTTATTCATATTATAACTACTTTTTTCATATTTTTCAATTATTATCTGTTATTTTACATTTTATTTTCAATATTTACTGTTTATTTTTTTCACTGTCTTTTGCTGTCTTAAAAAAACCAGCAGGTCCAGCGCACCCTCTGGAACCTGCTTAGGAAGCAGAACAGCCCTGTTTCTCTTATACTGCTTTGGCTGCTGAAGCCTTATTATATACATTCCTATCCAGCTCTCCCAATTGATCTGCAACAAGCATAGCTGCCAATACAGACATATCATTATTGGCAATGGTACGAAACATTCCTGTAAACCAGTCAATTCCAATCAGAAGAGAAATCCCTTCTACCGGAAGTCCTAGGGATGTGGCTAAAAGGGTAAAGGGTACTACTGCTCCTCCAGGCATTCCCATATTGCCGACAGCCATCAGACATGACAGGCACAATGCCATACACACCTGATATGGGCTCAAAGCAATTCCCATGGACTGGCTTAAAAACAGAACCACAAGTACATGGCACATGGCAGCTCCACAGGCATTCATAGACATGGTAATGGGCCCTGTAAAATCAGCCACACGCTGGCTTACCCCAAACTTCTCCACAGAGTCCTCAATCTTCACAGGCAGACAGATTAGAGAGGAAGTTGTAGTCAGGGCAATGACAGAGAGGCGCATGAATTTTTCCGGCATCTTCCTTACATCAACTTTACACAGAGCTGCTGTAAATGGACAGAATATAAGAAACATAATTACATCGCCAATCAACATAGCCCCTAAAAATTTTATAACCGGTATTAATACGGTAAAGCCCACAGTTCCTGCAATATCTGCCAGCAAACAAAATATCCCTATTGGCGCTCCCTTCATTACCATTGTTACTAAACGGATGATAATTGCATTCATATCCCTGATCCACGAAATCATACATTCACTGCCAGACTGCTTTGTAAACGTGCCTGTCCCAATTCCAAAGAAAATTGCAAATATCATGCAGCTTACCATATCTCCCTTTACCATAGAAGCGATTATATTAGAGGGAATAAGGTTTACCAGCATATCCTGTACAGGCAGAACTTCTGTTTGCTTTGAAATGTCCACTCCTACAGCTGCAGATATCCCGGCTCCTGGCTGTATGATAAGTCCCAGGATCATGCCTAAAAGCCCAAATGACACAATAAAAATAAAAATCCACTTAAAAGTATAAAGGCTCATTTTTCCTACTTCTTTTATCTCTGTTCCACCTACAGCCATAGCCATGGAGGTCATAACCAATATGACAACAGACATCTGAATCAGTCTCAGAAAAATGTCCCCAATAAATTTAAGATTAGATGCCCATGAACCGGCAAGACCCCCAAACAGAATACCAGCTCCTGTAGCCAGCATAATCTGGAGTGCCATAGACTCCTTTATCTTTTTTACCAATTCCATTCCCTCTCTCCTCCCCTTCCCACAAGCGGCAAATCCCATAATAACAATTATTCTTTCCACTGTAGTATGCTTTTCCTAATGCCTATATGTCATAACAAAGAGTCCAGCCTGCCGGACTCGCGCGCCGAAGCGCGGCTGCATCAGCAGCTATTTTCCTCTTGCGCGGAGTGTGCATCATTCCTTTCCGCTGCAGCGCGATAGAAGTTTTTATTATATAGGAAAATCTCAATGAATCCTATATGATAAAAAAGGTCCCACCAGCCCTAAAAAGCTGTGCGGAACCTTTCTTTTCTCTATATCCTGATTACTTATTTACAACATTGGCGGGAGCCCCATCTGCAAAAGCCTTGATATTTGCTGCTGTAATATCCATAATTCTCTGACGAGCTTCTTTTGCTGCCCAAGAGATATGTGGTGTGATAATGCAGTTCTTTGCTGATAAAAGCGGATTCTCTGGCTTAATCGGCTCTGAGGAAACAACATCCAGACCTGCTGCATATACTTTACCGCTGTTTAATGCATCTGCAAGATCCTGCTCAACTACAAGCTGCCCGCGGCTGTTATTGATAATGATAACGCCGTCTTTCATCTTTGCGATGGTATTCTTGTTAATGATACCTTCTGTATCTGGGAACAACGGACAATGTAAGCAGATTACATCAGACTCTGCCAACAGAGTGTCAAGGTCAACATACTCTGCAACTGCCTTGCCTGCATCGCTCTGGAAGCTGTCATATGCAAGAACTCTCATGTTCATAGCCTTTAAGATTCTTGCTGTTGTCTGGCCGATACGTCCTAAACCGATGATACCAGCTGTCTTGCCTGCCAGCTCGATCATTGGGAAATCCCAATAGCACCAGTCAACGTTGTTAGCCCAATTTCCATTGTGAACGCTCTCGCTGTGATACCAGAAATGAGAGCAGATTTCCAAAAGAAGGCCTACTGCATACTGTCCAACAATATCTGTTCCATAGGTTGGTACGTTAGAAACGATGATTCCCTTTTCCTTGCAGTAATTATAGTCAACTACATTGTAGCCAGTTGCCAAAACAGCAACCATCTTTAAATTCGGGCACTTATCAATTGTTTCCTTAGAAATAGGAGTCTTATTGATTACTGCAACCTCTGCATCCCCAAGTCTTTCAGCAATAACTGGAGCATCTACGTAGGAAGTTCTGTCATATACAGTAACCTCGCCAAGAGCCTCTAATGCGCCCCAGCTTAAATCACCAGGATTCTCAGTATAACCATCTAAAACTACAATTTTCATAATTGTTCTGTCCTTTCTCTCTATTAATCTTCTACCAGAGCCCATGCTCTGTTGATTACTCTCTTTGTATTGCCTACAACGATTTCGTCGTTCTCATCGCCCCATGGCTTTACCTCAAAGGAAAGTACCATTGGTTCTTCAGCATTAAAGAATCCTTCTTCCTTTAATACAGTAAAGAAATCAACTAATTCTGCTGTATCATTTGCAGAGTTCGGGAAACCGAATCTTGGATGCTGATCGCCATAAGCTTCGCAGCCTTCCTTAACAACAGCGTTACCAATGTGGAAATGGGTGATATACGGCCTTAAAGTCTGAACTACAAACTTAGAGGTTTCATAGGTAGTCGGGAAATGGGACAGATCAACCATTAATCCAAAGTTATTATGAGTTGTCCTCATATCTGCCGCAAATTTAGCAGCATATGGAGCCGGTCCAATCAATGCAGCCTTGTCCATATCAAAATCAAATACTTCCAGTTCTACATTCATGCCCTTTGCAGCAGCATAGTCACAAACAGCTCTTGTTGTTTTCAGCAGCTGAGCATATGCCTCATCCTTAGTCTCCTGAGACCACTTGCCTGCCAGGAAAGCAATACCCTTAGCGCCTAATTCTTCAGCCTGGTCAATTGCTTCAATCAGGGTAGCTTCTGCTGCTTTTCTGCCTTCTTCGTCAATGTCATTAGGATTCAGCTTTGGTCCCAAAAGTCTTGGCTGTGCACCACAGCAAACCTTCAAATGGCTTTCTGCAAGCATCTTAGCAGCCTTTGCCCTTGTCTCGTCATCCAGCTTTGTCGGAATCTCAATTGCATCAAAGAAATCATCGCTTGCAACTTTCTGGATTACCTCCAACAAATCTCTGTTTGGATAACTCATCCATGAAATGGTACCCACCTGAAAGTATTTATGGATTGACTCTCTCATTTCAATCATCCTCCTTAAATTTTATTTATTTTTGTTCACTCTGTTTCACATTGTTGCAATGTTGTTTCACAATGTGAAACCTAGTTTTACTTTTCACAATAATAATTTAATACTTTTTCCTTATTTTGTCAACAGGTTAACTATCTTTTTTAGAAATTGTTTATAAGAATTTGCTCCAATATCCTTGGAAGAAAATAGCAAGTACAATAATTGGAAGTATATAGGTAACATAAAATCTCACACAGCGGGGAAATTTCATTCCCTCTCCTGCGTTTGCCTCCTCCAAAAACTTGTCAAAGCCCCAGCCATAGCGGCTGGTACAGAAGGCCAGGTACACCAAGCTGCCAAGGGGCAGCAGATTATTGCTTACAAGGAAGTCCTCCAGATCCAGAACTGTACTTCCAGGGCCTAAAGGCATAAAACCGCTCCAAACATTAAAGCCCAATACACAGGGAATGGACAGGATAATCACTGCAATAATATTGTACAGAACCGCCTTTTGTACAGTACAGCCCATAAGATCCATAGCAAAGGATACAATATTCTGGAACACAGCAATTACTGTAGACATAGCTGCAAAAGACATAAAAAGGAAAAACAGGCTTCCCCAAAGCCGTCCTCCGGCCATATGATTAAATACATTAGGAAGGGTTACGAAAATCAAGGCCGGTCCCTGTCCTGCATCCACATGATAAGCAAAGCAGGCTGGAAAAATAATCAGGCCTGACATCAAGGCAACCAATGTATCCAATACCATAACGCTGACTGCCTCTCCTGTCAGACGTTTTTCCTTTCCGATATAGCTGCCAAAGATAGCCAAAGCTCCGATTCCTATACTTAAAGTAAAGAACGCCTGTCCTAGAGCAGCAAAAATAGATTCTCCCAGAGAATGGATGCTGATACTCCCATCACTGCCTATCATCAGCTTCTTAAAATCCGGCTTAAGGTAAAACTCCAGCCCAGGAGCGCTATTTTCCATCATAACAGAATGGGCCGCTAGAACCACCATCAAAAGCAGAAGGCATACCATCATAATTTTCGTAATCCCCTCTACCCCCTTTTGCAGTCCCATGGCGCATATGCCAAAGCAGACTACAACAATGAGTACCATAAAGATTCCCATAATCAGCGGATTGCCCAGCATATCATTAAATACACCGCCCACGCTTTCCGCATCCAGACCTGTGAAATCTCCCTTTGCCATCTTAAAAAAATAAAGGACCATCCAGCCTGCCACAGTCGTATAGAACATCATCAGAAGATAATTTCCCGCCATGGCAAAATATTTCTCCCAATGCCATTTCGATCCTTTTGGCTCCAATACATCAAAGGACAAGGCCGCACTTTTTTGGCTGGCTCTTCCCACTGCAAATTCCATAACAATAATCGGAAGCCCTAGAAGTAAAAGAAACAGGATATAGATCAATACAAATGCCGCACCCCCATATGCACCTACAATATAAGGGAAACGCCATACATTCCCTAACCCGATTGCACATCCCGCTGAAATCAGAATAAATCCCAGACGGGAAGAAAATTGTTCTCTTTTCATATTCTTTCCTCTTTTCTTTCCTGACATACCAATTTCAAAAACAGCAAATTGCGTATTGTTTCTATTTTACTATATAAATCAGGATAATGTAAAGCACTATATTGTTTTTTATCTTAAAGCCTTCATGATCACGAGCAATGCATTCCAAGGAATAAGAATATCTGCTTTCCATAGTAATGAAAAAAGGCTGTTACAAAATCATCATTTCCTACAGCATATAGAAGGAATCTTAAATATTTCCTCTGTATGTTGTATGGAAAACGGTTTCTGCAACAGCCCTTTCCCATAAAATATTCTAATGCTTTTTCTAAAACAGTAGTTTTGATAACTAAATACAGATTAAGAAAGGAACTGTTGCAGAACAATCATTTTATACAAAATATAGTGTAAAAAATTTGATATTTCTACTATATATCGTATAAAGTATTTGTTTTGCAACAGTCCCTCTGCCTGCGGTAAGCCGCGTTAACAGCATAATCCCTTTTCATCGCAATGTAATTCTGCTTAAAGAGCTTTTACCATATAGGCTATAGGCATTTCCTATCATGATAGAAAAGCTGCCTGCGAAGCAGTCTTCTGTTACTGTGTATTCAGAAGAGTAATCACAATATTTTCTGCTCCTACCTCTGTCTTCCTTTTTACAATATCCTCGATCTGTGCTCTTTGGGGATCTGTGATGCTAGGAGCATTAATTACTACATCTACCTGGCCTTCTGTAATGCTTACTACTGGATTCACAAAACCTTTTGCCTGAAGAAGAGTCTCAGCAGCATTTTCCTTTTCCGCTACCTGGGTCATCCTTATCATATCATTAACAGCCTGTTGCTTTGCAGCCTCATCAATGGATGGGTTGTTGATGATTTCGTTTAAGGTTTCCTTATTTTTTGCCCTCACCTGTTCTCTGGAAAGCTGAACATTAGCTATGTATTCTGAAACGTTCATTCCACTTGTCAAAACAGCCTCTCCTGGATTATCCATACCGGCATCTTTTGCCTGCTGTCCTTCCCCATCTGGAACTTTTACAGCTTCTTCTACAGACACATCCTCAGCTTCTTCCATTCCTTCCTCTGGACTTGTAATTTCCATTACTCCATCTGGTGCCGTAAGCGCTTGGTTTTCTGCCAGAATATCCTCATCAGAAATCTCCATCATACCTGCTTCATAGACATCATTCCCTGATGCCGCCTCCTGCTTGCCCGCATAATTTAGATATCCTGCAGCAGCAATCATAATAGCCAGGGTCGTAATGATAATCTGGTTCCTTCGGAACAGCTTCTTCATATTTTTCATGTCATACACTCCTTTATTCCACCCTCTTTAATACTCTTATTTTATGCCTGGGCACATGAAATAATGCTTCCAATGCAGCAGAAATTTCTTCCTTTATAACAGCATTTCCTCCTCCCTGAGCGCTTACAATGATTCCTTCAATTTCTGGCTTCAGCTCCTTTTCTATAACCGGAAGATTATCTGAACCATTTCCAGATAACACGGTATTTTCCTCTACCGTCCGGCTGGTTACGCTACGGCTGGCCCCATCAGGCTCCAGCTCCTCTGTCTGAGACAGGGAACTGGAACTGTCTGTTCTTAATATCTTTTCCTCTGACGATTTTAGTACAATCATTACATCCACCTTTCCTACACCTTCTACTGTGGAAAGTATTTTTTTTACTCTATCTTCCAGCTGTCTTTCATAGCTTTTCCCATTGTCACCTCCTCCCTGAGCGCCCCCATAGTTTCCTTCGCCAGCTCCAGTGGATACTTGTCTTCTTCCATTGCCTGTAGGTATGGCCAGAATCAAAAGGCACATCCCAGCCGCCAGGACCAGAAACCATTTATCCCTTGTCATTTTGAAATTGAATTTCCACATGCCTTTCCTCCAATTGATAATATTGGGATGCCTTTCTTCTCAGAGAAGCAGCCTTTTCCCGTTCCTCTGCCTGTCTGCCAGAAGCAGTTATGCGGATAGCCTTTACCTTTCCAAAGCTTTCTGATTCCTGCCCTCCCTCTATCCTGACCTCTACGTCCAGAAGATCAATGCCTGCTTCTATTGCCATCTGCCCCACATCCATGGCTACAGCCTCTTCATACTGTTCAATAAGCCTGGAAAGCCGTTTTTCTTCCATGCCATATATTTCCCTTTTAAAATCCTCTGCCTCGTTTTTAAAGGAAAATTCTTCAAAGCAGCCTGCGATTTTGTCTTCCAGGCGGATTCCAGAAAGAAAAGGAGCTGTCACAATGAGGATTAATATCATTCCAGCAAACAGCCTGACATATTTTTCATATTTTCCTGAGGGCAGAAGGCTTGTAAGAATGGTAAGGAAAACCAGATAAGCCGCAATATTTTTAACCCAGATATATAGTGCTTCCATTTTTCTTCCCTTCTTTCTACATTCTCGCAGGACTTTTATTTCCTGCCTCCTGGTCTCAAGCCTTACCCCTTCCTGCTCCTAAGAGTCCTTTATCTGCTAAAATAGACTGCATTCGTAGCATTGCAGATAATGGCAATAGCAATCGTAAACAAAAGCATGGAATAGGCCAGAAGCTTCAAAAGGATTTTATGAGCTTCTGCTGCTGCTGATACACAGGAAATAATGCGCTTATCGCATACTGGCTCCAGGGCTGCCGCTGCGCATTGATACATAAAACACAACACTGCCAGCTTTACAATCGGCACTGCTGTTATAACAAGGAGAATCAGGGCTGCTGCAGCTCCCATAGTATTTTTAATTAAAATCCCTGAACCAAGCATCAGCTGGGCAGCGATTTCCACCCCTTTTCCTACCCCTGGTATGGCTTCCACTGCCTTTTCCATTGTAGAATTTTTCACTGCATCTATATAAGGAAGTATCATACCTTGAAGAAGATGAATTCCCAGCACTGCTCCTGCAGCTGTTTTTATCCCCCATGAAATTCCAGCTTTTATCAAATCTGTCATCCTGGACAGCATGTCCTCTTTTGCAATATGGCCGGCTAGAGATAACAGGAGATAAATTCTTACAAATGGAAGAAGGACTCTTGCAAAAAGCCACTCTACAAAGGAAACTGCAAAAAACATGGTTTCATAAAGAGCTATAGAAGAAGCACTTCCGCCAGAGAAGGCCACTGCTAGAAAATAGGACGGCATCAAAAGCTTCATAAATTCTAGAATCCGTTCCAATGTATCCTCTGCCAGACTTATGCTGGTAAAAAAGCTTACTGCCAGATAGGAAAAAAGAAGGAGGTATGTAACAAAAAATCCTGTTTCTGATACCTGATTTGCCGCAAACACTCCGGAGAAACTGGTAAAAACCGCTCCTGCCATTCCCAAAAGGACGATCTGCAGCAATAATTGTCCATTTCCGCCAATCTCTTGGAACAGCCCCTGTTTCACTGCTTGGACAGTCATACTGGCAGCCTCTTTTACCTCTCCCTTCAAAAGCTCTTTTATCAGTTCTGCAAAGGACAGTCTCCACCCTCCTCTTTTTATGTTCTTTTCCAGAAAGCTTTCTATATCTGAAAAATCATAATCAGAGAGGTTTGTCCCATCCTCCAGACTGTCCCCGCTGTCATCCATATCTATATCAGCTCCCCACGCCGGCCTGCAGTTCATAGGACATAGGACCAGAACAAATACCATAGCACAGGCCGCCAAAATATGCTTCATAAATCCACTGCTCTTTCCTTCTTCTCTTCCTCTTTTCATATATCCTTCTGGCCTTTCCATACTTATATCCTTTCTCCCTTTCTTCCAAGCCATAGAACGCTATAAAAAAATTTCTCCTAATCCAATCCCCTTCCATCTCCATTTTTTTCCTTTCCTTTTCTGTCCTTTCATGTCCTATGCCAGAAACCTTTCCATGGTCTCAATCAATGCCATAAACACAGGCATACTTACTGCCAGGATCGAAAGTTTTCCAAAGATTTCAATCTGAGTTCCTATGGCACTGTAACCAGCATCCTTACAGATTCCAGAGGAAAACTCCGCAACATAGGCGATTCCTACCATTTTCAGAAGAGCATGAAAATAAACCTGGTTCATCCTGACAGCAGAAATAATTTTTTCCAAGGTTTCCAAAATAATTGCCAGCTTCCCTACGCCATAAAAGAAAATGAAAAATCCTGCTGCTATCACCATATAGATGCCATATTCACCTTTTACTCCTTTTAGCTGAACAGCCAGCAGCACAGCTGTAATTCCTGCTGCTGCCATAGTTATGATTGTCATCCCTTTTCCTCCGCCTTTCTGCCTGTGGCTTTTATTTCTATAAGGCAAACAGCTTTTTTATGGTTTCAAACAATTCATAAATATATGGAACCATCCAGAACAGCACCAGAATTAAACCTGCAAGGCTGGTTAAAAATGCCTGTTCCTCCCTGCCGCTGTGCTTTAATATCTGACAGATGACAGAAACTAGGATTCCTACTGCCGCAATTTTAAATATCAGATTTACTCCCATGCGGTCCTCCTTAACACATGATAATAATCAGAAAAACTCCTGCTGCAATTCCTAAGCTGGTGTAAAGCCTGTTTTTTTCCTGCAGATGCTCTTTTAAATATGTAATTTCTCCACTTAACTGTTCCAGATACAACGCCATTGTCCTTTCCTGCATAGCACGATCCAGATAGCCCAGATTTTCTCCAAAGCCTTTCAGCTGTCTTTTATCCTCTTTGGATAAAGGAATCTCCTTCCCCAGGCTATCCACTTCTGCCTTCCACATTTCATAAAAAGAATCTCCTCTTTTCTTTCCCATCTCTTCTGCCATATTCAGAAATACTTTCCCAGCAGGCGAACTACAGCGTTCTCCCACATGAATAAACGCTTCCTCCAGAGGAGCATTAGCATATAAAATCTCCCCTTTTAAAAGGGAAACCATTTTCCTTAAATCCTCCAACAGGTGAAGCCGTTCCTTATATCTTATAGCTTCGGAAATTCCAATTCCCGCTGCTCCTACTGCTGTAAACAGGATTCCTGTCAGTTTACATATCCAGCTCATAGGCCTCCACCTTTCTCCCCGCCTCGTCATAAATTCCTGCAATATGACCAATATGAACTGAGGAATCTAAAAGCACGTATCGTTTAAAAATCCGTTCCGCAAACATTTCCCTTAAAACAGGTTTGCATTTTATATCCTCCAGAGATTCTCCATGCACAGTTGCCACCAAACGGCAGCCACAGTTTATGGCATACCTCATTGCTTCCAGCTCCTCTGGGCTTCCGATTTCATCCACCCCTATTACGGCTGGGGACATACTGCGTATCAGCATCATCATTCCTGCCGCTTTTGGACAACAGTCCAATACGTCTGTACGTATCCCTATATCATTTTGAGGCTCTCCCCGCCAGCAGGCAGCGATTTCCGAACGCTCGTCCACTACACCGACACCAATTCCCTTCCTTGTACCTCTCCCATTAGAAATCTGCCGGATCATATCCCTTAAAAGGGTAGTCTTCCCACAACGAGGAGGTGAAATAATTAGGGTGTTGTATATGCCCTCTTCTCCTGTTTTGTTTCCATATAGAAATGGCATAAGCCTGTCTGCACATCCCCTGACCTGATGGGACAGCCTGACATTAATAAAGGATATGTATTTTAAAGTCCGTATATTCCTTTCCTCTGCTACAGCTTTGCCCGCAAGTCCGACTCGGTGCCCTCCCTGAATCGTAATAAATCCCTGACGCAGCTCTTCTTCAAAGGCATACAAGGAATAACTGCTGATACATTCTACCGTTTCCTTTAAATCCCTTCGGGTAACAGGATAAGCCTCTTCTTCCCTTTGGGTAATTCCCCCCTCTCTACTGACAAATGTTTCTTTATTTCTGTATATCAGGAAAAGAGGGCATGAAATCCTTAGCCGTATTTCCTGTACCTGTCCATAATCCACTGGAAGGCGTTCCAGCTTTTCCCTAATATCTCGTGCAAAAATCTGCAGAAGACCGTCCCTGTTTTCCATTATCTGACCTCCTTTCTCACAGTATATGAGGGGATGTCCAAAATTTATGCTCATTGTCAGCTCTTATTTTGCTGTGAAAGTCTCCCTGGAAATGGGCTTATAACTTGGCATTGTAAATGGCAAACAAAAATTATATAATCAAATTTATAAATTGGAAGCTGTGAGAGGGATTGATTATGGAATATAAAGAATATACATTACATTTTAAGCTTTACACATTGGGAACATATTTCTGAAAAGGGAGTAATAAAAAAGGACTGTTGCAAAACAGTCAATTGATACAAGATATGGTGTAAAAATTCTAGTATTTCTGCCATATTTTGTATAAAAACCGATTCTGCAACAGTCCCTTTTTATTTCTCTGTTATCCTGTCATACTTGAAACAGCATTCTTTTGATGTTCATTTTCTCTCTTTTTTTCTTCTCAGTACTTTTGCTTTTGAAAAACTCCTCTTTCTTTGCATCTGTTTATATTCTTTTATGGTCTCCGCTATTTTCGTGTAATCGCGTTCAAATAACTCCTGGCTGACCTGTTCATCAACCTGTGCTTCAGGTACCTTCAAAAGAATTTTATCAATCACAAATGCTTTACTTTTCTCTTTATATTTTGGCATCTGGTTAATCTCCTGGATATGGGCAAGCTCTGGCCGCCATAAAAGGCCTAGCTTTGCCCTTGGAACCTTGTTTAGATTTTTTTCAGCCTCCCGCAACATATAAAAATCCAGTCCATCCTCTGCCTGTTCTACAGTAATAATCCCCCACCATTTTGGTACATGCTCTTTAATATGGCAGCCGTGGCTTGATCCCGCCACTACATAATTATAGTCAAAATACCTGTCATAGTCTTTTACCTGCCGCGCTAATCGCGCATAGGTATCTGCATCACTTTTGATCTCAACTCCTGTAAGGCTTGACGGGCGTACCATGACCACATCAGCACGAGACCTTCCCACCTGCTTTTCTTCAATAATCCTAACCTTTCCGTAACGCTCCTCTAAAAAGTCAAACAAGGGCTCCCGGATATCCTTGTCATACAGTATTTTCATTCCTGTTTTCCTATTATCCCAACCCTATCTGTATTGTAGCGGCAGTATCTTGTCAGACCTAAAAATTGCCTGCCTCTAGCTCTTCCCACGCTCAGCGTCTGTCGCATACTCCATCTGCATCCACCCAGTAGTTTCCATCTACATAGGTACTTGCAGCCATAGAACCATCCTGCTGGCAGTAATACCATTTCCCATTCCAGGATACCCATCCTGTCTTCATATAACCAGAAGGTTCAAAGAAATACCACTTTCCTCCCAGCTCCAGCCATTCATTGACAGGATAACTTCCATCCGGCCTCTGCCACCAGCGGCCCCTGCTATCTGATTTCCACTCTCCGGAAGCTTCCTTGGAGCTGCTGCCATCTGGCTGATATACGCCTGAAACATCAAAATAGCACTGCTTTCCCTCAATTTCTACCCAGCCGGTCACCCTGTAACCTGCTTGATCAAAATAGTATTGCTTATTCTCTATCGTCATCCACTCGCTTTTTGGATAGCTTCCGTCCGACCTTCTCCACCAGTGGCCTATATTATCCTGCTGCCATCCTATCTTTTCGCCAGGACTGCTGCCGCTGCTGGTGCTGCTGCTATTGGATTCTTTCTTATTTTTCCTTGCCTCATCTGCAAAATCATCGTCTACGTCAAAGGTTTCTGAATATTCTGACCAACGGCCGTCTTTATATTCCTTGCTCTTTGACTTGGCAAGAGGACGTACACGGAAGGTGTATTCTCCCTCTCTTGTCATTTTGGAATAAAATCTGTATTTCTCTGCCTTGGTCTTTACTGTAGTTACCTTAGAACTATTTCGATAGAGAGTCACCTCATACTGGTATGCACCTTCAATCATATCCCAGTTAGCCTCTCCATTATCATCCCACCACAACTCGGAGATCTCGTCCAGCTCCTCCTTCTCTATCTCTTCATCATCATCGTCTTTGCGCTTTGCCATAGCCTGAAAGCTGCTTCCTAATATAAACAGGCTCATCAAGATAAGCAGTGTCACGATTCCCCATCTTTTTTTTAACATCTGTCTTCTCCTTTCATAATCGTCCCAGCACTCATCTCTCTTTGAAAGGGTAGAAATCAGCGCGGTATCATCTCTATAAGAGATTATACCATATATTGCCACATTAATTTATTAAAATATTATTACATTTCCTGCTTACATGGAGAGTTTCCGGAACCTGATTTGAAATTTGACGTTTTTTCTTTTCTATGATAGGATTTTTATATGAAAGGAGATTAATATACTATGAATCTTACAATATTGGCAGAGCTGAATGCAGAATGGATGGCATTTTGCCAACGCCATCCAAAATTCCCTCTATTTATGAATGCAGTTAAAAACCGCGCCATAGAAGAGGGAACTATCATGGAAATCAAGGTAACCACTCCTGACGGTCAGACGTTAAACTCCAATTTAAAGCTTACCAAAGAGGATTTGGCACTTATTAAACGTATATCCAAATAAAGCTTATATCTTTGCCAGCTTTCCCTGGATATAAACAAGACAAGTTGATATAAGCTGAAGGGGCTGTCAGCCTGATCACTCTCACCTATAACAATTACTAAAATCCGGAGGACTACGCCGCCGGATTTCATAAAAGGTAAATCATTCTGTCAGCCCCCATATCTGTTCAAAGCCGTTTTCTGAATAAGAGAATACGATCTCATAGCCAGCTCAATCATCTCTGTTTTGGCCCCTATAAGGAAAAGCGGCTTGATAGAAAATATAGCAGCAGATAACTTCCCAGACCCTGTCTATTAAAATCCATATTATACAAAGCGGAGGCTTGTTCTTCCAATCCTGGGCCAAATTACTCAACCAGGAGCAGCCTCTGAGAGTTTATGGCCTTCTTTCACCCTCCCATTCAATCAGAAAGCCACTGCTAGCATCTATCTCAAATTCATACTCCATGTTATCATGCATAAGACGTCCCTTATATTCCTTTCTCCCATCATCCTCCCGAAGCACCATCACAATGTCCTCTGTTCTTGCTCCTGGAATATGTTCCAAAATCATCTGCTTTGCTTGTTCCTCAGAAATCATCTCTCTTTGATCAGCAGCCGCACGTCTTTGGAAAGCCCCTTTACCATCATAGTCAAAGCTTAGGATAGATCCATCTTCTGCATCGATTTCATAGTCATACTCTGCTCCGTTTTCGGCGATCAGCTCCACCTCATAAACAGCTTTTCCATTTTCAATATCCTGCTTTATCTCGCGAAAACGAATATTGCTCTCTTCCAGTCCCGCATGGGAAAGAGCCGTAGCAAGGGCTGCATCTGCCTTTTCCTGTCCCTCCACTGTTTTTGGAGATTCCGGCACAGGAGTCTGTTGTGTCTGGCCTTCCCCATTTCCGTCAGATGGGGTTGTAGGATTTTTTCCTTCAGGCAGGGGAGTCTCCTTTGAAGAATCTGACGGCTTATGATATTCACCAATCACATTCCCTGTCAGCGCATCAATATTATATGTATGCTCTGTCCCGTTTTCTATAAAAATGACCTGATAGTAAGAGGTATCTTGACTTAAATCCAAGCTGGCAGAAGAAAATTCCACCTGATTCTCAGAAAGAGAGGCTGCCTTTAAGGCTTCCTCCTTTGCTGCATCAATGCTGATATAATCATCAGCTGTATCTGCCTTTTTGCAGCCTGTAAAAACTGCTAAAGCAATCATACCAACGGCTGCTGCCTTAAACCAATAATATTGATACATCCTGACATTACGTTTCATAAAATTTTCCTCCTTTAAATCCCAATGCTTTTATAGGACCATACATCTGTTTATTCTTAAACCTCCATGTGCATTGTCTACATCATCCTACATAAAGGTTGACTGCGAATGCTGGCAGCTCTTGCAGCCACTGCCCACATTCACAATCCAAGCTGCCTGTCTCCCTGCTCATACCCGCTTACTCGTCCAATGTCCATGACTCAGTGTATACGGGCATACCTTATCATGGCTGCTGTTCGGGACTTTCATAGCAAATCTCATTATTTATTTTATTGCTATTTTGCTGGAAGTAGAATAGAGGCTGTATCAGTTCCACAAAAATAATACAGAACTAGAGAATCCGCTTTAGATACCAGGTCTCTGGGCAATTCAAAATAAACATCTCCCTCTATGGTCTCACCTGCCGGAAGAGTCTTACTATATATATCCTCCAGCCCTAAGCCTATAATCTCTGTGGGGCGGTAAAGATTGGCCTCTCTGTCGGCAACCAATCCAAAAAATTGATCGTCTGAACCGGAAATCACGAAAGAAGAAAAAATCCGTACGTCCATATTTCCTGTGTTTTTCAACCTAAGCCTGATTCGAGTCCATATATTTTCCTCATCTGACTGTACAAAGGAAGAATAACCTCCCTTCAATTGCTCGTAAAGCTCCACATCCAGCAGTGTAACCTCTATTGCCCCTACTGTTCCTGTCTGATCCTGTGTCCCTGCATTTTCAAAGGCTTTCTGTATCTCCGGAAGCCTTTCCAGACGCTCTTCCTCCTTAGCAGCCTCTTTTTTCTCTGGAGTGGAAAAATTAATCGTCTTACCCGTTAAAGCTGCTACTGCATGATGGGAGTCGCCTTCTCTCTCCCTTTCCTCAAACTCCTCGCCTCCGCTTAAAATCTCATAGGAAACTGACGGCCTTCCTTCATCAAACTCTCTGGAGAATTTTAATGTCATTCCATTTCCAGATGCAGTAAAGCTATCCTCTGCTGTTTCTGTTACAAGCCCCTCTGCTGACAAAATCTGGTAGGCTCCGCCGAAATTCAGTTTTTGCTCATCCTGATCTACCATATCATATACTGCTATACTTCCATCATCTCCTGTTCCCATAGCTCCAGTACACATTGCCTTGTACCGCTCTACATCAGCAGCAGAAAACAGACTGGCATCTCTTGCAATGGTGTAGTTATATGTATTATAGATATGGCACAGTCTTAAATCCTCTTTTAACTGCCCAGGAGACAACTGGGAAGCCATAACGCCAAACCTTTTATCCACTGGATAGGTGTATCGTGTATCAATCCGTACCTGATATCCTGGAAAATCTGGATTTGTCTCTGCCTCTGGCTTAATCACCATCAGACATGTATTTCTCATTTTTTCAAAAGCCTTGCTTTCCATACAGTCTGTTACTAGTTTTTCTACCTTCTCAGCCAGAGAGTCTAGGGAATTATAGTCCTGGTAGAGGATAAATATGTCATAGCCTTCTGCTCCCTTTTCATAAGAAAGTCCCAGGCGTTCTGCTCCCCCATAAAGCATCTGGGATGCATAATCGTCATGGTATTTCCAGTCCATGCTTTCCTCTATTTCACCTTCTTCTACTGTAAATGTGACTTCTGGATATCCTGTGGGCGTCACTCTATAAGAGGAAGCTCCATCTGTCTCTTCCTTCTCAATCTCAAAGTCTTGGGACCCATACCGAGACTCCAGATAGTCGCTGATTTCCCTTGTTTCCATTTTTCCAAGCATATTACAGCTGGTCATACTAGCTAAACAGGCTAACACAGCCCCTATAAACATCCATCGGAATCGATTCATATCTTTTCTCCTTATAATCGTATAAATTTTAATCGTATATGCGAAAAAACTATTTATGGTATATTTTTCTATAATAGCCCTAAGTGCGTAAAATTCCTTGAAAAACAAATTTTTTCTTAAATTTCTTCAACCTATTACAAGCTAAGCTTTTTCCATCATTTTATCTCTTGAATAGTTGATTTTACTAAAAGCTTTAGTCATACCATAATTATCTTCTCCCTGCGCACATTTCCAATATCATATAACCCATGCCTCCATTTCCTGTTTTTTGCTGGTTTCTCCAGTTCTCCTTTATGGGAATCCTTTTGCAATGAATCTATTCTGTTTATCTGACGAGTCATCGGTTTAGATGCCTTTGTACAACCTCTTTATTGTCCCTTACATACACATCATCTGTATTAATTGTAGTCGCTATATTGATTCCAAACTTCCCATCTGCTCTGTTTCTATGTTTGTTTTTTATTTTCTTTATCTGCTTTTCTTCACCTTCTCCACTGAAAAATTCTCTAACCTTCTTGTCCCTCCAATCTTCTCTCGTTCTATTATACACAGTCTTTTGGCAAATTACAATAAATGGAGAACCTGTCCCCCAGCATTTTTGTTCTTTCCCTTTTAGCCTTTTATCTTTTATTCTTTCACCATAATCAGCTTATTGGAATAGCACTCCACACAGATAATGCCCCCTATCTCACTCCGCTACCGCTCTCTCAGCTTCCCGTAGCTAAATTTCCTGAATATAAAAACAGATGGCACACCATCTGTTGGTGCGCCACCATTATTATGTAAGAATCCTATTAAGACGCCTGAAAGCCTCACCTTCATAGAATCTATGTTTCTATCCCCATCTATAGTAATTTCTTTTACTCAGAAGATGCAATAGCTATTTATGATAGTTTGGTCTATGCCGCAGGGCAAGGCATGAATTCTGTAAAATAGCACTATCTCAGATATAGCTCCCGACCAATTACAATTCCTCTTGAATCAGTTCCATGGCCTATGTCTTCTGTTACAGCAATTGGTAAATCTTTTCCTGCGATTTCACTGACAAGCGTTTCTACTGTAGGAATGCATTTTTCTGTATTCATTTGTGTAAAAGTCCCCAACAAAATGCCTGCCACCTTTTCAAAGGTTCCTAATTGCTGTAATTGGCGTAAATATGTCTCTATTTGAGGAACTATTCCTTTATAACTTTCTAACAACAATATTTTCCCTTCTAAATCCGGCATAAATTCTGTGCCTGCCAGTTTCAAAAAGCATCTAATATTCCCGCCAACCACAATTCCATGCATTTCTTTTTGTTGAATAAACCGATAATTTATTTGAAACAAGTCATTCCTGCCATTTACTACCGTATTTCGGAAATTTGCTATCTGTTCTTCTTTATTGTCATATATAAGATTGCGAATTTGATACAATACTGATTCTTTCCCCGTCTTGGAATAGATCGCATTAATAACTGTTGTCAAATCGCTATATCCCCAGAAAATCTTTGAACTATTTGCAATTAAATCGTAATCAAGATACGGCAATATCCCATTCGCAATATCACCTCCTGAAATGTCAAATATTCCTTTTATCTCATCATCCATGTAAAATTTCAAAATTGCCTTTACACGCTCGTTTACAGTGCCAGTAAAAACATTTTCTTTTTCATAGATACAATCACTAAAGGAAGAATGAATTCCCATTTTTAACAAAGTAGTTTCTAAATATTTTATTTTTTCAATATAGGAACGTTTCTGCCCGTTTGAACAGCAGACAATTCCAATCTTATCTCCAACTTTAATCATTTATGACCCTCTATTCCTAAAAGCTGAAACTGTATTAAAACATGTTAAGGCAAAGTCTGCATAGCCATTCTATTAACATGTACTCCAATGGGACTTCGATACAATCATTGCCTTCTTTTCTCTATCTACACTTACACAGTTATTCCTATTTATATAATACAGATCTCTATAAGAATCCTAAGTATGGAAAATCTTGTAGTATTATTTGAGGCAGAACACCGTTAAAATGTTCTGCCCTGTAATGCTCAGTTTACTTTTTTCAAATATACCCTTGCTGTTTCTTCTATCAAGTCAAATTTCTCACAAATTTGTTCTAAAATAACATCACTCGATATTTGTAACTCTTTTAAAGTTAATATCATAGCTGTTATTCCTTTATCAAGTCCCTTCTGAATCCCTTTCTCCTCCACACCCTTACTCAAATTACACATAAGCGACACCTCACTTTCCAATGTCTGAGTCATTCTAATATAATCTTCATTTCCAGCTCCTTGTATCTATAGAAATACCATTAGATTCATCTGGGGCAACTGCTACTTCTCCTACCTGTGGCATGCCTTCAATATATTTCTCCGAAATCTCATCCACATCACAGTCACGGTCACGGTATTCTTCCAGGCAGTTCTTCATAATCCATGCTAAAATAATATTTTCCGAAAGCAGCCGCTTACAGGCCGCATCATAACCTGATTTTTCATCTTCCATACAGATATTCTTTGCTATGGTAGTGTCTATACTCATGGTCTCGCCTCCCGGTCCTGCCTATATTTTATCATATTCCACACTAACAAGCCACCCATACTTTTTAATCATTCAGGATAACCATTCACAGCAAAAATACAGAATGTATGTTCTTTCATAAAATTTATTCCTCACCGCTGTTAACGTAGGAATGATATTGTAATGAGCAGGATAATATATTATATTTGTACAAACATAAATAAGGAGGAAATAAGATTGAAGGGGAAAAATTTAATAGGAATATTATGCGCAATGGCACTGGCCATTTCCATGAACACAACCGCATTTGCCGGCTGGAATTATAACAGTGGGTATGGGGTTTATGTGGATGAATCAGCATGGCAGCATGACGGAACTGGATGGAAGTTTATAAATCCAGATACGAATATGGGAATTGCCGGCACGCAGGCCTTTATTGACGGTAATGGGGATGGAATTGCAGAGGGCTATTATTTCTATGAGAATGGTTATCTGGCAGTCAATACAACTATCGGCATAACTTCTGTCAATGAAAATAGAGCTGCTGTTGTCAATGGAGTGGTTGATACATTTGAGCAGAAAAAGAAAACAGATTTTGAAACAGGTTGGATTTATGGAACCTATAGGGATGGATTAGTGTCAACAGATCGTTCCGTTATTTCTGCCAAGGTGGGCTGGTTCAGCGAGGATGGTTCAGACTATATCCGGATTCACCCAGAATCAAATTATGAGACAACCTTATTCAGCGGGGTGATGATTCCGGTTGAGGGAACTATGTATGAGTATGCTGTTCAAGATACCGAGACAGGGGATGTGCTAAAAATAAGATACAATGGATTAAATAGCCTAGATTTCACAATCATGGTTCCGGGAACATTTTCCAATCAATATTTTCCGGATTCCAGCCGTGGACATTATCATAAAATAAAAGATTTGTCTCACTATGTAAGCTAGAGCATGTCTGACAATCCATTCCTGCGCAGTTCATTGTCTTTGGAATTGCAGCCTGTTTTTAGGGATGGACTGTTATTCCAATGCCCATTTAACGAAAACAGTCTCATTCTTTTGGAAGAAGAGCAGAAGGAAATATAAAAAGAGTGTCTTATGCACTGTATCCTTTCCGGCGACGGCCTCACCACCATCACAACGCCTGGAAAGTAAAGGGCAGTTTTTATCCCTGTAGGATAAGTTCAAAGTGAGATATCTTGCTGGCCTTGATTTCGTCTACTAAAACAGCGAGCTGACTTTTCCCTCTTCCTGTGGACAACCGCGTTATTCCTATGAACAGTCTGATAGCTGAACTGATAAAAGCGGTATGGAACATCGACATATGCATCTGACGCCAAAAATTTCAAACAATAACATCCCATGGGAGTGTGTGCTTCCATAGGGTTTTACTGTTCATGACAATAAAGTTCTTACAACGTAGCTTTTATTGCAGAGTCTGTGTTTCTTCTGGCGGGATATATTCTATCAAATCAGTCAGACTGCACTCCAACACATAGCACAGGCGTTTCAGAATGTCAATATCCAGACGTTGTATTTGTGGCAAAAGAATGGGCGAAGAAAGAGGGAGCAAAGAAGTTATATATCCGCTCATTTGTCTGTTGAAAGTCAGGCGTTTTATCAGAAAATGGGATGCGTGGAATCAGAGGTATGGGATCCGAGCACGTTGCAGCGGAACCTTTTGATTGTCAGTTGGAGTGCATCTTATAAAAGAATGTGGTGTAGGATTGCTTTTTATTTTTCAATATGCTATCATTATCTGAAAAGGGATCCAGAAGGAATAAGAGGAGGAAATGGAAATGGGAATAAAACGAAACGTTGCAGGGGTTATCGCAACAGTTGTGCTGACGGCTTCTTTGTCATCTACCGCATGGGCACGTACAACCGTACAGCCGAATTATACAGAATTTGTTTATGACTATCAAAATGACCAATCACAATGGCGGCAGGACCGTAATGGATGGTTCTATTACAATCCAGACGGTTTTATCGCAACGACGGATTTTAACACGCCGTATCAACTTACCAGCACCTGGGCGACAATTGACAGCAATGGGGATGGGATCGCGGAGTTTTACCATTTTAACAAGTATGGTTATTTGGATACCGATACAATTGTGCATGACGAAGATGGGAATGGAAATTTGAGTACATATTTCTGGAATCATTATCAGGTGGATGCCTATCACAATCAGGACGCATCCAAAACGGGATATTATGAGGAACTGCGCAGGCGCTTTGTGGAGGAAACTTCCCATACCGTCAATTCTGATGGGCAATGGGTTGTAGACGGCGTGGTGCAGACGGTGAATCAGAATTGGAAGACAACATTTGAATTGGGATGGATGCCCGGAACCTATTCTGCAAAAAATAAGGCCGGCGAAACCATCATGACAGCGGAAATTGAGTATGCATCCGATAGCATGGAACAATATATCGAGATTAGCAAAAATGGCAATTCTGTTTTTGGGGGATGGATTAAAAAGAGCGCCACATCCGATGCCCTTATGGTTACAGATACGACGACAGGAACAGCGTTATGGATTGATTATGACGGGATCGAAACGCTGACCATTACCTCATTATCGGGAGGTCTTCCAAAAGAGCAGGATGAGGAAAACGCCCGTTACCAAATCTATTTCTTTAAAGAAGTAGACGGGTTTTGCAGTTAAAATACATCGTACATGGCAGGAACAACAGGAAGTGCTGATTGAAAGCATTCTTGCCGGGAGTCAACCGGGAACACTGGATATTAAAGCAAAACGATTTAAAAGAGAAAGATGCCCAGAGCAAAGAAATGGAGAAAATCAACACCCCGCTATTGACAAGTACCGAAACATAGATTCCATCAAATTGAAACTGTCAGATGAACTGATTCGATTTTTATAGAACAATGACGGCACACAGCCCCAGACGGTGCGCCGTCTGTTTTTATGTTCCGAGAATTGGGGATTCAGACAATGGATTTAGAGCTTGTGCTTTCAAATAACTGAGAAAGGATAAAAAAGATGAAAAACAATTTAAATCAGTACATTGTGGCGGAATATGAAAATTTAAAATCAGAGGCGGAACGAAGGGAGTTTGTGGAAAAGATACGGTTCCTGATGGTGGCAGAGGATACATGTTCGGATGATACTGTGGCTACCTGGAGAATGAAAGCATATTCATTTACAACAAAGAGCGGAAGAAATGTGCCACAGATTATCTTACAGGGGAACTGGGCGGAACAATGGGGATTTGAGATCGGGTGCAGTGTTTCTGAGGAGTGCTATCAGAATAAGCTTGATATTCTGAAAGACTGAAAAAATATAGTGGCATGTTGGTATGATATTCGGTTTCTTGCAATCGCTCCTGTATCTGGGGAATGGATTCGCCTCATAATTAATATTGAGGCTCAAAATGATTTTTATCCAGGTTATCCGCTGATAAAGAGGGGAATCTATTATTGCAGCCGGATGATTTCCGCTCAATATGGAACAGAGTTTACAAATTCCCACTATGAGAATATCAAAAAAGTATACAGCATATGGATTTGCATGAACCCACCAAAGAGCCGTGAAAACAGCATTACCCGTTATTACATTGCGGAAGAAAATCTGGTGGGCAGTGTAAAGGAACGAAAAGCGGATTATGATTTGATGGCGGCTGTCATGATTTGTCTTGGGAAAGAGGGAGATTCGGGTACGGATTTATTGAAACTGTTGAATGTGCTTCTGTCCACGGAAACATGTTCACAAGACAAGTGCCAAATATTGGAGGAAGATTTTCATATCAGAATGACTTTAGCCTTGGAAAGTGAGGTGTCGCTTAGCCGTACCATAAGTAAGGGCGAAAGGGAACGGAAGTTCTGGAAGATAAGGGAGAATAAGAGTTGTATGTTTAACCCCATGAGAGGCTGAGACTTCCATGGGGTTAGTATTATGGACTTATAGTTAAGATTCATTCTACTGATATAAATTTTATTCTGAAATTGAAAACGGAAAATTTCAATTTTTTTACAATAAAGACCGGGAAACGTGTGCCGCAGATTATCCTGAAAGATTAAAAAGGAAAAAATGCCGGGAGACAGGTTCTCGGCTTATTGTAATTTGCCGGAAGTCTGTGTATAATAAAAATAGATAATAGGAATTTTGAAAAATACACAGTTTTCCGGCAGTGGTTTATGGAAAGAAAGCAGGTGGATAAAATGGGAGACATGGAAACAAAGCAGACAAAATGGGAAGAATTAAGCATATCCAATGATT